>NZ_JABUZG010000056.1 GCF_014897815.1 Psychrobacter sp. PG1
CTCAGAAGTGAAACATCATTGCGCCAATGGTAGTGTGGATTCGTCCATGTGAGAGTAGGTCATCGTCAGCTCTCTATTCTAAGAAAAACCCCCTGCGACTTATGTCACAGGGGGTTTTTCTTTGCCTGGGGGTTGGAAGATTAAGTGTAAAATTATACTTAATCTAACTTACTTTTATAATTCACACTCTATAAGTGTATTTTCTATTTGAATTGACGATTTTCTTTGTTTAATTGCTATGCAATTTTATGAATATAATTTTTAGTCCTGCCATCAAAATGATTTGACTTATATCATTATAGCTGCTAATTTTAAACTAGATTTTTATTACAGGTATGTAAAAGATATATTTAAAACTTGTAAATTATTACATCTGATATATTGGATTATTTACCAGTGATGTATTACTCCTATTTTTACAATTATCAAAAGGAATTGATAATGAAGCTAGCTCCTCTTTTTTTAATTGGTGCCTTAGCGGCTGTAAGTCTTTTAGGCTGCTCTAACCAATCTGCTAACACGACTGATGGCTCATCAGCAACCTCTCAAGAAACGACCGTTTTACGCTTCTCTCACTTTTGGCCAGCAACCTCCTCTATCAGTACAGAGGTTTTTGAACCTTGGGCAAAGCAAATTGAAACAGATTCTAATGGTCGCTTAAAAGTAGAGTTGTATCCTTCCGCGGGTCTTGCCAAAGCAGATGTTACGTACGAATCTGCTGCTAAAGGTACGATAGATATCGGCTCACAAGCACATGGTTATACCAGTGGTCGTTTTCCTTTAACTCAAATCACTGAACTTCCTGGTTTATCAAACTCAGCGACTCAAATGAGTTGTATGCTTCAGACTCTTTATGAGGATGGCACGCTTGCTAGTGAGTATGAAGACTCACATCTACTATTCATGTATGGTGCTGGACCTGGCTCACTGCATACTACGGATAAGTTGATTCGGACTCCTGAAGACATGAAAGGCATGCGCATCCGCCGCCCTTCTGCGGTCGCGGGTGACATTATCGAAAGCGCTGGGGCATCACCAGTAGGATTGCCTGCTAATGATATGTATACCTCGCTACAGCGCGGCGTCGTCGATGGGTTGAGTTTTCCATGGGAAGCCGTAACAGCATTCAAAATCGATGAAATCACTAAATATCACACCAATATTCCTTTTTATAGTTCGGCGCTGATGGTTACTATGAATAAGGATAAATATAACAACTTACCTGATGATTTAAAGCAAGTGTTGGATAAAAACTCAGGAATGGCATTGGCTAATAAAGTTGGTGAAGTGTTTGATAAGCATGATCAAATGGCCATTCAAGCTGCTAAAGCTAAAGGCGATGAGATCGTTGAAATTCCTGATCCATTGAATGATCCTGATTGGAAAGGACCACTTGAAAAAGGTACTAAAAAATATCTAAGTGATGTCAATGCTTTGGGTTTAGATGCTGATAGTGTCTATGAGAAAGCAAAAGCTGCCAGTGCTGCTTGTAAAGTGGTATAACCCGTTGGAGGTGTCACATGGTGTTTTTAGTAAAAATCAGCATTCTAATCTCTAGATTATGCCAGTTTATTGGTGGTATCAGTCTTATTATTATTGTTCTCACAACGATGCTCGATGTGACTGCTCGTTATATTTTCAAGCTGACTGGTGGCGAGTTTGGCTTTACTGTTAAAGGCAGTGTAGAGATCGTTTCTTACTTCATGCTGTTTGCTTTACTTGCTGCCTTTGGCGCTTTCGTCGAACGCTCACAAATCATCGTTGATGTCTTTACCCAAAAAATGCCGCAAGCCATTAAAGGTTATATGATGGGCGTCTTTATGATGGGCTTTTTTATCATTGGTATCGTCTTTGCTTGGGGGCTTTATGAGAGTGCTGTTGATGCCATAGAATACGGCAAAGTCACTCAAGATCTTAGGTTGTCAATGATGCCCATCTATGCATTTAGTGCATTTTTAAGTCTCTTACTCGCCATTCGCTCATTAATCGAATCCATTAATATCTTTAAAACGGGCGAGTTCTTTGACGCCGAGGAGACAGGCGCATGAGTCCAGAAATTATCGGTGCGATTGGCCTAGTTGTCATGATCTTGCTTGTTGTCCTACGAGTACCAGTGGCGCTTGCCATGTTAGGTGTTGGATTGGTTGGTTTTGGCGCAGTGACGGCACCCAGTGGTGCATTACAAATGCTCAAAGACATCCCAGTCGATGTTTTGGCAAAGTATGACTTTAGTGCGATTCCCTTATTTATTTTAATGGGCGTTTTTGCCACTCATTCAGGGATGGCAGGGAAATTGTTTGAAGCTACCCGAACTATTTTTGGTGGAGTGAGGGGTAGTTTGGGTATCGCTGGTATAGGATCGTCTGGTATTTTTGCTTCTATCTCAGGCTCATCCTTAGCCACAGCGTCCACTATGACCAAGGTTGCGCTGCCACAAATGGAGAAGTATGGTTATCAACCAGGTTTTGCCTGTGGTATTTTAGCAGCGGGTGGCACGTTAGGTATTATGATTCCGCCTAGCATTGCGCTACTGGTTTATGCCATCTTAACCCAGCAGTCAGTCGGTGACATGTTCATCGCTGGTTTCTTGCCTGGGATTTTGGGCATGGTGATGTATTCAATCACTGTTATGATTATGGTACGCTGGAAGCCGCATTTAGCGCGTCGCGGTGAGCCTACTTCTTGGAAAGCCAAGCTGCTGTCATTGACGGGACTCATACCATTTAGCTTTATTTTTATTGTGATTATTGCTGGTATTTTCTTTGGATTATTTACCCCAACAGAAGGAGCAGCAGTCGGTGCTTTTGTTTCTTGGGCTTATGCTTTTGCCAAAGGCATGCGTATAAAAGGTCTAAAGCAATCTTTGATTGAAACGCTTGCATTATCAGCGGTGGTGTTCTTTATGCTGCTGGGTGCAGAAGCCTTGGGTTACTTTATCTCCGTTTCACGCTTGTCTTATACCTTAGCGACTTGGATTGGTACATTAGCAGTTAGCCCAATGATTGTACTGATCTGTATCTTAATCATGTACTTCCTCTTAGGGTTGTTCATGGATGCTTTGGCGATGCTGGTCATTACCATTCCAGTGGTATATCCAATCATTGTGGCGTTAGGGTTTGATCCCGTATGGTTTGGTATCATCGCTGTATTGACAGTAGAGCTTGGACTGATTACGCCGCCGATGGGGATGAATATCTTTGTCATTAAGGCAATGGCACCGCATATTAAGCTGTCTGATATGTTCCGCGGGGTCGCACCGTTCATTGTCTCTGATCTGATTCGACTGGTTATTTTGGTCGCCTTTCCGGCGGTATCTTTAGTGCTGCTAACGTAAGCGCTATTGATAAAAGTAAGCTTAGAAAATCATAGCTTCGTCGTTCATCTGTATTGTTGATTAATAGGGCCATATTGTTTTTATAGCAATATGGCTTTTTTATGATAAAAGAAAAAGTCGACATAACAATTCTATGGTTAAATTATTCCACATAAAGGCATATAAAGTCACATTATGAGACATTTTTTGAGCGGTCATTTGGATTACTTAGAAGGTGGTTTTTATACTAAATGACATTATACGTGGATAACTTTTCTTATCATTCTAAGGGCTTGTGAATGTAGTAAACTGGTTGGCATTTCCGAATAGATAACTTTATAAATAGAGAAAATCATGGCAGTCGATTTTAGTAATACGCTCATCGTCGCGATTTCTGCAACGGCACTTTTTGATTTAACCGAATCAGAAAATTATTTGCTAGAGCTGCTAGAGCAGAGACCTGTAAGCGCCATAAAAGAGTTTCGAGATTATATGACCAAGCGTGAGAACGATGCTCTCAGCATTGGTGCTGGTTATCCATTAATTAAAGCTCTATTAAATCTGAATAATTATTGCAATGATGGCATGCAAGATTTAGAGGTTGAGACACCTTTGGTGGAAGTGGTCATTGTTTCAAAGAGTAGTCCAGATACGGGCATTCAAGTCCTCAATGCCATTCTTGAACATGAGCTGACTATCTCGCGCTCGGCATTTATTTCAGGCAGTCCTGTTGCTCCTTATATTAAAGACTTCAATGTCGATCTATTTTTGACGACCAATCGCGAAGATGCCCAGCAAGTGGCTGATGCTAATATCTGCGCTTGTGCGATACTCGACGCAACCCCTGTCAATACTTATGAGTTAGATACCGATCAGCTACGTATTGCTTTTGATGGTGATGCGGTGCTGTTTGATGATTCAGGTGAACTGCTGTACAAGCAAAAAGGACTGCGTGCTTTTCACGATCGCGAAATACAGATGCGTGATTTACCGATTGAAAAAGGCCCCTATGCTGAACTGTTGATTAAACTATCAAATTTACAGGAACGTCTACCCGCTGGTCTCAAGTATTCTCCCATAAAGATTGCATTGGTGACAGCTCGCAACGCACCCGCTGATCTGCGTGCGATTAAGACATTGCGAGAGTGGGGCGTCAATGTTGATATGGCGTTTTTCTTAGGAGGTTTAGAAAAAACAGCTGTACTTAGAACGTTTGCACCTCATATCTTTTTTGATGATTCTATCAAACATATCGATGCCGCTCGTCGCTTCGTACCCACCGCTTTGGTGCCTTATCACTCGACGTCGTTATTACATAGTGACAGTTATTTGATGACTGACAAAGAAGCTGCATTGTTAGATTTTACACCTGTAACACGCTCCACTGCTACGCTGAGTCATTAAAATATCGCTAAAAACATGAATTAAAACATGAATTAACAGAGTAGGGCCTTATATGAATTGGCAGCAACTGCTTAACTTGATTATGATACGAATAAAGCAGGTTATAGGCTTATATGCTTTTGTATTAATACCGATGTGGGGCATGTTTTTTTTAAATGAAGTGGCATTATTCGGCATGTGGAATATCTTTGGGATTGTACCTCGTGCCTTAGATGTGGGCAGTATGATTGGGGTATTTGCGTCATGGACGATGCATGGTAATTTTTCACATTTGCTTGGTAACACCTTGACGTTATTACAAATTTTATTTTTGTTTGGGTTGTTTGAGAAGAACGCCTATCGAACGGTAATTAAGCTGATTATGGCATCTGGATTGGTCACTTGGATCATTGGCTCACCATTGTCAATTCATATTGGTGCATCAGGGTTATGCTTCGCGATGCTCGGTTATATGATTGGCGGAGCTATATTTGCGCGGCGCTGGGGTTACTTGCTTGCCTGTATTGTCATGGGTACTGGCTATTGGTTGACTATCAAGCAAGGATTGATGCCGCAACAAGGTATCTCGTTTGCGGCGCACTTCGGTGGGTTATGTGCTGGTTTGCTGCTAGGTGCTAACTCTAAGCATACTTATACGTCAACTTCTCAGCGCAATTGAATACATGACTATAAGATAAGCAGACTTAAACCCCTTAATCATTATCATATGCGTTATCAGTATTTCATATATATATTTATGGGGAAATTAGCTTTTATCGGTGCAAATACTAATAAACAACGGATCATCTGTTGCCAACTCTCGCCATGCTGTTGTTTGTCTCACATGTTCATCAATCGTTAGCTTGCTGTCTTTTTCGGGCATTACATAATCTGCACGTGCAGGAATACGACAGTCTATAACTTGTGGTACTTTCTGCACACTTCTGCGTCTTTCAAACAAATATAAATTGACCAAATATACATTTGGATTGTCTACCTGTACGCTAGCATTACCTGTATCGGCAGCGATAAAACGCAATATTTGCGGCTTGACATAAGACCATGGGCGAAACCACTCGGTGCTTTTTGCTACTTTGACGACTTGTACGCCTGCTGGTAACTTGCTCACTTGCTGATCATACCAGTTATATTCTTGGTGTATTTGAAAGGCAAACATACCGATCGCCGCAAACAAAGGGATAAGCCACTTCGGTGCGCGTTTGCCAGCCAGTTTACTGAGGTGAGTTATAATCAGTGCTAGACCAGCCATGCCAAACGCGGCAGCGATGGTAGCGATAAACTCAAAAAGCATAAAATCTTCCTTAATGCGTTAGGCACTTTTAGTTGAGTGCTTTTAACTAAGCATAATTAGTAAAGTATATTCAATAAAGCAAAAATCTAACATTTTTTATAATAAATAAAAGATAAAAAAATCACTCACAAGCAGCTACTGCCTGTGAGTGATATATAGTAACTGAAGATATATCCTCATTAGTACGCTTAGTGGTCGACTGCCCCGCCTGCGCCACGTGGAGAGCGGACACTTTCAACCAGCTCTTGGATGTATAATGGTGGGGGAGCAGTAGCATAAGAGACAGCAAATGCTACGATAAAGTTGAGTAATGCTCCAACTGCACCAAATGACAGTGGCGAGATACCAAACAACCAGTACTCTGGTGTATCAGGGAAGTTCGCCGTACCGCTGATGAAGAACCAACCTTTAAAGACAAAGATATAAACAAGGATGCTGATCAGACCTGTTAGCATACCAGCGATGGCACCAACATTGTTGATACGTTTGGAGAAAATACCCATCATTAGTGCAGGGAAGAGCGATGCACCAGCGATACCGAATGCTAATGCGACTACCTGTGCGGCAAACCCTGGTGGATTTATTCCTAACCAAGTAGCAACTACAATCGCAACACCCATCGTAATACGCGCAACTCTCAATTCGCCTTTATCAGTAATGTTTGGATTAAGGTTTCGTTTAATCAAGTCATGACTGATCGCTGACGAAATAGCGAGTAATAGGCCTGCTGCTGTTGAGAGCGCTGCTGCCAAGCCACCTGCGGCGATAAGACCAATAACCCATGGTGGAAGATTCGCAATTTCTGGGTTAGCTAATACTAAGATATCGGCATTGACATCCAGCTCATTACCCTTCCAGCCTGCTGCGGTAAAGCGTCCATCAAGTTCTAGATCCTGTGCGACACGTGCAGTCTCTACGGCTGCAGTGGCAGCGGCTACATCGCCACCATCCGCTTGTGCAGCACTCAAGGCAAGCTCAGCGGCACCAAGCCCACTGTCGTTGTACATTTGGATACGACCATCATTATTAAGATCATTATATTTAATAAGACCGGTATCTTCCCATGTCTTCATCCAATCTGGACGTTGATCATAGTTTATAGGTGCTTCTGCTACCCCTTGTGGATAAATCGTATCAATCAGGTTTAAACGTGCCATTGCACCTACGGCAGGAGCAGTGAAGTATAATAGCGAGATAAATACCAACGTCCAACCAGCTGTCCAACGCGCATCAGCGACTTTAGGTACGGTGAAGAAGCGGATGATAACGTGTGGTAGACCTGCTGTACCAATCATGAGCGATAAGGTAAATAGCACCATGTTTAGCTTGTTAGGAACGTCAGCGGTATAAGCCGTGAAACCCAAATCAGTAACCACCTGATCTAGCTTGGTTAAGATAGGAACGCCTGCTTCCACATGGTTTGAAAACAAGCCCAAACCTGGAATTGGATTGCCTGTTAACTCAAGTGAGATGAAAACAGCAGGAATGGTATATGCAATCATTAGAACCACATACTGCGCTACCTGCGTATAAGTAATCCCTTTCATACCACCAAGTACAGCGTAGAAGAAGACAACAACCGCAGCAATCAGTAGACCAGTAGTGTTTTCAACTTCCAAGAAGCGTGAGAAAGCGACACCAGCACCCGTCATCTGACCAATAACATAAGTCGTTGACGCGATAATCAAACAAATTACGGCAATCATTGCTGCCGTTTTTGAATAAAAACGATCACCGATGAAGTCAGGTACCGTAAACTTACCAAACTTACGTAAATAAGGCGCTAGGAGCATTGCCAGTAGTACATAACCACCTGTCCAACCCATCAAATAAGTTGATGCGCCATAACCGCCAGCGGCAAGAATACCTGCCATCGAAATAAATGACGCAGCACTCATCCAGTCAGCAGCCGTTGCCATACCGTTGACCACAGGGTGAACACCGCCGCCTGCTACGTAGAATTCACTCGTTGTGCCAGCACGTGCCCAAATTGCAATACCGAAGTATAGAGCGAAAGATAGACCTACAAAAATAATATTAATCGTAAATTGACTCATGGGGCTATTCCTCGTCTACGCCGTATTGTTTATCTAACTTATTCATACGCCAAGCGTAGAAGAAAATTAAAACGATAAATACCCCAATGGATCCTTGCTGAGCAAACCAAAAGCCCAAGTCGGTACCACCGATTTTAATACCTGCTAAGAGAGGACGTAATAAAATCCCAAACCCGTATGAGCATAGCGCCCAAATAAATAGGCTACCTAAAATGAGACGGACATTGGCACGCCAATAACCGGATGGATCGTTGTGGTTTTCCATAGGACAACTCCTTTTGCCTAACATAAAAACAAGATTACTGATTTGAGCCTGACAAGTTATTTTGCTTTAGCATGTATCACATGATGAACGACAGTTCGATACGTTGTCTATAAACGGATCCTAAAATCAGTTTATAGGCTGATAAAGCAGAATGACCAACCAGTAATAAGTAACCCGATATTATCGAAAAAAAAGCAGATTTCTATCAATCAAAGCACTACGAAAAATACTTTTCTGTGGTTCGATTTTGCTAAAGATTACATTGTAAAATATGGCTGTGGGTCGACTATAACCTAAACATCTAACAAGATTTATGGGCTATAGAATGACTGGATTTATAGTATATAGAGATGAGGATTTATGGAGGAGGGTCGTTATTGATTGACAGTCCTCTGTCTTATTATGCTCATCATCCCTGATGATATTGTCTTAATATTTCAACTTGTTATTCATGCCAATAAGTATTGCAAGAAATATTTATGAACTTATTGGGAATATATACAATATTGACTTAATTAACAATAAATAAATTTTATTTACTTTATGTAACTAAATGTTTGCTTTATGGAAACCATGGTCAACTTATGTTAGAGAGACCAGCTAAAAAAACGGCCGTTGCTCAGGAGTTGTGCTAAAACCATATTTATATTAAGGATTTAGTTTTATAGAGGTATTAGAGCATTATTAGCAATAAAAGTCATTCATTCTATAAATATAGCCAATATTTTGCTCAATAAATATTATGGCAGAGACTATTTTTTTGGAATGGTATTTATATGAATACGTTTTAAAGTCTAACTGTTATACCTAGTCTTAAAAGTTTTCTTCAATATTTTATATAAAAAATATTCTTTTGATCTTTATCGAAATACCTTGCAAAAGTTCGTAAATATTTAATTTTTATAATAGAGGTTTGAAATAGTTAAATAATCTCTAGTCAGTTAAAATGTAGCGACAGGATGTTAGTGATTTACTTTGCCAGTATATTGATCAGATATTTACTGTTTCATGAGTAGGCAGAGGGATTAGTAAGCATTTTTAAATATCATTAATCACATCAATCCATAAAATATACTAGCAGTATAAAATGTAAGTGAGAGGATAGCAGTATGGGTGAAGGGATAGCAGGTTGGTTTAATAGCATCGTCAATTATGGTGTCAGCATTATTTGGGGCAACAATGATTGGTTGATTGCGAGTAACCCTTGGTATGGATTACTGATGTTCGTACTGATTGGTGCGGGTCTTTATTTTACCATTGCCACACGTTTTATTCAGTTTCGCCACTTTGGGCATATGTGGCAGCTATTGCGCGTGTCCAATCAAGGGCGTAAAGATGGCGGCATCAGCTCATTTGAGGCGCTGATGACCTCATTGGCAGCGCGGGTCGGTACGGGTAACTTGGCAGGGGTCGCAATCGCGATTTACCTTGGCGGTCCGGGTGCAGTGTTTTGGATGTGGATGACTGCGATCGTCGGTATGTCGACCAGTTTTATCGAATCAACATTAGCACAAGCCTATAAAGTGCCGCACAATGACAATGTTTACCGCGGTGGACCGGCTTATTATATCGAAAAAGGTCTCGGTCAGCGCTGGCTAGCGATATTTTTCTCATTATGCTTATTAGTAGCGTTCGGTTTAGCCTTTAATGGCGTGCAGTCAAATACTATCGCACAAGCGACCAACGAAGCGTTTGGCGTGCCAACGTGGATGACAGGCTTGGTGTTGGTCGTATTAGTCGCGCCAGTGGTATTCGGTGGTTTGCGCTCGGTTGCGCGTATTGCGGGTAAGATCGTACCCGTTATGGCGATTCTCTATATCCTATTAGCATTGTTCATTATCGTGACGAATTTTAGTCAATTTCCAGCGGCGATTGTGTTAATTGTTAAATCGGCATTTGGTTTTGAGCAAGCAGCAGGCGGGGTGATTGGTTATGGTATTGCTCAGGCAATGATTAACGGTATCAAGCGTGGTCTGTTTTCAAACGAAGCAGGTATGGGTTCAGCGCCTAATGCGGCGGCAACGGCGAAGAGTCACCCCGATCATCCAGCGGTGCAAGGATTTATGCAAATGCTGGGTGTGTTTATGGATACCCTTGTCATTTGTACGGCAACGGCGTCAATTATTATTTTGTCCGGTGTGGTCGATCCTAGTGTTGAGCAAGAAGGTATTCAGCTGACTCAGTTGGCACTGTCGCAATATGTGGGTGATATGGGTGTTATCTTCGTTGCGATTGCTATTTTCTTCTTCTCTTTCACCTCCATCATTGCCAATTATAGCTATGGTGAGTCAAATCTTGAATTCATCTCTGGTGCCAAAAATGCCAAAGTCATGATCATGATATTCCGCTTTATGGTGCTTGGCATGGTATTTGTGGGTGCTATTGCCAGTCTTCCTGCCATATGGAACTTCGCTGACTTATCAATGGGTCTAATGGCACTCGTTAACCTAGTGGCTATTTTAATCTTGTCACCCGTAGCACTGCGCATATTGCGTGATTACGAGCGTCAGATTAAAGAAGGTAAAACCGGCGATCAAATCAAGTTTAATCCTGATGACTTTGTGAAGCTTAAAGACGAAGCCAATCGTGATGCATGGACAGATTAATCTCACCTGATTAAAGATAAACTTGCCTCATGTTTCGAAGCCAAAAAAACCGCCCTTATGAATTCATAAGGGCGGTTTTTAGTATCAGCGATTAATTCTAATATTGTTTATATTTACATATTAGGGTAGTTAGGGCCACCGCCACCTTCTGGCGTTACCCAAGTGATATTCTGTGAAGGATCTTTGATATCACAAGTTTTACAATGCACACAGTTTTGCGCATTGATCACAAACTTAGCTCCTTCCGCATCTTTTACTATTTCATATACACCAGCTGGGCAGTATAAACGAGCAGGCTCAGCATATAGCGGTAAGTTAATTGAAACAGGTACCGTTGGATCAGTCAGTTTCAAATGTACCGGCTGGTCTTCTGCATGGTTAGTATTAGAGATAAATACCGATGACAGCTTGTCAAATACCAGTTTGCCATCAGGCTTGAGGTAGGTTGGCTGAAAAGCGTGATTGGCACGCTCTAACTGATCATAATCTGGCATGCTGTCATGTAAGGTAATTGGCATTTTACCCTTTAATAAGTTGTGCTCGATGAAGGTAAAAGCACCGCCCATAAACAGACCCATGCGATGTATTGCAGGCGAGAAGTTGCGTGACTCATAGTTGTCTTGATACAACCATGACTCTTTATACATGGTGGTATAAGCAACCACTTCATCATGCTGACGATCGGCTTGTAGTGCCTCGAAAATGGCTTCGGCGGCTAGCATGCCTGACTTCATCGATGTGTGTGTGCCTTTGATTTTAGCAGGGTTCAAGAATCCAGCATCATCACCGACCAATACACCACCTGGGAAAGTGAATTTCGGTAGAGAGTTTAAGCCACCTTTGGTTAAAGCACGTGCGCCATAGGAGATGCGCTTACCGCCTTCCAATACGTTTTTGATGACAGGATGGGTCTTTAGGCGCTGCATCTCATCGAATGGCGACATATATGGGTTGTGGTAAGACAAGTCAGCGACAAGACCAAAGCTTACTTGGTTGTTTTCATCGAAGTACAACCACCAGCCACCAGTAGAGCCAGTTTCGGTCAATGGCCAGCCAAGACCGTGCATGACCACGCCTTGCTCGTGTTTCTCAGGGGCTACGTCCCACAGCTCTTTTAGACCGATACCATAATGCTGAGGATCTGAGTCTTTATCAAGATCAAAACGGCTGATTAAGCGCTTACCTAAATGACCACGGCTGCCTTCGGCAAAAATAGTGTATTTAGCAAGTAACTCATAACCTGGCTCAAAGCTAGGCTTGGCTTCGCCATTGGCAGCCACACCCATATCGCCCGTTAAGACACCGCGTACAGAACCGTCATCATTGTATAAAATATCATCTGCAGGGAAGCCTGGGAACATCATGACTTCAAGCTCTTCAGCTTGTACCGCCAACCAGCGCACCACATTGCCCAAGGAGACAATATAGTTGCCATTGTTGTGCATCGGTCCTGGAATCAACGAGTCAGGTACTTTAGTAGAGCGCGTGGCTGAGTTTAGATAATAAAAGCGATCTTCGGTCGCTGGCACATTAAGCGGCGCGCCTTTTTCTTTCCAGTCTGGTATCAGCTCGTTCAAAGCGCGTGGTTCGATGACAGCACCTGATAAGGTATGCGCACCAAACTCAGAACCTTTCTCGACCACACAAACCATAAACTCATCATTACCAGCAGCGATAGCGAGCTGACGCAGGCGGATAGCAGCAGATAGCCCAGCAGGTCCACCACCAACAATGATAACGTCAAATTCCATGGACTCACGTTCAATCTCAGGCTCTGCCGCGACAGCTTCTACTACTACTGGCTCTGGCGCTTTGTCGATAGCGACTGTTTCAGCTGGCACTTCTTGGGTCACAACGGCTGACTCTGCTTTATCTAGATTTGCCGTCTCTGTCGCTACTGATGGGTCAGTATTCACAGTGTCACTATCAATGACTGGCTTTTGATTGTCTTGCTCTTGCATACCTACTCCTAAACTTTTAGTGGCTTATCTCAGGGCATCATTAGCTTAACAATTGAATAATAGACTTGCGGCGCTAACATTACTCAGACATATGGCTGCCCGATAAAAACTGTCTTTGCGACATCAATTGACCATGTTACTGTCGAGATCCATGTATTTAAGGATATCAACACATCACGTAAAATGTGTCATTAACACAACACCCACTTGACCATTTCAATAAAAAATCGTTACTCATTATAAAAGAAAAGTCCTACAAACACGATACGCATTTATGAGTATCGATGTTAAGGTAAGATTGAACTAATGAGGGTGCTAAGATGATATGTTTTCATCATACCCGAAACTAAAATTTATAGTAATAATAGATTTGCCAAACTTTGAATACTAAGTAAAGGATTATACGATGAATAACAATAATGAAGACATAATTCAAAACGATGAAACGGCAGCTAAACCGCCAAAAGACGTGCTATCTGAGCTAAGTAATATGGATTCGCTCAGTCAGTATCTAAAGTCTACCGTAGGCAAACGTGAAGGACGTGCCATCCCACCATTGGATAAATGGCACCCAAAAGATGTGGCCGATATGGATCTGGTCATAAAAGCAAATGGCGAGTGGTGGCATGAAGGCGGGCAAATGACCAGAGAGTCATTGGTGAGCTTATTTGCGACTATTTTATGGAAAGAAGACAATAATGGCATCATTGAATATTTTTTGAAGACGCCAGTACAGAAAATCCGTATCCAAGTTGAAGATGCCCCTTTATTAATCAATGACGTCGGTATCGTCAACGAAGGCAATAACCGTTGGCTAGAATTTACCACGACGACTGGCGATGTGGTGCGTTTAGATGATGAGCACACCATCACATTAAAGGCGTATAATCCTACAGACAATGATACGATTGATCAGCAGACAGCTGCGATAAATACTGAAAACAGTCAGCAGACAGCAATTGATATGCAGGTACGTCCTTATATGCCCGTTAGAAATGGTTTGGACGCACTTATTGGGCGTAATACTTTTTATCACTTGACCGAAATTGGCGAATTGACAGAGCAAAATGGTGAGACGATACTGACGTTACAAAGTGGCGGAAAATCCTATGAGCTGTCGATGCCAGACAGTAATGCAAGGTCTCAAAGCTAAGTATCTGTCAAATGATTTACGGCTTAGATATAGTCAATCCTATATAAATCAGATACGGTGTCAGGTTCGCTTAGTCTACTATTTGTAGTACTTTCGCTTGCCCTCCTTGTATCCAAATTATATTGAACCGACTATAGCGATAAATCACTAGATAATTACTGTAGTATGCCAAACAGCAAACAGCAAACAGCAAACAGCAAACAGCATAAAGATGACAATATGTATATAAAAATGGCAGTAGAGTAGTGATGGATATTGCTGCAAGTAATAGCTTAAATAGGGTGAAAATGCGCTCAGATAGCCTTGATGGTAAATATGTTGAGCATGTCGAGAATGCAACTAATGCTAAAGCTGACATCCATAAAATGAATCTCGGCACAGTTATAAATAATAAAAAGCGCAATGCGCCAATCGGATTGTTTGACTCTGGTGTCGGTGGACTGTCTGTTTATCTACATTTGGCACAGCAGTTGCCTGCCGAGCGTTATGTCTATTATGCAGACACCTTAAATGTGCCTTATGGTAATCGTGATAGCGCTGATATTGAAGCGTTGACTTTAACAGCCGTTGATTGGTTGTATAAGCAGGGCTGCAAGCTCATTGTTATTGCTTGTAATAGCGCCTCAGCCTATGCTTTGGAAACAGCCAGACGGCGTTATCCGCAGCTGCCTATCGTCGGATTAGTCCCGGCGCTAAAGCCCGCCATATCGGCGAGCAAAACTGGTCGCGTGGTCGTTTTAGCGACTAAAGCTACCTTGAATGGCACATTGCTTAATGAGGTCATCGATCACTTTGCCAAACCCAACAATACGGTAGTGACCAAATATTTTGATCCGCAATTGGTACCTTGGGTCGAGGCGGGAATGCCAGAGCAGGACGATACTGTTTTAAGATTACGCCAGCAGCTCACATTATTTGCTCATGATGGCGTTGATCAATTGGTACTAGGCTGTACGCACTATCCATTTTTCAAAACGTTTTTGTTAGATGAGATTGCTCAGCAGCAATTGGCGATGCAGGTCGTTGATTCTGGACAAGCGATTGCTGAGCGAGTTAAGCAGCTATTGGCTGCAAACCAGCTGTCTGCATTGGTTGACAATACCCCAGATGATCATTGTTTAGAAACAACTGACAGAACAAAAGTTGTCATTCGACCGCCATTGATTTTTTATGCGACTAAGTTCGATGATAAACTGGGTACTTTAATAGCGCGTTTGCTTGGCAAAGACGCCATCTTGCAATACTGTTCTGAATAGGCGCAGCTAAAGGTGTTTATATCAAACCCATAACCATAATATTGATATATTAAAAATAAATTGAGCTTATTTTTATAAGATTATGCTAGGCTGTGCAACACAAGATATTTGTGCTCTATTTTATATCATATTATTCTATGTCATGACCTAAGCTTAGAGGTGATTGTGCCAAACCGTCGCTATCATATTCACATCATATGCGCTGACAATGATGAATTGTTGGTCTTGGACAGCTTGGCGATATTTTTTCAGTCGCGGGCTTTCTTGACCTATGATGTGTCGAGCCAATTGCCAAAAGCATCGCTATATGGTCGACAATGTATCGACTCCTGCGATTATGCACTGATGCTCATTGGAGACAGTTATGGCACCGTGCAAAGGAATGGCGTTAGCCAAATGCATTTGAGCTATTTGAATGCCAAAGCCAAGCTCAAACCGTTAATCATCTTAATCAAAAATCATCATCCAGATGCGAGTATCAGTCGTCAACTGCAAGAATTTATTAAGTCGGTAACTCGGCAGGACAATACGATATATTATTATGATACAGAAACGGATATTGAGCCATTACTTGTACAAGCTTACTATAACGCAGTGACCAATCATCAGGTCGTTGGTGGATGGCTGAGAGCTAATGAGGAAATGATTAAATTTAGCAAGCAAACCGTGGCGGAACGGTTTGCAGATCTATTGTCTACTGACAAAACGCTAAAGGAAAATAACCCACCTGCTGATGAATTCGTCTCTGATGATGTGAGTAAGCCAATTGTATTGTTAGAAGCTTTTGATATTCAATATAGCGCTCAAGCTTATGCAGGTGGCAACCTGACGGATGTTACCAGACCCATGACCTTAACATGGCAAGAGATATTGATCGTCTTAATGAAAATACCGGCGACCTTTTCGAGCTATGGCTTGCAAAATGCTATGAATCGTTTAATAGCGTCAAAAGCTGAGCAAGACATCAAAAAAGAGATGCCGAATGTCCATGCCGTCTCGCGCTGCCAAATTTCTCAAGATGATTTGAATCAGCTACAACGTCAGCTAGTGGGTGCAAACTGGATACAGCTCACAACCTATGGCACTCGCGTCTCGCAAGAACTTTGGAAGTTGACCTTTCATGCAAAAAATCTATTGAACGAAGTCCATCATAACTCCCAATGATTCGCACTCTGCACTAATAATATTCCTGCCTTCCTCATTTAAAAATAGTCATAGCCTGTCTGCTGTAAAGAGCACACGTGTGGCTGTGACTACGTTTTGTAATACAAAGCATACGCGTCAACGGTTGTGAATCCATTTAAGACTGGTAATATTAAGACTAATCAGAGATTGATAATAAATACATTATTTATATTAAAATTACTGACTTATATATTGTATACATACAAATCGGATGTATATAAATCGCATAATAATACTGACTAAGGAGAGCACCTGATGAGTAACGCTAAAAACGATGCATTAAAAAAAGAGCTTGATGGCTTAGAAGAATCTATGCATGCTGCCGAGCAGTTTCATACACTAGAAGAGCAAGTAGCGGACATGAAACGTCGCGGTATCGACCCTAGCCAAGCTTATAAAGACTTGGACAGAAAAGAAGAAGATGCTGATTGGGGTGATGCTACTTGGAAAGAAAACGGCAAGTGGGAACCAAAAACGCCTGCTGATCTAGATGAAAAAGCACGTGAGAACTGGGATGGTGATAATGGCAAACCGAACCCACCACCGATCGTTTAAGTTGACAATTGACTAAAAACTAAAGAATGAACCTTATGAAAAAAGCCACGTTATTATTATGAACTGACCCCCATAAATTGGACATAATTTATGGGGGTTATTTTATGCGTTACGATCTAGACTTTAAGATTAAAGTCATTGCATACTATAGAAAAGGACGTACTGGAGTTTCCACAGCTAAGAAGTTTGGACTTGATGAGAAGATAGTATCTAGATGGGTCCAGCAATATCAAATCGGTGGTATCGATGCTATCAAGCCTAAAAATAGCAAAACCAGATATAGTGCTGATTTTAAGTATAAAGTGATAACAGTGATGTTGACAGAAGGTTTGAGCCAATCTGAAACGGCACTTAAATTTCATATTAGCTCACCTGCTCTCATCAGTCATTGGCATAAAGCTTATCGACTCTACGGTATGTCTGGCCTCACATCCAAACATAAAGGGAGTATCCCTATGAAGTCTCCTATCATAAGCAAACCTGACGATGAAAAGACGCCTGCTGAATTGAAGCGTGAGAATGAGTATCTACGCGCAGAGAATGCCTATCTAAAAAAGCTGGATGCCTTGCTAAGGGAAAGGGAACAAGCTGCGACAAAGCAAGGCTCATCGAAGCGTTAAGAGAGCAGCATCTATTATCTGACTTATTAACCATAGCAACCCTTGCAAGGAGTAATTTCTACTACCATAGAGCGCAGCTGTGGAATAAAGATAAGTATGCCGACTTAAAGCAGCATATCATCACCCTTTATCACCAGCACAAAGGCAGATATGGTTATCGTCGAATAACAGCTGCCTTAAAACAGCTAGGGATTCATCATAATCATAAACTTATCGCCAAGCTTATGAAGCAGCTGAAGCTCAGTGCACGGATTCGACGGCAAAAGTGGCGCTCATATAAGGGACAACAAGGCAAAATAGCAAACAATCATCTAAAGCGTCGGTTCAAGGCAAGTAGACCCTTTAAACGTTGGCTCACTGACATTACCGAGTTTAAGGTCGGTGATAAAAAATTATACTTATCACCGATACTCGATTGTTATAATAATGAGATTATTAGTTATACGCTCTCAAAAAGGCCGACCTATGATTTAGTAAGTCGAATGCTAAGTCAGGCACTGGAAAAAACCAAAGCCAGCCGTCATAAGAAGCTAATGCTACATTCAGATCAGGGATGGCATTATCAGATGAAGCCGTTTAAAAAGACGCTCAAAAAGCATCAGCTTAAACAAAGTATGAGCAGGAAAGGAAATTGCCTCGATAATGCGCTGATGGAAGGCTTCTTCGGTACACTAAAGTGTGAGACTATTTATATTGAGAAGCCAGACTCGATTGAGGCGTTAGAGAAACAGATTCATGAGTATATCCACTACTACAATCATGAAAGAATTCAGCTTAAACTAAAAAGACTGAGTCCTGTGCAATACAGAACTCAGTCCTTGAAATAAACTTAAACCGTCTAAGATTTGGGGGTCAGTTCATTAACGTGGCTTTTTTTATTTGCTTAACCTAAGATACATCTGCAGAATACTAAGAACCTTCGTCAACACGAACGAGCTTCACCACACCGTCGCTACCAATGACACGGCGATAGCGTGTGTTACCAGAGGTAGGTGATTGCGCAGAAGGCTGCGTCGAGTAAGTATTAGGAGTACTCGTTTGCTGCTGAATCAGCTGTCCCATGCGATCAGCAGAGGCAGGGTTTAAAGGCTGGCTATTCGACGGCTGTCCGTATTGATTGCCGTATTGCGTACTTTTCGGGGCTGTGTTTCCAGCATCTCCAATGATTGCGCGGTAGAATTTCTGTCCTGCGCGGCCATCCGCTGGCAAGATACCATGACTAGATTGGTATTGCTGAATCGCGATACGGGTATTATCGCCAATAATGCCGTCAACACCACCAATATCGTAACCCGCGTTCAATAACGCCTGCTGGATATCTTTGGCTTGCTGGCGACTGATACCAGGGTCATCGGTAGGCCATGCCGTGACAAAATCAGTTTTGCTGCTGTCCTCTTTGGTGATTAAGTCTGATAAATGGGCGATTGCCAATGCATAATTTTCTGACGCATTATAAGAGTAAAACGTATCAAAGTTTTTACCAACTAAGAAAGCAGGACCATCTTTGCCAGCGGGTAATAATAGACCAGCACTACTCAAATCGTTTGGCAATGGACTGCCATTGGCGAGCGTGATACCTTGATTGCGCCAGTGGCTGATAGACTTCTTGTTTTTACGGTCAGACGCTGCCCAAAATCCACTGGGCAGCTTGACTTCGTAACCCCAAGGCTCGCCCGTGCGATAGCCGCGCTTATCTAAGAAGTTGGCGGTAGAGGCTAGCGCGTCAGGCACACTATTGACCAAATCGCGGCGACCATCACCATCGAAATCAACTGCCAACTCTAAAAAGGTACTTGGCATAAATTGCGTTTGCCCAAAAGCGCCCGCCCATGAGCCCGTCATATCACTTGGCGCGATATCACCGTTTTGGACGATTTTTAGCGCATTGGCGTATTCACCTTGGAAGTAGCTCTGACGGCGATCGAAACAAGACAGCGTCGCTAGAGACTCAAACAAAGGTTTTTTGCCCAATGTCTGCCCAAAGTTTGACTCAACGCCCCATACACCTAATACGTGCTCGGCTTTGACGCCATAGCGTGATTCAATTTGACGTAGCGTATCCGCCCATTGACGCTTGGCGCGGATGCCATCTTCTACACGCTCTTTATCGACCAATGAAGATAAATAATCCCAAACGTCTTTTTGAAACTCTGGCTGATAATTCAATGACTGAATCACGCTAGGATCAGGCTGGCTAGGGCGATAGTTATTAAAAGTAGAGCTATCAACCCCTCGAAATTTGCTAGAGTTTTTCAAACCGTCTAAGCATTGTTGAAACTCGGCATTAGATAAGTCTGGCGCTGGAGGTTTGGCTGCTTGAGCAGTGCTAGCAAAACTCAGCCCAACAGCAAGGCTAAGTAATGATAAAGTAGAAACTGGAGTCAAACGCATGAAAATATCCTATAAACGTTGAAATAGTTATTAAAAGAGAAAGCAAAGCGGATTGGTACAGTATGGACTTAGAGTAACCAATCTCATGGGTAAAGAAAAGGTATCGAAGTAAGCGGTTACTATAAATTGACGGTGGCGTGAGGTTGGGATAGGGTTTAGGATAGATAAGCTAAAATGCATCAAGTACTAAACAAGAAATAGAATGAATCATTTCCATTTCCTTCAAACCCTAATCACTTACCTAAAACCCCATCTAACTCTTCAATAAACTTATGAATACGCGCCGCATTTTTGCCCAAATCGCTCCCACCAACCCGTGACTTGCTACGAATATCGACCAAACGTTCATTACCGTTATCCGTGATACGCACGACAACATCATCTTTAAAACCGAACCAAGCAGTCGTATCTGTCGCTTCAATGATGCCTTTGTCGGCTTCGGCATTTACCAACTCCCAGCCTAAATTATCGATGGCTTGTTTGGTCGCCTCAACCAGCTCGGATTTTGATTGGGGATAATTTAATGTTTGTAATTCAGGGTAGGCGGCGCGTTGTTGCT
Source organism: Psychrobacter sp. PG1 (assembly GCF_014897815.1). Taxonomy (GTDB): domain Bacteria; phylum Pseudomonadota; class Gammaproteobacteria; order Pseudomonadales; family Moraxellaceae; genus Psychrobacter. Next base: position 20,617 of record NZ_JABUZG010000056.1, read on the forward strand.
CTGCTGTCTCGATGCCATCATAGGCTATCGGATTGGGTGCATCAGCGCGTAGTGGGGCAATGGCTACAAATTCAGGTGGGTTCACTAAGTCAGTAGAAATATCATGAATAGGCGGTACATTTTTGGCGGTATTAATCATGCTTAGTGGAATAGCAATGGCAGTGATAGCAAGCACTGCCGATGTTAACGCGCTACCAAGGCTAGCCGTATCTCGTTTAAATAAAAGCTGTATGCCTAATAGTACCAATGCTGCGATACCAGCAAATATACCAAACTTAAACCCTGCAAACGCAGTCGCTAAATCTACTAAGCCAAACTTGTAAAGCGGACCTGCGAGTGTGACTAGTAAAATAGAGATTAAACTTATCAGCCCAACTAATATTTTCATTCAATTTCTCCATCATGATTTAGTAATGATTAATCGCTGCGCAAACGGCTTTATTAACGACTTATTTCATTTATTAACCACTTATTTCAACAACCAAACATGCTCAGAGGCTGTTAGCTCAGGTGCCGATCCTATAGAAGTAAGTTCACTCGTCAGTTCGCTGATATGATAGTTATCGCCATAATATTGCTGTATTTGCTCGCTACTGATAGAGAACGGGGGTCCCGCTTTTTTGCTTTGGTCATAAGTGAGAGTGATGATAAATTGTGGTGCATGACCACTTATTTTACGTATATGCTCGCTATACTTCGTACGCATATTTTCTGGCAGCGCAATCAATGCGGCTTTATCATACACCGCCTTTACAGATCCGATATCCTCAGATAACAGTGCAAAAATATCAGCAACCCATAAGGTAATGGTTTGTCCTGACAACTGACCTTGATAGTATTTAATGGCTGGATTGTCTGCATGCTGGTGCACAGCAGGGGAGATATTCTGCTCAGCAAAGAATTCTTGTACCGCTGTTTCCACCAATTCAACGCCTACGACGTCGTAGCCTTGCGCTGCCAGCCAAGCCATATCAATCGATTTACCGCAAAGAGGGACAAAGACACGGCTACCAGCTGGCAGGTTTAACTGCTTAAAGTACTTCATTAATAATGGATTCACTGCAGACTGATTAAAGCCAATGCGTTTCTCTTGCCAGCGGCTGTGCCAAAATTCAGCGTTCATACCTTCGCCTTTATTCGTTTAGGTTTATATTATGAGGTTTCTCTATAATAACCGTTTGAGTGAGAATGCTAAAGGTATCAAAAAGCCAAACGCTCATATAATAAGCGTTTGGCTATAATGAAATGCTAAGCTAACCTTTTTCCAAATGAAAACTATCTTCATTTTGTGGTTTAGCTCACCATATATTGACTAAACTCTTTACGCAATTTGGCAAGTTTTGGTGGTATGGCAAAGTTGCAATAAGCTTGTCCTGGATTTCGGTTAAAGAAATCTTGGTGGGTCTCTTCTGCTTGATAAAACTCAACGGCTGGGTGTACTTCGGTGACCACATTGATGCCCATATCGCGCAGTTTATTGATGGTGCGGTCAATGGTCGGTTTTTGGGCTTCATCTGTGTAGAACACAACGCTTCTATACTGGCTACCGACGTCATTGCCTTGACGATCCATTGTGGTGGGATCGTGGGTGGCAAAGAAAACATCGAGTATGACTTCTAATGGGACGATAGAGTCATCGAACTCGACTTTGATGACTTCAACGTGCCCTGTATTGCCACTACAGACCGCTTCGTAATTGGCAGAAACAGCGTCACCGCCCATGTAGCCTGAGACGACAGATTGCACGCCTTTTACGGATAAAAATACCGATTCGGTGCACCAAAAACAGCCACCGCCTAAAATAATGGTTTGCATAATTCTTCCTGTTTTTATAAATATAAAATACCAGCCAAGTGATGTTTACTTAGCAATACCTATTTAGCTTAGCAGGGGATCTGACCGCGATAAGTAACAAACAGTAATGTTATAATGAGCTTTTGCTACGTCGTGCCGCTTTCAACTAATAACGACAAGCAAGACCATCAATTATTTTTTAATTTAAGTTCTATTATCACAAAATGAGTCGCACCATGAGTCAATCTAAGCCTGCTATTGTTAAACATGACACCTTATTTACCACGCCACTCGATAAAGCGTCGCGTTTCTCCTTTGATGAGCAAGTGGTGGCTTGTTTCCCTGATATGATTCGTCGTAGTGTTCCCGGTTATGGTCAGGTGCTGGCGATGTTGCCCATATTTGCTCGACGTCATTGTAAGTATCGTCAACAGAGCGATAGTGGTCAGCGCGTCAGTCGAGTGTATGATTTGGGTTGTTCACTTGGCGCAGCAAGTATGGCGTTGGCGGGTGAGTTTGAGCCGCAAGATTTGCAAATTAAAGCGATTGATATCTCACCAGCGATGACGACCGAAGCGACTACTTTACTGGCTGATAACTATCCAGAGCATAATATTGAAGTCCTCACTGCGGATATTCGTGATGTCGAGCTTGAGCCGTGCGATATGGTGATTTTAAACTTAACCTTACAGTTTTTACCCGCCGCCGATAGAGTCGCAGTGTTAGAGAAAATTTATGCGGCATTAAGCGAAGGTGGCATACTGGTATTGACTGAAAAAACCCATGCTTTTGATGAGCAATATGACGCGTGGTTGGTTGAGCGTTATTATGACTTTAAACGTGCTAATGGGTATACCGAGATGGAAATCAGTGGCAAACGTAATGCATTAGAAAACGTTCTTATTACTGATACATTAGATGAGCATCATGCACGGTTAGATCAAGTTGGCTTTAAACGTCATCTGACGTGGTTTCAGTTTTTAAACTTTGTCTCAATTGTGGCGTTTAAATAATCCTTATTTTTAACACAGTTTTTTTTGATCAATACGGTAATCTGCTTTTATGCTTAACGATACTATTATTCACGCCGAACGCGAACTATATCTAACCCTACTAGAGCTGGCACAGCAGCAGCCAAGTGCTTATGAATGGCTGACCCGACTGCCAACATGGTTAGGTGATATAAAAGACAAAGCCAACTATGCGCATGCACCTGCTTATCAAGCGTCAGTCGCTCGTTTGCCAGAACTAACCGTCAATAACGTCGATCTGAACAGTGATGTCCTGACGATTGATGCGAGTCTTAATCAGTCTCAGCGCAAACAAACAATGGCATTATTAAAGCAGCTCATGCCGTGGCGCAAAGGGCCTTTTCAAATTGGTAGTGAAGAAGGCAATCCAATATTGATTGATACTGAATGGCACAGCGATTGGAAGTGGCAACGAGTCGCACCGCATTTAAGTAATTTAAAAGGTCGTCGCGTATTAGATGTGGGTGGTGGCTCTGGCTATCACGGCTGGCGTATGGCAGGGGCAGGAGCAGATACAGTCATTATCATTGATCCGTCATGCTTGTTTTATCATCAGTTTATGGCGATTCGGCATTTTGTCGGGGCTGCTGATAGCTATAGAACGCATTATATCCCCGTACCACTTGAAGCCTTGCCCGAGCATAGCCAATTATTTGATACCGTATTTAGCATGGGTGTGCTCTATCATCGCCAATCGCCGTTTGAGCATTTACAACAGCTTAAAGGGCAGTTGGTCAAAGGCGGTGAGCTGGTGCTTGAAACCTTGGTTATCGAAGGTGATGCCAATACCGTACTGGTGCCACACGACCGCTATGCCCAGATGAATAACGTGTATTTTTTACCATCAGTCGCCGCATTGATAGGCTGGCTAGAAAAAGCAGGATTCTCAGAGGTATGCTGCGTTGATGTCGCAGTGACTTTAACAGAAGAGCAGCGCAAAACGGAGTGGATGACCTATCATTCGCTATCCGACTTCTTAGATCCTAATGATTCCAGCAAAACCCTTGAAGGCTATCCTGCGCCGATGCGTGCAACTTTGATTGCCAAAAAGTAGCGCGTGCGTACTGTATCACTCATAAGGAAAATGGGTAGTGAAAAAAATAATGATTTTGCTCAGCGCTATGATGGGTTTATTGCCATTGACGTCCATATCAGCTCATGCTGCCTATGGTACGCCATTTGAAGGGTGGGGCTTTGTGCAGGATGATTGGCAAGTGGTTTGCGATAATACATTGACTTGTCGCGCAGCAGGTTATGCAGATGAGAGTATGTTCGATACGCCAGCTTCTATTTTATTAACTGTCATACCCAAAAAAGCCTTGCCGATTGCCCAAATCCAGTTTTTATCAGAAACTTCAGACAAAACCTACCATAGTGCTGGACTGTGGTTAAATGGCAAAAACCAAGGCATGCTACAACCAGATGCTGATGGTTCTGCGTACGATTTAACCGCCAAGCACACTCAGCAACTTCTGAGTCATTCGCGTCAAAATACTAAGATAGAGATAAGAGCGGGTGATGAAAATTGGTCTATTAGCGACAAAGGTATGAGTGCCGTGCTGCTCAAGCTTGACGAAGTACAAGGTCGCGTCGGCACACCGTTGGCACTGGTTAGTAAAAACAATCCAAATCGGCAAACGCCTAAAGCAGCAAAAGCGAAACCTGTGATTAAAAAAGCATATGCCTATGCTGACAATAAGCAAATGGATTCGTCAAAGTTGGCTTATTTTCAAGCGAATATAAACAAGTGGATCGATATTGATGCCAAGGAGCTTATAGGCTCTGAAGATGATATGGGAGACTGTGAGCTGATTAATCCAAAAACCGAAGTGTATCAACGAATGCAAGAGTATGGTGTTGATAGACTGGATTGGACATTTACACCCGTAGATGCCACCCATACGCTTGCTAGCCACCTGTGCTGGCAAGGCGCATATAATGAAAGTTCAGGTTATTGGCTTATTAATCATGACAAACCAAGCAAGCCAAAACTGATCACTACGGCAGGCAATGACTATTCTGATGGCGAGATTTGGGCCACCCATAAAGATCGAGGCTTGGGTGACTGCTGGAATCATGCGATATGGGTTTGGAATGGTCAAACATTTGCCAAATCGGAAGATTCCAGCTCAGGAATGTGTCGCGGTTTTGCTGGTGGTGCGTGGGATTTACCAACTTACGTGAGTGAAGTCGTAAAAAATGATAGCAAGGCTCAGTGAGTGATATTTTCATAGGAATGATTGCCACACTATAAAGTGAAGCCGTCATGAGCCATGCATTTTTTAATTGATTATTTAACCGTCTATTTACAGTGATAGGCGAGTTATTTATTACCTATCATTGACAGTGAGGATACTGCTTAATTATATAAAAACTATATCAACCACCTTTTAAAAGCGACTTCCAACAATAGCTTGAGTAAGAAGCCCACAAACCCTGCGCCTAGTGCTAAGAAAATCCAAAATGTGCCCGCGCGCCCAGCTTGAGATTCTTTAGAGATATCCCACATAATAAAAAATAAGAAGGCGATGAATATGGGTAGTAAAACATACAATCCCCAACTGGTAACTGTATTGGCAGCAATAGCAAACATGGCATAATCCTATAAAGTAGTAACGCCGTCTTTATTTATTTCTATTATTTTATGGATCTTTTGATAATAATTGCCTTCAAAATGAAGTATCACCATTCATGATATAAGCAGTAATCCATAAAATAAGTCAGAAAAAAGCAGGCAGCAATACAAACCGTTATTATAACGCGGAAGCGAGCAGGTATAAACTGCTGCTAAGTATGAGACAACAGTAACGCTACAATTTGCAGGGTTGACTGATCGGTAACAGCGCTAAATCCTGATCTATTTAAAATATTTCAATCTGACTTATCGTGAATGAAAGCACAGACAACTCTTGTTAGAGCGTGTCTTCAATTCAATCCATCATCCTCTAAAAGGGCTAAAAAGGGCTAAATTTTGCCAAACATCGTCAAATAGCTTATCAATATCTCGATATTATTTGCGCTACTTTCCTTGTTTGACGGCAATTTATCTCATGTTTATCACCATTTTTAAAATGAGGACACGTCCTAGTCACCTAAATTATCAGTGTTAACTGTCATAACCGTAAGATTTTAGTGCTAATTTTGGTGCAAATGGTGCAATGCAGGGCAAAGATTGTTATATTTACAGGTTACTTATCTTTTTTGTATTATTTTATCCCCTGCAATGTCGGTCGCTATTATAATAGGCAGTTATTGGCTGCTCGCATTCGCCACATTTTTATACCGTTTTTGTTGTTTATTTAACTGAGTTCAAATCCTTATGTCACAAGCCCAAATTGATACACTTGCATCACTATTTAACGATGCGATTCAAACCCTACAAGCAGATGGCACGTTACCAAGCGATTGGCAAAATAATAGCCAAATCACCCGTACTAAAGACTTAAGCCATGGTGATTTCGCCAGTAATATCGCGCTGACAGCGGCCAAAGCTGCCAAGGTCAATCCACGACAGCTTGCCGAAAAAATCGTCAATGCGCTGCCTGAAAACCAAGACATTCGCCAAGTAGAAATCGCAGGTCCAGGCTTTATTAACGTGTTCTTAAATGCGGAAGCCAAATTTGCGGTATTAGATGATGTCTTTGCCTTGCAAGATCGCTTTGGTTTAAGCGATCAGTTTGACGGGCAAAAAATTCAGGTTGAGTTTGTCTCTGCCAATCCAACGTCAAGTTTGCACGTTGGGCATGGTCGCGGTGCAGCGTTCGGTATGAGCGTGGCAAACTTGCTGGAAGCGATTGGTTATGACGTCACGCGTGAATATTATGTCAATGACGCCGGTCGTCAAATGGATATCTTGGCGACCAGTACCTATTTGCGTTATCTGGAAACCAATGGCGAGCAAATAATCTTCCCAGTCAATGGTTATCAAGGTGATTATGTCAGTGACATCGCCCAAACATTAAAAGCGCAACATGGTGATCATTACGTTCATAGCTTTGCAGCAATCGCCAAAGATTTGCCAGCAGATGCTGAGTTTGAGGTCAATGCGGACGGCGAAAAAACACTGCTATCAGGTGACAAAGAAGCGCATATTGATGGCTTGATTGCCAACAGTAAAGCCTTGCTTGGTGAAGGTTATGAGCTGTTTTTAAATGCGGCATTGAGCAGTATTTTAGCCGATATCAAAGATGACTTAAATGACTTTGGTGTGCGCTACGAGTGCTGGTTTAGCGAACGGTCTATTGATAGCGATATTGAGCCAGTCTTGCAAACCTTAGATGAAAAAGGCTATCTATACGAAAAAGACGGTAATATTTGGTTTAAATCAACCGATTTTGGTGATGAAAAAGACCGTGTTGTGCGCCGTGCCAATGGTCAATCTACTTATTTTGCTTCTGATATCGCCTATCACAAAAACAAATTTGATCGCGGTTTTGATAAAGTGGTCAATGTTTGGGGTGCCGATCACCATGGTTATGTGCCACGCGTAAAAGCCGCTTTATTGGCGCTTGGTATTGATGCTGAGCGTTTAGATGTGGTGCTTGTGCAATTTGTTGCACTATGGCGTGGTAGTGAAAAAGTGCAAATGTCCTCGCGTTCAGGTCAATTTGTCACCCTGCGTGATTTACGTACCGAAGTTGGTAACGACGCCGCGCGTTTTTATTATGTCGCCCGTAAGCCTGAAGTGCATATTGATTTTGATTTGGAGCTGGCTAAATCACAAAGCAAAGACAATCAAGTGTATTACATTCAATACGCGCATGCCCGTGTTTGCCGAGTATTAGAAAAGCTACAAAACAGTGGTCTTGTCGTAGACGATGCGATTGGTTTAGAACATCAAAACTTACTTAGCGCACCAAACGAAGACGAGCTGATTAAATTATTAGCAGGATATCCAGCGACGTTATTACGCGCCGCGACGGGTTATGAGCCACATGTTTTGACCAACTATCTTAAAGAGTTGGCAGCGCTATTTCATGGTTGGTATGACAGCAATCGCATTTTGCCAGTGAGTTTGACCTCAGGTGAGACACCAAGCTCGGATGAGATGGAATTGATGCAAGCCCGTTTGCGTTTGTCTAAAGCCGTGCGCCAAGTATTGGCCAATGGTCTTAGTTTGTTAGGGTTGTCGGCACCATCTAGCATGTAGTTTTTTTCTAGTATATAGTAACTTTCTAACATGTAGTATGAGTATAGATGACTGCCAGCCATAATTTGATGATAGTTAGATTCAGTAGGGAGAACCAGATCCATGCTAGCCAAAAAACCTAAAGGTGCGACTGAAAAACGCAAAACAAGTAGCGTATCAGGCTTATTGTGGATGTTTGTCGGGGCTGTATTGACCCTTATGATAGGGGTATTTATATACTTGTCACCATTATTTGATTTCAGTCCCGCTGACAGCACCGCTGGTAATGATCCTGATCGTCAGGTACAGCCACGTGTCGACACTGATACTGATAATGGTGATTATGAGTTCTATGATATTTTGCCCAATCAAGAGATGGCGACTATTCCTGATGAAGATATTGCTGAGACAGGCAATGATCGCATAGGGGATATCAGTACCTTTGAGCCTGATGTGGTGGTGACTCAACCTGAAGATGGCTCAGCCAGTCGCAATGATGATACTGGTAACTTTGGTATCTCTGAAAATACAGTGATTGCGCCCAGTCGTGGCAATAGCGCTGCTACCAGTAATAGCGGCGATGACATTGTGATCGTTGAAGAAGACGCGACCTATGATGGATCGACGCCTGCTAGTAGCAATAATACGTCCAATAATACGGGCGCAGGTACTGCTAGCGTTCAGGCTGCAAAACCTGCGGCAACTTACATTTTGCAGATCAACAGCTTCGGTGATGCGGATGAAGCAGATCGCCGCCGTGCTCAAGTGTTGATGGCAGGTGTAGACGCTCGCGTGGTCAAGAATACGACGGGTAATGGTTTGCCAATCTATCAAGTTATTTCTCGCCCGATGAATAACCGCCAAGCAGTAACCACTGCTCAGCAGCGCCTACAGAATAACGGTATTGACTCCATTATTGTTGAACAGCGTCGTTAAGTTATGCTGGTTAATGACAGTTATAGTTCTTTATGAATAATAAAAAAAGCGTCGCAATGACGTTTTTTTTATCTCTGATTTTTAGCAAAGTTATTTTTCTGTTGGTTTATTACCTTTCATCAAAAATTTTATAAAGAGCATGGCTATGACAGTCTCTCATTTAGCAACACCGCTTACTGGCTTTATTAAAGCATTTTTCCAAAAGTATTTTATTGATGCGTTTACTGGTATGGCTTTAGGGCTATTTGTCACATTGATTGCTGGTCTAATCATCTCGCAAATCGGTGGCTGGTTAGATTTGCCCGCATTGGTTGCGGTGGGCAAGCTTGCCTCAGTACTAATGGGTGCGGGTATCGGAGTAGGTATCGCCTATTACCTTAAAGCACCGACGCTCGTCATGCTCAGCTGCTTGGTGGCGGGTATGCTTGGCGCACACTCTGAAGCATTAATGGCAGGGACGTTATTTACGCCCCAAGTAGGCGGACCTGCGACCTTTGCCGCCTTACCGGGCAATCCGATAGGGGCGTATTTGACCTCGGTATTTGCTTATCGTGCTGGTACTTGGGTCGCTGGCAAAACCAAGCTCGATATTCTATTGGTTCCTTTATTGGTATGCGCGGTAGCATTAGCAGTTTGCGCCCTATTGAATCCACCTATCGTCGCTGCGGTCGCTGCCATTGGTCAAGGTATTCAAGCGGCCACTGAGTTACAGCCTCTGTTAATGGGTATTGTGATTGCAGTGGTGGTGGGTATTTTATTGACATTGCCAACGTCCAGCGCTGCTATTTGTATCGCAATTGGGCTTGGTGGCGTAGCAGGCGGGGCAGCAGTGGTAGGCTGTGCGGCACACATGATTGGTTTTGCCGTTGCAAGCTTTAAAGACAACGGCGTCAGTGGCGTAATATCTCAAGGTCTGGGCACCAGTATGCTACAGATTCCTAATGTATTAAAAAAACCGCTGGTGTTGTTGCCTGCTGTGATTGCCAGCGCCATCGTTGGTCCTATTGCGACAGTAGGTTTTGGACTGGCATGTACAGCAACGGGTGCGGGTATGGGTACCGCCGGATTGGTCGGCGTATTTGGAGTGATTGAAGCGTCACAAGAAATCATGAGTAGTACTCAGTTATGGACAGCGATTATTTTGTTGATGTTTGTATTACCTGCCCTAATTGCAGGGGTGGTCGCTCATGTGATGCGCCGCGTGGGCTGGCTGGTTGATGGTGATATGAAATTGCCTTAAATTAGAGATAAAGGACGCAAATTGTCCTAACTGTCCATAATAAAAAAGCCCAGCTATTAAATAACTGGGCTTTTTTATGGTAATTTTTAAAGGTGCTTAAAACTAGCGGCGTACATCTTTAGGGGCATCACCATTGGGCCAGTCTTTGTCTTTGTTGGCTTTGATAGGTCGCGGCAGATGGGTAAAGTAAGCGGCAATATCGACCGCTTCTTGGTCACTAAGCGAGTTACCTTGACCAAAGGGCATTTTGCCTTTGATAAAGGCAGCTGCTGTATAAGTTCGCGCCATACCTGCACCATCGTTGAAGGACTTGTCTCCAGCTACTGCTGGATAGATATAAGTGCCATCGTCATTATATTGACCTTCGCCATTTTCACCATGGCAAACGCTACATTTTTCAGCAAACAGCTTTTTGCCATTGTCCGTATTTGGCTCTAAAGTTTTGTCTACCTTAACAAAACCGCGACCTTCAGGCGAGACGCCATAAGGCAAGCCCTGTGATAGCCAGCTCATATAAGACACCATCGCATTCATATCATCTGAACCTAGGTCAAGTGCTTTGCCATTCATTGAGCGTTCAAAACAGCCATTGATGCGCTCTTGTATTGAATTAACGCGACCAGCACGTGACCGATAAATAGGATAAATGCCCGGCATGCCATTCCAAGGCGCTGCGTAAGCCTCTGAGCCGTTACCCAAGTGACAGCTGGTACAGTTCAACTGGTTGCCGACATTGTCAGGCATCTCTTTATAAGTATGATTGGCGATTTGTAAGCCGCGACGTACTGCTGCGCCAAACTCATCATCTGGAATAGTGGATTCATCTGGCATGCTAACGGTCAGTTTGGCGCTTGGATTTGCAGCCATCTCGTCTTTAATTTCTGCGGCACGTGCCTCAAGTGACTTAACACGGGCTAATGCTTCAGCTTCTTCGACACGGTCGACAGCCTTAGTATCTGATTCACTACAGCCTGACAGGCTAACTGCACCAATAGCAAAGATAGCAGCCAGTAAAACGGAGGAAGAGGGTTTGACCCTTAAAAGTATTTTCATTGGAATATCCTTATTATCAAAAATAATATGTAATAATATATTTTTATGATAATTTAGCTGTCAGAATGACAGAAGTAATCTTAATTTTTGTGCAAAAAATCTGAATGAGTCATCAATCTGTAAGTTGCTAGAAACATAATTGTACCAAATATTAAATACTTAAAGTATATAAATAGATAAAGTGTTTTGGCTTTAGAGTGATATGAATTAATTTCATACCGTATGAAGAACGATATTGAAAGACAGTATTGAAATTCTATCGATCAAAAAAGCGCTTAAATATTATCAATATTTAAGCGCTTTTTTGTGGGCAAATACTCTTAGAATATATTATTTTGGTGTGCTTGGTTTTTTATGGCGGCGTGGTTTGAGCTTACGAGAGAGCGTATGGACATCGTTCAATATTTGACTGTATGTCGCTGGAAAGACACGCTGTACCGCGTCGATTATTTTGGCATCATTGCCAATCAGACAGCGCGGTTGATTGGTCGCGGCAGCCTGCAAAATAATCAAAGCGGCATTGCTTGCATCAAATTTCAGGAATTTATTAAAGCTCTGAATGGCTTTGGGGCCAGTACGCATGCCAATATCATTGATACTATCATTGCCACGGGCACTATTGGCAATATTGGTTTTAATCCCGCCGGGATGAATGCAGGTCGCTGACACACCGCAGCGCTGAATATCTAGCTCTTGACGCAAGCTTTCAGTAAAGCCGCGTACAGCAAATTTACTGGCGTTATACGCAGATTGTGACGGCTGCGCGGTTAAGCCAAACAGGCTTGAGATATTAATGATGTGACCATGCTCGTTAAATTGGCGCGATCTGTTTTTTTTGCTGCCATTCGTCGATTCGCTTTGTTTGACACTATTTTTAATCAATGGCAAAAATGCCTTGGTGCCATAGACCACACCCCAAAAATTGATGTCCATCACCCATTCAAGCTCGCTAATGCTACTGCCTTCTACGGTCGAATATAGCGCCACGCCTGCATTATTAAAGATGAAGTTCACTTTGCCATGGTCTGCCATGACGCTATCTGCCCACGCTTCCACGGCTTTATTGTCTGAGACATCAAGTACTGTCATGGTCGCTTTGATATTATAACCGACGAGCAATTCTTTGGTCTGTGCCAGTTGCACCGCGTTGATATCAGAGAGCGCCACGTGGCAGCCCATCTTTGCCAAATGAATAGCCAACTCGCGCCCCATACCAGAGCCAGCACCCGTAATAGCCGCGACATGATTATGATAATAAGGCGCAATATCTTGGTCTGTCGTGGTATGAAAAGGCAAATGTTGACGTAATGAGGTTGCGATAGAAGTAACATTGTTAAGCATGATAAACAGTCCTTTGTTTCATCAGTGATAGGTGTTGGTAGCACATTTACCTTAGCATGCTTTGTGGTTTTAGCTGTGAACGATTGATAGACGCCGCTGTCACTTTACCCATACATTGGCTGTCGTAAAAAGATCATAAGTGAGCAGCCATAAAAAAACGTCTAGCATAAGATATGCTAGACGCCTTTACTTCAATGACAGTTTTAATAAAGCTGATAACCACCGCTAAGCATCTATCGCTATTTGCTCTGAGTCGTCGGTAGAAAAGATGATTTCAGGTGTTTTACCTTCATTAATCACTTGCTCGTCGACGATGACAGTCTTGGCATTCTTCATCGAAGGCAACTCGTACATGGTCTCAAGGAGCGCATTTTCAACGATAGAACGCAAACCACGAGCACCAGTCTTACGCGCCATGGCTTTTTTGGCAATCGCATCGAGCGCTTCTTTGGTAAAGCTAATGTCAGCGCCTTCCATATCGAATAGATACTTATATTGCTTAACCAAGGCGTTTTTTGGTTCCGTCAATATCTGAACTAATGCGTCCTCGTCCAGCTCTGTGAGTGCAGCGAGAACAGGAAGACGACCGATGAGCTCAGGAATAAGCCCAAATTTGATCAAATCTTCAGGCTCTACTTGTTGCAGTAATTCTGAGCTGCGTTTGCTATCGTCTTTTGAGCTGACATCCGCATTAAAGCCAATACCGCCTTTTTCTGTACGCTGCTGAATAACCGCATCAAGACCGGCAAACGCCCCGCCGACGATGATTAAGATGTTACTCGTATCAACTTGGATCAGCTCTTGCTGTGGATGTTTGCGCCCACCGTGCGGCGGAATGGCAGCAACCGTACCTTCGATAAGCTTTAGCAACGCTTGCTGTACGCCTTCGCCTGACACATCACGGGTGATAGACGGGTTGTCGCCTTTCTTACTGATTTTATCAATCTCATCGATATAGATGATGCCTTGTTCCGCTTTACTGACATCATAATCTGATGCTTGCAAAAGTTTTTGCACGATGTTTTCGACATCTTCACCGACATAACCTGCTTCGGTCAAGGTCGTCGCATCGGCCATTGCAAAAGGCACATCCAGTAGACGCGCCAAGGTTTGCGCCAGCAAGGTCTTACCAGAACCCGTTGGGCCAATCAGTAAGATATTGCTCTTAGCCAACTCAACCATGGCATCGTCAGCGCCAATCTTCGCTTTTTTGCTGTCATTGGCTAAGGTTTGGCTAACTTTTAGACGCTTATAATGGTTATAAACGGCAACTGCTAGTGCTTTTTTAGCAGCGTCTTGTCCAATGACGTATTCATCAAGCTTGGCACGCAGCTCTTTTGGCGTTGGTAGCTTTTTATTGACCCAAGAAGTATCAATGTCGCTCTCATCATCACCATCTTCGGCGCTATCAGCGATTAAATCGGTACATAGCTCAATACATTCATTACAGATATTGGCATCGTCAGCGGCAATCAGCTGCTGTACATCGCTTTTGGCTTTGCCGCAAAACGAGCAATGCGGGGTGTTATCTTCTGCCATAAAAGGCGCTCCTAAAATTTAAAACTTACAAATATTTTGATTTTTTACATCAAAGCCAAAACGTATAACGCTCAGGCTTTTGATGCCCATCAAAGCTTTTGCTCTTATGCGGTAATTATAAAGAAGTAGGGCGGCGCTCTAATACTTCATCAACCAGACCGTATTCTTTGGCTTCTTTCGCATCTAACCAAAAGTCACGCTCAACGTCTTTTTCAATTTTCTCTAATGGTTGACCAGTACGTTCTGCCAAAATCTCATTTAAACGGGCACGCGTTTTTAGAATTTCACGCGCATTAATTTCGATATCGGTTGCTTGACCTTGCGCGCCGCCTGAAGGCTGATGAATCATGACACGAGCATTGGCAAGAGAGTAACGCTTGCCTTTTTGACCAGCCGCTAATAAGAATGAACCCATGCTATAAGCGCCGCCCATACAGATGGTCGATACTTCAGGTTTGATAAAGTTCATGGTATCAAAGATTGCCAAGCCTGCACTCACTGAGCCGCCTGGTGAATTGATATACAAATGAATGTCTTTGTCTGGGTTTTCTGCTTCTAAAAATAGCAACTGTGCGACGATTAGATTGGCCATATGGTCTTCGACTTGACCGGTCAAAAAGATAACGCGCTCACGCAATAGACGAGAGAAAATATCAAACGAGCGTTCACCGCGAGAGGATTGTTCAACGACCATTGGCACTAATGCTGCATGCGCAGCTTGAGGGGCGCTTTGGGTATATTGCATGCCTTGTGCGTCATTGTGCGCACTCATCAGCATATCAAAATGTGGGTTGGCAGTGATGCGATCATAATCTGTCATAAAGATGTCCTGTTTATAAGTACATAAAATAAAGGGATTGAAGCTAGCGAGCGGCTACGCTTGTATGGCTGCTCATCATGCTAGATGTTGCCGCTTTTTAATAATATTCGCTGGCTGAAATAATAAGCGCCAGATATCGCTAAAAATAATTGAGCTAATGGTAACTTTTTTATTGAGGCAATAGTAACTTTTTCATGTGAAAAATAATTTTCTATTTATAACATGAGTGCTATTAATAAAATGATTGACTCACTATTAATAAGGCGTCTGTAACCATTTATCAAGGGGCTTGGTGATAAACTGTCCATAAAGATAGCATATAAATCCCCAATAAAAATGCCCTAACACATATGTTAGAGCATTGCGTTAGAGCATTATGTTAGAGCGTGTTTAGATTGAGATTAGCAATTTGCCATTGAATGGCAAATTGCTAAGTTATCTCACTAAATTACATGCCTTGCTGCTGTTGTTGCTGTGCAGCTAATAGGTCTTGGTAGCTAACTTCTTTGTCAGTTACTTTACCTTGCTCAATTAAATAATCAACTACTTGGTCTTCTAATACCACAGACTCAATGTTAGCGCGCTGCTGCTTGTCATTGGTGTAGTATTCGATTACTTCACTTGGATCTTCGTAGTTTTCAGCCGCTTCTTTGATGAAGGTTTCAACGCGTTCTTGATCGACTTCTAAGCCTTTGGTATCGATAACGCGAGCAACGATGATGCCAAGACGGGCAGCACGTAGCGCTTGCTCTTCAAATAGCTCATTTGGTAGCATGTCTTTATCGAAGCTATCAGCATTGGCACCGAACTGCTGAGAAAAACGTTGCATCATCATGTTGCGTTGACGCTCGATTTCTTGCTCTAGCATGGCGTTTGGTACGTCAAACTCGTTCTTTTCTAGCAATGCGTCAAAAGTCGCTTGCTTAACTTGGCTACGAGCCGCGTTTTTGATTTCGCGTTCCATGTTTTTGCGAACGTCTTCTTTCAACTTCTCAACGCCGCCTTCTTTCACGCCGAATAGCTCAAGGAACTCTTCGTTGATTTCAGGTAGCTTAGATTTTTCAACCAATTTGACATTGATTTTGAACTGAGCTTCTTTACCCGCTAAGTTTTCAGCTTGGTAATCTTCTGGGAAAGTCACGTCGATAACTTTCTCTTCGCCAGCTTTCATGCCTTTGATACCCGCTTCAAAACCAGGAATCATCTGGTTGCTACCGATAACCAGTTTAAAGTCTTCAGCAGAACCGCCTTCGAATTTTTCGCCATCGATAGAGCCTTCAAAGTCAAAAGTTACTTGATTGCCTTTGTCCGCTTTACCTTTTTTCTCAACGAATTCTTCACGTTGCTTTTGAAGGTTTTCGATCATAGTGTCGACGTCTTCTTCGCTTACTTTAGCCGTGTGACGCTCAACTTCGATCTCATCGATACCTTGTACGTCTACTTCTGGGAAGATTTCAACAGTGGCTTGATAAACCAAGAAATCATCTTCAAGTTTTACGTCGTCGATGTTAGGCATGCCAACCGCGCGGATGTCTTCAGATTTGATCGCTTCAAAAACGGTATCACGGATCACATCGTTGATGACTTCTTGTTGAATGCCAGCACCGTACTGAGAGCGGATGTGTGACATAGGGACGTTACCCTTACGGAAACCGTCAATCTTGGCAGTTTTCGCAACTTGGCGAATACGACCTTCGACTTTGTTTTGAATTTTTTCGACAGGTACTTTAACTGTCAATTGGGTTTCTTTATTAGATAACTTGTTGGTTGTGACTTGTAAATCTGTAGCCATGTTAATTACACCTTTAGGATTAAATAGTACGTTTGATTAAATAGTACTTAGGGTTAAATGGTAATAGACAAACCGTGCCTCAAATTACGGGCGTGTACCATGGGTTGCCGTTGGAATAAATAGGGGATAGCGATAGCGCGCAATGTCAAAGTCAGTACCTTGAGCAATCGCCTTTGGTCACCACTGGCGCTGACTGATACTAAAATGTGAAACGGGTATCTTAGTAATAGGCGCTATCAGATATCAATCATAAACCGTTAATGCACCGAATAATAACGCTTTTTGGTGAATTATACAGACAAATAACGGCTTTCAACAAAATTTTAAAAGTAGAACAGTATAATCTATCTGTTTATTAAAGTAAAAATTATCTCTTTATCGTCCATCCCCTTTGAATATGCTACATCGTCAATCTCGCTTAGAGTACGATTTGTACCTCTGCACTAGACTTTCTTGTATCAGCATTAATAGCTAAAGGAATAAATTGAATCGACTATAGCTTTTAGGGGTTATCTACAACGGTAACTGCGCCAATAATTGCTGAATCGCCTGACCACGATGACTGATGCGGTTTTTATCGGCAGCACTTAAGCTCGCGGCGCTAGCTTGTAACTTTGGCAACCAAAACAGCGGATCATAACCGAAACCGCCATCACCAAGCGGCGACTCTAAAATCTCACCCTGCCACAGACCTTGCGCGATAATCGGTAGCGGATCATCAGCATGGCGCACCATCGCTAGTACGCAAACAAATAATCCTTTAATAGGCTCGTTAGCTTGCGCATCACGGATAGGCTGTAAGTCAGCGATGAGCTTGGCGTTGTTTTTGCCATCATTGCCATGTTCACCAGCATAGCGAGCGGAGTAAATCCCCGGTGCGTTACCTAATACTGGCACACATAGTCCTGAATCATCAGCAATCGCAGGCAGTCCGCTGATACGGCTGGCATGTCGCGCTTTGATAATAGCGTTTTCTACAAAACTTAAACCATCCTCAACTGCATCTTCGATATCAAGCTGTCCTTGCGGGATGATTGTCACATCCAAATCTGCCTCGGCAAACAGCCTTTTAAACTCAGCCAGTTTGCCTTTATTATTACTGGCGAGCACCCATTGATTATCAGGGGTCGATTGGGTAGAGGATCGTGAGGTATTCGTGGTGCTCATAGGGTTATTCCGTTATGTCATTATTAAGAATATGGTTAGTGAACGTATGATTATTGAAAGTATGATCAGTTTTTAAATTATAGCTGTCTCTTAATACCAGTTTCATCAGTTTATCAGTCAGCTAAGTGCCCTAGTACGATTGGCATGGCAAGGCATTCTGCGCTTAGTCTATAGACAACCAAAGGCTATACTAACAGTGTTATCCATAACATTTGGTAACTGATATTTGTCGCCACTGTTGCTATAATAGCCGCCAAGCTACAGTGAATGATATCTTATGGCTTGTGAATATTAAGTTAATAAATGCTTATAAAGTCAAGCACTTGGCTTTTGAGCAAACTGTAACAAAAGTAAGTTAATTTTGGATTCATAATAATACGTGATACTGTGTTAAACAATAAACGGTATTAAGCAATAACATTCATTTCAAACAATAAACTCAGCCAATTTAGTCCGCTATTTTATAGTGTTTTTTGCGGTGTAAAAATAGCGTAAAATTCAGTTTCTATAATGAGTTTTTATCAAATGACGGCTAAACAGCAAGGATAAAATAACTATGTCAAACATTACATTGCCAGAACTACCATATGCAAAAGATGCTTTAGAGCCGCACATCAGTGCTGAAACTTTAGAGTTCCATCACGATAAGCATCACAATGCATACGTGACTAAGCTTAACGAATTGCTACCAGGTTCTGGTCTGGAAGACAAAACATTGCCAGAAATCATCCTAGCGACTGCTAACGATGATAGCAAGCAAGGTATGTTCAACCAAGCGGCCCAAGTATGGAACCACACGTTCTATTGGAACTGCATGACGCCAACGAACGGCGGCGGCGAACCTACTGGCGATCTAAAAGCTAAAATCGAAGAAGATTTCGGTAGCTATGACAAGTTCCGTGAAGAGTTCAAAAATGCAGCATTGACTCAGTTTGGTTCAGGTTGGGCATGGTTAGTTGCTGATAAAGTCGGTGGCAAACTGTCTATCGCCAAAACGGCTAACGCTGATACACCACTTGCACATGACCAAGTTGCTGTATTGACTTGTGATGTATGGGAACATGCTTACTACATCGATTATCGTAACCGTCGTCCTGACTATGTTGATACGTTCCTAGACAAACTAGTGAACTGGGACTACGCAAACGAAAAATATAAAGGTCAAGATGCTGGTGTTGAAGAGTAATCTTTAAAACTTAAGGTTTTGATTAATAAAAAAGGACGCTGAGAGGCGTCCTTTTTTTGGTTTAATTATTTACTTGATTCATTATGAGTTCTAAATATTGAATCGGCTAATCTTGTACCAGTGGATACTAATTTAGATAAAACCCTAAGCTGTTCTTTACACGAAATATTTTCTGTAGGATGTGGGTAATTGATCGTGTGATCAATTTCTCCCCAAATTTCTTCGAAGAGAGTTCTAACTTGTATCTCACAACAAATATTTGAGTTAGCCTTAGGCATAATCACATAATGAATACTAGTATAATATGAGGCTTTGATTTCAGGGTTTAATCCAAGTTCTTGAAAATAACTCGTTGATTCTGGATCCCATGAATAAGCTACTGGATTCTCTTTTAAAAACCAGTCCCCATTAGCCACTTGTTTTTGAATGTGTTCATGTAAAAACTTAAATTGATCTTGATAAAGATGAAGCACTCTGACTCCTGCTAAATCAGTAATCCTTTCAAAAATATTATCTGGTGTAAGAGGGTCCTCATCATTCCATTTTCTTGTAATTTTATCTCGGAGATGATCAGGATCTTTTAACCTACTCTTAATTGTATAAATAATTGGATTTCCATACTCATTTAATTTTGGTTCCAATTTGAATATATCAACAACACCATTCATAAAGCGCTCAAAATAGTGTTTTTCCTCTTCGTACACTGCAATAATTTCATTTATATCTTCCTTGCTCATATTACTGCTCCAACAGTTCTATTCGTGAAAGTAAATCTTCACAAAAACTAATATAGCCTTGTCTCGTTTCCCTATATTTGTCACCAGAACCGCCTAAAGTACTAACGTGTTCTCGATCTAAATTAGGCAAATCAGGTACACGCCACATAGGCTCATTATAATGTTGAGCCATAGATGGGAATGTATTGTGCGTATGCATTACTGAAGTTAAACCAATTGGAGCTTCCATTATCTCTTGGGTTAAGTGAGATCTCATTTCTGGTTTAATATTCTCTTCAATTGTAGCAGGGATTTTATTTGCATAACTAAGGTGAGCTCTAGCTAAATCCCACTCATTATAGCCTGTGTATTTTTTAGCGTTATATATCGTATATCCCAAGAAAGTTACGAAATTATCTGGAAAAATATGTCTTTTTTCATCTGATATTAATTTATAGATAACATCAAACTCTGCCTTCCATGAACTTAGAGCTTTCCCTATATTTTTTATACCGTACAAGCTGAACAAATCAGGTGATGCAGGTACAAAAAAGCCATCTACAGTAGATATGATTATCTTATTTAATGAACCTAAACTAGGTGACGTATCGATAATTACGTAATCATAATGATAAAGATCAGCATACTGTTCTGCTAAGGTTCTTATTTTAGTAATTGTTCTAATCGCTAAAGGCTCACCTCTATATATGTCAGTCCACCTACTAGCAACTTTTTCTTCATACAGGTGAAGTGTTAATCGTCCTGGTATGATATGTAAATTGTCATTTAAAATTATTGATGGGGGTAATTTTTCATGATCTCCTGTACCTTCTTCAGTAGGTTTCAATAGAAAGTGGATACTTCTTGGTGAATCGATAACTTCTAAATATTCAGTATCTGATAATTTATTTTTCGAAGTTTCAAAACCTTCATCAATAAATGAATCTTCAGTAGCCCAAAGATCATGTATGTAATCCTGTTTTAATGCATAAATAGTGAGGTTGCATTGTGGGTCTGCATCAATGATTAGTACTTTTTTTCCCATTTCTGAAAGAGCATTTGCTACATGATAAGTTAATGTTGTTTTACCGACTCCACCTTTATTGTTGAACACCGATATTATTTTCATTTTTATACTACCCTGTATTAAGTTAAGAGGTGGAAAAATTTAAGTAAGTATTACAAACTCTATGTATTTAAGATCTGCTGATCTATATTGATTCTTTATCAACTTAGGCATTCATGATGAATTGGTCCAGTTTACTTATATTTGGATCGAATTAATAATATATTGTATATTACTGAATATTATAATTATAAAACCTCAAACCCAAACTTACTCAACGCTTCCCGCAGCATTGCAATATTATAATAAGCATGGGCATTGACGGTATTTTGAAAGAAGATATATAGCGTATCAAAATGCTGACGCTGATTGGCAATCGCTTGTGCCCAGTCCTGCATTTCCGCCTCGCTATAACGATAATCATGACGGTCAGCAGCGCTCATCGCATCCCACCAGTTCAGATTGTTACCATGCATCCGTAGATAGCCAGTTCGCTCGGTAAATATCAATCGTGATGGCGGTAGACCGCTGACTTTGGGATAATCAACGCTACACCAAATCAAACCTTGCTTGATAAAGCTATCGACCACTTGCGGGGTATGCCAGCCGTTATGACGAAACTCGACCGCTAATGGATAATCTTGAAACCAGCTGACGAGATTGGCAAGATATAGACGATGCTCGCGGGTACGATCAAAGCCATGGGGAAATTGTAATAGTAAAGGCGCTAGAGCATTGGCTTCGATAAGCGGGGATAGGGCATTTAAAAACGCTTGCGCATGTTCGGCAGTGCCCTTACGCGCATGAGTAAAGTCTTGATGCAGCTTGACGGCGAACTTCAACTCACTGTCTGCTTGCACATAGGCTTTATCGACCATACCAGCAAAGGCTTTTTGCCCGATAGGCGCGTAGAAAGTGCTATTAATCTCGACCGCGCCATATTGTTTGGCGTATTCGCGTAAGAAGTCCGTTTTCTTTGTGCCCGTTGGATACAGCGTACCGAGTAGATCGGTATCGCTATAGCCACCAGTGCCAAGATAAATACGCGGGGTAGGGTTACTGTCCATGTTGACCACTCCTTACCGTTCTTTGATAATTAAATTTGTGACTATTTTTTACGTGCCCATAGCCATTCTATTAATGCCAGTAAAGCATCGTTGTTTGCGTCATTGCCAAGCTCGCTACCGCTTGATTCATGGCGACTCAGTTCACGAATGATGGCTGTGCGTCCGTCATTAAATAGCGATTGCGCATAGCTGGTCGCGTCTTCGACACCCATCAATTTCACATAGGTAGATTTGTCTAATTTTTCATCGCTGCCAGCAGGTTTGCCAAGGGTATCAGTAGAGGTCGTGACGTCTAAAATATCGTCTTGAACCTGAAAGGCGAGACCAATATGCTGGGCGCACTCCTGTAATGCCATACGCTGTGGAGCAGTCGCACCTGCACAGATACCGCCCATAAGCATAGCGGCTTCAATCAATGCGCCTGTTTTATCACGGTGGATAGCTTCTAACTCGCTTTGCGTGATATTAGTGCTGGCTTCAGCATTCAGGTCGAGCATTTGACCTGACACCATACGTCTGGCACGCGGCGCAAATATTGCGATAAGCTGGCTGGCGATGGCTGAATCAAAGGGTGCAAAAGTGGGCAGCTCTGCGGTCAATACTTCAAAGGCTAATGTTTGCAATACGTCGCCAGCGAGTAGGGCGGTTGATTCTTCAAAGACGATATGAGCGGTCGGCTGACCACGGCGCAAGTCATCATCGTCCATACAGGGCAAGTCATCATGTACCAATGAATAGGTATGCAGCAGCTCCACCGCCAATGCCGCACGGCGCGCCATATCATAATCGGAGTCGTTTTCTAACAGAGCTTCCAAACCATCAGCGTTAGCCATGCTGTTTTTATTGTCAGTGCTTTTATCTGTATTTTCATTGTCATTAGCATTGCTTTGATTAACACTATCAAAGGCACTGGCAACCAATAACGGACGCACCAATTTACCTTGACCGGTCATCACATAACGACAGGCATCAACCAAGGGGCTTGGCAGGTTGGCAAAAGCAAACAGCACGTCGATATCTTGTGACAGTTGAGCGCGCACGGCACTGTGAAATTGCTCGGTGTTGTTATTAAAGCTAGTAAAAGATACAAGTCTTGAAGGCATAAGGCTTTCAGGTATAAAGCTTGGCGTAGAAGAAACAGTCATAACCCAACCATTTATCAGGTGAATAATAAAAATATCGCTAGTGTAGCATGATAGATTATATAGCTTATGGGCTGAGCATCATCAATGCCATATTTTTGCAGCTTACTGTTAAAAATTCGATTAAGCACACCGAAATAATGCAACAAGCCCTCGTTACGTATTGGTGATTTAACTTAGTCAGTGGATATGTTTTGATAAAGAATCACGTTAAGCGTGTGACGGCGTGCGACGATAAGCATCTGTCATTATAATCTTTAAAAGACGAATTTTTAGTATACAATTTCAGTATACAAACCGTCACTTAAAGCACATTACTAGTCAGGTAAAGGGCTGCTGCTGATTTAAGAGTGACTTGTGAGTATGGTATTAGCTTGTGACAGTTAGGGGCATAATCCCCTACACTAATTGACGTAAAAATGATCTGATGATTCAGGGTCGGAGGTTTGCGAGCTTATTTCAGCGAAAAATTTGCTCAACTCTCAGTCCATATTTTTAATGTTAGTATGTTCAATATCAGTACTGGTCACAATATATATAAATGAAGCGCCGTATTCACTTGTGCTAACGCGGTAATATTAAGCATAAAAAATGAATATATAACCATGAGCGCTGGATAATAAAGACATCTTCACTGCTTACTCTATACTGACTTTATAACACAGTATATTGGCAGTGTTATTACTCGTTTTTCTAACAATAACTGGCTATGACCTTTAATTTTAAAACTTTTAATTTTAAAACGTAGCTTTCGTTATATAGCAAGGAGTTCCAAATGGTATACCAAGGAAATCGCATCACGGTGACAATGCTAGAAGATGGCATCGCCAACATGCAGTACAACGCCGAAAATGAGAGCGTGAATAAGTTTGATGCTGAAACCAATAAGCAATTTGGTGAAGCGGTTACTGCTTTAGAAAAAGCCGATGACGTCAAAGGTTTAATCGTGACCTCAGGCAAAGGCGTATTTATCGCTGGTGCTGACATCACAGAATTCGTTGGCTCATTTAAAAAACCAGAAAGTGAGATTAAAGATTGGGTTGTTAATATCAACGACGCCTTTAACCGCTTTGAGGATTTGCCATTTCCAAAAGTAGCGGCTATCAATGGCGCTGCGCTTGGCGGTGGTTGTGAGATGACCTTGGTTTGTGAATATCGCGTCATGAGCGATAAAGCCATTATTGGTCTACCAGAAACCCAATTGGGTATTTTCCCAGGTTTTGGTGGTACGGTGCGTAGTACGCGTGTCATTGGTATCGACAATGCGCTTGAACTTATCGCAACTGGCACACCAAAAAAACCACTCGATGCGCTAAAACTTGGTCTCGTTGATGCAACTGTACCTGCTGATGACTTGCAAGATGCAGCGATTGATCTGGTCAAAAAATGTATCTCAGGTGAGCTTGATTGGCAAGCGAAGCGTGAAGAGAAGCTTGTCCCTGTTAAGCTAAATCAGCTTGAGCAAGCGATGGCATTTAACAGTGCAAAAGGTATGATCTTTGCAAAAGCCAATCCTAAGCAATATCCTGCGCCAGCACTGGCTATCGCTGCGATGGAAAAACACGTTAATTTACCACGTGATAAAGCGATTGAAGTAGAAGCCGCAGGTTTTGCAAAAGCGGCGAAAACCCCACAAGCAGAAAGCTTGGTTGGTTTGTTCTTGAGCGATCAGTTGGTTAAAAAATTAGCCAAGCAGCATAGCAAAAAAGCGCATGAAATCAATGAAGCGGCCGTACTAGGCGCTGGTATCATGGGTGGCGGTATCGCTTATCAAGCAGCCAGCAAAGGCTTGCCAATCATCATGAAAGACATCAAGTCTGAGCAATTAGACCTTGGTATGGGTGAAGCCAGCAAGTTACTTGGCAAAATGGTTGATCGCGGTAAAATGACCCCAGCAAAAATGGGCGAAACCTTAAGCCGTATCCGTCCTACTTTGAATTATGGCGATTTTTCTGAGACTGATATCGTTATCGAAGCCGTTGTAGAAAATCCAAATGTGAAGCGTGCGGTTCTTAAAGAAGTTGAAGGCTTAGTAAAAGACGATTGTATCCTAGCGTCAAACACCTCGACCATCTCTATTACTTTCTTGGCTGAAGCACTTGAGCGTCCAGAAAACTTCGTTGGTATGCATTTCTTTAACCCTGTACACCGTATGCCATTAGTAGAAGTTATCCGCGGTGAGAAATCATCTGAAGAAGCGATTGCGACCACTGTTGCACTAGCCTCTAAAATGGGCAAAGTACCTGTTGTGGTTAATGACTGCCCAGGTTTCTTAGTCAACCGTGTGTTGTTCCCATATTTTGGTGCCTTTGATTTGCTATTGAAGCAAGGTGCTGACTTTGCTCATGTCGATAAAGTCATGGAAAAATTCGGCTGGCCGATGGGTCCAGCTTATCTAATCGACGTAGTTGGTTTAGATACTGGTGTTCATGGCGCAGAAGTCATGGCAGAAGGTTTCCCTGACCGTATGAAGCCTGATTATAAAGGTGCGATTGAGCTTTTATATGAAAACAAACGCTTAGGTCAGAAAAACGGCGTTGGTTTCTACAAGTATGAAATGGACAAACGCGGCAAGCCAAAGAAAGTTGCTGATGAAGCCACTTATGAGCTATTAAAAACCACGACTGATAGCGACAAGCAAACGTTTGAAGATCAAGCGATTATCGATCGCACCATGCTAGCTTTCTGTAATGAAACTGTACGTTGCTTAGAAGACAACATCGTCAGCACGCCGTCAGAAGCGGATATGGCGATGATTATGGGCGTTGGTTTCCCGCCATTCCGCGGTGGACCTTGCCGTTATATCGACCAAATGGGTCTAGATAACTACTTGGCACTGTGTGAAAAATACGCATACCTTGGCAAAGCTTATGAAGCGCCGCAAAAAATTCGCGACATGGCAGCAGCAGGCGAGACCTTTTACGCCACCGCGTAATGGGCAGTCATTACTAGGATGAAGTGCAGTACACAAGCTCGATAAGATTACTGGTGATTTATTTATTATCAATGATCTTAATTTTCTAAATTAGATAAGCGAGCATTGTGGTACTGCCACTGACAATAAAAATTGAAAAGGAAGATAGTATGACAATTTTAAGTCCAAAAGACGTGGTC
Source organism: Psychrobacter sp. PG1 (assembly GCF_014897815.1). GTDB lineage: Bacteria > Pseudomonadota > Gammaproteobacteria > Pseudomonadales > Moraxellaceae > Psychrobacter. The sequence goes on from NZ_JABUZG010000056.1 coordinate 46,749, forward strand.
ATCGTAGATGGCGTACGCTCAGCGATGGGTAAAACCAAAAACGGTATGTTCCGTCATGTCCGCGCTGATAGCATGTCTGCTGAATTGGTTCGTGCATTGGTTGAGCGTAATGACTTTGACCCACGTGACGTCGAAGATATCATCTGGGGCTGTGTCAATCAGACCCTAGAGCAAGGCTTGAACATCGGTCGTAACATCGGTCTGCTGGCGGGTATTCCAAAGACTGCTGGCGGTCAAACCGTTAACCGTCTATGTGGCTCTTCTATGCAGGCGCTACATACTGCTGCTGCCCAAATCATGACCGGTCAAGGTGATGTATTCATCATCGGTGGTGTTGAGCATATGGGTCACGTCGGCATGATGCATGGCGTTGATCTTAACCCTGAAGCGTCAAAGCATTATGCTAAAGCCTCAAACATGATGGGCTTGACCGCTGAAATGCTTGGTCGCATGAATAATATCACCCGTGAAGAGCAAGATGCCTTTGGTCTTGAGTCGCATCGCCGCGCATGGGCTGCGACCACTGAAGGTCGTTTTGACAATGAAATCATCGGTATCGAAGGTCATGACGAAGTAGGTCGCTTGCAACTATGTACCGTTGATGAAGTGATTCGTCCTGACGCTACAATGGAGCAAATGCAAAAGCTACGTCCAGCCTTTGATCCAGTAGGCGGTACGGTAACGGCTGCTACCTCATCTGCATTATCGGATGGTGCATCAGCGATGCTAGTGATGAGCGCGCAAAAAGCTAAAGAGCTAGGTCTAAAGCCACGTGCTCGTATTCGTAGCATGGCTGTTGCTGGTTGTGATGCGGCTATCATGGGCTACGGTCCAGTACCTGCGACGCAAAAAGCACTTAAGCGTGCTGGCATGAGCATTGATGATATGCAAACCATCGAGCTAAACGAAGCGTTCGCAGCGCAAGGCTTATCAGTATTAAAAGCCTTGAATCTGACTGACAAGCAAGACATCGTCAACATCAACGGTGGCGCGATTGCATTAGGTCATCCACTAGGTTGTTCAGGTGCTCGTATCACGGTTACTTTGCTAAACGCCATGGAGCAATCAGATACTGAAATCGGTCTGGCGACGATGTGTATCGGTCTTGGCCAAGGTATTGCGACTATTATTGAGCGTGTTTAATTTTTATCTAATCTCCAAATAGCAGTAAATATTAATAAAGCTGATATTTGTCGATTAAATTTGTACTAATGTCTTGTAAAATGAGCGTCTCTCACTTAATGTTGGAGGCGCTTTTTTTGGTTTAAGTCATAGTAATGAAAGGTAGAGTATAAATGGCACATCATAAATCGTCAGATAAGAGGCGCTTAGATTTAGAGGTGTTTAAGTTAAAAATGCGCTATATCTTTCTTCCTTTTTTAGGTTTTAGTATTGGCGCCATTTTATTCTACAACATCATAAGATGGATGTTGGACATCTGTCTAGGGATATGGCCTCTAAAAGATACGGTCTGGAACTTAATTATCCCAATAATTATCAGTGTTATTTTAGTGCTTGTCATAATGCGATCAAGGATTAGACTGCTACGATTTGAATTATTTGATGATAATAGCGCTAATGTATTTTACATGGTGATGATACTTGCTTTATTTCCGCCTATATCAATCAGTCAAGCTTACTTATATGAAGCAGCATATGACATTATTGATATAAGTAATATAAGTGATATTAAATTATATCCAAAACAAAAATACTTCCAATTTGATAATAAAAGTATTGAGAAACAAGGGGTTGTTTCTTACTTCAATACTAGGGAGATGGGGAAATCTAGACAAGAGTTAAAAATATACTTATATTTTGCCACTCCTTTTTATGGAGATAAAGATATCTGGTGGGGACAGGCTTTTACTAAGGTTATTGATAATGATCTTGAAGAAAAAGAGAAAGTTCAACAAATAGAAAATTTTAAAAGGATTTCTAGACAACAATATGCAAATGAAGAGATATCTACTGCTGATTATTTTGAAAAATTGCAAAACTCAGATACTAAGTATGGTTATTTAGAAGCGATTAGATTGTCAGGTCAGCAACATATTAATGACCCAATAATACTTGTATCTCAGTTGAGCACACTTAACGAAAAAGCAGATAAAGAGTTAGCAAAATTCTTTAGATTTTTTATCATTGGAATGTTTATTTGCTTACTATTAGTCTTAAAAGCAACGATTGATAAAAAAGCATTTCAACAGTTTAAGTTACGCTAGATTTGTGGTGATAGGGCATGGATAATAACAAGCGAAGCCAGTATAGGTATAAGAATAAAAATAGAAGCAGAAACAGGAATAGAGTAAGCAAAAGGGATAAACAGAAGCGAATACAAAGCCTAAGCGCTAAAGAATCGATCAAGCTAAAACTAAAGCAAGTATTCTTGCCATATTTAGGTCTTAGTATCCTGACTATTCTACTTTTCGGTACTTTACGTTGGTTACTAGATATTTATCTAGATATTCTACCTCTAAAGGAATGCTATTGGGATTTTGGTATTCCTTTTCTCTTATCTGTTTTAGTTATTAGTATTTGGATGTGGCCGAGGTATGAGCTTCTGACTTTAAAGTGGGTTAAGCGTAGTAGTTCAGGCTACTTTTTTATAACGATGGTTTTAGCATTAGTGATACCGCTCGTTCTCAGCCAAAACTATTTGTCCAAAGCGGCTTACAAGGTCATTGAAGTAAATAGCTTGAATGATATTCGTCATTATCCAAAGCAAAAGTATTTCAAGGTGGATAATTTTGAGCCACTCAAATCAGAGCAGGTTTCTTATATAGAAACACAAGTAGTAAGTGGACGATATTTTGACTCAACATTGCATATTGATTATTACATTGCGACGCCATTTATAGCCGCTGATAATATTTGGCTAGGTTCTAGCTACCACACGAAATACGATAATCGTGCAGACCAAAGTATTAAAGACAGTCAATATTCAGCATTTATTAACGACTCGCGCCATAAGTACGAAGCCAAAGACCTCTCTAATATCAGCTACTTTAAGAAACTTAAATCATCAAATAGCAGAAATGCTTACTTACACACGATTTCTACGGCTAATAGGCAATCTAATTTGCCACCCTTGGTATTGATGCCTGAAACAGGATCACTTGCTGATAGCTTAGATCGTGATTTTTTTTGGGGATTTGGTTCATTTTTTATTGGTATGGTGCTGTGTTTGTTGCTCGTTCTCGCAGCAGAATTTGATAGTCAAGAAAAGAAAAGTACGCAAAAACATATACAAAAGCGAAAACATATACAAAAACAAAAGCCCGTAAAAAAACGAGCACCAGTAAGTGATGTATCAAAGAGCCTAGTAGTTTGGTTTAGAAGTAATAAAGAGCGACCTGCGACGTTAATGTTAATACTGACCTGTATAGGTGCATTTATACTGACCGTATTCATGGGTATGGATATCATTGACCCTTTATCTAGACAGGTAAATAGTGTAGGTGGGTTGACGATGGACGCGCTGCAAGCAGGTAAGTATTGGCGGGTGGTCACAGCACTTTTTGTACATGCAGGAATTATGCATTTAGTAATGAGTCTGGGGATGCTTTTTGCGACAGGTTATATTTTGGAAAAGGTATTGGGTCCTATACGTTTTACGATTGCGTTTTTTATATGTGGTATTTTCGCTAATGTTTTAGGGGTGCTATGTTTTGATATGGACATGGCAGGTGTTTGGGGTGCTACATTTGGCTTGTTCGGTATCGCGATACCGTTGGTGGCCTTTAAGATTTTTAATAAAAAATATCGAGAGCTATTCGGCGGTACTATCGCTGCGATATTAATCATTACTGTAACCAGCATGTTCTTTGCATTTATAAACACGCTCAGTTATATGGTGTATTATCTTTTAACCTTGTGTTTTGGTATTGTTTTCGGTGTGGTCATAGTCATGACTCAAAAACAGTCGTTATTAAGGAATGCTAGACGCCATAATATATAGTTATTGGCTACTCTTCATTAAGAAACTATATCAAGCAGTATGAATCAAACGTGATGAATTGTTATTAATCATTATTAGAGACTATCTCCATTGACGCCCTCAGCAAACTATGACTAAATAACAGTAAGGCTAGTAAAGACAATATCAATGATAAAATTAACATAGCCTTTAACAATAAAGTCAGCCGTACAAGGAGTGTGCCATGTCTACTATGATTACCGATCGTACCTATCGAATCGCTCGCGAAAATACCCAAGCGATGATAATCGATGTTCAAGAACGCTTAACACCGCATATTTATGACCATGAAAACATCGTCAAAAAAACAGTGACGCTTATTAAAGGTTTACAAGCACTGAATATTCCTATCATGCTCAATGAACAGTATAAAAAAGGGCTCGGCGATACGCTACCTGAAATACGCGAGGTATTAGAAGGCGATAACGCCAAAAGCTTTGAAAAGGTCACTTTTAGCGCTTGTGATAATGATGATTCGTGGCATTATTTAGCGCAGCAAAATCGAAGTATTGTTTTGCTATTTGGCGTAGAGACACATGTCTGCGTACTACAAACAGCGCTTGATTTGCTAGATAATGGTATGCAGCCGGTTATTATTGGTGATGCGGTCGGCTCACGCTTCCCATATGATAAAAAGCAAGCGATTCGCCGTATTCGCCGTGCTGGTGGCGTGATTACCACGGTTGAAACCATTCTGTTTGAGCTTTGCCGTAGTAGTCAAGACCCAGCGTTTAAAACCATCAGTAACTTGATTAAATAGTTATTTTATTCAAGATAGAACCGATAGCGCTTACTCACATAAGCGCTATTTTTTATAGTGGTGTTCATTAGCTATAGGTTGGCATGCGCTTTTATAGCGCTCATAAAATGTATAATAATTGCTTATGCGTAAAGATAAAATGAAGCGCTATATCTTCGTAGAAAAATTAAGAGAAAATTTATGCCATCAACCAAACCCTTTTTATTAACCAACCCAACGCTTGCCTCAAACATTGATATAGATCATGTCACTCATTTCTTATTAGAGCTTGATGCGCTTAAACGTATCAATCGTCGTAGCTATGTGACGCATACCACACGCAAAGAAACCTCTGCCGAACATTCATGGCATTTAGCCATGGCGTGCTGGTCTATCGCTGAACAGTTTGAGCTAGATGTCAATCATGAAAAGCTACTCAAGATGGCATTGGTACATGACTTGGGTGAGATTGACGCTGGCGATACGTTTTTATTCGCAAACAGTCGTAGCGAGGCGCACATTGAAGAACGTGCGGGCATTGCTCGATTGCAAGCTGAGCGTGGCAATGGCATCATGGATTTAAATGAGATTTGGGAAGAGCAGGAGACGGGTAGCAGCAATGAAAGTCAGCTGCTCAGAGTGGTTGACCGCTTATTGCCGTTTTTACTCAATCTCAATACTGAGGGGGAAACGTGGATTGATGCTAACATCACGCGTTCGCAAGTGACTGCGGCACTTGCTTTTATCAAAGACAGCTTTCCTCCCATTCATGATTGGCTATCAAAAAATATCGACTATGCGACCCAGCAAGGATGGTTGGTTGATGCTTAAATAGAGCCGTTATTTTGCCGTTTACATGTTTGCAAATATTCATCTTTTTCAACTAGTAAAGCATTTAGAATTAGCTAAATGAGCGATTAAGTACATCATATAGAGAGATTATTAAATGAGAGTCACTGGCACTTATAAGGTTTTTGCTAAATCGCTCGTCTTTGTTAGCCTATTAACTTTGGCGCAACTAACGCAGGCCGCCGCACCTATTAGTAATGGTGATAAACTGGCGCACGATGCCAAAAAACAGATCGGCATTACCACCAGCTATGATCCTACTTACCGCAAGTTGGATTTTCCGCGTGGTGATGTACCGATAGAAACTGGCGTCTGTACCGATGTTATCGTCCGTGCTTATCGCTTGCAAAATATAGATCTACAGCAATTAGTCAACCATGATATGAAGTCAAATTGGTCGGCTTATCCAAAGACTTGGGGGCTCAAATCAACCGATAAAAATATCGACCATCGCCGAGTGCCCAATCTTGAAGTGTTTTTTGCGCGTCACGCAAAGACATTATCGACGACTGATAAAGCCAGTTTTCAAGCAGGGGATGTGGTGACGTGGCGCCTACCGAATGGCAATTTGCCGCATACAGGTATCGTCTCCGATAAAGTCGCTGTGGATGGTACACCGCTGATTATTCACAATATCGGACGCGGTACGCAAGAAGAAAACATCTTATTTGCTTATCCTATTCTCAAGCACTTTCGTTATTAACTACTTTCATTATTAACTAGGGTGTGTCATCAATTAGATTGTGAGGCTTAAAATGAGAAAAATTGTAGATAAACAAGGAAGAAATTGCCGTTAATATGAACATATTGACAAAATTTCTGACGATGTTTAGCAAAATTTAGCCATTTTAAGACCACTAAATGTATTCATGTGCTAATTGATGACACGCCCTAATATGTTGCGATGAGATAATTACCCACAATAAAAAGCTCAGTTCAACATAGATTAGGATGCTGAACTGAGCTTTTTTGAGTCGTTAAATCGCTCGTCTAAGGAGTGTTAGCGACACCCACTAACTGTCCCATTTTCACCACACTATCGGCTTTCATACTGTCTTGCCAATCGGCTTTTGCGCCTTTTGGTAAAATAACAATTGCGGTTGAGCCTAAATAAAAACGTCCCAGCTCATCGCCTTTTTCAAAGCTCATATTGTGCTCAGCTTCTTGAATATCATCAGTGCGGGCAATTTTACCAGTTGCCACCGTTTCGATACCAGCGACAATCATCGCCCCAACCATCACCACCGCTGCTTTGCCATATTCTGTATCAAACAGACAAACCAAGCGTTCATTACGCGCAAATAAGTCCGGCACGTTCGCCGCCGTAGTATTGTTGACCGAAAACAGCGTACCCGGTACATAACGGGTTTTGGTCAGAGTACCGGCGAAGGGCATATGTACACGGTGATAGTTACTGGGCGCAAGATAAACCGTTGCAAAACTCCCATCCGCAAAATAGCGCCCATCTTCACTGTCAGCAAGCAGTTGACCAACGTCATAATAGCGACCTTTTGCTTGGAGCAATTTATGGTCGTCAATTTGACCCAACTGCGAGATAATACCATCGGCAGGACTGACGATACCATGAGGCGTCATGTCGATAGGGCGCGCGTCTTCTTTTAGCTCACGAGTAAAAAAATCATTAAAGCTCTCATAGGCGTTGAGACTTTGGCGCTCATACTCGTCCAAGCTGACGTTATAGGCTTTAGCAAAGCTGCGGATAAACGTGCGTTTAACATAAGGATGGCGGCTAGCGGCTAGACGCCCAGCAACTTTACTCAGTTGCTGCTGCGGGACAAGCTGTTGTAAAGTAGTGAATACATTCATAATGAGGCTACCAAAATAGGGTGTGATGTAATAATTAATAAGCAAGAGAATGGCCGTATTTTATCATGGACGGCGTATTATTGTATGGGCATAATTGGTAAGGAATCCGTAAATGAAAGCACTTATACAGCGCGTACGCCGTGCTAGTGTTACCGTCGATGCGCAGTGTGTTGGTACGATTGAGCAAGGCATATTGGCTTATATTGGTTTGGGGCCTGTTGACGACCTAACAAGCGCCCAGCGCATGGTGGATAAAATCCTCACCTATCGTATTTTTGATAATGATGATCCTGCCAAGTACGGCAAACTGGATAAAAACGTCCAGCAAGTTGGTGGCGGACTGTTATTGGTATCACAGTTTACGCTAATGGCAAAAACAGACAAGGGTCGTCGCCCTGACTTTGGTGGTGCGATGGCACCTGATGCGGCGCAAGCATTGTTTGCGCAATTGGTCGCCTATGCCAAGATACAACATACCGATGTGGCCACTGGTCAGTTTGGCGCTAATATGCAAGTGTCGAGCGTCAATGACGGGCCATTGAATTTCTTGTTAGAAGTGAATTGAGTAAACTAAGCATTAGCCGTCACGAGACCTATAAACCGCTTAAAAGTTGAATTTCATTAAACTGTCATAATTACCCCGTTTAATAGAGAGCAGCAGGCGAGCATTTATCGCCTTTTTTGTCAGCCAAATGTTGTCCTCTAACACTGAGAATGCCGTATGTATAATGAGCAAATTTTGATTGTTGAAGATGAACCTGCGATTCGTGAAATGATCGTCATGACGCTAGAGATGGCGGGATTTGATAGTCTGCAGGCAGCGGATGTATCTGAGGCGCACCAACAAGTGGTCGATCACCGCCCGGCGCTGATTTTGCTAGATTGGATGCTGCCCGGTGATAAAAGTGGCATTGATTTTTGCCGATTGCTCAAAAATGATGAGCTACTCGCTGAGATACCAGTCATTATGTTGACGGCTAAAAGTGAAGAGGACAGCAAGGTGCATGGCCTCGATGCTGGTGCTGATGATTATATGACCAAGCCTTTTTCGACACGTGAGTTAATATCCAGAATCAAAGCCGTATTGCGGCGTAGTAACGCGCTCAGTAGTGATAAACCTATCGAAATCGGCAATCTGAGCCTTGATCCCAAAAGTCAGCGAGTGACAGCGGCTGGTAAAATGGTTGATGTTGGTCCTACGGAATATCGATTATTGGCATTTTTTATGAGTCATCCAGAGCGTGCCTATACGCGGACGCAGCTGCTAGACCAAGTATGGGGCGGTAATGTATATATCGAAGATAGAACCATTGATGTGCATATCAAGCGTTTGCGGACATTATTACGACCGCATCAATGTGATACGTTGATACAGACAGTGCGTGGGACAGGCTATCGATTTTCTAGCTTTATTGAACCAATTTAACTGACGGTTTTTATTCGCTATAAAAGCAGTATGTTAATCGCAGCACAGTAAAAAATGGCGAATAGTGATAAGGATGATGGATGAACACCCTAATATCGGCTCAAGGCGACCAACAAAATAAATCACTGCTAGCAACTCAGCAGAATACAACGGATCAACTCAAAAAAATTAGAAGCGCACTACGCGCATTGCGAGATGCGGTGGTTTTGCTCAATGACGATGATGGGCTTGAATGGTGGAATCAGGCCGCCGAAGATTTAATGTTGTTACAGTTGTCAGATAAAGGTAAGTGCATTTTTGACTTTATTAGTGCGCCTGAATTTCGTCAGTATTATCAGGCGACGACCAACCCTAACGATGGTGCTCAGGATGGTGTACACATTGTCTCGTGGCGCGCGCCCAAGCGTTATCTAAAGTGTGAGCTCACGCCATTTGGCGATGAGAAGCTGCTCATTATTTATGATGTGACGCGCTTGCATCATTTAGAGGAGATGCGCCGCGATTTTGTGGCGAATGTCTCGCATGAGTTACGCACACCGTTGACCGTCATGATGGGTTATCTAGAAAATTTTTCGGATCAGCCAGATATGCCGCCGCATTGGAAGCGCGGGTTTGAGCTGATGAGCCAACAGACTGCGCGTATGAATAGAATTGTGAATGACTTATTGCTGTTATCTCGCATCGAAATCGAAGAAACCCATGAGCTCAGTTATATTGATATGACCAAGCTGCTGACCCATGTTTATGATGATGCGCAAGCGTACAATCAAGAATATGGGCATACCATTCACTTGCAGATAGACACTTATGACGGACTGTATGGCTCAGAGATGTATCTAAATAGTGCGCTTTCTAATCTGGTGATTAATGCCATCAAATACACGCCCAAGGGCGGTAATATCGCCATTAGCTGGACAAAAACGTCAGAAGGTTGCCGATTTGCCGTCGAAGACAACGGTATTGGTATTGCACCTGAGCATATCGCACGGTTGACGGAGCGCTTTTATCGTATTGATAAAGGTCGTAGTCGGGCGACTGGCGGCACAGGGCTAGGTTTGGCAATCGTTAAACACGTCTTGTATCAGCATGAGGCTAATTTACAAATTGAATCAGTAGAAGGGGTAGGCTCGACGTTCAGTATGGTATTTCCAGCTGCCCACATTAGATCAGCTGCGATACCCTAATTTTTTTGTAAAAGTGGATAGGGGTTCACTGCACTACCGCTGATATAAATACCGTAATGTACATGTGGCGGCGTACCTTTTGCATTGCCACTGTCGCCGACGTAGCCGATGATATCGCCGGCATTAACCCAGTCGTTTGGACTAATATCTGCATAATCTTCTAAATGCGCATAATAATGCCCTGCGCCGCCTGGTCCAACCACGACCACCACACGACCGCCTAACGTATTTTCACCAACTTTGCTGACGATGCCTTGTGTCGTGGCTCGTATTGGTGTGCCTCGTGCGGCAAAGATATCGATACCTTCATGACTGCGACCTTGACTGCGTGCAGCGCCCCATGTATCTGTTAGATGTTGTTCTGGAAGTGGACTGGGTAAGCTGTTTTCCGTCGGTAGTTCTTGCTGTAACAAACTGAGCTGTTGCCATTTTGCTATCACAAATGACTGAGTTTGTTGGCTGATACTGGGTAAGAGCCTATCAAATACAAATAATAGCATCAACAATACAGCCGCTTTAATAAGCACACTGAGTACACGATTTAAAAAGGTTGGCTTTTTCTTTTGTTTTAATTGCGGATTATTGTCATCTGCTGGCATCTATCTCTCTTTAGTTTTTTAAATGGACTTCAATTGATATTATATAAGTGAAGTTATACCAAACCCAAAATATATAGTATAATTCACTTATGA
>NZ_JABUZG010000061.1 GCF_014897815.1 Psychrobacter sp. PG1
AGCAAGTTATCCATTGCTGAGCCATCCTGACGGGTAATGTCAGGTACATATCGGCTATACACTCGAAACAGCATTTCCGTACTACTGTGACCCATCTGCCGAGCTATCCACTCAGGATTCTCCCCAGCAGCGAGCCAAAGCGTCGCTGCTGTATGCCGAGTCTGATAAGCACGCCGATGTTTCAAACCGAGTAGGGCCAGTGTGGGTTTCCATACCCGTCTATTCACATTACGGTACTCCATCGGATTGCCCTGTGAGTTGCAGAATACGAACTCTGACTTACCATAGGTGCGAGCCTTCTGCTCTAACAAGGCATCGTATACCAGCTGTGATATCGCAATATCACGTTGTGAGCCTAACGTCTTGGTTGGACCCATCTCACCATTGACTAATGCTCCTCTGATGCTGATTTCACGGCGATCAAAGTTAATACACTCCCACTTAAGCCCGTCAATCTCACTGGTACGCATTCCCGTAAAGAAGCGGATAGCGTAGTAGGGCCTATAATCAGCACGGACATGCTTTAAAAATAGCCATACCTCGCTCAATGTAAAAGGGTTTACATCTGGACGAGCTTGCTTGAGATTCTTAATATTCTTATAAGGCATCTCAAACTCATGGCGATCTGACGCTTCTTCTAGTATCATACGAAGAAGTATCATGATCTGATTGATTCGTGCTACTGACAGACTTGACTGACCATCTTTACCGTAACGAACTTTGGCGAGAGAGCTACGGAAGGTCAGCAAGTCTGGTTTTTTTATGGCATGTACCGCTTTACCACCAAACTCAGGTAAGAGATACTTATCTAGAATAATCTTTATTTTTTGCCGATAGCTCGGTCGCCATTCAATCTTCCTCTCCTCAAAAAACGTTTTCGAAAACTCCTTAAAGGTCGGATTGCGACTGATACAAGCTTCTGCTCTATCAGCCAGTGCCGTCATCTCCTGTGCTCGTTCACTTTTTGGAAAGTAAGCAGCATAGTCAAAGATGCCTAAAGTTATTTCTGCTTCCATTTTTTTCATGACTTGCGCTAATTTTTTACGATTAGCTGGGTTGTCTTCTAAACTGGTCTTTTCTCGACAGCGCTTACCTAAGTAGCGGAAGTCAACGACCAGCTTACCAAACCGTCCTCGCATAGTAGCCATAGTAAATCTCCTTATTTTTTATTGAAGTGCCATACCGTTGATAGCGCTCATAACCGGCTTGCACATATCTTCTTCGATACGTTCCCATACATACAGAATCTTACGACCACCAAACGGGCGTATGTAGTGAATGTTTTCAATCAAAACGGTGTCTTTCATTTGATTGCGGATAGTACGTGCGTCGTACTTGATGCGTTCGGCTAACTCATCAGTTGTTAAATAAGTATTACTCATAGTATTTACCTCTTTTCAGTTATTAAGTCATTGCATTAAGTGATAGAATAAAAATTATTTTATCAACCTGTAAAAATGCATCTTGAAGGAATCAGTTAAGATTTACCCGCTTAGAGGTAATTAATAACCGATTTGTGTAATATATTACCTTTTTACTGCAATGTAAAGCATTTTTACCCGAAAAGAGGTAATTTTTATGATCGTGTCTAAACTTCCTGTTATTTTGGCAGAGAAAAAATTGCGTGTAGCAGATGTTGTAAGAGCAACAGGCATGAGTAAATCAACCCTTCATAAACTATATAATGAAGAGTCATCAAGAATTGATTTCAATACTATCGACCAGTTATGTGAGTTTTTAGACGTGCAGGTGGGTGACTTGTTTATCTATAAGCCAAATAAAGATGTGGGTGACCAGTCCTGAAGACTTATAAAACTGGAAATACATGAGTAGAGAAACAGCTGTATAGCCTTATATACAAGGCGCTTCAAAGTATAAAATTAAGGTTGGGGTTATTTTTTATATTTACTTTTTCATGATTTGGTCACGTTTTGGTCACGCTATGAGCTAATTGTAAAAAAAGCAGTGGAAAAGGAAAAGTGATACTAAGAAAATATTTTTTAGCATCGCTTCTTATAAAGGTAGGAATAGTAAGTTGGGGTCAATTACAAAATCAGTGTTTATAGCGTGGGCACGAAATGGTCACGTTTTGGTCACGGTGCTGATTTCGAGACCTATATCTCGTTAGATTAACTTAATAATTTGATTGGGAAATAAGATATAAAAACGCTGTAACCCTTGAAAATTAGACAAAAAAAAGCCTCACTGTTAAGTGAGGCTTTTTAAGTATTTGGAGCGGGAAAAGAGATTCGAACTCTCGACCCCAACCTTGGCAAGGTTATGCTCTACCACTGAGCTATTCCCGCTAATTATCAATTAACTATCGTCAGTTGATGAAGGCGTATTATACGCAGTTTTTTGAACGTGTCAACAGTTAGTATGAAAAAAAGTAAAAGATAGTAAATTGGCATATTATCCTAGCCTTCATCTGTGATATAACAGATTGTTGTAATCTATATTCCAAAAGCTTTGCTTTCTATAAATAGGCTGGAATACAGTTTTATAATGACTTTAACCATATTAATCATTTTCATGAGTTATAAAGATAACACTTAAGGATAAGTACTATGAGTCAACAATATACCATCGCTGATTATTTGTTTGATCGTGTCGCAGAAGCAGGCGCGTCAGAGATATTTGGCGTACCTGGTGATTTCAACTTAACTTTTTTAGACAATATTATCGCCTCTGATAAGCTGCGCTGGGTGGGTAACACCAATGAGTTAAATGCAGGTTACGCAGCTGACGGCTATGCACGTGAGCGTGGCTTTGCGGCGATGGTGACGACCTTTGGGGTGGGAGAATTGTCAGCGATTAACGCGACCGCAGGCTCTTTTGCTGAGTATGCACCAGTGCTACATATCGTGGGCGCGCCAAGTACGGCTCTACAAGATTCAAAGCGCCGCATCCATCACTCACTTGGTGATGGCGTGTTCAATCATTTTATTAAAATGGTAGAGCCGGTCACGGTAGCACGAGCGCAGCTTACCCCTGAAAATGCTGCCTCAGAAATCGACCGTGTGATTCGTTTAATTCTTAAAAAACATCGCCCAGGCTATCTGTTACTATCGCCTGACGTTGCTCGTCAACCTATTTATCCACCGACTACAAAGCTTGTTGATAGCCAAGAAGACATCACCAGTCAAGCAGCATTGGCAGACTTTAAGCAAGCGCTCATAGAATTTCTGCCAAACAAAACCACGACGCTGATGGCAGATTTGATGGTGCATCGTTTAGGGCTGCAAAATCAGCTTAAGGCATTGATTGCCGATACGGATATTCCTTATACGACGTTGTCATGGGGCAAAACCTTACTTGACGAAAATAGTGAGCGCTGGGCAGGGACTTATGCTGGCGTGGCATCACGTCCCGTGGTCAAGGATGCAGTCGAAAACTGTGAGTGCTTAATAAAAATCGGTGTGCAATATACCGATACTACGACGGCAGGTTTTAGCCAAGATATTGATGAAAGTACAGTGGTTGATTTGCATTATGAGCGCGCGAGCATTGCTGGCAAAAACTTTGCGCCCATTGCCCTAAAAGACGCCCTAAAAACGCTACATGAAGTCTTGACCTCAGATATTAATATTGTGCCAAAGCAGTTCTGTAAAGAAGTCAAGCCGCATGAGCAGCAGGGTAAGGACAGCGAGGCTATTCTTCAAGATGATCTATGGCATATCATTGCCGATCATCTAGACCATAATAATTTGGTGTTTGCAGAACAGGGAACGGCGTATTTTGGCATCAGTGATGTGCGTTTACCAGAAGGCGTGACTTGTTATGGACAACCAATGTGGGGTTCGATTGGTTATACGCTACCGGCAAGTTTGGGTGCGGCTATTGCATCGCCAAACAAGCGCAGTGTTTTATTAATTGGTGATGGCTCAGCATTATTGACCATTCAAGAAATCGCGGTGATGATTCAAGAGCATATCAATCCAGTGATTGTACTGATTAATAATGATGGCTATACCGTGGAGCGGGCGATTCATGGTGAAAACCAGCGCTATAATGACATTCCTAAGTGTAACTGGCAGATGATGCCAAAAGCTTTTGGTGCTACCGATGATAATAGTCTGCTGCTAAAAGCAGAAACAGCAGGCGAGTTAAAAGCGGCTCTTACGCAAGCGGCAGCTGTAAAAGACAAGTTGGTTATGTTGGAGGTCATCGCTGATAAGCATGATATCCCGCCACTACTCGCCGATATCAGTGCCGCACTGAAGCCAAAAAACGATTGAGTGAGTAATAAAAAACTCGCTTCATAAAAATGAATAGCCCCATTTAGCACCATTGCTAGATGGGGTTTTTTGCACTTTTTTATCATATAGATTAATTAATCAGCTATTGCTCTTATGTCGGTTTGCAGACTTTAGTATCATGGTGGATTGGGCTATTTCCAGCCCTTATCATTCCATAGGAGATGACCCCGTCGTGATTTGGTTAAAAATGCTTATTGGTGCTCTAATGGTATTGGCGATTCAATTATTCGCGCAAACCAGATTTTTTTATTTGGCAGCACTCGCGCCACTGTTCCCCACATTTACGTTAATCAGTCACTTTATTGTTGGTACTGAGCGTAGCCCCGCTGATTTAAAAGTCGCATTAATATTTAGTATGCTCGGTGTCATACCGCATCTTATTTATACCTTTGTGGTGTTTTTTAGCATCGGTTACGTCAGCTTATATAAGGCATTACTGTTCGGCGTTGTCGCTTGGACAATAGCCGCAGCGATTTTGGTCCTTACATGGCAGTACATTCAGGCTTAGTTGTGGTTAGAAAAAAACGTAAACTCTGTCAAAGGGCAATATATCAAAGGTATATATGAAATTCAGTACATATTTCTACAGATAATTTTTATAGATTCGGTCGTAGATGTTATTCTTAAGAGCGATTTTATGGTGTGACCTGTAGCAAACTAAAACTAAAATTATCGCGATAACTCCATTCATTACAATTTATAAAAATAGGGCTTAAAAAAAGATGGATACCTTAAATATCATCTATCTCGTAGGGGCATTGTTAATTTTCGCCAGTATTATGGCAAGTACGTTATCGGCGCGCTTGGGCGTTCCGCTATTGCTGTTGTTTTTGATCGTAGGGATGTTGGCAGGCGAAGATGGTATTTTAGGTATCGAGTTTGCCCAATACGGGCTTGCTAATTTCGTTGGGCAGGCGGCTCTTGCTTGTATCTTGTTGGATGGTGGGCTACGCACGTCTTTTAAGTCATTTCGAGTGGGTCTCAAGCCTGCTATTACCTTAGCCACTTGGGGCGTACTTGCGACGGTAATAATACTGGGTATATTCGTCACTTGGCTACTCGATGTTGATTGGCGTCTTGGTTTGTTGATGGCGGCCATTGTTGGTTCAACCGATGCAGCAGCGGTGTTTTCGCTATTGCGTAATGGCGGCGTCAAACTTAACGATCGTGTGCAAGCCACATTGGAGCTAGAATCGGGCGCGAACGATCCTTTGGCTATTTTGCTGGTGACAGGATTAATCGCTTTAAATGTTGATCCCGCTGGACAGACAATACTGGGCTTTTTAGGGTTGTTATTACAGCAGCTTGGCTTTGGTTTGGGCATGGGCTTACTGTTTGGTTATTTATTGGCAAGGCTATTACCAAAAATACACTTGGCAGAGGGTATGTATGCCATTTTGATCATGTCTGCGGGCCTGGCAGTTTTTGCCGCGACTAATCTGATTGGCGGTAGCGGATTTCTGGCAATTTATCTCACTGGTGTGCTAATTGGCAACCATAAAGTGCGCTCAACTGAGCATGTGATGCGGGTGATGGATAGCTTTGCGTGGTTGTCACAAGCGGTATTGTTTGTGGTACTAGGGTTATTGGTGACGCCATCGCATGTGATTGATGTTTGGTATTACTCCGTCGCGATTGCCGCTTTTATGATTTTTATTGCTCGCCCTATTGCGGTCTATATCAGTGTGAAACCCTTTAAATTTAAAGATAGAGAAATTGGCTTTATTTCTTGGGTTGGCTTGCGCGGTGCGGTTCCTATTACGCTTGCCATATTACCGGTGATGGCGGGAATAGATGGCGCTTTTATGTTGTTTGATATTGCTTTTGGCGTGGTGGTTTTGTCTTTGGTTTTACAAGGCACAACCATTCCTTTTATGGCAAATTTATTCAAAGTGCGTATTCCTAGTAATAAAGACCCAGAAGAAGAGCATGAGGTTTGGGTATCTGACAAAGCAAGCATTACTTTATATGAGTTTGAAGTAAAGTCAGGGGCATTTGCGATTGATCGTCATCCAATGGCCATCTCTAAGCGCATAAGCCCTAATGAAATAAGTGTCTTTGCCTTGGTACGCAGGCAGCATATTATCGTTGTTGATGAAAATACCAAGCTCAAATGCGGTGATAGGGTGTGGTATGCGATGACAGGGAACCACGCCACCCAAATTGCTAAGATTTTCAATGACACGACCCTTGACCATAAAGCCATGGATGATTTTTATGGCGATTGGCTGCTATCCCCAAGTGTGAAGCTTGGAGATTTACCGTTTTTTACCAGTATTATGGCGTCTGAGTCGCTTGTCGATAAACTCAAATCCAAATCTGAAGACAGCGCCAAAAGCATGTGGGATCAAACAGTCGCTGAATATATCAATGATAGCTTAGAGATAAAGCCAGTATCGGGTGATACGGTCGATATCAATGACGAATGGTCGTTGGTCATAAAAGAAGTGGATGATAAAGGAAAGCTTAGAACGATTGGTTTAAAGCATCTAAAGTGATTAACAGTAGGGTAGCTATGTAGCTATTTGCCGTCATTATTCACAAAAGACGCGTCATTTGACTTAAGAATTCGGCGACTTGTTTGTGTAAGTTTTCTCGATAAGCCCAATGATGCTTGACCTCGTAACTGGCCTCATTGGGCAGTAGTATTTTCATCAGCCCCATTTCTTCATAACGCTTGGCTAAATCATTGGGCAAGTAACCAACATGATGACCCGCCAGAATGAGCTGCGCAGTTGCCTCCATGTGATAAGTGGTGGCACTCAAAGTTTTTGGGCGGACATGATTGATACTCAAATCGGTAATATAGCCTCGTTTTATCCATGGATAGTTTTGTTCCAAATCCTCAAATGTTAACCCTTCTGATTCATAAAACAATCGATGCTCGCGCCCACAGCACACCACTTGTTTTTCAATAAACGCTGGTTGAAAAGTGAGTAGTGGTGGAAAACTGCCAAAATATCCCACACCAATATCACTCTCGTTGCTTAGCAGCTTCTCTAGCATGCTTTCAGGGCTTTGCACATCGATAGAAAAGTGAATAAGGGGATTGTCACGATAGCTAGCAGCCAAGCATTGGCGCAAGGCGTCATAAAAAAACGTCGGCATCTGGTCAATGAGACACAGTCGGATATGACCGCCACGCACCGAATCCAATTGGCGAATATAGTGCAGTTGATGCTGAAAACTGGCAACCGCTTCGGTAAAACTCAAGCAAGCTTCATATACTGCTGCACCATCTTCTGTGAGCTTAAAACCCGCGCGTCCGCGATGACAAAGCGTCATGCCTAAGCGATCTTCTAAATGGGTCAAATGACCACTAATGACAGAGGTCGTCACATTTAAGCGAGACTGTGCGGCTGTCACGCCCTGACATTCTACGATTGCCATAAAGCTACGCAAGGTTTTGATGTCTATTTTTATCAATTCATCTAGCATCGGTCATTATTCCTCAGTACCTCTGATGTCCATCAAAATGCATCTTCTATTTATCACTTTTCTAACATCAAATTTATATCAAACTTCTGATAATAACGGTTAAATCTAAATTACTACGAAAAATCAGAAGTTTACTTCTAAATTTTACCATGGTCTGACTTCAAATATTTAGGTATTGTCAAAGCATATAAAAAATTGCCTATTTTAAACAAACTGAAACAAGGATGTGATTTATGAAATTCAATCAACCATTAAGCGGCAACGATATGCCAAGATTTGGCGGCTTTGCTTCTATGATGCGCTTGCCGACTCAGGCCGATGCAGAAGGGTTAGATGTGGCGTTTGTGGGTGTGCCTTTAGATATCGGTGCGTCAAACCGTAGTGGTGCGAGATTGGGCCCACGACAAATTCGTGATGAATCACGCATGATTCGTCCTTATAATGTCGCCACTCGTGCAGCGCCTTTTGAGTCTTTACAAGTTGCTGATATCGGCGACGTGCCTATCAATACCTTTAATCTCTTAAAAAGTATTGATATCATCGAAAAATTCTATACCGATAAAATCGTGAATCATGGTGCTATTCCATTGACTTTGGGCGGCGATCATACCATTGCCTTGCCTATCTTGCGTGCGCTTGCCAAAAAACACGGCCCTGTCGGCATGGTGCATATCGATGCGCATGCAGATATCAACGATGAGATGTTTGGCGAAAAAATCGCTCATGGTACACCGTTCCGCCGTGCTGTCGAAGAGAACTTAATCGATGGCAACCGCGTGGTACAGATTGGCTTACGTGGTACAGGCTATAGCGCCGAAGAGTTTGATTGGTCAACCCAACAAGGCTTTCGTGTTGTCCCTGCCGAGGAATGCTGGTACAAGTCTCTGACGCCATTGATGGCAGAAGTACGCGAAAAGCTCGGTGATGGCCCCGTCTATTTAAGTTTCGATATCGATGGTATTGATCCTGCGTTTGCACCGGGTACGGGCACTGCTGAAATCGGTGGCTTGACCTCAACGCAAGCGATAGAAATCATTCGCGGTATGCGCGGACTTGATGTGGTGGGTGGCGATTTAGTAGAAGTGTCTCCTCCTTATGACCCCTTTGGTAACACCTCAGTATTGGCGGCAAACTTACTGTTTGAGATGTTATGTATCTTACCGGGTGTGCGCTATGACGATAAGGTAAAGGCGGTGTATTAAGAATGATTTGTAATCGCAAACTGCTTTTATCAAGCTGCTTTTTATAATGGATTAAAGGGCAGCTTGGGTTTTGACACTGAACAACTTATTTAAACGCGATTGAACTTTTTAGGATGATTAACTCATGACGCAAACGCTTCAAACATCTTCTTCAGCGCCCGCCACGCCGTCTCTGACATGTGGTGAGCTGCTCGTACAGTGGCTAGAGTATTATGGGGTAGAGACCGTATTTGGTATTCCGGGTGTGCATACGGTCGAGCTATATCGTGGTCTGCCAAACACCAACATTCGCCACGTGACACCGCGTCATGAACAAGGTGCGGGGTTTATGGCTGATGGCTATTACCGCGCGTCTGCCAAAGTTGGCGTGTGTTTTATCATCACAGGTCCGGGTATGACGAATATCATGACGGCCATGGCGCAGGCGTTGGCTGACTCCATCCCGATGTTAGTGATTTCTAGTGTTAATAAAGTGGCAGATACGGGCAGCGGTGAAGGGCACTTGCATGAATTGCACGATCAGCAAGGTATGGTCAGCAAGGTAGCGCTCACGAGCAAAACTATTTGGCAGCCTGAATCGTTACCCAAGGTCATCGCTGAAGCGTTTGCATTATTTAATGGCGCACGTCCAGGGCCAGTGCATATCCAGCTGCCCATTGATGTGATTACCGCCGATGCCAGTCATGTCGCAAAGCCCTCTGATTTAACTCCTTATTTAAATAACTTTGCAAAAAATTCGACTGATGCACATGGTTTAACGTCACCTCAAGTAATGAGACCGCTGCCCAATCCTGCGCAATTAGATTTGATCGTTGAATCTCTAAAAGCGGCAAAAAATCCAGTGATACTTTATGGTGGTGGCTGCGTCGATGTCGATCATGACGCGCAGACTCTAGCAGAGATTATCGATGCACCGACGTTTTTGACCATCAATGCCAAAGGTTTGCTGCCACCTAGCCACCCATTAAGTTTGGGTAGCAATCAGTCATTAGAGGCAGGTCGCGCCGTTATTGCTGAGGCTGATTGGGTGTTGGCGATTGGTACTGAGCTGGGTGAAACTGATTATGATGTGTTCTTTAACGGCCAGTTCAAAATCAATGGCACGCTGATTCGTATCGACTGCGATGCCCAGCAATTACAGCGTCCTTTTAGAGCCGATATCGCGGTATTGTCCGATGCGCAAATGGCGGTAAGTGGTCTATGTAGTCGTTTAAAGGGTCAGGTGTTAAATCATCAAGCGGTATCACGAGTAAATGAGGCAAAACAAGCACTATTAGCAGGAATGACACCAGACTTTGCGGGTCAAAATGCGCTACTTCAATTGATTCGAGATGAAGTGAAAGACGTCATCTTCGTTGGTGATTCAACGCAGCCTGTCTATAGCGGCAATCTTGGTTTTGAGGCATTGGCGACGCGTCGATGGTTTAATTCATCGACTGGATTTGGCACGTTAGGTTATGGTTTGCCTGCTGCCATTGGCGCCATGATTGGTTCCAACAGTCCAGTGGTCAGCTTGATTGGCGACGGCGGTATTCAGTTTACGATTGCAGAACTTATCTGCGCCGCCGAGCTTGAGCTGCCATTGATTGTGCTGCTGTGGAACAATCAAGGCTATGGCGAGATTCGTCGTTATATGGAAGAGGGCGGATTGCCACTAATCGGGGTTAATATTAAGACGCCAAACTTTGAGCCGCTGGCAGCAGGATTTGGTGCAGGTTATCGCAGAATTACCGATAAGCAGCAATTACTAGACGCCTTGCAAAAGGATATCAACGGCAAGCAGCCTTTCATTTATGAAGTTGATGAAGCCGATGACTTTTTGATTGAAATGGGTAAAACGTTCATCTGCTTTAGCTAATGTTAATACGTCAAATATAATAAAGGCTGGTCGCTCAAGGAAGAACGTCTATGATGCCACATGCTAACCGCTCGTCTGGTCGCTTGAGCACCTCGCTGGCAAGCTTATTAACGGATTTATCCGCCGTTGTTGGCGCGACCAATGTATTGACCAAGTCAAGCCAGCAGCAGTCGTATACACAAGGGGCTATTGCTTCTATCACGGATGCTGTCGCGGCAGTTGTGATACCAGACTCTCTTGTGGCACTATGGCGCGTCATTAATCTCTGTGCGGCGGTTGATGTGATTATTATTGCACAGGCTGCTAACACAGGGTTGACCGGAGGCTCGACACCGTACGGAGAGTACGATCGAGCAGTCGTTGTGATTTCTATGCAACGATTGGGCGGTGTTCATCTGCTCAATGACGCAGCAGAGCTAGTTGCTTTGCCAGCGGCTAGCCTCCAGCAGTTGGAGTCTCAGCTTGCGCCATTAGGGCGTGAGCCGCATTCAGTGCTGGGCTCTAGTTGTGTTGGTGCTTCAGTGATTGGCGGTATTTGCAACAGCTCTGGCGGTATGTTGGTGCAGCGTGGTCCGGCGTATACCGAGATGTCGCTATTTGCCAAACGTAATGCCATGGGTGAGTTTGAATTAATCAATCACTTGGGCATTGATTTAGGTGCGGATCCAGAAGAGATGCTTAGAAACTTACAAACTGGCACATTTAATAAAAATCCAAATAGTATCAGCAGTAAATCCTGTACAAACCACCATTATCAACATAAAGTTCGCGATTGCGAAGCAGACACGCCTGCCAGATTCAATAATGATCCTAACGGATTATATGAAGCTTCGGGTTCAGCAGGCAAAGTCATCGTCTTTGCGGTTCGAGTCGCGACATTTGCCAAACCGACACAAGAGCAAACATTCTATATCTCGACCAATGACGCCGATACTTTGACCACACTCAGGCAACAGTGGTTAAAAAGCGAGCTAAACCTGCCTATTTTGGCAGAATATATGCACAAAAATTACAACGATATTACCATGCGCTATGGCCGTGATACTTGTTTGAGTATGCGAAAATTGCCTGCTGGTAAGATAGGTGGATTGTATCGGCTACAAGCTAAAATTGGCTATTATTTAAATAAATGGCGATTGCCTCAGACTTTACCAGATCGGCTGCTACAAATGACTGGTATTTTCATGCCGCCGTCATTACCCAATTCTTTGGCTGAGCAGGCGTGTTCCTATCGTTATCATTTAATCATTAAAGTCGCGGATGGCAATAATACGTACGATGATAATAGCGATGATAACGGCAGTCATGGTCATATTGCCGCCGCTCAAGCATTTCTACAGTCCCATATGCAGCAACATAAAGGCGTCGTACATCTCTGTACAGCAGCAGAATCCCAAGCATTATTGGTGTTTCGCAGTGCAGCAACCGCTGCCATGTTTCGTTATCACAATCTTAACCACACAACGTTTGGCGAGCTATTATCTACCGACATTGCCTTACCAAGGAATGCCGTAGATTGGGATGAAGTGCTACCTATTAACTTACAAAAGCAAGTCAGTAAAACCTTTTATTTGGGACATTTTTTCTGCCATGTCATGCATCAAGATTATCTGTTATACCCTGAAGTGGATGCAAAAAAATTCAAGGATGAGCTATTGGCGTTTTATGATCGACGTCGTATAGAGTACCCTGCTGAACACAACGTGGGTCATGTCTATACCGCAAAGCCTGCACTACATACTTTTTATAAAAAATTAGATCCGACCAATTCACTGAACCCAGGCATTGGTCAGACAGCAAAATGGAAAAATTGGCGATCGTCGCCCATCAAGGAGGAATTAAATGACGAATTATCTCGATAAGTCGCAGCAACCGATATTAGGAAATGATGTTGTCGATTCAGAAACGCCGCAAGGAGAGCAGTGGCGTGCGTCAATGTGGAAGTTTTTATTGTTTTCAGCATTGGGCATTGCACTATTTATTATTCCGTTTCAATGGGACGGAAAGGTTACGATTTTATTGGGTGTGTTAACGGACGCTTTGCAAGCTTTGTTGGGCGGTTCTGTCGTTTATGTGGCAATGGCAATCGTGACGACATCCTTTCTTGGGGCATTGGCTGTGAAGGTGTTAAAACCCAACCTGCATGAAGACTCTATGGTCAAAAAACTCTTCGATGTTGATTGGTTTTGGCTCACTGCCCGATTGTTAGGGATGGTGTTTGTCTGGATGATTTATCTGCAAGTCGGCCCTGAGTTTATTATTAATCGTAATACCGGCGGCGTCATTTTCGAAGATTTGATTCCAATTTTGATTCCTTTGTTTTTCTTCGCCATTTTATCGTTACCGTTTTTGACAGATTTTGGTTTGATGGAGTTTTTGGGCACACTGGCGAGCAAAATATTTGTCAAGCTGTTTAAGTTGCCAGGACGCTCAGCGGTAGATGCCATGTCCTCTTGGTTTGGCGCAGCTTCTATCGGTTTACTCGTGACCATGCAGGAGTATGATAAAAGCTACTATAGCCAGCGTGAAGCGGCGATTATCGCGACGACTTTTTCGGTGACTTCGATCGCTTTTACTTATGTCGTCGCCAAAACCATCGGCGTGGACGATAACTTTGTTTATTTTTATCTGACCATTGCTTTAACAGGCTTTATCGCCGCGATTATTATGCCGCGTATACCGCCACTCTCCTTAAAGCCTGACACCTATCATTCTGGCAAAAGCATGCTTGATGAAGGGATTCCTGCTCAGTACACGACCTACCAATGGGCGGTCAATCGTGCTGTGACGCGCGCGCACTCAATGCCAAGTCTGGGTCAAGTGTTCAAACGTAGTGTAAAGAATTTATTCGATATCTATTTTGGGCTAATCCCCGTGATTTTCGCAATTGGTACGATTGGTCTGGGCTTAGCCGAATATACGCCTGTGTTTAAATGGTTGTCTACACCGTTGGTACCGCTGCTTGATTTGTTACAGATTCCAGAGGCAGCAGAGGCGGCTCCAGCGATGATTATGGGCTTTGCGGATATGTATTTGCCAGCCTTGGTCGGCAAAAGTATTGAGAGTGAGATGACAAGATTCATCGTTGGTGCATGTTCTATTACTCAGATTATTTATATGTCTGAAGTAGGCGCGCTGATTTTGAAATCAAACATCAAGCTTAATGTGTTAGAGCTGTTTATGATTTTTATTCTTCGTACGCTGATCAGTTTGGTGGTGATTACCTCAGTGGCGCATCTACTGTATTAGCCATGTAGCCAATATCAACCCAGCCTCTAGCATCACGATAATGTGCCAAATAATCGGTTTATTCTTTAGTTAGATAAACCGATTACTTAGCGAATGATTGATAGAGACACTTATAAATGAAATTAAAGACAATAGGTATAAAACAATTATATCAAACCATATAAGGTGATTGACCATCATGGAAATGACGAATGCTAACAGTTTAACGAGAGAAAGCGCCATCCAAACGGTTCACGATGAAGTGATGTTAAATGCAGCTTATATAGATGGCAAATGGATGACTATTGAAGCGCCTGCTACCGATACTGCTGACGCTGATAGCTATGATTCGAATTATGATTTATATGATTCAAATTCGGGAACAATCATCGCTACCACTCGATTGTGTACCAAGGTACAGGTAGAAATGGCAGTCAATGCGGCTTCTGCGGCGTATCCATCTTGGTCGCGAACCGCCGTAAGCACGCGTGCATCGTATCTCAATGCCATTGCCGAGAAGATGGAGGAGCAGTTTGACAAATTGGTGGGATTGTCTGTGTTAAATAATGGTAAGCCCATTGAAGAGGCAAAAATAGACGTGAGTGATGCCATTGCCTGCTATCGCTATTATGCCAATCTCATCACAGAACAAGCGACGTGGTCGGAGGTATCCACCAGCGAGTCAGGCATACGCTTGCTAAAAACGTATGCACCTGTTGGTATTTGCGCCCTTATTGTCCCGTGGAATTTTCCAATGGTCACTACTGCTTGGAAGTTAGCCCCTGCATTGGCTGCAGGCTGTACGGTGCTATTAAAGCCCTCCGAGGTGACATTATTGCCAGAGTTGATGCTGGGCAATATGTTGTCTGCTATTAAACTACCGAAAGGAGTCGTTAATATTTTGCCGGGTGCAGCTGAAGTGGGCGCTGCCATGACCTGCCATCCATTAATCGACAAAATTTCTTTTACTGGTAGCAACGCCGTTGGTGAAAAGGTAATGAGCCAAGCGGCAAAAGGTATTAAGGATATCAGTCTAGAGCTGGGCGGTAAGTCAGCCATCGTCGTATGTGCAGATGCTGATATCGACCACGCTTGTGATTTGATTATCGGTGGTATATTTACCAATGCCGGTCAGATCTGTTCAGCCACCTCAAGACTGCTTGTTCATGAAAGCATTGCTCAGTCGTTGTTCGATACATTAAAAGTTAATACAGAAAGTTTGCAAATTGGTGATGGCTTTGACACTGACACGCAAATGGGTCCACTGGTTAGTGAGCAGCAACTAAATCAAGTAAAAAAATATTTCGACCTTGCTGCTGCCGAAAACCTGACTTGTCTCACAGGTGGTGAGATCTTAAATCGGCAAGGGTATTTTGCGATGCCGACGATTTATACCAATGTTCTAGTGACCAGTCAGTTATGGACAGAAGAGGTTTTTGGGCCGATACTAGTGAGTCAAACGTTTACCGACCATGCCGAGGCGATTGCTTTAGCCAATGATAGCCAGTTTGCTTTGGCCGCGAGCATTGTCAGCGCTGATGAAACGGCGGCCGTAGAGATGGCGCTACAGATTCAAGCGGGTCATATCTGGATCAATGAACAGCAAATTGTACTGCCAGAATCAGGGTGGGGCGGATTTAAGCAAAGCGGTATCGGTCGTGAGCTGGGCGTAGACGGCTTGTCTGCGTATCAAAAAAGCAAGCACGTGCTGTTGAGTCATTAAACGTTGGGCGCTTTCATATCTTATTTAGCCATTAATATTGCTACCAATGGCTAAATAAGATATTTGCTTTGTAAATTAACTTTACTGGACTAAGAATGCCATTCGATATAAAATTGAGCAATCATTCAAATTTTATCGCTGTGCTTATTTTTATATGAGATTACAGCTTTTGAGATGGAAAAACTATGTCACGTACCGCACTTTATAACCGTCAGGATGCCTTAGAACGCGCGTTACAGCTTTTTTGGCAAAAAGGCTTTCATGCTACTTCGTTAAAAGACATAGAAGAGGCGCTCGATATGCGTCCAGGAAGCATTTATGCTGCGTTTGGCAGTAAAGATGGATTATTTCAAGAAGCGTTAGACTACTATGCTCGCCTAGGTTTGAGTGAGCTTGAGCGGGTAATGGGCGCTTATCAATCGCCGCTGTTGGGGTTAGCCGCTTTCGTGCGTCAGCTGGGCGGTATTCGTGATAAAGGGCTGCCGAGTCAGGCTTGCATGTTGGTCAAAAGCTTACTGGAGCTTGGTGCTCGTGAGCAGACAGCGCTACAAAAAGTTGAAATGCTGCTGGCAGGTATGGAGCTGCGTTTTATAAATTACTTTACCGAAGCACAGCGGCTGGGTGAGCTTGATAGTAAGTTGGATCCGACTAGGTTAGGTCGTCGCTTGCAGGCTGAAGTGATGGGATTGCGTGCTTTTGCGCAGCGTGATGTCGAGAGTGCAGCGGTGCAAGCGTTGGCTGAAGATATGGCACTCTCTATAGAAGGGCTGCGTATTGATAAGCCTGTTGGCGTGTAGTTCATGTTGACTATTTGCAAATAAGCACTGCTAAAGGGTTATTGCCGATTAAGTAAGGCTGATTGCTAAGATATTTTTGGTATGAAAAAAGGGTTTTAGAGTTACTGTATAGTCTCGGGCTATACAGTAACTCTAAAACCCTTAGCTTTTCTAAAACTCTCAGCTTTGAAGACTAAACCATGACTTCATGGTTTAGTCTGGCATGTCAGCTAACTGCTGCAAAATGCTTTTATAATTTTCAATACCTTGTGCGCCGCTAATTAAATGACGCTCATTGAAAACCATAGAAGGCACACTTTGAATGCCTTGTTGCTGCCAATGCTGCTTTTCTTTTTCTACCGCTGCAGCAAATCGCTGATCTTTTAAGACCGCTAGTGCTTCGCTACGATCCAGTCCAACATCGGCCGCAACATCGGCAAGCACACTATGATCTGATACATTTTGATTATCGACGAAATGTGCGACCAACAATGCTTGCTTTAGCTCGTGCATACGCCCTTGTTGATCGGCCCAATGCAGCAACTGATGCGCATTAAAAGTATTGTAAGTACGAAAGTCATCGGTAAACTGAAAATTAAATCCAGCTTCAGCACCTACTTCTGTCATTCTAGCTCGGTTCTCTTGAACGTCCTCAGCAGTCGTACCGTACTTCTCCATGATATGCTCACGATAGTTTCGTCCTTCGTGCGGTGTATTAGGATTTAACTCAAATGGATGCCAGTGAATCTCGTGTGGAGTGTTGGTTTGTTTTAATGCCTCGGCTAGTTGACTATAGCCGATAGCGCACCAAGGGCAGACCACGTCTGACACGATATCTATTCGTAATGGCTTTTTTAAATTACTCATGGTGGCTCCTTATTTGGTTCTTATATAATTAGACAGCTTTATGCCATTCAAACTTTTGGAAAGGCTTGTCGATTGGCGTGTTGGCCAAATGGTTGGTGTAGTTGCTCATCACTTTTTGAGCCGCTGCAAGAACCACTTCTAAAATCTGACGTTTAGTAAAGCCTGCATCTAAGAACGCTTGCACTGCGTCATCATTTACATTACCACGATCACGAACGACCGATAGCGTAAAGTCGCGTAATGCTTCTAGTTTTTCAGTTGGTAGTGGTGTCTCATTACGTAATGCATCAGTAATGGCGTCATCTACTTTCATGCTTTTGGCGATGCCAGTATGAGCGGGTACACAGTAATGGCACTCATGCTCGACGTTGATGGTTTGCCATACGACCGTGACTTCCTCATCATCGAAACTGCTGTCTAAAAACAACTGATGCAGGCGTTGATAGCCTTCTAATAGCCCAGGTGCTTCAGCCATGACGGCATGTAGGTTAGGTACCATGCCAAACGCTTTGATAGAAACATCAAGCAAGTCTTTGCTTGCTGCTGGGGCTGTGTCTTTGTCGTGTAGAGTAAATTCAGTCATGTGAAAGTCCTTCGGATAATTATTAGTGAATTGTTGTAAAAGTAAGTGTGTAGAAACGACTTGAGAACCTATTATATAGTTGAGTGAATACTCAATTTTATAAGTGAGATTTTCGTGAGTCGCTCAACAACTGCAGCCACTATAATTCATTTTGAGCAATCGTTCAAATAATATTTGAGTGAATGCTCAAGTTTTTTGTAACTTTGACTTACATTCGAAGCTAGGCGACATCACGACAGTTATTTGTTTTTCTTAACCAAGTTATTGCTAAATGGCATTGTTAACAATCCCCATAGCGAGGCATTTTGTTTGGCTGCTGGGTATTCTTTTAGTCCAATATCTAGCTCATTATCAGACTGCTTTGCTTTACCCTTATAACTACCAAAAATCCAATCCCACCAGATGATACTAAAGCCATAGTTTGAGTTGGTCTCACTGACGCGTTGGCTATGGTGAATACGGTGCAAAATCTGGGTCATGAATATTAAGCGTAGCGGTTTTTCAAGCGCAGGTGGCAGGCGAATATTGGCATGGTTAAATATTGCTAAGCCATTTAACGCAATCTCAAATATCAATACGGCGATGGCAGGAACGCCCAACAAGCTGACGGCAACGAGCTTTACTAGAATGCTTAAAATGATTTCAATGGGATGAAATCTAAGCCCTGTACTGGCATCGACATGTGCATCAGCGTGATGGACTTTATGCAAACGCCATAGCATAGGTACGCGGTGAAATAGTCGATGTTGCCAGTAAATGATGATGTCGAGCAATATCAAGCTTAGTATGATGACTAGGATACTTGGCAAATTGATGATATTAAATAAGCCAATCCCATGCTGCTGATTATACAGCGCCACAGCCGTTAGACCGACAGGCACCGCTAGACGAGCAATAACTGACGAGATAAAAACCAAGCCAAAGTTAGCGAACCAGCGTTTGCTGCTTTTGATCGGTGCTTGACGTGCAGGCATGCGCCATTCTATCAGCATCATAATCACTAAAATGCTTAAAAAGAACCCAAGCCGCCACCATACTTCGTTAGTCATTAGCTGCCCCTTAACTTAGTCTACTTATATACTGTTTTTATCTATTTCTAGCTGTTTAAGGGTATGGTAGCCGCCATGGATACGGGTAAAAATCGTAATCGCGCAGGCAGTGGCAAAAATGCTGGCGAGTAATACAAAGTGCTGTGGCCACAGGCAAAAAGCGACAAACAGTGCGATGGTTTCGGTGCCTTCCGTCAAACCATTTAAATAATAAAAACTCTTATATTTAAACTGTGGTTTATCCAGTGTAAACTTTTCCGCAGCAATGGCAAACGCTAAGAAGCTAGAGCCTGTGCCAATAAAGGTCGCGAGTAATAAAGCGCCAGCAATGGCATTCTGTTCAGGGTTTGCCAATATAAATCCCAGCGGGATGGCGGCATAAAATAAAAAGTCGAGCGTAATATCTAAATAGCCGCCTGCGCTAGAGCTTTGCTTTGCATAACGGGCTAAAGCGCCATCAAGACCATCAAAAATACGATTTAATGCAATGGCTGCCAGTGCGCCATACCAAAGCTCAAACGCCAGTAATGGCACCGCTAACATACCGATTAAAAAGCCTGCCACCGTGAGTTGATCAGCCGTAATACCGCGTTTGTGCAAGACAACGACGACAGGGCTTAGTATCGGCTTAATCATGGGCGTAAGAAATTTATCTAGCATGCGCTTGCCTTTTGTATTTCGCTTTGATGTTTAGAATTTAGATCTACAAGTCTAAAAGTATAAGCCTAAAACTACAGGTCTAAATGAATAACTTTACCGTTTGCGGCCTCAGCATCGCTATAATCGTGCGTGACCATGATGGCGGGAAGTTTATGAGTGCGGATTTGCTCAAACACCAGTTGCCGCGTATCTACTCGAAGTTGGGTATCAAGCTTGCTAAAAGGCTCATCAAGTAGTATCGCTTTTGGTGCGCTGAGCAAGGTGCGCAGTAGCGCCACTCTTGCTTGTTGTCCGCCCGATAAATTATCAGGATGGCGATCTCCCATGCCTGCTAGCCCCACTTGTGCCAGCGCTTGTTCTATTTTTTCACGGCGCTGTTTTTTATTGCTGTTTTTATTACTTTTAGGCATCGCAAACGCAATATTACCCGCGACTGATAAATGCGAAAACAGTAGGGCATCTTGATACAGTACCCCAATATGCCGCAGATGCGTCGGCAGATGGCTTACATTTTCATCATTTAACCAGACCTCACCAATAGCGGTAAAACCATTTGGTAAAGTGCCTGTCAGCCAGTTCAATAAGCTTGATTTGCCACTACCAGATGGGCCCATGACAGTCAATATTTCACCACCAGCAATCTGCTCATCTAGGCTGAGTAGTAGCTCGCCTTGTCGATATAACTGCAAGTTTTTTATCTGTAAAGAGGATTGCATCAAGAGCCCTTTATCTGCGTTTTTATAGTGAGTTGTTTTTCAAAATCAGTGCTATTTAAAGTCAGTGCTTTTCAAAACGAATGTATTTCAAAAAACGTTTTAACAGCTGCTATTTTTACCACTTTTAAAGAAGTACTTGGGCAATACCCACGCCAATATAAAACCAATTAATGGTAGCGCCATTTGGATGATGGCATACACCGCACTGGTGCGTCTACTGGCACCATTGGCGAGGGTTACGGCTTCTGTGGTGATGGTGGCGATACGTCCGCCACCTGCCAATAATGTCGGCAAGTATTGGCCAAAGCTAATGGCTAAACCAAGGGCGATAGCAATTAACAGTGGCGCAAACAGTTGTGGTAATTTGACCTGCAAAAACACTTTAGCAGGAGTTGCACCAAGGCTCGCGGCTACATAAGCAAAACGAGGGTCTAGACGCCGATAACTACTGGCAAGCGATAAAAACACATAGGGCAGCACAAAAAGTAGATGGGTAAAAGCCACATTAAAAAACGCCGTTTGATTATTCACCAGTTGCTGTAGCCATACTAAGCCAAATAAAAAAGCAATACTGGGCACTAATAGCGGCAAATAGATAATTAAACTGGTAAATGTTGAAAGTGGCTTTTTACTTAATTGCTCAGCTTCTAAACACAATAAAGTCAGCACAATGGCAAATATAGTACTCACGATACCGATTGTAATGGTATTAAATAGCGGCGTACCCATTTGCGTAAAGGCGCTTTGAAAATGTAATAACACTAACTGCTCTGGCAATACGGCGGGAAAGCGCCAAAAACCAGCCACTGACCACATTACCAGCCCAATGAGCGCTAGCAAGATAAAGCCAATCACCACAGCGGTCAACGCTGCGGTGATTTTTTGCCATAGTGCATCGGCATAGCTGCGCTTGCCATTGACCAACGTACCATTAAAACAAGTTTTTATGATTCTCTCAGCACCAAGCCACAAGGCGATTAAACTGCCCGTCAACGCCAGCTGTAATAATGCGCCCGCCGAGGCTTTTATACGTAAGTTTAAATCCACATCGTTAAACCATTGCATGATAGTAACCGCGAGCGTTGGCGGCGTGTTTGGACCCAATATCAATGGCATCTCTACGCTGGCACTGGCATAGGCCAGCACGGCTAAGATAGGCAAACGTAAAAAAGGATAGAGGATAGGGAGTACCGCTTTAAAAAAGGCAGTAATGGGGTAATAGCCGAGATTTAGCGCGACTTTATACTGCTGACGTAGCTTTTTACCAAGCTCTGGTTGTGCCAAAGCACCTAGCGCCATTAATAATAAAAACGGCAGCTCTTTTAAGGTTAAACCCAAGGTAATGCTGATGCCGTAGGGGTCATGTGGAAATATACCGTCTGGAGCTAATTCCCAGCCACTTAGCCATGGTGATATAAGGCGTGAAAACATACCAGAAGGCGCAATTAAAAAACCAACCGCAATGGCTGCTGCTGCATGAGGAATGACCAAGATTGGACTAAGCAAACGCTCAATACGGGTCAGCCAAACGCTATTAAAAAACGCCGCCAATATCATCAAGGTCATGACAAAAGCGAGTAACGTGCTGATTAATCCAGTAGCGATGCTTAAAGCGACCATTTGAGTAAGACCAGGCGTCTGCCAGAGATCATGAAAGCCTTGTAGACTAACAGTCGTTTGCTCAAGTGCAGGCACCCAGCTAAAGGCAGGTAACAGCACGCACACCAAACCACCTAGTACCGGTAATATCAGTAGCAGCAGTAAAAATGTCGGACTCAAGGAGACGATACGCGTAAATAGATCTGTTTTATAAGGCGCGGTTATGCCAGTAATTGTTGCAGAATGGACTTTTTCCTTTGCCGTTTTATTATTAGTATTTTTACTCATGGGCTAACCCCATAACGCGCTTGCCAGCCTTGCATAATGGCATCAACCCAGCTTGGATGTGGTTCACTCACGGTACGTTTGATGCTATCAAAAGGCAGGGCGCTAGGGTGTGGTTTATTGTCTTTGAATAGCGCTTGTTGTTCAGGATTGAGCGTAGAGAGAACAAGTACGGTTTTATCACCCCATATATCAGGGGTTTGCTTTTTGGCCTGTGCTTCTGGGCTCATCAAAAAGTTTGCCACTAGCTGTGCGGCTTGCGGATGGCTGGCGTTATAAGGAATGGCCACAAAATGGGTGTTACTTAAGCTGCCATCACTCATGGCATAGCTACGAATGCTCTCGGGTAAATCATAACGCTGCACGGCCGCTGGTACTTCAGGTGCAGAAAAAGTAAAGGCCAGACTCAGCTCGGTATCATCGACCAAGCGCCGCATGTGTGCGCCCGTTTGCACAAATTGCTCACCCTTACGCCATAGAGTGGGATGTAAGTCATCTAAAAATGCCCATAAAGGGGCTAATACCATATCTGTATTTTGCTCAGTGGCTGGCAGGTTGAGCTGTGCCTTGATGTTTTTGCCTATCTTAGCATCCTGATTTTCGTGCAGCATGACTAAGGCATACTTTAAAAAGCTCATTCCTAAAAAGTCAGGTGGCTTTGGATAGCTAAAACGCCCGGGGTTTTGCGCTGTCCAATTGACTAGCTCATTTAAAGTGGTTGGTGGCTTGTCAGTTGATAAGCTGTCGTAATAAAAGGTCAACGCAGCTTGTCCCCATGGCGCTTCCATGCCGTTGGTCGGCACACCAAAATCAAAGTTAACCGCAGGATTGTTCTCTGGATCGGTCAAGGCAAAGTTAGGGAGCTTATTCGCCCATTGTTTGAGTAATAATGAATTCTCACTCATGGTGGCAAAGTTTGCGCCATTTATCCAGATGAGATCAACGCTGCCTTTATCGTTGTTATTGGCAGATTTTTCTGCAAGTACACGGCTAACGGCTTCACTGGTGTCGCTCAATTTCACATGAACCAAGTTAATATTATATTTATCATCGACTTGCTTGGCAGCCCACTGTAGATAGGCGTTGATCTGTGGATCACCGCCCCATGCATAAAAGTAGACGTCTTGGTTTTCCCCTTGCGCCTCTATTTGCTGCCAAGATGATAAATTTTGATTAAGGTTACCAGTAGTGGGTGAGGCAGTGCTTGCTGATATACCAACACAAATGCTAAGCACCATAGCATAGGCGCTATAGCGGCTTAGGTTTTTTAACGCGGTCAAAGCGGGCAGAGATTTGATAACGTACATTTAAGTTTCCGTTATGATGATATGTTTTTAGCGCAGTGAATAAAAACCCAGCTAACCTCGACGCCATGTATGGTATTTCTCAAGCCAGTTTAATATCGTTTCGGGCGCATGATTACGTTTCCATTCACCAGCCGCGTATTTATTAGCCTCTGCCCACGTTGGATACATATGGATAGTGCCAAGTATTTTATTCAGCCCTAAACCGTGCTTCATCGCCAGTATGAATTCTGGCATTAAATCCCCAGCATGTTCAGCGACGATGGTCACGCCAAGTATTTTATCTTTGCCTTTAGGGGTAATGACTTTGATAAAACCATGATTGGCACTTTCCGTCACCGCGCGATCTAAATCTTTAAAGTCGTAGCGGGTAATTTCAAAATCGATGCCTTTTTCAATAGCTTCTTGCTCATTTAAGCCCACGCGTGCGACTTCTGGATCGATAAAGGTCGTCCACGGAATCACGCGGTAATCTACTTTAAATTTCTTTAGATGTCCAAATAAACCATTTACGGCAGCGTACCATGCCTGATGGGAGGCCACATGGGTAAATTGATAAGGACCAGCGACATCACCAGCGGCGTAGATATTAGGGTAAAGGGTTTCTAAATAGTCATCGGTATCAATCGTACGCTCCGTTTCGATGCCCAAATCTTCAAGACCATATCCTTCTAAGCGGGCACTACGTCCAACGGCACAAAGCAATTCGTCATATTCAATAGCGATTTCTTGCTTGTTCTGACGGTCTTGCTTAACGGTACTGTCGCCTTGCACTTCAACGATAATGAACTTTTTACCATCGCGAGTTTCACAGCGAATCGCTTGATGCGAGGTTAAAACGTTTACGCCGCTCTCAATGAGGACTTTCTGCGCAAATTCTGAGACTTCCACGTCTTCTTTTTTCATGAGACGCGCGCTTCTTTCGATCTGGGTGACATTTGAGCCTAAGCGTGCAAAAGCTTGTGCCAGCTCAGAGCCGATTGGTCCGCCGCCAAGGACGACCAGCTTTTTCGGCGCTTCTTCTAATTCGGAAAATTTATTCCATATGGTATCGCTGGTCACGTAGCCCGTTTCTTCCAAACCCGGCAAATCTGGGATAAATGGGCGCGCACCAGTAGCGATAACGATGGAACGTGCGGTTAGAGTTTGCGTGCCGCCATCGTTTAGCGCAATCTCTACCGTCCACGGGTCGATGAATTTGGCATAACCTTTTAATACTTCGACACCCAAGTCCGTATAACGCTCGACGCTGTCGTTTGGGGCGATGTCAGCGATGACTTTATGGATGCGGGTCATGACGTTCTTAAATGAAAATTCTGGTGGGGTATTTTCCAAGCCATAACGCTCACCATTGCGCATTTGTTCTGCCACTTTTGCGCTTTTAATCAGTGCTTTACTGGGTACACAGCCATAGTTTAAGCAGTCACCGCCCATCTCGCCCGCTTCGATTAAGGTTACTTTTGCTCGGACGGTCGCCGCGATATAGCTAGTGACTAGCCCGCCAGCACCTGCGCCAATCACGATCATGTTCCGATCGAATTTTTTAGGTTTGCTATAGTTTTTATAGACGCGGCGTTTTTTTAGCATATTTAATATGCCTTTTGCTATTAATGGGAAGAAACCTAACAACGCAAATGAGACAATCAAATTAAACGATAAAATCCCCGACAAACTGTCAATTTGCGCCAATTGCGTACCAGCATTGACATATACGAAGGTGCCAGCGAGCATACCGATTTGGCTTACCCAGTAGAATGTCCTCGCTTTAATCGCGGTGACACCCATCAATAGGTTAATCAAAAAGAAAGGAAATATCGGCACTAAGCGTAGGGTAAATAAGTAAAATCCGCCTTCTTTTTCGACGCCAGCATCAATGGCTGCTAAGCGCTCAGGAAAGCGCTGTTTAATCGTATCACGCAGTAAATAACGTGAGGTTAGAAAGGCGAGTGTCGCACCAATACTTGAGGCAAATGAGGCGACCAGTAACCCTTGCCATAAACCAAATAATGCACCAGCTGCCAGAGTCAAAATAGCGGCACCCGGTAAGGATAGGGCGGTGACGACGACATAAAGTAAAAAGAATCCACCGATAATCAATAATGGTGATTGCGCTTTGTAGTCGTTAAATTGCGTCATCGACCCTTTTAAACCGTCAAGCGTCAATAATTGATTGAGGTCAAAGTAGAAAAAGCTTGCTGCTAATATTAATATTAACAGTATTAACAATATTCTTTTAATCATAAAATATCCGGCTAATTAGTAGAGCGAAGGCTAAAGTCATCGTCATTCTTTTATGATTAAGAACCTTGACCATGTTAGTGGTAATGACAAGTTAGTGGTAACGACAATTGCGTTAAGTTTTTTGCATGGTTTGTGCATTTATATACAATAAAACAGCTCACTCAGTAGTCTTCATAGTATAGAGCTTGAGTTTCGTAGGCTAGTATTTATATTCTTGCATGTTCAATCCAGCCCAATCTAACGACAAACATGACTGATGTTTAGGCTAAAGAAACTTTTTTGCCCAAGGTTAAGGTATCCCAATCTCTCATTAAGAAAAGCGCCAAACACGCAGCCAACATCGGCCATGCTGCAAAGAACAACAAGTTATCAAAAGGCTTGAGGTATAAGCCGAAGGTTGAGAACGTCGAAATCGCATGAAGTAGCAAGATGATGGCGTAAGTCCAAGTTTTGAATAATCCTGTGACAAACAATAGAATGAGGATGAATTGAGCCGCGCCAATGACATAAAACACGGTGTCGCCTATACTTTCAAAACCATAAAAACTAGAAAAAACGCCTGCGGCATGATCAGGATTAATCAGCTTATCTAAAGTCCAGACTAAAAAAACAATGAAAATACCCAGTCGAAGCAATAACAGTGAAAGAGGGAGATGTTTTGGCATAAGTTATTTCTTCTTAATAAGCGTTAAAAGTGAGTGCAAAAGAGCTTAGCAAGTCTAATTAATGAAATATATGGCAATGACTACTATTGTCAGGCAGTAAGCATGAATAAAGTGTTTATTTTGAGTGATTACTCAAAATTAGATAAAATACTAACGCTCAGTAGGTCAATAAACCGCATTGTAGTTGTTATTGAATGGTTGTTCGAGTTCGTAGCCTCAAGCATGCTACTGTTCGAGAGTATCGTTACGTTTTTCAACCAAAGCAGCAATGCTAGGTTAAAGGTGGTCGCTTTTCGTACAATAAAAAGCCCTTCATAGACTGATATAGTTCATGAAAGGCTTTTGGCTGACATCATAAGTGTGGTGAAATTGAACGGTTACCACATCAAGTCGTCTGGAATCACATAGGCGGCATAAGGATCATCTTCTGCTAGTACTTCTTCTGATGTATCGTTAGACACGACCATGAAGCCCTCCATTTTTGCATCGATGCGATCTGCCAACGGACGAGGAAGTAGGGCATAGCCTTCTTCTAGTCGTGCAATCACCACATGACCGGCGACGATTTGGTCATATAGTTTTTGAGTGACAAAGATTTTTTTAACCTTAGCATTATCGACAAATTGATAATTAAAATCGCC
This sequence comes from Psychrobacter sp. PG1, assembly GCF_014897815.1. Lineage (GTDB taxonomy): Bacteria > Pseudomonadota > Gammaproteobacteria > Pseudomonadales > Moraxellaceae > Psychrobacter. The sequence goes on from NZ_JABUZG010000061.1 coordinate 27,095, forward strand.
ATTGGTATCGGCAATCTGATGCTGCTTAATCATCTGTACGATATTGGCCTTGAGCATCTTCTCTTCTAAAATACGTTGCTTTTCTTGATTGAGCTTTTGATCTTTCTCTAGTTTTTTCGCTTGGGCTTCTGCCAACGCTTTTTTCGCTTGCATGCTTTCTGAGTCACCAGTACGCTTGGCATGCTGAGTCTGCTTGCTGATTTTCTTGGCTTTTTTGCTATCCACCAATCCCGCTTTTAACAACTGAGCCTGTAGGGCATTTTTTGCCATAATTCCATCACCTAGATAAGGATACTTAAATCATAAATGCTAAAAAACCATTGTAGCAAAATTCGCTACGGCATGTTGTTAGACGATGACAAGACTTTTTTTAATTATGGTAGAAGTGGGCACACATCGCTGGCTGAAGCCGTTTAAATTGGTTATTATCAAGGCAATGGATACGCTTTTTTTGCCGTTACATTTTTTGGTAACTATGTTCATTGGTAACTATGTTCATTGGTAACCATGTTTTTCGGTGACCATATTTATAGTGGGTATAGAAAGCTGTATAGGGTTAAATCGTTAAATTTAAGGACGGAATATGACAACATCACAGCACATTTTAGCCTGTATAGACGGCTCGGCAGTGACTGAATCGGTTTGTGACTATGCAGCATGGTATGCCAGTAAGTTAAATTTACCCGTAGCGTTGTTGCATGTGAGTGAGGTTCCAGCCTCGACCAGACGCGATTTGTCAGGCGCAATAGGAGTCAATAGCCGCCAGTTTTTATTGGAGGAATTGACACAGTTAGACGAGCAAAGAGCGAAGGTGGTGAACAGTTATAGCAATGCTTTGGTACAAGATGCAAAAAGCCATATTCAAGGTAACTTTACTCAGGTCGATATTCGTATCTATCAACGTCGCGGCAAGCTGTTACCTGCCATTGAGCATTTTAAAGCAGAAAATCGTGCCATCGTCATGGGACGCCGAGGTGAAGATCACAAAAGCAGCCGTATTAATATCGGTAGCCAAATCGAAACCGTTGCCCGCGCATCTGACGTTCCTATATTGATTTGCTCAGAGACGTTCAAAGAGCCTAGCTCATATATGATAGCTTTTGATGGTAGTAAAACGGCTATTAAAGCAGCATGGATGGTTGCGAGGAGTCCTGTATTAAAAGGATTACAAGGTCATATCGTCATGATAGGCAATCATAACGACGCGTCAAAACAAAGCTTAAGCGCCGCAGCGGCACAATTGGAGGACGCAGGTTTTAGCGTCGCGGCACATCATTTATCTGCCTCCGATGCCGTCGACGGCTTGTTAAGGTTTCAGATAGAAAACAACATTGATATCATGGTAGTGGGTGCTTATGGACATTCGAAATTGCAACAATTATTTCTTGGTAGTACCACGACAGAAATTATCGCCAGCACGCTATCTCCTGTGATTTTATTACGTTGAAAACTCGGTAAGGTTTATAATAGCGAGGTGCAATCATTGCGCCTTTAGCTGTCGATAACGTTCAGTGAGCATATCTGACGTTTGCTAAAGGATCATCTCATCATACTATTTTTGGACATGGTTTATGCTTATTAATGCAGACTTTACTCGCCGCGCTGCCCTTATACCTGAGCAACACCAGTGGATTAAGTCACCACAAAATGGGGTAGAGCGCGTGATGCTTGACCGTGTGGGTGCAGAAAAAGCACGTGCCACTAGCCTTGTACGCTATGCGCCCAATTCTTATTTTCCGCATCATCTACATCCGGGTGGTGAAGAGATTTTAGTATTGTCAGGTACTTTTTCTGCAGATGACAAACATTACCCAGCAGGTTGGTATTTGCGCAATCCACCGACCTCAGGACACAAGCCCTATAGTGATGAAGGCGCAGTGATTTTCGTCAAGCTACGCCAAATGCCAACTGATGAACCTCATTATGTGGCTATCGATACTAAAGATAAGGCTCATTGGCAACAGCAGGGCAGCCGTGATGTTTGTCCTCTATTCTCAGGTGATAATGAGCAAGTGAGTTTGCAGCGTATCAAGGCAGGCGAGTTACTGTTTAATGAGGCAGTCTGTGGCGGTGCAGAAATACTGGTATTAGCAGGCGAGTTGATAGATGAGGGTCAAGTTTATCAGCGCGGCGGCTGGATACGTCTGCCAGCAGGTGAGCATGCGCAAATACAGGCAGGATCTGAAGGAGCTACAGTGTATCTCAAGACAGGGCATTTAATGCAAGTGATAGGGTTGTAAGGGTAGTGATCACATTTTATGAGCAGCTCACCAGCTGCTCATATTCTACAATGTCACTATATTTTGTCACCATACTTTTATTTAGCCAACAAAAGTATATAAGCAGTGGGGTAATGATTAGTAATGCAAAATTTATCAATCATTATTTAAACCGCTTTCAAAATAGTTCAAAAATACAAAACGTCATTGCTCATCATTCTATACTTTGCGCATCCTCTCGTTTGACAATTTTATGCTGGTCTTCTGTACTATCGACTTTCCAATAGCTAGATATGTACAAATGCGTTTTTGGTATTGGGCGATCTACCTTAAAATAATGGCGTAGGGCGCGCATACTATGGAACTCGCAAGCTGCCCAAACAGCAGGTTGTCCTATTAGCCACGTAAGCGTTTTAATGCGATCAAGTAATGGGCTGCTTTGTTCATTTGGATGTGCGTTTATCACCCAATGAATGTCAACGTTGTCTGGCTTCTTGAGTAGTTGCTTATCTGCTTCAGTGGTAATCTCAAGGACTGCATAGCCGTGTGCGTCAGCAGGTAGCTGGGCAAGATTGACGGTAATCGCCGGCAGCGCTGTCATATCACCGATCAATAAAAACCAATCAGCCTCATTGTTAATCAGCTTCTTTGGTCCAGGGCCGCCTACCAATATTTGCTCGCCCACTTGGGCGTTACGTGCCCATGCTGAAGCAGGGCCTTCTGTCTCGTGCAACGCAAAATCGACATCTATTTCGTCATCACGTTGAAGGCTGACGGTATAGGTGCGCATCAATGGTCGAGTGTCATCGCCTTGAGGGAATATCAGCTTAATGTACGCGCTTTCTTGATCTGCCGGAAAATCAGTCAGTCCAGCACCGCCAAGCGTGACACGGCACATATGTGGGGTGAGGTATTTACTGCCAATTACATCTAGCATTCTTGGGGTAGGTTTTGCCATATTAATACTTTCCTTCATTTAACTATTCGATAGTTTAGGTCATCATTTGAGATGAGACCACTCTATAAGATTGATATTCTCTAGTAATGGTAAGTTCTACATTGCCTAAAAATTGGCTTTTAGGCTGACGGACATTTGGCGCTCAGGTCCCATCCAGCAATTGTTAATATCATAACAAGCGCCGACATAGGTCTTATCAAAGAGATTGTTGATACTCGCGCCGACAGTGAGCATCGGATTGATTTGATAATTACCGCCAATATCTACCAAAGTCACGCTTGGTAATTCGTCTGAGTTTTGCTTATCAAGTTGCATACCGCCTTCATAGCGCACGCCAGCGTTGAGACTGAGCTTGTCAGTAGCGTAATAATCTGCCCACAATGTTGCCTTGTGCTTAGCCGTTTGCGCAGGGGTATTGCCAACCAAATCAGGGTTGAATTCATCTTCTGTAATTTCAGCATCGGTATAGCTATAACTGGCGGCAATATCTACCCAGTCGTTAAGCATGTGGCTGCCTGAGACTTCAAAGCCTTTGGAGGTAATTTCACCCGTTTGTGTTTGACTTCTATAGTTAATTTCGTCAGCCACCACGACGTTTTTTTGAGTGATATCAAATACTGCTAATGTTCCTTGCGTGGCGCGATTGGCAGAGAGATATTTGACACCAGCCTCTAGCTGATCGGCAGTCGTTGGCTTAAATGGCGCATTGGTAATAAAGTTACTACCGACCACTGGCTGAAACGACTGAGAATAACTAGCATAAGGAGATAGCCCATTATCAAAGTCATAGATAGCTGCGAGACGACCACTGGTTTTCGAGGCATCATTGTCAATGGTTCTATCACTATAGATGGCACCTTCAGAAGCCTTGGTTTGCTTAGTGATACTATCAAAGTTATCATGACGTAAGCCTGCTACTACTATCAAATCTTGCCATTTCATTTCATCTTGTATATAAAAACCAAGCTGGCTTTGTTCAATGTTTTCATTTTGACGATAAGCCTCTAAAGGCAACGTATCGGCATTTATTTGTGAGTAATCTGGATTGGATAAGTCAAGATTTGGCGTGCCATTTGCGCCAGCATCATAATAAGTGGCGGTACTGTCTGTCTCTTGATACTCAATACCAAATAATAAATTGTGCGAGGTACTGGTAGTATCTAACTGATAAGCAAGCTGGTTGTCCGTGGTCCAGTTGTTCATACTTTCATCGGTGGTGTAGGCCACGCGATTTAGTATCTTATCACTACCACTTACAAACCCGCTGTTGTACATATTACGCTGCTGCGCGTCGGCGTCGGTATAGCGCAGAATGTGCTTGAACGTCAACTTATCATTGATGTCCCAGTTTATGGTAACACTTGGCATGAGTACTTCTTTGCTGAAGTGATTCCACTCATCGCCGGCATAGGCATCACTGCCCAGTTTGCCATAGCTGGCATGGTAGACAGTGCCAACGGCAGGCAGTGGGGTGGAAGGCACCATTTCCGGATCATCTTGATAAAACAGATTGGCAAGAACGGACACATCTTCTGTCGGTTGCCATTGCAGTGACGGATTGATCAGTGTGCGCTCTTCTTCTGTGGTCTGCATCTGCCCGTCTTTTTGTCGTTTTAACGCCACCAAACGATAATTGAGCGTATCTGTGATAGGTCCTGTCGTATCGACCGCCACTTCTTTTAGGTTTTGATTACCCACTCGCAACTGTACCTCAGATGCTTGAGTGCTTTTTGGGGTTTTGGCGACTTGATTGACCATGCCACCTGGAGATGCATAGCCATAGAGTGAGGATGCGGGCCCTTTGACCACTTCGACTGCTTCTGTTGCGTAGATATCGACTTGCGGCATCAGATTCCAAGCCCCATCGTAGGGCAGTCTTAATCCATCGTAAAAATTGGAGTAAGTTTTAAAACCGCGAATATTGTATTCATCAAAGATGGATACGGTACCGCGACTCTCAGTACTCACCCCTGGCTCATAACGTAACGCTGCATTGACACTGTCTGCTTGACGTTTTTGTAACAGCGCTTGATCGATTCTCGTATAGCTCATGGGTGCATCATTGGGATCTAACGCTGTTTTGGTGCCTGTACTACGATAGTTGTCGGCATAGACAGTAATGGTATCCAAGGTGGTCGATGGTGTCACAGTCTCATTATTATTAACATCACTACCAACATCATTATCGACGTCGTTCTCAACACTGTTTTCGATGTTATTCGGCATCGTCTCAGCATAAGCTGCGTGGCTCAAACCCATTGCCAATCCCAATTGCACCGCGAGAGTTAAACGTTTTTGACGAATGGATGTAGACGTTGAGATAAAACGCATCATATTTCCTTGTAAGTTATCAAATGCCGAAAGCGAAAGAAAAGGAATAATAACATTAATGATTATCATTATCATTAAAAATTTACAAACAAAGCGTTCTTAGTAAGATGTCGAGTGAAGTAGCCTCATTTTTAGCCATTAAGATGACTATGATGCAAACATGAAAATTGAAGAAACGCCTTAATATGACGATAATTTTTGACTATAAGCAATGGTGTTTACAAGGCTTTTCTCGTATGATGCAGCCGTCTATTTGGAATCAACTTTTAGATCAACAGACAGACAGGATTTATTACTACTATTAATAGGTCTAGGTCGTTCATTGAGCAACCAAAGATTGTTAAAGGTCATATTTATGAACAGACATACAAGTCAATCAACCAATACTCAACGCTATTTTACGGTATGGCGTTGGCATTTTTATGCGGGAATGTTTATAGCACCTTTCCTAATTATCCTAGCTTGCAGCGCACTTGGCATGCTGTTGATGTCTAACATAGCAGGTCGTGATGACGATCGCCTCACCATTACCACCCCAGAGTCGGCGATGACGGCATTAATTACTGCCCCTATTTCTACGCAAGCTAAAAACGCGTTGAACACTTTATCTAACAGCACGCTGGTGAAATATATCGCGCCTCGTGATACGGGCACCGTTGCCTTGTTTCAAGTTAAGTCAGCCAGTCATGAGAATATGGTGGCGGTGAATCCTTATACGGCTGATATCGTCAAAAGCACACCGACTAATAGTGGTCTGTACTATACCTTTAATGATATTCATGCTGATTTACTATTGGGCAAAGTCGGTGATTATATCCAAGAAACCACTGCCTCATTAACCATCTTAATGATTCTAACGGGTTGGTATTTGTGGTGGCAAAAACGCAAATCACTCAAAGCCATGCTTATACCCAATGATGCTGTAAATAATAAGAAAAAACGCTCATTCATACGTACCATTCATGCGACATTGGGCAGTTGGATATCTGTGTTGCTACTGTTTTTCTGTATTTCAGGAATGGCATGGGCAGGCATCTGGGGCGAGCGAGTCGTGCAGGCATGGAGTCAGTTTCCTGCGGGCAAATGGGGCGTTGCGCCAATGCCGCTTTCTATTGATCACAGTCAACATCATGTTGGTATGGATATGAATAACGCTGAAGCCACGCCGCACGTTCATGGAGCAACACCAGCCACAGCACCCACCCATGGTGATGCACTAAATACGGGTAGTACCAAAGATGTGCCTTGGGTGCTTGAATTGACACCAATGCCAACATCTGGCACTGTCGCTGGCAAGGATGGTATCGCGTCCAATATACCGATTATGATCGATACTGTAGATCGATTTGCCCGTGAGATTGGTATTGTCGGACGTTACCAATTAAATCTGCCACAGGGTAATACGGGCGTCTGGACGATTAGCCAAGACTCAATGAGCTATGATATGAAAAATCCAATGGCTGATCGTACGGTACATATCGATCGTTATTCGGGCAATATTTTGGCAGATATCCGCTTTGATGATTATAATGCTTTTGGTAAATTTATGGCGGCGGGCATTGCTATTCATATGGGGACGCTTGGATGGTGGAGCGTATTGGTCAATGTCCTATTTTGCTTATCGGTTATTGCTATTTGTGTGAGCGGTTACATTATGTGGTGGCAACGCCGTCCACGTCATGCCAGTGAAAAGGTTGGACTAAATCCACCAGCGCGTGGTCTCAGTTTTTCTATATGGTGGCCGTTTGCCATTCCTTTGTTAGCAGTGGCAATCATATTCCCGACCGCCATCATCGCGATTGTCGCTATCGGATTACTAGATTTCTTAGTCATTTCACGGGTTGGTTTTTTACAGAAATTATTATTTTAAAATTAAATAAAATAAGAGAGCCATTCAAAAAGTCATTCTTATTTACACAAAATCAGGGCAACTTTCTAAAAGATGCCCTGATTTTTTATTGCTCGCCATTAACTTTTTACTAAGCCAGTATTTACGCCAACATAGCAATGGCATCGGCACTAGCACGTTGACGCTCTTCAGCATTTAACTCAATCAATCGGCCTTCTTTCATCAGTAATAATCGATCTGCATGCTCAAAGTAACCGTCATCATGACTGATGATAAACAGCGTTTTACCCAAGGCTTTGAGTTCAGGTATCAGTGTTTGATAAAACACTCGGCGAAAGGCAGGATCTTGGTCAGCCGCCCATTCATCGAGTAGCAGTATGTCTTTTTGTTCAGCCACGGCAATGAGCATGGCCAAGCGCTTGCGTTGTCCTTGTGATAGCTTGTCGGTCGATAATTGGTTGTCAGTCACGCTGACTTTATCTTGTAAATTCAATTTATGCAGCCATGTATTTACGAGCGCTTCATCGGGTTGCTGTCTCTCTCTACCAATCAGCTGTTTAAAAAGATGCTGATCGCTAAAAATGGCAGAAAAAAGCTGTCGGTAATCGGCGTTGTTTTCTGAGTCAACGAGCTGGCTGTCTATTTTTACAGCACCGATGCTAGGGGTGAAAATGCCTGTAATAATCTTGGCAAGCGTAGATTTACCGCTACCATTCGCCCCGATTAAAAACACCACATCGCCACGTTGCAAAGTCAGATTAACCGATTTTAGGATATCGCTAGCATGCTCATTTTCTTTGACCACTAGCTCATTTGCATCGGTATTAATACTTGCATAGCGATAGCCAATATCATTGAACGATATGGACTGCCAGTTGTTGACCACAATATCCGTTGTAAAGGTTGATTGGTACTCCGCCAATTCTAAAGATTGTATTTTATCCAGCGCCACTTGTGCCGTTTGTAAGGTCGGATACGCGCCGACGGCATGGAGGATGGGTGATTGCATGAATAGAATGGTTAAAGAGAAAGTGGTGGCAATACCCATTGGAATAGTAAGATAATTTGACACGGCAAACACCACACCAATGGCTGCGAACATCATAATATTCGACCAATTCACGGCGGATAAATGATACGTATCCGATTTAATCACTCGATTTTGATAAGACTTGGCATGATTTAAAAAATCATGTTTGTAGAGTTTTTCAGCGCGGTGTTGATTAAGCGCCAGCTCTTTGCGACCATCTATAATGGATTGATAGTCCTCATATAAAAGATCATTGATCTCTCTGAGCTCTCTTAAATGAGTATAGACATGCTTCACTAAAATGGTGCTTATCCAAATCGTCATCGCAATCCAAAACATGACAATCAATAATAATGGCAGCGACAACCAGCCTAAATAAAGGGCGACACCAACCGATAAAATAACGCCTTGCACCAGTTCTGGCATACGCACAAAGGCGACGGTAATCGATTGAATATCTGAGGATAAGCTGGCGAGTAACCGTGCGCTACCCAAATGATCTATTTGCGGAACTTTGGTATCGATGATTTGTTTGACCAGCTTGGTTCTAAGCTCGTAGACGAACTGATGCCCCAAACGGGTCAGTGCATATTGTGATACGAAGGTCGTGACTAATAGCAGCAGCACCAAAGCTGAAAATTGACCCAAGCTTGCCCACGATAAGGTATTAAAAACAGGCTGACTGATAAAGGTGTGATTGATATAGGCAATGATGCCCACACTGACCGCCGCATTCACCAAATTAAGGAAAATAACTTTAAGAAAGGGCAGGCGATAGTGTGCCCAAATCATCTGATATAAAGAAACGGTGGCGTGAGAGGACATAATGGCTCAATAATAGAATGGTTTTTTGCGTATTTTTGATAACATAAAAGGGAGTAGGTGGTGCCTAATCCCTTTTATCTAAGTCTTATAAACGTGGTTTAATGGGCATGTCTTAAAAGTCGAAAGTCGCTGATACTTTTAGGGCAGTAGGCTCACCGGCATTTAAATACCCAGCACCCGCATAACCACCCACTGATTGCCAATAGTCTTCACCAGTAATATTAGTAACTACTCCTTTTAGCGTCACGTCTTGTCCAGCGAGCATGGTTTTGTAGCGAGCACCTAGATCTAGCGTGGTATAACCGTCAACTTTTAGGCTGTTGGCAGCATCAGCATAACGTGCGCCTGTGTGAATGATATCGCCGGTCACCGTCAATCCTTCAACTGCTGCTAAATCATATTCTAGGTTGACGTTGCTTTGTAGCGTGGGCAGTCCGATGACTCGGTTGCCGTCGAACGTCACATCGCCCGTATCTTTTTGCTCAGCATTTAAGTAAGTAACACCAGCATTGAAACGCATGTTTTCGCTTGGGCTACCAAATACAGTCAATTCCACCCCTTGATGGCGATTTTCTCCAGCAGCGGTAAACGTATTTGAGTCATTGATATAAGCACGCGGCTCATCGGTGCGGAATACCGCCAAACTACTGCCAATCAGACCATTGTCATACTTAACGCCAACCTCAGTCTGCTCACTCACATAAGGGTCTAAATTTTGACCACCATTGGTGACAGCACCACCATTATTAGTCAGAGGTGCTCTTGCGCCTGGCGCTAGACTTTCGATATAGTTACCATAAACAGACCAGTCCATGCTTGGTTGATAGACAATTCCAACGCTTGGTGTCCACTCGCTTTTATCGTAATCAGCCGTTTTAGCCTGAGTGTTAGGATCATAGCTGGTGGTTTTTAAATTCTGATGACGCACACCTAAAGTAGTTTTTAGTTTGTCATCGAACAGTGATATGGTATCGGCTAGCGCAAAGCTTTGGAATTGCTTCTCGTTGGTTAGCTTCGGATCGTCTAAGTTACCACCGAAGATTGCTGTGCTTGTAAAAGGGACCTCAGCGTAGTCGGTGGGATGGTACAAATTGGTCACGGGTTGATTACCAAAATCATAGGCGAAGGCCCCTTTTTCTTCTTGGTCATAGAAATCCGCTGCTAGTACCCAATTATGAGCCACTTCACCTGTTTGCCATTTACCACGCAGACCGAGCTCAGCACTTTGTACCAAATCTTTTCTAGAGTTATCAAAGCGATAAAACGTACCTGCACCATCAACATTGTTGACGGTTAGATTGGCCAGTGAGTTTTCTTCCTCACCACTTCGCACACCGTAAGCACCATAAGCGGTAATATTATCAGTAAAATCATATTCTCCTCGAATGGTACCAAAGACATCTTCTTCATCTGAATACGTCCAAGGCTGCGCCCAATTCTTTGAGCCGTCTGGTGCTTTTGGTACTCTAGAAACACCAGCAAGTGTGACACTAGGGCGGGTCTCTTTGAGTTTGTTGTCTTGCCAGCCCAAATCAGCTGATAATCGATACTGATCGCCTCTATAATCTAGTCCTAACGCTGCCAGACCCAGTGTTGAAGATTCATCATCAATCGCGCTGTCGCCATCTTGATAAGCAGCATTAAAGCGAATGCCAAACGCATCATCAGTACCAAAGCGATCACTGACGTCTACGGCAACTTTGCCTTGATCACCTTGACCATAACCAAGCGTTAGTTGACGTAGTGGGTCATTACTGGCGCGCTTAGGTAATAGGTTAATCGTACCACCGGCATTGCCACCACTGGGCGCTGCGCCATTGAGCATGGCAGATGCCCCGCGCTGAACCTCGACACGCTCGAACAATTCCGTTGCGATATACTGCCTTGGCAATATGCCGTATAGACCGTTATACATGGTGTCATCAGAGGTTGTGACAAAGCCGCGCATAAAGTACGCTTCTTGAAAGTTGCCAAAGCCTCTAGCGACACGAACAGTCGGGTCTTTTTTGAGCAGGTCGCCCACACTTTGGGCTTGTTGATTGCCGATATACTCATTGGTATATGAGGTAGTGGAGAACGGCGTGTCCATGATGTCTTGATTGCCCAAGATTCCGACACGGCTTCCTGTCGCTACTTGACCACCTTCATAGGCATCTGGCAACCCATCGGCTGATGCATCAGCACTACTGGTCACGACAATCTCATCGAGTACCACGCTTGGGGTATCGGATTGAGCGTCAGCACTTAAATCTGCTTGTGCCCACGCGATTTGGCTTGCACCCAGTAGTATTACCGATGTGGACAGACAAGATGAGCACAGTGATTTTAATGACAAGGGATGGCGAGACATATTCAATAGAGTAGGGCGAAATAAAGCAGAGTATAAGCGAGACAGTTGCATGAATATTTCCAGCACATAGATTAAATGCTTATTATAATGATAATCATTTTCATTACAATATATTACTGGATTAAATCTCAATATATTTTTATCGTGTTAAGTGTACGTTTTTGTTAGGAAAAACAGTAAGTCGTCTAAAGTTGATTAATTACACTACGTTGATTAGTCGCGCTACACCAGCAGCAACGATTGTTATTAGCTCAATTTAGAAGTCAGCACAAGTGGTTAGTAAGTGGCTAAATGCCTATTATTTATTAAATGCTTGCTGTTTATAGAAAATACCATTTACAAAAAACATAATGCTTATTGCGCACGCCAATAGACTTTAATGACCATATCCTGACGTGATAGCCCAAGGTTTGTTTTTAGTTGCTGTCGTAATGATTTGATATCCGCTGCTTCCAGCGCGCCCCATACTTTGTCAATTTTGACAGGCAGTCGCGCAAATTGTGTATTTAATAATGTCATTATTTGCTCAGTAATATCAGTTGTTGGGGCATTAACCAGCTGGCACACATTATCTTGCAAAAAATGCGCCTCATGGCGTAGTTGATTACTAAGCGTTAGGGTGTGTAGATAACTGATATCCTCTGGATCATTAGTGATGGCAATGACGAGGGGCGGCAATGGATTCTGCCAGTTTTCCAATAGATTGGCCACCGTAGGCAAGGAGGTTTCATCACAGATGAGTAAGCACTGACCAGTGCTGAGATGTTCTATTTTCTCTGGATATTCACGTACTGTTTTGATTTTACTGCCACAGTCAAGTGCGCGTGCCCAATTGCCTCCTGCCGTGTCGCCATGAATATAAACGTCTATCCACGCTTGGACGGACGAGCTGCTCGAATCTCGCCATGCTTTTCGTAAGGTATAGTAGCGCTGCAAAGGTTTGTCGCTATCTCTTGAATGGTCTTTTGACTGGTGTTTTGTAGCAGATAGACCGTCCGCATCTAGCTCAAACAGATACGCGTAGCCCGGATGAGTGAGTGGTGTACTATCGGGTGCGGTTACCAGCAGTCGATACATATTGGGGCTGGCATAATAGCCATTAATGACCGTAAAACCCTGTTCTTGAAGCTTGATCGTGCGCTTGCCAAGCTTATTGGCAGAGGTTTGCAATAGCGTTATATATTGCTCTTGTAGCGTCATAGAGTCACTAATAGGAACTGTAAAATCGATAAAATATTGACGGCTGAGCTTGCTGCTGTTTGTTAAGGTATCGTTGTCATGATGGGCGGTTGTGACATCCATTAGTATCCCATCAGTATACAGCTCTGTTATCGAGACGATCTCGTGCTCACTCACTGCTGTGGTAGTAAAGGCATTGATAAACATCGCGAGTTCATCTTGATGCTCTTCATTGACATGACTCATAAACTGGGCTTTGTCAGCCATGTCGAGCAGTGTTTTATCGAAATCGTACTGAGTAAGTGGTTGAGCCATAAGATGTCGTCCAAGCCAGAATTCAAATAATTATTCAGCAAAATTTTTATTAATAAATGATTGGCTGCTGATTAAGGGCAAGATGGAAATGTAATAGTTAATAAGCATGAAACATGAAAATGTTAATGATTATTAATATCATCTATATTTTTATTACGATAATATACCATAGGTTAATTTATTTACAATCATAAAAGGACTGGTGTTATCGAATGACTAATAGCTTTCTTGTAATGATTGGCAGTGGTGACTCTTAGACTGTGTATAAACGTTATCGCCCAACCCGTTTTTGCAAGGTTTGATAGCTTACAAAAATGGATTGGGCGAGCTAAAGTCGAACAGTAGAGTGTTAAGGAGCAGGCTGAATGTCTATTTTAAATTCCCATGAGGTCGCAGTCGTCGTTGAGCTATCAGGGTAATTGATTTTATCCAAACGCACTCGGGCATAGCTATTGCCTTCAGCAGATCTAATGAGCGCGCCTTGAGCGCTGTCAACCGCTTTGGCATTTAGTTGATGGGTCATGCCATTGTAGGTATACCAGCCAAAGTCTAGGTTCGGGAAATTACCCGTATAAGCAGGATTGAGATCCGAGCCTTTACTATCAATGACCCAGCTTCTGGCACTCATCGGTTTATCGTACACAGCGGTGTTGGTAAGGTCGGTTAAAGTCGCCGCACTACCATCGGTTATAAACTTGCTGACAATGGGCTCACCTTTATCATCATAATACCCTATTGGTGTTTTTGATAAGAAGCCACCAACTTTGCCTTTATTAGTGCCGATAGCAGAATCGCCACCATTTAAAATGACGCTATTACGCTTAAAGCCAATATGCCAAGTGCTGTTTTTATCGGCGCTACTTTGTCCCGTGGTTAGATCAAAATAGACCCAGTTATCATTGTTTGAGGCATCGATGGTTTGCGTCTGCACCTTGTTCGGTAGCGCCGTATCAATCCAGCGCAGAGTAGGGTAGCCGGAGGTTCCAGCATTATTATAGTAGTTGGTAATCTGCATGGCATAAATAGGCTGCTGGACGCTGCTGTCTGTCATGGCACTGCTATTATCTGTGGTGACAAGGTAGACACGATTGTTCGGGTAGAGCTGATGGTTGTCTTTTAAATTGTATTCAAACCAAGGCTGCGCATCAAAAATACCGCCACTATGGTCTTCATTGTAGTGCATGGTAATATCACGACTGGTATCAGGATCTTGAGTTGCATTGCTATAACGGCTCAAATCTGACCAATCGATTAAACCAAAAACGCCGCCTTTACCTGCGCCAGAATCACCGCTATTTGACCAAAGCTTGACCGAACGCGCTTGATTATCAAACTTGATATCCCACTTATCCTCAGCACACGAGCTTTCAGCTTTGGCATCAAAGTCATAACAGGTTGCAGTATCAGGCGCTAGATTGGTGACTTGCCAAGTAGCCGTTTCGCTAAAGCTGGCACTGCTCACAGGCGGGGTAGTGCCGCCATTTCCGGTATTGCCACTACTCGAGTCATCACTGCCGCCACCGCAGCCAGTCATGCTGAGTGCTAAAATACTGCCACTAAACAGTAATGCCAATTTGGTCGGCTTGGTGTGAACTGCTGGGAGAATGGGGGTCATATCAGCTTCCTTGAAGGTTGTGGTTTCAGATAGAGGGTACAAAATAAGGGTAAAAATAGCGGTACAAATACACTTGCTTTAGAATGATTGTGAATCAAAGGCTTACCAATGGTAGCTGGCGCCAAGTAACCACTCGCGACTATCAATGGGACGGTAGTCACTGGTATCGGTGACATCACGCTGCACATCAAAGATATTATTAATCGCCGCATACAAGCTCAGGTTTGTGGTGGCGTCATAATTGAGCTTGCTATCGAGTGTCCACCAAGACGGTGAATACGCCTGCTCGCTGGTACTAATCAGCTGTTTGGATTCATAATTGAGGCGCGGGATTAGCTGTAATTTATCATTGATTTGATAATCTAGTGCTAGCATCGCTTTGTGATTGGGCTTATAGGTCAGCTCGGTATCGGTCACATTATTATGCGTTTTTAAATAAGCATAGCTGGCTTGCAGTTTGGCGCGCTCGTCCACTTGCCAGTCAATGCCAATATCGCCGCCATAGGTTTTGGCACTATCGACGTTCATATATTTATAAATGGCGATGTTACCGTCGAAGGTAGCGTTGTCCTCGTCGGTCTGAATCAGGTCATCTATCTCGTTATAAAAACCATTAACCGTCAAATTCATGGTGTCGCTCAGCTGACCTTGATAGCCGATCTGGTAACTGGTTGAGGTTTCAGGCTGCAAGTCGGGGTTGCCCATGACTTTATAACCCAAATTGCTATGGTCAAAGACGTAGTAGCGTTCTTTCAGGTTGGGCACGCGATAACCACCGCCAATACTGCTACGAAAGACATGGTCACGACCGCTGGCATCCAAATGGTTGTATTTAAGTGATACTTTCGGCGCCGTATGACCACCAAAGTCTTCATCGTTTTGATAGCGAATACCGCTCAACACTTCCCAGTTATCGCCAATCAGCCAATCATCTTGTAGATACAGCTCACCGACATTACGGCTGACGTCATCGCTGATAAGCTCGCTGACTTGGTTTTTCGTTTGGCTTAACTTGTCTTGCTGAACCTGACCGCCGACTTGGATAAGATGAAGGTGCTTATCGGATAGCAATAGCTCAGGTAAGTCGAGCTGGGCTTGTGCCAACGTCGTACTAATGTCTGTATCACGGGCACTAGTGATGGCTTGCTGCGTTTTAGTATTGGATTCGCTTTGATATTCCTCATGCAGTGCTTGTGCGGACAATCGATAAGTCCTGCTGCGATCATCGACATGCGGCGCGATATCAGCGCGCGCACCGATACTAAAGCGCTGCTTGCTGATGTGTTCATCTCTTTGCTGTGCCAAATAGCGCGGCGCGACATAATAATTAAAACGGCTAATATCGTCTTCTTTATAGTGGCTGGCTTCTAGCCAATATTGAGAATTTTTGACTAGTCGGCTATCGTTATTACTATTGTCGTCCGATATACCTTTACCGTCAGGGCGGTAGCTGAGGCGAGCACTGACTTGTGATTGCTCGCTGGCATCTTTTAATCTGGGCCATGCTTCATGGTCTAAGCTCAAACCATCATTGTCCAGATACGAGCCTGATAGACGCGCGTGAAAGCGCTGGTTTTTATCCAATGCCCCTTCCACGCTGGCTTCTACATAGCGCTTATTGGCATCTAGCTTTTTACCAGATGGATTTTGCTGCCCATTGCTGGCAATCTCGGTGGTGATATGTCCTGTTGCCTCACCAATGGGTTTGGTGATGATATTAATGACGCCGCCCATCGCCGCGCTACCAAACTGCGCTGACGCCGCTCCTTGCACCACCTCTATCTGTTCGATATCCATATTCATATATTGATTCAAGTTTACTGTCGAGCCAGTGCTGGCTGTGATCGGTAAACCATCAATCAACACCAATACTTGATCACCTGTGAAGCCTTGCATGCTGACTTCGTAACCTGTCTTGCCGTGGACTTCACGTAAGTAGACATTGGGCAACAAGGCCAGCGCTTCTTTTAAAGTATGCGCATGGTTGTCATCAAGCTGTTGGCGACTAAGTACTTGCAGGGCAACTGGCGCATCACTCAAGGCGCGCTCAGAGCGAGTCGCCGTTACCACGATAGGGTCTAAACGTGTGCTCGGCATGGCTGCATCGTCGGTCATATCACCGTTAGTCTCTGCGAAAATTGGTGCTGCTTGGACTGAAACTGACGTAAATGCAAACAATGCTAATGCCACACTTATGGCTAATGGGCTACGACGCAGTAGTGAGGGATGGGTGTTTAGTCCCGTATGAGTCAACGATAAATCAAACGCTAAAATTGACATAAATAAAACAGCCATCGTAAAAAGAGAAAGTAAGAAAGTCGCGTTGCTTAAAGACCTTTTGCTACAAAAAGAGCGATCTAAAGCGACCTTTTCATAGTATTAATTATTAAAGGTTTGGTTACTTGATTCACTAGATTAAGCAACAAAGACTAGACATAGTATTTCAAACGATAATAATTATCAAGATGTAAATGATAATTATTATTATTTACAAAGTGGAAAAATGTTGCCATAATGATTTCGCCCGAAGCCTAGAGACAAAATTATAAATGATGAATTAAAAGCGATAATTGCTAAAAGTCTGTTTGATAAATACATCATTGCAAGCATTGTAGTACAGCAGGCATTATTTTTATCAAATATCAATCATAGTCATCGTCGCTGCTATTTTCTAAAGATATTCATATCTCAATACTATATAGCCAAGATCATTGGCTTTTTTACTGCTATTCATTTTATGGAGACCATCATGAGTCAACCGTTATCATTAACCAAAAAAAATACTGAGCTGTGGCAACAGTACCAAGCATTAAAAGCAAAAACACCGATGCTATTTCCCACAGAAGGAGCAGCTGCATTAGGTATCAGCGAGTTTGAACTGATGTTAGCATCCCCTTATAGTCAGTATATGGGTGATCAGTGCAAAGCTGTATTAAAGCAATTTGAGAACTTTGGTGACATGGAAAGCATCGTCAGAAACGAGTTGGCCGTGCATGAAAAAACCGCGCCATATCATAATCTTAAGCTTGGCGAAAAGATGGGATTGGCACTCAATGTGGGTGGTCTAGATTTGCGATTCTTTATGTGGCAATGGCAGCATATGTTAGCGGTAACGGATACCAGCCGCGCCGATAAGCCCTCTTATAGTATTCAGTTTTATAACGCGCAAGGCGGTGCGATTGATAAAGTATATCTACGAGAGTTAAGTGCTGAAACTATCGCGCGTTGGCAAGCGATGATTCAGGAGCAGCAGCAAACGGTGAATAATGAGACGCTGACGTTAGAGGCACAAGAACCACTGAATGACTGGCGTTACAAGGCATTAAGTGAAGAGGAGCGCGCGAAGCTACAACAAGGCTGGCAGGCGATGACAGATGTGCATCAATTCCATTCATTATTAAAAAATCTCGATATCGATCGTGCTAGCAGCTACCGTCAAGCACCAGAGCAGATGACGCAGCAGCTTGATATTAGCGCGGTCGAAGCGGTATTTGAGCAAGCGCGTGATGCCAAATGTCCGATTATGATATTTGTCGGTAATAGTGGTCTGGTGCAGATTCAGACTGGCACCGTGCAGACGCTCAAGCGCATGGGCGATTGGTTTAATATTTTAGATAAAGACCATAATGACTTTACGCTGCATTTAAAAGACAAAGCATTGGCGCAAGTGTGGAGCGTTAAGCGCCCAACCAAAGACGGTATCGTGACTTGCATCGAAGGTTTTGATGGTCACGGCGTCAGTATCTTTAGTGTGTTCGGTCAGCGTATTGAAGGCACGCCTGAGCTTGAAGCATGGCAGCAAATTGTATCAAAGGTCATCGAAGCGCATTCATATGCAGAAGCCTTAGCACCAGTGGTTATGGCTGAAGAAGAGAGCGTGTAAATCCGCCATAAAAAATCAGCAAATTTTGCGATATTGACACTCACATAACGGATAAGCCATAGCTGTTGTGTGAGTTATTTGGGATGCTTAATACACGTTAATGGTTCTGTTAATAGTGTCATTTTTTACGTTAGCAAATTAGGAATGCTTATGTCTTCTGCATTATCAAAAACAGTAATAACTCACGCAGTGATAAATAAAAAATTGATGAGTCGTGCTATCAGTACTGCGGCTATTATTGGCGCATTTGCCGTGCCCTCACTTTCTGCCCAAGCTTATGATCGTATTGTCGCCATGAGTCCAGATGTTGCAGACGTCGTGGTGGCACTAGGAGCGATTAATAAGCTGGTTGGTAAAGATGCAACCAATCATAATCCAGCGTTAAAGAATGTACCAGCCGTGGGTATGCACCGTAATATCACTGCCGAGTCAGTGTTGGCGGTCAAGCCAGATTTGGTGCTCGGTAGTTATATGGTGCAGCCTGCGAGTATTTATCAGCGCTTAAATGGTCTAAAGATTAAAGCCGTCAATGTCGCGCCCAAAGAAGAAATAAACACCTTTGCCAATAGTATTAAATCTATCGGCAGTTACGTTGATAAAAAAGCTGAAGGGTCGCAGCTTGCGAAGCGTTGGAATACAGGGATGAGTCCAATGGCAAAGACGGGTAAGCGTTATTTATTAAGTTACGATGGTCGTATCGTTGCAGGTAAAGGCACGGTAGGCGACGAGTTGATTCGCCGAGCTGGTGGGATTAACGCTGCAAACGTATCGGGGTTAAAACCTATGTCCCGTGAAGGCTGGCTGGCCGCCAAGCCCGATGTGATTATTATTGCCGATCATAATCAGGCAGTGGTTGGCGGGGTCAGTAAATTTAGTAAACGTCCAGAGATTGCAGCAAGTGACGCAGGCAAGAAGGGCGGCGTACATTTTTGGCCAGCAGATGATTTTCTGCGCTATGGCTTGCATTCGCCTGACGTCTTAAAAAAGCTGAACGCTGTAGCAAAATAGCCTAAGCAAAAATAATTTATCTCATATTCAACAAAATGACATCTCACATGGCAAATACGATTTCTGCTTCTATCCCTACACAAACTAGAAAACATAAACATAGCCTCTACTATATTGCTGCCGCTGTCGCATCTGTATTGCTAATTTGGTTGGCGCTTGGTATTGGCTTTGGTGAATGGTCAATTCCCAATTATCTTGATGACACCATTTGGCAGCTGCGTTATCCGCGTGTGGTGACGGCATTACTGGTTGGTATGGCGTTGTCAGTTAGTGGTGCAGCATTACAGGCTTTATTTGAGAATCCTTTAGCAGACCCAAGTTTAATCGGTACGTCAGGTGGCGCAGCGCTTGGTGTTGTTTTGGTTCTGGCATTGGGCTTTGGTGGCATTGGGATACCGCTTGCAGCGTTTACCGGAAGCGTATTGGTGTGCTTGTTTATTCTCGCTTGTCATCGATTTTTGGGCGGTGGGCAGATGGGCTTGCTGATATTGGGATTTGTCATCAGTGCTTTTTGTGCGGCGGTGGTCAGCCTGATTTTATTCATGTCTGATGACATGGTGCTGCGTTCCGCGACCAATTGGCTGTCAGGCAGTATGGCGGAAGCGGGCTTTGTACCGCTGCGTTATTCGATTGTCTCTATGTTATTGGGGTTGGCGATTTTATTACCGTTAGGTCGCCAGTTGGACGGGTTGATGCTCGGTGAGGCAGCCGCTAAGTCCTTGGGTATCAAGGTGGGTGTGGTTCGTTGTTTGGTCGTGATTGCCTCGGCATTATTAACAGGGGCAGCGGTGTCTTTAGCAGGCGTCATAGGTTTTATTGGCATGATGGTGCCAAACCTGTTGGCTATTCTATTTGGCGGCGGACGTATGCGTCTCATGATTTGGTCTGGCTGGCTTGGCGCGATATTATTACTCGTCATTGATGGCGCGGCACGGCATGTTGCTTATCCAGTGGATGTGCCTGTTGGCATCGTTTTAGCGTTGCTTGGTGGTCCATTCTTTATTTGGCTGTTTGTACGTAGTAGCCGCCGTTAATTGGAGAGAGTGTTTATGTTTCATTCATTTTTTACGGCTACATCAAAGACATCATTAGCGAGTCGAGACAGTCGTATAAATAGTAGTGATATCAAGAGTAGTGATGCAGGCGAGTTGTTGTCGATGCAAGATATTCATATCTCGCATGGTCATAAAACATTGTTAAAGATAGACAAACTAACCGTGCCAAGCCAAAAGCTGGTCGCCTTTATCGGACCAAATGGCGCGGGTAAAAGCACGTTGCTGCATACGGTTTTAGGTCAGCATACGGGAGCCGCGCTTAAAACAGATGGTCACATTACGATTTACGGTCAGGCGATCAACGAGGTCATGAATGATGGTCATATCGCTTGGGTTGGACAACATGAGCGTTTTGAGCTGCCGTTAACGGTATTGGATTATGCGCTGTTAGGAGTCTCGCCAAATCTTGCATGGTATCAGCGCCCAAATAGCTATCATGTTGAGCGCGCGCAACGTTTACTACAGGATTTTGAGTTATCAAGTTTGGTCAGTGCCCGCGTGCAAACCTTATCAGGCGGTGAAAAACAGCGCTTGGCTATCGTAAGGGCACTGATGCAAGACACTAAAATCATGATGTTTGATGAGCCGACCAATCATCTTGATATTCGCCATCAGCGTTTCTTACTTAATTACTTGCATAATTTGGTACGACAGCAGCGCAAAAGTATCTTGGTTGTGTTGCATGATTTGACCCATGCGCATTGCTATACTGATGAAGTGGTGCTATTAAGCGGTGGACAAATTGTTGCACAAGGAACGCCTAGTGAAGTGATGACACGCTCGCAATTAAGCGATGTTTATGATGTTGATATTAAGGTGCATCAAACTGAAGATGGTTTGGTGTTTATATGATTCTGAGCACTTGAACGATTATTTTGACTTTACAATAGGCATTTGATGATCAACTTGGCTTTTTAATTTGTATATATCGCACTGATTTATTCGGCAGTAAAAACCCCTTCATGCTATATAAATAATAGCATGAAGGGGTTTTTTTACATCTTAACTATTGTAGTGAATCAAATACTCTTAATATAACCATGCAAAATATAACTATACTAACAGGATGATTTTCAGTTAATAAATGATTTTAAACCTAAAAAATGTTGCAGTAAACTCGCATAACGATCGGATTTAGTAGAAACTGTAAACCACTAGGTATTTGTTCTGAACGGGAGAAACTCATTGCGCGCTATTCCTTATAAACTGATTGTTAGCGCACTACTGATCATCATTGTTGCGGGCTTTTTTGCCTTTCGCTGGTGGCAAGGACCACTATTACCAAGCTATAGAATATCTTCGATGCCTTTGGTGCAGACGGTCGTAGCGACTGGACGGGTCGTTGCCGTATCGAATACTGACATTGGTAGCGAGATATCAGGTGTCGTATTAGAACGACGGGTAGCAGAAGGCGAACAAGTCGCTGCAGGAGATTTATTGTTGGTACTAAGCTCCGATGACGTTGCAGCCCAAGTGCGGCAAGCAGAAGCCGAGTTGGCGGAATTGATTAGTAGCACTCGTCCACAGGCAGCAGTAGATTTGGCAAATGCCGAAGTAGCGTTGGCGCAAGCTGACCGTAATGTCGAGCGTAGGCGCGAATTGGCTGCTATCTCGGCCATCTCTGATGAGGAAATGGAGCAAGCGATTCAAGCCCAAGCCCAAGCACGCAATGACCTTGAAAATGCACGCCTGAGAGCGAATGCACTCTCCTCTGGTGGTGTTGAAGAAGATTTATTACGTGCTCGTATCGCAGCATTGCAGGCTCAGCTCAATAAAGCGCAAGTACGTAGCAAAGTATCAGGCACTATTCTAACCCGAAATGTAGAAATAGGCGATTTGGTACAGCCAGGTCAGAGCTTGTTTACTATTGCCCTCGATGGTAAGACTGAAATAAGAGTACCGCTTGATGAACGTAATTTATCTCGGTTGGCTTTGCAGCAACCAGCTGTCGCTATTGCCGATGCCTATCCAGATAAACCGTTCCCCGTACGTATTAGTTTCATTGCACCAAGTATAGATCCGCAACGCGGTACGGTAGAAGTGAGATTGTCCGTCGATCCTGTACCTGATTTTTTGCGTCAAGACATGACAGTATCAGTGAATATCGAAACGGATCAACGCGCAAAAGCCTTAGTCATTCCTAATGATGCACTAGCCAATGTTAAAGAAGACAGCGCCGAAGTATTATTATTGCGTGATGGTCAAGTCCAGCGCCAGCGAGTAAGATTGGGATTGCGCGGGCTATCAGCTTCAGAGGTGCTCTCAGGACTGAGCGCAGGTGATGAGATATTGGTTGATGCGACAGTCTCACTGGCTGATGGAAAAAGAGTGAGAACCGCGCTTCAAGCAGCACCTTTTGCCGCTCCTGATGCTGACAAGATAACGACGGTAAGTGATAAGAGCCAAGCAGCGGAGACAGTCAATTGACGGCTTTTTTCGGTAGACTATGGATTGATGCCACTATTGCCATCAGTTTTTTACGCGAGGGACGCATACAGTCGTTGATGATTACTCTGGGAGTAGCGATAGGTGTTGCCGTTATTATATTTATCACCGCACTCATCCAAGGATTACAGACTAACCTTATTGAAAGCACCCTTGGCAGTCAGGCACATATTCGCTTAGTAGCGCCAGATGAAGTCAACCTAATAGTGCCGTATGCTGATGATAAGCTGCAACTGATACAAGAAGACAAGCGTCCACAGCGGCTACGTTCTATTAATAATTGGCAGCAAATCACTAACACGCTAGATCAACTGCCCTTATTGACTTCTGTATCGCCAAACGTGTCTGGTCCAGGGTTCGTCCGGCGTGGTGAGGCATTAGAGTCGGTAATACTAGTAGGTACTGACTTGGCACGCTATCAGAACATTATTCCACTTGATGAATACTTAATCAGTGGTGAGCTGCGAGTGGGCGCAGATAATGTATTGATTGGTAGTGAACTGGCTAAAGATTTGGGTGTAGAGGTCGGCAGCAAATTACGTTTGGATACGGGTCAAGACGATGGCGATAGTATTCCCAGTAATAATCTGAGCAACAACCTTGGTAGCAACCTTAGTAACAACAGCGCTGTAGTCAATATCGCTGGTATATTTGAGCTCGGCGTACGAGAGCTTGATGCACGCTACGTCTATCTAGACTTAAAACAAGCACAGTCATTACTCAACCTACCGGGCGGTATCACAGTCATTGATTTGACGGTTGAAGATATCTTTGAGGCGGAGGAAATCGCTGCACAAGTGGGTCGTTTGACCTCATTGCAAGCAGAAAGCTGGATTGAAACCAACGCCCAACTGTTGAGTGGTCTCACCGCTCAAAGTTTATCTAGCAATATGATTGTTGTTTTTGTGGCGATCTCAGTAGCTTTTGGCATTGCCAGTGTGCTGTCGGTCAGTGTGGTTCAGCGTACGCGCGAGATTGGTATCTTACGAGCCATGGGTGCAACTCGTCAGCAGATTTTACGCATATTCTTAATTCAAGGGGCTATATTTGGCTTGCTAGGCTCGATTGTCGGTAGTGGTGTCAGCTATGTATTGGTCTGGTCTTTTAATACTTTTGGGCCCGACATATTTACAATTCCCATATCGATAAACCTGATCTTAGTGACTATGTCGTTAGCCACGCTCACCGGTGTGATAGCAGCTGCTATTCCAGCGCGGCGCGCAGCAGCACTTGATCCAGTAGTGGCTATTCGTTATGTCTAATCATGATTCTAGCGACACTTTTAATAATGACTTTAACAGTGACTTTAACAATGTTTCTGCCAATCCTTTTAATAAGACGTCAACTCCTATGTCCAGTCAATCTCACGAAGTTCTGCGTTTAGAGGCACTAAAAAAGTCTTATAACATCGGTCAACCTAATGAGATTGAGGTGCTTCACGGTATTGACTTAACCATCAGCACTAACGACTTTGCCGCCCTGATTGGTCCTTCTGGTTCAGGTAAAAGCACTTTGCTAAATGTACTAGGGTTACTAGATCAGCCAACCAGCGGTGAGCTATATCTGTTGGGTCAAGCGACCAGTGCTATGAATGATGCTAGTCGCACCGCTTTACGTGGCAGTAGTATTGGCTTTGTCTTTCAGTTTCATCATCTGATTCAAGCGTTTAGCGCATTAGACAATATCTTAATGCCGCTGACATTGACAAGGGGTCGTCCAAATAAGCTTGCTATCCAAAAAGCGCGCGAGCTACTGGCAGCGGTTGGGTTAGAGCGCTTTGCTGACAGTAAACCTAACGAGCTATCAGGTGGCCAGCAACAGCGTGTTGCGATTGCACGTGCCTTGATAACTGAACCGGCATTGCTATTGGCTGATGAACCTACAGGTAATCTGGATACCGTGACGGCTGGAGAAGTGTTTGAGCTGTTCCGCAAAGTCAATCAGGAACGTGATTGCGCGGTATTGTTGGTTACCCATGATCCACGCTTGTCAGCATCTTGTGATCGAACGATTAATTTGGTTGATGGTCGTATTGATAGTGATAGTTTAAATAATCAAAAAATATCGTAGTGATAATAAAAGTCATATTGGCGGATTACTTATCTGCTTAACAAAGATTTCTATCAATACCGCCGTCAATATAGTCATTCCACTATAAAAGCATTACAGCGTTAGCCTCGCTTGAAGTATTTAATATACATCTACACTCGGTTGCCTTGTACTACTTTTAAATTGAATCGACTATAGTGACATCAATAAAGGTAGCGGCTTCGATTGTATGAAATCTCATGTAAAACAACCGATAATCACAAACCCTTTTTTATAAAAAATTAAGGTAAAAGCTAAATATATCTATATTTCTAGGTCAATGTATCCGTGTCATCACCTTTAGAGCCATATTCATTCAAAATGATTTTGTTATCTATTGTTAAATACCAGTAGATGCTATGTATAATGCAGCACTAGCATAGCTTTCACTCAGTATGGCTTTCACTCATATGCCTTTAATAAGAAGATTACATTATGTCAAACAAGCGTCCTTTATATATTCCCGTTGCAGGCCCCGCTCTTTTAGAGACTCCTTTACTAAATAAAGGCAGTGCTTTTTCATCAGAAGAGCGTGATAGCTTTAATTTAACTGGGCTATTACCTCATAATATTGAGACAATTGAAGAGCAGTCACTACGCGCTTATCATCAATTGCGCTCATTCACTAATGATATGGATAAGCATATTTACTTGCGTAACATCCAAGATACCAATGAAACCTTATTTCACCATCTAATTGAGCAGCATATTGAGGAAGTCATGCCGCTCATTTATACGCCAACTGTGGGTCAAGCATGTGAAAAATTCTCGCAAATTTATCGCCGTAAACGCGGTTTGTTTATCTCATATCCTGAGCGCCATAAAATCGATGACATGCTGCAAAATGCCACCAAGCAAAACGTCAAAGTGATCGTTGTCACTGACGGCGAACGTATATTAGGTCTAGGGGATCAAGGCATTGGTGGTATGGGAATTCCCATTGGTAAATTGGCTTTGTATACCGCTTGTGGTGGTATTAGCCCTGCTTATTGCTTACCAATTTTGTTGGATGTTGGTACCAATAATCAACAGCTACTTGACGATCCTATGTACATGGGCTGGAGAAACCCACGCATTTCTGGTGATGAGTATAATGAGTTTGTCGACTTGTTTATTCAAGCCGTTAAACGTCGTTGGCCAGAGGCATTATTACAATTTGAAGATTTTGCCCAAGAGAATGCGACACCATTATTGAATAAATATCGTGACCAATTATGCTGCTTCAATGATGACATTCAGGGTACTGCTGCGGTTTCAGTCGGTACCTTGATTGCAGCGTGCTTGAATAAAGGTCAGAAGCTTAGCCAACAAAAAATAGCATTTTTAGGCGCAGGGTCTGCTGGTTGCGGTATTGCTGAGCATATTATTCGCCAAATGCAGCGTGAAGGGTTAACGGAGTCGCAGGCTCGCAGCCAAGTATTTATGGTTGACCGCTATGGCCTGCTTACTGATAACATGACGGAGCTACAAAAATTCCAAGAACCGTTAGTACAAAAAGAATCTGCTATTGAAAGCTGGGATAAAAGTAAAAAGCTCGGTTTAGCGCAAGTGGTTAAACAAGCAAAAATAACTGTATTGTTTGGTGTCAGTGGGCAAAAAGGTCTGTTCACCCAAGAGGTGATCGAATCCTTGTGTGTTAATACTGAGCATCCTATTGTATTACCACTTTCAAACCCCACGTCTCGTGTGGAAGCAACACCGCAAGAAGTGACTAATTGGAGCAAGGGTAAGGCAATTGTTGCAACAGGTAGCCCTTTCTCTCATACCACTTTTGAAGGTCAGTCTTTCGAGGTTTCTCAGTGTAATAACAGCTATATTTTCCCCGGTATTGGTCTGGGTGTTTTAGCAGCACGGGCGACGGGTATCAGCGATAATATGCTCATGGCGGCAAGCCAAGCCCTTGCAGATATATCAATGGAATACGAAAAAGCACCTGGTGCCATACTACCGCCGATTAAAGTTATCAGAGAGATCAGTGAAAAAATAGCGTATGCAGTGGCATTGCAAGCGGCTCAAGATAAGCTCGCACTACCTATCACAGCGGAGAATTTACAACGTCGATTAAAAGCGAATTTTTGGTTGCCTGAATATCGTAATTATCGCCGTACTTCTTTCTAATGTTAGAAATTAGATATAACAAATTCTAATATTAGGCACATTATCTAAGTAAAATATTAAATGAAAAAAGGTTGCTAACGCTATATTACATATAGTGTTGGCAACCTTTTTTACTGCTATGCAATCTATTAGTTTAGCAAGTTTACTTTTACCGGTTTTTCAGCACAGCTCAATGATTGTTTTTTATTAAATTCTAGACAACAAAAAACCCTTACAAGCAAATGCCTGTAAGGGTTTGAATTTGGTGGGCCCAGTAGGACTTGAACCTACGACCAAAGGATTATGAGTCCTCTGCTCTAACCAACTGAGCTATGGGCCCTAACGCTAGACGGACAATGATACCTGAATTTTTTAATTTTTCAAGTAAAAGATAGATAGTAATCAAGATATTTTTTATGATGCTCTACTTTTCTATCAAATATGACCATCAGCCAATGTCAGGCTGCGACCACCATCAACAGTAATAATCTCAGCAGTAATATAATTGGCCTGTACGAGGTACAACACATGATGGGCAATCTCGTCAGGTCGACCTATACGCTGCATAGGAATTGAGTCAATGATATCGCGCTGCTGCATCTTTTTAAATTTTCTTAACATTGGTTTCGTACTTGCAAGTGCTCAATTCTGGCTTGTCGTAATGCCGCACCAATCGCAGGGCCTGTTAGTGCTGAGTCAATATCCTGCATACTAATGGCATGAAAGCTATTCAATGCTATCATCATCTGACGGTGCTGTGTTGCCAATTGCAACACGTGACTGGTCACTAATAGCTGCGATAACTTATCAGGCTCTTTATGAGCGCCGCAAGTTTGTGTGAGGTCAATTTTTTCAGCCGCGCTTAAATGGTTTATTGTGCTTAGCTTTGTGGCTTGCTGAGTGAAGAGAGTCGAAAATTGAGTGTGTGCCTTTGGTACCTTAGCGGCGTTGCCTATATCATTGATACCTTTTGTATTGGCTGCTTTATTCACGTTTTCATTTGTATGTTCTGAGGTAAATAAAAATGAATTAAGGCTACTCATTAATAGTGCCCAGCGCTGTGATAGATTCAATTGCATTTGCCCTGCGAAATATAGCGCAGTCTGTACCGTTTCACGTATCTGAGTATTAGCCCAAGCTTCATGTAGTGGGGCAAAATATTCTATGAGCGCACCAATCTCAAACAGTTGTTGCCAGTATACCTGCGGCGATAGCTGCATGGTTGCACGGCTAGATTCTTGCCAAATGCGCTCTGCACTTAAATGCGCAAGCTCTCCAGAGTCAACCAATTGGCGCATCAACGTCAAAGTTTCATCAGCAATGACAAAACCTAGATCATAATAACGGCTATAGAAGCGAGCGGTCCGAAGCACTCGTAGAGGGTCTTCGCTAAATGCACCTGATACATGACGCAAGGTTTTGCTTTCTATATCAGCCATGCCACCATAATAGTCAATGACGTCACCGTTGATTGGCGTATCATCAGTTAAGCTGGTGACTTCTATCGCCATGGCATTAATCGTCAAGTCTCGACGTTGTAGATCCTCTTTTAAGCTGACATCAGGACTGGCATGTACGCTAAAGCCTTTATACCCCAAGCCTTCTTTGCGTTCAGTGCGTGCCAATGCGTATTCTTCATGGCTACTAGGATGCAAAAATACAGGGAAATCTGCACCCACTTGCTGGAACCCTGCATCAAGCATTTCTGCAACAGTTGCACCAACGACGACAAAATCTTTATCTTTAATAGGACGTGCTAACAGTTGATCGCGTACCGCGCCGCCGACAAGGTAAATTTGCATGAATGCCTCTATCTTTTATTTTTATTGAGCAAGTGATGACTGATACTGAATAAGGCTACGTTGCGTCTTAGCCAATGTATAACAAGCAAAAAAAACCAGACAACGCTGTTTAATAGCATTGACTGGTTTTAGTATAGCAGACGGTCTCTATAAATGAATAACAGAGACCATCTCGATAACACATACTACTAGGTAGCGCAGGATATATTACTGATTTTCGCTCGCCAAATCTTGAGCTTCAGTAACGGAAAGAGCAGTCATATTGACGATACCACGTGCAGTTGCTGATGGTGTGAGAATATGTACCGGTTTGCTAGTACCTAATAAAATAGGACCAATAGAGGCGCTACCAGTTGCTGTCTTGAGTAAGTTAAAGGCAATATTTGAGGCGTCAAGTGTTGGTAAGATGAGCAGATTTGCAGCACCTTTTAATGGACTTGATGGCATGTTGTTTAAACGAATATGTTCATTCAACGCGGCGTCACCTTGCATCTCGCCGTCGAATTCAAAGTCTACATTCATATCTGTCAGCAGTTCATATACCTTGCGCATCTTGACAGCACTGGTGCGATTTGAAGCGCCAAAGTTAGAATGAGAAACTAGTGCGACACGTGGTGTAATACCAAAGCGACGTAATTGATCAACTGCCAAGACAGTCATTTCAGCCAATTGTTCAGCCGTTGGATCTTCGTGGATATAAGTATCAGCGATGAAAATATTACGATCTTGCATGAGTACTGCATTCATAGCATAGAAGTCGTTCACACCTTCTTTTTTGCCAATAACGCTTTGTACATATTTTAAGTGCAACTGATAATGGCTAAACGTACCACATACCATGCCATCTGCAGCGCCATTTTCGACCAATAGTGAGCCGATCAATGTGGTCTTACGACGAACATCACGGCGAGCAAGTTCAATACTTACACCAAGACGTTTGTTCTTCTCGTAGTAACCCTGCCAGTAGTCTTTATAACGAGGATCGTCATCGATATTGACGATAGAGATGTTCACACCATCTTTTAGACGTAACCCTAGTTTTTCGATATTGGCTTCGATGACTGAAGGACGACCAATTAAAATAGGTTGGGCTAGCTTTTCATCAACGACCACTTGCACAGCAAGTAAGATATTATTGTCTTCACCTTCACAGTAAACGATACGTTTTGGATCGGCTTTAGCGCGAGCAAAGATTGGTTTCATCACGAATGCAGAGTTATAGACAAACTCAGACAGACGCTGACGATAAGCTTGCATATCAGCGATAGGTAAGGTTGCAACGCCTGAGTCCATCGCAGCTTGAGCGACCGCAGACGCGATCTCGATGATTAGGTTTGGCTCTAAAGGTCCTGGAATCAGGTAATCACGACCGAAACTTTGCATTTTTTCAATGTTTCTAGCGCTGGTGGTTGGCGTTGCTTCAACGTGTGCCATCGCAGCGATAGCTCTTACACAAGCGACTTTCATCTCTTCGTTAACAGTCGTGGCACCAACATCTAATGCGCCGCGGAAGATGTAAGGGAAGCATAAAGCGTTGTTTACTTGGTTTGGATAGTCTGAGCGACCCGTTGCCATGATGACATCTGGACGTACGGCGTGCGCCAATTCTGGCATGATCTCAGGTGTTGGGTTGGCAAGGGCAAAGACGATAGGGTCTTTTGCCATACGGCGAACCATATCTTCAGATAACGTACCAGGCATCGATAGACCAAGGAACATATCGACATCATCCATCACTTCGTCGATAGTGGTCGCAGTCGTCTCACGCGCATAGCGCTGTTTGGTTTCGTCAAGATTTTCACGGATAGTCGTAATGATACCGCGTGAATCTGAAACGAAGATATTGTTTTTGTTTACACCAAGTGCGCAAATAATATCTAAACAAGAAATGGCGGCGGCACCAGCACCTGAGCAGACGATTTTAATCTCTTCGATTTTTTTGCCAGTAATCAATAGCGCGTTGAGCATCGCTGCTGCAACAATGATTGACGTACCATGTTGGTCATCGTGGAATACTGGAATGTTCATGCGCTTACGTAATTCACGCTCAATTTTGAAACATTCTGGTGCTTTGATGTCTTCTAGATTGATACCACCGAAAGTAGGCTCAAGAGAAGCAACTGCCTCGATGAATTTGTCTGGATCATTTTGTGCAATTTCAATATCAAAAACGTCGATACCTGCGAATTTTTTGAATAAAACCCCTTTACCTTCCATCACAGGCTTCGATGCCAATGGCCCGATATTACCTAGACCCAGTACCGCAGTACCGTTGGTGATAACACCAACCAAGTTGCTACGGGCGGTATATTTAGCCGCTAACGTCGGATCTCTTTGAATCTCAAGACAAGGAACTGCCACACCTGGTGAATAGGCAAGTGCTAAGTCACGTTGGTTTGCCAACTGCTTAATAGGGGTGACAGAGATTTTGCCTGGACGTGGGAACTCATGATAATGTAAGGCAGCTTGTTCAAACTGCTCTTTTTCTGTACTAAGGTTATCCGTATTCAAAGTGGTATCGTCATTCATAATAATTGCCATGGTTAGAATAAATTGGAATAAAGTAAATGGAGATAAAAATAACGTTTTACCCTCAAAAAATCATGGAATAATAATCCTCTAAGGGCAACGTGACGCTAAACAGTTAATAATTTAAAGTGTCAGGATTAGCGATTAAGCATTGAGCCAAAAAAGTAATCTAGTGGAATAGTTATTCTAGCACTATTGCCAATTCACTGCCTAGTCAGCTGCCGTGAACGGCGAGAATAATATAGTAAAATGATATTCATTATTTAGCCAATTAATAATGCCAAAAAATAGGGTTAAATATCAACCTTAATCTCATAATGTTTCAAAATATTACAGAATAGCATTTTAATAACATATCATTAAGACGAGCAACTAATCGGCATTTGCGGCGCATGTGGGGTAGGCGGCATCGTATCGAGAAGGGTAGCGATTGCTTGTACCTGATAAGGATTAGCCAGTAAATCGAATACTCGACTCACTTCTTCGAACTGTCCTTGTTCTGCTGCCGTAATGGCACGCTGCGCCATACTATTGCGCAGTACATAAACAGGATTGTTGGCTGTCATATCATCGATAACTTGCTCAAGTGGCAGCTGCTGTATTTGCGCCATATAACGAGTCGACCAATCTTGCCAGACTTGCTGGGCATCATCGCTAAGCTCATTCGTCATGATTGACAATAGGTGCTCTTCATAATGGTGCTCATTCGGCGCGACCAAACCGAGTAGCGCACGGAAGCTATTGGTATAATCCAGCAAGTTGTCTTCTAACAAGGTTAACCATTCAAAAGCCAATGTTAGACTCTCTTTTGCATGCGGCAGCCCAAGCTTACGACAAAGCCCTTGCTGATAGTGCTGCATAAATGTGGCTTCATAAGGCGCTAGACAGTCTGCTAACGCCTCACGTGTTACGCCCTCTAAGCGCATAAAATGTGGCAGCCAAGCATTGAGGTTCCAGTGACCAATAGCAGGTTGATTCTGATAAGCGTAGCGACCAGTATGATCAGAGTGGTTGTTGATCCAAGCAGGGTTGAAGCGCTCCATAAAACCAAATGGACCAAAGTCTAAGGTGCTACCAGTGATAGAGAGGTTGTCAGTATTCATCACGCCATGCGCAAAGCCAATCAGTTGCCAGTCAGCGATCATTCGTGCGGTTCGCTCAACCACCGTGGTTAAAAATGTCAGTATGGGAGCGTCACTATCACGGCACTCTGGATAATAAGTGTCGATCATATAATCGGTGAACTCAGCGAGCAAATCGGGCGCAAAGCTGGCAATCCACTCGATATGACCTAAGCGAATATGGCTGTCAGCCACGCGCATCAATGCCGCACCTG
Organism: Psychrobacter sp. PG1; assembly: GCF_014897815.1. Lineage (GTDB taxonomy): Bacteria > Pseudomonadota > Gammaproteobacteria > Pseudomonadales > Moraxellaceae > Psychrobacter. Next base: position 60,009 of record NZ_JABUZG010000061.1, read on the forward strand.
CTTCCATGCGCTCACGGCGCACCCTCGTGTCGGAGACAACAAATCCCAAAGCATTAGAGGAGGGAACACCTAATTGTGTAAGGGCATGACCACATAAATACTCGCGAATAGTGCTGCGCAAGACAGCGCGACCATCACCCATCCGCGAATAAGGCGTCAGACCAACGCCCTTAAGGTGCAAGTCTTGCAATTGATTATTGTTATCGAGCACTTGTGCCATCAGCAAGCCGCGCCCATCACCCAATTGACCTGCCCATTGCCCAAATTGGTGACCCGCATAAACCATGGCCAATGGCTTAAAATCCGCTGGCACGTATTGACCACTGAGTATCTCTACCCAATGTGTCATCAGATCTTCATCATCTGTCCAGCCTAACTGCTGCGCAACTTGCATGTTGAAGTGTCCAGCACGTGGATTGTCCAGAGGCGTTGGCGGTTGCTCATGATAAAGGCGAGTGTCTAGATTGACATAGGTATTTTGATAGCGCATACAAGCCGTTCCTGCTTTTGAAGTATAAGTAAAGTGTAGGGGCGATAAAAGCACTATAGCATAGCCTTGATATTACATCGTTTCACTCTGTCCATCTCTTGTAATAGCGCAGCCAAAAACCATGAGTAATATTGAATGCATTTAGCCTATCAAACAAAGATATTGCTTCCACTTGTCCTTTTTATTTCTATAAATCAATGTTCGATACGATCTATAAAGGATGAGCAAAAAAATCCCTCTATCTGTAGCAGATAGAGGGAAGGAGAAGCTTTACAATTATCGTTCATCACAAAGGTAATAAAATACAGTTTAATAATCAGCGATTATGCCGCTTTTTTACTGATTCCGATAGAGCGAAACGCGGTTTTTAAGTTGCTGTTATGCTCAAGGATTTTCTGTTCAATTTTGGCATAGTCATGCTTTAGCTCATCTTCCACTTCATACAAGCGATCGGCATATTCTGTCTTTTTCAGCTCAATCGTTTTGGCTTTGAGTGCTTGCCATTCTTCAACAGTCTGCATAAAGGCATCATATTCAAACTTAATACGGTCTTGGAAGCTCTTCATCGCATGAGGAAGATCAATGCCGCTTACTGCTGCTGTATCGATTTGCTGCTGAGCCGCTTTAAATTGCATTTGTACTTCTGCATGCTTGATAGTGGTGTCATCAACGGTACGTAGCTCACTGGTTAAGCCCAGCTTTGATAGGCCAGCAATCAACCATTTAGTAGGATCATACTGCCACCATTTTACACCGTTACGATAATCGTATTGGAAGAAGTGATGGTAGTTATGATAACCCTCACCCCACGTAAAGATAGCTAAGAAGAAGTTATCGCGAGCAGTATTGGTATCCGTATAAGGACGCGTGCCAAACATATGACATAGCGAGTTAATAAAGAAGGTAAAGTGGTGCGTCAGTACCAGACGTAGTAAGCCTACGATGACCAAAGTACCCCAAACATCACCCAATAACCAACCGATCGCAGCGACTGCACCGATGTTCAATGCCGCAACCCAGAGACCGTAATATTTATGCTGAATCTGTAAGGTTCTATCTTTGGTTAGGTCAGGGATATTTTTATAGTCAAATTTACCGCTAGGATAATTGCGTAGCATCCAGCCCATATGACTAAAGAAAAAGCCACGCTTTGCTGAGTACGGGTCTTCTAAGCGGTCATCGACATGACGATGATGCGTACGGTGACCAGAAACCCAATCAAATGCTGAACCTTGTACGGCAAAGGTGGAACCTAGCAATAAAAAGTTTTTGACGATTGGATGCGCTTTATAAGCACGATGCGATAGCAGGCGATGATAACCAGCGGTAATACTAATGCCTGTCCATACCATAAAGGCACCAAATACGCCCCAAACTGGCGCGCTAACATCATGAGTAAACAAATACCATGGTGTAATGATCGCAGCAGCAATAGGTGTGGCTACCAAGATAGTCGCTGGAATCCAGTTGATCGGCGCTTTTGTAAACTCAAACTCGCGCATATCAATGCTGTCTTCTTTAGTAGAGACATCTTGCTCTCCCGCAGCATGGGCGTAGTTGCGTTTGGCAACAGGCTGCTCATTAAGTGAGCTTGCAGTTTTACTCTCGTCAAAACGTGTCTTAAAACGTGTGGCTTGAGTGCTGGCGGCTTTGATAAGCGTATCACCAGATTTGATAGCGAAACGTAAGCCTTTAAGCGGTAAGCCAAGTGCTTTTTTTGCAATCATATAATATCCCTAGCGGTATTAATTTAAGCCTATATGATACCTTAAAAAATCAATAAAGTGAACAGTTATACACTGTAAAAATATTGCTAAATAACAATAACTTGTATTGATTATGGAATGTATTAACGAAAATAATGGATGACTTATCAGGCATTGAGGAGAAGTGTAAGTAACACCGTAGATATGTAGATGATTTTAAATAAATCAAATAAAGGCGATGCTTATTAACCCAGCAGTAAATGACTTGGATAATCAGTGATGATAACGTCAGCTTGCCATGCGATCAGCTGTTTAATCGTGTCAATATCATTGACCGTCCACGCACTCACTGGCAAGCCATGACAGTGGCTATGTTTAATGACTGCTCGACTAATCAGCGGATAGTGGATACCTAGCTGAATACAGCCAAGTTGCAAGGCGGTATTCGGTGCAGTCATTAAGACTTCAGGTGTGCGAATGAGCAAGCCGCGAGAGATATGCTTTAGTAATGGATGACGTTGTAAGCGAACATGTAGCTCTACATCGAAACTGGTCAGCACAATGGGTAGTTTGGCAAGTGGGCTATCGATGAGGTTGTGTGTCAATGCTTTTACCAATTTAGCATAATCAGTACGGTCATGCGTTTTAATCTCCAGTTCAATATCAGTAAAGCCCTTTAGCAACGGCACTACCTGCCCTAATGTCATAATCTGATGACCAAACTGCGAATGGCGTTGAATCTCAGTAAGATTCAACTGATCAACACGTGCTTGCTGACCACACATGCGTTGCAGCGTGTCATCATGAAACACGATTAAATGACCATCCGCACTCAGTTGTACATCAAACTCAACCCCTGCCAAACCCTGAGTGTTGAGACGTTGAGCGTACTCAAAGCCTGAAAAGGTATTTTCTAATGCTTCGCCGCGCGCACCGCGATGACCCAATAAAAGCGTGTTTTCAAAATTTATCATAATTTATATGGTTGGTTAGTGATACGCGCAATCATATAGTGCTAAAACAACAGCGTCTAATAAAATTTGCTCGATAGAGCAATATTACTATGTGGTTCCTTTTATCCAAAAACCTTATAGATATGAGCTGAGCGAAATCTTAGAATATGTTTACTGTCTGTCAAACATTCAACAGACCCTAGTTGATCGCGGTAGTCTAAAAGCGTATTTACAGCGAATTCATAAGTATGTATTTGTTATGTTTTTGCAACTAAATACAGGTTTTACCTATAATGAGGGACGTTATTTGTATATCCATGGGCTACACTAATGAACATTTTATTTAAACACCGTATAATAATCTGGTTTTCAAACCTAGGGCAGCTAGGGTTGCGGTTTGAACATCAATCACTGTCCATCAGTGGCGGTACGTATTAGTAAATTGGGAGCAAAAGAAATATGAGCGTAGCAAATAAAAACGTGAGCAAGTGGTATAAAGTGGCTGGTATTGGCATGGTATGTGGTTTAGCGCTTGCTGGCTGTGATCGCTCAGAGAAGGAAGATACCACCGAGACGGCAGAGCTCACAGAGCAAGAGTCTGCATCTACTGAAAATACTGCAGCTACTGCGGTGAGCTGTGATGACCCCATGGTACAAGATCGTCTCAAAACGGCTTTAAAAAACACGCTCAATCAACAAGCACAAACGCTGGCTGCCAACTACGCAAATGATGCAGAGATCAGTCTCGCTAGCGGCGCTATCACTAATAAAACCAACGGCATTGTGATTGATGTACAAAATGCTGCAGTCTTACAAGCAGCCAATGACAATGGTATGACGACTTGTCAGGCAAGCGTGAGCATGACGTTACCAAGCGAAGATTTGTATCAAGCCAGTCAAGTACAAGCAGCCAACAATTTGCCAAGCCTACAATCACGCTTAGCGCAAAATAACATTCGTATCAACAATAACATGTTGGTTGATGATGCCTTTACTTATGTCGTTGGTACTCAAGGCGGTCAAGTACGCACACGTATTGCTGGGCAGCCAGCATTGATTACTGTGGTCGCCGATGTGATGGCAGGTTCTGTATTTAAATCAGCGATGGATGAGCAGCGCGCCCAACGTAGCACTGAGCGCCGTGCAGCACAAAACGATGACAGTCAGTCAGCACCCGTTCGTCAGCCTCAAGTAGTCAAGCCAGTTGAGCCGATTCGTCCTACTCAGCCTGCCACGCCGCCGACTATTAACAATCCAAGCAGTAGTAATACGGATAGCAGCGCGTCAGCCACTCCTGAGGTCAAAACCCCAGCTGTACCGAAATCAGTACCTAAAGATGAAAGTATCGATATGGTCATTATTGAAGATGACAGCGCTACTTACTAATTAGTAAGGTTTAAGCTGTTTTCGAATAATATTGTCGTGACTGAATAGTATCGCTTAGTCAATAAAAAGCCCGCAGTGTTAAGGTTGCGGGCTTTTTTATATTTTATGCTAAACCTTGATCCTAGGGTGTTATTTTAGCGTTTTAGTCCACTAAAGTAGTCCTGCGCAATTATTTTTTATCAGCGAATTTTTGTAATACCTGACTGTCCCATAAGACTTCAGAGACTTTGTTGGGATCTGTACAAAAGCGAGCAGCGACAAACAACCAATCCGATAAGCGATTGATAAAACTCACGGCCGTACTGCGAATCGCTTGTGGTCGCTCTTGCTGTAATAGCACTGCTTGGCGCTCTGCACGGCGACAGATCGTACGCGCAACATGTAGTTGGCTGACCAATACCGAACCTGTGGGCAAGATAAAATCTTTTAGCGGCGGCAAGGTGGTATTCATCGCATCAATTTGCTGTTCTAACCATGTAATGTGAGTGGCATTGACGCCTTCATATTCTGGCATAGCCAGCTCACCACCGATATTAAACAATAAGTGCTGAATGATGACTAACGCTTGAGAAAATTCTTTCTCTATAGATTGCCCTTTATTATGCTGTAACTGAGCACGTACCAGACCAATGTGTGAGTTAAGCTCGTCGATATCACCCATTACGCTAAATAGATTGTCTGCTTTGCTGACGCGGCTGCCGTCTGCCATGCCAGTACTACCGTCATCTCCAGTACGCGTATATATTTTGCTTAAACGATTGCCCATATCTAAATCCTTAACAGTTTTTTATGATTGAATGATGTTAGTTGCGGGCTCATTGTAGTATTTTATGGCTGTTTTCGCTAAGATAATGGGTTAGGTTTTATGTTGCCGCTATTTTTACAGTTATAGCGACCATAGTCAGTACTGTTTAATATCCAAACATTGATTATATTTTTATTTTATCTATTTTATTTATATTAAAAGGCTTTTTAACCATGACCACACCACTTGCCGATGCGATGTCTCAGCTTGCTATTTATGACTCACTGACTGGCGGAAAACGTCAGTTTGTACCACTCAAATCAGGGCAAGTAGGCATGTATGTGTGCGGTATGACCGTTTATGATTATTGTCATATTGGGCATGCTCGAATGATGATTGGGTTTGATATGGTGGTACGTTGGCTTACGCAATTGGGTTATGACGTTAATTATGTGCGCAATATCACCGATATTGATGACAAAATCATCGCGCGCGCCGCCGAGAATGGCGAAGAGATAGGTACGTTAACGCAGCGTTTTATTGAAGCCATGCACGAAGATTTCGCAGCACTTGGTTGCTTGGCACCTGATGCTGAGCCGCGGGCGACTGACCATATTGATGACATGCAACACATGATTGAGACGCTGGTTACAGGTAATTATGCGTACACAGGCGACAATGGTGATGTCTACTATGCCGTCGATAATTTTGCAGATTATGGTAAATTGTCTAAGCGTAATCTCGATGAGATGCAAGCAGGTTCACGCGTCGATGTCGAAAATGACAAACGAAATCCGTTTGACTTTGTCCTGTGGAAAGCCGCGAAACCTGATGAGCCGCAATGGGCGTCACCATGGGGACAGGGGCGTCCAGGTTGGCATATCGAATGCTCAGCGATGTCGACCAAGTGCTTGGGTAGTACCTTTGATATTCATGGCGGTGGTCACGACTTACAGTTTCCGCATCACGAAAACGAGATAGCGCAGTCTGAAGCCGCGACTGGCTGTGAATACGCGCGTAACTGGATGCATGTCGGTTTCATTAATGTCGATGGCGAAAAAATGTCTAAGTCATTAGCGAACTTTTCAACCATTCGCGATGTGATAGCAAAATACCTACCTGAAACCGTACGCTTTTTCCTATTATCAAGTCATTATCGTAGCCAAGTAAACTTCTCTGATAGTGCATTGGATGAAGCACATAATAGCCTAAGCAGATTGTATAATGCGTTAAAATTGGCCGAACAACAAAAAGGGCAGACGCTCGTCGTCAGTGATACGCTGATAAATGATGCTTATAGCAGCAGTGCTGGACAAGATTTCATCAAAGCCATGAACGATGACTTTAATAGTTCAACGGCGATCAGTGTATTGTTTGGGCTGGCGCGCGATATTAATAAAGCTATTAAAGCCGAAGACGTAGACACCGCATGGCAATTAGCAGAGCAGCTCAAAACGTTGGCACAGGTACTCAATATTTTACAGCAGCCAGTTCAACAGTTTTTGCAAGCAGTGATTGGTGAACAGGCGGATGATGGTTTAACCGATGACACTATCGATGGTTTAATCATTGAGCGTGCGGATGCCAAAACCAATAAAAACTTTGCGCGTGCTGATGAGATACGTGAGCAATTAAAAGATGCTGGTATTGAGCTTGAAGACAGCCGTGCTGGCACGACATGGCGCCGCGCTTAAGGCAATCATGTTACAGAACACCCATATAGATAGTCATAAACTAAGTCAGCTTTGAGCTGGCTTTTTTTATAGACTAAACTAGAGTGTGTCATCATTCTAAAAATGGTGCTAAGAAAAAGATAAATTGCAGTCAAACAAGAAATATGAAGCTAAATTGGCTATGCAATATATGTAAGAATAAGCTTTGTAGGCAAACTTCAAGAGATGCAAACATCAAGTGAATTAATGGCTTTTAAAATATGAATATTCTCAAAAAAAGCATTGTTGGCAGTCATCGTATAGCAATTGATACCGACAGTGACCACTATCCTAACCCCCAGCGTTGGAATGTGCGCGCCAGTACTTTGTCATTACTATTGGTTTTTTTTATAGTCAGCATGAATGCTGTGTTTGCACCCGCTAATGCCGCAAGCACTAGTGATATGCAAAGCGATAGCGAACAAGCTGCGGATGAGCAGTCTAACTCGTCATCAACTTCAATCAGCAAGCCCGATAATCTGGCTGAATATGCCACTCAGAAAATCAATATAATTAAAGATGAAAACCTCAGCATCTCTGGCGTTGCAGAAGAGATATTTGATCCTACCGAGCGCAATGCAGTAGAGCAAGCGGGTAATTTGCAGGGAGATTCTGGACTGACGGGTGAATACAATGAAGGTTATTATTTGCTAGACAAGCTCAATGTAGGCTTGCCGCCATTGTCTGAACTGCCAAATTTAACCACGCCACTAGCGACTTTAGAGTTTTTTCAGTCAGCGGTCATGAAGCAACAATACGACTTGGCTGCTTATGCACTCAACATGAATTTAATCGATCAGAAAATTCAGCGTAACCACGCGCTTGAGTTATCAAAACGGTTGGATTTTTTGTTAACGGAAAAAGAGCTTTACGTTTTTGATGATCTGCCAGATCGCCCAGATGGTTTAATCGAGCCGCCGCTTGGCAATACCAGTAGTATTATGGGCATTCCTAGACGTTCGATTCAGCTAGGCTATATTGACTATCGTGAGCGCCGTGTCCCCATTTATTTGCAACGAGTACGGGTTGGTGAGGCTGCGCCTATTTGGGTATTTTCTGCACAGACAGTTGATAATATCGACAATCTCTATGAGCAATATCATCCAGCGGAATTTGAGCGTTATTTACCTGGATGGTTAAAACTTAAGATTTTTAGTATTGCACTATGGGAGTTTTTGGCATTAGCATTGTTTTTCTTAGTGACCATGGGAGTAGGGTGGTTACTCAGTAAAGGCACGGAAAAAATAATCAGCCGTTATATCGATGATGAGAAATATAGTAATTATGTTGGTAGTACTAATGGCGTGGCAGATTTGGTTAATAAGCTGACCGTGCCGTTGACTTTTACCATCAGTTTTTTGCTCGTCTTTACTTTGGTGTCAGGCGGTTTTCCTTATTTGGATGCAGTAGCTTCATCGACTCGTCCGCTTATCTGGATTGGGCTAGTATTTAGCACCTTATGGCTTGGCATTCGTGTTATTAACTTTTTTGCTAATCGCTATCAAAGCCTACAAATTGAAAATCTGGCTGAAGAGCACTTTGATAAAGAGCGCCGTCGCCGTACTTATGTATCGATATTTCGCCGCGTCTTTATTTTTGTCATGATTTTGGGCAGTATTTGGATTGGTCTCAGTGAATTTGCCAACATGGAAGGTCTTGGCAAAACGCTATTGACCTCGGCTGGTATCGCAGGCGTGGTCATTGGGATTGCCGCGCAGCCGATACTGGGTAACATCATTGCTGGGGTACAGGTGGCCGTGACCCAGCCGGTACGGATTGGCGACAGTGTGATAATGGATGGCAATTTTAGTACCGTTGAAGACCTGCGTTATACGTATGCGGTACTCAAAACATGGGATGAACGTCGATTAATCGTGCCGATGCGTGAACTGATCACCGAAACGGTAGAAAACTGGTCACATACAGAAGTACATCAGACCTGTCCTGTGTTTTTATATGTCGATTATGGTGCAGATATTGATGCCATTCGCCAGCAATTTATATCGGCGGTCAAAGACAATAAGCTTTGGGACAACAAAACTGAGCCTGAAATGTTTGTCGTTGAGGTGACTGCCAACATTATTCACCTGCGCGGCGCTGTTTCAGCGGTAGGTCCTATAGAAGCATGGACACTGGCCTGTGAGATACGTGAGCAGATGTTGAATTATTTATATAGCAAACAAAAAGCTTATCTGCCTGCTGAACGTTTGATATTGAAGGGTCAAGACCAGTAACCAACGATTGAGTGTATTTTCTATGCTTTTAAATAGCTGGGCTTTACAGATGTCGATATTGATAGACAAGCGCTAGCAAAATAAGCTGACAAATATAGCATGCGATTTGTCTGATTATTTGTTATAATATGGCGTTATTTTTAAGGGATAAATGAGCGATTAAGAGTAGGGGCGCGCTATATTTGTGCAAACTTATTAGCATCAATCAATGGCAATTTTCGAGTGTCTCTGTTTGTTTAATCACAAACACCGACTGGTTCATTGCTGATTATCTAAAACTTTGTGATACGAGGTCTTTAATTTTAAGACTTTAGCTTCATAAAGTCATATCGGTGATTTTGGTTGATTGTCTTAATGCCAAAAATATCCCACCCATCAAAATAACCACCACTAGGGGTCTGTATGTTGCGAATTGTCGATGAAGCCTTAACCTTTGATGACGTTTTATTGTTGCCAGCTTATTCTGAAGTCTTGCCAAAAACTGCCGATCTGACTACCCGTTTGACCAAAAATATCACGCTGAATCTACCGCTGATTTCTGCCGCGATGGATACCGTGACCGAATCTGAAATGGCCATTACGATGGCACAGTTAGGCGGTATGGGTATCTTGCACAAGAGCATGGATATCGCCAAGCAAGCCACACAAGTACGTCGCGTCAAAAAATTTGAAGCAGGTACGGTCGTAGATCCGATCACTGTGCATCCAGAGATGACGATTGGTGATCTGCTACAGCTGACGCAAGATAATAATATCTCAGGCGTACCTGTGGTAGAAAGAGGTACTGATAATGTCGTGGGTATTGTGACTCACAGAGATTGGCGCTTTGAAACCAATCTGTCTTTGCCAGTCAGCAAAATCATGACGCCAAAAGATCAGTTGGTCACAGTACATGAAGGTGAAAGCAATGAAAACATCAAGCGTCTGCTACATGAACACCGCATTGAAAAAGTCATTGTTATCGACGATCATTTCCGCTTACGTGGTTTGATTACGGTTAATGATTTTGCAAAAGCTGAAAACAATCCAAATGCTTGTAAAGATGAGCAAGGTCGTCTACGTGTTGGTGCTGCTGTTGGTACTGGTGCAGATACCCAAGCGCGTGTTGAAGCGTTAATCGCTGCTGACGTCGATATCATCGTGGTTGATACCGCACATGGTCATTCAAAAGGCGTGATTGATAAGGTGTCTTGGATTAAAAAGCACTATCCACACGTACAAGTCATCGGTGGCAATATCGCAACAGGGGATGCTGCACTTGCACTACGTGATGCAGGCGCTGATGCGGTGAAAGTCGGTATTGGCCCTGGTTCTATCTGTACTACGCGTATCATCGCTGGTATCGGTGTGCCGCAAATCTCAGCCATCGATAACGTCGCTAGCGCATTAAAAGACAGTATTCCACTAATTGCTGATGGTGGTATTCGCTATTCAGGTGATATGGCAAAAGCTATTGCCGCTGGTGCTTCGTGCATCATGGTAGGCTCATTGATGGCTGGCACTGAAGAAGCGCCGGGTGAAGTTGAGCTGTTCCAAGGTCGTTACTACAAAGCTTACCGCGGTATGGGTAGCCTTGGTGCGATGTCAGGCTCAAATGGTTCATCAGACCGTTACTTCCAAGATGCCAAAGATGGTGTAGAAAAATTAGTACCAGAAGGTATCGAAGGCCGAGTTCCTTATAAAGGTCCAGTTGCTGGTATTGTTAATCAGTTGGTTGGCGGTTTGCGCTCATCAATGGGTTATACTGGCTCTGCGACCATCGAAGATATGCGTACCAATCCACAGTTCATTAAAGTGACATCGGCGGGTATGAAAGAGTCGCATGTCCATGATGTTCAAATCACTAAAGAAGCACCGAACTATCGTGTGAACTAAAAGGTGTTTTATAATCCTGCATTATGTCAACGATAGCTATTTTGCAGGGCTGCAGTGACTTTAAGATACAAACAGCCAACAATGCCTTGTTATTGTTGGCTGTTTTTTTTGTAAAATACACAAGCGGATTATAATAATAACTACTTAGACTGTTTATACGTTATTGTTTGCGTATTCGTCTGGTTTTCACTCTTAGATTTGGGAGCATACATAATGAGCTACTTTGGCACCGATGGTATTCGCGGAAAATTCGGTGAGTCGCCGATCACACCAGACTTTATTTTAAAATTGGGCTATGTGACGGGACGTGTGCTGATAGAGAATAATGACAATCCTGCGCGCAAGCCAAGCGTGGTCATCGGTAAGGATACGCGGCTGTCAGGTTATGTGATTGAAGGCGCATTGCAAGCAGGATTTAACGCCGCTGGTGTTGATGTTCACATGCTTGGACCATTACCCACACCAGCGATTGCGCATTTGACCCGTAGTTTTAATGCAGATGCTGGGGTAGTTATTTCAGCGTCGCACAATCCTTACTATGACAACGGTATCAAGCTGTTTTCAGGTGATGGCAAAAAGCTGACTGATGAGATGCAAAACTCTATTAATGATAAGCTAAAAGCGATTATGAGTGCCTCTGAGGCAGACAATAATGTGATCATGCCTATTCTTGATCCAGCACAATTGGGGAAAAATAATCGAATCAATGATGCCAAAGGTCGCTATATCGAATTCTGTAAAGGCAGTTTTCCTTATCAGTACGACTTGAGTCATCTGACTGTCGTCGTAGATTGTGCCAATGGTGCAGGCTATAGCGTGGCACCAAGAGTCATGCGTGAGTTGGGTGCCAATGTGATTGCTATTAACAATACGCCTGATGGCATCAATATCAATGCCGACTGCGGCTCTACCCATCCTGAAGGCTTACAGAAAGCAGTGATTGAGCACGAAGCAGATGTTGGTATCGCACTAGACGGTGATGGCGATCGTATTGTGATGGTTGATGAGGCTGGTAATCTGGTCGACGGCGATGGCATTTTATACGTACTTGCTACCCAATGTCAGACTAAGGCGAAAGGTGTGGTTGGTACGCTGATGAGTAATATGGGCTTAGAGTTGGCACTCAAAGCGGCAGACATTAAATTTACGCGTGCAAAAGTAGGCGATCGTTATGTGATGCATGAGCTTGAAGCGAATGGCTGGATACTGGGCGGCGAACCATCGGGTCATATTCTATGTTTAGATAAGAGTCGTACGGGCGATGCCATTATCGCCGGCTTGCAAGTGCTTGCGGTAATGCAAGCACGTGGTAAAGCGCTCAGTGATTTGACCGAAGGCTTTGAAAAATTGCCACAGAAACTGGTCAATGTACGCTTAAGTAAAATGCAAGATCCGTTTGAGCATGAAGAGCTGGTTGCTGCTTTTGCAAAAGCACAGGCCACTTTAGAGGGTCGCGGTCGTCTGCTCATTCGCCAATCAGGTACAGAACCTATGATACGTGTGATGGTTGAGTCGGATGATGAAATAGAATGTGATGTATTGGCAAATGATTTGGCTGACCATATCAAAGCAGTATTGGGTTAAAGTGATAATGTAGTTATATTAAGATAAGGAATATTTTATGAGCATGGATTTTACCGATCAGCGTTTGTCATACGAAAAAGGTGAGCTTGATCAACAGTCCGTCCCAGACTCTCCATTTGAGCTACTAAAAGAATGGATGAATGAGGCATTAGCACAAAAGGTGCAAGAGCCTTATGCGATGAGTCTGGCGACGTGCGGTGCTGATAATAAACCTAGCGTGCGCATCGTACTTATGCGTGAGATTACCGAAAATGGTGTGGTGTTTTATACCAATTATGAAAGTGCTAAAGGTCAAGATATTGCCGAAAACCCGAATGTCGAAGCGCTATTCTTTTGGCAAGAGCTGGAGCGTCAAGTACGTATTAGTGGCAGTATTGCTAAAATCGATGCTAATAAGTCAGCTGCTTACTTTCAAAAGCGTCCTCACGACAGTCAAGTGGGTGCGTGGGTCAGTCAACCTCAAAGTGGCGAAGTTGCTGATCGTGAGGTGATGCAAACCAAGTTTGATGAGCTACAAAATCAGTATCCAGAAAGTAGCCAAGTGCCAACACCAGAATTTTGGGGTGGTTACGAGATTAGCATTCATGAAATTGAGTTTTGGCAAGGTCGTGCCAATCGTATGCATGACCGTATTGTCTATACTAAAGACAATGGTGAAAGCTGGAGTACCAAGCGTTTATTACCTTAAACATATTTGCTGTTTATATTTAGATATAAGCAGAGAGTGATTTCTTAGGTGCTGTTGCTGCTCTAAACAGCAACAGCACCTAATTTTATTAAAAGCTTTATGGTATAAGCTCGAGTACTTGCGACTTTTTTAGCTTTCCTGGGAAGTTTCCTGTAAATATACGGCAATATAAAGTTTTGTCGTTCTCTAAGTATGTTGAAGAATCAAGTTTGATGCTATAGATGTATTGATCTGAAAGTGTGTCAGCAGTAGGTTTGGTGTTTTTAGGAATATTGCCGCTCAAATAATTATTCGAAGAGTAGTCAGGAATGTATTTATCACCATAGATTCGTTTATCGTTGATACAATGTATATAACTCCCTGTATTTCTAGTTGATTCACGTATTGAAAAATTAGCTTCTGACAAAAAAGTTATTTCATAATATGATGATGTCCGTTTAAACTCGACCAATTGAACTTCCGTATTTTTATGATTTTTTATGCACCCTGATAAAATGAGTAAAGCACTTAACCCTATTATCTTATTCCGCATTATCATTCCTTTCATATAGTCAATTTATCATAAACTGACTATAAACATACGCAGCATCAAAAATGATGAATAGTAGCAAGCAAATATTCTTTTACCTTTCGTTTCTTTGAGTATCGACATCGACCGATACCGACATACCGGGGCGCAATTGCGCAAGCTCAGGTTGTCCTTGCTCTAAATCTATTCGTACCGGAATACGCTGAGCGATTTTAATATAGTTGCCAGTTGCAGGGTTTGCCGCGCCCGCGCTAAATTCACTGCCAGTCGCTGGCGAGATATTGCTGACATGACCTCGAAACGTAGCGCCGCCTAGCGCATCCACATGAATAGTTGCAGGCTCACCGACAGTCATATTTGCCACTTGGGTTTCTTTAAAGTTGGCAATAATCCACACGCCTTTTGGCACCACATACATGAGCTGTGTACCCGCGCTGACATATTGCCCAGCTTTGACGCTGACTTGACTCAGTTGTCCTGATTCAGGGGCAGTAATAATCGTATTGTCTAAATTAATCTGTGCTTGCTTAGCAACTGCTTCTGCATTTTTAATATTGGCATCGAGTGATGAGCGGCTACCACTGGTTTTTTTGCTGGCCTCAAGGGCGACTTGTAAATTGGCTTCTGCTTGCTGCACGCCAGCTTGTGCTTGAGCGAGCTGAGCTTGGGCATGAGCAACTTCTGCTTTGGATACTGCGCCAATCGCATCAAGCCCTTGATAGCGCTTTACATCTTCGCGTGCACTATCAACGCTAACTTTGGCACTATATAAGTCCGCTTTACGTGCTTCGATTTGCGCCTGACTGGTACCCGTATCTTGCGCATTGCTTGAGCGGTCGGTCATAGCGACTTCGATATTGGCTTGTGCTTGTTCGAGCTGCTGCAAAAAGGCACGGTCGTCTATCTTGACCAATAAATCACCTGCTTGTACATTTTCAAAATCTTGCACTGCCACTTCTGTGACATAGCCAGAAACTTGTGGGCTGATAATCGTTGTTTGACCTTTTATAAAGGCATTATTAGTCTGCTGAACCGTAGGCGTAAAGGGCGGTAGCTTCCACGCATAAAGAATCAAAAGTACGCCAATAATAATTAGTGCAATCAATAAGCCTAGGTTAAAGTAAGATTTCTTTTTAGGCGACCAACCCGTAGCGTCAGGAATAGGCTCTTTTGGCGGCATTGGCGTTTCATCAGCATCAGCAACGGACGTTATTACCGAGTCCTCTGTTTTCGGTATAGTCACAGTATCATCATTTTTCGATTGTTTTAGAGGCATCTCTATTGCTGCTGCATTGGATGATGTCTGATTGTTTTCAGCAGTATTTTGGGTAGCATCTTGAGCGGTGTCTTGATTATGGTCATCAAGATCATTTAACTTGTCTTCGCTCATGATGCGCTCCTAATGAGATTAGTAAACATAGTGGATAACTTTTTAAAATATAGTAATTAGCATAAGAAGAAAAGGTAACAGCAACAAATCGATATGATTATCACCTATTATTTTTTGCCCATCATTTCTGCCAATGCGGCAAGTTCTTTACCAAGTGGATTGCGTTTATGATAAAGGTAATAAAAATAAATCATCAATAAATATAGCGCGGTGATAGTGGCGCCCACAGCCATCAAAAAGAATAAATCGTCATAAGCGGCGACCGTGGCTTGACGTTGCACACCCTGTAGCATTTGGGTCATCGTAGCAGGATCAGTGGTATTCATTGAACTGACCATATCGGCATAATGCATCTGAGTACGAATGGTGGTAAATGCTTGAATACCTGCCGCGCCTGCCAAACCACCGACCGTTTGTGAAATACCAAAAATAACCGAAAAGCTAATAATATAGGCAGGTCCGTTAGCAATGGCGCGAAACATACCTTCAAATACCATTGGTCCCATAAAGTAAACGGCAGCAAAAGCGATTATAAACTGACTGAAATAGAACATATAAGGGGCAGAGTTTAGCGACACACCCGTATCTACCCATGCACCAATCGCAATCAATGCAACCGCAAAAATCACTGGTCGGCGCAGATCCGTCGCCTTGGTGGTAAAAATGCTAATCACTAATGCCAGTATGCTAGCCACCAAGATGATGGCATAAAAAACAATCAGCTGGTCATTACCATAACCAAGGTTTGCTAATAATCCTGCGGCGCCCACACTTTGCTCAGACAGCAAAATACGCATGACGGCACCAGTAATCATAAAGGCAATAATGGTGCGACTACGCATCCAGCGCACTTGTAACATAGGGTTTTTGCGGTGCGTCTCAATCCATAAAGCAATCGAGATAGTCACGACGGCAATAATCAGTGGATAGCTAAGCCAAGGCATTGTCCACCATTGAATTCTACCTTGTACTAAAAATACGGATAGGGCGGCAAGACCACTGGCAAAAAAGCCAAAACTCACCAAATCAAGTTTTTCAAAGACCTTTTCCGTGTTGCCCGGTGGTAGCTCAAGAATGTTAATAAGCCCAAAGCAAATCAGCGATAATCCCACTTGAAATAAAAATAAACCTTCAAGCTGACCATCAACGGCTAAATAAGGCGAGATAATCCGTGACAGTGGAATGCCAAACTGCACCAAGCCAAAGCCCAAAATAAGTCCGCTGATACGCCGAGCGGTTGGCATGCCTTGTAGACAATAAAAAATAGACAATACCGTCATCGCACTAGCCACCACACCACTAAAGCCACGGGCGAGCAGTTCTAAATAATAAGGCTCAATGCTAACCCCAATCGTCGTACTGAGTAGATTGCTACTGACCAACCACTGCATACTGGTGGCTGCCAATAAAAAGAACAAAGTGATTTTGCTAAATAACGACATGCCAAATTGCTGGCGAATTTTGTACAGCAGCACCGTGACACAAGCATTGGTCATATTGTAAGCGACTGATATCCAGCCACCTTCTACTGGTGTTAAGCCCATTTCACCTTGGATTTGAGTGAGATTCGCGACCAATAGACCATTCTGAAAGCTGGCAGTTAAGCCAATAAATATTCCAATCAGTAAATAAAATACTTTACGGTGCACAGGGTGATCAGGGGTGGCAGGCGAGCCAAGCATGAATGGTCGTTCATGGGGCTTAAACTGGTATTCAGTACTCATGGATGGATAATCTGCGTAGAGGGATAAAATGGTGTATAGCCGTTGTTAAACAAGCATCGCGCTCGTTGGATAGTCATGAAGCTCAAGACGTTCAAAGTCATTTAATAAAAAGCCATTTAACAGAAAGTCATTTAGTAGACTGATAAAACCAAAAAAGTATTCTAAACCCTGTTTTGAATATTTTATCATAATTTTTGTTGAGCATTTATCACGCATAACTCACACATTGAAAATCAAGTTAAAAGATAGATGCAGCTGTCTGTCAATGATAGACGATAAGAAACACAGTGCTATAGTCAGAGCACTTTTAAACCGCTACGGTGTTACCCGCCTTAGATGTACTCAGTGTACTATCTGCGGTCGGTCGCCTTGTAGCGATTCTAAAATTCCTTGACTGTATGTCACATAGCTACGACTCAGGTCATTTTTGCCCATAAAAAACAGCTCTATAAAGAGCTGTTTTTTATACATTAAATAGTCGATAAACAGTTAGACCATGGTACTAAATAGAGTGATCATAATTCGCCTCTAAACGCATGGCACGTTGATAGCTATCAAGACTGGCAAGTTGTAAAGCATACTGTTTGATATGCGGATAATCATCTAACGCTTCGCGCTTAGCCAGCATGATTAAGTCAAAAGACAGCATAAAGTCAGCGCCGCTTAGCTTATGACCAACGATAAATGACTTATCTGCAACTTCCTCGTTTAGATAGCTCAACAGTCTGTGTTTTTCTTGACTGATATAACCATCTAAAAACTCGTTATCGACGATACCGGCTTTTTTGGTAAATAGCTCCAGTAATAACGGCAACATGAGCGAGCTTTCAGCAAAGTTAATCCATTGCAGATAATGTCCATAGTCTATGCTATGAGTCGTAGGACGTAAGCGCTCTGGCGCAAATCGCTCAATCAATAACTCAGTGATTGCACCCGACTCAGCATAAAGTTGACCATCCATCTCGATAACCGGAGATTTACCGAGTGGATGTACCGCCTTTAAACTGTCTGGTGCCAAATGAGTATTAGGATCGCGTTGATGACTAATGATCTCATAAGGCACGCCCAGCTCTTCTAAAAGCCATAAAATACGTAATGAGCGAGACTGGTTGAGATGATGTAAGCGAATCATGATAGTGGCCTTTTTGCATGGTCTATTATATTAACGTTAAAAAGATATTAACCTTTCAGCTTAGTGATTAAGCGCTTGGCAGCTTCCTCTGATGACGCTGGGTTTTGTCCCGTAATCAGCAAGCCATCTTCGACCACAAATGATTCCCAATCAGCGGCTTTTTCATAGTTACCACCATTGGCTTTTAGTGCATCTTCTACTAAGAATGGCACGACATCTGTTAGACCAACGGCGTCTTCTTCTGAATTGGTAAAGCCAGTCACTGTTTTGCCTTTGACTAAATACTCACCGTCAATTTTGACATTTTTAAGAGCGGCTGGAGAATGACAAACAAAGGCGACAGGTTTGTCTTGTTTGACAAACGTCTCAATCAAATTGATCGAATTTTTATCAACTGCCAAGTCCCATAGTGGACCATGACCGCCTGGATAAAAGACTGAATCAAAATCTTCAGCGTTCATATCAGCGAGTTTTTCAGTATTGGCAAGATGCTTTTGAGCATCGCTGTCTTCTTTAAAGCGCTTGGTATCTTTCGTTTGCGTGTCTTCAGTATCGCTGCTCGGATCAAGCGGTGGCTGCCCGCCAGCAGGAGAAGCAAGTGTCACATTGACGCCCGCATCGATAAAAGCGTAATAAGGCGCGGCAAATTCTTCTAGCCAAAAGCCCGTTTTTTTGCCAGTATCGCCCAACTTATCATGTGAGGTTAGTACCATTAAAATATTCATAATCGTCCTTATTTATTATTAATGTTGTCTTTAAATCATGGATTGTTAGCAGTCATGCTTAATTAATCATCTGTAATCAATATGAGTATTTGCAATGACTGCTAGCGGTATTCATAGAACAGTATTCATGGTTGAGAGGTCATTTTCAGTGGTTGTCTTAGCAAGTTATGTTGTTAAGTCGTTATTTGCGATTCAACCAACTGATAACCATTGGTTCTGTTATTCAACCTCAGAAACTTTAACCACTGTTTTACCGAAGTTATCGCCATTTAGCATGCGAACAAAGGCATTTGGTGCATCGTCTAAGCCTTCAGCGATATATTCTTTGGTTTTAACATCGCCTGACTCGACCCATTTGCTCATGGTTTTTAAGAATTCTGGGAAGTGATCGCCATATTCTTCAAAAATAATAAAACCTTTGATGGTGAGACGACGGCTTAGAATGTTGCCCATTAATACGCCTAGACGATCTTTACCATCAGGTAGCTCAGTGGCGTTGTATTGCGAGACCAGACCACAGACTGGGATACGTGCATGCGCATTTAATAATGGCATAACGGCATCAAATACTTTGCCACCGACGTTTTCGTAATAGATATCGATGCCATCTGGGCAAGCCGCTTTTAATTGCTCGGCAAAGTCATCCGCTTTATGGTCAATACAGACATCAAAGCCTAGCTCATTGACAGCAAAGTCACATTTTTCCTTGCCACCAGCCACACCAACGGTACGTAAGCCATATTGGTTGCCAACTTGACCTACCGTTGCACCAACGGGCCCCGTTGCGGCAGCGACGACCAAAGTTTCTCCTTTTTGCGGCTTACCGATGTCGGTCAAACCCATGTAACCGGTAAAGCCTGGCATACCTAGTACGCCTAAACCATAAGATGGATTTGACATGTTTTTGTCAAGCTTTAAGACGCCTTCGCCATCACTGACGCTATAGTCTTGCCAGCCTGAGTTTGAGACCACTAAGTCACCCACAGCAAATTTGTCGATATTGGATTCAACGACTTGGGCAACCGTGCCACCCATCATGACATCACCCACTTCTAGCGGATCAGCATAGCTTTTCGCATCGCTCATACGTCCACGCATGTATGGGTCTAATGATAAGTAAACGGTACGCAGCAGCATTTCATTGTTATTTGGCGATGGGATATCGCTGGTTACCATGTCAAAGTTTTCAGCTTTTGGCTCACCTGTTGGACGGCTTGCCAATTTAATTTGACGGTTTGTTTTTTGATTTTGTTGTTTATCAAAGCTCATTATCAGATTCCTTTTCTATTTATTGATTTTAAGATTCTATTGATTTTAATATTTACTGGTGAATGGAGTAGTTGCTCAGCACTGAGTAACTACTATAAATAGCATAACAATATGTGTTTCTTATTACGGTGGTGTTTTTATTAAGCAGCTTTGCTACTAATAGCACGTTGTAGAATACGACGTGACACTTCTAAATCATTGTTGCTGTGCTCACCTAACTGAACCATGTTGTGCGCTTCAAGCTGCTTGATAATTGGGTCAATAGCTGACGCATCAAGTTCTGCATCTTCTAAACTGACGGGCAAGCCAAGGTCGCGGAAGAAGTTTTCGGTACGGACAATAGCGGCTTCAATGACAGCGTCTTCGTCTTGATGGGTATCATCAAGCGTAATATTCCAGACATTATGTGCATATTGAAGTAGTTTCTCTTTTTTGCTGTCTTTCAACTCGCGCATTACTGAGGGTAATAAAATGGTTAGGGTGCGGGCATGATCGATGCTGTGTAACGAGGTTAGCTCATGACCGATCATATGTGTCGTCCAGTCTTGCGGTACGCCTGCACCGATTAGACCATTGAGTGCCATGGTCGCTGTCCACATAATATTCTTACGAGTTTCTAAGTTTTCTGGATCTTGTTTAACGATACGACCTTCATCAATGAGGATTTTCAGCAAGCTCTCAGCAAAGGCATCTTGCACTTTTGCATTGACTGGATACGTTAGGTACTGTTCCATGACATGGACAAAGGCATCCGCAACACCATTCATCACTTGACGCTCAGGTAATGTCAGTGTTTTGATTGGATCTAATATTGAGAATTTAGGGAAGGCAAGTGCGTTGCCAAATGGTAGCTTAGCTTGACGTTCACTATAATTGATGACGCCGCCTGAGTTCATCTCAGAGCCAGTGGCTGGAATGGTCAAAACAGCACCCAAATCGATGGCAGAATCAATGTCTCTGCAATAGCTGGTTAGTGCATTCCATGCTTGTTCGCGTGAGACAGTCGTGCCATCTTCTTCAGTAAGTGACGATACCAATGCCACAAATTTGCTACCATCAATGACTGAGCCGCCACCGACCGCTAGCAAAAAGTCAATATTGTGCTCATTGACCATGTCTGCAGCTTTTAAAAGAGTCGTGAATTCTGGATTGGCTTCAATACCACCAAATTCGAATACGGTACGTGTACCGCTCGCAGCCAAGGCTTCTTTTACTTCGTCTAGCGTACCTGTGCGCTGTGCCGAACCGCCACCATAAGTGATAAGTACACGGGCATCAGTCGGTACCAATTCCGATAGTTGTTTGATTTGACCTTCACCAAAGACGATACGTACTGGATTGTAATATTGGAAGTTATTCATAGTATTCCTAAAATCATTAAATATTTGTGTTGGACGTATTGGGTGCAAAAATCTCAGTGGCAAATTAGCCTTTCGTTTTTACAACTGTGGGCATTGTACATTAAATAGACCAGTCGTCTAGTAATTTTTACAAAACTCTCTTATAACTCAATTTTTTGCTTTAGATATAGGGAAGTATAAATGGCTAAAAAGCGTTTAACGCACGAAATTAGCGTCCCAATTGAGAAGTAGTCATCTGCCATACTTCTGCAAGCGGTGTATTGGTTTGGCTAATCTTGGCGATTAAACTGGCACCAAGCCAAGCAAAATACCAACGTTTGGCCATGCTCTCGGCCGCGATATTGTCAGGTTGTGGTACAGAGTCATCCGCCCAGCCTGCTTTGATTTGTTCGGCAAGCCAACTGATGGTCTGCTGATAACCAGCATTCAGTGCGATGCGCATAGGTTCAGACAGATCTGCAACCTCAGC
Organism: Psychrobacter sp. PG1; assembly: GCF_014897815.1. GTDB lineage: Bacteria > Pseudomonadota > Gammaproteobacteria > Pseudomonadales > Moraxellaceae > Psychrobacter. The sequence goes on from NZ_JABUZG010000061.1 coordinate 81,981, forward strand.
GCTGAGCTTAACCACCAAGCACTTTTCATGATCACAGCCATTTTGCTGGGTGTCATACCAGCTTTGAAAGTAATCATAAATCTTTTGCTGAGCATTAACTTTTTGACGACCAATGGCGTCTAAGCGTATCTTATAGTCAGTGAAATAATGACTGATGATAGCTTCACCGAACGCTTCCTTTGAGGCAAAATAATGGTAAAAAGAGCCTTTAGGAATACCGGCTGTGTCTAGTATTTGTTTGATACCGACGGCAGTAAAACCTTTTTTGGAAATCAGTTGATAGCCTGTTTCTAACAGATGCGTTTTGGTATCTGGTGGGATTGTGGTTGAGGCCGCAGACATAATGGTAATGTCCTCCTATATTTTTTATGAATGTATTTCAGAGATAAGGTATGGCGAATAATGCTACTTAGCGCGCTATTAACAATTATTCATGATACTTTCTATGGGTCGATGCAGATTTTTATCGTTGCTTATAATGAGTGCTTATTGTCAGGGTTGATATGGTCACGTTACGTTTTTTCAACAATACTTGCTGACAAAATACGCTTATTTGTATGAGGTCTATGGTAGCATTAGACCAGTCGTCTAGCAAGTTTCGTTTTGATGTGCTTAATCAAATGTCGCGAGCGCAGGCTATTTAATATAAATAACTGTGTTAAGGGTTATTTTTTATCTGCCTCAATTTGCTAGCCATACTGTTTTATTGACAACCAACATAACATCCATAAAATAAATGAGAAGAATTATGTTAACTGATACCGATAATACCAAAGCCAATGCCTATAATGATTTCCACCTCCAGTACATTGCAGGGGAATGGCAAAGCGGTCAAGATGATAGCGTCAATACCAACACCAACCCCTACAATGGCGATACACTTGTAAAGATTCAGCAGGCGACAGAAGCACAGCTTAATGAAGCTTATCAAGCAGCAAGTGCGGCACAAAAAGAGTGGGCACAGCAAACGCCAGCGACACGAGCAGGTGTACTATATAAAGTGGTTGAGATTTTAGATCAGCGCCAAGATGAAATCGTCGATTGGCTCATTAAAGAGTCGGGCAGTACCCGTGTTAAAGCCATGGTGGAGTTTGCTGCTACCCGCGGCATTACCCTTGAGGCTGCGACTTTCCCCAGTCGTGTACATGGCGAGATTCGTCCATCTAACACCCCTGGCAAAGAAAACTTTGTTTACCGTGAGCCCATCGGTGTCGTCGCTGTCATTAGTCCGTGGAACTTTCCATTACATTTGACCCAACGTTCTATTGCACCAGCCTTAGCACTTGGTAACGCTGTGGTACTCAAGCCTGCGAGTGATACTCCAGTGACTGGTGGTTTGCTGCTAGCAAAAGTATTCGAAGAAGCAGGTTTGCCAAAAGGCTTGCTCAACGTGGTGGTTGGCTCAGGCAAAGAGATAGGAGATGCGATCGTTGAACACAAAACCCCAAGCTTTGTATCATTTACTGGCTCTACTTCAGTCGGTAAGCGCATTGGCGAGTTGGCTAATGGCGGCGACTACATTAAACAAGTAGCGCTTGAGTTGGGTGGTAACAGTCCATTTGTGGTACTAAAAGACGCTGATATTGAGCAAGCGGTCAAAGCAGCCGCCTTTGGGAAGTTCTTACATCAAGGTCAAATCTGTATTGCTATCAATCGTATTATCGTTGAAGACGAGATTTATGATGACTTTGTTGAGCGTTTCTTGGCACACGTTAAAACGTTAAATGTCGGCGATCCGAGCAAACAAGACACGGCGGTTGGTCCGATTATTAACAAAAAACAAGTCGAATCGTTGAAAGAGAAAATCGCTAATGCGCAGCAAGAAGGTGCAAAAATGATACTAAGTGGTGAGATTAAAGGACAAGTTGTACCGCCGCATATCTTTACTGAAGTGACGCGCGAGATGGATTTGTCACGTAATGAGGTATTTGGACCATTGGTCGGTATCATTCGTGCCAAAGATGAAGATGATGCGTTATCGATCGCCAATGACTCAATGTTTGGTCTGTCGAGTGCGGTATTTACAAAAGATATGGCAAAAGGCATACGCTTTGCTCGCGGTATCAGAGCAGGCATGACACATATTAATGATATTTCAGTCAATGATGAAAGTAACTTACCATTCGGTGGCGAGAAAAACTCAGGTATTGGTCGTTTTAACGGTGAGTGGGTGCTAGAAGAGTTTACTAGAACGCACTGGATATCTATGCAACATGAGCCACGCGAGTATCCGTTTTAAGCGATGTATATTTTCAATGCTCTAAATTGAAGTTTTAATAATAAAAAAGCCTGCAAATAAGCGGGCTTTTTTTATGGGAACGTTGAAAGTGTGATTATTTAAGGTGAAAGCCTAGCAAGTCTTGTATCTCCTCGACGGTCATATGTCTAACGAGCGCCTGATCTTCTACCGACAGGCGATTGGTGTGTTCTTTTATCATAGTATGGATACTACGAGCGACCTCAGAGGTGCTAGCATAATACATTTGCGGCTCTTCTTTGGTGAGTTTCATCAAAAACTTATCGATGATTTTGCGCTTTTCATGGGAAGCGTGTTCTTGAGTCATGACATTCTCCTAGTTATAAACCATCTAAGCAGTCAGCTCAGTGATAGTCAATGCTTATGGCTAGTATAACGCAGATAACAACGAGGATAGCGACTTAAGTTGAACGGGTAACACGCTCTATACTGTGTGTCACATTCTAAAATATTATCATCTAGCGCCTGATATCCACGTCCTTCTAGGGCGTGGATATCAGGCGTCAACCGTTGTCACCTAAGATTGAACATACCTTGATAACCAAATACATTGAGATCATAATTACCCCATGAAAACGCTCAAACT
>NZ_JABUZG010000064.1:0-18734 GCF_014897815.1 Psychrobacter sp. PG1
ATATTAAATCTCTTTGCTACTTTTGCAAGAGGTCTAATACTTCAGCATTGGGAATGCGCAACTGGTTGCCATCTAAAGTCATCAGAATAGTCGCACGTGAGGTTAGCCGTACTACAATCCCCTCTTGATTATTAATCAAAATATGATCACGTGCGCGAAATGGTTGGCGAATACTGAGCATGAGCGAGGCAATGTAATTCTCAATAGTGTCTTTGACCGCAAAACCAACGGCAATACCGATAACGCCTGCACCGCCAAGCAAAGTGCCTAAAATGGTTTCGGCGCCTATCAAACTCAGCGCAAGAATCAAACCGAAAATAATAAAAATGACTTTAACGGTTTGTGACAGCAATTCGGCGACAAACGGATTGGGCGTGAGCCGTTGCCACATTTTTTTTCGATTAGACAGCCAACTGCCAAACCATGTCACCAATGCAAATAGGACAATGCCGACCAATAGGAGTGGTAGAGCTTTGACTAGATTTTTGGCTTGTGCTTTAAGACCTTGATAAACGGTAGTGACATTGTCTTGAACATCAAGCGTGCGATCAATTCGATCTTCGACGGTGACCACATCTGTCAGACGGTTGGTCAAATTAATGGCTTGTTGCGCTTTTTTCTCGTTCGGCGTCTCTCCGGTTAAGGTGACAACACCTCGCGTAACGCTGACATTGACAGCCTGTAGACCTTCTATTTCAGAAAAAATACCCTGAATACGTTGACGGATGTCATTGTCTTTTTGCGGAGTAGGAGTGGTTTCGATTTGCGCATTATTGGTGCTCTCACCACTGATTATGGGCGGTGGTGCTGGTTCAGGTATGACCACTGGAGATGCTGAAGCTTCCTCTTCTGATGTCGCATCCAGTAAAGGTTTGTCAGCTGCTGGGTTTTCTGCTGTATCTATCCCCAATGCAGTGGTTACACCAGTCACCTCTTCAACAGCCGCATACACTGGAAAGGCAAAAAGGATGCTTAGTAACAACAGCATTTGACCGCACGCTTTTATAAAATCGCGCATCGTTGAACGGTCAAAGTCGGTGTTCATAAGCATCCTTTGCTTTTTATAGATTTTCGTACTTATCTTTCTTTATTAAATGTTCAATAATCATTAACTGTCTAAATAAACTTGTGCCTCGCCCAAGTTTAACGTGCCTTCATAGATCGCGCGACCAGTAATGATGCCTTCAATACAATCGCCATAAGGTTTCAGCAGTTCGATATCTTTCATATTGGTCACGCCGCCTGAAGCAATCACAGACAAGCCGCCTTCACGTGCCAAATTGACAGTTTGTTCAACGTTGACGCCTTGCATCATGCCATCACGGTTGATATCGGTGTAGACAATCGACGATACGCCGACATCTGCAAAGCGCTTCGCAAGCTCGGTCGCTTTGGTATCTGTCACGTTTGCCCAGCCATGAGTGGCTACCATACCGTCTTTGGCATCAATACCTACAATGATATGACCCGGAAATTCGCGGCAAGCTTCTGCGACAAAATCCGGATCTTCGACCGCTTTTGTACCAATGATGATATAAGTCAAACCAGCCGTAATATATTGCTCAATGGTGTTCATGTTGCGCACACCGCCGCCCAACTGAATAGGCAGATTCGGGTAAGCTTTAGTAATATCATTCACCACTTGTCTATGAACGGGTACGCCGTCAAATGCCCCATTCAAATCAACCAAATGCAGTCGACGTGCACCTTCCTCTACCCAACGTGCCGCCATGGCCACTGGATCATTAGAAAAAACCGTATCATCCTCCATACGGCCTTGTTTTAAGCGGACACATTTACCATCTTTTAAATCAATAGCCGGGATAATGACAGGCACAGCACACATATAGCATTCCTTATAAAGCACAACAATAAATATATTTAGAAAAGTAAATTCAAAAATCAGGGTGTATTGAACGTTCAACACCCTCTAAACACGCATAAAAACATCAGTCAAAAGTGACTTAATATATAGACGAATCAAAAGCTATCCATGATAGACCCAAAATCCACTTCGATAGATAGAAATGACAATAAAAAACTGTCAATCATAACCATAAGTTTTAATACAGTGAATCACTGGCAACATTAGATAAATTCAATTACTGACTGGCAATTTTAGGTCAATTTAGCGTATAATCCTAGGTAAATTTTTATTTGTTTCTATGTGATAGTAACCATGCGCTGCGCTTTTTATAGGGATATAGTGGCTTAGTGTTGCATAGCGGTCAGGATGAGTCGAGCAGCAGCTAAGTGCATCTTTTTGATGTTGGCTGACATATTGCTAAGAAGGGTTATATTAGAAATTTCAACTGGTGGCCTCTAAACAGTCTACTCTACAGCACTAAACTCTAATGACGCCTCTTTCTTTTTTATAGTCTCTATCGTATCTCTATCACTAGCTAACTATTTTAGAACAGTCATTACTAGCTGTATAGCCGCTTATTGATGTGAGTGAAATCTACTTAATAATGGCTTCGCTAGTTTGTCTATCAACCAGTTTATCATCTATTTCGATAGATCATCTTTTGGCTGCATTCTTATCTAATCGCGTATCTATTAACAAGATACCAAACCGATAAGGGTGGTCAATTGCGCTGGTGTTACAAGCTTTAATTTTCAATGAAACGTATGATAGAGCTATTGTCTACACAATCATTTTCGCTAAAGGCTTGAACGATTGCGTTTGATTTGATGGTTTTAACATACACCTTGGTAGCCAGTCGCCACTTTGGTCATTCGAATAAGACATTAACGTGTTGTTAAGGAGTCTAAGGTCAGCGTTAATACTCTTACTAGTAGTTATGATCATGCGTTATTTTTAGAGACCCTTTGTCACTATCCTACTATAGGAAGAGAGACGTGGGGGCTTTATTGAATGACGCAGATGTTCATGCTACCGATATACCAAACAGGACGTCTGGTATCGTTTTAGACTATGGACTAAGTTTTCGCTTATGATTACCATCAAAAAAGGTTTGGATTTGCCCATCACCGGTGAATCATCCCGCGAGATATCTGAGCACCAACCGACACATGTCGCCGTTATTGGCTATGATTATGTGGGCATGAAGTCCACGATGAATGTCAAAGAAGGCGATATCGTAGCAAAGGGTCAGCCCGTTTTTGAAGACAAAAAACGAGTTGGCGTCATCTATACTGCCCCTGCTGCTGGTAAAGTCGTCGCGATTAAACGCGGTGAACGACGTGTGTTTGAGAGCCTTGTGATTGCGGTCGACCCAAACGGTGAAGAAGTAGACTTCGAGCGCTATGACTCCCAGCAACTTGCTGACCTAGACGCTGAAGTTGTTGAAACCCAACTGCTTGCCTCTGGCGAATGGACCGCGTTTCGCACGCGCCCTTATAGCCGTGCGCCAGAAATCGGTGCCCGTCCTCATGCTATTTTTGTCACCGCTATGGATACCAATCCATTAGCATTTGACCCAATGCTGCTGATTAACGATCAGTTGCAAGCGTTCAATGACGGACTTGCTGTCTTATCGACACTCAGCCCCAAGACCTTTGTTTGCCATCATGGTGATGCCCAGTTGACGCCAGTTGCCAAAACGGCGGCTAATAATGTCACTGAGTATCATAGCTTTGCTGGTAAGCATCCTGCTGGTCTGGCTGGCACGCACATTCACTTTTTGCACCCAATCATGCGCGGCGTGACCGTATGGACGATTGGCTATCAAGACGTGATTGCGATTGGTAAGCTATTCACCAGCGGTCGCTTATATACGCGCCGTATCATTAGTTTGGCAGGCCCTGCGGTCACCAAGCCACGTTTGGTGGCTACTGAGCGCGGTGCTGATATCGCTGCTCTGACCAAAGGACAGCTGGCGGCTAGCGAGAACCGTATTATTTCCGGTTCGGTGTTGTCAGGTCGCAAAGTGTTTGGCAATACGGCTTATCTTGGTCGCTTTCATAATCAAATCAGTGTGCTGCCTGAAGGGCGTGAACGTCCAGCGTTCCATTTCCTAAGTGTCGGCACCAACCGCTTCTCTAAGCTGCCTATTTATATTTCTAAGTTTTTTGGTAATAAGAAATATAACTTTACGACCACGAGTAATGGTTCACCGCGAGCGATGGTACCTATCGGGGTTTATGAAGAGGTCATGCCACAAGATTATCTGCCTACACAGTTACTACGGGCATTAATTGTCGAAGACATGATTAGCGCCGTAGATTTGGGCGTGCTCGAATTGGACGAAGAAGATTTAGCATTATGCACCTTCGTATCTCCTGGCAAATATGAATTCGGTGATATTTTGCGTGATAACTTGACGCGCATTGAGCTGGAGGGCTAACCACGATGAAATTTTTACACAATATGTTCGATCGTATGGAGCCGTCTTTCACCAAGGGTGGCAAACACGAAAAATACTATGCTATCTTTGAGATGTTTGATACGTTTTTGCGTCAACCAAGCTCAACCACATACTCAGCATCACACGTACGCGACGGTATCGACCTAAAGCGTATTATGATTACCGTATGGTTATGTACTTTCCCAGCCATGTTTTGGGGTATGTACAACATCGGTCATCAAGCACTGACGGCGATTGCAACCCTTGGTTTGCAGCCTGAAGGCTGGCGTACCGTTATCACCAGTATGGCAGGCTATAACCCAGACAGTATCTGGGCAAGCTTCGTTTACGGGGCGATGCAATTTTTACCGATTTATATCGTCACTTTTGCGGTCGGTATTCTCTGTGAGATTATCTTTGCTGTCGTCCGTGGACACGAAGTCAACGAAGGTTTCTTTGTGACCTCAGTGCTGTTTGCGCTTTGTTTACCACCAGATATTCCTTTATGGCAAGTTGCCCTTGGTATTATCTTTGGTGTCGTAGTCGCAAAAGAAGTGTTCGGTGGTACGGGTAAAAACTTCCTAAACCCTGCCTTATCGGGTCGCGCATTCCTATACTTTGCTTACCCTGCTTATATGTCTGGTGACTCAGTATGGACGGCGGTCGATGGTTTCTCTGGTGCAACACCACTTGGTCTTGCCGCGTTAGGTGTCGTTCCTCAAGACTTCGTCGACGTCTATGGTAATGCAATCACTTGGGGTGATGCGTTCTTAGGTAATATGCAAGGCAGTATCGGTGAAGTATCAACACTGGCTATACTAATGGGTGCCGTTGTTCTACTTTGGACGCGTATTGCTTCATGGCGTATTATGGCAGGTTGTGTAGTAGGTCTGATTGCTACTTCTCTTGTCTTTAATATGATTGGTTCTGAAGACAATATGATGATGAACCTGCCGTTTTATTGGCATTTAGTGATCGGCGGCTTCGCCTTTGGTGCCGTATTTATGGCAACCGATCCTGTGTCAGCTGCGCATACCAATAAAGGTCGCTGGGCTTATGGTATCTTGATTGGTTTTATGACGGTATTGATTCGCGTCGTGAACCCAGCTTTCCCAGAAGGCATCATGCTGGCCATTTTATTCGCCAACTTATTTGCGCCATTGTTTGATTACTTTGTGACCCAAGCAAACATCAAACGCCAAACAGCTCGGAGGGTTCGTTATGTCCAAGCCCAAAAGTAATAATGCGAAAACCATCAGTGTGGCATTGACGCTATGCTTGGTGTGTTCCGTCTTAGTTTCAGCAGTAGCGGTTGGTCTAAAACCTGCTCAAATTGAAAACGCACGCTTAGACCGTAACAAAAACATCTTGGTTGCCGCTGGCATGTACGATGCCGAGTCTGATACAGCAGATGATGTTGCTGAACGTTTTAAAGATTTCGATGTCGAAATTATTGACTTAAGTAAAGGCAGCTACGTTGATGATGAAGCGCTAAAAGCCGCTGGCATCCCTGATCGTAATGCTTATGACGCAAGCCAAGCGACTAAGAATAAAGCACTGAGTGAAGATTTAGGCAACAACGACCCTGCTGGTATTGGTCGCAAGCCTAAATATGCCAAAGTCTATGTTAAAAAAGATGACGCAGGCAAACCTGAAATGGTTGTTTTGCCGATTCAAGGCTATGGACTATGGGGCACTATCTATGGTTTCTTAACCCTTGAAAGCGATATGAATACCATCAAAGGCATCAGCTTTTATGAGCATAAAGAAACCCCAGGTCTGGGTGCTCGTATCGAAGAGCCAGAGTGGCGTGCGAAGTGGAGCGGTATCCACTCATATGACGAAAATGGTAATGTTGCCACTGGTGTGACTAAAGCGGGTACACCAAAAGAGAACTGGGTCGATGGTATCAGTGGTGCAACCTTGACCGGTCGCGGTGTCAGTAACATGATTCAGTTTTGGTTGGGTGAGCAAGGTTATAAGCCTTATTTAGATACGCTACGTAAAGAGAGTGGTCAAGCAATTGATAATGCGGCAGATACACAAGCTACGCAATCAACGCTGAGCGCTCAACCTGAAACCGAACTGGCAGCCAAGCGACCAGTAGCAAACGGCAAGGAGGCATAACATGGCTGACACTAAAAGTATTTTAACCTCGCCTATTTTTGATAATAACCCCATTGCCCTACAGATTCTTGGTATCTGTTCGGCGCTGGCTGTCACCACAAGCATGGCCAATGCCATGGTAATGTGTGTGGCGTTGACCTTAGTCACGGCGTTTTCAAGCTTCTTTATCTCGATCATTCGTAAGCAAATCCCTTCAAGCATTCGTATTATCGTACAGATGACCATTATTGCTTCCTTGGTTATCTTAGTGGATCAGGTGCTAAAAGCCGTTGCTTATGATGTGAGTAAAGGCTTGTCGGTCTTCGTTGGTTTGATTATCACCAACTGTATCGTGATGGGTCGTGCCGAAGCATTTGCCATGAGCAATCCACCAGTGCCAAGCTTTTTAGATGGTATTGGTAATGGTCTTGGCTATTCTGCGGTTTTGCTGTTTGTCGCGACTATCCGTGAGCTACTTGGCTCAGGTACGTGGTTTGGTATCACCATCCTACAGCCTGTCACTGATGGCGGTTGGTATATTCCGAACGGTCTATTACTGTTGCCACCGTCAGCATTCTTTATTATTGGTTTGTTCATTGCCATTATCCGTATCTGGAAACCTGAGCAGGTTGAAGACGCTGAATTTGTAATGAAGCCGCAGTCTAAAGGCATGGCACATGGAGGCGGTCACTAATGGGACATTATGTTAGTTTATTTATAACCTCAGTCTTTATTGAGAATATGGCGCTGGCCTATTTCTTAGGTATGTGTACTTTCTTGGCCGTATCAAAGAAGGTTTCAACCGCTATTGGTCTAGGTGTTGCCGTGGTCGTCGTGATGGCGATTACCGTACCGCTAAACAACTTACTCTTTCAGTTCATTCTAAAAGATGGTGCGCTGGCATGGGCAGGTTTCCCTGATATCGACTTAAGCTTTTTGGGCTTGCTCAGTTATATCGGCTTGATTGCTGCGACCGTACAGATTCTAGAGATGTTCCTCGATAAGTTCGTCCCGAGTCTGTATAACGCCCTTGGGGTGTTCTTGCCACTCATCACTGTAAACTGTGCCATCTTAGGTGGTGTACTGTTTATGGTTGAGCGTGACTATAATTTCGGCGAATCTGTCGTATATGGTGTGGGCGCAGGCTTCGGTTGGGCATTGGCGATTACCGCATTGGCCGGTATCCGTGAAAAGTTAAAATACTCAGACATTCCAGCACCGCTGCGTGGTCTTGGTATTACCTTTATCACAGTTGGTCTAATGTCACTTGGCTTTATGTCTTTCGGCGGTATGTCAATTTAGACCGCTAAGCTTAACAGCCTATTTAGCGATTTGACCTATTTAATTCATTTATTCGGTAGGGGTTCAGGAAACACGCAATGACGTCTTTTCGCACCCCTACTCCATAGATTAAGGATACCTACCATGGATTACGCTACGGCGATTGGTGGCGTTGCTATGTTTACCTTGATCATCATGGGCCTCGTTGCCATTATTTTGGCGGCGCGCTCAAGACTGGTCAGTTCAGGCGATGTTACCATCCATATCAATGATAATCCCGATAATGACGTCGTGACCCCAGCAGGCGGTAAATTACTACAAACCCTTGCAAGCGAAGGTATTTTCTTATCTTCAGCCTGTGGTGGCGGTGGTACTTGTGCGCAGTGTCGTTGCCGCGTTATTGAAGGGGGCGGCTCTATCTTGCCCACCGAAGAAGGCTATTTTACTCAAGGCGAAATTCGCAATCACATGCGTTTGGCTTGTCAGGTAGCCGTTAAGCAAGACATGAAAATCGAGATTGACCCTGAGTTTTTCGATGTACAAAAGTGGGAATGTGAAGTTCTCTCTAATGACAACGTTGCTACCTTTATTAAAGAGCTAGTCCTTAAGATTCCAGATGGCGAAGAAGTGAACTTCCGTGCTGGTGGTTATGTGCAGTTAGAGGCGCCACCGCATGAAGTGCATTATAAAGACTTTATCATTGACGAAGAATACCGCGAAGACTGGGAAAAATTTGGTATTTTCAACTATGTCTCAAAAGTTGATGAGCCAGTTATTCGTGCTTACTCGATGGCCAACTACCCTGAAGAAAAAGGCCTTATTAAGTTTAATATTCGTATCGCCAGTCCACCGCCACGCGGTCCTGACGGTATTCCACCAGGCAAAATGTCATCATGGGTATTTAGCCTAGTACCTGGCGATAAAGTAACGGTTTCAGGTCCTTATGGTGAATTCTTTGCCAAAGAGACTGACGCTGAAATGATTTTCGTTGGTGGTGGTGCAGGTATGGCACCGATGCGCTCGCACATCTTCGATCAGCTTAAACGCTTACATACTAAGCGTAAAATCAGCTTTTGGTATGGTGCACGCTCTATTCGTGAGATGTTCTATGTTGAAGATTATGATCAACTAGCAGAAGAGTTTGATAACTTTGAGTGGCATGTGGCTTTGTCTGATCCATTACCAGAAGACAATTGGGAAGGTCCAACCGGCTTTATCCATAACGTGCTACTTGAAAATTATCTGAAAGACCATCCAAACCCAGAAGACTGTGAATACTACATGTGTGGGCCACCGATGATGAATGCGGCGGTCATCGACATGCTACACAGCTTGGGCGTGGAAGATGAAAACATCATGCTTGATGATTTTGGCGGTTAAGTGAGTAACTAAGCAAGTGGCTAAGCAAATGGTTACGTAAAAAAGTATTCTAAAGTAATAAATAAAAAAGAGTCTCAATTGAGGCTCTTTTTTTTGTTTCTAAAACCTTACAATATTAGGTGTTTATTGTTATTATTGAATAATGATTGGTTCCTGAAACTATTGTCAGTTTTAGTTAAACAACAGCTTAGTATCTTTAAATTCAATAAAAGGTTTTAATATGAAAATTAGTATACTTACCAGCGTTCTTGCTTCTATTCTAATATTGTCAGGTTGTTCAAGTGCTCCTAAGTCAACTTGGAAAAAAGCAGGAATATCTCAACATGATACACATAACGCTATACAAAAATGTAAATATCAAATTGGCATAGCGAAGGTAAACAGTGAAAAAGAAAATAGTTTATTTAGTTCCTGCATGGAATCAGAAGGTTACCGCTATACAAGTTAAAGATTAGCTGAAAGATAACTCCTGTAATATGATTAAATTATCTTTAGTTAAGATTAAGGGCATCTTGTTAGATGCCTTTTTTATTGTTTGAAATTTAATATATGATGGCATCCAACCCATAGATTCAAAATAGAAATATTTTTAAGCTAAAAAACTATTGGCTAAAGTGTATACAAAACTTCAATTATTTAAGAAAGGATTCTTATGAAAACCAACATTAAAGATTTGACCATTTGGATTACTGGTGCTTCTAGTGGTATCGGTGCAGCATTAGCCATCGCCTTTGCCAAACGTGGTGCCACCATTATTTTAAGTGGGCGTGATGAGGCAAAATTAGTAGCAGTCAAAAACCGCTGTAAAAACAGCAAAAACCATTTCATCATCCCTTTTGATATCACCGATGCCAAACAAGCAAAAGACGCGTATAAGACAGCTAAAGCTCAAGCCGGACAAATTGATTGGCTTATTAATAATGCTGGCATCAGTCAACGCTCGCTTATTATGGAAACCACTGAAGAAGTTGAGTGCCAAATTATGGAGATAGATTATTTTGCGCAGACACGTCTTACTAGACTGGTATTGCCAGATATGGTCACACAAGGTGGCGGCGCTTATGGAGCAGCCAAAGCCGCACTTCATATGTGGGCAAACAGTCTGCGTGCGGAACTGCATGAACAAGGCATAGAGGTGGCGACGATATTTCCAGGATTTATTCAGACCAGTATTTCTATTAACGCCTTGACTGGTGATGGTAGCGCGCAAGGAACGATGGACGAGGCAACCAATAAAGGATTAACCACAGCTACCTTTGCTAAACAAGTTGTCAAAGCCCTGATTAAGGGTGAAGAATATATCATCGTGGCAGGCACTAAAGAAAAACTGGCGACCACAGTCAACCGCCTATCGCCACCAAAACTATATAAGCTCATCCGTGAATCAAAAGTAAAGTAAATCTAGTCGTTTAAGCCACTAGGTCTTAAGTCGATGATTGGCGTTATGGGTGACAAGGGGTGTAAAATAGGCCACGCTAATAGAACATGCCACTCACCCTTTTGCCATAAAAGCTATTGTGATTAATATGAAAACACCAATAATGCAAAAATTAGCCCCACTCTCATTGTTTAACAAATCGATGAAAACCACTTTATTGCCAGTTATGGCTATCAGTGCTGTATTCAGTCTTAGTGCTTGCCAGCAAACGCCAGATTATGATTATCTCAGCGGTGAGACTATGGGAACGAGCTACCATATCAGTTATCAGCTACCTGCGGATGCAGATGAAGCGGCCATCCAAGCGTCGATTGATAAGCGCTTGCAGCAAATCAATGACAGTATGTCTACCTATCAAGCAGACTCTACTATCTCTCAGTTCAACCAGTTAGGTAAAGACATCCCCCTCACTATCGATGCAGATTTTGCTCACGTGCTTGATGTGTCACGAATCGTCTATCAGCAATCTGGTGGCGCCTTTGATCCTACCGTCATGCCATTGGTAGAGACTTGGGGCTTTGGTAGCACCATGACCGTTGAGCGCTTGCAAAGTCCGCCAACAGCACTTGAGATTGCTCAAGCAAAAGCCTTGGTAGATTTTGAGAGCATCATACAAAAAGAGCAGAGTATTTATAAAACCAAAGATGGCGTCGGGCTTGATTTCTCAGCAGTTGCTAAAGGTTATGGCGTCGATGTGATTGCCGATGTGCTCAGAGATGACTATCAAATTCGCAACTACATGGTAGAGATAGGGGGTGAGATTGCAACCTCTGGGGTCAATAACCAACAGCAGCCGTGGCAAATTGCGATTGATGCGCCTATTGAGGACAGTACGGTCAGCGAGCGTCAGACAATATCAGCGATTCGTCAACCCATCAATACCGATAATCAGATGTATTTGGCAACTTCTGGCAACTATCGTAATTCCGTCATATTCGATGGTCAGCGCTACAGTCATACGATTGACCCAACCACTGGCAAGCCTATCGCGGGCGGCGCACCATCGGTAACCGTTGCAGCAGACTCAGTTGCCTTGGCAGATGCGTGGGCAACCGCCCTCACTGCGATGCCTTATAAAAAAGCCCTTGCAACAGCCAAAGCACAAGATATAGCTGCCTTGTTTGTTGTCTTAGCTGACGAGGCAAAGGCGACGGGTTCTGATAAGAATACTGACCAGTGGCAAGTGGTACAAACACCAGCGATGCAAGCATTACGCGCTGACAAACAGCCTTAGAACTTAGTCGCAATAGAGCTTAGTCTCAATAGAACTTAGTCTCAATACTGTAAACGGCTCGATAACCATCAACGAGCCATACAAAAATTTGCTATACTGGTTTTGCTATACTATTAAGGTATTACCCTAATAGATAGCCACACTATTTTTAAAAATCGAGGTTTCCTCTATGCTTAGTCAATTGCTTCCCATGCTTGCCATCACCTTTACCGTATTCGTCCTTTTCTTTATCTTTATGGGTATCGGTTATATGGTTAAAAAGAAGCCGCTTAGAGGATCTTGTGGCGGCGTTGCTAAACTAATGGGTGATGAAAATTGCTCGTTTTGTGGAAATGATCCCAATAAGTGTGATTCAATCGTGGCAGAACAGCAAGAAAATGCCCTTAAAGCCGCTCAGCTAGGTAGACCTGTATAAACTAAATTTTATAAATACCGCGTCTGTTACCATACGCTGGTAGTATTTACCTAACATCTGTTCTTATAATAGCGTCTAGTCCTTTGCAAGGGACTGGCGCTATTTTTAGTTGTACCAGCCGCGACGTATCTAGTTAGCATCGCTTTAAGATATTTTGGATATCAATACGGCACGTGCAAGGCCTGTTAATAATAGTAGACTAAATAAATCTAATACCGTATCCAGTTGATAGGCGATTGAAGATAAGCGCGCTTTCAAAATGGTTACTCATATATCTTGTATTCTGCAAGTAATCTCTAGTTCTAATTTACGATTCTAATTAATGATTTTAGTCACCGTCTAGGTGCGTTTTCTTTGGTGTTATTTACAAGCGACGATGCTTCGGCGCTGTTTAATGACGTGTCCTTTTTCTTATTATAATAGTCGTGCTGCTATGTCTACCTCTACTGATGTGCCATTACAGTCTCATTCAGATACGCCGTCACCGTTTGAGCTGCCCTCCTCACGCTTCACTTTTTGGCTCATCTTATGTGCCATGATTTTGCTCGCCACCAATATGCGTGCGCCTATTGTTGCTCTCGGCTCTATTGCCCTTGTCGTACAAGATGCCCTCAATATCTCTGAGACGCAGATTGGTTGGCTAGGAGCAGTGCCCATGCTGACTTTTGCGGTGGGCGCACTGATCGCGCCAGCCATTGGTAAGCGTTTTGGGCTTGAGAATACACTCATTGCGATGATTGCATTATTAACCACTGGTATGATGATTCGTACCGTTATTCCCACTTGGTCTGGGTTTTTAATTGGTACGTTACTGCTGACGTTGGCTATCGGTTTTGCGAACACCTTAGCTGCCCCTGTTATTAAACAGCGTACGCCCCAGCATATTCCACTCATAACAGGGCTATTTAGTCTAACGATGACGGTGACGGCAGGCATCGTCGCCGGAGTTGTACTACCATTATCTGAGCAAGTGGGTTGGCAATGGGCACTGGGTGGGTGGTCGCTATTGGGCATTTTTGCGATCGTTATTTGGATATTTTTACGATTGCGGCTGGGTTCGTCTAGTCATCAAGCAATTGTGCCACCTACCTCTGGTGCGTCTGACATCTCCATGTGGCGTACGCCTTTTGCTTGGCAAATTGCGGTATTTATGGGGCTGCAATCACTATTATTTTATACCGTTGCCAGTTTCTTACCCTCTATTTGGGTAAGTAAGGGGCTATCCGCAGTGCAAGCAGGACAAATGGCTTCAGTGTTTCAGTTTATGGCGCCAGTCTCTATTTTGAGCCTGACATGGCTGATCAATCGCGGCCGCCCTATTCAGGCGCTGGCGGTGTTTGCAGCGGTGCTGAATGTTATTGGTATTTTAGGAATCAATTATTTATCTACCGACCTCGCTTGGTTGTGGTCAGGTCTGATGGGCATTGGCTGCTCCGCTATTTTCACCTTGAGTATGATGCTGTTCTCCTTACGTACTTATACGACCAACCAATCTAGTGAGCTGTCTGGTATGGCGCAATTCGTCGGTTATTTGATTGCATTTTTTGGTCCCTTAGGGACAGGTTGGCTACATGAAGCGACTGGCAGCTGGGATTTACCACTATTCATTATGCTCATTTTGATGGTTATCAACGTCGTCATCGCTTGGGTAGTGAGTCGTCCAGTGATGGTCGATGGCAAAAAGCTTTAATATCAAAAACTAAAGTAACCTTAGGATAATATTGGTGTCTGTCTTATTTTGCTACACTGGTTTGATTGCTTATAGGACAGAATAACCATGATGAATTTATCCATTCGTTTCGCTCGACACTTACCAACATTGGCTATTTTAACAGCCGTAATGGCGCTCGGTGGTTGCCAAAAACCATCTGAACCTAGCACCGATAATGGTATGCAAAACAGTACTCAAACTGCCGAACCTCAAACGACAAAATCTGAGCAACCGGTAACATCCACTGCACAGCAAGCGCCATTAACGATCTTGGCATTGGGCGACTCCCTGACAGAAGGTCTTGGGGTGGATAAAGATGACAACTATCCTGCTCAGTTAGAAGATCGTCTGCAAGTAATGGGTTACGACAATGCCAAAGTTATCAATTCAGGATTGAGTGGTGAAACCAGCACGGGATTGGTCAATCGCTTAGACTGGGTGTTGCAAACTAAGCCTGATGTGACAATTTTGACCATTGGTGCTAACGATGCCATACGCGGTATCGACGTGGCGACAGTTGAAGCCAATATTCGTACCGCGGTCAAACGTCTACAGGATAATGGCAGTGTCGTCATTTTGGGCGGCATACAAATCTATGACAACCTTGGCTCTGAGTATGTGAAGTCATTTGCCGCGATATATCCGAGAGTGGCGAAAGACATGAACGTGACGCTTATTCCGTTCTTCTTGGATGGTGTGGGCGGTGACCCTGCGCTCAATCAAGCCGATGCCATTCATCCGACTAAAGAAGGCTACGCAATTATCGTTAATGACAATATCCTACCTATTCTAGAGCCCAAGTTAAAAGAGCTAAGAACAGCTGATGCAGACAACACAACTGAAAATGCTCAAGACGAGACGACAAAAAATACGATAAATGAGACTACTTAACGAGATACTGTAATGACATCATCACCTTCGATTCCCGCGTCAATGCCACAAGTAAACGTTAAAACAGAAGCCCTACTGACTGCTAATAAACTCAACAAAACCGTGCAAGTCGGCGAGCAAACCCTATCAATCATTAAAGATGTAGATATCTATGTCAACGCTGGCGAGTTTGTGGTCATTATGGGCAAATCAGGCTCAGGTAAATCCACCTTGTTAGGTTTACTGGCGGCGCTAGATTATCCAGATAGCGGTACGGTGTCGCTAGCAGGTCAAATGCTCAGTAGTCTTGACGAAGATGCGCTGGCGGTCATTCGTCAGCATGATATGGGCTTTGTTTTTCAGTCGTTTCACCTACTGCCAACCTTGACAGTCGCCGAGAACATCGCCTTTCCACTTGATATTGCCAGACGTCCAAACCCAGCACGAGTAGACGAGCTTATTGACGCCGTTGATTTGGGTCATCGACGTCATAGCTTGCCCAATCAGTTGTCAGGTGGTGAGCAGCAGCGTACAGCGGTGGCACGCGCATTGGTATCACACCCAAAGATTGTGTTCGCTGATGAGCCTACAGGCAACCTCGATGAGCAAAATGCCAACCAAGTCATGCAGCTGCTATTGGACTTACGCCAACAGGTTGGTTCAGCACTGGTGGTCGTGACTCATGATCCTGCACTTGCCGAGATGGCAGATCGTGTCATCACCATGCATGATGGTCGAATTATACCTACATGAATAACTGGATTGTATCTTAATGAATCGTAAGCCCACAGACAATAAACCACCAGCTGATACAAAAAAGACTGATACCAGTATGCGTCAAGAGTCCAGTTATCCTAGTGGCATTCTCAATCAATTATTTACCCGTATCCTAGGTTTTCAAACACTGGGCGCGCAAGCACTCAGTCGTAGCTGGTGGCAACGCTGGGTTTATCCTATGTTGTTTCTGCTTACATTAACCCTATCGCTTGCAACTTACCTGACCCTCGACTCTGTGCAGCAGTCTGTCGATCGCTATATCAATGACAATCAGCGCGCGCTCGTTGGTGGCGATTTAATTTTAAACAGTAAGCAAGACTGGCCAAGCGAAGTATTGACGCAGGTAGAAAATCTCGCTGATACGCAGATCGTGTATGACTATCAGTTTAGCGCCATGCTGGTCAATGATGAGCAAACCTTGCTTGCCAGCATTAAAGCGGTCTCACCGTCGTATCCCTTATACGGTACAGCGGAGCTTGCCTCAGGACAGCCGCTGTGGGAGCAGCTAACCTCTGACAGCGTGATCGTCGCGCCAGAAGTGCTCAGTAGTCTACAGGCCAATGTCGGTGACCGCATTACCATTGGTGATGCGCAGTTCACAATAAGTGATGTATTGACAAAAGAACCTGATCGCCCGCTGACCACCTTTGGGTTTGGTGGGCGTGTCTTAATGCATCAAGACTCACTCCCGTCAACCAACCTATTGGGGCAACGCAGCCGAATAAACTATCGTATTGAGATGGCAGGCGATCCCGAACTGATAACGACGCAGCGTGATGCGCTCACAGAGATACTGACCAACTATCCTGATATCGAGCTCTCTGACGCAGAGTCCGCAGACACTTCGGTCTCGCGTATCTCTGACAATGTACTGATGTTTTTAAAATTACTGGTCATCGCGGTGTTGCTACTCTCTGCGGTTGCCATGTACGGTGTCATTAGCGCGTTTGTCAGCAAACAGCAGTCAACTAATGCGATTCGCTTGGCATTAGGTGAACCGCTTGGCTCACTCAAGCGCAGCTACTATCAACTGCTTATCGTCACCACTGCCATTGCTTGTGTCGCCGCGATTATACTGAGTCTAGGTTTGCTTAAAATTGGTCAGCCGTATCTGGTGGCTATCTTGCCTGCCGATGTTGGGCTGTTCATCAATCCAATCAGTGCAATTAAGACTATTGTGATTGCTTTAGTCCTGACGTTGCTCATTGCGCAGCGTGGTTTAAGCGCGCTTAACACCACCAAACCCGCTACCCTACTCAATCAAGGGGCGAGCACCCAGACACAAAACCTGCCTTGGTATCGACGCGTGCCGCTACTATGGTATGGCTTGGTGCTGGCAGGGCTGTATGCCTTCTTTGCTTATGAAGTTGGCTCACTGTCATTAGGAGCACAGTTATTGGGCGGCTTGATTGGCTTTGTGGCGATGTTTTGGCTATTGGCGCGTGGGTGGCTCTGGCTGCTTAACAAGTTGGCGAGCAATACCAAGGTCAGTTGGATGCAGCGTATCGCCATCCATAACCTTGCGCGTAAAGGCAACCAATCAGCGTTGTTCTTTGTCACCTTATCGCTATCGGTGGCGGTGCTGACACTCATTACCACACTCAATCACAGTATCAATACACAGTTTATCAATGCTTATCCTGAAGATGCGCCCAATTTGTTTTTGCTCGATGTGCAGACCGATCAGCATGATGAGATTGATACCATCATTGAGGCACCCGTCACTTATTATCCCGTCATTCGTGCCCGTGTGGAGACGGCCAATGATGTAGCGGCAAAAGATATCGTGCCTGCAGATGGGTTTGATGACCCTACGCGTGTGTTTAATTTGAGCTACGCAGATACGGTCATGGAGACCGAATATATCACTGAATCCCTCACAGACGACGCGCTATATACCCCTATCGATGCGACAGATGAGCAAATCAAACCCCTATCTATCTTAGATACTGCCGCCAGTATGCTCAATGTCGGTATGGGTGATCAGGTACGTTTTAACATTCAAGGTATCGAAATCATCGGGCAAATTACCAGTATTCGTACGCGCTATGAGCGTGGCCCAAGCCCTTATTTCTACTTCTTGTTTGAGCCGTCTGTGCTGTCTGCTGCGCCGCAGATTCAGTTTGCCACTGCACATGTGCCAGCTGATGAGATTCCAGAAATACAAGGCAAACTGGTACGTGAGTTCCCTGCTGTCACCACGATTGACGGCACTGCCATTGCCAAGCAAATCCAAGAGCTGGTGGTACAAATGAGCCGCTTGGTCTATGTGTTCACCTTGCTTGCCCTGCTCACTGGCGTCATGGTGCTGATCAGCTCGCTACTGTCTACCTCACAAGATCGTATGAAAGAGAGTGCGTCCTTCCGATTACTGGGGATGCAAAAGCGTGACTTGTATATGCTCAATATCTTAGAGCTAGGTGTACTTGGTATTAGTGCGGCGACCTTTGCCGTGGTCATCGCCAGCGTTGGCGCATGGGCGGCCATCACGCAGTGGTTTAATCTACAATTTAGTGTGCCGTGGCTGAGCTTGGCTATTGGCGGTGCGGCGTTAATTATCTTGCTGTTTGCGATTGCTATTATTTATGTGAGATTGGTGATTGGACGTGGGATTATGGCAAGGGTAAGGGCGATGATTTAAGGCTGTAGTGGAGACTTAAAAATCTATTATCTTTCAGTTTAAAAGAAAGGTATGCTGTCATTATATTTTTATATATCCTCATCTTATATAAGACTTTTAAATAGCAGTCTTACTACTTTATCTATTACAGATTGAGGAATGTTATCTCTTAGTATAATGAAAAAAAACTTAAATAATTAATAATATCAACCACATTCAAGAGCGATCAAAAAATGGATATAAAGGATTTATGCAAGAAACCTGAATGCAGCAATATAGAATATAAAAGCTCTTGGTACTGGAATTTTAATGACCCACAAGCCAAAAATATCGATAAAACGCGCTTGTGGGGAGAGTTTATAAAAGACTTTCTTGCGCTAACAAATGCTAATTTAGATTGCTTTGATGAAACTCGCTACATGATTATAGGCTTCAATGAAAGTACAAAATTATTTGAAGATTCAAATATAGGCGAAAGCGATTTAATTTCCTTAAAGAAAGATATTAACGCAAAACTATGCAACGCCATAACAGATTTTTCAGAAATTAAATATAGTATAGAACTAGAAATAATTGAAGGTAAAAATATACT
>NZ_JABUZG010000064.1:18766-20929 GCF_014897815.1 Psychrobacter sp. PG1
GTAAAAATATACTAATATTTAAGATAGAACAGCCCTACAGGTTATATTACTTAAATAAAGACATCCAAACCAATACACTTAATTATAGAAAAAACACAGTTCTATATAGGGGTGACGATGGAAATTCTACGGGATGTAATGAAAATGTAGGGGTGATGCCGCAGCCACAAATAAAAGAATTAGAAGGTAAAATAAAGAAAAAATATGGTTCAAACTTCACTTCTATTGAAGCATATAAGCCTACGACTATTTATAATACTGTACTATCATACTTAGATAAAAACAAAACATTTACCATGAGCAAAGATTTTCCGATATTAAGTAATGATAGTAAGAAATATTTTGAATTGTATGAACTAGAAAATTTCATGAATGGTGATAAAATATATATTGCTTTTATTGGTAGTACTAGCTTAAAAGGTTCTTTAGAGAATCTATACAATACATTTTTAAAAACAACGAAACCTTCTACGAAATTATTGCTGCTAATAAACAAACCTTCTGACTCTTCTCCTGAGCGGCGTATTAGTTATGTAAAGAGCGTATATAAAAGCATTTTCAAAAATGATGGTAATATAGAATTCATTGATGAGTTTGGTAAAAAATATTTATATCAAGAATATCTAGAACCAATGTTATTTAGTCAGTACTATCAAAATACAAAATTTTTTATTGAAAACTATTCTTCTAAAGTTGGTAGTAATGAAAAGCAAATTGTAGCTTCCAGACTTGTAAAAAAATGGTTTAATTCAGATAACAGTCCTTTAATAGTTCTAACTGGTCCTGGAGGAGTAGGAAAAACTACTATTGTAAGAAACTTTCTAAACACTAATTTAAAAATGAGTGAGGATCAATACGTATTATTTTTGGATTCTTCGGTCCTTCTAGATCAGCTAAAAACAGACAGTGTGTCAACAATTTACGATCTTTATAAGGCTAGCATTTCAGATACAGGCTTATTTACTGAGGAATTATTCAAGCTGTCCGTAGATAATGGTAGCTTTGTGATAATTCTAGATGGTTTAGATGAAATTATTTCGGGTGTAAATATTGAGTTTCAGTTACAAAGTTTTTTAAAAAATATTTTCGATAGTTACTGCTTCAATCTTGTTAAAACAAAAATAATTATTACTTGTCGAGATTATATTTGGGAAGAAGCTTTCAATCAAATAAATGAAGAGTTTCGTATAGAAAATGTGGAAATACAACCTTTTAATAAACATCAAACTGAACAGTTCTTTAAAAGTCGTTTCAAAAACGATATAAGCCTACAAAAAAAATCGATGAATCTCGTTCAGAAGCTTATGGATCAATCAAACGAAAATTACTACAGTCCTTTTATGTTAGATACTATAAGTAATTTAGTGTCTAATGAAACTAAAGATGAAGATATAGAGAATATTTTTGATATTAAAAATGAGGAAGCAAAAGAGTTAGGGTTAATAAAGAATAACATGTTAGATTATTTAATATATGCTGTATGCAAACGTGAAGTTAAGAAAATTGGTATCAGCTTTATTGAACAAATGAAAATACTTTGTAAATTAAGCACAATTAATAAGACAATAAGCAAAACTGACTTTATCTTAATCGTTCAAGATTTCATAGCAGAAACTAACGACACTACTATTTCATTACTTTTGAATCATGCATTTATCGATTATGCTAATGATAAGTTGATCAATATTAGATATGACTTCTTAAAAGATTTTTTCCTCAAGATATCTATAGCTCAGATGTTCTCTAATGAAAATATTGCAGATATCCAGTTATTAGATTTGTTAGTATCTAGAGTTAGCTATTTAAATAATTTCTCCTTAGATATTGGAAAGCGACTTTATAAAACTGACGTTGAAGATATAGTTGTCTCTACTTTAATAAATAGCGAAAACATTAATGATTTAATAAACCTTAGCAATGAAGTATCAATAAAGAATAAATATTATGAATATATCTCTAATATCTTTATACTGTATTTAGGAATACTAAAATCTAAGAATAAATTAAACACACAAAAAGATCTCGATAAAGCTTTATTAGATATTTTCTCGAATAACAAAGGAGAGGTTTCTAAACTTTACCTATATAATATTAGGGAACTAAAAATAAACCCTAAACTAGTATTTGATTTCAGCAATTTAACGATTAAGGATTGCTATATTT
>NZ_JABUZG010000064.1:20959-75249 GCF_014897815.1 Psychrobacter sp. PG1
GATTGCTATATTTATGATTACTATGGACTTGTAAACTGTATCTTTGATGAAACAACCCTTTTTGAAAGTGGAGTTATCAAAATACCTCCTTCTAAGAAAACTAGTTCTCAACTAAAAAAAACCCATCTTTCGAAAAAAGTACTTTTGCTAGATAATACCTCAGAAATCATAGACTCTATCGACAGCCCTTCACATATAAGCGACGATAGAAGCATGAAATCACTCAAAAGTCTTATTAAACTATTCCATAGTAATGGTAATTTTAAGCCCAGAAAGTCAGTAGAAATTAGAAAAAAGAAGGGAGGGTATTTAGTTGATCGTATGCTTAGTAGTGGTATTATTCAAACTAATAGAAACTCCAAACTTAATCAGGAAGAGTTTGAAATAAACCCTGAGCTACAAGTTATATTATTTCAGTTCTTAGATAGTGGCGTTACTACACCTGAAATTTATGAAATAATTAGAGACTTATAACTTATTATATTGACTTCATTAACAGGATTTTATGCTGCTTTTGACTATCGTATTATAATAGTTTGCAATCATGATTACGCTGATAGCTCAATGGTCTGTGACCCTTATAACGCCTTGCATAGGATTGATTGCTCGAACATTAGAACGCTATTTTGATGTGCTGTGCGCCACGAACTGCAAGCGCAAAGAGGGTTATCTACACAACCTCAAACGCCTTCTACTCACCTAGAAGGCTTTTTTTTGCTTCACAACCTGTATAGACATATAAGTCAATATCTCCCCCGCACTTTGCTTATTTTATAGCCCTCATTTGCTATACTAGCCCAACTTTATCGGTTAAATACCCACTTATAATACCCTCCCAAACAGCATGGTAGCCTTATGAAATTCTCAAAGTTCGGTCAAAAATTTACCCAGCCCACTGGCATCTCACAATTGATGGATGATCTGGGCGATGCGCTAAAAAGCGATCAGCCAGTCAACATGCTGGGCGGTGGTAACCCTGCCAAAATTGATGCCGTCAATGAGTTGTTTTTGGAGACGTATAAAGCGCTTGGCAATGATAATGATGCAGGTGAGGCCAATAGTAGCGCCATTATCAGCATGGCGAACTACTCTAATCCGCAAGGTGATTCGGCCTTTATCGATGCCTTGGTTGGCTTCTTTAACCGTCATTATGATTGGAATCTGACCTCAGAAAACATTGCCTTGACCAATGGCTCACAGAATGCGTTTTTCTATCTGTTTAATCTGTTTGGCGGTGCGTTCGCTGATGAAAAGAACCAATCTATCGACAAGTCCATTCTACTGCCATTGACCCCTGAGTATATCGGCTATAGCGACGTGCATGTCGAAGGTCAGCATTTCGCAGCGGTATTGCCACATATCGATGAAGTGACTCATGATGGTGAAGAAGGCTTCTTTAAATATCGTGTGGATTTTGACGCGTTAGAGAACTTGCCAGCGCTAAAGGAAGGCCGTATTGGCGCGATTTGCTGCTCCCGCCCGACCAATCCGACTGGCAACGTACTGACCGATGATGAAATGGCACATTTGGCCAAGATTGCCAAACGTTATGACATACCGCTTATCATCGATAATGCCTACGGTATGCCCTTCCCTAACATCATCTATTCAGACGCGCATTTGACGTGGGATGACAATACGATTCTGTGCTTTAGCCTGTCTAAAATCGGCCTGCCCGGTATGCGTACGGGTATTATCGTAGCCGATGCGAAAGTGATTGAAGCGGTCAGCGCGATGAATGCGGTGGTGAATTTAGCACCGACACGCTTTGGTGCAGCGATTGCCACGCCATTGGTAGAAAATGACCGTATCAAGCAGTTAGCCGATAATGAGATTAAACCGTTTTATCAAAAGCAGGCGACCCTTGCCGTGAAGCTGTTAAAAGAAGCTTTGGGCGATTATCCGTTGATGATTCATAAGCCTGAAGGCGCGATATTCTTATGGTTATGGTTTAAAGACTTGCCGATTACCACCGTTGAGCTGTATGAGATTTTAAAAGAAAAAGGCACACTCATTGTACCAAGTCAGTATTTCTTCCCTGGTGTCGATGTCAGCGATTATCAGCATGCACATGAGTGTATTCGTATGAGTATCGCGGCTGATGAGCAGACGCTAACCGATGGTATTGCAGCGATTGGTGAAGTGGTGCGTGAGTTATATGATGGTCGGTAGGTTTTGCAAGTGAGCTGAGAATTATAGTTAGATCTAGTGTAAAAGTATTCGAAAGTCTCTACGCCAGTTACAGCCATCACATTATTTTAGGAATAATTAAATGAGACTTATGTCAGCTATAGTCTTACTTCTAATGTCTGGTTGTAGCGCTGTACATTCCGATGACGCCAACTATAAAGTTTTGATTCATGGCAATGAGGAATGCAACTATGACTATGGTGTAGAAGACTTTTGCGACGAATATAATCAAATATCCTATAAAAATACTGACAAGACTGTCAATTTTGATAAAGATAAAGTTTTAGTATTTCCGGAAGATAACTTTGGTTATTTAGTTGTTATAAACCCAGAAACTCAAATAGCTTATCCTTTTGGATACTTAGTTAATTATAAAAAACTAATTTTTTCTAAAAATTCTAACGAATTCTGTATAGAGGGAGATATCTCCGCTTATCGTGATGAGGATAGTGGATACTTCTGTTTTGAGTTTACTGAAAACAACTTTGAGCGTATTTACGATGCTACTCGCTAGTATTTAGCCTAACAATTATAAATCTACCTTTATCCTAATATATTGAAAAGTATCATTAAGATCATTAAAGTTGCCGTTTTCTTTCCAGAAGGCGGCGCTATGAGTAACCGCTAAATATAAATAGCCGTCTCTTGCCCAAAATATGTCTCTTGGCTCCTCCATAGGCATCCAATGCCTAAAGCCTGCACCCATAATCGGGATGATGTCTGTTCCCTTAATTCTATACAGCTCTAGATCGGTGTATTGCTCATATGGGTTGGTATAGGCTGAGATGATATATTTTTTATTGGGCGAGATATGAGGATAATCTATAAACGTCTGCGTCGTCTCACCCGAATTTTTATCAATCATCTTATAGTCACCGCTTTCCCAGTAACCTCCACTGACCAAATACTGATTTAACGGGGCAATCTGACCTACGTACTCAAAAATCTGATACCCATCATTATCTACATTCTTATCAGTGAACGTTACTACCTTGCCAGCAGTTGGAATGGATATCACCCCATTTCTCTTTTTAATACTTTCATCTTTTGATAAAAAATCAACGGCAAGTGGACGTTTCTTCTCAAACAAAGCCTTATCAATTAGCTCTATTTTTAGGTAATCGTTAAGTGCTTTGCCATTTTCAAAAGTCTCGTAGTCTTCGCCAATGGATAGATATGCTAGTATGTTTAAATCTTTGGACGTTAGCGAGGCAGGTATAGTAGAACCCGTTTGCTCTTTTCTCACAAAGACCTTTTCCCATTTAACAACGTCTGTCTCTACAATGCCATCATTGTCCTCGTCATACTCTCTACGAATTCTGTCTTGCACCGCATACCAATCCTTTCTATCTTCAATGACCTCTAGTTTCTCTCCGAACGTATAGCTTTTCACCTTTCGAGCAGCGCCGCTTGGTAACTGACGTGCGATTGCCCCATCTTTTTCCGTCACGTAAACTTGCTTCAATACAGTCGTATCATCGTAGTCAATCTCGATACCATCACGATTGTACTGCGCCAAAAGTGCTGCCGATATGGGTTTATTGAGGTCAATGATGACGTTTTGACTTGCCACTGCTGAATGATAGCTAAACATCGTTAGACATAGAATAATAGAAGAAAAAATGTAAGTAGATATTTTAAATGAAGACATAATATGGTCTGCTATATATTTTATATTATAAATTTTACACCATAAAATCCTACTTAAGTTTACTTTTTTGATATCTGAAATAAAATCACTTCAGAATATTAGCGCTGCTTTAACAGTTTAGTAGACGGATTGAATGAACTGAATATCTTCGTCCACTTATTCAGCGCATAGAGCACGTAAGGCAGCAGGCACGTATTGATCAAATCACGGAGGCTTGCGACCAGCTGTTCGTGGCTTAAGCCCACCATGCCTGACGCTTCAATCGTATTTCGATTATCTAAATACTCGCCCAATAAAGCAATGCCCGTCACGACGACTAAAGCCATGAATGATCTGATGCTTTGGTTTTTAATGATAGGACGCAGCACAAGCAGACACAAAAGATAGATGCCGACGCCGACATAGATATGTAAGGCATCTTTGGCAAGTCCAGACACTTCAATAACATTGATTTTAAAAGCGGTAAAATCCACTGAGATATTCCAAATATAAGCAAGTAGAAAACGACTGAGAGTATCACTAAACCATGATGGCTAAACTATAATAACTAAAGAGTGGCAGCTACAAAGTGATGGCTGAGCATAAAAAAGGCAGATTATACAATTGATAATCTACCTTCTGCTAAATTAAATATTCACTTCACGGTTATCAACTACTTACACATCCCACTCAACGAAATTTTTCAACAACTGCAAGCCAGCAGTATGACTTTTTTCTGGGTGAAACTGGGTGGCAAATAAATTATCTTGGATGACACTGGCACAAAACGGTTGACCATAGTCACATATCGCTGCCACTTGTGAGCTATCAGTAGGCTCGCAATAATAGCTATGTACAAAGTAAAAATGCGCATTGTTTTGAATACCATGCCACAGCGGATGGTCAAAATCCATACCGCTAATGGTATTCCAGCCCATATGCGGTACTTTTATAGTTGCGCCCTGCTCGTCTTTCCACGTAGGGTCAAATGCTTCTACATTACCGTTTAAGATACCCAAACAGTCTGTGCCACCATTTTCAGCGGACTGCTCAAACAATGCCTGCATGCCCACACAAATAGCCATGACAGGCTTGTTAAACACTGCATGGCGTATCACGTCATCAATCCCTGCTTCATGCATGCCAGCGATACAGTCACGCATCGCACCGACACCGGGGAAGACAATCTTGTCTGCCGCAGCGACAACCTTAGGATCATTGGTGATAGAGACGTCTGCCCCTACCACTGACAAGGCTTTACTGGCGGAATGCAAATTACCCATACCATAATCTAGTAGCGCTACTTTAGTCATCGATTGGTTCTCATTTTTAAATATTTTGACTACTGTACTATTTATACTGTTGGCCATTACTAAGGTGTAGATAAGGTTTTGCTACAAGGAAGTCAAGCACAGGCTGTACAACTAGTACGCCAAGCTTGACTGACACCGTAGCAGACCCTTAAATGCGCATTAGAAAGCCTCTTTAGTCGAAGGCAGAGTATTGAGTGCACGCTCATCATATTCGCACGCCATACGTAGCGCACGAGCAAACGCTTTAAAGGTAGATTCAATTTGATGATGGCTATTTTTGCCTTTTAGATTGTCTAAATGCACCGTCATCCAAGAATGGTTCACAAAACCATAAAAGAATTCACTAAACAGGTCAACATCGAAATTACCGACATGCGAACGGGTAAATGGAATGTCCATGTGTAAACCCGGACGTCCTGATAGATCGACGACAGCGCGGGTCAATGCCTCATCTAGCGGCGCATAAAAATGCCCATAACGACGAATGCCTTTTTTGTCGCCCAATGCCTTGTTAAATGCTTGTCCAAGGGTAATACCAGTGTCTTCAACGCTATGATGGTCATCGATAAAGGTGTCACCGTTGCATTTAATCTCTAAGTCAAACAAACCGTGACGCTTGATTTGATCAATCATATGATCCAAAAACGGTACGCCAGTATCTACAACCCCTTGACCCGTACCATCAAGATTGACGGTACAAGTCACTTGGGTCTCAGCAGTAATGCGCTCAACGGTCGCAATACGTTCAGGGCGACCATGTAGATTTAGGTTTTTTGGTGCATTTTGCTCAGGTGTATCAGCAGTCGTCATTGCATTGGCTGTCATGGCTACTCTCTATCAGTTTTTATCAGTGAAAAGCGGTCAATAAATAAGGCGAAACATGTCTAAATATTTTACTAGTGTCTGGGTCAGCGCTAGCAAAAAATGTATTAGAAAATGATATATACAAAAGATATCAAGGTATTAGGGTTTGTACGTACTAAATATCATCTAGCCTCATCATAGCAAACCCTAACATTTACTGCCACGACCAAGCGGTAAACCACGCACAAAATTACCTCATTCTGCTAAAATAGTGTGTTCAGTATTATTAATCATGATTTGCACTGACTTTTAGATATCATATTCTACAGCCTACTTTCTATGACTTTTGCCGTGTTATAACTTTGTGCTGTGTCATACTGCTACTTTATACGATAGAAACCCTCTGTTTATAGGAACTGCCATGCCTTTAGAAGCGATCGCCATTAATAGCTTGGATGTACCACTTATCAAAAAACCTGCTCGCGACAATGAGCTATCAGAGCGCTTGCAGGCATTATACGATAGCGATGACGCGCAGCCTGATGGTATCGAGGTATTAAATATCGTTGAGCAAGGTTTTAAGCGTGGTCAGTATCTATACGTCGGTATGTTTAATGATAAACCTATCGCCGCTGTTGGCTGTTTTGATGATGGGCAAACCGATGCCAAGCGTTTGCAATATTTAACGGTGCATCAGCAAAATCGCGGTCGCGCGATCGATGCTAAGTTTATCAAACTGGTCTATGATGCCGAGGTCAAAAAAGGTGTGCGTGAGTTTGTCCCTGCCGATGCAGATATTCATCGTATTATGAGCGAGTATGATTTACTGCGTGTTAAAGATTAAATCGAAAGCAGAGATAGTTAATTTTGCCAATATTTGATTATTTATCGTCTTTTATCTTCTATTATGCAAAAACTACTTGACAGCAACGTCTATATTTAGTTTAATAGCGCCTCAACGAAGACGGCTCGATAGCTCAGTCGGTAGAGCAACGGATTGAAAATCCGTGTGTCGGCAGTTCGAACCTGCCTCGAGCCACCATTCGTTTAAGAATTCTAAAAAGCCCCAAACAGCAATGTTCGGGGCTTTTTTTATGCTTATATTCCGTTCTGAAATAAGTCTAATAGCTTATGACAAACGTCTCCTTAATAACACCTCGCAACGTTCACGCGAGTCTAAGTCATAAACCGTCGCGCGGTAATCGATACCATGACGCCCTTCAAAAAATATCACTCTATCGCCCACTGCTAAAAAGCAAGACGTGCGCGCATCATAAATGAAACCATCAATCACGAACGCCAAATCACGATCTATCTCGCGTACCGTGTAAGTTTCTCCTTGCGGAATCAACCGCTCAAACCATGCGCTATGGGCAACATTGGTGCTTAACACGCTGATGAGCAGCAGCACCAATATCACAAATATACTTTTTAACGACATCGTAAAAGTCGAGCCAGCTAGACTGATGCTATTGAGGATGTTTTTATTAACTGTCATAACTTTAACCTACTCAGACCTGCTCAATGATTAATTCTATTCGCCATGCTTCTCATGCTAAACGCTTACTGTCACGGTTGCATAACATTTTTGTGCTGTTTTTTAGACAGCGGCGCTCAGTATACTCGATAGTATTGATAATGATAAATTTGACAGATGACGAATACTAATAGGGAAAAGCGATGAGAGCGTTCGATTACGATTTGGATTATAAAAACCTAGATTTGCGCGCGCAGCCAGAGCTTTACCGTGTCGGTCGCGGCGAACAAGGTGTATTATTGGTAGAGCCGTATAAGTCTGAAATCCTGCCACACTGGCGCTTTGCGACCCCTGATATTGCGCTTGAGAGCAGCGAGACAATTTATCAGATGTTTTTAGATTATCTGGCGGCCGATGACTTTGTCGGTGCAGATATGGCGCGCAAATTTATTCAAATGGGCTACACCCGCGCCCGTCGTTACGCCAATCACAAAGGCGGCAAAAAATACAAGGGTGCTGTTCCCGATGATAAAAAAGGTCAGAGCGGCGCACATGGTCGCGAAGAGTTGCCACGACAAATCGAAGACCCAATCAAAGCAGAGTCAGCGCGCATATTTAAACAAAAATGGGACGAGTGTCGTGAGAACGAAGAGTATCTAAGAATGAAAAAGGAACATCGCGAACGTTATAAAGAGGTTGAATAAACATAAAACATATCAATAAAAATTATCCTCAGCCTGAAAAGATAGAAATATTGATAATGACAGACTGTTAAATAATTGAATTCATGATTTGCTGTGCTAAGGTAATGAGGGCTTGGAGCTAATACTCCAAAGAAGTATAAAATTGATAGCGTGGGCAAATAATAATGACTGTAGATATTAAGCAACTTTTGATTTTTGATTTCGATGGCACGCTCATTGATAGTGTGCCAGATTTGGCTGATGCGACTAATGCGATGTTAAACACGCTGGGCAAAGAGACTTACCCTATCGAGACCATACGAAACTGGATAGGCAACGGCTCAAGATTGCTGGTAGAGCGCGCACTAGTAGGTAAGGTAGAAGTGTTAGAAGGCGAGTTGACGGTCGAGGAAGCCAATCACGCAGAGCACCTGTTTTTTGAGTCTTACAAAAATCTCAGTGGTAGCAAAACCGTTGCTTACCCAGATGTCGATAGCGGACTAAAAAAGCTAAAAGCGGCAGGATTTACGCTGGCGCTAGTGACCAATAAGCCGATTCGTTTTGTACCGAAAATATTGCAATCCTTTGGCTGGCAGGACTTATTCAGTGAAATATTAGGCGGTGATAGTCTCTCAACTAAAAAGCCTGATCCAGCACCGCTATTGCATGTCTGTAAAGCGTTGAACGTCACTCCAGAACAAGCTGTGATGATTGGCGATTCTAGAAACGATATCTTAGCCGGACAAAATGCTAATATGAATACTTTCGGGCTGTCTTATGGTTATAATTATGGACAAGATATCCGTGAGCTAAATCCTACCGAAGCCTTTGATGACTTTGCGGCATTAGTAGAATATATTTTCAAAAATTATAAGATAGACAGCTAAAATTTGAACATTAGAATAATTCATTTAAGCCATTCTTTGAAATTATTATTTGCTCCGATAACTCAGCGCCTCAGACACATGAGCGCTTGTAATATCGATACTGTCAGCCAAATCAGCAATGGTACGCGCCACTCGCAATACTCGATGATAACCGCGTGCCGATAAGTTTAGACGCTGCTGAGCGAGCTGTAATAGTTGCTGTTCGCCCTCTCCTAGTTGGATATATTTATCAATCTCGCTAGGGCTAAGCTCATTATTGACCTTTTGTTGCCGCTGCATCTGATGTTTATGTGCGGCAATAACTCGAACGCGCACTTGTTCGGAGGTTTCGCCAGCTTGAGCATTTTGCAAGTCGGCAATTGGCAGCGCAGGTACAGTGATATGCAAATCAATGCGATCAAGCAGTGGACCTGATAGTTTGTCTTGGTAACGTTTAATCTGCTCAGGTCGACAGCGACAACGCCCTGAGGTATCGCCATCATAGCCGCATGGACATGGATTCATGGCAGCGACCAATTGGAAATTTGCCGGAAAAGTCATCTGCGAGTTGGCACGGCTAATAGTGATTTGCTTGGCTTCTAATGGCTGACGCAATACCTCAAGCACACTCCGATCAAACTCTGGCAATTCGTCAAGGAATAATACGCCTTTATTGGCAAGGGTAATTTCACCCGGTTTTGGTCGTGAGCCACCACCCACCAAAGCCACGGCTGATATAGTGTGATGAACTTGCCTAAATGGTCTTGTCCCATAATCGTAATCGCTGTCTGCCACTGAATAAGTACTGGCAACTTCTAACGCATCCTCAGCACTCAAATCCGGCAATATGGTCGGTAGCCGCGAGGCCATCAATGTCTTGCCTGAGCCGGGTGGCCCTGTGAACAACAGCGAATGACCACCAGCGGCGGCAATCTCTAGCGCGCGCCGAGCATGATGCTGTCCTTTGACATCAGCCAAGTCCACTTGATAGCCAACATGCTGCTGTGCTGGACTGGGTTGTACAACGTCCAAAGATTCATAGGCTGCGCTTGGATTCGCTAACGACTGTAAGTGGTCACAAACTGTCTTTAAGCTTTGCGCGGCTAGTATCGTCACGCCATCCACACGGCTAGCCTCAGCACCATTATCAATCGGTACGATAAGCTGCGGTGTTTGTGGTTTTGGCTGCGGTTCGCTCAGCTCTTGTTCAGTGATATTTGCCAGCTGCAATACCTTGGACGCCAGCGCCTCAGCTTTGATCGCTCGTGCCACCGCTAAGCTGCCTGTCACTTGCCGTAAATTCCCATTGAGCGCTAACTCACCGATAAACTCAAACCCTGATAATACTTCTGGATCCAATTGATCACTGGCTGCCAAGATTCCGATGGCAATCGGTAAATCAAGACGCGCGCCATCTTTAGGCAAATCAGCGGGGGCTAAATTGATCGTGAGACGACGATTAGGAAATTGAAAGCCAGAGTTCAGAATCGCAGAGCGTACACGGTCTTTGCTCTCACGTACCGCCGCCTCCGGCAAACCGACAATGGTCAATGCTGGCAACCCTTGTGACAGATGCACTTCAATAATGACCTTGGGCGCATGTAATCCGACGACTGAACGGGTATAGACTTGAGCAAACGACATCAGCATTTTCCTAATATAGGGAATAAATGATAATAGAGTATTATGTATCAGTGCGCAAATGTCATGTTTCCTTGTCTCATTTTATTTACTAGCATAATTATCAACAGTTGTTATATGATAAACGGATGCTCTTTCGCTCAGTCTTATTCGGCTATGCTGCCCCAAAAATTCTCACGCCTGTTAACCATGTTATTAACGTATTGGATAATTTTAATCGCGCTACAAAGCATTAAAGATTAGCAAGAGTATTGGCAATAAAAGGATTTTATTGATCATATAAAGTTTGCTGGCGGCTTTTTGCTGCAGATTTATATAACACCTACTTTATATAATACCTACTTTATATAATACCTACTACCATGGACGGATAAGCTTATGAGCATAAAGATGCATAATCGGCGTGTGCCCACACTCACGCTACTGACAGTAGCAGTCTCTTTAGGACTATTCGGCTGCTAAGACAGCGACAATAGTTTCAATGACGATGATGTCATACTACCTTCCACTAATTATGAAGCCGATATTCAGCGCACTGAGTTCGGTATACCGCACATCACCGCAAAGGATTACAAAGGCCTTGGTTATGGCGTCGGTTATGCATTCGCAGAAGATAATATTTGCTCACTAGCACGTGAAGTTGTAGTCGCTAGCGGTCAGAGTATGCTGTATCTAGGCGCTGACGGTAATTTGGCTAGCGATGCTTTTTATACGTGGTACAACACTGACAAGCGAAAAGCTGAATTTTTAGCAGCTCAAGACCCTGAAGTCATTGATGCTGTGACAGGTTATGCAGCAGGCTATAGCCGTTATCTACGTGATAAAGGCGTGGCCAATATCGATCCTGCTTGTGCCAATGCTGAATGGGTACGCGAGATTACTCTCGATGATTTATTGACGGTCTACGGTAAAGCCAATCTACGTGGTGGCTTATCTAATTTCGTCGGTCCCATTGTAGCAGCGGCACCGCCTTCTATTGCTGGCATTCAGGGTAGCTCAAGAATGCGTAGTGTTCCAGTCGCAAACCCTGTCGTAGAGTCAGCACCTGCATTCAATATGGATACGATTAATGCGATGAGTGGCGGTAGTAATGCCTATGCCTTTGGTAAGGAGGTGACTGGTACTAGTAGCGGGGTCATGTATGCCAATCCGCATGAGCCATGGGATGGCGTCCAACGCTTCTATCAATTTCACTTAACGATGCCAGGTGAGCTGGATGTGATGGGTGCGGCTCAGCAAGGTCAGCCTTTCCCTAACATCGGTTTTAATAAAGACGTGGCATGGAGCCATACCGTATCCACTGCCAAACGTTTTACGCTTTATCAGCTTAGCCTAGTTGACGGAGATCCTCTCAAATACAATTATACTAATAGCGCTGGTGTGACTGAGCAGCGCGATATCGAAACCGTTCCTGTCACTATTCAGCTACCAAATAATCAGACGCAGGTTCACAATATTTATGTCTCACAATATGGACCTATGTTAGCGGTCAATTTACTCAATGGTCAATTACCAGCATGGGGCGCTAATAATCTAGCTTATACTATCCGTGATGCCGCCTCTGAAAACCCAAGAGCACTCAATCAATGGCGTAGTATGAATAAGGCTACGAGTGTTGAGGACTTAGTCGATAGAATGCAAAGCGTCCTTGGTCTTGGGTTTGTTAATACTATTGCTACCGACCGTAATGGTAAGGCACTCTATGCTGACATCTCAACCGTACCAAATGTGACCAAAGCTAAGCTTGAAGCTTGTAGTAGTGCTGCATCTGGCCCCTTCCTTGGTGCTTTAATTGCCTCTGACTTGCCAGCACTGAATGGTAGTACCGCTGCCTGTGAATGGGGAGTTGATACAGACTCACCGCAAGCAGGTATCTTTGGGCGCTCAAACTTACCTTTCTTGATCCGCGATGATTATGTTGCTAACTCGAATGATAGCTATTGGTTAAGCAATTTAGAGCAACCACTGACTGGATTTTCACCGCTCCTACGTCGTCGTTTAGCCCCCTTCTTGGGTGCTAGTCCAGCAGATGGTGTTCCATTGCTTATGCGCTCACGTATGGGACTGGTTCAAATACAAGATCGATTCAGTAATAAAGATAACTTGGGCGGTACTAACTTCAATTTAAACAATATGCAAAAGGTCGTCTATGGTAACCGCAGTTATGTCGCTGAGTTGGTACTCGACGACGTATTAGCAGATTGTCGAGTGAATGCTAGCATGCCTTTGACAGGTGGCTCTACTATTGATGCAACTAATGCTTGTAA
Source organism: Psychrobacter sp. PG1 (assembly GCF_014897815.1). Taxonomy (GTDB): domain Bacteria; phylum Pseudomonadota; class Gammaproteobacteria; order Pseudomonadales; family Moraxellaceae; genus Psychrobacter. Next base: position 33,831 of record NZ_JABUZG010000064.1, read on the forward strand.
TATCTTGAGTAATTGGGATCGTCGTAATAATTTAGAGAGCAAAGGCGCTCATGTCTTTAGAGAGTTTTGGCGTAATGTGGACTTTAATGAAACGACTGATACGATCTTCAGTGTTAAGTTCGATGCAAAAGACCCAGTCAATACGCCTCGTGGTTTAATTATTAGTGCGGATACACGTACTGCTTTAGGAGATTCCATTAAGTTCTTCCAAGATAAAAATATCGCATTGGATGCAACCTTAGGTGAGCTACAATTCGTAATTGATGCAGGTAAAAATAACGAACGTATTCCTATGCATGGTGGACAAGGACGCGAAGGTATTTTTAATGTGGCAAGAGGACCTGGCGCAAACGCTGCTGGTAATTACGTCATCAACAATGGACCCACTTATATGCAGTCGGTGACTTTTGATACCAAAGGCCCCGTTGTAGAAGCCTTACTCGCATACTCACAATCAGCAGATAGCACACGGCCGTATCACCGTGACCAAACCCGTCGCTATTCAGCTAAAGAATGGATTCGCTTACCCTTCAATGCTAATGACGTTAGCAAGCAAGCCGTTGGCAATAAAATCCAGCTAAAAGAATAAGTTTGACGTAACTTAAATTAGTGATAACTTAAATTAGTGATAAAAAGACCTCAGATATATGCTGAGGTCTTTTTACTTTATGGAAGCAGTCTGTTTGAATATCGTCGATGCATCATGATGCCAGCACTTAGCCAGCTAACCGCAAGAGGGGTATGAGTATAATTGCCAAAATCAAATGGACTTATCATAGACAGTTTGTATGTAAGAAAACTCGCCGACCACCCCACTGCAAACAAGGATTTGTTATAATAGTGCTTATTGATGGCTATCAATTTAGCAGCATATAGCGCTGTGAAAATTATTATTGATAACAAAGTTATTATGGTTATTAATCATCTATCAAACACCTACTGGCTTTCAGATATTTGGTCGTTAGAGATGTAAGAACAGTAATACTCAAGGTCAAAACGAGGAGTACCGCATGACAGAACATTCAGAATTAAATACTCAGCAGCCTTACAATCGTGCAGGAGAGCAACCGACCACGACACGCCCTGTTATGCAATCAGAAAGTCCTTATGCCAGTACGCGTGGCAGTATGATGAGTAAGCAGCTACCTGCCTTTGATGAAGCTATTATTAATAAATACAATCGTTCAGGACCACGTTATACCTCCTATCCGACCGCTTTAGAGTTCTCACCTATCTCTGTTGGTCTTGAGTCAAAGATCCTTCAAAACCGTGAAGCTCGTGCACCACTGTCTTTATATTTTCATATTCCATTCTGTCGTCACCTCTGCTATTACTGCGCTTGCAATAAAATTATCACCAAGAAAAATAGCGACTCAGGCGATTATTTGCAGTATTTAATCGCTGAGATTAAGCACAAACGCCGCCTTCTACCTGTCCCAGAAGGTAGTAGCAAACCCCTCGTTAAACAGCTGCATTTGGGTGGGGGTACGCCAACATTTTTGCGTGATGAAGAAATGGTTCAACTGTGGGAGTTTTTACAAACTCAGTTTGAATTCTTACCTGAAGACAAAGGCGATTACTCTATTGAAATTGACCCACGTGAGCTGAGTGGCGAGACGTTAAAAGTGTTGCGTAACCTTGGCTTTAACCGTGTCAGTTTAGGCGTACAAGACCTCGATGAAACGGTACAAATCGCCGTCAACCGTGTACATTCAGCAGAGCTCATTGAAAATGTGTTAAATGAGGCGCGTGACTTAGGTTTTCACTCTATCAATATCGACCTGATTTATGGTTTGCCGCATCAAACACCCGCAACCTTGGATAAAACGGTGCGCCGTATCATCGAGATGTCGCCGGATCGCTTGTCAGTATTCAATTACGCACACTTGCCAGAACGTTTCAAGGCCCAGCGCCAGATTAAAGAAGCTGATTTGCCAGACCCAGCAGCCAAGCTGACGATGCTTGGCAATACCATCAATACGCTGACCGAAGCTGGCTATCAATATATCGGTATTGATCACTTCGCCAAGCCTGATGATGAATTAGCCGTGGCGCAGCGTGAGGGCAAACTGCATCGTAACTTTCAAGGTTATACCATCATGGGCGATTGTGATTTATTGGGCTTCGGCGTCTCCTCTATCAGTCAAATTGCCAATGCCAATACCCGCTATATTTTGCAAAATGATACAGATTTATCAGTTTATCAAGCGAGCATCGATGCTGCACAAAGTAACTCGGCTGCCATGCCTGCAGTAAAAGTCATCAAAACATCTATCAAAGATCGCTTGCGTGAATATGTGATTATGAATCTACTCTGTCACGACTATATCGATTTTAAAGACATCAATCAAAAATTTGGTATCGATGCCATCACTTACTTTATCAATGAGATTCAACAGCTTGGCGCCATGCAAGAAGACAAGCTCATCGATATGGACGCGGCTGGTATTCGCGTGCTACCAAAAGGTCGATTATTAGGTCGTAATGTCGCCATGGTATTTGATGAATATCTTGAGAAAAAACATAAGAATCGTTTCTCAAAAGTTATTTGATTGAGTTGTTCCATAAATTAAAAGCAGTCATAAAAAAGACCTCACTTGAGGTCTTTTTTATGGTGTTTAATAAAGCTGATGATTGACGAAAAATACCTCTAGGGCGTGTCCTCATTTCAAAAATGGTGATAAAAATGAGATAAATTGCAGTCAAACGAGGAAAATAGCGCAGATAATATCGGGATATTAACCAGCTATTTAACGATGTTTGGCAAAATTTAGCCATTTTTAGCCCGTTTAGATATGATCAATTGAATTGAGGACATGCCCTAGCCTACTCAGTAGCCATCACCACATTCAGAAGGCATCACCATATATAGCCTATTTGCATCTTCTATTGTTTTTTCACTGTCCAAATATTTTTGCTCAATTATGCTTTTAGCATTGGCAATCATTGAATCCGTCATCGCAAAGTCATCGTCATTCAGTAGACCCAATGAGCCATCTTGACGCAACCACAAACCTTCTAACTTATCATGTGGATACTCTACAGTCGCGAGAACGTCGACTGCCAAGGTTTTCTTGACTGGTTTGATTGCCAATTCTTTCAGCAATTGCCAATTTTTTTCATCGGCTGCAATAAGCTGCTCCAGCGTTTGTTCATTAATCGTTAAACCCAATACATGATCTTGCTTGATATTATCTGTATTTAAAATATTCTCAATATCAGTCGCCTGCGAGAGATCTATTTTATAAATGAGCTTTTGCGCAGACTTGTCTTGCAGCGGAAACTTGCGATCATGTTCAATCAAATAAAACTCGTGATTGTTAATCGCAACGATACCCGAAGTCACATGGTGAGCATGATCGAGACGATACAAATACTGTGCTATTTGACCAGAGTATAGATTGATAGTGACGATGCGCGTCAAACTAGAAACACGACCTGAATGATCAGGGTTGTCCATAGAAGACTCCATAATACCCACCAGTGTGCTCTGATCTGGAGTAATCGTTAATGCTTCCATACCGCGATTTGCACGACGTTTGGTAAATTCTGCTGGTAGTAAAATCAGCTGACCATTAGCCATCACATTATTGCGCTCATCGCTCGCAAAGGCATTGATACGCTCAATCTCCACCCCCTGCGCATTATAATGAACCAAATGAGGACCATACTCATCACTGATCCAAAAACTGCCATCTGTGAGCGCAGCAAGACCTTCAGGATCTAAACCATTGATATCGTTTTTGATAGGATTGGTCACTGCATCAAAAGGTAGATTGAGATTCATGGTCATCGGCTGGCCGTCTACATCGTAAGGGACTTCATTAGTTCCGCCGAGTGCTTGTGGATTCGGTAGCCCAGAGATAGGATTGCCATTTACGTCTTTTAGTAGTATCTCTTTAATCTTAATAATTTGCCCAGCTGCTTGTAGCTCAAACAATCCGATGCGCGGTGTATAGTCAGGTACTAAAAACTGTTTACCCGTGCCTGCACTACCTGCAAAATCCGCATTGGGACCGCGATCAGTGAGCACATAAAATTGCTTGGCATTGGTTGGATGAGCCGCTGCATCTGAGCCAAAACCACCCCCTCTAATCTCAAGCTTCCTCTCAGGATACGCAGCATTGATATGCGTATCATCTAGCACGGTATAAGGTAGTGCCGTGCCTTGGATAAAGTCTTTTATTTGAATGATTTCTGTATTAATATTTTGTATCGTCATTTTTTATCCCTGATATATATTTTATTCTTGTTAAACGAACCATATGAGTTATTTATTAGATGTAGCGTTCAGCACAATTGACAGTCGAAAAAATAGCCAGCGCCTAAGAAGCTCACTGACCATTTTAAGAGTTAATGCTATAACACATGGCTATACATGACTTATTAAACCTTAAGCTTGTCACCCACCATACCTTTGATGGTACTTAAAATATCAGCAGGTAATACCACCATTTTTGCATTGTCAGACTCTGCCAGCTCACGAATCGCCTTAATATATTGCTCACCAAGTAAGTAAACAATAGGCATCTCTTCCTCGCCCATTGCATTAGTAATCAAGCGAATAGACTCTTCAGAACCTCTCGCCAATACCACTTGTGCTTCGGCATCACGACGTGACGCCTCTAAACGTCCATCTGCTTCCAAGATAGCCGCTTGCTTTTGACCATCAGCACGAGTCACTGTCGCACGGCGTAGACGCTCTGCCGCCGCCTGCTCTTCCATTGATGCTTGCATCGTTTGCGATGGATTAATATCTTGAATTTCTACTGTCTTTAGGGTGATACCCCAGTCCGCAATATCTTCTGATATCGCATGCTTTAGCTTCATTTTGATTTCATCACGGCTAGACAATGCACTATCAAGATCCATCTCACCGATAATTGAACGTAGTGACGTCTGCACCAAATTACGAATACCATATTCATAATCTTCAATGCCATAAACGGCCTTATCTGGGCGCACGATATTGATATAAGCCACAGCGTTGGCAATAATAACGACGTTGTCTCGCGTAATGACCTCTTGTGAGGGAATATCAAGAACAATGTCTTTGGTCGTCACTTTATAAGCGACATCATCAACGAAAGGAATAATAAGGTTGAGACCCGGCTCTAGTGTTTGGCTATATTTGCCCAATCGCTGCACCACCCACTTATAGCCTTGTGGCACGATTCGAACGCCTTTGAAAACCGTAAAGACAACCAGTGCAACCAAAACCACCATGACAATGCTAAAGCTTTCCATAATTCATCCTTATTATTATAATTGCATGTCTTTATTAATCGCTGCCTGCGATTTCATACTGCTCACAATCAGCTCATTACCGACAATATCGGTCACCACCACTCGATCGCCGACCGCCACCGGCTCACCCGTAGTGCGGCACATCCACTCCGCTGCCCCAACAATAGGAACACTGAATCTGACAGTGCCCGCTCTATCTGGCTGCGGCTGGACGATAATCATGCCAGTTTCACCAACGATAACACTACCACCCAAGCCTGCTTTGGTGCGATCTACTGATAAGGGTTTAATAAACTTGAACCATGCCAGCAAGAATATGGCAGAAAGCACCAACCAAATAATAATTTGCACAGAGACAGAAATAGGCAATAGCCACGAAAGCGCGGCAACGATGATGGCGGCAGCACCAAACCAAAGGCTGGCGAATGTCGGCACAAACATCTCAATGATCAGCAATATAAAACCTAAGACTAACCAGTGCCAAGGTTCAATCAGCCACAGCATCTCCATCATCACTATATTCCCTATCTTTATCATTCTAACTTTTAATGTAGCACATTTTTAGTATTAATAATTTCTTAAAAATCATCAATATATGGTGTGTATACTTCGAAAAATATGAGAAACACATATTAAAACTTAGAGCATAAAAAAACGACCGCCAAAGCGATCGTTTCTTTTTTCTTTAATCAACTTATTAAAACTTAATGTGAGCACCTAAAGTCAATAGAGTAATATCCTCAGCGACATAATCATATTCAGCTTCAACGCTCATGCTAGGGTTAAAGTTATAACCCAAACCAATACCACCAGCAACACCACTATCGCTATCGCTTTCACTAACAGTGTTTCCAAGTACGTCACTTAAAGACGCATCAATCTCAGCTTTAGCAAACCCTAACTTACCTTTGGCATATAAACCAGTATTAGGGAATTGATAACGGTAAGTACCGTAAGCACCATAAGTTTTAAGGTCATATTCACCCTTAAGAAGTCTGGTACCTGTATCAACATCAGTGTCACTAGAGCCTACATATTCAACTTCAGCACCAAAGTTAGGATCAAAGTTATAACCAGCATAAATACCATAAGCAGTAGGATCATCTAGACCATCAGCATCTACCATGAACTTACCAGCTTTTACGCCAACATACGGCTGACCTGCATAGTTAGCTGCCGCTTGCGCGCTGACACTCAATAAAGAGCCAACTGATAGGGCGATCAAAGCTTTTTGTAAAGTATTCATATATCTTCCTGTTAAATAAAACTAAAAATACCATCTGAATGAAAATAACAGAGCATATAAGTTAGCTGAACTATTGTCGAATTCGAGATATTAACAGAACATTATTTCAAATGCACTCTTTTTTAATGACGCTTACAGTGCTTTTTATCGTACAAAAAAACGCACCCTTCGAGGTGCGTTTTTTAGTTATCATACTGCTAATCAAAAACTTAGAATTTTAGCTGAGCACCAACAGTCATTAGATCTGCGTCGCTACCTAACATGTCATATTCAGCTTCGACACTGAAGTTTGGGTTAACCGAATAACCAAGGCCTACACCACCTGCAAGGCTGGTATCATCGTTAGAAATGGTTTTTCTATTAGAGTCTTCAACGATATAGTTACCTTCGATTTCAGTCTTAGCAACACCCAGCTTACCTTTGGCATATAGCGCAGTATTTGGGAACTGATAACGATAAGTACCATACGCGCCATAGCTCTTGGCATCGATATCACCGTTATAATAATCGGCATCGCCTGAACCTACATATTCTGCTTCGATACCAAAGTTAGGATCAAAGTTGTAACCACCATAGACACCATAAGCAGTTGGCTTGTCAGCACCGTTTACATCTAGGTCAAACTGACCGACTTTTACACCAACGTATGGCTGACCAGTGTAACCGTTGCCATAAGATACGGCGGCTTGTGCACCCATGCTTAATAAAGAACCAGCTGCTAATGCAAGTAACGTTTTTTGTAAAGTTTTCATAGTATTCCCCTAGGGTTATATTTTTAATTATTTGTCTATAAAGTATCTGGATGAGAAAAGATTATTATTGCCATCTTCTCTCACTCGTTTAGCTGATAAATCGTTTTGGCTTTAGAACTTCAACTGAGCGCCAACAGTAAGTAGTTTGGCATCGACATCACTGTCCATCATTGAGTATTCAGCTTCGACACCAAAGTTAGGATTCACTGAGTAACCAAGACCTACACCACCAGCAAGACCTGTGTCGCTGCTAGAGTTCGAAACTTTGACTGGGCCAACGGTGTAATCACCTTCTACTTCAGTTTTAGCAACCCCTAGCTTACCTTTGGCGTATAAGCCAGTGTTTGGGAACTGGTAGCGTGCAGTACCGTACGCGCCATAAGTTTTGGCATCAAGATCACCGTTTCTGTAATCAGCATCATCTGAACCTACATACTCTGCTTCGACACCGAAGTTTTGATCGAAGTTATAACCACCGTAGACACCATAAGCAGTTGGATCATCTGCATTGTCAATATCTAGATCAAACTGACCGACTTTGACGCCGACATACGGCTGACCAGTGTAACCGTTGCTATAAGAAGTAGCGGCCTGTGCGCCAACAGTTAACAAAGAACCAGCTGCTAGTGCAAGTAGCGTTTTTTGTAGAGTTTTCATTATTAGCTCCTTAAAATCAATTTGGACAAACAAGTTATCTATTTATATTGGCTTTTATAGCCCTATCGCCTTGTTTGCTAACGATGGGTATATAGTAACAAACTATTTCAAGTCGTCTGTCAGTGTTTGATGGTATGAGAGTTAAGATTTGCAAGTATTTATCAGTGCTTGGGTTACAAAGGCAAAGATATGAAATCTTTTGTTACAACCACTGAGTTTATGCAATAATCCCTACTCATTTCATCGCCTTTCTCGCAGAAATAAACATAAAACAATAAGAGATACCGAATATTTTAAGGTAAAAATAATGACTGGACGTATAACTAGCCGCCTACAAGAAGCGCTTACAGTACTCAAAGCCACCCAACAATACCGTCAATTACCCAATCTCCATCATCATGGGCGATACGTTATTAGCGGTGGTAAAACCTTACTCAATATCGCCAGTAACGATTATCTGGGCTTAGGCGGCGACACCGAATTACAAAACGAATTTCTCAGTCAACTAACACTGCTATCAGTCGCACAAATGCCTAAGATGAGTGCGACGTCCTCACGCTTGCTCACTGGAAATGATGCACAGCTACAAGCGCTAGAGTCTGAGCTGCAGGAATGGTATCAAACCGCTGTCGGCAAACGTGATATCTCTGCCTCAAAATCGGTATTGGTATTGAATAGCGGCTATCATGCCAATCTTGGTATATTGCCAGCCCTCACAGCCTTGCCAGTCAAAACACTGATCTTAGCTGACAAACTGGTACACGCCAGCATTATCGATGGGTTGCGTTTGAGCCAAAGCAAACTTGTCAGCTATCATCGTTATCGTCACAATAATTATGAACATTTGGCGACGTTTATTGAGCAAGCAGCGCCAGACATTGAGCGCATCATTATTGTCACTGAGAGCATCTTTAGTATGGATGGTGATCGTGCGGATTTATGTCAACTGGTACACTTAAAAGCTAGCGATGCTCGTATCGAACTGTATGTCGATGAGGCTCATGCCATCGGTGTATTAGGTGATACAGGATTGGGACTAGCAGAAGAAACGCAGACATTGGCTGATATTGACTATTTGGTCGGTACTTTCGGTAAAGCGTTTGCCTCGGTGGGTGCTTATATCATGTGCGATGATGTCGTCAAGCAATGGCTAATTAACCGCATGCGTCCACTAATTTTTAGTACTGCATTACCCCCTATCAATCACGCATGGACGCGATTTATTTTAGCAAAAATGCCAATGCTAAATAATCAACGGGCGCATTTAGCGCGGTTGTCTACCAAGCTTAGTCAAGCCATCGACCCAAGATACCGTGTGTCCCAGAACACCCGGCATCCACACTATGACTCACCGATTGTGCCTTACATCTTGGGCGACAATGCCAGCACGCTTGCCAAAGCACAACAATTGCAAGTAGCAGGTTTTTACGCCCTGCCTATCAGGCCACCCACTGTGCCTACAAACACCGCTCGTATCCGTTTGGTGATGAATGCCAAGCTGACAGATGAAGACTGCGAACAATTGATACAACAATTATAAATCTGTTGTTATACATCAGCGACGTCAGTCCTGCTATCGATTGATAATTGGCTCACTTGGATATAATAAACCGTATGAAAACACTCGCCACGCCTGATAACTTTAGCACCAGAAAACAAACCATCGCTCGTCATTTTGCCAATGCCAGCGACTATGACCAGCATGCCAATATTCAGCAGCAAGTCTGTCAATATTTAATAGACAAACTCACCCACACTGAACACGACAGTGTACTTGAAGTCGGTGCAGGAACCGGTCAAATGACCCGCCTACTCGCAGCACACATTCAAAGTCAATATTGGCTAATCAATGAATTATGCGCTGAACAAGCGGCTACCTTACAATCCATAATGCCCAATGCTGACATAGCAATTGGCGATGCTGAAACGATGGACTTTGAGGATGAGCATAGCTTAATAATCAGTGCCAATGCTGTGCAGTGGTTTGATGACCCCTTAAACTTTGTTGCGCAATCAGCACGCCGTTTGCAAGCTGGAGGTCAACTGCTGTTTAATACTTTTACGCCAAATAACTTTTTGCAAATAAAGACTCTAACGGATCAGGGTCTTCACTATCCCGATATCATTAAGTGGCGATTAGCACTAATTAGTGCTGGTTTTGAGAAAGTTGAACTGTCCACTCAGCGTTTCGAGTTACCGTTTGCCAGTCCTTACGCCATCCTAAAACATATGAAATTGACAGGCGTATCGACCAATCAGACGCAAGTAAAAGCCAACAGCACCCAGCCCTTTATGTGGACCAAGGCACGCTTGCAACAGTTTGAGTCTGATTATTGGCAACATTTTTCGGCGCAAGATGACGACGGTCAGCCTATCGTTCATTTGACTTATGAAGTACTGATAGTGAGTGCCTTTAAATCATGAAGACAAGATATAGAGTGGTAGGATATTTTTTATAAATAGCAGCCATAAAAAAACGCACCCCGAAGGATGCGTTTTTTGTTTTAACTGCGTTTAGTTACTAAATCACAGTTATTTTTTGTCTTCGTCTACTTCAGTAAACTCAGCATCAACGACGTCATCATCAGCTTGGTTGCTATCTGCTGCATTGTCCGCGCCTTGTTGGAACTGGCTTGGATCCATGCCCTCGCTACCTGCGCCTGCGTCAGCATAAATCTTCTGACTAACTGGCAAGAAAGCATTGTCTAATGCTTCAAGCTTGGCTTTGATGTCATCATGATCATCTTCTTTCATTACCGCTTCAAGCTCAGAGATAGCAGCTTCTACTGTTGATTTTTCTTCAGCAGTTACCTTATCTTCAGCGTCTTTCAACGCTTTTTGTACCGCATGAATACGACCATCTGCTTCGTTACGAACTTGCGCTAAATTAGCGAATTTTTCGTCTTCTGCAGCATTGGCTTCTGCATCACGAACCATTTGCTCGATTTCTTCATCCGTCAAGCCAGAATCTGCTTTGATCTGGATGCTTTGCGCTTTACCAGTACCTTTATCAGTTGCTGAGATATTCATGATACCGTCAGCATTGATGTCAAAAGTAACTTCAATTTGCGGTAGACCACGTGGTGCTGGTGGAATATCCGTCAAATCAAAACGACCAAGCTGTTTATTTTGGTTAGCAATTTTACGCTCGCCTTGATAAACCTGGATGGTCACAGCTGGTTGGTTGTCTTCAGCCGTTGAGAATACCTGTGATTTCTTAGTAGGAATCATGGTGTTTTTCTCAATAACTGGTGTCATGACACCACCCATCGTTTCGATACCAAGCGTTAATGGCGTCACATCAAGTAGCAATACGTCTGTTTTTTCACCAGACAATACCGCGCCTTGAATCGCAGCCCCTGCCGCTACTGCTTCATCAGGGTTCACATCTTTACGTGGCTCCTGACCGAAGAACTCTTGTACTTTTTGCTGTACCAGTGGCATACGAGTCTGACCACCAACTAAGATAACATCATCGATGTCACCAATTTTTATGCCAGCATCTTCAAGCGCAATCTTACAAGGACCCATGGTACGTTGTACCAACTCTTCAGTTAAGCTCTCAAGTTTTGAGCGACTGATAGTGACCACCAAATGCTTAGGACCATTGCTGTCTGCAGTAATATAAGGCAAGTTCACTTCAGTACTTTGGGCACTTGATAACTCAATTTTCGCTTTTTCTGCCGCTTCCTTTAGACGCTGCATCGCCAATGAGTCACCTTTCAAATTGACATCTTGGTCTTTTTTGAACTCATCAACCAAATAATCAATCAATGCTGAGTCAAAGTCTTCACCACCAAGGAATGTATCACCATTGGTTGCTAAAACTTCAAACTGCTGCTCGCCATCAACGTCAGCGATTTCGATGATTGATACGTCAAACGTACCACCACCTAAGTCATAAACAGCAACAGTGCTATCGCCTTGCTTTTTATCCATACCATAAGCAAGTGCTGCAGCGGTTGGCTCGTTAATAATACGTTTTACATCAAGACCGGCAATTTTACCCGCATCTTTCGTTGCTTGACGCTGTGAGTCGTTAAAGTAAGCAGGTACCGTTACAACCGCTTCAGTAACAGTTTCACCAAGATAGTCTTCTGCTGTTTTTTTCATTTTTTTCAAGATTTCAGCAGAAACCTGTGGTGGTGCTAATTTTTTACCATTAATTTCTACCCACGCATCACCGTTATCTGCTTTGGCGATTTTGTAAGGTACCATGCCGATGTCTTTTTGCACGACTTTGTCATCAAAACGACGACCAATCAAACGCTTAATCGCAAACAACGTGTTGTTTGGATTGGTGACCGCTTGACGTTTGGCTGACTGACCCACCAAAATTTCATCGTTTTTATAAGCAACGATAGATGGCGTTGTACGAGTACCTTCAGCATTTTCGATGACTTTGACTTTGTCACCTTCCATCACTGCGACACACGAGTTAGTCGTACCTAAATCAATACCAATTACTTTACCCATAATTATTTGCTCCTAATTTGTTTTAAGTATTTATCTATTCAGACCGTGGTTGATCTCTTGTTGCTATATATATCGGTTTACTTATGGATTTTTTCAAGTCAATCATCATGCAAAATTTGTCTTTCGTGTGACTTTTTGTGAAAACCCTTAATAATAGTAGGGTTTAGCACATTAAAAATCCAATTTTTAGTACTACTGCCCAACACGTACCATGGCTGGGCGTAATAAACGACCGTTCAAGCTATAACCTTTTTGTAATACAGTACCGACAGTATCAGCTTCCGCTTCTTCATCAATACCCACTGCTTCGTGCAAATCAGCATTAAATTTCTCGCCTTGTGGGTCAACCATTTCGACGCCGTTCTTATTTAATACGTCCAATAACGCTTTGTGCGTCAGTCTCACCCCTTCTGTAACAGGGTCATCGGCATGGGCGCTTTCGATGGCGCGTTCTAAATTATCGACCACTTCTAATAGCTCTTTGGCAAATTTCTGCAAGGCAAAACGCTTACTCTTATCCGCCTCTTGCTCCATGCGTTTTTGTGCATTGTAAGCTTCAGCATTGGCACGAGCGGTGACTTCTTTAGCTTGCTTCACTTCACCTTCTAGTTCAGCGATGCGCGCTTTAAAGGTGTCGAGATCGATTTCATTTTCGATGGTCATTTCTTCACCTGAGTTATGCTTTGGATCAAACTCTTTCATGGTTTCTTCTAAAATACTGTCACTGTGTTCAATATTGTCATGCGCCACATTTTGCTCAGGCGATTCGTGGTTGGTATTTTGCTCGCTCATGATAGCTCCTTAGAATTTTAATAATGACAATTTATATAAGAGGCAACAAGCTCACTATTTACTAGGGATACTGTGCTCTTATTAAATAATTAACCCGTCTTACACATTGTTGTTATGAGTACCTTCTACTAGCTGTTTGATAAAGGTGATGGAGCTAAATTTCAAGCCTAAGCCAAGGGAATTTTTCTAATTTACAACAAATATTGCCTAAATCTGGATTAAAGTGCTCAAAACAGAATTTCATAGGTGGTAAATGACTATCCACGTTCGTTAACACAAGCTACAAGAAAGCAGTACTTATTCCAAAAAACTTACCATTGGTACATAAGCCATTACCAAACAATACTCAACTTTATTTTTGATTACTCTACTATTGCTATTAAATAGTATGGCTCATGTCAAAGTGAATGCTCATATATGACAACGCATACTGACAATCATCAACGAGAAGTGTTATGTCTAAATCAACCGTGTTATCAATCAATGCGCTATTAAATAAAGCGCTGATGACGATAAAGCTCGCATCAACAGATCGTATAGATAAAGGTATAAAAGAAGAAAATGGCACTCAAGAGAATCGTTTGACCGCCAAACAAAAAGTACTTAGCTATAACCCGTTGACGACTTGCCAGCCGCATACCTTGCACTATGCCATGAAAGGAGTCGGCTATCTGCCAACGCCACTATTAGAGAGCTTGGTTGGTTATTGGAAAGGACCGACCTCAAAACAATACCTTCACGCCGATGCTCACCTGCGTTTGATTCTCGCGGTGAATAGTAAACTTAAAACGCCTCTTGAGCTGACACCAATGCATGAGCTGCGCGAAAGGTTCGCCGCTGACGCCGTGGCGATGCAAGCGCCGCAGGTATGGCAGCAAGCAAGTGACAATATCATCAGCAACATGAAGCGATTTACGAAAAAAAATCAGAAGCTTGTGCATTGGGAAGACAAAGTGATTGCCAACGCTGATGATGGCGATATGACCATTCGCTGTTATCAATCAGACGCGAGCTCTCATGGCTTAGGGTTCAAAAAAGCGGATACTCATAATTCTGATGAAACAGTGTTGTTATATTTTCATGGGGGTGGATTTTGTATTGGTGATGTCAATACCCATCATGAATTTTGCCACGCGGTTTGTGAGCAGACGGGCTGGCCGATAGTCAGTGTTGATTATCGCTTAGCACCTGAGCATCCTGCACCAGCCGCATTTAAAGACTGTATTACTGCCTACGCTTGGCTGGCTGAGCATTGCCATACCTTAGGCGCTTTATCCTCGCGAATCGTACTAGCAGGCTATAGTGCTGGCGGCGGATTGTCCACTTTGATTGCCCAACAACTCACTGCGCCCTCGAAAGTCGCATGGTCAGATCTGGGCATTGCAGGTCAAAAAATGTTCGATTTATTAGAGCCCTTACCAAAGCCGCTTGCACAAATGCCTTTATATCCTGTGACGGATATCGAAACGGATTATCCAAGTTGGGAGTTATATGGTGAGGGATTATTATTGGATCATGCCGATGTGGCTGTATTTGATGCTGCTTGTTTAAATAACAGCCCCTTGCCACGCCAGCATATACTTAACTGTCCGATGCTTGGTGATAATAGTAAAGTATGCCCGACTTATATTGTCGCCGCAGAATTAGACGTATTACGTGATGAAGCATTTGCTTATGCAAAGCAATTAAAGGTGCATGGTGTAGCAGTCGAGACTCATACCATTCTTGGTGCGCCGCATGGTTTTATTCATTTTATGAGTATTCATCAAGGTATCGGACAAAAAACAGGCGATATTATTAAAGGGTTTGCGAGTTTTGTGCGTGACGTTATCAATACTCAGTCACAATTAGCGGCATAGTTATCAACACAGTTGTATAAGAGAGTGCCTGTTTACTTATAAAATAGAATGGCACTGCCACTATTTAAACGTTACTTTTTTAAGCATTGTTTTCTTAAATATGACTTGCTTAAACGTTATCTCCAACCTGACCATTCAAAGTGATCAGCCAAATCTCTGAGCGCGAACCCAAGCGAAATGGAATGCCCCAAAAGCCGTAACCAGATGACACCACAAAGTGTCCTTTGCCAATGGCTTCATAGCCATAACCCAAGCGGTTGATGGCACTGACAATAAAGTTGGCGGGGAATATTTGACCGTTATGGGTATGCCCTGAGAGCTGTAAATCAATCGGCATTTGGCTGTGCTCAGCAATATCACTTGGTCTATGATCTAGCAGTATCACTGGCTGTGTAGTATCAACTTGAGCCAGTAGATCGGTTGTGGCTACCCGCTGTCTTTTATGGTTATCAAAACGCCCAACCAGCCAGATTGGTTGTCCTTCATGCTCGATACCGATTACTTCATCATTTAACAACTGCACGCCAGCAGCACGCAACGCTTGGACAATCGGCTGCTCGTGCCCGTATAAATCATGATTGCCCAGCGTTGCATAAACACCATACGGCAGGCTTTTGCATAACTCCGCCAAGTTTTTTGCCATATTATAATCAGTAAATGCCTGTATATTGTCATCCATGATATCACCCGGCATCAGCAATATATCTGCTGTATTTTTTACCATAAGATGATGTAGCCTATCTATTGCACCGCTACCAAACAGTCTCCCGATATGCAAATCACTAGCGACCGCAATACGTAATGGCTTAGCCAAAGGCTTATCAATATCAATAGATAACTCACGTACCACAGGCGCATAAGCACTATATAGGGCATAGAAAAACAACCCGATAAATATTGCCAATGCCAATATGCACAACCCAAAATCGACGGTAGCCGTTGTAGCGAGCGCATCACCAGTTAGCGATGTGACCAACCAATATCCACCATAAAATAGGCTGGTAACTAAAGCCGTCAATAGCATGAAATGCATGACTAACATCCAACCACTGATCCAGCGATAGCTATTTTTAAATGCTCTATTGACACTGAGTAGAAGCAAACCGTTGGTAATAACGAATACGATGACCCATACCGAAGTTTGCAAGCCTGCTGTCTGCCAAGGCTGTAACCACCATTGCACGCTTAGAGCTGCGCCGGCACTAAAGAGCTGCAATAGCGCAAAGATGGTGATAAAAAACATATAACGCATGAAGAATCCTTGAGTATGATGGCGTCAATGCAGTGTGTTTTTAGCTAACCAGACAAGCAAAGTAGCTATTAGCCAGCCTAACAGCAAATAAAAGCCTCTACCATTTAGATATAGTAGAGGCTTTATCATTAGGGTAACACTGTTTATTTAAATGGCTCATACACCAGACTGCAACGTAATTATCCAAATCTCAGAACGCGTACCCAGTCTAAATGGTACTGGACCGATACCATAACCAGAGGTCACCAAAAACTGCGTATCGGCTATTTTTTTGCTGCCATAGTTTAGTGGTTTCAACCAATCCATCAATAGCGTTAGTGGAAATATCTGCCCGCCATGGGTATGCCCAGACAGATGCAAATCGACTGGCAGGGCGCTGACCTCATCCATCGCGCTAGGACGATGCTCCAAAAATATCACTGGTTTATCTGTGTCTACTTGCGTCAATAATTCCTCGGCTGACAGTCTAGTACGATCGATATCATCTGAGCGCCCCACCAGCCATACTGAATCATCTAATAGCACACTCTCATTATCAAGCGCTTTGATGCCAGCCTCTTCCACCGCCTGTGTAATCTGCTGGTCATAACCGAAATAATCGTGATTGCCTAAAGTCGCATAGACGCCAAGCGGCGCCTTTAGCTTTGATAGCTGCTCATGCATATTGGTATTATCGTAAGCAATGGTATTGTCATTCATAATGTCACCAGCAATAACCAAGACATCGGGATGTTGCGCATCGATAAGGTGCACCATTTTCTTTATCTGCCGATTGCCAAACCATCTGCCCAGATGCGTATCAGAGACAAGCGCTATCTTCATTGGCTTAGCCAGCGGCTTAGCTGTAGTGATCGTCAATCGATGTACTTCGGGCGAGTAGGCATTAAATACAGCTAAGCTAACAATGGCTATATAAATCGTGACAGATAGAGCGCGCAAGAGTATTGGATGAGATTTCCGTCTAAAAAGCGGATAAACGAGTAGCGCAACTGCAGCAGTTATCAAACCCGCATAAATCATAAAACCTTGCAAAATACTAACGACCAGATAAACGTGAAAGCGCTCACCCCAAAACTCAGTCAAACCATAAATGAGAGCACTATTATTAATAATAAAGACAACAGCTATCAGTGCAGCTTTTGCAGCAGTCGTTTTTGGCTTTATTAACCAGTAAATAAGAACGGTGGTCATAACAGCTAGCAACTGAGTAAAAACGATAAAAAGCCACATAGTAAGGTCTAATCAGATAGAGATAACGCTATCTTACGTCAAAAACTGAATGCTCTGGATATAGCGTCTTTTTTTCCACGAAAACTTCATATGCTTTGCCTCTAAAGTGCTGTTGCCACAAAACTAAATGGTTGCCACTAAACGTACTTTAACGTTTATCTGGTGCTATTTTACAGACGCCATTGTCACAAGCTTGCATCAGCGCTTTGCCATAGAGCAACTTGGTCACCCAATTCGGGATTTTATAGCGATTGCGCGCGACATAAGGATAAGCCAAGTCGCCAAGTTGCTTGACCACTGGCAAAAACAATAACGGTGACCATTTAACGCCGCCCGTCCTGTAGAGCAGCCGCACGGCATCCATATGCGTGTACCAATTGCCGTAGCTGTCTTGCATGCACATATAAGTCATCGCATCCTTACGGCTAAATCCTGCGACTGCCAACTCATCCAGCCCTTCTTCCACAGGAACTAAGCGTATCTTTTCCGGTTGACGTTTTTTCATATTATGCGCCTCGGTGCTGCATATCACGCACGCATCATCGTAGTACATGGTAATAGATAAATTCGCTTGCTCTCTATAGCTGTTGATATGGTTTTGGATAATCATGTTACGACTCCTTTATGAGTGATGCCTCAGCATTGAGGTTATTCATTTTATTAATCACGCTAGATTCTTGATAATTATTGACTGGTGCTAAAAAAGGAATGACGGGCTGCTGCGTCCACTGCGGTGCGGTGGCATCTAAGCGCTTAGCCAGTATTGGTAAATGATTGGTCGGGACAGCTGGAAATAGGTGATGCTCAATATGATAGAGCAAATTAAAGGTTAGCAAATTAATCAATGGATGGCGCTCACTGCGGGCATATACCACATCATCGCAACCATGATGGACGCTCCATACGGCAAAGAATCCCACCATGATATTGGCCAATATCATCACCAATACGTGATATATCAAAACTGGATGCATCGTGATAAAAGCGGTGGCAATCACTGCGAAAATGAGCAACAGATCAAAGCCAACGAGCATACGATTGCGGCGGCTACCATGCGTCAAGCCAAACCCCTGAATCATAATCGAAAAAATACCACCGCCTAATATCGCCTGATACCAAGGCAGACGAGCCCAATTACCCTCGACATCGCTGTCACCCAGTGGATCTCTATGATGATTGAGATGTGTGTGCCGAATAGCATGCGTGCTACAGAGCATCGTGATACTGAGAAAAAACAGCATGGTTTCAGTGGCAAGCTTCTCTACTCCCAACGTTCGATGATAACAATCATGGGCTTGTCTCAGTGCGGCAGTAAAAAAGAAAAATGTCGCCACAAGTGCAAGCAACCACCACCCTTGCCACGCGCTCCACCATGACAATAATAAAAAAGGCAAAGATAAGAAAATATTATAAACAGTCTCGCCAAGACTAAGCTGTCGCAAATCTTGCCATTCAATATTTGCTAACGAAGGATGACGCATGATGTTCTCCTTACTTGGTGATAAGCAGTAGCTATCTTGCTGGCGCGACTACTTAATTTAATCGACTGGTTTAATTTACTTTATTTCTGTCAATAGTGAAATAACTATTTAAATTTTATTTGTATTTAGGTAATGCGATAAGACCTGTAATCACAGCGCTAGCTCCACCTGTCAAAACCTGCATAATAAGAGGTAGCTCTAGTAAAGATAGAAAGGCAAAGCCCATAAAACCACCCGTAATTAAAGAGATGAGAAGGCCTTTATAATTACAGTGAGCATTTACTTGCGCAAGAATCCAGCCTGTAAATAACGAAGGTAACAGGCCTAATATAAATCCAAAAATTATATAGAAAATCAGCGCAAACCCTAGCAGCCAAACTACATTAAATGCAGTGATGAAATAGACGTTAGTAATATTGAACATTTCGGGCGCATCAAAATTATAATCATTAAACAAGACATCAGGTACTGCTACGCTTAACCATAGAAATATCCCACCTAGTGCCCCGCCAAATTGTGCATATTGATTTATCACCTTACTCTTTGGATAGCTGGATGCTGTAGCGCCAACCTCAATGTCACTCATACACATCTCCATTTAGGTTTCACATGAAACAAAAAATCATGTAAATAATAATGTTTCACATGAAACATCACTTAATGATTTACGAACTCTGCTCTTCTAACGCCTGCTTCAGCGTTGGATGTTGGAACTCATAACCTGCTTCCTGTAATGCTCGCGGCAATACCTTTTGTCCGTCTACAAGCAGCGTCGACATTTCACCAAACATCAGCTTGAGTAAGAAATTTGGTAAGGTGAAAAATGTCGGACGATGTAGCCATGACCCCAGTGTTTTGGTGAAAGTATGATTGTTTACAGGATTGGGTGCCGTTAGGTTATAAACCAGCACTGGCGTATCATTGATAGTTTCTAACGAGTGCTCATCGGTAGTCTGAGTGTCCGCATAATTAGCAAGATGCTGTTCAATAATGAATATCGCTGCCCCTACCCAGTCTTCACGACTGATCCAACTCATGATCTGCTGACCATCACCCAATTGTCCACCGACACCCATTTTAAATGGGGTTAATAATTTACCGAGCATACCACCCTCAGGATGAATCACCACGCCAGTACGCACAATAGCCACGGGCACGCCATATTCGGTTGCTGTCAATGCTAGCTGCTCCCATTCATTACATAATCGATGAGCAAAATCAGTCTCAAAACCACTGCTTTCGGTAAGAGGTTTGTCACCTTGCGTGCCATACCAACCAATCGCTGAACCACTAAGCATTAGCTTTGGTTTAATACTGGTGCCCTTAATAAATGCCAATAAGGACTCGGTAGGCTTAACTCGGCTAACAATCAGCGCCTCTTTGCGCTCATCGCTCCAACGCGAGTCGGCGATACCCGCCCCTGCTAGGTTTAAAATAACCTCAAAGCTCTTATCCGAGCTCGCCAGCTCATCATAAGTCATCATTTCGATATCATTCGGATGGACTTGGCTACTATCACGCGTCAGCCAAGTAATATGCAGCGCTTTATCTTGGGCACGGTAACGCGCCGTAATTTCATTGCTAAAGGCACTGCCTAAAAATCCTGAGCCACCACTGATTAAAATATTCATGTCCTATTCCTTATATTTTTCGCTTATCGTTTAGTAAAACTTAATTCGCTATAGTCATCGTCTTCTTTTTTAACTTTTATATCAAAACGACTTTTACATGCTTTTGGTAAAGCAATGCAGCCAGCGATAACTGAGTTGATAGCGCCAAATAGTCCTATACCAATCATAAAGGCCAGTAGCACGCCAACCTCTATCAAAGAGTTGATGCCTAAATATAGAACGATTGCACCCATGTAACCTGCTGACGTTATAAACCCAATCAAAAATATCGTGATTATACTCTTATGGTCACCGCGCCATACATTCTTACAAGTGACGATAATGCCGGTTAATAAAGCGGGAATAAAGCCCAACAAACCAACGTAAAGTAATGGCTGATAACCGATCTGAGCAAAGTCCGCATTCCTAAAAAAAAACAATAAAGCCAGCTCTGCAATCACTCCACCAACCACACTCCCAAGCCCTGCAAACAGAATAATCACTTGTACATAAGGATACGCAGCCACGTTGTTATTCGTTTTCACGATATTTATCCTCTTAACTTTAGTCGTTAATTTAGTATAAATATGGCATTGGCAAAGCCAATGAAATTACTGTGAATAATTGGTGGATAAGCATCTTGATTTTATTTAGCCTACTTATTAGGCAAAATGCTTACGGATAGGACAGTCACTATCATTATTATTTTGAGATTTATTCTTTAATTTGTTCCAACGATGATTAATAAAATCTATGACGTTAGCCACACTCGGTAACACATGTGCTTTGGTCAAGTGTGGCGCGGCGGTATCCAAACGCTTGGCAAGTTCAGGTAAATGGTTGGATGGGACGGCAGGAAAGAGATGGTGCTCTACGTGATAAAGCAAATTGAAGGTCAGCAAGTTGACTACTCGGTTACGCTCAGTACGAGCGATCGTTTCATCACAATCATGATGCACTCCCCACACAGCAATGATACCGACACTGGCGTTAGCCAACATCATGGTCAGTATGTGATATATCAATACTTGCGCTAATATCGCGAGAGTAGGAATAGTAAAGGTGGTCAATATGAGGGCAACTATGACGACTAAACCAATCAAAGCAAACTCTAGCCAAGCCAAATTTTGATTGCGACGGCTGCTTAGACGCAGTCCTTGCCGATAAATATCCAGTCGATACGCTATCCCGCCAAGCAACGCTTGCCACCATGACACTTTTGCTAGACTGCCTTCAATATCACTATCGCCCAATGGGTCACGATGATGCGCCATGTGCGTGGCTCGAATGCTGTGCAAACTGGTCATTAATAGTACGCTGAGCAATAATAATATGGCGGTGGTCGTACGTTTTCCTGTACCCAAACTATGATGATAGCCATCGTGCGCTTGGCGAAAAGCGGCAGCAAAGAATAAATAAGAAGCCCCGCATGCTAAGACATACCAAGAGTGGCTGGCGAACCACCATGACAACAATAAAAACGGATAAGGCAAAATAACGTTGTAAGCGATTTGACCGCGCGTTAACCGGCGCAAGTCTTGCCACTCGACTGCAGCAATAGCCTTTTTAATGGTTTGCTCTTTATTAGCGTGTGTTTGATTGACTGTCATTTTACACATCCATTTGTTATTACTATTTTTTGTTGCTGCTATTTTATAGAAACTTATCTCACTTAAACTTAACTGGCTTTTATAGTTATTACATATATTTCTGTCAAAAAAGAAATTATATCGCAAATTTTTTATGTTAAATTACACAGCTCACTATTAACGTAAGACTTTTTTAATACTAGCGCCCAGTTTTAGGACTTTTTTGAGGATGCTTGTGGGCAGTTTAAGCATCTCAGATGACCATGTGGTTAGGGTGCTAACGAATTCTTGGGTATCACGAATACGTGACTTTACCTCATTATTTTCATGTTCAAATTCAGGACTGTCCATCAATTCTTGTAAGAACTGTACTGTTGGCTCAAGCTCACGCTTTTGTCGTTCAACCACGATAATACGTGCCAGCTCCCAAACGTCAGTATTGGTCGTGAAGTGATCGCGACGATCACCCAATATGGAAACCTTTTGTACTAAGCCCCAATGCTGCAACTCTTTAATACTGTTTGAGACGTTAGAGCGAGCAACACCAAGTGTTTCGGTAATTTCTTCAGCATTTAATGGCTTGCCAATGATGAATAACAACGCATGAATCTGTGACATAGTGCGATTGACGCCCCACTGCGAGCCCATTTCACCCCAATGTAAGATAAATTTTTCGGTCACAGGATTTAGTTTCATGATTAATCTGCACTCTATTTTATAAGTTTTGGTTATTTATTGACTTATCTTGCGCTATTCTTTTATTTCTGTCAACAGTGAAATTAAGAAGTAATATTCATCGTTTGGTTGAAGGTTATGCGCTAACGAATAACCAAACCCGTGGTTGCATCACGAATTTGGCTCGGTAAAGTATAGCCTAATGTTTCAGCCTGCAAGTAGCTGATTTGCTCGCCAAAATACCCATACGCATCAGTAAAAGTCATAGCAGGCGGTTGTCCTGATGGATTACAGCTTGTGGAAACCAATAGCCCAAATGGGTTTTGAACGTCGACCAGTTGTTGGCACAATTGACGAATCATAGGATGCGCAATAACTCTAACCGCCACTGTTTGATGTTGCCCTGTGATCCAAGGAGGGATAGTCTTTTCAAGTGTCTGAGGGATAGGCAGTAGCCATGTATGGGCTTGCTTACCTTGTAGCTCTATACTGTCAGTATTTGCCTGCCAACTCTTGATGATTTGTTGGCGCTGACCTTCTTCTAAAGGCTCTAGTAACGGCTTTAAACGCTCAGCACTGTCAGTAATGACGATCATGCCTTTGGCTTGTGGACGCCGTTTAATAGATAAAATACGTTGAACGGCTGCTTCGTCATAAGCATCACAACCGATACCCCAAACGCTTTCGGTGGGATAAGCAAGTAGCTGTCCTTCTTTAAGCCATTTGGCAGCTTGAGTGACAGAATCAGTAGTAAAAGATGTAGATTTTTCCATGGCTTGAAGGCTTCAAAAAGGTAGAAATTTAAGCACTCATCATAACATAAGACTGAGAAAAATTAGGGCAGCGAAGTTTAAAGCGACCTTATTAGCAGCTACCTAGGGCGTGTCATCAATTAGCACATTAGTACGTTTAGTGGTCTTAAAATGGCTAAATTTTGCTAAACATCGTCAGAAATTTTGTCAATATGTTCATATTAACGGCAATTTCTTCCTTGTTTATCTACAATTTTTCTCATTTTAAGCCTCACAATCTAATTGATGACACACCCTAGATTGTACTGTCGTCAATCACTTGAAAATAGATAAGTGGAAAGCCTAAAGCGATAGAAAGTACGATTTTAGACGCGTAAATACCTTCCGCCTTGCACACTAATGACGCCTAACAATTCAAGCTCCATTAGCTGTCCAATCAACTGCGGTGTGGCAAGTTTGGTAGCGATAATCAGCGCATCTAAATCCTGCCCGTGCCAATCAAGCTGCTCATAAACAAGGGTTAAATGCTCTGGTACAACGATAGCACTGGGAGAAGGTTTAATATTGGATGATGCTAGCTTGCCAGTATCTGCAGTAGAACTGCTAACGTTTTCTAAAGGGTTTTCTGTCTGACTACGATTCAATGTAGATAAGACATTTGATTGAAATGAATGACTGTTATATGGCAACTGACTATTGATATCCTCTAGCACTTGCTGCGGATGATAAATTAAAGTCGCACCTTCACGTATCAGGTGATGACAGCCTTCTGCATTGCTATTATCAATATGACTTGGAATGGCAAAAACTTGCTTACCCTGTTCCGAGGTTAAACGCGCGGTAATCAGCGAACCACTCTGAATGGTCGCCTCCGTCACAATTGTTGCTAAGCTCAATCCAGCGACCAAACGATTACGCCGTGGAAACGTATGCTTATGTGGCATTGTATGCGGCAACAGCTCACTAATAATACAGCCGCCTTGCTCAATTATTTGGGCAAACAATTTATCATGATGATTGGGATAATTGACCTCAATACCCGTACCCATTACCCCAATCGTTCGACCTTGATATTCAGCGTCTGCCTGTGCTAACGCGCCTAGATGTGCTCGTTTATCGACACCCATGGCAAGACCGCTGGTGATGATATAACCCGCTTGCGCCAAATATTGTGCGATATCAAAGGTGATTTTTTGGGCATGGGCAGTGGGTTTTCGGCTACCGACGATCGCGATTTGCGCTTGACGCAAACGTGCTTTATTGCCTCGGTAAAATAATAAAGGCGGTGGGTCATAGATTTGCGAGAGCTGTGCGGGATAATCAGGCTGGTCGGCGAATAGCAGACCGTAGCGCCCCTCGATGAGTGCTTGCTGAATTTTATCGATGCTGGCTTGCGTTTGCTCTGGCTGTTCATGACGGGCAAGATGGCTATGATGAATACCCAGTTGCCGCCACGCATCTACTTTGGCGTACCAAGCAAGCTCTGCTGTGCCAAAAGAAGTAATGAGCTTATGATAAGCAGATAATGATGCATTCACCTCAGTCCACAGCGCCAGTACTGCGCGCTGCTCATCTGATAAAGAAGAAGTAACTGCCATCATAATCATCTAGCTCGTATAGGCTAAGTTAGTATATCCCGTCCAAAAATGAGCATGTTCTCACTTATAGTGTACTCATTTATAGATATGGCGGTGGTAACAGCTGGTCGCCGACGTTTAATGGTAGCTCTGAATCAAGCACATAAGCATAGCTAATATTATCGAAAGTATTGAATACCATGACCATACCGCTTGGCTCATTTGGTAAGCGTACTGGCGTGTCATTGTCTTTGGTATCGCGGATCAAGGCCCCTTTTTGATAGACAGTCAATACATCACCAGGCTTAGCACCATGGGTACTACCTAAATTGATAGCAACGACACTACCCTTCGCCGCCGAGCTGATTGAGTCCATGACGCGGACAATCATGCCACCACGACTGACCGTTGCAGGGGCTGGATAAAAAACAGGTGGAATAGAGTTATTCAACTCAACGAATACGCGATCACCTTCACGTACTTCTTTGTCGTAACTGTCGGTGAGCTGCAAACTGCTGACGCCGTTGGTTTCTGTCGAAGTAACCAAACCCGTCGCAACTTGCGTGACCTCTAAACCGATAACTTCTTGGGTTTTTGGCTCAACATATAGCTCTCCTTCACGGTAGATACCATAACGCTGACCGACGATCAGTGGCACACCTTTGGCATACACTTTATCGCCACTAGCGGTAATTAAGTTGCCTTTTTTAGAGGCCAATATATAAGGCGTGGTATTAAAATCTTGTGGATTAACGATGACTGTCTTATCTAACCAGTGTTGAATAGCAGACCACGGAAGCGGTGGAATACTGTTGGCTGTTGAAGTGACTGAGACTGTGCTAGATACCACGTTACCCGTTAACTGCTTTTCAACTCCAGCACAACCTTCGCCAGTATCAACACCAATTAAGGTTTTACCTTGAATAACACATAAGATAAGGATGTCGTTAGGATAAATAAGATTGGGGTTTTTGATTTGCTTATTGGTTGCCCAGATTTCTTTCCAGCGCCACGGACTGTCTAAATAACGTCCTGATATGTCCCACAACGTATCGCCTTTTTTGACGATATAGCGATTGGGCGCATCCGCTTTGATGGCTGGTGGTGGATTGTTAGCGTGGGCAGCACTCATTAGCATTGCACTACTAAATGTCGTAACTAATAATCCTTTTGCCAGTGCTTTTGCTGTCTTTTTTAAGCTCATCTTCATTGTTATATCCACAATATGTACCGCTGTTGTCGCCACAATTAGTACCATTTAGATCTATTACTTAACCTTAATCTTTGACTGTCATTAAAATAGTGACAAGCAATGAGGGTCGTAAAAGGACTTAACTGTACGATTATCATGACGCTTATAGGGCAGCTGTTCAGTGTAATTGGCTGGTATGATTACTAAAAAAGCGTCTAGCAAAATGATGAGTCGCCGACGCTGTTTCTAATATTACAATTATATCTACCATAACACAATCATAAACACTTTATTACAATGGCGTAACTTTTATATGAATATTATTTCTATAGTTCCTCATTGAAATTTATAGAGTTCCTCATGAAAATAAGCATTAAAATCCACTCTGATTTATGCTGGATTTGGTATCACATGCTGACGGATTTGTTCAGCCACCAGCTCAGCGCTGTTATCAAGCACCACCACATGTTGCGGTAAGCTCTCTAAGCCTTCGGTATGGGCTGGGCGTGCGATTTCTATTTGACCTATCGCTTCGATTATCGTATCTGCAAATTTCACTGGCAGCGCGGTCTCAGCACAGACAATCACCTCACCTTCGCGCTGTAGCTCTTTGGCAACCTTGATACCATCAGCGGTATGCGGATCAACCAACTCTCCATGCTGCTCATACAGCGCTTTAATGGTTTGTAAGCGGTCACTATGGGTCGATTTACCCGCAGCAAAACCGTAGCGAGTGTTGACCGCCTCCATTAGGTCAGACAAATCAAAGCCTTGACCAGATTTCACCCCTTCAAATAACTCATGAACGCGGGCGCTGTCTTTATCTAATAAGAGATAAACAAAACGCTCAAAGTTAGAGGCTTTAGAGATATCCATCGATGGGCTTGAAGTGATATAAGTTTTATCAGTCGGACGCGGCTGATAAGCACCTTGATTAAAGAAGTCGTTAAGCACGTCGTTTTCGTTGGTTGCGACGATTAGACGATCAACTGGCAGCCCCATTTCACGTGCAATGTGACCGGCACAAATATTACCAAAGTTGCCTGATGGCACGCTAAAACTGACTTTTTCATCGTTGCTTGTAGTGACCGCAAAATAGGCTTTAAAGTAATAAACAATCTGCGCTAGGATACGACCCCAGTTAATAGAATTAACCGTACCTAAATTATAAGCCGCTTTAAACTCAGCATCTTGCTGTAGGGCTTTGACGATGTCTTGGCAATCATCAAACATGCCGTCGATGGCAATATTATGGATGTTTTTATCAGTCAAACTATACATTTGCGCACGCTGGAATTCACTCATTTTGCCATGCGGTGACAGCATAAAGACTTCGATATTTTCTTTACCACGCAGGGCATATTCTGCTGCACTGCCTGTATCACCACTGGTCGCACCAATAATGGTGATGCGCGCGTCTTTCTTCTTCAGTACATATTCGAAAGCATTACCCAAAAACTGCATGGCAACATCTTTAAACGCTAACGTCGGACCATTCGACAAGCCTAAAATGTATAAATTATTGTCAAGTTTGCGGACAGGAACAATCTCAGCAGAACCAAATACCTCAGCGGTGTAAGTGCGCTCAATAATATCTTGCAGATCAGCCACCGGAATATCAGTAGCAAAACGCTGCATAATCGCCATTGCCAGCTGTGGATAGCTCAGCGCACGCCATTCGGTAAGCGTCGCACTATCAATATTCGGATAGTGCTCAGGCAGCATCAATCCACCGTCTGGTGCAAGACCCATTAATAACACATCACTAAAATCCATCGGCGCTGTCTGACCACGGGTACTGATATATTTCATGGTTTATCCTATATAAGCTTAGTTTTATGTGACTTCAGTCAGTATAAGTATCAACTAATACAAAAATTCGTTGGAAAATTAATATCTACAAATTCATCTCGGTGTTGATAAGCTTCAGTAAAGTCCTTCATAAACTGACTGAACACCTTTTCAAAATTATCTTTAGCAAACGTTAATTCAGGTACAGTATCAAACCAATCTATAGCATCTGGATTTTGCTTTTCGATTGAACCTGTAAGCAGTCCAAAACGCTTCCATACCACTTTATCATCGATGATATATTGTTCAGTGGCAATGGTGGTACAAGACAAATCATTATCTTCAGGGCAGACTAATAATGGTACATAGCTAATATTACCGTCACCTAACTGCCCTAAATAGTACCAAACGATCTTAGTATCGGAATATAAATCTAGGTTTAGACTCAGTCCTAGCTCTTCAACACCTAGGTTTCTGAACCGAGTATTCTTATTTATATACTCAGCAAGCCACTCATTAAATGCCACACCATCAACTGTGAGTTCTGCATGAAACACTTCAAGGTTATATTCTTGCTGAATATTAATCATAGAAAGATTGTTCATGCTATTACATTAACTCTTCATCAACAACGCATAATAGAAGCCATCGCCACTCGCACTATCTATTGGTAAGCACTGACGACCAATCGCCTGTTCAATACCCCAATTACAATCGTCGCTAAATTCAACAGCTACTACATTATTATAATAAGTCATAAAATCTTGCATCTGCTCGACGTTCTCTTGCTTTAGGATAGAGCAAGTGACATACAACAGATAACCGCCAACTTTAAGTTGTGGCCATAGATTGTGCAAGATATCCGCTTGTAAGAGTGCCGTTTGCTCAACGTCTTCTTCAGTACGCAAAATACTGATGTCAGGATGACGGCGGATTACGCCAGTCGCCGTACAAGGTGAATCTAATAATATAGCGTCAAATACGAGTTTGCTCTTTTTCTTACCAGCGCCTTGCCATGTCGTTGCATCAGCACAGACAATATTGAGCTCAATATTTTTCTCAGCTTGCTGCAAGTCGTGCTGACTTAAGTTTAAGCGCTGTAAATTAGTATGAATACGCTCGATACGTGGCGCCTCATTATCTATCGCAGTAATCTTAACTTTCGAAATCACAGGCGACGTTTCAGCATCGTCTTGTTTCACGTGAAACAACGAAGACTCATTTGAGCTGATTAATTCTAACCAATGAGCAAGCTTACCACCCGGCGCTGCACAAGCATCTAAAATGCGGATCTCGTTATTGCTCGTATCCGTATCGTCTTCTGCATCGTCGTTTTTAACACTCAGCTTATTAATTAAAGCGTTATGAATAAGCGGCGCGGCAAGCTGAGCATGCATATCTTGTACACTAGCCGCACCTTCAGCGAATTGCGGTAAGGCATTGACTGCGGTACTTTGATGTAATCTTAACCCTTTGGTTAATATGCTATTAGATGCGGCTGCATCCGATGAGCTGGGTAAATTAAAACCACTCGTTAGCTCAACCAAATCTGCTTCAACTTCAAATTCCACCAAGGCTTGCTGATAGTCCTCTATCGAAGTAACCGCTGTATTCACGCGCAAAAACATCGGCGCAGGTTGACGTAAACCCTGCATCAGATCGTCATATTGCTCACTCCAATCTTGCTTAAGCTGATAGGCAAGCCAATTCGGTAAGCTGTGTTTTTTATCACACTTCTTACGGAACTTACTTGGGTTCTTAGCGACTTTACGCAAGATGGCATTGATTAAACCTGTCGCATGGGCAAATTCGATTTCTTTTGCCGCTTCAACCGTTTCATGAATCGCCGCATGGTCAGCCACTTGCAAATAAAGCAGCTGGGTTAAACCTACTTGAATAGTGGTACGTACCTCTTTTTCATCAATAGAGTTATCAGCCAGACTATCGAGTAGACGCTCAAGGGCATACCATTGACGCAACGTGGTGAGCAGTAACGCATGGGCAAAACCTTTATCACCATCATGCAAACTGTTTAGTAGCGGATCAAGGACGCTCGCTAGCGACTGACCATTTTGAATCGCCAGTAAAGTGCGAATCACGCGGACGCGGACGCTACCATTCATGATAAGGTTGCTTGACGGTTTGAGCTTATTGTTTCTTGGCGCAGTGCTTCTCATTAAATTGAATTTCCTTGACGTCTAACAATTAGCGTCTGATAAAAGTTGGATTGTTTGGTATTAAATGACGAATATAAAAATAAATAAGGTTAAGCTGTATTAAACTGATTTAGGAGCAATTATTTTGAGTCTGCTGTGAACTGGTCACCATCATTTAATTGGTTACCATGGCAGATTTGCTCGGCTGTCATTGGTTTACCACCAGCAAACTGTAATTCGGTAATGGCTAAAGTGCTGGCTTGCGGTTTTTCGAGGCCATTATCAATATTACTGTCATGACCACAAGCTACCAATATCGCTTTGCGTCCAACGCTGATAACCGTACCAGCAGGCTGATTGGTTTGCTGTGATGCATTCACAGGTAAGCTGGCTAAAATCTTGACACGCTGCCCTGCCAAAAAAGTATATGCACCTGGCCATGGCGTCAAACCGCGAATTTGTCGTTCGATAATAGTCGCTGATTGTGTCCAGTTGATTTCGCCTTCGGTTTTGACCAGTTTCTCAGCGTAGTTGGCTTGACTGTCATCTTGAGGTACAGCCTGTGCTTGATAATGTGGCAAGTCCTTTAGCACGGTAATAATAGCCGTCGCCCCAAGCTCAGCCATTTTATCATGGAGGCTGGCAGCCGTATCATCAGCCTCAATAGGAGCGCTGATTTTGTAAATCATATCACCTGTATCTAAGCCCTTATCCATCTGCATAATGGTAATGCCAGTCTCGCTATCACCCGCCAATAATGCACGGTGAATAGGCGCTGCACCGCGCCAGCGTGGTAATAAGGACGCATGAATATTTAGGCAACCATAAGTCGGTGTGGTCAATACACCAATCGGCAATATCAAGCCATAAGCCGCGACAATCATCACATCTGGCTGATAACTACGCAGAATCTCACGTGCAATCACCCCTTCACTACTAGATTTTTTAAAGGTGAGAGGCTGCTCAACGGCAATATCATGCGCCAATGCGACTTGCTTTACTGCAGAGGCCGATAATTTTTGACCCCGTCCTGCCTTGCGATCAGGTTGCGTATACACAGCGACGATGTCTATATTCAATGCTTCTTGCTGGCTGATAAGCGCCTCAAGACTAACAGCGGCAAACTCAGGAGTGCCAGCAAACGCAACTCTTAAGCGCTTACTAGATGAGCAATCTTTCATCGTAGATGGCATGGATAAATCGGAGGCAGAAGCAATTATAGTCATAAACAGGCATTATATAGGGTTGATTGACTCATTATAGGTGAGTTTGCGATGTTGTGCCATGGTTGTAATAACGGTAATCGAGCGTTACCAATGATACGGTTTGTCTTTATAATAGAAAGCAAGCAGGGCGCTCTTATTGATGAGTTTATTTACAAAACAATGCGTGATTGAGCGATATTCCACTGCCATTCACCATTTTTTTCTAGATAATGGCTGTACAACCGTAAAAGATAAAACGGCTTGAATAAACCAGCTACTGTGCCAAACTGATTACTTACTCACTATGTTTCTTGTGTCGATATAGGACCACGCTTTCATGCAACAGTTCCAGTCCTTACAGCGCTTACTCATATTTTATGCACTGACCTTGCTGGTCATGTTGTCTATCTATTATTTTGCGCTGTTTCACGAGATAAAAAAACACAGTGAACAACACAGTATCGATACTTTTCATACATTGCAGTATGAAGTTACTGAACGTGATGATCTTCTAAACCCTGACATTAAAAGGATTTTAGAAAAACCCGTATTTGAAGACATAAGCTATCAGCTGGTTTTTATGATGCCCTCTGGGCAGACTTATATCCATCGCCATACTCAGCCCAATGAGCCTGCTTTTGCTAACGTTACGTTTCCTATCATTAGCTCATCCCCTTCTAATAATGGCAGTCATAGTGCTTACACGCTCAATAATCGCAACTTAACCGGCACCATTAAACTCAAAAGTGGTCATCAGCTTTATATTATATTGCGCCATAAGCCGCTGATCATTGACTGGATATCTTATCGCTACTGGTTACCATTGATGGCAGCGATCATGCTGTTTATTATCGCTTTGCTATATATGCTCAATCGTCGCACCAATTGGGAACAGCTGCTGATTTATACGGACAATCTAAGTAGCCACGCAAAAGAAGCCTATAGTCCGCCGCCTTTTTTGCAAAAAAAATCTACGCCTGAGTTTTTGCGTTTAGGCCATGCGCTGAGCCGTGTCAGCTACCAGCTGCATAATGACTATCGCCGCATTAAAACCCTAACACATCGTCTTGAACGTTTGGTTGATCAATCCCCTTTACCGATGCTGATGATCATGCGTCATGGTCAAATCAGCTTTTTCAATAAACGCTTTGAACAAATATTCATGTCTTTACCGCAAAGCGATAGCAACTATGAACTGACGGACTTTATCGCGGGTAAAGATGAATCCACGCAACGATTGCTGCAAACGTTATCCAACCTACGCGTCACTCGTAC
This sequence comes from Psychrobacter sp. PG1, assembly GCF_014897815.1. Lineage (GTDB taxonomy): Bacteria > Pseudomonadota > Gammaproteobacteria > Pseudomonadales > Moraxellaceae > Psychrobacter. The sequence continues at coordinate 66,645 of NZ_JABUZG010000064.1, forward strand.
CTTAACAGTCTATGGGTTAGAAAATGAACAGACTTACCAATTGCACGTTACGCCATGGTTTGGTGAACATGGTCAGGTTCACGGCTTTACCGTACTGCTGAATAATGTTAATGAATTTGCCAGTCAAATAGGGCAATTACAGCAACAAAATCAACGGCTACAACGCCAAACTGATGAATTTAATACGATTAAATCGACGATGGGTCATGATTTGCGCCTGCCGTTAGAAGCAATGATTGACACGCTAGAACCGATTGATCCTGAGACCTTGACTGCTGCGCAGAATGACATTTTAATATCCTTAATTAAAAGCAGTCAAAGTATGCTCACGACGCTTAATGATGTGCTAGACATCGAGGAGATAACGGTAAGAAAAACCCGCCTAAGCATTGAGCCTGTTGATATTTATAGACTGGGGCAACAGGTCAGTCAGTCATTTATAGAAAGGATAAGGCAGCAAGGACTTGAGCTGCTGTACTTTTTTGCACCTGACGGTCCGCGTTGTATTGATACAGACCATCAGCGCCTACAGCAAATCTTGTACGACTTATTAGATAACGCGGTGAAATTTACCACTTCTGGCTATGTATCACTGACCATCGAAACAGTCAGTAATGCAGAGATATTAGCAACAAAAAACCGAAGCTTAGTAAATCTTAATAAAGACCTTACACTGATTAAAAATAGTCAAATCAATAAAGACAATCCCAATCATGCCTCACACGACTGGATTCGTTTTAGCATAAAAGACAGCGGTATGGGCATCGATATAGCGAAGCAACATCAACTGTTGGTTCAGCTTAATAAAAGCAGCAATCAAAACACCCATCGAAACGTTAATTACATGCAAAATAACACGACTGGGCAAGGCCTAGGGTTAAATAACGTCAATAGTTTTGCGCGATTATTGGGTGGTTTTATTGAAATAAAAAGCACGATGACTGAAGGCAGCAGTCTGAATCTTTATCTGCCTTGCAGACGTCCAAATTATCAGCCTATTTATCATCATAGTCAGCATTTGACTCATATCCATCTAATAGCAGTGATTAAACAACCACTACGTGCCAAACATCTGCGCGATTTTTGCTCATATTTATCGATGCCAGCTACTATCTACACTTCTATAGATAAATTAGATCTACAACAATTAAACGAAAAATTGGCGCAAGACGAGCAAAGACTCGCCCCTATCTTGCTATTAGATTATGAATATTATGAAACCCTGTCTATTGCTTCCGCTAATCAGGCGATAGGGAATGATGATAGACAACAGGCATTAAATACCTTACTCGATAATCCGTCGCTACCAAAGATACTACTTAGTATGAAACCTGAGCGCCGTATTCCCTCTATACTATTAGATAAATATGAAGGATTCTTGAGCAAACCATTAGATGCGACTTTATTGCTCTCTGAATTACTGCGCTTAACCTTACCAGCGAGACAGAAGCTGGTTCAAACCATAGAGATAAAAGAAGAGTGTAAGCAACTAGCAAACGAAGTAGATAAAGCTGCCAACGAGAATGTATTGCCACTTATCTTGGTAGTAGAAGACAGTCCAACCAATCAGAAAATAACGTGCAAGATATTGAGTAAACTTGGTTATCGTAGTGTGGTCGCAGAAGATGGTCAGCAAGCGTTAGATATGCTACAACAACAGCGTCAAGATATCTCACTCATTTTGATGGACTGTCGCATGCCTGTCATGGATGGGCTACAGGCTACCCAAGCGATTCGTGCGCAAGGCGATAAAATTGCGATTGTGGCGCTAACTGCAAACAACACCAAAGAAGATCGCGACGCTTGTATAGAAGTAGGAATGGATGAGTTTTTAGCAAAGCCGATCAATAAGAAAGAGCTAGAGTCGGTTTTACAGAGCTTTATAAAATCATGACAATCTGTAAAACTGACTCTTCAGGTTTAAACTATTACTTTATAAATCAATTACTTCATAAATCAGCTATTTCATAAAACCATTATCTGCTAAAAATGCTTCTGTAATTTGGCTTTGCGGACTTGGCGTATTCATACCACTGGTTTGCGACTTATTTAACAAACGTTCTAAATAGCGCGCGACGATATCCACTTCGATATTGACTTTATTTCCAACCAGCCAATGCTTAGCGATATTGGTCACTTGTGCGGTATGTGGAATGATATTTAAAGAGACAATATTATCTCGTACAAGGTTGGTCGTCAGACTAATACCATCAACCGTGATAGAGCCTTTGGTCGCTGTATAGTGCGCCAGCCCTTGTGGTATCTCAATCTCGATATAGATAGAGCGCGCATCTTGTTGCAGCTTACTGACCACGCCGACGCCATCGACGTGACCCGCGACGATATGACCACCAAAACGCGTGGTTGGTAGCATCGCTTTCTCTAAATTCACTGTGTGACCAGCTTTTAAAGTTTCTAATGCGGTACGAGCAATGGTTTCACGTGAGACATCGACCGAGTAATGATTACTACCTAGGTCTACGACGGTTAAGCAGATACCATTGGAAGCAATAGAATCTCCTAGCTTCACATCACTAAAGTCCAAACCATCAGATTCTATCGTCAAACGTATATCACCGCCCGTAGGCTGCATGGACTTAACCTTTCCAACACTCTCTATAATTCCAGTAAACATATCGACCTCATTTCATTATGATGTTGTCTTTATAGACAATATATCTTGATCTATTAAGATTGTGGCAGCATTTGTCTAAGCCAGTTTTTTATGGCAACTTGGGCTTAATTGAGCCTATGATGGGATAGATTGTGGATAAGTCCTCATAAATCAACTCATAACGTATTAAAAAACGAATTTCCGTTAAGTTATCCACAGAAAGCAAGATGTTGGCTAATATCAATAAAGATTAGTAATAAAACCTAAGTTGCTGATTATATTAGATTAATATGAAATTTTTTATAAAAGGTCTAGTTTTCTGTTTCATGTGAAACAAAGTTATACACAGTTTCATGTGGAACCTTGTACGACACTGGCTGCTTATCCATACTTAGCAAGTATTTAGCACAAACTGTGGATAAGCTGTTTATAAATAACAAGTTATAGCGGTAATAAAGTCAGTTTAAGGTCAGGAGTTAATGTTTCATGGCTATAAATATTAAAACGCAACTGCTGAGCTAGAGACAATGGGTTAAAATCGACCATCGGTCTTGCTTGCGCGCCCAACAAACAAGGCGCCTGATAAACAATCAACTCATCTACCAATTGTTGGCTTAAGAAACTACCAGCAACACTAGCCCCTGCCTCTACCAACACGTCATAACATTGATGATCACTGACTAACTTCTTTAGTAATTCAGTCAAGTTGTCTTCGCGCCAATAAATCGTATCCGGTCGACGGCATAACTGATAGTCAGACTGTAAGCTGTATTCTAAGCGCTGACGTCTATCGAGTACGACAACTTTAGGAGTAGGAACTTGTTCAGGTGGCACAGCTAGTTGGTTGGAACGTACATTAAGCTGTGGATTATCCGCGATAACCGTCTCACTACCGGTAATAATTGCGCCACTTTGTGCACGTAGCTTCTGCACATCTTCGCGGGCAGCCGCTGAGGTAATCCATTTTGACTCCCCAGATGCCATCGCGGTACGACCGTCAAGGCTGGTGGCAATTTTCAGTCGTACATAAGGCATCTGGGTGCGCATTGCCTTTAAAAACCCACGATTTAAAGCTTCTGCTTGCTCAGTTAATATACCGACTGTCACTTGAATCCCAGCCTGCTCTAACAGCTTTACACCGCGTCCTGCCACTTGCGGATTGGGATCAAGCCCTGCGATCACGACACGTTTCACACCAGCATTAATAAGACCCAAAGCACAAGGTGGCGTACGCCCCGTATGACTACAAGGCTCTAAAGTCACATAGGCAGTTGCACCTAAAGCCCTCGCACCCGCTTCTTTTAGCGCAAATACTTCTGCATGAGGCTGACCAGCTTTCGGATGAAACCCTTGACCGACGATCGCTTCTGCTTGCACGATGACACAGCCTACCGCTGGATTAGGTCTGGTGGTATATAAACCCTGTTTGGCTTGTTCGATCGCAAGCATCATAAAGTAACGGTCTTGCGCATTCTGCGTATGGTTTGAGAGCGTCATAAAGAGATACACTTAATAAAAAAGTAGAGGGTAAAAACTATTTAACGTTATCGTCAGCTTTTTCATTTGGACGAATATTGGCAATTTCTTGATGGAAAGCATCAATATCTTGAAAGTCGCGGTAAACACTAGCGAAGCGCACATAAGCAACATCATCTAACGTCTTAAGCTCACTCATGATAATCTCACCCAACACTTTGCTACTGATTTCACGCTCACCCATCTGTCTAACACGCTTCTCAATACGACTGATCATCGCTTCTTGTTCATCAATGGTGATAGGGCGCTTTTGTAGAGGTAATAAGATAGAACGACGCAGTTTTTCGTTATCATAAGGCTCAATTTTACCGCTTGACTTGATGATTCTTGGCATCACTACTTCTACCATCTCAAAAGTAGTGAAACGCTCTTGGCAGCTATTGCATGAGCGGCGACGACGGACTTGCGCACCTTCTGCCGCCAGACGCGAATCAATAACTTTAGTCTCTGACGCGTTACAATACGGGCAATGCATAGCGTTTCCTTATTTCAATATTAAGCGCAAGAATCACAGTCACTATTTATAAGAGCGAATGATAAGACCGAAATTTCTGAGAATTAACGAGCTGTATCAGGCAATTCAAAAAAATCGTCTTATTATTTTCCAATACAGAAACTACCAAAGATTTTGCCCAACAAGTCATCCGCACTAAACGCTCCCGTAATCTCACCCAAACTGTTCTGAGCTTGGCGTAAGCTTTCAGCGACTAACTCTCCTGCTTGAAAGACCGTTAACTGCTCATGCGCCTCTGCTAAAGAGTCGGCTGTGCGTCTAAGTGCATCTATATGACGTGTGCGAGCAATTAGGCTGTTTTCTGGTGGATGAAAACCGACCTTAGCACACAAGGCTTCTACCAGATTATCGATACCAGCACCTGTTTCACATGAAACATTAACTTGTTCATAACCACGTTCTTTTATTGCGATTTGCGAGACAGAGGGTATTTGACTGCTACTATCATCTAGTAAGTCACTTAACAAATCACTCTTATTAGCAATAATCAATAAGCGTTTAGCCTCTGGCAACTCACCAAATAATTGTTCTGCAAGCTGTAACGGTGTATCTTCTTCTTCAAGATCACGAGTCACATCGTAGACCATCAGTAGCATATCAGCCTGTGTAATGGCGGTACGTGCTCGTTCAATCCCAATACGCTCTACCATGTCTTCTGTATCGCGCAGACCTGCTGTATCGGTCAAATGCAGCGTCAAACCATTGAGCACGACGGTCTCCTGTAGCGTATCACGAGTCGTACCTGCAACGTCAGTAACGATAGCACGTTCTTGCCCTGCCAGACGATTCAGCAAGCTTGATTTACCCGCATTTGGTCTACCTGCTAGGACCACATGGATACCATCACGTAAGAGCTGACCCTGCTTGGCAGTCGCCAATACTTGCTGTATCTTGTCTTGCGTTTGCTCAAGTTTACTTTGTATAACACCGTCTGATAAAAAATCCACGTCTTCTTCGTCAGGGAAATCAATCGCCGCTTCAACATGCAAACGCAGATGAATAAGCTGCTCTAATAGCTGATTAATCTTCTTTGAAAACTCACCACTTAGGGAGCGAATGGCACTACTCGCAGCGGCAGCACTGGTCGCATCAATGGCATCAGCGATAGCCTCTGCTTGTACCAAATCCAATTTATCATTATCAAAAGCACGATAAGAGAATTCCCCAGCACCCGCTTGTTTTGCGCCCAGCTCAAATACCCTTGCTAACATTTGGTTTTGTAGAATCATGCCGCCATGCCCTTGCAGCTCAATCACATCTTCCCCTGTGAACGAATGCGGGCCTTTAAAGTACAGCACTAACCCTTCATCAATGACTGTACCATCAGCCTGATAAAAACGACAAAAACTGGCCATGCGTGGCGTAAAAGCAGACTTACCTGTTAGTGTACAGGCAATGTCATAAGCACGCGCACCAGACAGACGTACAACACCAACGCCACCTCTTCCAAGCGGTGTGGCAATAGCAGCAATCGTGGCCAAGCCAGATGCTTTAGGTGATTCAGATGCTTTAGGTACGTTTGACGCCATCTCTAGGGAATCCACAATTACTCTCAATAGCTAAAAACCCCATTATAGACGGCTGGACACAGACTGACAAAGCAAACTTTAAATAGCCATGCTTTGCGCTTATTTTATTTCAAGTCAGTGAGCGATAATAGAAATGTCACGCATAAAAAAACCACCGCCGTTGCGATGGTCTTTTATCAATTGATGAGCTACTTAGTCCAATACTTTCACAGTACGACGCTTTTGCTCTTCTTCGACTTTTTTATTGACAATATATTGCTGAGTCATACTGAACAAGTTGTTGACTGTCCAGTACAGTACGAGACCAGCTGGGAAAAACAGCATGAAAGCAGTAAAAATGATTGGTAAGAACTTCATCACTTTCGCTTGCATCGGATCAGCTGGCTGCGGGTTTAGCTGCTGCTGTACAAACATCGAGGCACCCATCAGTAATGGTAAAATAAACCAAGGATCCATCGCCGATAAATCCTGAATCCATAAAATCCAAGGCGCATGACGCAGCTCAACACTTTCAACCAACACCCAATATAGTGCTAAGAAGATAGGCATTTGCATCAAAATAGGCAAACAACCTGCCATTGGGTTGACTTTTTCTTCTTTATAAATAGCCATCATTTCTTGCGACATCTTCATTCGATCGTCGCCATGCTCTTCTTTAAGTGCGGCTAATCTTGGCGCAATCGCACGCATCTTCGCCATCGAATAATAGCTCTTATTCGAGAACCACATCAGAGCAATTTTGACTAAAATCGTCAATACAATGATTGACCAACCCCAGTTACCGATGACTTTATGAATACCGTCCAAGATGGCAAATAAAATTTTCGATATTGGCCATAACAACCCATAATCAACTGTTTTATTAAGGCCTACTGCCACATCTTTTAGCTCAGATTGTACTTTAGGACCAGCGTATAACGTGGCATCTAATGTCACTTGTTTATTTGGCGCGACATTGACAGGTTGACTGTTGAAACCGATGAAGTAATCATCGCCTGTTTCACGGCTAAAGAAAGTAGCGGTAAAGTTTTCAGGTATCCATGCTGATACAAAATAATGCTGTACAACACCAACCCAACCTTTATCACTACTAACAGCTAGCTCACCATCATTAAAGTCTTTAAATTTGAGCTTATTATATGGATCATCAGGGGTACCCCAAGCGCCGCCTAAATAAGTCGCCATACTAAGCGCACCTTTATCAGACATACCTGGATCTTTACTGTCATCACGTTTCAACTGGGCAAATAGCTGACCTTGCCACGGTTGTGTAGAAGCATTTTGTATTTGATAGCTAATATCAATCGGATATTTATTTTCAGTAAAGGTAAAGGTCTTAGTAACGGTCACGCCATCTTTTTTATAAGTCAGCGGTACTGACAGCGTCTGTTGCCCTGCTTCCATGACGTAATTATTAGCAGTATGGCTGTATTTGGCACGGCCTTCTGCAGTATCAATACCGTTAGGACCAATAAGACCAGACTGAGCCACATACACGCGATTACTATTATTCTCTAGCAATACGAAAGGCTTATCGCTATCGAGCGTTGCGTCATACTGCTTAAGAGCAGCATAAACAATATCGCCGCCTTCTGGGTTGATTTTTATATCATAGCGATCAGTAGTGACCGTGATTAATCCCGTGTCTTTAGCAGGCGTTGCCGTCACAGCATCATTAGCGACTGTATTATTATCAACAGGCAACGTCTGTACCGGAATATCACCTGCGGCACCAGTTGTCGAAGGGATGTCAGCACCTACTGAAGTAGTGGTTTCTGACACCGTATCTACAGCTGGCGCATCGGCATAATCATCTCGCCATGCCAAAATCAGCAGATAAGCGGTGATTAACATCGCAATGATGATCATCACCCGAAATATCTTTTGCATAAACCTTTCCTAGATTAAAAAATTAGGGAATGAAAAATTAGGGCATGTGTCATGACCGTACAATTATCATCATATGTGACAACAGTATTGCCAGTCATTTACATAAAATGTGCATCATTTTACTAAAAATCTGCCTTAAATGATACCAAGAGTGTGGATAACTTGTGGGTAACTAAATAGATATCCACAACTTCTCAGTCGATGACGAACGCTAGGTTAGTTTCATCATATGGTTTAAGCGAGACACATAGCCTTTATTATCTCTAAAAACATATAAACCTTGAACTTTGACACCAGTAGCTAGTTCGCTAAAAGTTACATATTGATAATGATAAGAGGATAACGGTAGCGGCACAAAATCAATGCCGTGTCCACCCAAAGGATGACAACTGCTGATACGTTTTAATAATAACCAACTGCCTGCTCGGACTCCATGCCATGCCAAAGCTTGTTTACCATAATTCGAGCACGTAGGGTAATAGCGGCAACGAGCAGGTAATAGTGGACTTATTAACTTTTGAT
>NZ_JABUZG010000060.1 GCF_014897815.1 Psychrobacter sp. PG1
CAGTTTGAGTTGCTTATTTCAAGTTGAGAGTGGGGTTATTTTATACCCAATTTTATCACGATTCTAGAAATACATTTTGGTGATAGAGGGACAGTAATTACTACGCTTAGATATCATGACCAGCAGCATTTTTGTAACAATGGCCGCATAAGCACTCTAAATAAGTTTTACTTATCATCAAGTCGACCCTTATAATGAGGCTAAATATAAGTGATGATATAGTCAAAGAAACATAAAACCGATACGATTGTATTATGGTGCTACTGGTACAAATTTTACTTGCTTGCTGTATTCACAGAGGCTGCGAAAATTTTATCCCAGCAGCACTGTAGCGATTTAAAAATACTTTGACTATAGCAGTTTTTGTACTGCTATTATGGGCAACTATTTTATCATTTGATATCCAGTCAGGCGAGTGAGCCAAACAACGGTAGCCTGAAATAACATCAATTAAGGACAATAATATGGCAGTTTTTTTGACAGATGAGTGGTTTGAGCAAGTTGAGCAAATGGGTAATGAGGCAGGCGAGCTAAATTTGCCGCCAGCACTGGCGAATATGATCGTCAATCTAAAAGTATCTGACACTGAGCAAGACATCGAAGCGAACTTTGCAAACGGTTTATTGCATCGCGGCTTGAACGACGCCGCGACAACTACCTTGTTGCTTGACCGCAGTATCTTGCAATCAATCATCACTGATTTCGATACCAATGAAATTATGGGTGCTTTTATGGGTGGTAAAATTCGCGTTGAAGGCGATATGTCACAACTGATGGCAGTACAAACGGCACGCCCAAGTGCTGAACAAAAAGAGCTATATACTCGTATCAAGTCAATGACGACCATGGCTTAATTTTATATTTGTAGGGTTTTATCCCGACGATTGTAAGAAGACAAAAAGCCCCTAATGCTTATTAGGGGCTTTTTATTTGATGATACATTTAATTATCATTCTTAATAGTAGCGGATGACTCGTAAAATAGTTAACTGGCTTTTGATTGCTGCGCCGCACTTTGCTGGTTTTCTTTATAGATGGCAGCTTGTAGCCAGACGTTCGCTTGTACGTAGTCATGCACTTTAATAGAAGCCGTCTCTGGCGTGTTGAGCGCGCCGATACGAATCACGAAAGGATCGGCATCTTGTTCGCGTAGTATCACGACATCAAACAGGATAATGGATTTATCATTAAATGTTGTTTCTTGCTTGCCGAGCACCTGACCTTGGCACCATGCTTCATCTTCTTGTCCCAAAGTATCACCGAATAGATAGGCACACATGTGACCTAAGTTGATCTCAACTGGTGCCATTTGTGCTTTGGTCTCTGGTTTCCATTCTTTGATTTGCTCTTGCAGATCATCGGGTATTTTTCCATCATTGGCGGCAACGATGTCGTTAAATGCACGATGGTAGCGGATCGCTTCTTGATCTTCAACCATGATGACTTCGTTTTGCTCACTTAGCTTAATCTCATGTGCCCAAGCGCTAAAGTTCACAAAGTAAGACGTGTCTTGCTGATATAAATGGCGATTGGTGGTGTAGAGCTGGTCAAAGGCGTAAATAATACTGCCATCAGCGGTACGCAAGCGTAATACAGCATCGTGTGAATTGTCATTGGCAATGATGCGCTCAATCTTACAATTGAGTCCATACGGGCTATCGACACAAGGATAAGCATTGATAAAGCATTTAGGCTTGCCATTTTTCATGGCCAATACTTGATTGATATGACAAGGCTGGTTTTCAGACAGCAATAGGCATCTGTCTTGAGCGCTGACATTGCTATTGAGACCTTTAGGCATGGCCGCCTTTTCGATCATTTTTTGTAGCCATTCTGGCACGTCATGACTCATGTCATCGGTCAGAATACGCCAATGATCGGCGTGACCTGCAGATTGTTCATCAGTCATGGTGATCTTGGTGGGAGATTGGACGTTTTTGTATTGATAATTAATGGTCATGAAGATACTCAAAATTAGTCAGCGTGAGGTTTGGACCTGAAACGGCTATTGCTGGCTATCATAAGGCTTTATTTAACACGATAGATTTATGATAGTTGGCAACGTTGTCATCAGTAAAGGGTCAACAAACAACAATGAAATGAATGGTTAATGACAATTGTCCTTAGCATACAATATATAGGTATTGACGCAAGTAATAGCAAGCCCCTCATAAAAAATAGTAACAAAAGCCAGTTTTTTATTAAAAAATACGCCCAGTTTTTGCTAATGACTGGCACATATCAGCCAAATTGTGTCAAACTAGCTCCCTTTTGACGGCTGTCTTTGGCTCGTCTGAAACCCTGTTTTTGTGTTCGATTTATATGTGACTATGGCAAGTGCAGGTGTGAGATGCATTTGCTGTTGCTCGTTGTATAGTATATATAAAGTCGCACGTAGATAAGATAAAGAGTTTGAATATGTTTCGTCCTTTAGCGTTGTTTATCGGCTTACGATACACCCGAGCAGAGCGTAGTAATGGTTTTATCTCCTTTATCTCGCTTATCTCGATGATTGGTTTGACTCTTGGGGTTGCCGTATTGATCACGGTGCTATCAGTCATGAATGGTTTTGATCGGGAGTTAAAAACCCGTATTTTGGGTATGGTCCCGCAAGCAACGGTCGTTTCCACCGAGATTATCAGTGATTGGAAGCAATTGGCTGATAAAATTAAAGAAGATCCTGAAGTGGCAGCTGTAGCGCCCTTTATTCAACTGCAAGGGATGTTGACGTCAAACGGTCAGGTTGCAGGGATTATGGTCACTGGTGTCGATCCTGAATACGAAAAAGATGTCTCTATTATCAATGAACATATGGTTCAAGGCAGCATTGATACTTTACAAAGTGGTGAGTTCAATATTGTGCTGGGTGAAGAGATGGTACAGTCTCTAGGGCTGCAACTGGGTGATAAAGTGACGCTAGTGCTGCCAGAGGCATCGCCTTCACCAGCTGGCGTGATACCACGATTCAAGCGCTTTACCTTGACAGGTATTTTTACCATCAGCCCAGAAGTGGATAGCCTCATGGCATTTATCCCGATGGGTGATGCGGCAAAACTGTTGCGTCTGCCAGATGGCGCGCAGGGTGTGCGTATGAAGCTCAATGACATCTTTACCGCTCCGATGGCAGCAGAAAAAGCCGCCGCTATTGCCCCTCAGCAATTGTATCCTAATGATTGGACACAAACACATGGCAACCTATTTGGCGCGATTCAAATGGAAAAAGCCATGGTCGGCTTGCTGCTATTTTTAATTATCCTAGTGGCTGCTTTTAATATTGTCTCCAGTCTAGTGATGCTCGTTACCGACAAAAAAGCGGACATTGCGATTCTAAAAACTTTTGGTGCATCTCCTCGTTTGATTACCCAAGTGTTTATGGTGCAAGGTGTGGTCATCGGTGTGATTGGTACGATTGCTGGTACGATACTGGGCGTGATATTTGCGCTTACAGTGAGTGATATTTTAGGATTTATTAATCAAGTCTTTAATTTGAACTTGTTTGATGCGTATTTTGTTAATTATTTGCCATCAGAGTTGCGTGTACTAGATGTGGTATTGATTACAGGTGCGTCTTTCGTACTGAGCTTTTTGGCAACCATTTATCCAGCACGCCGAGCGGCTAAGATTCAGCCAGCACAGACGTTGCGTTATGAATAAATGATTTTATATGCCGCTTAAGTTTTTATATACAGTTTGAGTTATTACCAATGCTTGTTAGGTAAAATTCATTTTAATGCAAGTTTAGGCTGATAAATTGTTTGTAGCGCTGAATACAGCATCAATACCAGTATAAATAGAATAAAGGAAAAGCCATGTCTGCCATTTTAGAGGCGAAAAATATCAACAAGATATATGATGAAGGCGCGGTTAGTACGCAAGTACTGACTGGCTTGGATTTGACCGTCCATGCTGGCGAGCGCATCGCCATTGTTGGCACCAGTGGTTCAGGCAAGAGCACTTTGCTACACTTGCTTGGTGGTCTTGATACGCCAACCAGCGGTGAGGTCTGGCTACATGGTCAATTGTTAAATAGCATGAATGAAACTGAGCGCGGTGCCATGCGTAACAAGCATTTGGGATTTATTTATCAGTTTCACCATTTATTAACCGAATTTACTGCCATTGAAAACGTTGCAATGCCGTTACTGATGCGACCAGAGGTCTCAACGACTTCAGCAAGAGAGCAAGCAATTGCGATACTAGAAAGTGTCGGACTTGAGCATCGTCTGGCGCATAGACCTGGTGAGCTATCGGGCGGCGAGCGTCAGCGTGTGGCTATTGCCCGTGCTTTGGTTACGAAGCCGTCGCTTATTTTGGCAGACGAGCCAACTGGTAATTTGGACTATGACAATGCGCAAAGCGTGTTTGGACTATTATCAGAGCTGCAAAATACCATGCAAACCGCACTATTAATGGTGACACATGATCGTAATCTCGCGGCGCTGGCGGATCGTCAGTTATTGCTACGTAATGGTCATTGGGAGCAGTATTAACTGTTTTTTAACGCTTTAAGTTTAATAGCGTAAATGGTTATGGTTGCTAACTAGTAGGGTGTGTCCTGATTTAAGTCAATTGATATCTACATGGGCTAAACTTTATCAAACGTCGTTGAACTGAACTGCTGATTAATATTTACTATGATCTGTGTTATTTCTCTTGTTTAACGGCAATTTGTCTTGCTTTTATCATCATTATTAAATGAGGATATACCCTAGAACGACAAGATTATGTTCAACAGATACTAAGTTTTTAGTAAAAATAAACGCAAAATGGGGCTGAAAAATGCCGCCAATTTATTAAAGAAGGATTATTATGATGGATAGAGATGACGACCCAATCGCTGCTTTTGGCAGTGCCGAAGAAGGCAATGAACCGTTAAAACCCTATATGGATGTGACGTTATTCGAGACAATTGATAAACAGGCACAAATAGATCTATTAACACCCGTTTTTGATGCCATTACTTTGGCTGGCGTTGATTATGATCTAAAAGCTCAAGACAGTGCAACGGGCAAACGCTACACATTACTTAAAGATGAAAAAGTGGTTGAAGTTTTCGTGATGGACACTAGCCTTACGGACAACATCCTTGCGGCCATAGAAAAGAATAAAGAAGCAGAGTGATGGGTATCAATAAAGAAAATGGCTTTTGTTTTTAAGTCATAGCCAGCTTATGGTGATATCGAGACATAGCATAGAATAATCGAGGATAGATGGTGACCTAGATTGCTATCGTTAGTGAATGGTTAGCAGTAAAAGGTGGTTCGCTACGTTATGGTTACCATGACTTGAGAACAGCAGTATATATTAGGTTTTAGGCGGTTTATCAGAAGGTTCTTGCTGACGCTTTTGCCAGCTCACGACGGTTTTATAGCGCCAAACCGCCTTAAATGCCAGTCCACAAACGATGCTGGTCACAATCGCTAAGATCGTCAAGCCTATGCAAAAAGCAGCAATCGATACCGTGCCGCGATAAGTAATAAATGGATTTGCACCATCTGACAGTGCCCATAAGCTAAAATCAGCAATCATCCTGCCGATAAGCCGCAGACTAATCATCGGTACGTCAAGGATTTTGGCACCGATATAATAGCCTGCATAAAAGATCGGCAAGCTCGTGAGTGGATTGGTAATCCAAGTCAAACCGAGTGCCATGGGAACATTGGCACGAAAAATTAATGAGCCAACTAGAGCCAGTAGCATCTGCCCTGGCAATGGGAAAAATGCACTAAGCACCCCGATATAGACCGCTTTATTTAAGCTATGTCGATTAAAGTGCCATAATCGTGGATCAGCCAGATGCGGTGCGAACAGTTTTAAGGTGCGACTTTCTAAGATTTTCTCTGGCGTAGGAAGCAGGTCTTTCAGACGTTTTTGGGGCACAGGATCGCCTTTTGTAATCGTTAGCTACAGTCCGCTCAATCGCATTGATGGTCTGCTATAAAGTAATATTATTCATAAAGTGTACAGCTGAGAATATATAGGATAATGATATCAGATTATCATCATCGCAATATGTCAGTCAGTATAGGGTAATAGTTATATAAATGCTATTGCATGACGTATCAGTTGTTGTTGCTGGTTTAAGTATCAATCTGTGTTTTGGTGTTCCGGTACATTTTCGTCATATTAAGTGGCTATTTATCATAACAAATGGCTTTATTTAGGCAAAAACTAATATTCACCTCATCAAGCGAGGAGCGCTGGTGTACTGGTTGATTGGTAGCTTGATTATTATCGCCATGATGGGCGTTTTGGCAGTCGCAGATAGTATGGCGATACCCACTAGTTCATCGTTAATGGATATATTGAATACTCCTATCTTATCTTTGTCGCTCATTATTTTTGCTATTATACTGATTGTTATTGCCCAGTTTAATGTACCTTTTGCAAAACCCAGCCATTTATCGCAACATACTGCTGGTCTCTCTTCACGTAATCCTTCATATAATACTTCACATAAATCTAAACTCTTCTTTCGTATTTTGACTCATGTTTTAGTTGCTGTATTGGCACTTGGATTAATCATTGGCAGTGCGCTGCAAGCCCTGATTGGCCATCAACAAGCAGAATTAACAGAAATCACTGAGCCAATGCGTGTGCAAGCATTAGTCACCATCGAAGGAATAAGTGACAGCGTTTATAACGTCGCCACGGACAGTGGCTATCGACAAGTTGCTGTCATTAGTGATATATCACCCTTGGTGTCGGCGTTGGCGGTTGAAGATTTAGATGCCATGACCAGTAACTTTCTAATAGATGAAAATAATAGCCTAAGCAATAACAAATTGTATGAAAATAACTCAGATAAGAATAATGGTAAGAATGTCACGTACCGTGTATTGCTCAACGCTTATCCAAAAAAACCATCAAAACAATCATCCAAGAAAAATTTGGACAATAATCCGTTTGACCGCTTAAATTATTTACAACCTGGCGATCAGCTGTTTATGAGTTTAGCGCTTGCACCACTGGCGACCTCTGAGCAAGCGTTGAGCAATCCATCTGGTTTTGACAGTTATCGCTGGCTGCGAGGTCGTCATATTGATGGAATCGCTAATATATTGACCGTTGGCACATCAAATGTCACCAATACTGAGGTATCAAAGCCAGCATTTTCCTCTTCTTCATATCTGCAGCGTTTTCAGACTTATATCAACCAAGGGCGTTGGCAATTACGCCAGCATTTTTATCAAGATTGGTCGACACAGACCACAGCAGCGCAACAGGCAAAAGCGGTCACTTTAAGTTTGCTCACAGGTGATCGCAGTTTAATCAATCGCGATACCAAGGATTTGTATCAACTGGCTGGTATTTCACATTTGCTGGCTATCTCTGGCACTCATGTATTGTTTTTAGCGATTATGCTGGCGGGTGCGGCGGTTTTGCTTTTTGATCGGCTATGGCCAAGGATTTATCGTTATGTACCGCGTTGGCAAGTGCGCTGGTGGGTGATGATCGCTGCTGCTTTTATTTATGCGTTATTTACTGGTTTTGATGTACCTGCTGCTCGTACCGCATGGATGTTATTCGCGATAGGTTTGGTACGTTTAACATTATTGCCGGTTAGTACAATGCGGGTGTTGTTTGCCTTGGCAGTGTTGATGGCATGGCTTGATCCCTACGTATTATGGCAGGCAGGGTACTGGCTATCTTTTATCGCAGTGGCATTACTCCTTAAATATGATGATGCCTCATATACGCAATCAGCTGTCATATCAGAAACGGCATCTGCTCATAGTGCCAGTATAGTAGAGACTGCGTTCAAGCGTGTTTGGATAATAGGCAAACGTGTATTCAAATTACAGTTTTGGCTATTTATTACTTTATTACCTATTACATTGCTATTATTTGGCAAGGCGTCGCTGTGGGGTCTTGTCATCAATCTGTTTGCTATCGGTTTATTTGGTTGGGTGATTGTGCCGCTTAATCTGTTAGCAGGGCTTTGCTATCTTTTATCACCTGCTATTGCTGATAGTATTTGGCTGCTCGTTAGCGCCATTGTCGCGAAATTGCATGAACTGATAACGTGGTTAACCTCATTACCAGCATTGTCAGAAGCGTGGCTTTATACCCCCATGAATGTCGCCATATTACTGATGGTATTATTAAGTATGTTGCCATGGCTACTACCACGAGGGTTTATCAGTCGTTGGCTGGCACTGCCGGCACTAACCTTATTAATGATGACGGTATATGCCAATCAGCAATCACTAACGACGATACCGACCTTATATATCTTACCAACGGGTGACCCCTATATAAGCGCTGCTTTGTTGCAGTATCCTGTTGTCAATAATGAGCAGTCATCCACAACAGATACGCATAAGACAAACATCAGCTGGCTATTTTTATCTGACCACAGACCCAATGCCGCACGAACGATGCCCAGTAATCTAACGGCGAATAAGCTGGCGATGACATTAGCGCAGCAGCTGGGTAGCTTGTCAGTTGATATACTAGAGGGTATGGTTGTGCAGAGTAGCAGTGCTGGATTGACGGATACGCTTACTACTGATAAGACGTATTTAGCTTCTAATGCTAATGCTTCTGCGCTGTTGCCTCTGACGGTTTTTCAGCTTAATCAGCATTTACCTATTAGTCAGTATTGGCAAGCAGGGCGCTCTGATCGTTGGTCTGCATTTCAGCAAGCCTATAAAGTCACCAGCCAACCCAAGGACATGACGAATATCAGTGTGCAACGCTGTGAACAAGGCAAAACGTGGCAGTTGGACAATGGTGATTTGTCCATACAAGCATTGACAGGGTGGAGCAAAATAGACAGTCCGAGTGTTTGGGATTGTACGGTGGCTATAGATGCCAGCTTGCCCATAAGGGTATTAAAGTATAATGCGGCTGATCCACTCAAATCAACACCTGCCACTGCGCAGACACTCACATCAAGTAGCCAGCTACCGACTCATCAAGCCAATATGCCTCAGGCACGTCTGATATTAAATGCAGATACCCATCAGCGTATCTGGCAAATGTGGACATTGTTATGTCCAGTTGAACCACCTGAGCAACCACGCACTTTTCGTAATGTGACATGGCTAGGACATAGCACATCACAGATAACTAACGATGTGATAAATCGTCAAACAATCACTGAAATAATCACTTATGATGACAAAATGCCAGAAGCAACGTTGTCTCTCAATCCGGTAGTAGATACTACCAATACGACGCCATAAAAATATTGCTTATCTAATCAATGTTACAATATAGTGATATTTCCCAGTTATACTATTGAACCATGATTGAAATACCACCATACTTAGCAGCCTATGAATATAGATGACTGTGACCGTATTTGGAGTGAGAAGCAGCTCCTTATTACTGACTGTATTTCTATCTTCTCTTTTTATTGCTTTAGACTGTTTCTGACTTAGGAAGTTATATGCCCAACTGGCCACCAGACCCTAACAAACGTCCTGACAATTTGGCAAATCAGCCAGTACCGATGTCGCCGCCAAGCCAGCCGAGTGGACAAGAATGGCGATTACTTGAAAACACTTTATTGGCTAGTGTGGTCGAGCAACGCCGCGCCCGTCGCTGGAGTATCTTTTTTAAACTATTGACCTTTGGTTATATTTTACTGATATTTCTGACGCTTGGTCGTAGTTGCAGCAGCAGCGCGCCAACGGGTCTAGATGGTGTCGACACGAGCAAGCCGCATTTAGCCGTGGTTGAGCTACAAGGTGTCATTAGTAGTGGCGATGTGGCCAACGCTTATGATGTCAATGAGGCATTGACCCGTGCTTTTGAAAATAGCAATTCAAAGGCGGTAGCCTTGGATATCAATTCACCTGGTGGCTCACCAGTACAGTCTGATGAGATTTGGCAGACTATGATGGATTTGCGTAAAGAATATCCAGACAAAAAACTCTATGCAGTGATTGGTGATATGGGTGCTTCTGGCGCGTATTATATTGCTTCTGCGGCGGATGAGATTTATGTGAACCCGTCAAGTTTGGTTGGCTCTATCGGCGTGATTATGCCAAGCTATAACATCAAAGGTTTGATGGATAAAGTTGGCGTAGAAGATCGTACGATTACTGCTGGTGAATACAAAGACATCTTAAGTTTGTCACGTCCGTTAACGGATTATGAAGAAAAACATGTCGAAAAAGTATTGGACAACACCCACAAGCATTTCATTAATGCAGTCAAAGAAGGTCGCGGTGATCGCCTCAAAAATCCTGAACAAAATAAGCTGTTCTCAGGATTATTCTGGACAGGCGAGCAGTCGATTGAGCTTGGCTTAGCCGATAAGAAAGGCAGCATCGCTAGCTTAGAAAAGCAGTTAGAGTTGGGTAATGTCATCAATTATAGCCCAACAGATCCGTTTCAATTATTCATGGACCGCTTTGCTGTTAAATTGGGTGTGGGCATTGGCTCTAGTGTTAGCCTTGATGTTTTACCGCAAGAAGAAGGTAATGCGCAGATGCGTTAAGCGTGTTATGTTTGAGATTTACTGTGTATGATTGTTGAGGCTGAGCGTATGATTATGCTCAGCCTCAATTGTATATGAGATTCAATGATTATAAAAAATACCCTAAATAGCGACTTAAATCGAAGAGAGCTTGTCATGAGTGATAAAATTAATTTGCCAACTTTTACTGCTTTACCTGTCTCTACAATAACCAACAAACCTGTCCTGCATTTTGCTCATGCAAATGGGATGCCAAGTGCGGTTTATCAACCATTTTTTGAGAAGTTAGCAGAATTTTTTACCATTGAATATATTGCCATGCTGGGTGCAACGCCTGATTATCCAGTCGATGACCATTGGCGTAGCCTTACACAGCAGATTATTGATAGTGTCAAAAATACCTGTGAGAAGCATGGTGTGACGCAAGTAGTGGCAGTAGGTCATTCGCTTGGTGCAATGTGTACCTTGCAGGCATTGTATCATGCGCCGCAGTACTTTGCCCAAGCGGTACTCATGGATCCACCTTGGATTTATGGCAAAGTGAGCTTGCTATGGCATTTGGCAAAGACGGCGGATAGGTTGCCGATGATGAATAACCGCCTGATGGATAAATTGTCACCAGCTGGCGTGTCTAAGCATCGCCGTGATGTCTGGGATAGCCGCGCAGATGCGTACGATAAGATGCGGCACAAAGGCTTTTTCAAAAACTTCGATGAACGTAGTTTTCAAGGCTATATCGAGCATGGGCTACACGAACGTGCGGATGGCAAAGTGACATTGGCGATTCCGAAAGCCAGTGAGGTCGCTGTCTTTCGCACCAATCCATCTTTGTATTGGCTGGCACCAAATCATGGACCAAAGCCGCCTGTTACTTTGATTATCGGTCAAGACAGTATCTTTTTAAAACGCCGATTTCCGCAACAAATAAAGTCGCGTTTGGATATTCCTTATGAGACCCATGTCGGTGGTCATATGTTCCCACTTGAGTATCCAGAGTCGGTATCTCAGCAAGTATTATCATTGATTGAGCAGCAATTACCAACATAATCGCTGATGACTATTTATGCTCATTATTGTTTATGTTAATGCGAGCTGACAAAATATCCGTTTGAGTAATGACTTTATGCTAAAAAATGCTACTGGTTCATACAATCTTAATACGCCGCCTAAGCGCACGCCGCTATTTTCACGATTGGGTGTATTTCTACTGACTGTTGGTATGCTGATGGCATTTTTTATCAGTCAGCTGCTAGGCGTGTATATCGCTGGCAAGCTAGTATTACCAGCTTCTAAAAATTCAACCATGGCTGATATCTTCTTTTTTGGTAGTAACGATGGCACTGTGGTCAGCCTCTCTATTATCATAGGCTTCGTGCTATTGATTGCTATTAGCCTTTTAGTGATCCGTGTAAGAGGCGGCGATAGTCGGCAGTATTTAGCGCTAAAGCCGTTCTCATTTGCGGTGGGTATGGGATTGCTTGGGCTGCTATTGATATTTATGATTGGCAGTCAGGCATTAACTTATTTGCTTGATAAATCGCCACTGCTCTTCGTCGACCCTTTATATCAGTCTGTCAGCTCAGTATGGCTATTGATATTTGCAATGGTCATTGTCGCGCCAATCTATGAAGAGTTGATATTCCGTGGTCTATTATGGTCAGCGATCGAAGAGCAATTTACCTCGTCAACTTATTCAAAGCATCGAGGGGCGATCGTAGCAAGTGTCGTGACCAGCTTGATATTTGCGGTGATCCATGTGCAGTATGGTATTTATGAAATCAGTACCATCGTGGTACTGGCATTGATATTTTGCTACGCGCGTATCAAGTCAGGCTCGCTGTTACTGCCGATATTATTGCATATCGTGAATAATGGAGCGGCGATGTGGCAATATATTGCGCAAACCGCCTAAATAAATAATGGCTACTTCGGCGTTATTATTACACTTTTATAGCTGTCATCATAATGATGAATTTTCTTAAGCGTCAGGATTTAGTAGTAACACCTCATCCGCTGCCCGTTTGATATCGTCGATTGTTAGCTGAGGTTTACCACTTAATGCCTGTCGCCATTTGCGCGCACCCGTCAGTCCTTGAAACAACCCTAAATAATGTCTTGTCATCGTTGGCAGTGCTTCACCTTTAGCAATCTGCGCCTGCATATACGGATACAGCTGCGCTAGAATATCTGAGCGCTTAGGTGCTGGTTCGTTCCATAAGCTATTGGTTTCTGCTAATAGGTAAGGGTTGTGATAAAACGCGCGACCAATCATCACCCCATCCACATGCTGCAAATGTGCTTCGATGTCTTTAACAGTATCGATGCCGCCATTAATCTCGATATCGAGCTGTGGAAAATCTTGTTTGAGACGATAGACATCCTCATAACGTAGCGGTGGTATTTCTCGATTTTGCTTGGGGCTAAGCCCTTGTAGCCATGCAGTACGTGCATGGACAATAAAGCGTGTACAACCTGCTGCTGCCACTTTTTCTACAAAATCCACCATAAACTCATAACTGTCAAAATCATCGATACCAATACGATGCTTCACGGTTACTGGGATATCGACCGCCGCTTGCATGTGTTTGACCAAATCGGCAACCGTGTGCGGCTCTGCCATGAGGCAAGCACCAATCTTATTATGCTGTACGCGATCAGAGGGACAACCAACATTGATATTGACCTCATCATAGCCATGCTGCTGCGCAAATTCAGCACATTGCGTCATCTCGCTAATATCTGCGCCGCCCAGCTGTAGTACCAGCGGATGCTCAAGCGTATCAAAGCGCAGATGCCGTGCCCGATTGCCATGTATCAGCGCGCCCGTACTGATCATCTCGGTGTACAAATAAACATGCGGATTGAAAAGCCGAGCAAAATAACGATAATCCGTCGTTGTCCAGTCGATCATGGGTGCAACGGAAAGACGTTTGTTGGTCATATCAACCATGGTTTTGAGCCTTAATATTTTATAATATTGGTGTCTTAAATAAATGAACAAGGTGCAATGTATGAGACATACGATTGCACCTTAAATTTGTAATTTCAATCTTTATGCAGCTACTAGCTAAATAATGTGGTCGATTTTTTTGAATTCAGGCAAATTATAAAAATAAATACCCATTATTATGCCGATAAAACCGATAAATGCAATGTAGAGCGCTGGTGAGAAACTCACATACAGAGTGGCATAACCCAGTCCAAAAGGCACAAGCACTCCAACAATACCGTAGGCGATATTATAACAAAAAGCCATTCCTGTTAGTCGTACATTGGTCGGAAATAACTGTACAAGGATGGCAGGTATCATCCCAACGATGCCAGCACAAAAGCCTAAAAGCGCATACATAATGAGGATGTAGTCACCGCTGGCTTGCAGATGGTAAAAAAAGGCAAACATCTGAGCGATCAAAAGAATAGAGCCAACCGTCAGAATCTTACCGAAGTTTTGGTGGTTGGATATTATCCCATAAAAAATACAACCAAAAACCATGAACACAATACCCAGACTGTGTGAGAATCCAAATAAATCGCTGTCTAAGGTAAAACGTAATTCAATCAAATCGGGTAGCAATAGCACAACCACAGTCGTGATGCTAGAAACAATAAGCGTGAGAACCATGCCGATAAATAGCGAATGTTTGCAATGCTTAAAGAGTAAATTGAAGGGTTTGGCAACATAATCGCTTGGTTTTGAGTTTTTCATTTCCAGAAAAAAGGGTGACTCATCTATCCATCGCCACGCCAGTAATGGCAATAAACTCAGAATAGCCGCGATGAAAAATGGCAAGCGCCAGCCGTAATTAGCCAATTGCTCAGTCGTCATAGAATTGGTTAACCAAAGAAAAAAGGCATTAGAAAAAAACACGCCTACATAAAAACTGGCGGTGACATAGCTACAAGATACTGACGAATATTGGCGCGGTACATGCTCTGCCACAAAAACCCAAGCGAGTGGCACATAAAGACCAAATGCCATGCCTTGTATTAGCCTCAAGACTATAAATAAGGTTGGTGCAATCAACCCCCACTGTCCATAGGTCGGTAAGCATGCCATCGCCAACAAGCTGACTGCCGTCACTAATATACTGATCAATAGTATGGGTTTTCGGCCTTTGATATCACCATAACGACCAAAGATGATACCGCCAAGTGGGCGTGCCAAATAGCCAATTGCAAATAGACCAAGCCCTTGCACCTTCGTAATAGCTGGGTCGATATTAGCAGGGAAAAAAGCGGTCGCCATGATATCTGCTAGATATAAATAAATCAAAAAATCAAAAAACGCGACTGCGCTGCTAAAGCAGATAAACAGTACGGTGTTTCTGTCTTTAGAAGACATCATTGCATATTGAGAACGAGAAGGCATAATAGGTCGCGCATCCACATATAATAGTATTCGTTAAGCCGATTATTATCTGGATAACCGGCTATAATAAAAAACGACAAATCAATATGAAAAATAATGATTTGCCGAAAAAATAAAGACGTTTGAGCTAAAAGTTATTGAGCAATAAGCCTCGGAGTTAAAAGCACTTAAATGAAAAGCACTCAAATTAAAAAGTACTTAAATTAAAAAGTACTCAAATTAAAAAGTACTCAAATTAAAAAGTATTCAAACTAAAAAGTATTCAAACTAAAAAAATTGGGCAAAAGAATCACTCGATAACGCTGTTATTATGTAAATATGACTAGGTTTTAAAGTGCTTTTGATGGTGGCAGCTATAGCAACCAATCAATAGGTAGCCATGACATGATAGTCAGCCAGACATGATCGCTGATATCGACGCGTGGCTCTGAATCATAAACCACTTTTTTATCGTCTTCCATAGTATGCCACTGTAGCTTACCATTATCTGATAGTTTGACTTCATAAGCTTGGTTTAGCAGGTCATCGCTCAGCGCACCATGCAATTGTTTTGCCAGCTCATCATCATTGATGATCACACCCATCTCTGTATTGATATTGGCAGAGCGAGGGTCGACATTATAGGAGCCAATGAATACTTGATAGTCATCAACGGCAAACGTTTTTGCATGTAAACTGGTTGAGGATTGACTACGAGCTTTCCAAAGCTTGTTTTCGCGTTTTTCCTCAGAGGCGGTGGATTTTAGCTCGTAGATTTTGACACCAGCGCGCAGCAAGTTAGGTCGCCATTGACTATAGCCAGAATGCACAGCAGTCACGTCGGTCGCATCAAATGAATTGGTCAAAATCTTAATCTCGATACCAGCTTCAGCCAATTGCACTAAAGTATTGACACCATCTTTGGTGGGTACAAAGTAAGAGGAAATGATGGTTAGCTTTTTGGTTGGGCTGCCTAATAAGGTACGCAATTGATGCACCAAATTGGTATCTGCTGGTACCGTTTTGGTCAGCTTGCCCACATCATCACTTAAAAACTGCATGTCTGTCCAGCGAAAAGGCACGCGTTTATTGACCAAGTCACTGTCTATCGTTGACTCTTCTAGCGCTTCTTTATACACCGTCAAATGATTGTCGCTACCTTTTTCATCCTGACCTAGCTTATCCAGTGCCGCTAGGAAATCAGGCGCTGTATTGTTATCAGGCTTCACTAGCGTTTCAATGTCAAATGACAAAGGCGACGACCAATAGCTTGAAAAACTGTTGTCAATATCTGCGACGACTTTACCGATGAGTAAAACATCCAAATCCGCAAATTGACTATTTTGGTCATTGCTTAAATATTCATTGCCAATATTACGTCCCCCAATGATGGTAATCTGCTTATCAAAAGTCATGCTTTTATTATGCATGCGGCGATTGATACGTGGCAGACCTGTGACGTAGTTTAATGTTTGAAACTTACGGTGCATCAGCGGATTGATGATTCGTACCGCAATGTTCGGATGACTGGAAAAACGTAATAAATGCTGATCGAAGGTGGCATCATTATTAAAATCATCTAATAGTAAGCGTACAATGATGCCGCGTTCAGCCGCTTCCCACAGATCTTTCAATAGTAGTTGACCAGCTTGGTCATTATGCCAAATATAATACTGCGCATCGATATTACGTGTGGACATGTCCGTTAATATACTGCGAGAAGCAAAAGCATTGGCACCAGTTACAATGGGGTGATAGCCGGATAAATCTGGGTGAATATCATTCTGTTCACTAATCGATGCTACCAAATCAACGTCATTGGTTGCTACTGTGTCACTTTGTCCAGTTTCTTGATTGTCTTCTTGCTGATATAAGTCATGTACTCGTGCTGATAATGCTTGGCTCTCAGCTAAGTGTGGCTGTTTTGGCAAAACCTGACATCCACTAAGACCTAAGGTTAGTCCGAGTGTTAGACTCAACGATAAGTTGCTTGGTTCTATACTGAACATCGACATAAATGAATTACCTTAGTGAGCCTTACATAAAGAAGTATTTGTTAGAAAGTAAGCGAGAGGGCATGTCCTCATTTTTAGCCCATTAAAAAGACTATCAATTGAATGAAGGACATGCGCTAGTGCATCGTTTATTTTACCGATGATAGCACTGATTACGAAGCGTATAACAATATCGCCCAAGGCAAAAATTAAATCGCCGCTAAGCTTATCAGCTGTCGTCATCTATGCCTATTATAAATACGTTATTTTTGTTAGATTCAGCGACTTATTCAGTCATTATTTACTTATCGTCTCTCTTTCATCTGTTGTTGAGAAAGAGATAGATGTGTATTCAAAAATAATATTTAGCCATCGCTTGAAACCAGCTGTGTGGAATAAGTTGACATGATATGATAACGCTGATGCATTCGGTCGATAATCAGAAGAATAAGCAGTCATTTTATATCAATCAAAATACCAATCAAAGCAACGGAATATTTATGAGTCAGTCGCAAGCCCATGATGATAAAAATGTAGATAAATTAGATCCAAACTGGCGCAGTGACGCGCTCAATTTAGCTCTCGATTATGGTATGCAAACCATTGCTGTAAGAGCAGGGCAACATCGTACCGATGAGGGTGAGCACTCAGAGGCTATCTTTACTACCAGCTCGTACGTGTATACCTCAGCGGCAGATGCCGCGGCACATTTTAATGGAGAGAAGACGGGCAACGTATACTCACGCCATACCAATCCGAGTGTGCGTACCTTTGAGCGGCGTTTGGCAGCGCTTGAAAACGGTGAGCGCGCAGTGGCGACAGCCTCTGGCATGGGCGCGATTTTGACCATGTGCTTGGCATATCTGAAAGCGGGCGATCATTTGCTTGCTGCCAATCAATTATTTGGCTCATCGATTGGTCTATTTAATAATTATATGGCAAAGTTCAGTGTGGAAGTCAGCTACGTTGATTGCTTCGATAATGAGGCGTGGGCAAACGCCGTTCAACCAAACACCAAAGTCATTTATTGCGAAAGCCCTAGCAATCCATTGGCACAGATTTGTGATATTGGCTTTTTAAGCCAGCTGTGTAAAGCCAATGGTATTTTATTGGTCGTTGATAATTGCTTTGCCACTCCAGCTTTGCAGCGTCCGCTTGATTTGGGTGCCGATGTGGTGATTCATTCTGCAACTAAGTATCTAGACGGTCAGGGGCGAGTACTCGGCGGTGCATTGGTCGGCGGTGATAAGCTCATGCAAGAGGCGTTTACCGTGGTACGCTCAGGCGGTATCAGTATGAGTCCGTTTAATGCTTGGGTCTTTACCAAAGGGTTAGAGACGCTGAAACTGCGTATGCAAGCGCATTGTCAAAATGCCAATCAAGTAGCAGAGTTTTTGGTTAATCATCCCAATGTTAGTGCCGTACATTTCTCAGGTTTGAGTGATCATCCCGCTCATGAGCTTGCGACGCGTCAACATCATATGACAGGTGGCTATGGTGCTATCATGGGTTTTGAAGTGAAACCGTCGGTTAGCTCTGATTCAAAAGCTGCCGCGTGGCATGTCATTGATTCAACTCAAATGGTTTCTATCACTAATAACTTGGGCGATGCTAAAACCACCATTACCCATCCTGCGACCACAACCCATTTTCGCTTGAGTGCAAAAGAGCGCGCAGAAGCGGGTGTTAAAGATGGTCTTATTCGTTTGTCAGTAGGCTTAGAAGATGTAGAAGATATCATCAAAGATTTGGCGCGTGGTTTAGACAGTTTGTAAAGATAACGGTATAATCGCGGTTAGCACTTTATATTAGGGCGTGTCCTCATTTCAAAAATGGTGATAAAAATGAGATAAATTGCAGTCAAACGAGGAAAATAGCGCAGATAATATCGGGATATTAACCAGCTATTTGATGATGTTTGGCAAGATTTAACCATTTTTAGCCCGTTTAGATATGATCAATTGAATTGAGGACACGCCCTAGTAAAATATCAATCATTTATGATTAAAAAACAAAAGAGGCAACTATGAATATTCAAGCATTAATGCAACAAGCACAAACGATGCAAAAGAAAGTCGAAGCAAACGTTGAAAATGCTAAAAAAGAGCTTGCGAATAAAGAAGTACAAGCTGAAGCGGGCAGTGGTCTGGTAAAAGTCACCATGACGGGTCGCCATGTGGTTAAGCGTTTAACCATCGATCCAAGCTTGCTAGAAGATGAGCCAGATATGATCGAAGATCTTATCGCTGCTGCTATCAATGACGCCGTTCGTCAAGCAGACGCGCTATACGAAGAAACCATGGCTGGCGCGACCTCAGGTATGGGTCTACCACCTGGTATGCAAGGTATGTTCTAAGTCGTTATTTTTTAAGCCAAACACGACATATTAAAGACAGAATGGGGTTGTTATCGACATGATACGACCCCATTTTTATAGCTACGATTTATAAATTAAGTTAAATAAAGGAAGATGCTTTGCTGACAGCCAAATTTGATCAGCTGGTTAAACAGCTGCGTATTTTGCCGGGTGTGGGTCAAAAAAGTGCCCAACGTATGGCGCTGCATTTGCTCACTAAAAAACGCCCACAAGGCATGGCACTTGCTCAAGCACTTGATGAGGCGATGCGCGATATCGTCGAATGCCAGCGCTGCCACAGCTTCAGTGATGATCAAATCTGTCCGCTGTGCCAAGATCCGCGCCGTGATGATGCCTTGCTATGTGTGGTTGAGACCGCAGCAGACGTGATGGCTATCGAACAAACCGCAGGCTACCGTGGCCGCTACTTTGTGTTAGGTGGTCATTTATCTCCGATTGATGGCATTAGCGCTGATGATTTGAATATTGAACAACTGGTCTGGCGGGTCAAGCAAGAGCCTGTTGAAGAGTTGATATTGGCGACTGGTACGACTGTCGAAGGGCAGACCACCGCGCACTTTATCAGTGCAGCGGTTAGTCGTCATGTTAATAAGGTCACACGTTTGGCACAAGGTGTACCAATGGGCGGCGAGCTTGAATATCTTGATAGCATGACCCTTGGACAAGCGATGCAAAATCGTTCATTTTTATAGCACACTGACATTTTTTCTATAACTTCTTTATAAAAACCAAGTCTTGTCCATTTTATTTCATGAAATTGTTATAATTGATTCACTAGTATTTTATTATTTACTTTTATTGAGACGCCCTTTAGCGTTTTATTTTCTCCTATTTATGCAGGTATCTGCCCGTGTCCAACCATGCTCCAACAGCTTCAACTGCTGCCATCCAATCAAACCTTGCAGATAACATTAACATTGCTGCTTCTGATGATTTATTAGCACCATCAATCAATTCTAAAATAGAGTCAGCAGATATACCTTCAGAGCCAGATATTGATGCACTGCTAGATAATGCCGATGAAGCTGCTGTCACGTGGGTGCGTGAGCAAAATGGTTTGGCTGAAGTTATCGATGCATTGGCGACTTGTGGTCGGGTGGCGTTAGATACCGAATTTATCAAACGTGATACTTATTATCCGCGCTTGGCATTGGTACAACTAAATACTGGCAATCATATTTATTTATTAGATGCCCCGCAGTTGCAACTGACCGAACTGTGGCAGGCACTAGCCAAAGTTGATGTAGCGATTTGGCATGCCTGTGGTGAGGATTTAGGGATTTTTTATCTACTCTCTGGTTGTCCGCCATTGACCAATATATTTGATACGCAAATTGCGTTGTCTTACTTAACGGGTCAATTGCAAATGGGCTATCAGCAAGCGCTTGACGACCAGCTAGACATGCACATTGATAAAGAACAAAGCCAGTCGGACTGGCTGCAACGTCCATTATCAGACGAGCAAGAGCAGTATGCGATTGATGACGTACGCTTTTTGCCAGCACTTTATTTAAGTCTTGAATATGCGTTAAAAAAGCAAGGTTTGTACGATTATGTATGGGCAGATTGCCAGCTTTACGCCAGTGATTTGTATGATGCTCAGCATGTTGAAGACAACGCAATGTACCTAACAATGGCAGATTATCGTTATACTTCACAGCAGATGGCGATACTGCAAGCGGTTGCGACGTGGCGCGAGGAGCTGGCGCGTTCGACCAATCAGCCACGTACGTTTGTGATCAAAAAACAAGCAGTACGTGAGATCATCACTGAAAAACCAAGCAATATGCGAGAGCTTGCGCACAAAACCACGATGCATCGCAGTATGTTGCGCTTATACGGCGAAGAGCTGCTAAAAGTGATAAATCAAGCAAAAAACCTGCACCCTGCTGAATATCCTGATTGCCTATTACCGCCGTATCGCTCAAAAAACAAAGTGCTGTCAAAAGCGGTGCAACAAGCAATAGACGACCAAGCAGAAAAAACCGGCGTACCTGACAATGTATTGATGCGTAAGAAGTGGCTCGGGCAATTGTATGAAGTAATTGCTTTTGATAAGGAATTAAGTGAGCTGCCAGAGGGCTTAAAAGGCTGGCGGAATGACTGGGTCATGAACACCCTGATTCCAGTCATCAAAAAACATAAAACTGAGTTGCAGCAGGGTATGGGTATCAATGTTCGATAAGCCATAAGATTCTATCATTGATAAAAGATGATGCTTTTCTCAAGACGTAAGCTTGTTATGCTCGAACTGTCCATGTTGTAAAAAGTATTTGGTTTGCGCGGCTACTGTTTTATCGACCAGCATCCCAGTATGCGAAACTGGTAAAACTATATGATCCGTGGCAGCCTCTATTTTGGTTTCTTCTATATATACGGTGCCATCGTGTAGTAGATGTTCTACTGATGGAATATTATTTGTCTTACGCAGTTTGCGATTATGATATTGCAAAAACAACTGCCCTAGGCCATAAGGGCGATTACCCGCAATCACACCAAGAGTAATATGTTTTGGTAGTGGCGCTACGGTGCCATCTAAGGCATCGATGTATGAGCGCCCTACCACAGATGGGGTCAAGCGCCATATATAGTCAGCACATACACTCCCTACATGCGGTGTCCCAAGTGTCACGCAGCGTCCTATCTGCCATTGCGGATATGTAGTGACAAAATCACGAATAATCAGGCCGCCCAAACTATGACCGACCAAATCTATCGGTTGGTCAGGGTGATGATGGTTTTCTAGCCAGCTATTTAGGCGGGCACTATTGGTTTTGATACCGTCACGCATACTACGATAGCCAAATTGATGAGTGTTAAATCCTGTTGCTTGCAAGCGTTTGGCCAGTGGTCGCATGATCCAAGCGGTTTGGTGCAGACCATGGATGAGAATGACGCAGTTTTTTTGTGGCATGGCATTTTCCAACAAAGTAAAAATAGTTTTGGTAACATATGAAAAAGAATGCTAAAAACATGAAGAACCAGTCTTTATAACTCATATAATCTATGTATATTAAATCTAGCTCAAGTTTGACTTATTTTACGGAGTTCTATTCCCAACCTTATATGGCAATATATAATAAGGATAATTGAGCAAACCACTGCCCAACCTAGAAAGCTTAGTAAGTACTTATCCCAATGTTTATAGATAACAAGTTGGTAGTTGTGATTCAGCTTTCTGTTTTCTGCAATTTCTTGATTTTCTAAGTAATCTATAAAAGCGCCACTATCATCATATCCAAAGCAGTTTTGTTTCCACCATTCATTAGAATGCTGAGTTTTCCAAATTACTTCTCCATAACTACCATATAATTGAGCTTTGCACAGCTTTTTTTGGAAGTTGTTACTAACTGCGCTAGGACTTCTGTTAAAAACTAATACTCCTAATATATTAGCAGTAGTAATAGGTTGGTCATCAAATAATACAGTCTTCTGATCAAGTAGGTTTACTTTAACAATTTGGCAGATTGCTATTTCATCAGGTCGTTTTTTTTCACAGCTGATGTTTAACTTATAGTCATTAAAATAGATACTGATAACTGTGGCTAGAGCAGCAAAAAACATGATGCCTGCTATGAGTATGACACCTTCAAGCTGAATGGGCTCGTGATTAGACACTGTCGTATTTTTATTTGCACGAGTCATTTTAGCTATTCCACATAAAATTAAATGAGAAGATCATTATAAAGCGTTTGCTTATAGATTATAGACACAATTATGATTTTAACTAATACCAAACCCAAAATATATAGTATAATTCACTT
>NZ_JABUZG010000007.1:0-13890 GCF_014897815.1 Psychrobacter sp. PG1
ATTGACCTATGCTGTCAAATCTGTAGACATTGACTTGGGAGATTTTAGTTACGCAGCTTGACGATAAAAGTCAAACCACACCTGTCTTGGCGTTTTATAGCCCAAACCCTTTTGGATTCTAGTCTGGTTATACTCAAGCTCAATATATTTAATGATGTCATTGATAGCTTCGAATCTCATTTTATAATCCTGATGATACACTAACTCATTTTTCAATATACCCCAGAAACTCTCTATCGGAGCATTATCAAAGCAATTACCACGTCTAGACATTGAGCCCTTAAATTTATGCTTCTTAATGATCTTATGATAGTCATAACTACAGTACTGACTGCCTCTATCAGAATGCACAATCAGCCGTTGGTTGGGTCGTTTGTTCTTGATGGCCATATTAAATGCACGGCAAACTAAATCTGCTGTCATACGCTTGTGGATAGCATAGCCGACCAGCTCTTTAGTGTAGAGGTCCTTAACCCCTGCTAAGTATAGCCAACCCTCATCTGTCCATATGTAAGTGATGTCACTAACCCAAGCTTCGTTAGGACGACTGGTATCAAATTTTTGATCGAGCAGGTTTGGATAGATGAACTTGTTATGGTTTGAGTTGGTGGTAACTTTAAAACGCTTGTGACGATGGCAAACAATGCCGTATTCTTCTTTAATGCTTCTTATCATGTATTGACTGATATGATGGCCTTGCTCTGCAAGATGAGCATGCAATCGCTCACAGCCGTAGCGCTGCTTAGTTTCATCATGAGCCACGCGCACCAGCAGCTCACACTGATTGCGGTGAATCTGCTGATTGCTAACACCACGATTTACCCAGTTATAATAGCTTGAGGGCTTGACATCTAATACGTGACACATACAGGTGATGCTAAATATCTTCTGGTTAGCCTTGATAAAGACGTACTTCATCAACTGTGTTTCGCGAAGTACGCCGTGGCCTTTTTTAGAATATCTCGCTCTTCCTGAGCAACTTTGAGATCACGTTTAAGACGTTTATTCTCTTCTAGTATAGCCATGAGCTCAGGATCATATTCTTTAGTACCGATCAGCTTGCCTTTATCAGCTTTGTTTTGCCAGTTAGATAATGTCTGCATGGCTATGCCAAGCTGCTTTGCAGTCGCTGAAACATTGCCATTATTATCTGCTATCTTTTTAACGGCTTCAGCTTTGAATGCTGCACTATAGGTTCTGATTTTCTTAGTCATGATAAACTCCTCATTGAGTCGTTAGTTTACCAAGTTTGGTTCTACAGTTTTTTCAGCATAGCTCAACTCAGGGACAGCTTAAAAGAGCAGTTAATATGGGTTGTTGGTTCACCGTTGGTCCTGCAATGCTTAATACTAAAAAAGGGCAATCTTTGGTATCAATGATGCCGAAAGATCGGATTCTTACTGAAACTGATGGCCCATTTGCAAAATATAATAAAAAGTCTCTAATGCCATGGGATAGTGATATTGCTACTAAGCAGTTATCTGAATTGTGGCAAATCCCTGTTGCCTTAGTTCATGAACAGTTAGAAATGAATCTAAAATATCTAGTAAAGTTTAATCATTAATCAGAGAAAAATTAAACTTTGAGCTTTTCAATTATTTCCGTATATTCATAAACAAATCACATTTGCAAAAAAACCAGAGAGCATTAGCAATCTGGTTATTAAGTAATCTTTAAATTATCATCTGCCAACTGTAAGCTGCCCGCCAGAAAAACTAATACATGATTCGCAGAACCAAGATGACTGTTTTCTGATATAAGGAATATCAGCTGGTACATAAAGTTGATAAGGGCGTCCACAATATTCACAGTGTACATCATCTAAGTAAGCCTGACATTTCGCTAACACGCTGAACAGAGTATGATAGTCGATACGATATTGTTTACAGAGCATCTCTATATGTTCTATATAGCGTCCATCATGCACATATGCCCAATAGTCTTCACATAATTGTATGTCGGACTGATCTGCATTAGCGCTAAAAATAAGTTTTAAGCTCATGGTTATCTCCAAACTAAGTAGTTGACGTTAATCACAATGAATACGGAATCTCGTAATGATTCATAATGTCCAAAAACTTGGTCTCAAGATTCTTCAAAGTATAACGGTTTAGCGCCAACCCCTCATTTATCTCACGTTGCACCCATATTCTAACTGCCTCATCATTATAAAATATCGAATTTACGCCGAGCATTTTCGCTAACTGCGAACCTTGTTGTATTTGCAAGTTTACCATGAGCTTGGTAGATAGCGATATTGCCTCAGCACTCAGCCAAATTGAAGCATGCGGCGGTTTAATAAATGTGTTCATGTATAATCTCCTGTAGATTAATATTTACCTCTGTTAGTATTAATGACTTCCTACAGATTAAATTATACATGCATTTTGAGCTATTGCAACTTAAAATAACCTTCTATAGATTATTTTATTGTCAAATAGATTATTTAACCTACTTGAAAAATAATAGTTGGCTACGTACTGTTTAATATAATGACTGATAAGGGTAGCACTGTATTGCATATTCAAAAGAGCGTTTATTCTTCTTTAACTACCTCGTAAAGGTCACCTACCTCAATATCCAAATATAAGCATAGCTTCTCTACAACTTCTAAATCCACTCTAGTGGCTTCTTCATTATACATACGTGTGATTGTGCCTCTGTTGATATCCGTATCTTTAGATACGTCAGCAATCTTAAGTCTTTTCTCACCCATAATTCTAGATAAATTACACTTCACCATAACCTCCCCCATAATAAAATAACCTTCTGTAGATAAAAATGTCTTGCAAAAGATTATTTTTAGTGTAAATTACGTTCTATAGCAGGTCATAAAGCTATTAAATAATAACACTTTAATCTTTAGTAAGGATTTTACTATGAGTTATACCTATTTAACAACCGAAGAGCTGTCACAACGTATTAAATATGACAGCAAGACCATACGCAACCAACTTAAGGATGCGGTATTTATCGAAGGGGTTCACTACATAAAACCCTTTGGCGGCAGAAAAATCCTTTTTATCTGGCAAAAAATTGAAGAGTTGATGCTGACAGGTTCTGACGATAGCATTCCATTTGCAGCGGGAGCATAGTCATGGCGAGTATCAATACCCGTAATGGCAACCTTTATGTAGACTTCCGATACATAGGTCAACGTTGCAGAGAGCAAACCTTACTGGCAGACACTAAGCCTAATCGAAAGCGTCTAGAGAATTTCGTTAACAGAATGGAAGCTGACATTCAATTGGGTAGTTTTCGATATGAAAACTATTTTCCACAAAGTAAAAAGCTTGCGCAGTTTCAAAGCTTAGAGCTTATGAAAGCAACAAATAGTCATAAGGACTCAATCTCAGGCTTTGATAGCTTTAGCAAAATTTGGTTAGAAGAGAAAAAGCCAGAATGGCGAGACTCTCAGATAAGTAATATAGAGGGTATATTTAGAATTTACCTAACTCCTCATTTTGGCAATGTAGCGCTGAATACCATTAGTAAAGCTAAAATAATAGCTTTTCGGGGCAAGCTAGTTAACGAGGGAAATAACGGAAAAATTTTATCATCGTCTCGTATTAACCATATTATGACTCCATTGCGTATGGTGCTTACCGAAGCATCTGAGCGTTTTGATTTTGAGAGTCCATGGAAAAATATAAGACCAATTAGTGAGCCTAAAAGCAAAGTAAGTCCTTTTACTTTAGAAGAGGTTATGCTCATTATTAATAACGTAAGAGCCGATTATAAACCCTACTATGTCGTAAGCTTTTTTACTGGCATGCGTACAGGTGAGATTGATGGTTTACCTTGGAAAAACATAGATTTTGAGCGGCGGCAAATCATCGTGGATCAGGCAATTGTGAATGGAGTTATAGGTAAAACTAAAACTACAGGTTCGAATCGTATCATCCAAATGAACCAACTGGTTTATGACGCTTTGATTGCACAACAGAATGTAACTAAACAGCGTAGCACGTTTGTATTTTGTACTAATACTGGTACAGCTTTAAACCATCGCAACGTAACTCGGCGGGTTTGGTATCCATTACTAAGGTATTTAGAGCTTACTAGACGTAATCCTTACCAAAGTAGACATACAGCTGCAACGCTTTGGCTTGCTGCTGGTGAATCGCCTGAATGGATTGCCGCGCAAATGGGTCATAGCAATACAAAAATGCTATTTACTGTCTATTCCCGTTACGTACCAAATCTCACTCGTCAAGATGGCAGTGCTCTTGATAAGCTTCTCATGGAACGAGGTATACTATAAAACTGTTAAAAATGCCTATAAACAGCTAAAACCACTAGAAATAGTGGTTTTTTTTCGCGTTTTTAGTAGAGATTCCAAAATAGAAGAGTTAACTTCTTCTACTTATTGTAGAAGGAGTCCAAAATGAATGAATCAGCTAACAACAACTATCACAACATGTGGTTGCAAAGTAATATATTCGACTACTGTAATGAGTCTGAAATGCTGTGTTTATTATTTGAACTTAGATTCTTGAAGGACGTATTACCTGAACAGTATAAACAGGAGTTGAAAAAGGAATATTTAAGCTTATCTCGCTGGATAGATGAAAAAGAGACAAATATTAAGGTTGTCGAGTCTGAAAAAATCAGAATATACGAACAAGGTGTTAAACAAAAGCTATTTATAAAGAGTATGAGAGAACAACATCAAAATTTGAAAGATCTATATCTCATTACTTTTTTAATCAGCCGTTCAGAGTTCTCTAAAATTAATACTATTCGCGCTCTTTATTTCTTTCTATGTTTGAAAATGGTGGAATTAACCGATTATGAGAGTCGAATTAAAACTACACTTGATGAATGTCGCTTTCTAACTAATAAAATTCGTGATTTTTTAGTGATTTTTTTGCCTGATATAACACAATTTGAGAGTCTGAAGGGTCTTCGAAGTTATCTTATGGAGTCGCAAGATAACGATCATTATACTAGATGGTTAAATAGAAACCCTCAATCATTTGAAGATGAAATACAGAAGTATGAAAATAAACTGCTAAGTAAAAATACATCATTATCCTCGAGTATTGCTAAAAACTATATTAATGAGCGTATAGCTCAGTACCTTTATGAATATATCCTACCAATAGATAACTTTTTTAAAAATGATTCGGGCATTATTCGTGTACCCAGTACCATTTCTGAGGTTGTTAAAGGTCCTTCATATTATGACGATACAACAAGGAACACAATCAATGACCTAGCAAACATCTTTGAATCTACAAATAATACCGATACTTTTGAAGCTAATGAACGCCAAGATAACGAGAATGAATGTTTTGAGCAAGTGACTATAGAAACTCCAAGTAACTATTATTTAGATCTGGTAAAAGCAGAGGGCCAATCAAACAGTCGTCGAAAAAATGCTATGAGTCAGGTCACTGATGTTAATACAGCACATGAAGATGAAATAAAAAGATTGGTCGAATATATAGCTAGCAAACTAAGCAGCCTTGACTTTAAGTCGATTGGTAAACAGTACAAATATGAGCATGAATATGAAGAAGGAAAGTTCAGATTTGACATATCTGATCAGTCTGCATTGTATCTATACATGCTATTACTAACCGGCATTCATGATATATATACTTCCGAAAAACTCGAATCGGGATTTAACGCTTATCGTTACCAGCTGACATTTTGCCCATCACGTAGTCATATCGCTGATGAGTGGGATAAATCACTATGTGCCCATAATAAATCGGATAAGCTGTCTCTTTTTATGCCTTTTCCGTTAGGTTCAATGCATATTGAGATGATTCAAAATGCCGATGATAATACAACTGGCTCTGTTACTAAAGAAGCAAAAGAGTCTCTCCGCAGAATTAATAAAGAGTTTGGTACAAGGCTTAGTATAAATAAAGTTAAAAACTATTTACCTCAATATTTATCTCAAAAGAATATAGATAAAGCACTTATAGAGGTATCGATCAACTCTCCTGTTCATCATCTCTCAGCGCTACCTTATTACAATGTCAGTCAATATGATTTATTCCGATGCCAACGAGACTATATGGATCATCTAATAGAACTACTTGGAAATAAATATGATCCAAATCAAACTAAGACAAAGCTAAACATGCTTTTTGAACTATCTGAAGAAGGATTAACGGCCCATTGGGATAGGACTATAGGGAGCGCATTAGCTATTAACGAACTTAGATTAAAAGAGATCGTGGTCACACTAAGGCAAGAAGTAGAGGTCGCTATTGCAGGTTTAAAACTAAATAATTTAAATTCACTGGTTTGTCTTCATAACAGTTTTATGGACTACTTATATATTTTGATGTCTATTGCAAGTGGGTATCGACCCGTTACTGAGCCATTTGGTAGATTATCAGATATAGATACTAGAACAGGACTTTATTTTATCAGCGATAAGGAAATGCAGACTGAGAAGCTTGGCAGATTCATTTATCTACCGCAAATAGTATGTCATCAAATTAAAGAGTATAAAAATTTTATCAAAACCAATGGTAGTCTTTTCAATAAGTTGGGTAATAGTATCGGTCAGATATACATGGATATTTTAGATAGCAGTGTTGGACTAATAAGTTATATAAAACTAGATGAGATAACTAACACGGTGATTCAGTTGAAGTTAAACAACGGACTTATAAAAGAGCGTATGTCATCACACATATCGCTACCTCTTAACTGGCACCGGCACCATATACGCTCCCTTAAAAATTCAGACGTCGGCAAATATTCATACGCTTCGTACTTTGATGAAAAACCAATTGGATATGACGTTGTTAGTGCTTGGATGGGACATTCTGATGAACTAGGTTTTGGTTTTTATGATCGTTTCAGCGGTTTAAAACGTTCTGAGCTTAAAAATTTTGCAGAAGTACTAGATAAGCTCATTAAGGAGGCTGGCTTTGAAGTTATCCAGTTGGAACGCTAAAAATGGTAGATCAACAATCTGGTACTCAAGGAAGAGCAGAAAAAAGAGATAAGCAAGAAGAAAGACGCTTTTCATTAGCTTGTAAACTTATAGACAAACATATCAATTTTGTAGAGGTATTAGTAGCTAAAGATCAGCAGAAGTGTTTTAGTTTGATGTGGGCTAAATTTGATGAAAAACTATTTAACAATAAACAATTCCAAGACGTCGAAAAATATTCGACCGCTTACAATCATGCTGTGAAGTACTGTCAAGAGCGTATAGAAGATAACAATATTTGGATAGGCTTTCCTAAGTTTATCATTCGATCATCTCGTCCTAGCTCTTTTCGCACACAAGAGTGGTTTAATGACGGTAAAGATGTATTAGATTTCTATTTATGCTGGATTAAAAGTTTAGAGAGAAAAAC
The DNA here is from genome assembly GCF_014897815.1 of Psychrobacter sp. PG1. Taxonomy (GTDB): domain Bacteria; phylum Pseudomonadota; class Gammaproteobacteria; order Pseudomonadales; family Moraxellaceae; genus Psychrobacter. The sequence goes on from NZ_JABUZG010000007.1 coordinate 7,335, forward strand.
TGTTACCGACATAACTAAAGCTGATGTTTTTCTAACATTAGTTTTTCATAGTGCAGTGCTTAAAGCACCTATATTGCAATCAATATTTGAACAAATATCTGACAATAATTTAGCAATTGAGCAAGTTTATGGACTGCCAACAATAACTATGATTGTTAGGGATAAATCTTATCATACAAATACTTATATAGAATCAGAGACAGTGCACCAAGCGCAAATTTTCATCTCACCTGTATCAGCACGCATTATTCAGTCATATTTTAAAAGTAAAGAAGTATTAGTTGCAGATCAGCGTATAGATTTTAGCATCCACAAGCTTTACCAAAGTATACAGCAAAAACACAAACATCAAATAAATAGTATGCAATTTGGCTTAACACGCTTTTTAATAGCAGCAGTATATATTTTAGAAAGTCACCTCTCTTTTGACCTGCCAGAGTATATTTGGTATGTCGTTATTGGCAAAGAGAATACATATAGTTTACCAACATCTAATTGGCAGTCGCTAATTTACAATATTCGACACGATATACATACTCAAGAAAAATTAAATGATCAAGCATATATTACTTCTAATATTGATTCTATAAAACCAAATCCTCAATTAGTAGTTGAGATAACAAAGATTTTCAAAAGCGATAGTAGTTCTAAAATTTCTAAAAAACTATTCGTTGAAAAATTACAGGAACTTGATCAAAGATTAAAAAATAGTCACGCGCCTTTAAATGAAAAGGCAATCGTTGGTTGGCTGTTATCAATGACGACTACTCATAAAGTCTCTAGTATTCAGACTTATAGCAATAGAATCACTAACCGATGGTTGACACTTACAGAAAATGTGAATTTGAAAGACTATCAAGAAGAGGATTTTGTAGCGCTATATGGTGAGATGATTGAACTTAGTAAAACTTCAGAGGCCAAGAACGCAGCTGCTAAATCAATTAGTAAAGTCCATCAGTATATGGTTACACATTATAATCTTGAATCTATACCTTCGATTTATACCGACGATAGACCTCATCACAAAGTAGGCTATATCTCAGAAAATATGTTCCAAGCTATACTTAATAAAATTGATAGTCTTATTATGACCGTTGATGAAAAGCAGGCTTTAAGCTTAGTACTTATATTGGGCCATCGCTGTGGTCTTAGGATTGGTGAAATCGTTAAGATAAGAATACATGATGTAGCAGAGACTCAAAATTATTTAGAAGTTCGGAATAATAAATTTGGTAATAATAAAAGTCTTTCTGCGTGCCGTCGTGTTCTGTTAGCACAATTATTGACAGAGCCTGATATTAAACTGATAAAGCGTATGTACATCAAGCGCTTAGGTTACAAGGGCCAAACACTGATCGCAAATCAAGCTGGGCTGCCATATAAAGCTCAGGCAATATCAAAAGTGCTTAGTAGTCTTATAAAGGAAGTTACTGGACTAAGATACCTCACTACACATCACTTACGGCATAGTTGCTTAACTAATTTTCAATTGATGTCATTTCTATACGATAAGGATTATCAATTTAATAACCATTCAAGTACAAAGCTTTTAAAAAGCTTACTACCTTACAAAGATAGTCAGGCTTCTGACATCATTAATTATTTCGAGACTAATCTTGCCTACAAAAAAATATACGCTTTAGCAGGAGTGGCAGGCCATGCTAACCCTAGTACGACGTTCGCTTCATATGTGCATTTCACAGATATACAAATTGGCTTGTTGCTTTGGCAGACTAATTTCGGACTATCTGTTGAGCATGCTGAGCTACTAAAAATACCTAGGCGACGAAAGTATGAAATTGAACAAGATCCATTGGGAATTAATAAATATCTTATGCATAAGCTACAATTACCAGAATTACTGCCGCCCAAGAGTAGCAAAGCAGTTAGCGAGAATCTAACTAAACAAACTGATCAGACCAAGAGATATGCTTTCGATGAAGTAAATCAAATTCTAGAAGCCTATATTCAAAAAGGTGATTATGAATATCTCTTGCATATCTATGATGTCAGTCAAGACACATTTGAAAAATGGCTTTTTAATGCAAAGCAATTGAGAGAAGCATCAAAGTTTCAAACTACAAAAGGTAATTCTAGGCTATTCGATTTAAACAACAAGTACGGTCTACTACCTATAAAAGATAAATATGGTGATGATAGAAAAAATATGATGCGAATGACAGACAAATTTCGTGATATTTACAAAGAGAGTAAGGATAAATCTTCTATTCATAATTTGATTCTTCACACACTTATTAATGCTCAACCCAGCAAAAACTTTATCACTTTTAAGTACGCAGATGTCCTTTACGACTACCTTCAAATTGTCTGTCAATTAGTGTACAAAAAAGATATTAGTTTAAAGATCTATAATTATGAGCAGGCAGCAGAAACAGATCAAACCTCCTGGGATATTGCGTTAAAGGCTATACCTCGGTCTCAAATAGAAGTTATTAATCCTGAACAAACGAAAGATATATCGTATCAAAAACAGATTCGAGCTGAGCTTTCACTGTCAAGTCAAACTCAGTCTATAAGAATTAAAAATAGATTTGATTCCAATAATCCCATTAAGCAGTGGAACGTCAGGACATTACAGATATTTTGCCACTATGCATATATTATGATAGGCGATAGAATCAATAAGGAGGCGAAAAAACATGAAAATATCGGCTAAAACTATAAAGTTAAACAGTAAATCAAAAATAAGATTTCATCCGCTTGCTAAAAAACTTTATGAAATATTAATGAATGCATATATCGCAAGCAATAAGGAAGAGTATCTTAAAGATATTAATAATTATTTTGGTAATAGGAATAATATACCATTGCATATTATATCTATGATACCAAGAGAGACTAATAGCTATGAAATCATTGGAGGTTGTTTTTCTCCAATTTTCGACATCAAGGATATCGTAAATGAAAATAGTATTATTTCTAGCTATGTATCATCGACAAGCTTAGATAGAAAAAACAAAACAGATGAACAATTCAAGAGAATCAGTAAAAAAAGAGATAAGGAGTTCAAGCAAGACATTATAGACTTTATTTATATGGATTTTATTCGTACAGTATCAATACTGTCGTTATCAAAACCAGGAGCCATGTATAAAGAACTTGGTCTTTTGACGAAGCAAGCTAGTTTTGAAACAGATATATGGAATGATGTATTTGAGAGTAATAGTATTTTATTGAAAGATTTCGCGCTACTTATCGATAGACCAAGAGACACTTTAATTAAACAATCACGCTTTAAAAGCTGATTATTTTTAAGTTTATTCTACTTATCTCAGTTTGATTCTATGTTCGAGCGCTGCGCTCAATATGTTAATATTATTATATTGGCTGTCAATAATTAGTTAGGATGAACAGTTATAAGCTGGGCGTATGGCTTATCTGTAGCTGTATCAATATCTTTAGGTCACCATTTTCTGCATACCACGGACTTAAATTTATTCTCAAAGGCGAGAACATAATAACCAAGTTGATGTAGTAACTTCGTATTTATAAATGCTAAATCTTGAATGTTAAAAACAGGTGACACACTATTATCGATCACTCTAATCTAACATAAGTTTGTATGACAATCTTGTTGGCCATAGACAGACTCAAAATCAAATGCTACGGTAACATTGACCTTTTTAAGAAAAAAATTCAACGCTTCATCATAGCTCTATACAAGTATCATACAAGGCGTTAAGGTGGATTCTTCGGTGCTTGTACCTACCACTTCTTTTAAACCAGTCGAAAGCTACTCCACATTTACACCTCTACAAATTGCTATTCGAAATAATTTATTAGAGCTATCGTCACATCCATTTTCTAAATCTGAAACTGTTCCTTGCTTAGCAGCAATATTATGAGCTAGCTCGACTTGTTTTATACCAGCATATTGTCGCCCTCTCTTAAGTCTTTTTCCTATCGTATCAAACATCAGGCCTATCTCTGCTTCAATGACACTTAATTACGATAAAAAATAACAACGTTTTGGCGTTAGATGAATAGCGTATAAACGTTACATTAAAAGTCGGTACATGCTTCATATTTCCAACACGCAAATCGGAGAAATATAGAGCATCGTGTAATAGTTTTTTTGGACGTTGACTATACTCTATAAGTAGGATCACTTATTGCCATTTAAGTATCTGAGCCGCCAACTCATCATCAGCAAAAAAGTAAGCAGGCGGTACATTTAGCGTCTTGGCTATTAGCGTTAGTATTTGGAAATCCGGTTGATGAATACCGCGCTCATAACGATTGATACGCGTACTGGCGACAAACTCATCTAGTCCAATAGCGAGACCTAATTGCTCCTGTGTAAGTCCTTTCACTTTTCTAGCTTCTTTAAACCTTTTAGTAAATATAGTCTGCAGATTCATAGCTCATCTCAAAATAAATAAACTACGAATTTCGTCTATTTCTTCTTGATTTTTACTACGAATAACGTAGTATTGTTATTTATCTATGTAGGCTGGATTTTTGTCGTGTAGATGGTATGGGAAATAAAACTGACTTTTAATTGATTAGAGAGTGATAAGTATGACTATCCAAATAGTATTGGCTCCTGACAACCGTGCGCCTAAATTTAATTTAGGTAAGCCCGGCTGGTCGACACAGTTGCTTACCAACAAGAAATTTTGGATAGTTGTAGCCGTTTTATCAGTGCTCCTCTTAATTATAGGCATACCTTTTGATACCGTATTTCTTATATATATTATCGTTGGCGTACTTGGCTTTATAGCCTCAATGATAGGCTCACAATTTAAGGCTTTTGCAAGACTCATAAGGAACGACAAGGTTCCTGCTTATTTCCAGCAGAATCATGAATATTTCAAGCAGCACCTCATACAAAATCATAACTTTCAGGTGGATTATGAATCGGTGGGGATTTTGGTTGATGCGCAGGCCAGGCGCATTGCTTTTACGCTTGATCCTAAAGTCAGGCCTCAAGTAGTCGTCTGTGACTTTGTGGATGTGCAGCGTTGGCAGGCGTATTCGCAAGGAGTAGAGTCACAAAATCAGTATGGCGCCACACGAAGTCTAATCAGTAAGCATTATGTCAGTGTTTATATTAGAAACCCTGACCAGCCGAGATATGATTTTTTTACAGCAGATAGTGTCGATGCGGATCAGTGGGTGGCTAGATTGGATGCCTTGTTAAATTAATAACGGTTGTAATATAAAAGCAGACTAAAATCGATTTAATATTAAATTATAAAAGGATATGTATTATGAATAATCAAACTCTTTGTCTTAGCATTATGCTTGGTTTAACTATCAGTACTACTGCTATGGCAGCTGATTACAATAGTTTTTTATCACCAAACTCTTTAGGCAAAGACGTCAAGACAGTAAACAGTCAGTATAAACTCGGGCTCAAAAAACAAGAAGGTGGTGGTTATAGTAATAGTGAAGTATACGACTGTAGTATTGACGTTGATACAAACAGCCGAAACCACATAACGCTTATTCGAGTCTTACCTAACAACGAAAAATGCAATTATAAAGTAACGTCAAGTGGCGTTAGCTTTAATTCTAAAAACACTAAAACGGTGGACATTCTTAACCAAACAAAGATTGATGATATTACGTTCATTCCAGGCTGCTTTAATTGCCCCTCTCGCATTGAGTTATCTGACAGTTTGGTAATTAATAGGCCTCAAGATAAGTACTATACCGAGTTTGAAATATCAGGTTATAACCGTGACTATCATAATTTTATGGCCAAAAAGCTATTTGGTAACTTTAGTCAAGATGACTATTATCCAACCATGGATAAATTAGAAGAAAAATTGGGTAATAGCCCTAGTAGTTATAATCGCAAAGACTTCAAACTTGAAGCGATTAAAACTTATGATCTTAAACAACAACCATGGGGCTACACTGTCGGTCTCAAGTAGTTCGTCAAAACGAGCGTGCTTGACGATGGCAATGTTTTATTTACATGTGATGAAGAGGTTGATAAGGATAAGTATGAAGACGATTTTAAAGGTACCTATGCATGCGGTGACGCTAGCAGTAGTGCTGGGTGCAGTAACTACTTTGACAGGCTGTAGTGAGATGAGTGCGGTCATGAATGATTTGCAAAGCATGACTACCTCAAACCCAACTAAACAAAGTATCGCGCAACCAACTAACGAAACCGTTGTTTCGACACAAACAACGGTCTCATCAAAAACAGACTTGGTTGGATTGGTCGGATGGTTTGAAAACAGCTGTGGTTTTGATCAAGCGTCTTATAAGAACGGTACTACAGAGAATCAGATTCAGAAAAGGTTTAATACTTTTCAAGACAGTTTTATGGCAAAGCAGTACAAATCCGAGGGAGATTATACCGCTTATGTTAAACCTGATTATCGTGCTAAGTTGCCAGCTTCAATTAACGAAGCTATTAAAAACATCTCTGTAGTAGAAGATGGTGAAGGCGTCCATTATTACGTAGATTTTAACAATGCAACCTACCGTGGGTATGGCTTGTCACGTTTGGAGTTGTTTTATCAACCAGAAAGTGATTATGTCTACAATGCACTATATTTCAAAAATGATAACTTTT
>NZ_JABUZG010000007.1:13928-21614 GCF_014897815.1 Psychrobacter sp. PG1
TTTTAAAGCTGCAACCTATTTTTAAGACGACAAGAGATGATGTAGATGAGCTTCGAGGCGGAAATTTTAACGCTAAGAATCGTTCGGGATTGAGAATTATCTAGGGTTGTAGATTGAAGCTATAAAGTCAAAGTTCTATAAATGTTTGGGCGCAAAGGGTGAATACTCTTTGTGCTTTTCTATTTTTGTGAGCACATGTTTATATAATAAGTATAATACTACTTATTGAACCTTTTAAAACTTAGAGCTCCTGAAATATATGAACTCACTCAATCGTCGTTGGCTGACATACTGGTATAAAACTTTAAAATATGCTGAAATCAAGCCTATTGAGGTCATTAATGACCCGCTCATACAAGATAGTTTTCACTGTATTAAAGAGCTAGATAAGCTCCTCGTTGATAAGCTATGGCGCCAAGCGCAGGCTAGAAAGGAAGATACCAGTATAGAAATAGCACTTTGCCCCGCACAGTCACAGATGGTCATGGAAGACCAATATACTGAAGATGACTCCGTGGAACTATTCTGGATCATTGTTAAACTAGATAGAAACGGAAGGCTGTTTGTAGATTCTGACAACAAGCCAAATTCAAAGCCATTTTTTGTTCGTGATTACTTGTCTCCAAATCCAAAAAACTATACCGCCTTGTCGGATATAGAGACAGTTGATAATGCTCTAGCCTCATTTAAATTTAATGGTCAATCTATTGAAAGTCACTGGAGAGAGTGCGAAGCACTATTCCACAAGATTACAGGCAAAAATTTTAATGCATTTAACAATTTTGAGAAATGCCATCTATATATAGAAGTTGCTCCAAGACGTGGCATGGCTGCTAATGTTTTTAAGCTATATAAGTATTTGCTCAAAGAAGATAACACTACTGATACCTTGAGCCTATTATCAAATATTATTAACGATAAGCCGATAGCTAAACGGCTATATCCTAAACCACAAAAAGTATTGAATGATGAAAGCCATATCGGACAGTTCAGTGGACAATTCCCATTGTCAAAATCACAAAGGGTTAGTATGTCTGCTTTCAATACTCATGCTGATGGTGAAGTAATCGCTGTTAATGGTCCACCTGGCACAGGAAAAACAACTCTTTTACAGTCTATCGTTGCCAACCTAACCGTACAGTATGTTTTAGATGACAAACCGCCACCATTAATCATGGCAAGCTCCACCAACAACCAAGCTATTACTAATATATTATCAGGATTTACACTTCCTGACGATGATGATCCTCTCACTAATCGTTGGTTACCAGACATACCATCACTTGGTTTATACATGTCTTCTAAGAAATCTAAAGATTATTTAATGTATGCTTTAAATAAAAAAAACAAAACTGTAGGCTTCTTTGGAGACTATGAAGCTCGTTCCGCAGATGAGCTTGAAGCATCATTTATCAGTAACGCACAAGATTATTTGGGTATAAGTATTCGCTCAGTTGTTCATGCGAAGGCGTTACTAAAGTCTGAAATTATCAAACGTCAACAACTGATTATTTCAGCTCTAGATACTGCCTCAAATTTTAGCAAAATTGAACAAACACTGATTGATTTAGGTTTTCAGAACTTAACCGCACTACAAGGTACAATCATTCAATTGGAACAACATTATAGTAAACTGGCTAGTAACATAAAGAAGTGGGAGCAAAGTAAAGAAGACTTATATAAAGCTTACGACTCTCAACCTTTTCTCGCCAAACTATTTCGTTTTTTGCCATTTTTGAAGCAAAGGCGTGCAAGTCAGTTTAAGCTTATCGTCTCTAAAATAGATGTATCAATGTTGGAAGTCAGCGACTGGAGTAATCACTATCATATTATAGAAAATATAGATAATTTACTGATCAAAAATTATGAGAAGCTGAGGGTGCAAAGGGATAATTTAACATTAAAAACTAATCTCAAAAAGAGCATCGAGAAGCTTGAGCAAGATTGGCAGAGTTTGACCAAGGACTGGAATTGTACTTATCAATCTAAAATGAATGTGCTTTACGATAAGACTGGCGAAGAATATAGAAACTTGGATGTTCAAGAGGATATCAATATTAAATTGGACATCTCCTATCGTTATGAGGCATTTTGGCTAGCACTGCATTATCGAGAAGCTGATTATGTATCAAAGCTTGCGAAAATTACAGATAAATCCAGTCCAGAATATGGTCATAAAACATATAAAGAAAAACTACAACGTTATGCCTGTCTCACGCCGATATTTATTTCCACGTTTTACTCTGCACCCAAATACAGTCGATATTATAGCGGTAAGGAAGAGCGCCCTTATGATGAACTGTATGATTATTTAATAGTTGATGAATCGGGTCAGGTAGCGCCTGATATCGCGTTACCTACGTTTGCTTTAGCTAAAAACGCATTAGTAGTTGGTGATACCAAGCAAATAGAGCCTATATACTCTGTCAGCCAGTCTATGGATACCGTGAACTACGGTCTATACGTGTGTAACGACCTTGAAAATATAAGTGAGAAGCAGCTTGATATACATAAGTCCCAAGGTAAACTTGGTGGTTGCGGTTCACTCATGCAGATGGCTCAACACGCCAATCTTTACGAAGATAATCCTTCAAATAATACTGATACCAAATATTTAACCAACGGTCTGCTGTTGACTGAGCATAGGCGTTGTCTAGATCAAATAATATCTTATTGTAATGACAATATTTATTACGGTCAGCTTGAACCTATGCGTGGAAATAAGTGCAATATTAACCTAGATTTCGTTTTAGGCAATAAAGGCTATGTTCATATTGATTATCCCAGTGAGCGACGTGGTAAAAGTCGCATTAATGCTTTAGAAGCATTAGCGATAGCTGCTTGGATTGATAGTAACAGCGAGGTTCTAGAAAAAGAGTATGGTAGAAATATCCATGACGTAGTAGCTATAGTAACGCCTTTTAAACCACAGACTTTAGAAATAAAAGAAGCATTAAGCCAGTATAAACCAGCTTTTAAGAAAATAACGGTAGGTACAGCGCATGCGCTTCAAGGTGCTGAAAGACCGCTTGTACTGTTTTCTTTAGTAGCCAGCCCAAAAGACAGTGTGAGCTTTATAAATAGCCAATATAATTTGCTCAATGTGACAGTCTCTCGCGCAAGAGACCATTTCGTATTATTTGGGAATATGGAAACACTTGCCATCTCACCACGAACCCCTTTAGGTAACTTAGGGAAATGGCTATTAAACAACCTTAATGCACAAATTGATAATAGTTTTGTCTATGACCTCGTTGGGGAAAAGAAGCCCTCTAAAGTTTATGCTAATCTTATTAAAGAGCACATTAATCAGCTTGATCGTCACGATGAAATACTTATTGAAGCTTGTAAAAGAACAATTAATGAATTAATCATTGTATCTCCTTTTTTATCAGAAAACGCATTGTCAGATAATCTAAAACTAGAACTGAAAAACGCTGTTAGTAGAGGCGTTATGGTTATTGTGTATTGCGATGCTAGGTTAGATATCGATAACACAAAGACGCGCAAAAAAAATTCTAAAGAAGCTATATCAGTTTTAAAAAATATTGGTGTAACTATCAAAGTGATTGACGGTATCCATTCAAAGTCAATGATGTTTGAAACAGACAAAGGGGTGGTATTAGTAGAAGGATCATTTAATTGGTTGTCAGCAGTGAGAGATAAAGACAGTTATTTTAGCCGCTATGAAGCTTCTATTTTACTGGTAGGTGAAAGCATTAGACCGCGTATAGAATCAGTCAAGAAGCTACTTAAGGAGCGCAGTCATAGTATTGGTTGTTAAATATATTATAAAATTTTAATGTAATAGTTTTAATAGCTGGCTCAAACATGAATGATTAAGAAGTTTATTCTAAGTAATTTCAGTATAAAATCTATACTTATTTACGACTAATAAAGTATAAATTTTATACATCATCAGCGACCAAAATGTATTTTTTATACTTACTAATATATGTTAAAATACGCTAAACGTCTTAATGAAATAATCTATACAGCCCTTATAAGGCAGGGGTTTATAGGTTAACATAGATTAAAGTTATTTAATGAAATATGGTGGGTCTAGCCTGTCACGCCGGGGGTCGCGGGTTCGAGTCCCGTCCGCTGCGCCATATTTAGTAAAAAGCTAAAACGAATTTAAACTTTCAAGTTTAAGCAAGTTTCGCCTCAAGTATTAGTTTACTTGAGGTTTTTTTGTGTCTATTAATTCTGCCATACCTCTATTCACTTGCCTCTCATATCATTTGTCCTCAACCACCCTACCAGCTCTTCTCACTACTCTGAATCGTAATAATTATTGCTAGTGGTTTAGCCTACCAACTACTTCAACATATCTCCTTGTTTACAAAAATAATAAAGCTGACCATTTAGTCAGTTAATTTAATAAAATCATAAACTTAGGTAATATCAAATACTTAGAAGGCTTGATAGACCATTATTTTGAGCCAGCATATGGTTGTCACTCATTATAAAACATGCTTAACTGTTTCAAAGTGTTAAGAATTATTGCGGATAATATAGCCAACAGAGCATTTTTTATACTTTTGACAATACTTATATCGATAGCATTTATCTTCATTATTTTAGATTGCTATCAAAAATTGACCGCGCTTTATCCTTAGCAGCATTGACCCGTTTTGACAGGAAGTTAAAACGCGCTTCTGTCATATACCCAGCCTGCTAGGATGACCCACTCTATATAAAGGAATATTACTGTGCGTTATCACTTATTTGCAAACCTGCCACTGGCTAGCCAATTATGTAGAACCAATATTCAGAAAAAACTGTTTTTTAGTAGCTCATTAACCACCGCTTTAGCCGCGATCGTTGCCTTAGGTACGATGAGCAGCAGCCATGCAAAGGTGCTTTTCACCGATACCAGTCTTTCTGTACTATATGGTAATGATTATGAGCTGGTAGAAGACGGAGAATTGACGACCATCACTCTGGAGCACGCATCTACCCACAGTTGGGGCGGCGTATTTTTCTTCGTCGATCGCCATCAAGGCGCAAATGATATTGAAAACAATAGATTTAAAGAAACGTATGGCGAGTTTGCTCCCAAGTTAAAGCTTACAACTTTCGATGATAGCTTTATCAAACAGCTCAATCTAGCAGGTCAATATGAGTTTGGCTCAAACAGTACAGGCTTTAGCCAAGACAACTATATGATAGGATTAGGGGCAGATTTGAATGTCCCTATTTCTGGTATGAAGTACGCCTCCGCTTCCTTATATCATGTCTTCAATGACAATACTGATGATGACCAACAAATCACCTTAACCTACGGTTGGGAGAAAAATAACGTTGTGATAGATGGTTATATAGACTACTCTTTTAACAACGACGACTTAAAAGATCAATTGCACATCAATCCGCAAATAAAATACAACTTACAGCCACTATTGGGCATTGATAATCGCTTAGAAGTCGGTATAGAATATAGCTATTGGAAGAATAAGTATGGTAGTGATACGACCCAAAATACACCTAGTGCTCTAGTGAAGTTTCATTTTTAATCGTCTATCTGGTCTGACAGATCGCTCTAAAATAGTACTCAAACAATCCTCATGCAACCTCTCAAGCCAGCATGAGGATTTTTATTTTATACGGGTTAAACGGATATCTGAGATTCTATTTATTTTCAAAATCAATGCGTATTTATAAATTTCGTTATGGTTTTACGACGTATAATTATTCAGCATTTTTTTATTATACAGAGGACAAAATATGGAATATAACCACATACCCAGACAATCATTAGGCTTCTTCCCCACTCCATTGATAGAGCTTACTAGGTTAAGTAAAGAACTTGATGGCCCTACTATCTTTATGAAACGAGATGACAATACAGGATTGGCATTGGGTGGCAACAAAACCCGTAAGCTTGAATTTATCCTGGGTGATGCCCTTGCTCAGGGTGCTGATTGCGTGATTACGGCAGGAGCTGCACAATCCAATCATTGTCGCCAGACTGCTGCTGCCGCTGCAAGCTTGGGACTTGACTGCCATTTAGTATTAGGCGGAGAAGAACCCGAGCAAGCAAGTGGCAATCTTTTATTAGACAAAATTTTTGGATCATATATCCATTGGGCAGGTGCCCATCGCAAAGGGGAAGACATCCCTAAAATCGTTGAACAGTTAAAAAAACAAGGCAAAAAACCATACGTCATACCTTATGGTGGCTCCAATGAGCTGGGTGCTTTGGCCTTTGTAGAGGCTTTTAAAGAGTTAGAGTCACAACGTAAAAGTATGGACGTCTCATTTACTCATATCGTTTTTGCCTCTAGCTCTGGCGCAACACAAGCCGGTTTGATGCTTGGTAAAAAAATACTCAACTCGCCTGCGCACATTGTGGGTATCAATATCGATAAAGGTGAAACAGACAAAGTACCGTTTGATCAGTATACCGTCGCACTTGCCAATAACACCGCCACCCTTATCGGTGCCGATTACCAGTTTTCAGAGATCGACTTAATACTTAACTCCGATTATGTGGGCGACGGTTATGGTGTGGTTGGTACTTTAGAGAACGAAGCCATTGAGATGACTGCGCAAACAGAGGGCATACTTTTGGACCCTGTTTATACGGGTCGGGCGATGGGTGGACTCATAGATATGATTCGGTCTGGCAAAATCAAAAAAACAGACACTGTCTTATTCTGGCACACGGGCGGCGCTCCGGCTTTGTTTGCTTACTCAACTGACTTAGATATGATGAAAAGAAATGGATAAATAAATTTTGATGCATTAATACAAACTGTATATATTAACTACGATCTTATGAGCGTTGATTCAGCCGGCTCACACTAGCAATCAACGCCACCATAATCACTCCCATAATGATGAGAATCCCAGACATCATGTGCGCTCCCTCGTAATTCAGCGCCTCTACTTGCTCGTATATCGCAATCGAGACCACTTTAGTCTCATCGGATATACTACCCCCTATCATCAAAACCACGCCAAACTCACCAATAGTATGGGCAAAACTTATTAAGCTGCCGAGCACAATACCGACACGCGCTTGTGGCAGAGCGACTCTGAGAAACCGTTTGAAACGGCTTGGCTCCAATAAATGTGCCACTTCCATCACGCTTTGTGGAATACGTAAAAATTGGGCGTAGACAGGCTGAATATAAAAAGGTAAGGAGTAAATAATTGAACCAATGACAAGACCTTCAAAGGTAAATATCAAGGAACTGATATTATGTTCGCTAAGCCATTTACCAATACCGACACTAGGGCTTAACAGTAATAAAAGATAAAAGCCGATGACGGTAGGCGGCAAAACCAATGGCATGGCAATGATGCCCATAAGCAAGACTTTAAGACGTGCCACAACTTGCCTACGACTGGGCTTAGCGAGCCAATAAGCCACAGGCGTTGCGAACAGTAATAAACAAATGGTAGTGACACCAGCAAGCTTAATACTGACCCAAAATGGACTAAGCATATCGGACATAAGAGACTGGTATATCATAATGTCACTGCTCGTTGCCATTCGTTATGAGGATAAAGGATCTATTGTATCTAATATTAAAAGATTGAACAGACAAATATAATGTCAGCTCTTATAAATAGCGCGTTGATAAACAAAGCGCATTGATAAACAAACAGTGTAGCGTTTATCAGTCATAATATCAGTCTGAACCGCCCCGGGATTGTCGGAGACTCAACATTCTG
>NZ_JABUZG010000059.1 GCF_014897815.1 Psychrobacter sp. PG1
ATACCAATCCCAATAATTAAAGTTGCGCCCAAGTACGAGTGGTTAAAGACTGAATCCTCTGTGGCTGTTTAAGCAGGTTATTCCAAGCCAAGCAAGCGGCATCGACAATAGCCTCATAACTTTCATAACAACGATTAGATAGCTCATTTTGCTTAAGGTACTGCCATACTCTCTCAGAGGGATTAAGCTCAGGTGAATAAGGCGGTAATTTAAGCATAGTGACATTACCCTGATTCAAGCTTGGTTGATGCCACAATGCACCGTCCATCACTACGACCGCATGGCGTCCTTTTGGTACGGCTTTACTAATCTCAAGCATATGCAATAACATTGTATGTTTATTGACTGAAGGCAATACTAAACCTACCGCCTCTGCTGTCGCTGGACAAAAGGCACCAAACAGATAAGCGGAATTAAACTGCTGCTGCTTGATCAGTCGAGGACGCTCACCGCGGTAATGCCAAACTCTGGTCAATGACCCTTGTTGTCCTATTCGAGTTTCATCTTGGAACCATATATCTACATGATCTAGGCTTACCTCAGTAGGTAGGGACGCCTCAACCTGTGCTATAAAGTTTTTTTAAAAGCGTCTTGAGCTTGTGGGTCTGCTTTTGGATGCTGACTACGAGCACTTATCCAACTCATATCAATACGTTTAAGCAGCTCGTAGATACCATTGACGGTATAGTGGGCGTTGTAGTGTTCTTTAGCCAATTGCTGAATATCTTTACCGGTCAAACGACCGCCAGCTCGCTTGTCTTGTTCGGAGACTATCATGGCTTTAAAAGCGTCTATGTCTGCTTCTGCCAGTTTACTATGCCGACCTTTGCGATGACGATCATAGAGACTCTCAAGTCCTCGTTCATGATATCGTTTCAAGGTACGCCTGGCAGTTTCAGGGTGAATACAAAGATCTTTGGCAATATCGTTTGTGGCTTTGCCTATACTATATTGATATAAGATAAGCAGGCGTAGGCGGGCTCTGGGGTTACTCTCGGTCTTTGAGTGTTTGCCAAAGTCATGCTCTTCTAGGTTATGGATTGGTATAGTCATAAGTGAATTATACTATATATTTTGGGTTTGGTAT
>NZ_JABUZG010000071.1 GCF_014897815.1 Psychrobacter sp. PG1
TTTAATCTATATGTAGATTATTCTCATAGTAACAAGGCTATTTTTTCGCTACAATCAAATGAGGCTAATAGGAAAAACTCCTATTTCCCTCGTTGCAGATTGTCTTTTATGAAAGTTTATCAAAGAAGCTTTCTGCTACTATTAGGTCTTATCCATATTGAGCTAAATAGTGTTTTGGCTTAATAAAATCAAGTCTCAAAATCATAGCAATTCATCAAAACAATCTTACGACCATGCGCGGATGCTTACTGCAAACTTGCGCTTCATAACAAGGATGACAACATGAGAAAGACTGATACATGGCAAGATAACAAAGACATTATTGCTGAGCTTAAGCTAAAAGACAGTCATTTTGCGACGATCTTTGATGAGCATACCCAGCTAGATCAGCAGATTAATCAGTTGGATAAAAACTTGGTGACACACACCAGTCGCGATGAAGAAATTGAACTGATGAAACGACGAAAACTGCATTTAAAAGATGAGATTTATAAGATAATTGATAAAAACAAACTACAATCTCATGCTTAGCGCTGCACTTATTATCACGATGCATGAATAAAAATACTTATTGATAAATAACATAAAAAGACCCCATCAACTTATGCTGATGGGGTCTTCACTTATAATGCTGATTTGATTCAAAGTATAATATACAGCACTACAAATATCTAAAGTATTGAGCCAGTTCGTTAAATCAAGAGTTAGATTTTACCAACTAAATCAAGACTTGGTTTTAGCGTTTCTTGACCAGCTTCCCAAGCGGCAGGGCAAACTTCGCCATCGTTTTCACGAACATATTGAGCTGCTTTCACTTTACGTAGCATGTCTTTTGCACTACGGCCAATACCACCAGCATGAATCTCAGCAACTTGAATCAAGCCGTCTGGATCAACTAGGAATGTACCGCGTTCAGCCAAACCTGCTTCTTCGATCATGACGTTAAAGCCACGAGTGATACGGCCAGTAGGATCGCCGATCATTGGGTATTGTACTTTACCGATCGCTTCTGAAGAATCATGCCATGCTTTATGCGTGAAATGAGTATCAGTAGATACTGAGTATACTTCTACGCCCAAACCTTTAAGCTCGTCGTAATGAGCCGCCATGTCTTCAAGTTCAGTTGGGCAAACAAAGGTAAAGTCAGCTGGGTAGAATAAAAAGATTGCCCAGTTGCCTTTTACGTCTTCTGAAGTGATGGTTTTGAATTCACCATTAACATACGCATCAGCTGAAAATTCTGGGATTTCTTGATTGATAATAGACGCCATGATTGGCTCCTTTATAGTTGATTGATAGTTAAGTTGATTAAAATTTCTTGGTATGATTGTTTCTATTAAGCCTTTACTGCTTTGGGCTACCTGACAAACTATACGCGAATTCTATCGTTAATCCAGTTAAAAGTTTTTAATGTGATGTTTTGTTTTATTAAACTTGTTAAACTATTCTCTCTACTTTTTATCATCAGTGCATTATGCGTAAGCCACTATAGAGCATGCGTCAGTCACTATACAGCCGTTAGGTTACGTTAAGATGACATCGAGTTTGGATATCGAATTGGTACACCAAATGAATCAGCATAATATATCACGTTAAAAACCCATTAATAGAGAGGTTTTATGATTACTTTACGTCAACTTGAGTTTGCTTTAGCAGTGGCCAAACACCGTCACTTCAAACGTGCAGCAGAAGACTGTAATATCTCGCAATCGGCACTGAGCTTGGGTATCGCCGAGTTAGAAAAGCAACTGGATACGCAGATTTTTGAGCGTAATAATAAGCAAGTATTGATTACCCCGATTGGTGAAGACATTTTAACACGGGCGCAGCGAGTTTTTTCTGAAGTCAATGATTTGACCACACGCGCCCATAGCCATCAATCGCCGCTGGCGTATCCGATGACTGTCGGTATCATTCCAACGATTGCGCCTTATCTGCTGCCAAAAGTCTTACCTGCCCTGCGAGCAAATTATCCAGAATTTCGTATGACCATCGTTGAGCAACAAACGGAGCGTTTGCTAGAGCAAGTGCGTTACGGTCATATTGATACCGCTATTATTGCGCTGCCTTATGCGGTTGATGGTTTGCACAGCTTTGAGTTTTGGAGCGAGGATTTTTTTGCCGTATTCCCAAAAGATGATGTGCATGCCAAGCTTAAGACCATCAACGCTGATGAGCTGGCAACCGCCAACCTCATGCTGCTCGGCGAAGGGCATTGCTTGACCGATCAGACGCTGTCTGTCTGTCATTTTGACCGTGCACAGATGAAATCAAGCTTTTCAGATGCCAGTCTAAACACCCTTATACAGATGGCACTTGCCAATATGGGGACGACATTGGTGCCAGAAATGGCGCTCGACCAGCTGCATCTGCAAAACCAAAATGCCGTCGCGATACCACTCGCTGAGAAAGGGCCGCATCGTCATATT
This sequence comes from Psychrobacter sp. PG1, assembly GCF_014897815.1. Taxonomy (GTDB): domain Bacteria; phylum Pseudomonadota; class Gammaproteobacteria; order Pseudomonadales; family Moraxellaceae; genus Psychrobacter. Next base: position 2,430 of record NZ_JABUZG010000071.1, read on the forward strand.
GCCTTTGTCACCCGTTTGAACTACGCCCGCGTCGATGATGTCAATTTATTGGGTAAAGTGTTTAAGCAAGCCTTTGAAGATGCTGCTAATAAAGAATAATCTGTTGGTTATAAATTGCCAGCAGTTATCAAACGAAGGTTAACGATGGACGATTTATCGCAACTAAATACTGAGCTTAGTACGATTTTTACGCAGCATTTATCCGCTATGAGTAGCCATATCACGCTAGAGCAAGTGAGCATACTTTGGCAGGATATCGCCATGCGTTATAACGAGCCGCAGCGTACTTATCATACCTTGCAGCATATTCAGCAGTTGTTTGGACAGTTCGATCAGGTTAAGGATAATTTGCATGAGCCGCATATCATTGCGTTAGCACTGTCGTATCATGATGTGATATATGAACCGACGCGCTCAGATAATGAGCTTAAAAGTGCAGAATATGCAGTAGAGTCATTAACTGGTTATTTAAGTGCGGAGCAATGCCAACATATCTATGCGCTGATTATGATGACGGCTAGTCATCAAATTGACAAATGGTCAAACGAGGCTAAAGAGAGAGAAAAATACAGCGATGCCGCTTATTTCCTAGATATGGACTTAAGTGTTTTAGGGTCATCTTGGTCGGAGTATGAACACTATGCTCACGCTGTACGCCAAGAGTATACGCATGTCTCAGATGGCGATTATCGCGTCGGACGCATGGCAGTATTAAAAGAATTACTGGCACATCCAACGCTTTATCTGACAGATTATTACTATGCACGGTTAGAAAAACAGGTGCGAAAAAATATTGAGCACGAAATTACGCTTTTACACGCATCTTAATAAACAACTCACTGCCCTGCCGTGCAGGATGCGAATTATAGCTTGGCTCCATGATTTCAATATCAAAACGCTGCTCAAAACGCCGCTGATATTCAGCTTTTGTGCCGCCAAACGGTGGTTCTTTTCGTCCAAAGTCTTTATCAAAGAGCAAACCAATCAGCTTACCATTCGGTTTCAGTAACGCTGCCATCTGCTGCACATACTCGTCACGGCGTGATGGATTTATCGCACAAAAAAACGTCTGCTCAAGCACCCAATCAAACTGATACTGCTCAGGCGATAACTCAAAAAAGTCGGCACAGATTAAATGCTCAACTGGAAAGTTAGGATAACGCTCAGCAAACGCTGCAATCGGCGCTGGGGCAAAATCAACCAAGGTGACATTGGTAAATCCTTGCTCATGTAAATAACCTACTTCGTAAGCATTGCCCGCACCCGGCACCAGAATCGCTTGCTCTTTGGCAGATTCGGGCAGTTGGTCAATATAAGCTTTGAGCGGTGGCGATACCTGTCCCATATCCCAACCGATACTATCTTGCTCATAACGCTGCTGCCAAAATTCCGCTTGATTGACGTTTTCCATATGACATCCCTGTAGACAAACTTATTATTTAAACGACACGATTTGTATCGTTATTTCTTATCATATCAGGCTTATTAGAGCGTGTCTCATTTTAAAGATGGTGATAAAAATGAGGACAAGCCTTACGATTATGGATATTATTTAGAGAAATCGTTTAATCTAATTTTCCAGTCTTCCCTGCCAGCATATTGTGCCAATGCTGATAATCTGGCATTGCGGTTGCGACCGTTTGCCAAAAGGCACGGCTATGATTGGCATGATGTAAATGACACAGCTCATGGACGATGACGTATTCGGTGCACGCAATAGGATAAGCAGGCAGATACACAGACAACCAAATTCGGCGCGCACGCGTATTACAACTGCCCCAACGCGTATGCATTTTTTTAAGGCGTATCTCATTGGCTGTCGCACCGACAATCGGTTGCCACTTTGCAAATAATGCAGGTATCACTTCAGAAAGATGTTGCCGATAATAGGCAAGTTTTTCATCATGGTTTAAAGTGAACGGTTGCTCTTTACCCCACAATAGCAAAGTACTATCAGCAGTTAAAGCTTGCGCTAAAGCAAGTTGTTGCCGTTTATACTGCTCTAATACTTGCGGATGGTTTGCTATCGCCCATGACACGCGTTTCATCACAGCCTGCGCAGCTTCGGCTGGGCTAATAAATAGTGGTACAGATACCAGTAATTGATGTGGCTTTAAGCGGAAATTGATATTTTTGACCCGCTTTTTGCTGATATGTAGCTCAATACCTGCTTGCGCCAAACAATGTTTAGCGCTGTCTAATAAAATAGACTGATATGCTGGCGGTACATTCATGCTCAGAGCGCTTGCAGATGATTATCAAAGGACATCATATGGCATTGACTGTCTTTAACGATAGCTTGATTTGTAGTGACGATGTCTGAGTTTGGTATAGATAAATCATTGACCGTTAATCTGGTCAATTGACCTTGACCATCACTAACGATGAAACCTGATTGCACATCATGATTGTCTGTCTTATTAGCGCTCTGATGACACAACACTGATGCCCCCGCACAATCTGGCAGGCTAACGTCATTTATCAAGGTGCGAGTGTTTAAATCATAAATCGCTGCACAACCGCCAATCGGTGTGGTCACGCATAGTAGGTTACGCGCACTATCGACCGCTACACTGGCGATATACTGATGAAAGCGCTGCCATTGATTATTAGGCATAATGAGCGCTTTAAAATCAGTATCACCGCGTTTATGCATCAATACTAACGGCACATTGATATGCTTTTCGCCTTGGAATTGAATGCCTATCATCACCGTTCCATCGTCATGCATGGCTAAATGTCGCACGCTCATTTGATTGTGCTCAGGCGCAAGCTGCTCAAGTAAAACACCAGTATGACGATTAAGGTAAACCAATGAAGGACGCATGCTGTCTAGATTTAGCTCTTCACGCGACGCTTGCTCGGTTTTGATACCGCCGTTAGCGATCACCAATGTCTCGCCATCAGGATGCATAATCAGCTCGTGCGGTCCAATACCATGCGAGTCATACTCTGCTATTTTTTTATAATTATCATAAACATCATAGATACCGATTTTACCATCTAAACTTATGGTGTCATTCTCGGTCACATACAGCAACTTGCCATCTAAACTATAACAAGCATGCCCATAAAAATGACGATAAGTAGATGCTTTAATAGCAAACTTTACTTGTCCAGTTGTCGTGTCTAATACCCAAAACTTTTCGCTCGGACGGCGACCCATCACCACGACGTCTCTATTTCTACTACCGATAAATGTATTTTGAATATCAGCAACGGGCTGGACGACAATATCATGGACACGTTCAGGCATGGTGGTTTGCCAAACGATTTGTCTATCGGCATCGATACCGACCACACCGAAATCATTGTCATCACGCCTATCATCATTTGCTAATACGCTGTTTTTTGGCATAGAGGCGACACCGCTAACCCAACAAATGGGTCGCGTCAGTACGGTGGTGGTATGTAGCGCACTAAAGTCAGCGACGCGATGATGATTGGTATTTTGCCGATCATCTATCGGTAAATGATAAGCGTGCTGCCATGCAGCAGCGGCTTGGTGATAGGCGTGACTAAACCGTGCTAGCTGGGGTTTTGGTGTGGAGGTTAACGACTGCAACTGCGAGCGTATGCCTACCACATAATCTTGCAAGCTGGCATCAGGGTGACGCTGCTTGCGATAACGATGATGAATACTGACAAGCGCTACGGTACCCATTACAGTAGAAAGCATCGTCAATGCTGATGTCGCTAGCAGCTCATTATTAGACTGCTTATCTTCTAGCTGCTGTTGTGATTTTTTTGCTGTCTTAGCATCGATAGAGTGCATTTTTTAATCGCCATCAGTACTGTTAAAGCCCACACGGATACCCAGTGTCGGAATCAATTGGCGCTTAATAATACGTGTGATAGTCGTGAGGTGATCATAAAGCTCTTGTTGAGTGGCTTTATCAGCAGCCCCTAGGTCTTCTGGCATTTGCGCTAACAATGTCGTGGCATCAGCAAGCGCGGTCGATAAGTTATCCGCTACTTCATTTTCATTATTGCTGCCCAAAATAGCGGTCAAAACGGGATCCGTCATTACTTCATTCAATGTCGCCAATTTAGCATTGATAATGGCACGGCTTTGCTCTGCGGTAGCGGCTGGCAAATGACCTTTTGCCTTTCCTGTTAAGCCTAACGGTTGATCGATGGCATTAGACTTCATGGTCTCAACCAACGAGAGTAAAGAATTAAACCATTGATTCAATCCTTGATCGCTGTCAGCCGTTTTATCAATGGCTAATAGATTAGTGGCATTTTGCTGCCAGTTTTGCTCAATATCTTTTAGGCGCGTGCTCAAAGCACTGCTTGCACTCATCACATAAGCACATTGAGCAGCATCCAGACTGTCATTGGCATATAACGCTTCTTCTAATCCTGGCACCCCTTGCACGATGGCGCTCTCGTTAGCCAATTGCTCAGCGGTGAGCTTAGGATTGGCAGCGATTAGATCGGCAACGCCACTGTGTACCAGACCGCGCTCATCAGGATAGTAATTGATATATAAATTACTCATACTGGCGGTCGCTGGACCAAAGTTAATCATCTCAGCGCCTGCCCATGCTTGTGCGAGCACTAGCCATTGATCGCGCAGTGCTTGCAACTCGTCACCGCTGACTGGTGCTTGCTGACAATGCTTTTGTGCCAAATCATGCAATAAATCACTCTGCTTTGCGGCATCCGCATAGGCTGGAATGACAATGTCATTTGCCACATGGGTCAAATAGGTCTTTTCAGTCTCGGCACTAATATCGACAGCGGTAATTTTATCTCCACTACTATCTTTTTCTGCTGCGCTGGTAGATGCCGCACTGTCTTGCGCAACTTTTTGGCTATCTACTTCTGGCGCTTTATTGTCATCAGCCGGTTTGACACAGCTGATCAGCAAGCCTGCGCTTAAGGCCGATAAGGCCACCGCTAAAGCATGGTTTATTTTCATAAATTTCTCAAAATTATTATCAATAATGGTTTAAATTCTAATCTTTACAAGCTCTAGTCTCTAGTGTTTGATTGGGCGGATAACCTTATCAACACTTACTTATTTTCTCAGTTATTGCTCAGTCATTTAGCATAGATAAATGACCTTATCTCTATAATGACTGTAAGAACGCATTCAATTCAGAACGACCTTGTTTGTCGAGTTTGAGTACTTTTTGCTGTTGCTCCTGGGCTTCACCGCCGTGCCATAACACCGCTTCCATCAACGTACGGGCGCGACCATCATGCAAAAATGTTGCTTGTGGATCGACCGTTTGCGCCAGACCAATGCCCCATAAAGCAGGCGTACGCCATTCATAAGAATTGGCTAAAAACTCAACTTGGATATTTTTTGCGGGTAATTTTCCAGCAATCGTGCGATCGGCAAGATCATCACCCATGTCATGTAATAGCAAATCCGTATAAGGATAAATCACTTGTCCATGCTGCTCAAGATGGTCATCGTCAGTTTTTGGCAACTGATATCTTGGTGTATGGCAACTTTGGCAACCCATATCATAAAAGCGTTTTTTGCCCGCTAGCACTAGCGTATCGTCAGCATCACGCCGATGCGGTACTGCCAAATTTCGCGTATAAAACTCCACAAACTTAGCCACTTCATCATTGACTTCGACGGGCGACTTACCATTGCCTTGCTCATCAGCCCCAGTCGTCGCATTCATACAAGCCGTCTGTGTCGGCATACAGGATTCATGAGGACGGATATTTGAGGTCAAGCCCATGTCTTCATTAAAAGCACTTTGGTTTTGGGTGATAAGCTTGGTTTGCCCTGCTTTCCAACCAAAGCGTCCAAGGGCATGCTTGCCAGTCTGTGGATCCATCACCCAGTTGAACTTACCACTGATATCGCCATTCGTACTGTTTTTATTATCAACCGCTTGTTTTTTAATCGCTTCATCCGGTATTTGCTCGAGTAACCCAAGCCCAATCATCGGTAAAGCCACTCGCGGCGACACCATCAAATCATCATCAAATGCCCCATAACCCGGTTTGGTTAAATTAAAGGTGGGCGCACGCAATGTTTCGACATGACCATCCGCAAAAGTAACAGGCTTGTCTGTCCACTGCACCGCAATTCTGGCTTCAGCAGGCACACCTTGGATACCTCGATCTTGTAACTGACCACCATACATAGGATGAACGACTTTTTCGATAAGTGAGTTTTGCAGTTGCTGACGCTGCTCATCGGTGGTCGCTGGCATCGCAAGGCGAATAAGCAAGCTATCAGCATCGTCATCACTGGTCATAGGCGCATGACCGCGACCGTCCTTGACATGGCACGACTGACAGGCAGCAACATTGAACAATGCGCCCAGACCATCGCGGCTGTCAGTGCTGGCAGGGGCAATCACCCACGGCTGCCGAAAGAACGCATTACCAATAAAGAAATGCCCTTTTCGTGATGCCGTCAAGTTTGATGAAGGTTTAGAGTAACTCTCAGCGCTGCTAATACTGATTCCTGTATCACCACCTTGCTTGACCTCTTGCGGATCAAAGCTTGCTAATTGCTGCATTGGTACGCCAGCGAGCGTTTCGATGGTTTGGAAGCGTTCAGGTGTTAGCGTTGGGTTGTCAGCATTATTAATGGCAGATTTTTCGTTTTCAGAAATATCATCAGACACACTGTTCGTCGGCTGACAAGCACTAAGAGATAGCACGCATAGAATACCAAGCGTTGGCTTTAACAGGGTGGTTTTGCTGACAAAAGACGCATAAAAAGAGGTAGGGGTTTTGGCTTTTACAATATTTGTGGTGTTCATCGTGGTGTTCATAAAGAGTACCTTAGTTCTAATCTAGAACCATTAAAATCGCATGCTATAAAGTGTTTCACTTCTAGTCGATAAGGTACAGCAATGTAATGACGTACTGACCTATCAGGCTATTTTAATATGGTAAAAAAAACACGCTGCCAACGGTAGTCGACAACGTGTGTATTATACCTAAATTATTTTTCCATGAAAATAATTCTCATTAGCTTATAACGACTTGTCAGGCATTATCGATCAATGCTATGTCGGTCAATACTATGTCAATCACTGCTATGTCAATCACTGCTATGCTTGCTGTTAAGCCAGTAAATTCGTGATCGGTTAAAACTGCGAACCTGCGTCAGCATCTAAATTGTCAATACCGACCGCTTTTGCCGCATTTTCGATACCAGCTGTCAGCTCTTGTAAGCTAGTAATACTATTTTCAATCCAGCTACGACGGGTATTTTGCTCTTCAGCTGAAATACCTTGTTTGCTTACTTGACCAGCGGTGGCAATCATTTGATCAACTTTGATACCTTCTTTTTCACCTTTTTCAACAATCACATTAAAGGCGGCTTCTACCTTAGCAAAGTCAGTCGCCAATTTATCAGCCGCTTCTTTGTTGTTGGTATCAACGAGGTAGTTTTTAACACCATAACCACCAACGCTCTTACCAGCGACTGTCTTATAGTTGCCGTTAAAGACATTTTGGATACCACGGGCATTGTTGGCATAGCTTAGATGGGTCAAATCACTGAAGCATTCGTGCTCATCTTCGGTAGAACCCGTTACAAAAGCAACCTGTATACGCTCAGAAGCAAGCTCACCCAATGCTAGGCTGCCCATCTGATACATGATCTGGCGTAAACCATTATCGTATTTACGAGCCATCAGATCGCTACGTAAGGTATTTTCACTCTCAGGCTGCCACTCAGCTTCCATTGCAGTCAAATCATCAACCAATAATTGAGTCGCTGCTTTTAAGAACGCGCCACGACGCTCACATATACCAGCATCCTCATTGACCGTCTCACCACTGGTACATTGGCCCGCCTCAGTCACATAATCAGTCACTGGACGATTGCCTGCACCTTCGCCAACGCCGTTGGTATCTTGACCCCATAGCATAAATTCAATCGCATGGTAGCCGGTCGTCACATTGGCTTCACTACCACCAATCTCATTCATTTCTGCTAATAGCTCAGGAGTGATAGTACTGGTATCTTGTTTGATACTACCGACCGTAATGCTATCGCTATTGATGATATTGTCTTGGCTATTGTATTCACCTTCATAACCATCACTAACGTAATCAATCAGCGCCTCATCAAGTGGCCAAGCATTTACCTGTCCTTCCCAACCATCGATACTACCGAGTGCTCGTTTATCATTGGCTGTCACAAAACCTTCATCAAAACGGAAGATCTCAGTTTGCGAATACGGCTGGCGCGCGGCTTTATACGCCGCTTTTGCCGCATCAAGGTTTGCTTGGGTTGGTGTTGTCACATAGGTCTCTACTGCTGTTTGCAGGACTTTAGCAGTATCTAGCGAATCTTTATAAGCCGCATGCGCCATGTTTGCATAGCTGATCATAAGTCTATCGGTATAAGCTTGATCAACCGCTGATAGTTTCGTCGTATCTGCAGCGGTTGTGTCTTGCACCGCTGTTTGCGTATCGGCGGTAGTGTCCGTGTCTTCCTTGGCTTGCTTGGTACAACCCGACACCATTAACAACCCTGCAAGCGCAGCAGCTAAAGTAGTTGGTAAAATCTTACGGCTCGTTACTGTGGTAATCGTCATACATATCCTCAAAAAGTATCGCAAAAGAAAAATGGGCTTTGAATAAAGAGCATTAGGGCATATCCTCATTTTAAATAATGCTGATAAAAATGAGAAAAACAGCGCCCATAATATCAAGATATTGACCAGAATTTGACACTATTAGACAAAGTTTAGCTATTTTTAGTCCATCTATAAGGCAATCAAATGAACTGAGAACCTACCCTAGTATCGCCACAATAACAAAGCTTTGTAAATTATAGTGTTATTGATAATCATTATCAATATTTAATTAATATTAATATAACCATTTAGCTAACGATTGTTTTATAAATAGAAACACCAAAAATATTTTAAATTGATTTAAAGCTAACGGAATCCTGATACCTAAAATCATTTTGAATTTGAAATCTAAATATCAGGCATAAAAAAAGGCCAGTTTATCACTGACCTTTTTCAACACTATAGTGACAGCTACACTATTGTATGAATTAACGTACGTTGTTTGGCGCATTGATGGTTAATTCAACACGGCGGTTTTGCTGACGACCATACTCGGTGCTGTTATCCGCAACTGGACGAGACTCACCATAAGCGACGACATTGATACGGCTAGAAGCCACACCGCGTGCGCTTAAATAGTTCGCTACTGCGTAAGCACGATCTCGTGACAGTTTCATGTTATAAGCATCAGAACCTTTGCTATCAGTATGACCAGCAACCGTTATCGTGTTTTGATTATATTCATTTAGCGTTGAAGCAAGCTTATCAAGCGTTGGTCTAAATGATGGGTTTAAAGACGCATCATCAAATGAGAAAGTGATGTTGCCTGGCATTACTAGGTCAATATTACCATTCGCATTTGGCGTAACGGTTACACCCGTACCAGCCATTTGCTGCTCAAGCTGCTTGGCTTGACGCTCCATGTAGTAACCAACACCAGCACCCAAAGCTGCGCCAATCGCGGCATCACGACCTGTGTTATCACCACCTGTTGCTTTTGAAATTGCGCCGCCGCCTAGAGCACCTGCCAATGTACCAATAGCAGTTTTGTTCAAGCGTTGTTGTCCAGTGTTTGGATCAGTAGCACAACCGCTAAGAGCTAGACCTGACGCTACTGCTGCAATCATTAATGTATTACGCATAATATTTCCTCTTAAGTTTAAAAAATTATAGACAAAGTGTGCTTTTTATAAATATTTTCTGTTAATTCCATCTACATGCTCAATATACACTCGTCATTATTATGGCAATTACAATCTAATCATGTGTAATATTTTGTCACACCTGTGTATGAGAAGTGCAGAATGATTTAATGAGACTTTCACAATGATTGGATACGTTTGTGTTCTCACTGTTAACTACCCATTAGCGCAAGGTGTTATCACAAGTCACGTTTACACTCGTACACTCTGAACCGTTTCTGCTAAAATTGTGCAATAAAACTGGCAATGAATCATTTATATACTAATAAGACTGACCGAAAAGGATTTAGCATGCGATTGACATCTACTATTCGAAAAATACACGAACGCAACCCTAAATTAGGCAAAGCCGTTTCACTTGCGACAGCGACTGGGGTTATTGCAGCCAACAGCTTCGGTGGTAGTATTCCCTTATGGTTAATGGGTGTCGGCAAAGTCATCACTGGTGCTCCTATCGCAGACAAAGCGGTTATCAAAATCGCGACTTATTGGATCAGTAGCAACAGTGCCTTGATCGATGACATGTTGCCACGTAAAGATTGGCGCATCAGCTTACCCGATGACGTTCACATCAATGGCAAATATTTGCTGGTCAGCAACCATCAGTCTTGGGTCGATACCAGTATCGTGCAGTACATTAGTGAAAAACGCTTGCCATTGACACGGTTTTTTACCAAATTTGAACTGATTTACATTCCGATTGTGGGTCAAGCCTTTTACTTTTTAGACTTCCCAATGATGCGTCGACATTCTAAAGAAGCCGTCGCTAAAAACCCTGCTCTACAAGGCAAAGACATCGAAGAAGCCAAACGCGCCTGTGCCCTGTTAAAAGACAAACCTTTTACTTTGTTAAATTACTTAGAGGGCACGCGTTTCACCAAAGCCAAACATGCAAAGCAACAGTCTCCTTATACTCATTTATTGAAGCCACGGGCAGGCGGCCTATCTTTAGCCATTAACGCGCTAGGCGAAGACATCGATGGCATGCTAGATATGACAATCGTTTATCCTGATGGTGTGCCAAGTTATAGTGATTTGTGGAAAGGTAACATCAAGCGTTTGAGCGTCGATGTGCGTTATATTGAGATGCCTGATGCATTATTTAACGGTATTAAAAATGGTGGTTACGAAAATGATGACGCGGTAAAATCTCAAATGTTTGATTGGGTAGAGCAAATTTGGCAGCAAAAAGATCAGCGTATTACTGATATGTTGGCTGAGTTTGAAACGAACCCTAAAGCTCCGAATGCTTAGAGACATCGTTAACAGAGCAACGGCATACAACGGTGAATTACTTTAAGTCGTTTTAAAACTACGATTGAGCGCTGTTGTTTTAAACTTGAATGCTAAATGCCGATTCGTAAATGCTGACTGTAAACCCCAACTCATAAATGATAATGCGTAATTATAATGAAAGATGGGTTGTTTTTTGGCTCTATTCATTGATAATGTGAATAGTCATGAGCCCATGACTTTTTGACCGTTAGTGACTTGATAGCCCTGTACTATTTGAGCCGCTTATTTTTCGTGCTATTTATCATTTATAAGGTTTGACTGTGCCCGCTTCCTCTTCTACTAGCCTGCCTCTAGACTCAGCGCCTGTATCCAATCAGCCGCCTGATAATACGCTGCCACCGCCAAACCGACCAACGCCAAATCGCTTAAAACTCACTTACGATATCGTGATGATTATTGCCATCAGTATCGATCTATTATTGATTAGTATTGATGCTATCTTGATGAGTAGCTTTAGTAGCAATGCCGCAGGATGGCTCAGTATTAGCGATGCTCTTAGTTGGTATCAAAATACCTTACATGAGCCTTTGCGTACCGCTGGTGGATTTTTTACCCTATTTTTGATCTTTGAGCTACTGCTACGTTGGGCGATTGCGATTAAACAAAACGTCTACTATCGCTGGTTCTTTTTTCCTTTTGTCCATTGGTATGAAGTATTGGGGTGCTTTCCGCAGCTGCGTGCCTTACGTTTATTCCGAGCAGTAATCATTGGGCGACGCTTATACCAGCTTGGTTACCAAGTGCTGCCGCAGCCATGGATCAATCGGATTAGGTTCTATATCGACTTATTATTAGAAGAGCTGTCCGACCGCGTCATATTGACGACTATTCAAAACTTTCGGCAGCAACTGACCGATCCTAAAACGCATAAATCTTTTATTGAATCAACGATAACTCGTAATCGTAACGAGATTGAGGCAGCAGTGCTGTCGATACTGCGCACAGAGCTAGCACCAAAACTACAGGAGTTGACGGCAGCATCAGGTGGCGGCAGTATATTAGCCAGCGAGATGGGCAATGCTATTGAAGAGGGTTTGGCCAATACGCCTGAGCTGCGTCGCTACCTACGCATGATACCGATTGCCGGTAGCTTGATTGAATCACAGCTGCAACACGTCGGTCACAATATAGGTGAAAACGTCGTTTACGCACTGAATAAACGCCTTCTAGACCCCGAACGCCTCGATTCATTGATGGTAGCGATTGCCAACGGCATTGCCAGTATCGATACGGATAATACTGCGTTAGATACCTTGATTTCGAGTATCATTGATGACAGTTTGACAGAATTTGAAGCGCAGGTAAAAGTGCAGCAGTGGAAGCATCAAGAGATGCTTCATCTATAATCCATACTGCTAATAGCACGCCCTGCCTACAAAACATTAGGCTTAGCAAGCAAATGAATGGTATGACTCGATAATAAAAACAACACCGTGAATACAGTGACAGAATTATCTCTTGAGGATTTATATATGACAGTTTCAGACAACGACAGCCAAGGCTCGATCGCCGCGCCAGCATTACCAGCATTGGCATTTTATGGCAAGATGCTGACTTTTTCACGTTTGCAATTTAGCACAGATGATTTAGGTGCGATAGACGCCCAGCTTGCCGCAACGCTTAGTAATAAATCTAGCAATATCCCGGTCCTTATCGATAGCGAGGTTGAACAAGATCTCTTAGCATTGGTAGAGCTTTTATGGTCGTGGGGCTTACAGCCTATTGGCGTCGTGACTGGCACACTAGATGCGCAAGCCCGTGAGCAGCGATTGGCCATCTTCCCTGCTGATGGCAAACGTATTGAGCGTATATTACCTAGCAAGAAAGCTGCAACTCAAGTGAGTAAAGCTCCCGATGATAAACATACAGAATCAGCCAGCACCAATTCAACCAGTACCAATTCAGACAGTAACAATGATACTGCAGCCATCAGCGAGTCAAATACAGAAACAACGATAGCAAACGCCACAGCAGAGACACTGATGAGTGCTGAGCATATTACCAGCCTAATTTACGATCAAATGCTACGTTCAGGACAAAGCCTGAATCACGTGGGCGGTGATTTGATTTTGACCAATAGTGTCAATAGCGGGGCGGAAGCGATTACCGATAATAGCTTGCACGTTTACGGTCGTGCCCAAGGACGCTTGGTTGCTGGCGCTACTGGTGACAAAGATGCCCGTATTTTTTGTCAAGTTTTTAACCCTTCTTTGGTGTCAGTGGCGGGAACTTATTGCTTACGAGACAACTTACCTGAGCACGTGATTGACAAATCTGTACAAGTAAGATTTGTCGAAGGTGAAGGCTTAGTATTTACGGTAATGGATGACGCTTAAATTCTTTTGCCTTTAACAACAATAGATGCGTCCGTGATTTTTATAAATGTAAACAGGCTAAGCCGATTTTCATCATATATGACGCTTATCAAAAAACGTTTATTAGAAAATCTCAATAGTAAACGTTTAAACAGCGCATTTAATATTATAGTAAGTTTATTTAACAAAACTGTTCTATGATGAATCGCTAGCTCTGCCACTATCTACACTACTCGTCAGCGTCTATTTTATTATTCACAATAGGCAATATTGACCAACAAATTCTAGGTAGCACCGCTTTGTGATCCATATATAAGCTGTTTTTCTGCTTTACTATGGACGTGCTATAAATTTTTGTTTATTTATGCTAGGCTACCTTCGCAGGTAGTGTATATATAGCATGTGAATAATGTGCAATTGCGCTATTTTTTTATATAAAAGATATCCCATTGATTCATAGGAGTGTGCCATTGTGGCGAAGATAGTTGTAATCACTTCAGGTAAAGGCGGTGTGGGCAAAACCACGACAAGTGCCTCTTTTGCCGCAGGTTTAGCATTGCGTGGCTATAAGACAGTCGTTATCGATTTTGATGTAGGTCTACGTAATCTAGACTTAATCATGGGTTGTGAAAACCGAATTGTTTATGATTTTGTTGATGTCATCACCGGTAGCGCACGCTTGTCGCAAGCACTGGTCAAAGACAAACAGCTTGAAAACTTGTACATCCTACCCGCCAGTCAAACGCGTGATAAAGACGCCCTGACAGACGAAGGGGTGGCAGAGGTTATGTCTGAGCTGTCTAAGCAGTTCGACTATATCATCTGTGATTCACCAGCTGGTATTGAGCGCGGTGCACAACTCGCCATGTATCATGCTGATGAAGCGATCATCGTCACCAACCCTGAGATTTCTTCAGTGCGTGACTCAGACCGTATTATCGGTATCTTGCAAAGCCAGACCAAAAAGGTTGAAGAAAACCAAGGCTCTGTACGTGAGCATTTGATTATTACTCGTTATAATGCTGAGCGTGCAGCAGCCAACGAGATGATGGACATTGATACCATTTCAAATGATATCCTAAAAGTTCCATTACTTGGGGTTGTTCCTGAAAGTCACTCAGTGCTTGAAGCATCTAACCATGGTGAGCCTGTCATTCATTATACCGATTCAGTTGCTGGTCAATGTTATGATGACATCGTCGCCCGCTTCTTAGGTGAAGAACGCCCACTACGTCATATTGACGTGAAGAAAAAGAGTCTATTACAGCGCTGGTTTGGAGGTCAATGATGACGAAGAAAAAAGGATTTTGGAGTAGCCTATTTGGTACTGACGACGGTAGTAGCGCAGGTAGCGCTAATATGGCTACTGAGCGTCTTAAGGTTATCGTTGCGAGCGAAAATCGCTTAAACAACCGCTTAACAGCTGATCGTATCGAAAAAATGAAACGTGAGATTTTAGAAGTGGTCAACAAATACGTCAATGGCGTACAGATTGATGATGTGAATATCAATCATCGTTCTGAGGACAGCCTAGACGTATTAGAGATGAATATCAGTCTACCTGAACACAAAAAATAAGCGCTGTCTTAGAAAAACAAAAAAGCCCTAAGTTATGATACTTAGGGCTTTTTTATATGGTATGAAATAGTAGGTTTACCTATGGCAGCCTACGATTATTTTGATACTATTATTTTATACGCGCTATTAAATTGTCTTTTTTGACAAACTGATGATATAGAGCAGCACCGATATGAATAAGTGTAAAGGCAATAATGGTCGGCCAAATAATATCAGTATGCAGGTCATTATAAAAGCGTGCCAACCCTCTATCTGGTGTGACAAATACAGGGATTTGAAACAAGCCAAAAATATCGACGGGGCGTCCACCATAAACGGACATCAGCAAACCAGCTATTGGCATTGCAATTAATAAGGCATATAAGCCAAAATGTGACAGTTTAGAGGCTAATAACTGCCACTTTGGCATCGCTACAGGTGGCGGCGCCTTAATAAATACACGATTAAGCACCCGTGCTATCATCCAACATAACAAACTAATACCAAACGCTTTATGCAACCCAATATAAAGATTGTTATCCAGATTATCGTACAACAAAATCATTATCCACGTAACCAACAGTAAAACTGCACTGATCCAGTGAAATATCCGGCTGCTGACTGGCCACTTTGACACATTTGAATTGCTACTATTCATGAGCTGTCCTATTACCCTCACCACTAATTATCTATCATCAATGTTATAGACAAAACAACCACTCATTCAACGATTAGCAATCATCAAAGTAATTGGGCAACCCTATTTCTCTGATAGTAGAAATAACCCTGATATAAGCGAGAAGCTAACTGTCTAAATCGACCAATTGATGCGCAATTTTGTCTAAGTCGGGCACCAAATAAGCCTTATCATCAATCATAACCGTTTGGAAAAGATAGGATAGCATAACGTTTTCATCAAAAGGTAGGGCTGTTTTGTCGCTGTCTATATTATCGGCATGCTTAGGGCTGTTAAATTGCTCAGGAACGTCAATATCTTTAACCTCAGAAATACGCACTTGTCGGTGGTGCAGCTCGCCTGCCGTTTGTAAAGCTAAGCGATGATCGGTAGTATTGCCCTCTAATACAATCATGGTATCTGGCATTTGATCCTGTGGTAGCAGGTGACATACCACTACCTTTTGCTGCTGCCATTCATAGGTTGCCGTGCGCTCATTATAATCATCCACACTCAAAATCAGGCTGCTTGGAATAAGCCAGTCAGGTTGGTCAAATGCTGGCACAATAGTGACATCAAGCATACCGTTATTTGTGGTCAGTAAACTCACTGCCTCAAACGAATGTTTCAAAATTTGTTTCATACATCGCTCACAATCAGTTAATGCAAAGAGGCTACTACTAATCTTTCATCAATATAATCTGTTAGTTTTTGTGCTAAATCGGCTGGACTGCCAATAAAACCACAATACCCTGAATCAATAATCGCCTGAGGTTGACTTGGGCAAGCGCTTAAGCTGGGATCTTGTACCCACAATTGACTGTTGTTTTCTTGAATGAGATCCAGATACTGCGAACCATCATTACCCATACCAGAAAATATAATATTGATAAGCTCGCTACCATAAACGTCGCTGGTGTTTTTAAGAATCTGACCAATCGCGGGCTTATACTCACCCTCCCAAGCTTGCTCTAGCAATATGACTCGACCGGTAGAGTCACAAACAATCTGTTTATCAATAGGAGCTATAAGACACTGGCCTGCTCTTAAACGCTGCGAAGAAGTAATTACCTGACAATGCCAGTCATTATGGCGATTCAGGATGCGTGGCAGTGTGCCAATCATCGTTTTATTAAAATGGTGCGCCAGCAAAATACACACCGGTAGCGTCGCCGACAAGTTATCCAAAAATTCTTTTATAGCACTCGGCCCACCCATAGAAGCACCCAAAAATACTACGTAGCGCCAGTCTGCATCAGCATTATCAGGTTTGTGCACGGGTGCATCCATTAAAACGGGTAATGCCAGCATATGTGCCAGCTTACGCTTTAATTTGCGCTGCCATTTGGCATATTGCGGCGCTTCATTTAGATAAGGTGCTTGACTAAAACCCACCAACACTGCAGCAGGTTTAGATGCCGTGGTCGCGGCTACCACACTGTCGTCGTAATCACTATCTATTAGCCAGATGTCAATCGAGGTATCAGAGCGCCCCTGTTTTTCTTGCAGTTGCGCCCGTGACATACAGCCAACAAGGCTAAAACCACAACTGCGTACAGTATCTGAAAAGGCCATACGCTGATGATGGTCTTCTGCCACTACCATCACCTTAATATCATCCTTGTTTTTTCCTCTTAGCGCCAAAACACGTGCATTATCCTTCATAAGTTAAGCTGACCTTTTGACCCAGTATGTGCTGGATTTTATTAAGTAGCTCTTGTTCTTGGAATGGCTTACCCATGTAATCATTCACACCAATTTCCAGTGCACGCTCACGATGCTTTTCACCTGTACGTGATGTGATCATGATGATTGGGATATGTTGTAAGCGCTTGCTGTGTCTCACTTGAGTAGCCACCTCGAAACCATCCATACGTGGCATCTCAATGTCGAGCAATATCATGTCTGGTATCATGTCTTGTAATATCTCAATCGCATCGATACCATCTTTTGCCACGGCCACAGTAAACCCTTGGCGTTCTAAGAAACGTGACGTCACTTTACGTACGGTAACAGAGTCATCCACCACTAAAATAGTAGACTTAAACTCTAAACGACTCCGTTTAGCATCAGCAGATTGCGAGATATTTTTGACCAACTGCGCATTACGCATCAAAGCAATCAGGTCTAAGATAAGCATTACTGAACCATCGCCCATGATAGTCGCTGCTGAAATACCTGGTAGATTCGATAACTGTTGTCCTAGAGGTTTGACCACGACTTCGATACGTGACCCTGCAATCTGATCAACCTGCAATGCAATATTCTGTCCGCTACGATTCTTAATGATAATGAGTGGCAAACTGGTATTGGTATTAACGACCAGCTCATTCAGTTCATTGCCTGACAAAATCTCATTTAAATAACGCACTCGATAATCAACATCTTCAAAGTTCAACGTTGCATCGCCTGACTGGTAATAGTCATAAAGCTTCTCTGGATTAATCCGTACCACACGCTCAATCTGTACCAAAGGTATCGCATAATAGCGATCCGCGGCACGCACAACCAATGCATCAGATACCGCAACCGTCAGTGGTAAACGCATCGTAAAGCGTGAGCCTTTACCCAGCTCTGAGACAACCGATACAGCACCACCTAATTGACGAATCTCGCTGATGACCACGTCCATGCCCACGCCACGTCCAGAAATCTGCGTTACTTGCTTACTGGTACTCAATCCAGCATGGAAAATATACTGCATGATATCAAGATCTGTTAGGCTGTTATCATTTGCATCAATCAAGCCTTGAGAAATGGCTTTGTTACGAACGGCTTCTACATCGATGCCGCGACCGTCATCTATTAACTGAATGACAATCTCACTACCTTCTCGATTTACCTCAAGAGTAATGCGACCACTACGCTCTTTACCTGCTTTTAAACGCGTTGAGGTATTTTCGATACCATGATCGACGGCGTTACGGAGCATATGTTCAAGCGGTGAAGTGATGCGCTCTAGAATGGTTCTATCCATCTCATCATCGGCATTGATGATCGTTAATTCGACAGATTTATTCAGCTCATTGGCAGTTTGTCGTACGATACGCTCAAGACGTGGCGTTAAGCGCGTAAACGGCACCATACGTGAATTCATAAGCCCATCTTGTAACTCGGTCTGTGTACGAGACAGCTGTAATAAAAGGCTTTCACTGTCTCGTGTTTTTTCTAATAGAGTATGATTAATATCAATCAAATCTGAGGCTGACTCTGTCAAAGATTTGGATAACTGATTTAAAGAAGAATATTGATCCATCTCTAGAGGGTCAAACCCTTCATGATTAATCAGCTCATCGTCTATCTGCGACAAGATCTGCGCCTCAAGCTCGATTTCCATTCGGCGTAACTGATCAGCTAAGCGCTGTACCGTAATACCCATATCTTCGATACTATTGGTCAAGCTACTCATGCCCATATCGATACGAGCACGGTTGATGGCTGACTCACCAGACAGGTTAATCATATGCTCGATCAAACCACCTGAGATACGAATCATCTCATTATTATTGGCACTCTGATCTTCCTCACCCGTACTGCTGAGCATAGAGGGCATCTCGCTAATATCTTTTGCCAGATACTGTGAGTCTTGCTGTTCTCTAGCAATAAAGAGCGCTTCATGCTGCGATTGTAGGGATTCTTTAGGGATTTGCTTTAAGCTGTCAGGATTTTTACTAAATTGCTGCAATGCCTCAATCAATAGCGCAGGCGTCGGTGGATTGACATGTTGTCTAAGGATAGATATTGCATCAGCAAGCCAGTCATGACTGGCAACCAGCAACTCCAATACTTTTTTGGTAGCAGGACGACGATTATCTACAAAATCTGTATAAACCGATTCCATTTCATGTGCCAGATCAGCGATACCAGCTGCGGTGACCATTCGTGCACCACCTTTGATAGTATGCAAATCACGCTGCAATGCCTGTAATGCTGTCGTATTATTGGTATCTTTTAAGAACAGTTGCAAATACTTATTACGATTGGTGAGCTCCTCAGCCTCTTCTAAAAACACCGACAATATATCAGGATCTGGCAAACCATTCGCCCATGACTGTTTAATCATCATGTCTAGGCTCAAGGTATCAGATACGTCAGCGCTGAGGTGAGCGTTGTTAGCCACCCTACTTTGTGCTTCAGGTTCGAAGCGGGTTTTCGGTATAGGTATGATTAGCTCTACCGTTTCTGGCAAGGCTTGGGCTTTTACAAACTGTTGTAGTTGCTCAATCAGCGCTGAGGCAAAAAATGATTTTTTATGATTTACGATATGCAGTACTTGCAACGACATTGTGTCTTGCACTATTTGCATTATTTCAAGCCATTGTGCTGTCGGTATTCTTCTATTCTCTACAAATGCTTCATAGACACTTTCAGCTTCATGGGTCAGATCACCAATACTACGAATACCTGCCATTCGCGCACCACCTTTGATAGTGTGCAGATGGCGCTGTAAAACTTTTAACGCATTTATATTGCTTATATCAGTACGCCACTTATTAAAACTCTCATCCAGCGCGGCATCGAGCTCTTGAGCTTCTTCTAAAAATATCTCTAATAGCTCAGCATCAGTATCAATAGATTCAAGCTGTAGCTCAGGTGCTGCAACGGCTCTCACGACAAAGATACCCTCATCACCATTGCTATCATCGTCTTGGTAAATACGTTGTAGATCTTCAATAACTTGTTGATCAATCTTCAATGACGTGCTACCAGCCAATGCATCGAACAAACCAACCAGTTGAGCATGACCAGCGTGTAAAACCGACTGGGTATCGATATTTCTTGCTGTATCAATATTATCACTCAAATAGGCATAAGCGTGACCCAACTCATTGAGAATAAAAGTGAATTTTGGAAACGCTTTTGCTTTATTGGCTAAGTAAGCTATTTGCGATATTTGCTGCGATATATAGCCCTGAACATGTGCTGTCTCAGAGTGATTAAGTGCGTCATCTAATTCCCACTCAGCATCCAATAGTTCATCAATATTATTATCCAACAACTGCTCTATCGTTGGTTTGTTATCAGCCGTGACCTTATCATCGCTAATGACGTATTGATCACCAAGCATGGCTTGCAATGAGGCTATGTCTTGCTGACTTTGTGCATCTTCGATCGATATATTTTGCGGCTGAACGTTTTGCTTGTAGTTGTTTAAATAACCGTCCATTAGCGTAGCAGACTTCGCCAATGCTTCTAGATGTTGAGCATTCATCGCAGTATCTTGCTGCTGTAGTAGCTCTAAGCTATGCTCTATCGTTGCGCTAACCTCGCTGATCGCTGCTAAAGCGCTAGAACCTGAAGCCCCTCGCAAGGTATGGAATGCGCGTACAATCTCATCCGTCACTTCAATATAAGACTGATCTTGATGCTCATCAACGAATTGGTCAATATCTTGCAACAGTCCTTCTGCTTCGTCGATAAAAATCTCACAAAACATTTTTTCTTCTTCGCTTTGCGGTGCTAAATAAATAGGCGCTTCTGCTATCATTTCATTGACAGAATTAATCGTCTGCAGCGTGGTATCTATCGCTGTATTAAGATTATCTTGGGTCGGGCTATGCTCATCAATAGCAGGCGATAGTACTGACGCTTGGATGGTCTCATCCTCAGAACTATTTGATGCTTGCTCATACAAGGCAGAATAGCTAAATTCGTCCCCTTGCTGTTTGCTGTAGGCATTGGCGCATGCGATCCATAAAGGCACCATCACCGGATAGTTTTGGCTGTCATTTTCAAATACTGTTAGCATCGCAGGATAGGCAGCTAGCACATCCGCAATAAGCTGACGCATATCTGTTGAGACAGTCACACTATGATCCAAAATGCGATTAAGCATATTTTCTATAGCCCAAGCCAGCTCAGCCGTATAATTTGCACCGACCATACGACCGGAACCTTTTAAGGTATGGAACCCACGACGAATATCCACCAATCCGCTTAAGTCAGCTGGCAATAATCGCCAATCTTCATATAAAGGTACAATCTCAGCCAATACTTCATCAGCTTCTTCTAAAAATATCTCTTTAATATCAGGATCGGCATCATGAGCATCTGCCGCTAGCTGCTCGGTTTCTTGCATAAAGGGTTTGAGTATCGCTGGAATATCAATAGCAGATAAGTAAGCAACAGCAGTGCTCTTTTTACTATCAGCAGTTGTCTCGTTTGACTCATTGCTCATGTCGAGAGCACTTAGCAATTCAGCATCATCATCAAATGGTTGCGATAGTTCTAATGCTGAGTCTGAATCAGCAGTGACAGCATCTAATATGGTCAGCCCAGCATTGATAGGTTGCTGTGTCATGAGATTATGGCTTTGTAGAATAGTGACAGCAGGATCAAAGCTTGGAGATTGTTGCGCTTCAAAATCTATCACTAATGCTGGTAGCCGTTTTGCCGTATCCATCACCAGATTTACGACGTCATCTGTGACAGGCAGCGTTTTATCTAACAGACGATTGAGCAGATTTTCGATTGACCATGCCATCTCGCTGATGCTAAAAGCCCCAACCATACGTCCTGAGCCTTTTAAGGTATGGAACCCTCTACGCACTTCAGTGAGTGGGGTTAAATCCTTTGAGTCTTGCTGCCAGATAGGTAAAAAGTCTTCTAAATCAGCAATGACTTCCGTCACCTCTTCGATAAAGATGTCACGAATCTCTGCGTCCATCTCAAAATTATCAGGCTTAACTTGTTCACGAGCACGCGTTAATGGTTCACTCTCGGTACTATCATCATCAGCCGCATCTTGCCCTACCACACGCTCATTATCTACATCAGTCAAAGCTTGGTTAGCAACATCATTTTGACTATTAGCAGGAGCAATCTCGCCACTATCATCGTAACGCAATACGTTGGTCGCTACAGATTTTTGGGTAAGGAAAGTGTCTTTAATGGTCTCTGGCGATGCAATATAATGAGTAAGAAGTTGGGCGGCAGTCGCAGTATACTCATTTGCCCGCATTAATAGCTGCTGGTCAAAAACCTGCTGTGCAAGGTAGTCAAGCAACAATTCAATAGACGTTAGCCCTTCAGCCAATGCCTGAGTCACATCCCAACTGAGTACCTCAATCTCATGAATGGTCAATTGTGTAAATATGCTTGCCATATCATTCATGGTTTGGCGAATTGATGGCAATCCCATGTCGGCAAAAGCATCACCAATATCGGTAAAATCAGCAGCAATGGGCAGTAAGTCAATGTCTTGACGCTGTACATATTCATGAAAGCTTTGTTTGACATCTTCTACCGCGATGCGCAGCTCACGTAAACTTCCACCAACAGAAGCCGTCGCAGGACTTTCTTCCGACTGCGTCTCAATAGCTTCAAACGTTGCAGACAATGTCGTAAAAGAAGCGGCGTCCCCTATCTTGAGAGATATCGTCTGTTCGGTATGATAGATAGCGTTATATAGCTCTTGAAGCTGACGCTCAATCTGCCATTGTTCTTGCGCAAATCCTGTTTCTGATGATAGAGCCTGCTCTATGTCTGTAACAATTGCATGTATTTGCGACACGTAATAAGTCCAACCTCGACCTTCGAGTTGACTTTGTATTTTCTGTAAAGGAACGAGAAGCGTGTCTGGCTTATCCAAAGTAAAGATAAGTGTCTCAAGCTCACTGAGTATACGTGGTAAAAAACGTGATCCTATTGACGACGTTTGCGACAAATTATTTAGAAGTGACTGAGTGCGCTTGCTACTTTGAGGAAGGTTATTTAGTTCGATATACACCTTTATGGTTAAGCTTCGAATAACGCTTGATGATAACTCAGCTTGCTTAGTGCGAGACTCTATTACTTGATCCAGCTGACTTAGCAATGACGCATAATGCTCAGGTAATGGGGTATCATTATGAGCAAGGTCATTTAGCCACAGTTCCGTTAAGTACCAAAGGCGTTGTAAGTCATCATGTTGAGTGGTCTGCCATAAGTATTGGCTGACTCTTTCTAGTGTAGTCAATAAGGACGGTTGATTGGTATTGGCACTCAATAACGCTTGTACTTGCTGTCGCCAAACCAGTAATAATTGTTGATAGTGATAATCAGCTAAATGCGTCGCCGTTCTATTCGCCGGCATCATCACTTCGATGCTATTGATAGCATCGATAATATGATCATCGATAGCATGATTATTTAGATTATTATGCTGAGTATTCGCCAAGCTGACCGAGATATCTAGCGCTACCCCCAGTTTCGATAGTGCTTGAGTAAGCTCGTCAGCAGCATTATCAATTAAAATGGTGTTGTGATTACCCATACCTGCGTATTGATTCAATTCACGCTGTAGTAAGCGATGAGAAAACTGACCAATGCGGCGGTCGTTAGCAGAAATACGATCGCGACTGCTAACGTCTGCCAGCAAGCTCAGTTTATTGGCAATATCTGCTAATAAATTAAGGCGAATCATCGTTAGCGCGCCGCCAACCTGATGATAATGTTGCACCATCTGATCGTAATCAGTGCTATCAGCGTCTAACTGCCAGCCATCAGATATCTGTGATAATTGCTGATTAAACAGTGGTAATAACCACTCAAGCGTCACTATGTCATTGGGCTGGTTTTTCATAGGGTTATCCTAACTTGTCTAGGCACTAATCTAGACATTAATTTTTTGCCACACATTAACCTGTGGGTGCGCAATACGGCGCATATTTGAAGGACGCCAAAACAACGCCTCACCTGGAGCCAATATAATATATCCACCTAACGCACACTGCTCTGATAGCCTTGCCAAAATATCACGCTGATCAAACTTGCGAAAATATAGCAGCATATTTTGACAGATAATGACATGCTGAAGGTGCGAAGTGGGTGGTTTTTGCTCAATAATATTGTGTAAAGCGAAGCTAACATAGCGTCGTAATGTTGGCGCAATCTGCCAGTCGGTCTGAGTGCCAGTCATCGCCTTTTTTGCGGTAGACACCTTATAAAAATGCGATTGACTGATATCACACTTAGCTCGCCATGGCTGAACGAACTGCTGGCACAGGTCTGGAATTAACGACTGCTGCCGCTTATCATACTGCCCTAATCGTGCTTTTGTAATGGCTTGTTGGCTAACATCCGTACCCAATATCGTATAATTAATCAATTGTTCAGAAGCCAAGCTCATCGCCAATGACCATGTTTCTTGCCCACTGGCACAACCAACACTCCAAATGCGAAATAAATCATTAGCATCATTGTTGTGACCACGATCAGTACTAGTGGCAGTAAGCTGCTGTCGCTGATGCTGTAATGCACTCTTTGTGACAAAATCGATAGAAGGCATATGGCGAAAAAAACGACTTTCGTGAATCAGTACTTTATCCAATAACTGCTGGCGTATTTCATCGTTTTTTGGTAGTTGACACCACAGCTTTTCAACTGTCAATCCATGTGATAATGCCGTGTGGTCAATCGCATTTATCAACCATTGCAGCTGGACATTGGGTAGAACGAAACCAATCTCTTGTTCTATATATCGCTGCCACTGCTGCACATCAAAACTGTCTGCCTGCAGCAAACCCTTAATCAACGAGGGCTTAACTGCTTTAATTAGATTGCTGTCTGGTTGAGTAAAATTATTCACGTCACCTGCTATAGTCACTGCTGCAAATCATCGTATCTGCACAGCATATTATTAACACATTAATTTAAAAACGGTCAGTGGTCTAACACCTACTTGACGTTAACACTTGTCATTACACACTTGCTGATAACGCTTCTTCGGTGTCCAACATCTCGTTTTCTAGTAGCTCATCATCGTTCGACACTTTAAAACCAGTGACTGACTCTTGCAATGCTGCAGCCATTTCGCTCAGCTCACCAATAGAGCGCGCGGTTGCCATTGTGCCAGAAGAGGTCTGTGAGGTAATATCTTGAATAATATTCATCGTATGGGAGATGTGACCAGCAGATTCTGACTGCTGCAAAGCGGCGTTTGAGATGTTTTGAATCAAGTCAGCCAAGGTATTAGAAACGCTCTGCACTTCTTCTAGGGCTTCACCAGCATCTTTTGCCAAACGTGCACCGCGCACAACTTCAGAGGTCGTCGATTCCATTGACATAACTGCTTCGTTGGTATCTGCCTGAATGGTTTTTACCAAGGTTTCAATCTGTTTGGTAGCGTTAGCTGAACGCTCAGCAAGACGTTGGACTTCATCAGCAACGACCGCAAAGCCTCGACCAGCCTCACCTGCCATCGATGCCTGAATAGCAGCATTCAATGCCAAAACGTTGGTCTGATCAGCAATATCATTAATCAAACCAACGATATCACCAATTTCTTGCGAAGACTCACCAAGACGCTTAATACGTTTTGAGGTCTCTTGAATCTGATCACGAATCACGTTCATACCTTCAATAGAGCGCTGTACAACTTCCGCTCCATTATGAGAGATGGCTACTGAGCGCTGAGCAACAGTCGCTGATTCTGAAGCGTTGTTCGAAACTTGGTCAATCGATACGGTCATCTCATTAATAGCCGCCGATACACCAGCAATTTCTTGTGCTTGGTGCTCAGATGCTTCAGCAAGTTCGACTGCATTCATCTGTGTTTGGTCTGAAGACTGCGAAACGCGGTCAGCCGTGTTGTTAATAACCAAAACCAATTGACGTAATTGGTCAATCGCAAAGTTCACTGAGTCAGCAATTGCCCCAGTAAAATCTTCTGATACGGTGGCATTAACCGTCAAATCACCTTCTGCTAAATCACCCAATTCATCAAGTAAACGTAGAATAGCAATCTGGTTACGTTCGTTTTCTTCTTGAATTTGACGCGCTCGCTCAGATTCCGCTTCTGCTTCCTGACGACGACGCAAGGTTTCTTTTTCAATGAGTAGGCGCTCTGATCCCCCACGCTGCTTCAGTAACTGATACAGAGCAAAGAGGATGCCTAATACCCCTACGACAAATATAATCGCTGGTAAAGTAACGGATTGATTAAAATCAGCCAAGTACTGACTTACTGACGATAACGAATTGACCAGCCAAATCAGGCAGGCCACACTTATTAGCACAAAAAACCCTAACAATAACTTCCACTTGCTATTAGCGTCCTTGCCATCTGTTGTATTGTTCGTACCAGCTACAGGTTTCTTTATAACATCACTCATCGTACGTATTCCTTTCAAACAATCATCAAAGTCTCATCGTGACTGACTTTGACAATCTTATTGTTATAAAAACAACAGTGATTAGCAAAGCCTGTATGAATACTGACACCCAACCGTATCATGTCATTCGCTATTATTTCGTCATCGTTATAGCAGCCAGATAGCTGTTATCGACTGCTATATTGCAGCATCGGTATACTGCAGGTCTTGTGCGAGCAGGCTTGGCATAAAAACATACCAATCTTGCTCATTTTTAAAGAACTTACCGTGATTATAAGGAGCAAAGGGCGAATTAGGCTCTATAGCTTCGGCACGGTATTGATCATGCGTAAATTGTTCAATCCCAATAACTTGATCCACTAACAGTCCTGAAAAGAGATTGTCATGTTCAATGACAATGACTTTGCGTTGGCTCATTTGCGTTAAACGACTAGGAACCTGTAGAAACTGAGACAAATCGGTGATTGGCAATAGGCGTCCGCGAATATTGGCGATGCCTAGCATCCAAGGCTTCACTAGAGGCAAGCTGGTATACTCTGGCATGGCCAATACTTCTGATACTTGACCCATCGGTGCAACTAACCGCTGTCCGCCAATCTCGAATACCACACCTTGCCAGTCATACTCTTGTCCACCGCGGCGACCACTTTTGCGCGCGCGTGCCAAGTCTGCTAAACGCAGAAGCTCAATAAACCCTCTGGAAGCCACAATCTACTCCATTACTTTACGAATGATATTAACCAATCCATTTTCGTCAACGGGCTTTGCCATATACTCTTTAGCGCCTTGGCGTTTTCCCCAAACTCGATCGGTTTCCTGATTTTTGGTACTGATCATAATCACTGGAATATGCGCGGTGGTTTTACCTCGAGTAATTTTGCGAGTGGCCTGAAAACCGTTCATCTCAGGCATAACCACGTCCATTAAAATGACATCTGGTAAGTGATCAATGGCCATCTGGCAACCTTGCTCACCATTTATAGCCTCTAATACTTTAAAATTATGTCTGGCAAGCATGTCGCGAAATTTCGCCATCTCAGATGGTGAGTCGTCAATGACTAAAACTGTAGTCATAGGAATTTCCTTTATTTTCGAAAGTATCCATAAGGATATGTTGTTATATTATTGAGACAATCCGACTGAAAGTAGCACGCCAACCATGAATGGCAGGGCAACTCTCTTAACAGTTTCGATTAAATATTGAGCCGTTATTAGTAATATTTTATCAATACTAAATCTCTTAACCGTAATGCCTAGCCTAATTTATCTGACTCTATATAAAGCATAGCTATGCATAAATCATACCAACTTGTAAGACAATATTTAATGATATATCTACAAGTGGACTTATTTATATTAGCGGTACTGATTAATTGCCTCGAACAGCTCATCTTTACTAAATGGCTTGGTCAGATACTCATCTGAACCCACAATACGACCACGCGCTTTGTCAAATAAGCCATCTTTAGACGACAACATAATCACAGGTTTGCTGGCATAATCAGGGTTGTTTTTTATTAGCGCACAAGTCTGATAGCCATCCAAACGCGGCATCATGATGTCGACAAAAATAATATCTGGATTGTTATCGACAATTTTTGCTAAAGCATCAAAACCATCAATGGCGGTCACAACTTCGCAACCCGCTTTTTGTAATAAAGTCTCTGCGGTACGGCGAATGGTTTTTGAATCATCAATCACCATTACTTTTAAACCATCAAAATTATTTTCCATTATCAGTGTCCTATAAACGACTATTTATTCTTAATACCATCCATCAATGCAAAAATTTAACGGTTATTTCAACCTGTCATATCATTCATTATTGGACTGATATGAGACGCTAAATTTGCATTACCATATGTTATGACAGTCGACATATCATCTGCCAGTATCTGCCTGTCAAACAGAGCGTCAACATGGGCTACTATACGCACTTTCTAATTAATAAGCTTACTAAATTGCGCCAAATCTATGGCTTTTTAGACGACTTATTTTGCTTTTATTATCGTCTACTGCAACCGTATTTGGTCTAAAACGAGGTAAAGTACCTTTTATTACTGATGACCATGACGATAAAAGAGGTAAGCTCGAAGTAGAATAACCATCAACCTTATGATATTTCTGCATTATATAGAAACGCTTGGCACATTGCTGAATAATTTTCTTTTGTGATAAAAATGTATCATTGTATTTTGTTATGTTTGTTTTAGCACAGTTATCGACTAATTTCCAGTTATGAGTGAGCCAATATTCGAACTGATCAGTAATATAAAAATTTGTTCAGACTTGCTATCACTCCTAGCTTAGCTAATGACTGGATTTATCAGCCTTAATGTCAGCTGTTTATTAAGTTTTCTGCACTTATTTCACCCAGTTGCAATTCACTATATAATAAAACGATGACTACTATGGTGACTGCTATGACGGCTTCTAAATTTTTAAAAAATAGCACCTATCTACTGAGTGCTTTTCTTCTTGCTGCCTGTCAGCCATCACCGCCTACCAATGAGCCTGTGACTGCAGAAAACAGTGAGACTGTAGATACCCCTATTGTCATTATCGACGATAGTGTGACCATGACGCCAGATCATATATTAAGCATAAAACCTTCACGTTATCAGCCTAGCCTTGGTTTACAAGGTAAGATCGAACCTATCAAACAGACTAAGCTTATCGCTGCATACCCCATTAACGTCGAAGAAATACTGGTTACTGAGGGTCAATGGGTAGAAAAAGATATGCCGCTGCTTATTGTTCGACGCGTGCAATCAGAAAGCAAAACAGTAGATGCATCCAACCCAGCCAAGGAGCAATCTTCGGCATCGAACAGCGTTGCCCCAGATTCTGAGATGACGAACGATGCGGTTGATGTAAAGCAAACACACTCACAAAAAACGGACGCTAGCTCAAAACCCAATCAACCTACAGCAGAAAATGGTGCAACAACCACTAAAAACGATCCAATTGCTAACAAAGAAGAGGCAGCAGCAAAAGCCACAGTGGGCGCTCCTAAAAACGCAGTCGGCAATCCTAAAAACAATGACCAAACCAGCGCTAATAGCACGGCGAGCTCAAAACCGCAGCAGAATCAGTA
Organism: Psychrobacter sp. PG1; assembly: GCF_014897815.1. Lineage (GTDB taxonomy): Bacteria > Pseudomonadota > Gammaproteobacteria > Pseudomonadales > Moraxellaceae > Psychrobacter. The sequence continues at coordinate 32,185 of NZ_JABUZG010000071.1, forward strand.
TAATTTGATCACTGTGCGTGCCAGTTTTTCTGGCCGCGTAAAAAACTTATATGCCAAAGCAGGTCAAAGACTAGAGGCGCGCACGCCTTTATTACAGATTAGCGATGAAACTAAATTACACTTTATCGCGACCCTACCTATTCAAGCAGAACCGCAACTTTCGGTTGGTCAGACTGTCAATTTTACAGCTGAAGGTATGTCGGAACAGTTCACAGGACAAGTCAGTAAACTGACCGCGACCAGCCAGCCAAAAAAGCTGTTGGTCTATGTTAACGTCATTGACAATGAAGCAAGTCGAGACAAGTTATTGCCAGATATGAAAGTCACGGGGCGGGTTAATTATGGTCAAATAGATGTGGGCACTATCGTACCTAAGCGCGCGTTGCACGATGTTGACTTGACAGAATTACAAACGTCACCATATAAGCCTCTGTCACCGTTGACTGCTAACGTGTGGATTATTGGACAGGATCAGCGCCTGACACGCCAGCCTATTGAAGTAGTCGAATATGACCCTATCACAAAGCAGTATTTAATTGCAGGTATTAGCAACGACAGTTTGATTTGTTTGGCTGATTTACCGGCTGATGCTAAAGGTAAAAAAGTCAATGTCTCATAGCTATGCATGCCGACAGTTACATTGTGTAGAAACATTAACAAAGCCTCTCTTGTTTTGTAACTGCGTAATTAGGCAATATGACCGTATAATATATAGCATGAACCGAGTATTATGAATCATTGGTATTAAATGACTCAATATCTTGAAAGTTTGAGAAATCTTAGAAAGTTTGAGAACCTAGAGGCTTAACTGTTTAAAATCCTAAAATCAGCGATGTATTTATCGTGATACAAAATATCAAAACAGATGAAACGTTTGGCCAACCATAACAACAACTAGAGGATAACCCATGAGCAAGCAGATTTTATTAATCGAAGATGATCCTGATCTAGCTGAGTTAATCAGCGATTACCTGACCATGAATTATTATGACGTCCATCATGCAGGGCTTGGTCAAGAAGGGCTTGATTTATTGGATGCTAAAGAGCGTGACATTGATTTGGTCGTGCTTGACTTAATGCTGCCTGACATGGATGGTATGCAAGTTTGTCAAAAAATTCGCGGCAATAAAAACAACATGACCAATAAAGTGCCAATTATCATGTTGACAGCGAAAGGCGATACCACCGATCGCGTGCTAGGTCTTGAGATGGGTGCTGACGATTATATATCTAAGCCTTTTGAGCCACGTGAGCTTCTCGCTCGAATCCGTGCTGTTATTCGCCGTCATGAGCAGCCCAATCAAGCAGATAGCCAGTCTGATAGCTTGACCTTTGGTCGTTTGAGCGTGTTCCCTGACAGCCATGAAGTGACCATCGATGATGAGCCTGTCCGTTTAACGACGCATCAGTTTCAATTATTGCATTACTTTGCCACCCATTCTGGTAAAGTATTGAATCGCGAGCAACTGTGGCAAGCCATGCCCAATGATGACAGCTCAGATAATATCGATCGCGCCATTGATGTTCATATCTCGCGTCTGCGTGCTTTAATTGAAGACAACCCACGCCAGCCAAAACGCATTATTACGGTACGCGGTGTTGGTTATCAATTTGCCACTGATCAAGTTTGATCACAAAAGCGGCAAATTAATCGATAAAAACCATACTTTTGATTTGTTTATGCAAATTAGAAGTATGAGTCGATATAAACGGCTGATAGTAGAGATGGTTTAATGCAGCAGTTGGGATTTCGTTCGGTATTTGCCAAGTTATTTGCCAGTGTCATGTTGGCACTTATTTTATTTGCAGTGGCGATGGTGCTGTTGACGCAACTTGTGCACGATAAAGATGCAAGTATTCGATCAGAAGTATTGGCCACTCAGATTTTAGGACAAATAGACCCTTTCTTGCATGAGCTGAATATCTCTGTGAGCGAGGACAATCGCTTGCAAGCGCGCTTTATGCTAGCAGTGGTCAAAAAAAGCTTTGATATCTTTGATGAGTCGTTACAGGCAAAGATGGGCTTGTATGACAGCGAAGGTCGATTGCTAATGCAAACGGATAACAGCGATTTGCCATTGGAGTTGCCCGCACCGCCCTCTTTATTTTCACGCGTTTTTCCCTCTCTCGCAGACACCTCCCCTACCAAGCAAGCTCAGGTTTATAGCAGCACCGGCTATACGCTTTTGTATGAATCACGCTTACCGCCTAAAAAACCAGTACTCTCTTCTGCGCTGAATTTATTTACTGGCACACTACTACTATTACTGATTATGGCAGGTGTCCTATGGTGGATTGCTCGTACCATCACTTGGCGCATCAATCAGATGAGCCAGCAGATGGCGCAACTGGGTGATGGTGATTTTACCGTACGGGTGAATGCTCGTGGTAACGATGAGATCGCCTCACTAGCGCGTGGATTTAACCAAGCAGCACAAAAAATTGAACACCTTATCGATGCCAATAACCTGCTCTTAGCACATGCTTCTCACGAGCTACGTACCCCCATTACTCGTATCCGCTTACAGATTGAGATGATGGATATGCTCGCAGGAGCGCTACCATCTGATACCAAAGCAAAGTTTGATAAACGTGCGCAAGCGATTAACCGCGATTTGTCAGGGCTCAATGATTTGGTAGAGAGTATCCTACTGGTGAGTCGTTTAGACGCCGGTCATGCCTTGCAGCAAGTTGAAAGCTTAGACTTATACGATCTGGTGAATCAAGAGCGGCAACATTATCCTGAAGCGACGCTCATTGGTGAACATATTGTGATCGATGGTCAATCATCGATGTTGACCCATTTGATTCGCAACTTGTTAACCAATGCCATGCTACACGGCAAGCCACCCGTAACAGTACTATTGTATGGTGTGCAAACTATTGATGAAGCAGATACCATACCTGATTACCTGCTACAAACGATACTCTGCAGTAGCTTTGCCGATTATAATAGCTCTGATTTTGACTCCTATCACGAACCAAACGAGGTTAATGAAGACGATACGCATAATCATATTGCGCATAATCATACACACTTAAACGATTCTTCTCATATTACTGGTAAAGTTAAATCTGAAGCAACGGATGCTATTATCCTGTTGCCAGCACCACCGATATATAGAAACGGAGAAAATATTGCGGTTGAGCATGATCTCAATTCCGATACCGATACCGATACCGATACCGATACCGATGTGAATATAGAGACTAAAATAGATAAGGCTGATATTAATACCAACAGCGACATTGACTCTATTGAAACCTGTGCGACCTTAACAGAATCTACTGATGTGAATAGTGTTCAAACTGACTCAAGTACTTCGACAAACTCAGTCAACAGTAACGATACCGTTGGAAGCACCAGTGCATCCTCATTGATTGCTAATTATCATAACTTTACCAATGATTTGACTGACAAAATTAAAAAGGTGGTTTGGAAAGCAGTTCCTGACACTGAAGAGCCATCTGCAGTTATCAATGACGCTAAGAGTACTGCCTTGAATGATGCAATTCCTAAATCCAAAGGTGCCATAATAAATAAAGGTGGCACTACACGCGACAAGGGTGATGCTCAAAATAACACTCAAAATCCTACAGAAGTACTCAGTACACCGCGCAAAGAAGGCTTGTTTGCCAAGCATCTAAAAAAAGCCAAGACCGATCCTGTACGCCCATTACCGAAATATGCAGTATTGGCAGTGATTGATGAAGGCACGGGTATTCCAGAAGACAAACGTGAAGAAGTATTTAGCCCATTTGTGCGGTTGCAACAAAAAAATAAAGGCTCTGGACTAGGCTTATCGCTAGTATCACAAATCGTTACCGCACATCAGGGGCGCATCATTACTGATACATTAAATGGACATACTAGGTTTTTAGTTGTCATACCAGTCAAGCACGACCCACATTATCACCAGCATGACTAGAATGGGCTAAAAATGGCTAAACATCGTCAAATAGCGTATCAATGTCTCGATATTATTTGCGCTACTTTCCTTGTTTGACGGCAATTTATCTCATTTTTATCACTATTTTTAAAATGAGGACACGACCTAGTCAGCGATGCTATAGTCGATTCAATTTAAAAGTAGTACAAGGCAACCGAGTGTAGATGTATATTTAATACTTCAAGCGAGGTTAACGCAGTAATACTTTTATAGTGGAATGACTATATAAGGTGCTATGAACAGACACTTCATTCTACTGGATCGTCTCGACTCACATTCTACAAAACCCCTCTTACTAATAGCTATTAATCATAAGCCTGTCACGGATGTTCATATCCAAAGTGCTCGATAATATGCTATATTAGCGCCCCTTATTATAGGGTTATTAACGGTTGTTTCTTAATTGGCTTCTTACATTGTTAAAGAGGCCTGACAGCGCGTTTGTGACTATTAAAAAAATTATTGAATTTTGAGCCCTCCATGAATGACATGATTGTCTTAAACAATGTGACCAAGAGTTTTTTAAGCGACCGATCAATCAAAGACAAAGATGGCAAACCACATTGGTTTACTGCCGTTGAACCGACCTCGTTATCTGTCCAACAAGGCGAAATCTTCGGCCTAATGGGATACTCGGGTGCCGGTAAGTCTACTTTGCTACGCCTAATCAATATGCTTGAGCGTCCAGATGCTGGTCAAGTCATCGTCGATGGTACCGACTTGACCACATTGTCTGCCAGTGAATTGCGTATCGCTCGGCATAATATTGGTATGATTTTTCAGCAATTTAATCTGATGTCCAATCGTACTGTTTTTGACAACGTGGCCTTTAATTTAACTGTTTCAGGATATCCGAGCCGCGACATTCATAAACGAGTGATGGATTGCCTAGAGATTGTTGATCTAACAGACCGCGCTGGTCACTACCCTGCGCAGCTGTCAGGCGGACAAAAACAGCGTGTCGGTATTGCTCGAGCGATTGCCCCCAGTCCTAAAGTATTATTGGCTGATGAGCCGACCAGTGCGCTTGATCCTGCGACGACCCGCAGCTTGTTGACTTGTCTACGCGATATCAACGAACAACTTGCCGTCACCATTGTGATTGTGACTCATGAGATGAGTGTCATCCGTAGGCTGTGTGATCGCGCCGCATTACTGCATCAAGGTCAACTCTTGGAAGTTGCGGATGTGAGAGACGGTCTGATTCAGGCGACCACCCCGATTGGCAAAGGCTTAGTGCACGAAGACTAATGAGGCAGGAGAAATAAATATGTTAACTGGTAGTGAATTATCCGCCTCGATAGACAAGCTGTTTGCCCTGCGCAAAGAGATTGTGAACGCGTTTATTGATACATTTATTATGCTGGGCATCTCAACGACGGTGGCCATTGTCATCGGTGGGTTGTTTGGCGTATTTTTGTTTTTATCCAGTGATCGACAGTTTTTGCAAAACAAAACATTGTATGGTCTGCTTGGTGGCATCACCAACTTTATGCGTGCTTTCCCATTTGTCATTTTGATGATTGCCATGAGCCCATTTACGAAGGCTATCGTTGGCACGGGTATTGGACCGATTGCGGCCTCATTGGTACTCGCCATTGCAGGTTCGTTTTATTTTGCCCGTTTGGTCGAGCAAAACTTACGTGAAGTGCCACGCGGTATCATTGAGGCGACCGAGTCTATGGGCGCACGTCCTTTGACCATTATTAAAGTCTTACTCAATGAAGCACGCTCAGGACTGGTATTGTCCGTGACGATTCTCTGTATCAGCCTGCTCTCTTATTCAGCAGCGGCAGGTATGATTGGCGGCGGTGGTCTGGGGGATTTAGCCATTCGTTATGGCTACTATCGTTATCAAACGGAGGTGATGATTTTTATCGTTATTGTCCTATCAATAATGGTTGTATCCATTCAAGCATCGGGTAATTGGTTGGCTAACCGGTTGGATAAACGATAGAAAAAAAGACTTAGACAAAGCCTGTTAACGCTAATATGAATAATACTCAAGGTTTAATGCCGATTCATCCTAAGCAAAACGCTTGACTTTGTTACTGAGACCCTTTAATTTTGATACTAACTTAACAGTCGTTAACTTAGCAGCATTACTATCCCTAATGTTGCTTTTTTAATGGCCAGCGTTTGCCCTCCATCCCATCCCTCTTATTAAGGAAGCTTCATGAAATTAACAGATATCAGCCGTCAGTTAGCGACTGCATTTGCTGCCGTTGGCGTATCAAGCCTAGTCTTGGTTGGTTGCAACAACTCATCAGCGCCAGAAGCGACTAAAGAGCCTGTTACTGAAGGCTCAACAGCAGAGACTGCCGCTAGCGACATCGATCCTGAGCATACCAAAATCGTTATCGGTACCACCGAAGGCGACTTCGCCGATATGGTGCGTAACCAAGTGAAAAGCTCACTGGAAGCGCAAGGTTACGAAGTTGAGCTGATTGCTTTTACTGACTATGTACGCCCAAACCTTGCCTTGGCTGAAGGTGATTTGGACATCAACATCTTCCAGCATAAGCCTTATCTTGATACCTTCAAAAAAGAAAACAATCTTGATCTGGTAGAAGTTTTCCAGGTACCTACTGCCCCACTTGGCATTTACTCAGGTAAAAAGACCACGCTTGATGATGTCTATAAGGGCATGAGAGTCTCTGCCCCAAATGATCCAAGTAACTTTGCTCGTGCGCTGGTGATGATGGATGATCTTGGCTGGATTACGCTAAAAGACAATATTGACCCACTCACGGCATCAAAAACTGACATCGCTGATAACAGCAAATACGACATTGAAATCATTGAGTTAGAAGCTGCTCAATTGCCACGTGCTCGTGATGAAGTCGACTTTGCCGTCATCAATGGCAACTATGCCACGGATGCTGGTATCAAGCTGACTGAAGCGCTATTTCAAGAGCCTAGCTTTGCTTACGTCAACTGGTCAGCCATCAAATCAGCCGATGCTGGCAAAAAATGGGTCGAAGATGTGACAAATGCATATAACTCAGAAGCCTTTAAAAAGTATGCTCATGAAACTTTCCCTGGTTATAAGTACCCAAAAATCTGGGGCTCTGATCACAGTGCGCACACGGATACCGCAACAAAACCTGCACCTGTAGAAGCTGCTGCTCAATAAGCTCTTAAGCCAAAAGCTCTTAAATCCAAAACACTTAAATATCGTCTTCGTCCCGATTGTAAACGCCCATTGCTAGATAGTGATGGGCGTTTTTTATGGACTCAATTTTACGATTTTTACTTTTTAACCGCGCGCTGCTGGCTATCAGTTACTAAAAATGACGTTACAGCCTGTTTGTCCTTTGTAGGAAAGCGTCACTTGCCCTTTTACTTGCCGCTAATTTTTTCTATAGTGGGTAGGTCAAATAGAGAGGGTGATCAGAATATTGATGATTCGATGCTCTATCAATAAATACATAAATACATAAATAACAAGGATAATAAGATGCGTGCTAAAACTTATAATATTCGTACCGCTGGACAAGCAAATATTCCTGTACTAGGGCTTGGCACATGGCAATCGACTGGTCAAGATTGTGTTGATGTCGTCAGTCAAGCGTTGAAAATGGGTTACGAGCACATCGATACCGCTCAAGCTTATGGCAATGAAAAAGAAGTTGGTCAAGGTATCAAACAATCAGGGGTATCTCGGGATAAGTTCTTTTTGACCACAAAGATTTTTCCTGATGACATGAAGTTTGAGCCTGAGAAATTGATTGCCGCCGCCAAACGCTCTTTAGCAGACTTAGATACTAATTATGTTGATTTGCTACTATTGCACTGGCCGGATGACCGTGTTCCTTTATCTGAAACCATTCCTGCCTTGTGTGAGCTGCAGAAACAAGGTTTGACACGCCATATCGGCGTCTCTAACTTTAATATTGCCAATATCATTGAAGCTGAGAAATATGCTGATGTACCGATTGTGGTCAATCAGGTTGAGTTTCATCCTTTCATCAAGCAAAAAACCTTGCAGACTTTTTTGAACAATCACCATATTCTACTCGAAGCTTATTCACCACTTGCACGCGGTGATGTATTCGATAATGAGATTATTAAAGAAATCGCTGACAAACATAATGTCACGCCAGCACAGATATCATTGGCTTGGATTCTGGCAGACAAGCATCGTATCGCTATTCCGAAAACGTCTAACCCTGATCATTTGCAAGGCAACTTAGACGCTATAAAAGTACAATTAAGTGCGGATGATATTGAGAAAATCAGCAGCTTAGCGCGTGCTGATGGGCGCAAAATTAAGCATCCAGATTACTCGCCTGAATGGGACGACTAAGTTCTCGTAAAAAAACCACCAAAACTTATTAGGTCGTGTCCTCATTTTAAAAATGAGATAAATTGCCGTCAAACAAGGAAAGTAGCGCAAATAATATCGAGATATTGATAAGCTATTTGACGATGTTTGGCAAAATTTAGCCGTTTTTAGCCCATTTAGAGGTTAATCGGTTGAACTGAGGGCACGTCCTAGTACCAAAATTCATGTAAAAAAAGAGCCGCTAATAATATGTTAGCGGCTCTTTTACTATGATATGGACTATATAATTACTGCTGTAGAGTATCCGTCTCATGCACCTTTTCAGCAGGATTATATTGCTCAGAAGGAGGCACTACACCGCTACGATTGTTTTCTTTCATCGATTTGGCCACTTCTGGCGGCATGTAGTTTTCATCATGCTTCGCCAATACTTCTCCAGCGACAAAAGTATCACCCTGCATCTTACCTGTCGCGACGACGCCTGAGTTTTCAGCAAATAAATCTGGCAAAATACCTTGATAAGTCACTGGTACTGTCGATTGAAAGTCCGTAATGGCAAACTCAACGTTTAGTGGATTGTCTTCTGCGCGCTGGACACTACCCGCAACGACCATACCGCCTGCTCGAATACGCTTATCTTGTGGTGCTTCACCTTGTGCAATCGCGGTAGCATCAAAGTAGTAATCGGTCTGTTGCCCAATGGCATAAAGAACCAATACCACGGCTATCGCCGCCCCTGCAAGCGTAAACATAACCCACATCAGTTTTTTGCGACGAACTGCGTTCATACCACTACCTCATTGATGAGTCACTGTTTTATAAACTATAGTCAATGCCATACAAATATATAAAACAGAAAAATTTGAAGAAACTACCATTAGAAAAACGTTCTAAAAATGTCTTTCTAATCGTACTCTTCTAATGGCTATATGGTAGCATTTTTCGGACAAATCAATAAGCCCTATAACCTCTTTGGCAGTCACCTCTTTATCAGGTGCTAAGTTGCAGATTGAGTGGCTAAAAATTAACGGCTAACGCTAGATAGGACGAACCTACTAGCTAATTAGGCTGCTTGGTGACAGGCATTGTTGTTTTAGCAGTACGCTGTGCTTGCCGCGCTTGCTGAATGGTCAACTGTTTGATTAAAGCCTGTCGTTGTTTACGACTATAAATAACAAAAGCCAGCATCATGCCAACGGTAATTGCCCAGCATGACCAAACGAACACGCCATGCTTACCCATGGCAAGAAACTCAGATACGCTATAAAAGTAAGGCTGCATAATATTTTCCTAGCCGTGATTTTTTTTGGCGACAGTCATGACCATCATTTAGCTTGCCCGCGAATGTATTCTTTGACCCACGCTTTCCCTTGATCACGATACAAGATAAGGGTATTGGTACGATAAATCGCTAATGTTGCCACTAATAAATAACTACCAATAATCATCAGTAATAATGGCATCCACATATCTGCTGACATCTTAGGCGCGGCGGTCAAAGTAAAGGTCGAGCCTTGATGCAAGGTGTTCCACCACTGTACCGAGTACTTGATAATGGGTAGATTTACTGCGCCAACAATAGACAAAATGGCGGCGGCTTTACCACGATTGGCAGTATGCTCAAACGCAGCAAATAACGCCATCACGCCCGCATACAGAAACGCCAAAATGAGCATAGAGGTCAAACGTGCATCCCAAACCCAGTAAGTACCCCAAGTGGGTTTCGCCCAAATAGAGCCCGTGATTAAGCTAATCACACAGAGCAAGAATCCTAGCGGAGCAAGCGCCTGTGCCACTAAGCTAGCCGTTTTTATTTTCCAAACCAAAAAAATGACCCCGAGCACTGCTAAGGCAAAATAGATGGAAATAGCGATACTGGCAGCGGGTACGTGGATAAAGATAATGCGGTAGCTATTACCCTGCAGATAATCAGGCGGCGCAAAAGCGAGACCCCAGACACTACCGATCAACAGGCAAATACTGGCTAATATCGCCAGCCACTTGACCCAAGGCGAAAAAATGCGAAAAAACTGCTTGGTACCCACAGTGGTCAAAAAGCCTTGCCAGATGCGCTGCCACAAGCTAGGAGATGAGACGTTATTCAAGTTGGGCATGGGAATAAACCTATTGGCACAGCGTATTGGTTGTAACCGATATAGCGCATCATGGGCGCGACTACCTGTTAACCTGCCGGCGTTAAACACTGGATAAAATCTACAAGTGATTGTTTGCTTAGTTAACTGACTATTATAGCAAAATTGCCAGTTTTCAACATGCTGTTAATACAAAGGTTTTTTATAGGGGTTTTTATTACAAACTCTCAATACAGAGAGTTGTACATAGCTTATGTCGTTTCTAATTCAGCCACGCCATTTTTAACGTCATGGCAATCACCCATGGCATCACCAAAACCGAGATAATACTGCCTGCTAGTAATAAAGCCAGTATCGGTAAACCATTGAGACCAGTGGCAAATAAATCAACCGCTCCTGTGGCAAAAATTAACACTGGTAACTGCATCGGCAAAGCAATCAAAGGCACTAGCACCGCACCATTCTTTAATGACAGCGTCAAACTACTCGCGACCGCTGACAGCATCAAGAGCATCGGACTGCCCGTCACAATAGAAGCCATCAATATCCACGCCTCAAACCAACTAAGCTGAAACAAAGGCACGGCAAGTAAACTAAGCGCTGCCACAATACCACTACTAAAAATCCAATGGATAACCAAACGAATCAACACCCATAAGGGCAATGATGCTTTGGCAACGACCAATTGCGCCAGTGTGCCATTATCAAGGGCAGGCTTAAACAAACCATCGACACCCATGACCAGTGACAATAAAGCAGCAATCCACACCGCCGACACGCCAAGGCGTTGCAATAGCGCAGGCTCGCTACCCACTGCTAGCGGAAATAAGGTGATAATGACCAAAAAAAGCACTAGCGGATAAAGCCACTGCACGGCACCCTGTTGTTTGACTTGCCACTCGCGCCGCCATAGCTGCATAAAGCTGATACCACGCACCGCAGCTAAGTCAGTATTTGAGCTTTTATTCACTGTTTGTACTGGACCGTCTATTTCTATCATTTATTTGCTCTTCTACGGATGCTTGGGACACTTATACTGAGAGTATGCAAACTAGTATTCAAACCATATAATCGGACAAGTCGAGCACTTGATTGGCAACACCAACGGCCTGATGACTGGTCATTAATATAGCGCCACCTTCATGGGCAAAATCGCGCAATCTGTCTTCCATTCGCGCTACCATATCGACATCAAGGGCAGTAAAAGGCTCATCGAGTAGCCATAATGGTGTCACCTCAGGGGTCAATAAATATAACCTTGCAAGGGTGATACGGCGGGTTTGCCCAGCAGATAAATGGCTTGAGCTAATCGTCTCAAAGCCCTGTAATCCGACCCAAGTGAGGGCATCATCAATATCAGTAACGCTTGGGCTAATCCCATATAAATTCAGCAAAAAGGTCAGGTTTTGCGCGACCGTTAGATTTGGATGTATACCTAACTGGTGCGACACATACAAAGGCTGAATAGGTAAATTCGCTACTCCTTGATAATAAACCTCACCGCTTAACACTGGCAATAACCCAGCCAGCTGCATCAATAAAGTGGTCTTACCAGTACCGTTAGCACCAATTAAATGGCAAATGCTACCAGCTGCCAGATTGAGTACAACCCCTTCGCATAGAGGGATTTCGCCGCGCTGAACGGTCAGCTCATCAAGCGCAAGTAAGGCGGTATTCAGAGCTGTCATCAAAACCTCTCATTATTTATTAAGCGGCAATCAATATTCATCACAAACACAGATGACGTTCATGGCATAATACTTTATGCTTACCCCACCCACACAGTATAACAAATTGTCGATTATTATGACCTCAAAACCTATGCAGACTTCAAAAGATAACCAAAATTTAGATATGCCAGCGCTAACCGTAGATGGCTTAATCGAGGCACAAGTTGCCTTTATGCAGCAATGGCTCCGCACGCAAGCTGAACCACTGTCGATGCAGGCATGGCAGTGGTTTGCTGCACAGCCATTGAATAAATATGTCAGTGCCGATGATTTGCAACAGCTGATTAATGACTGGCTACTCAATCAACCGATGACGGATGTGATACGTAAAGATATTCGCGATATCTTGCATACGATTATTTATCATCCAGTCAATGACAATGTGCCGTTGTCTGAGCTGGTGGACGACACTCAAGTGCAGACCCTAGCCAATTATGTTGGTAGCCACGATCAGCAGCGTAATATCTTGATTCATACGCTGGTCGGCAACGAGACTTTTGCCGATTTGCTAACCCAAACGCTATATCATGCCATTAATGACTTTATGGAAACCACGCTGGATAAAGCAGGCGCTGCTGGTAAACTAATGAAATTTGGGCGCAGCTCTTTTGAAAAAGCGACCAATAGAAATCTTGACGAAAAACTGCAGGCGTATTTGCATCGTAATATTAAAGATTTAGCACGCCGCGCAGAAGCCAATGCGCAAGAGCATTTATCAAATGACGAAGTCGCGCGATTACTAATCACTGGTTGGGCGCGAATCAAAGACCAGCCTGTCAGTCATCTACAGACTTATCTGCGTGATGAACCTGACAACAGCAGCATCGATCATATCGAAGCCAGCATTCAGCAAAGCTATAACCGCCTGCGCCAGTCACCTTACTTACACAGCCTTGTGGCAGCGAGCATCGATACTTGGTATGGTAATCATCAGTCAGATACTATTGCGACGGTAGTTTCGAGTCTTCATATTGATGAGCAAGCCATGACCCAATTGAGTACAGCGCTATTACCTGTGGTACACGATGCCATTGAAAGCGAGTGGTTGACGGCACATGCTCGTGAAATGTTACAAGCGTTTTATGAGCAACCGAATATCAAAAAAGGCTTAGCATTTAATACCTAGTCGTTTACTGTCTTAACGTATTTGTCTCAATTTTCCATATCATTCATTTATTTGACAGCACCATACTTATGAGTCAACGTAACACACTCAGCTTGTGGCAAAAACTCAAACAGTTACTGACTGGTTCAGCAGCGCAGGCTAATGAAGTTGAAATTGATATGACGCAAACAGAACCTCATGACATATATAGGAGTGATACATATAGTAGTGATACAGATGATGAGGACACTAGTGATGCTTATGATAATACCGAAATCGATTCTGAATCTGATGTCAAAAATAATAGCGAACACTCAGAAACTGACGCCTTTAACTCGAGTGCCAGTCAACACGAAACTAGCGACACGCCCATTATCGATTTTCTGAAACAGTACTTTAGTGATAAGCAATGGCACTATACTCACTATCGACCCAAAAGCAGTGGCAACAAAAACAATGACCGTCAGCAATCACATCACTTATCGCTTAGAATGCGCAATAAAAGTCTCGATTGCGGCTATTTGTTTCGCGTGCAAGAAAAAAACAAGCTGCTAGCAGTCTATGGAATTTTGCCATTTTTAATACCAGAAAGTCATCAAAGCGCGGCGATGCTACTGATTACTCAAATAAATTATGACTTGTTAATCGGCAATCTAGAAATGGATGTTAATGATGGCGAGATACGCTACAAACACGCTATCGATGTCGAAGCGGTAGGCATCGGTAATGATGTTATCGAGCATTTATTACAAAGTGTCATCGCGATGACCACGGTCGCGAATGAGATATTTAATGATTTGATCGATAATCAAAACCCTGCGGAAGACTTACCGACATTGCTGACCGAGCTACGTCAACAATCAGATTCTAGAACCTTCTTTTTGCCAACGCAATTTGTGCAGTAATGAACTGACTACCATAGCTATCCGTAGCTTTTACAATGTCTCATCAGCACCTTATTGTTAAAGCGCTTAAACCTATTTATCCTTAAAATACTTTTCAAAAAAGACATCCTCTAACACTATGCTAAAAATTGCTTACTCTGATATTTTTCGATATTCCGTGCCGGAAAAACACCGCTTTCCCATGCAAAAATACACCATGATTCCTGAGCGGCTATTGGCTGAAGGCATTATCAGTACCGACAACTTTTTTGCCCCTGCACGTTTGAGCGAAGATGAAATTTTGACCACGCATACTGCGGACTACTGGTATCAGCTGAAAACCCAAACGCTACCACGAAAGGAAGCGCGAGCCATTGGCTTTGAAATGACACCAGAGCTGGTAGAACGTGGGCGTTATATTGCTCATGCCACTTATGAATGTGCATTATATGCGCAGCAATATGGCGCGGCGATGAATGTCGCAGGTGGCACGCATCATGCGTTTGCTGATCATGGCGAAGGGTTTTGCGTGTTTAATGATGTTTGTATCGCGAGTAATTTACTATTAAATCGTGGACAGGCGCAAAAGATTTTAGTGGTCGATTTAGACGTCCATCAGGGCAATGGCAATGCCAGTATTATGGCAGGTGAGCCGCGCGTTTTTGTGTTTAGCATGCATGGCGCAAAAAACTATCCATTTCGAAAGCAAGTATCAGATTTGGATATTGAGCTAGACAATGATACTGGCGATGCGGAGTATTTGCAGTCACTAGAGGCGACATTACCACGTTTGATTAGCGACGTTGCGCCAGATATGATATTTTATCAATCCGCCGTCGATGTGCTGGCAACTGATAAATTAGGAAAGTTAGGGCTGACGATAGAGGGCTGTAAGGCACGTGATGAATATGTATTACGCCAAGCAAAAGCCGCTAAAATTCCTATCGCTATCGTGATGGGTGGTGGCTATTCAGAAGATATCGACGATGTGGTTGAAGCGCACTGTAATACCTTTCGTTTGGCGCAACAGATATTTTTTAATGAAATAACAAAATAACGCGCGCATAAAATAGCATCTAAGCAGCCAGCTGCCTCGCGAGCTATCTTATAAAAATGCCATGACTCCCTGCCAGCCGACACGAATACCAAGCACGGTAAGTATCAATAAAATAAGCTGACGAAAGCGCGCTTGAGGCAAATAGCGACGCAAGCGGATGCCAACTAAAAGCGCAGCAATCGATAGTACACTAAGTAGAATAATCAGCTGCCATTCACCACTGCTGAGCGCCATAATAGGTTCACGTAATACCATAATTTGGGCAATTTTACCCAAAAAATAGCACATGTTGCCGACTTTGGCGATGGTGTTTTTATCATCGCTGGCAGACAGTAGATACATCATCAATATGGTCGACATGGCATTGGTCGAGCCACCAATCACCCCTGCACTAAAACCAACGATGATTAACACAGGCTTGGTAGCAGGTAGACGGAGTTGCTTACCAAGCAAGCTGCTTATGACGTAAAAACCAATAACCGCTGCCAATAGTAATAAAATATAGGCGCTATCGACCCATAGTAAGAGCTTCGCGCCTAGAATACTACCGAGTAAGCTGGTCAATGCCAGTAACCAATAGCGCCTGCCGTAATAGATAAAATTTTGCCAGATCGTACGGTCGCCACCCGCGAGCCAAGTCATGGCATTAAGCAATAATGACGGAAAAATGACCAACACAATAGCATGTGGTAACGGATAGATACTAGCAAGCGCAGTGGTCGTCACCAACGTCACACCTAACCCACTAATACCGTGTAGCAACGATGCCAGCGCAAAGATTACCATCAATAACAACGTCTGAGTGCTATCACTATCCATCATATTAGCCATAAACATTAAGACCTAATATCTGGATTAATAGTGACATAACTAGGCATTGTGGCGTTGCCATATTGTCTCACCAATGATGCCAGCCAACTGCTCTGCAATCTTATCTTTGCTCGCCTTCTCAAGTGTGACGCTATCGTGCTCATAACGCTCTGAGAAAAATACCTGCATGGCATTGTCATCGCTGGCAAAACCAATGTCTGCTCGGGAAACATCATTACAAGCGATCAAATCTAGATCTTTAGACACCAGTTTGCCACGAGCATAGCGCTCGATATCTTGCGTTTCTGCCGCAAAACCGACTACAAACAGCGCTGGATGCGCAAGCGAAATCGTCGCTAAGATATCAGGATTTTTGACCAAACTCAGCGTCATAGCATCTTGGGTTTTTTTAATTTTTTGCGGGGCAGCTTCTTCAGTACGATAATCAGCGACAGCAGCCGTGGCGATAAAGATATCCGCCATTACATTTTGATTCTCGCTATGAGCATGCTCCTCATCATCAATCTCATGGCTGTGGTTATGACTGTGGCTATGATCATCGCCGCAATCACACTCGCCATGATGTTCATGTTGATGGCTATGGTCGTGATCGTGAGAATGGTCGTGCTCATCTTCAGGCACATACTGTAGCGCACTGTGCGTACCATCCACGCACTGCTGCGCCGCCATCAGCATCTCTTTAGCCGACAATACATCAATACGTGTGACATTCAGCGGTGTCGGCAGTGCCACTTTGCCGCCCACAATCAAGATAACGTCTGCACCAGCAGCCACGCACGCACGTGCTAATGCAAAGCCCATCTTGCCAGTAGAGTGATTGGACAAGTAGCGCACCGGATCGATAGCTTCTACCGTCGGTCCTGCAGTAATTACCACGCGTTTACCTGCCAATAATTGCGGCGTGGTTTGCATGGCGTTAAATAATAACACTTCTGCCAAGAGCTGCTCAGGTTCAGGCAAACGCCCTGCTCCCACATCACCGCAGGCTTGCTCACCGCTAGCAGGCGCAATAATTTGATAATTCATATCGCGCAGGGTCTGTACATTGAGATTGACCGCAGGGTGCGCCCACATCTGCTGATTCATGGCCGGCGCAATGATGACTGGTGCCGCCGTTGCCAGGCATACGGTTGTCAATAAATCATCAGCCATGCCCATCGCGAGACGCGCCAGCGTATTGGCAGAGGCTGGGGCAATGATGATTAAATCTGCCCATTTCGCCAATTCGATATGCCCCATCCCCGCTTCTGCTTTTTCATCGAGTAATGAGATATGCACCTCATTCCCAGTCAAAGCTTGCAGGGTCAGTGGCGTAATAAAAGCTTGTGCCCCTGTGGTCATAATGACACGCACCTCAAAGCCTGCCTTGATTAATAGGCGGGCAAAGATAGCAGATTTATAAGCGGCGATACCGCCAGTGATAGCAAGCACAATATTGGACATAAGCATGGCATCAATAAAAAGTTGAAAGATAAAATTGCGCTTATAGTAACAATTATGAGATAAGTTGGGTAAGAATTTCCGTATTTACTCAATATATCTGGCAGCAATCCATTCTCAAGGAGTGACAATGGCGATTAAAGACTGGCATGAAGATGATAGACCACGTGAAAAACTACTAAAATTTGGGGCAGCGCATTTATCTGATGCCGAGATATTAGCGATATTTCTGCGCACAGGTACGCAGTCACAGTCAGCTATCGAGCTGGCGCGTCATTTGATCGAACAATTTGGTAGCTTGGCAGAATTATTGGCAGCGCCGCAAGAGGCTGTACTGGCTTGTCATGGTATTGGTCCTGCCAAATACGCGCAGATATTGGCCTCACTTGAGATGGGCACGCGTTATTTGGACAGTCAGCTTAAAACTGGTCACGCACTTGGGCGCTCGCAAATGGTCAAAGACTATATCAGCACTCAGCTGCGCGGGGAGCATCGTGAAGTCTTTGCGGTACTTTGCTTAGACAATGCGTTAAATCTCATTAATTTTGAGATACTGTTTACTGGCGGCATCTCCTCTTGCTCCGTTTGTATCAAACACGTTCTGCGTCATGCCTTGAGTCACGCCGCCAGCCAACTCATCGTCGCACACAATCATCCGCATACCGATGCGACCCCTTCAACGGCGGACAACTTATTAACTTACGAGCTAAAGAAAGCCTGCGATTTAATCGATTTATCCTTGGTAGACCACATCATTGTTGGACGCAATGAGACACTATCTTATGCAGAAAGCGGCTTAGCGCCTTTTGGATAACTGATTACGACTGTTATTTTTGCCTATATGAGAAAATCTTGATACATATAATCGACACAGCGTAGCATTTTAGCTATTGATAGTTATCGGCAACTGTTTCATATTGATAGCTAAATTTGTCTTTTATTTGTCTGTCACTGGTTAGACAGTTATCAAAGCCACTTTTGTAAAATGCTCAACAAATTAAAATTTATCATAAAATATGCTACAAAATCCATAACGGCTCATTGGTTTAATTTGGTCACCAGACCCTTAAACATCAGCAAAAATAACAACAAGATTTATTCAAATACTTTAATACACACACATTTTTCGCGCTTTTGGTTTAGCGTTATAAAAGGAGACAGTCATGGCAATTGGCTTATTTATTTTGGCAATCATTATTCAATTAGCCATGGTTTTGGCCATATTTTTATTGTCCCTATCACGAGTCACAGGCAGTATCGTTGCCCTAGTTACCGTCCTTGTCACCGCCTTTATCAGTCCTTGGTCGCTCATTTTGGGCATACCAATCGCTTTACTTTGCATCGTTTTGCTCGTCGCCCCTATTCGTCAGTCACTGATTACCAGACCTGTTTACAAGACTTTGGGCGGGGCAATGCCGAGCATGAGCGATACCGAGCGCGAAGCACTCGATGCGGGTACCAGCTGGTGGGAAAAAGAGCTATTCATGGGTGCACCTGACTGGGATACTTTTGCTCAATATCCCTATCCAGAGCTGTCGGCAGAAGAGCAAAGCTTTATTGATAATGAAGTAGAAGTACTATGTGCCATGCTTGATGAATGGAAAATTCAGCATGAAGACAAAGAGCTGTCGCCTGAAGCGTGGCAATTTATCAAAGCCAATGGATTTTTAGGCTTAATCATTCCAAAAGAGTTTGGCGGTTTAGATTTTAGCTCTTATGCACAAAGCCGTATCATGAGCAAAATCGCTTCACGCTCGCCAACCGCTGCGGTTACCTGTATGGTGCCAAACTCGCTCGGCCCTGGTGAGCTGTTGATGCATTACGGTACAGACGAACAAAAACAGCGTTGGCTACCCGGTCTTGCCAAAGGTGACGAGGTACCTTGCTTTGGTTTGACGGGCCCAGAAGCAGGCTCCGATGCTGGTGCGATTCCAGATACAGGGGTGGTTTGTTATGGTACGCACGAGGGCGAGCAAGTGCTCGGTTTGCGTATGAACTTTTCTAAGCGCTGGATTACCCTCGCACCTATCGCCACGGTCGTGGGGTTAGCATTCAAGATGCACGATCCTGAAGGTTTGCTTGGCGATCCTGATAAGACCGATTACGGTATCACTTGTGCGCTCGTTCCTGCCAGCCATGAAGGTGTCATCATAGGACCACGCCATAATCCAATTGGCTCGCCATTTATGAATGGTACAGTCGATGGTAAAGACGTCTTTATTCCACTAGATTACATCATCGGCGGCGTCGAAAATGCAGGTCGTGGTTGGCGTATGCTGATGGAGTGCTTGGGCGTTGGTCGCGGCATCTCTTTACCAGCTTTATCAACCTCAGCCAGTGAAATGACGTATCTGTCTGTCGGTGCTTTTGCCAAAGTACGCGAACAGTTTAAAATCTCTGTTGGCAAGTTTGAAGGCGTCCAAGACGCTACCAGCCGCATGGCCAGTAACACTTATATGCTAGAAGCCTTTCGTCACCTCGTCACCTGCGGTCTGAACCAAGGCGGCACACCATCAGTGATGACAGCAATGGCAAAATACTATGCGACTGAAACCATGCGCAGTGTGGTCAATGACGGTATGGATGTGGTTGGTGGTCGCGCGGTACAGATGGGTCCACGTAACTTTTTGGCCACACCTTATCAGGCAATTCCAGTATCTATCACGGTTGAAGGCGCAAATATCTTGACGCGCTCGCTCATGATATTTGGTCAAGGCGCGATGCGTTGCCATCCTTATCTCTTTGATGAGCTGCAATTGCTGCAAAGCGAAGATAAAGAAAGCGCACTCAAACAGTTCGACACACTGTTTTTTAAACATTTGGGTTATACCTTTAATCGCGGCGCAAAGGCATTTGTCGCAGGTTATGTCGGTGGCAGTAATCATGCACCAAGCTTCGCGGACAGCTTTACTCGTCCCTACTACAAACACATCAACCGCCTGAGCGCAAGTTTTGCCTTAACGGCTGATATGGCGTTAGGGTTGCTCGCTGGTGACTTAAAACGTAAAGAGATGCTGTCTGGACGCTTAGCTGATATTCATAGCCATTTATTCATTAGTACTGCTATTTTGCAGTTTTATGAGCATGGTACTAAATCAGCGTCCGAACGCTTGCATGCTGAGGTTGCCTTACAAAATAGCTTATATACCATTCAAGAAGCTTTTAAAGCCTTTTTTGCAAACTTCCCTAATCGTATGGCGGCCAGTTTGGTCAGTTTTGTGACTTTCCCCAGCGGCTCTATCTTTACGCCGCCAAGCGATGAGCTTAAACGCAAGCTGGGCGATGCTTTTATGGATGACTTTGAAGCCAACCCGTTCCGTGATTATCTCAAAACCATGGTCTATTATAATACTGAAGCCGATGATGTCACTGGACGTATGGAACACGCTTATCAAACGTTACTTAGCATCGAGCCATTATGGCAGAGGTTTAAAAAGGCTGAACACAAAGACAGTTTTGAAGGGCTTACTTTTGAGGATCATGTGGTATATGCCAGCCAAAACGGCGATATTACCGAAGAAGAAGCTGAAGTGCTTATTCAGTACAACGCCATACGCTTTGACTCATTATTGACTGATGTGTTCGATAAACATTTATTGCATGCCCAAGAGCGCACCAATCCACACAGCCTTGATAATGCTGTACAGCAATTAACGGACTATGCACAATTGAAAAATAACGCGCAAGCTAGAAATGGCATTGTGACAAACATGACAGCTGAAAATGATGTCGACTCTAATGATTTGGCTACGCCCGTCAGTACAGACAAACCCACTGGCGATGCCAATCCCAATCATGGTTATGAGAATGACGGTGATGTAGAAATGGTCAAAGAGCAAGATACCATTGAGGAGGTACGTGCACAGACCGACTTTGATGAGTCTGAGCCTGAGGTGGAAGCACTAGATCATCGCCACCGTGATGCAGAGTCACACTTAAGCGAACGCATGAGTAACAACCATCGTCTGAATCAACATAATGCTGACGACCTAGAGCGTTCTGAAATATCTGAAGATGCAGAAAATGTGAAGGATAATATAGACAACCCTGCCGCTACTAATCCTAAATGGCAGGATGGTCTACGCCGTGATGAAAGTGACAAAGTCTAAAGTCAAAAGCTTTGATAATTCTTAAAATGACAAGCTTTGAAACAATAGGCTTTGAAATAACAAGCTTTGAAATAACAAGACACAAAAGAATCAGGCTTAAAATATTTAAAAAACAATAGGTGTTAAGGCTGCTATAGTCGTTTCAATTTAAAAGTAGTACAAGGCAACCGAGTGTAGATGTATATTTAATACTTCAAGCGAGGTTAACGCAGTAATACTTTTATAGTGGAATGACTATAGAAGCCTTGCACGATACATTCTGATCATTCACTTAGAAAAGACTGCCCCATTTGAGCAGTCTTTTTTTAGTTATGAATCGCCATTTTTAACCATTAAGGCGTGTTTGATGATTCAACCATGGCAATTGACAAAGACTGTTTTTTAGGCAGCTCAACATTAAAAATAGTCAGCTTAGTCATTCTAAGCGTCTACTTTTAACAATGAAATGGTAAAAAACAGCCCTGTCTCTCTCTATTAATATTGGAAATAATACTAAATTCTCCCAGCTCCATATAAGAAATGTGTTATAAAACTAATTAAGGCATGAACATTACCGTTGTTTTACGCCTTATCTGGAACAGTTTTAGCGATCAGCAGTATCTATTTTTGAATGTTCAACACGCCTTAATATTGGTCAATATGCCTTGTCATTTACCTACTTTACTCGCGAAAAATTCGGCGCAGACAACTTAACTATTGATTTATATTACCTTAGTCATAAAAAAACGTTGCAGTATCCTTAACAATTATTTTATATTGTGCCCCGAAAACGTGACACTAAGTGGAAGTTGAAAGAATTTAATAGACGTAGCAAGAGCGGTGATAATAATGGCAACAATCACATTGATGTGAGCAGCCTATCTATTCGCTACTGGGGCACGTACACAAAGGATATAAGTTATGTGGAAAAATATGGGACTGACCGGCAAGATTATTGTCGCTATGATACTCGGTATCATACTGGGATTGTTTATAAACTATTCAGGACTGAACGCTGAAGGCGGTTTCATTCATACGTACATTACCAATGGCTTCCTCGCCATTGTCGGCAAGCTATTTGTCAACTCGTTAAAAATGCTAGTCGTGCCTTTGGTGTTGATCTCATTGATTTGCGGTGTTTGCGGTATTGGTGATATTCGTTTGCTTGGTCGTATTGGTACCAAAACGTTCATTATTTATATGATTACCACTGCACTCGCTATTGCAACGGCGATTGGGCTTGGCGTGCTATTTGGTATCGGCAAAGGTATGAATATCGAAACTGAAGCGGCATTTGAAGCAGCTTCAGCGCCGCCTCTACTTGATGTTTTCTCTAACATTATCCCATCAAACCCCATCAGTGCGATGGCAAATGGTGATATGTTATCGATTATTTTCTTTGCTATTTTGATCGGTGTTAGTATCTTGATGGTGGGTAAACCTGCCAAAGGCTTAGTGCAGAGCTTAGAATTAATCAATGAAGTCATCTTAAAAATGGTGACCATCATTATGAATCTTGCGCCTTATGGTGTATTTGCTCTATTGACCAAAGCGATGGCAGAGTTGGGTTTAGACTTGATTTGGTCACTGCTCGGTTATGTGGCGGTATTGGTCGGCTCATTGGTATTCCATTTCTTTGTCACTATGATGATTGTACTCAAAGTCTCTTCAGGCTTATCCATCAAAACCTTTTTGGCAAAAATGCGTGAAGTTCAGATTTTTGCTTTTAGTACTTCAAGCTCGAATGCGACGATTCCTATTACCTTGCGTACAGTCACCAAGCGTATGGGTGTAAATAACTCAGTTGCTTCATTTACTGTTCCGTTTGGTGCGACCATCAACATGGATGGTACCGCCATCATGCAAGGTACTGCGACCATTTTCATTGCCAATATTTATGGTATTGACTTGGGCGTGACTGAGTATCTAACTGTCATTCTAATGTCCGTCTTGGCATCTGTTGGTACCGCTGGTGTACCGGGTGTTGGTCTGATTATGCTGTCCATGGTATTTGCCCAAGTCGGTCTACCTATCGAAGGTATTGGCTTAATCTTGGGTGTGGATCGTATCCTTGATATGTTACGTACCGCAGTGAACGTCGGTGGCGATGCTGCTGTGACCGCTATTGTGGCAAAATCAGAAGGCAAAATGGACTTAGCTATTTATAACGATCCTAACGCTGGCGCAAAAGACGTGTTCGATGGTCACATTGATGAAGACAATGAGCGTGAATTCTCTGAAGTCTTTAGTGATGGGATCATGGGCAGTGAGTACGATGATATCGATCGTCGTCGCTAGTCACTTGCATTGAATAGATGTTGTTAGTTTATTAACGATATAAAAAAAACCTCAGTCATATTGGCTGAGGTTTTTTTTGCTTCGCTAAATATATTTCCTTGATGGACAAGAATCAACCAAAAACGTATTTGGTTATCATCGCCAAGCACACCAATACAATCACCGGACGAATCAGCTTACTACCGCCTTTGACCACCATATGAGAGCCAAAATACGCGCCTATCGTTTGTCCCACCATCATTGCCAGCCCTACTTTCCACAAAACATTACCACCCAGAATAAAGAATATTAACGAGCCAATATTGGTCGATAAGTTCAATACCTTTGCGGCGCCTGTCGCTTCGATAATTTGCCGACCACGCAACGCCACGTTGCCGAGCGCAAAAAACATCCCTGTGCCTGGTCCAATATAACCATCATAAAAACCAATTAATGGTGCAACCACTTTTTGCCACTTGCCTTCTGAGATACGCGGCGCGGCTTCTACTTCACCGAGTCGAGGCGCAAACAAGGTATAAATCCCAATAGCCGCAATCAAAAACGGAATTAGTGTTTCAAGCAGATCCGGCGGTGACATCTGTACGGCGATAGTACCGATAACAGAACCGATAAAAGCGCCAATAATAGCCACTTTAATGCGCTGCGGTTTGACCACCCCTTTCCTAATCATCGTAATAGAAGCTGCTAACGCACCTGACGCGGCTTGTAGCTTATTGGTACCGAGTGTCAGCACTGGTGGAATATTAGCAAGCAACATGGCGGGAATCGTCAATAATCCACCACCACCAGCAATGGCATCAATAAAGCCTGCCAACGCTGCCACAGCGGTAAGCATTAATATAACCTCTAACGAAAGCGATAAATCCATGACGCTGACCTGTAAATTTTATGATGAAAAATAAGAAAGTCCTAAAAACTGGCTGTAGGAACTGAGAATAAATTATCACTATCAGTATTGCTACCAACTTTGCTATTTATTAGCCAATAGTAGTAGTACTGCTGATATGTATCAAAGCTGTGACATAACATCACAAAATGCTGCTCATTATAAAGATAAAACGCTAAAAAAAGCCAAAAACGTAAAAAAGTCTGCTAGATTTGTCTAAAGGCTCAATAAGCCTCTAAAATAAGCAGTGATCGATTAAAAAGATTTAATGACTTATCACGCTTTTGTCTGTTCTATCGACTTTATAATATCGCTATTATTGAGGTGACAAGCGGCACTTATAACTTTTGGTTGACGTATTTTGTTGTCTATATCAATAAGAGTATGAGAAACTGTTGCTTTCTATCATGTCTTTATGAGTCGTGACATAGATTATTTGAGGTTATTGGATTATTTTATAATTCGTGTTTAGTAAATTGTATTTAGCAAATGAGGATGATATGGCAATACGCAGGATTAAAGCATTTTTTGAATTTGAGGCAGCGGGCGGTATCGTCTTAGCATTGGCTGCCATTGCTGCAATGATTATTGCCAACTCCCCTCTTAATGTGTGGTATGAAGGCTTTATTCACGCACCCGTTGCCATTCAAATCGGTGAGTTCGCTATCGCTAAAGACGCTCATCATTGGATCAATGACGGTTTGATGGCGATTTTCTTTTTCTTAGTGGGACTTGAGCTAAAACGTGAAGTCTTAATCGGCGAGCTGTCTAACGTCAAGCAAATCATCCTGCCAGCTGGTGCGGCACTCGGTGGCATGATCATGCCAGCGATTGTTTATCTGCTCTTTAACTATAACGAGCCTGAGTTTTGGAAAGGATGGGCGATTCCAGCCGCGACTGATATTGCTTTTGCCCTAGGTATTTTGAGCTTGTTAGGCAACCGCGTTCCCAACTCCTTAAAAGTATTTTTAGTATCGATTGCGATTTTTGATGATATTGGCGCAATTTTAATCATTGCTTTATTTTATACCAGTGATTTGTCATTAGAGTCATTAGCAGTGGCAGGTTTATGCCTACCCTTTCTATACCTGCTTAATCGTCGCAACGTCACCAGCATCACGCCTTATCTGCTGATCGGTGTAATCATGTGGATTGCGGTACTCAAATCTGGCATCCATGCCACCTTGGCTGGGGTGGTTTTAGCCCTATTTATTCCTATGTTTGACCGTACTGATCCTGAGCATTCACCACTAGAAGAGCTAGAGCACGATCTACACAATACCGTTGCCTTCGGTATCTTGCCGTTGTTCGCGTTTGCCAACTCAGGTATATCCCTCAAAGGTGCAGGCTTCGCTGAGCTGTTCCATTCGGTACCACTTGGTATTGCAGCCGGTCTATTCATCGGTAAGCAAGTTGGTGTAATGGTCATGTGCTGGTTGATATTTAAGCTTGGCATCTCAACCATGCCAAGAGGCATGAACTATAAGCAGATTTACGGTGCAGCCTTACTCTGTGGTGTTGGTTTCACCATGAGTCTGTTCATCGGCGGCTTGGCATTTGCTGGTGACACAGCCTTATTCGATGAACGCCTAGGTATTATTATGGGTTCAATCGTCTCTGGTATTGCCGGTTATCTCATGCTTAAAGTCAGCCTAAAAGACAATGCAAGCGGCACATCAGTCGATCTGACTCGCCCTCATTAATAGGACAACAAGCCACTTAAAGGCGATTTAGCTTATCGGTGGCTTATTATTTGATAGTTCACCTGTTTTGACATCCGAACATGGTTGATTAAAAGTATTTTTCATCAGCCATGTTTGGGCTTGAATCAATAGCCATAGAAGAGGTAATCATGCGACAGTTTGCACCGCGGCCTTCGTTAATGTTAGCTCTCCTTGGTAGCATTGTTTTACTATCAAGCTGTGCCACGCTCTCTAAGCAGGAGTGCCTCGTTGGTGACTGGCAGGCTATTGGCTATAATGATGGCGTGGTAGGTTACCAATCAGACCGTCTCGCATCACATGCCAAAGCCTGTGCCAAGGCCAGTGTTGCCCCCAACTATCTAGCATGGGAGCGAGGTCGCCAGCTGGGGCTTAAGCAATACTGCACGACCAGTAATGCTTACAATGTTGGTCGACGCGGACGTCAGCTAAACAATGTCTGTCCAATAACCTTGGCGAATACCCTGCAAACTGCCAATCAAAAAGGCTTAGACTATTACACCTTAGACAGTCAGCTAGACAAAGATAAACGCCTAATAGCAGCCTACCAAGAAGAATTTGATCAGCTAGAAAGTGGGGCGATGCTAGACTTTGCTAATGAAAAAGAAGCGCGCGCGCGATTGCTGTCATTAGCCGACGAGCTGCGTAAAGCCAAGCGCCGTATGAATACCACGCAAAGACAATTAGAAGCTCTAAACCAGTCAAATAGATATTAATATTATTGGCTTTGTGAAATGATCTAATAGGAAAGCATTTGGTAAAAAGGCATTTGATAAATATGGATTCAATCAACATAACTGATAAACAGACGGCCGATACTTTGAGTCACCAACAGCCCTCAATAAAACCTTATCAGCGTCACGGACGGACGACCGCGATTGATGACCATAGCGACCTGCAAGTCTTAAAGCGCATTAGACGTTATTTGCTACCAAAAGATTTTGTTATCTCGCAAGATTTATTAAATGAAATAGTAACGGGCTACGATATTGGCGATTCACTGGCAGATGCGTTAGCCGCTGATGGCCTTCGTTTTGCAAAGCCCCTACAGCAAGTTATTATCAGCGACAACAGCAATAACTTCGACGCTGACCTCGCAAATAACCCTGCATTTAACGCTTTGACTGAACAATTTAGCCGTCATCCTGATTGGTTCAACCCCAAGCTCGCCCAAATCGGCGCGGTTGCCTATCGGCGCTATCCACTGATGTTGATTTGGCTATTACGTAATGTCGCCCTGATGGCAGGCTACAGCATTCCTGCCCTCTCCCTGCCGCTCATTCAGACAGGTGCATTGATGCATGATGCGCTGCCGCGCCTGATGCGTACTTACGCTTATATCCTAGCTGTCTCTGAACATCCACTATTACATAATTCGAATACGAGTGCACGCAATAACCGTCAGCCTATCGAGCAAGTATTGGCGATTGGTTCTGAAGGTTGGCGGCAATCGATCAAAGTGCGGCAAATTCATACTTTAGTACGGCAAAACTTGCTCAAAGGTAAAGGCAATGCTGCTAAAGGCGTCATACCAAATGCCGACCAACACCATAATCCAGATGGCAGCTGGAATACCGCCTATTGGGGTCTTCCTATCAACCAAACCGATATGATTGCTACTCATTTGCAGTTTTCATTGTTGATTATGCGCGGCTTACGGCTGCTTGGTGCACGCATCAGCACTGAAGAAGCGGAAGGCATCCTGCATCTATGGAATCTTGCCAGCTATTGGATGGGCGTTGACTTAGATCGCCTGCCAAAAGATGAAACCGCCTGTTGGGAATGGCTCTATACTTATTTATCAATTCAGCAACTTGATTTTAAAATGGGGCAACCATTAGCCAAGGCTCTGCATGATTTGCCACGTCAGCTGATGGGCGAAGACAATCGGCGGGGGCGTTTCGTTGAGATGGTTAATGCTAGCGTGACCCGTACCTTGGTCGGCGATGATATCGGCGATGGGCTGGATTTGCCAAAATCAAAAATCCGCTTTGGTGTCTTATCATCGGTGCCGATTCTCTTTGCGCTCGATACGGCACGCCAACACAATCAAACGATAGCCGAAAAATTAGAAGCTTTCCGCGCCAAACGCCAAGATAATATGAACTGGTGGCTAAAGAAAAATGACGAATATTATAAGTAAGCAATTATAAATAAAGCATAGTAAATAAACGAATAATGATTAAACGTCAGTCGCCTTACGGATTAATTGCGGGTATTTTGGATACGATAATACCACTCAAGCTGGCGATCAAAGCCTGTTTCTAACAGACTGGCAATGACTCGTCCTGTCAGACCCCAAACCGTTTCACCATCCACTTGCCAGCTAGGCGTGAGAATGGTCGCGATCTTATCTTGCATTGCATATTCTACCGCATACTCGACAGTAGGCTGAGTCAGCAAGGTTTCAAAATCTGCCCAAAAAATGCGCGAGATTTCGCCAAGCTCAGGTACTAATAATAAATCAGGCGCAATCAGCGCCACAATAGGACGCACACTCATACCACTTTTAGAGGTTTGAATGGGCAATTGACCAATTAGCTGGACTTTATTAGGTGGTAGTGCGGTCTCTTCACAGGCTTCACGCAAAGCGGTGACGACATTATTACCGTCGCCTGCGTCATGTTTACCACCGACGCAAGAGACCTCGCCAGCATGGCTGTTCATGTGCGCAGCGCGGCGTGTTAGTAGCAGTTTTGGATGGCGTTCATGGGTAATGGCAACCAATACCGAGGCATCGGCAATGGGTGTTTGATACAAGCTATCTAGAATGCGAGTGCTACGAGAAGTGCTAGCCTCATACAACGCAGGGCTGGTGACGGCATTTAAGGTCTCATGCTGCACCCGTTCCGCCAGCGTTCTAATAGTGGGATAACGAATAAAGTCCGGCACAGCGACTGAAAATTCATCAAAACGTAGCGACGGCGGGGGAAGTAACATGATTATTGCCCTATATTTTTATTAGAATTAAGCATCGGATGGTGGAGCTTATCTCTCGCAATGTGTACAACGCTTGCGCCAGTGTTATTGCTACGCGTATCACATCTACATGTTGCTTTCCATTCATTCATCGTCATGCTTGGCGACGTAAAGTGGCATTTTTTAATACCCCCTACTCTGATAAATGCGCGCGCTTTGCAGGTTGCCCTGATTTACAACAACACCAGTCGCGGCAGCCATTACTCTCGTTATTGGTAAAGCTATCATTCAATAGTTAGCGTGAGTCTAGCCTAGCGCAATCTTATCGTGACTGCATATACTTTATGTGACTGTCCTGCTTTGCCTGCTGATACATTCATTGATAGCAACCGTAGCCGTAAGCAGTTGCGCAAACCTGTGTGCTTGTTATTATCACTGCCAGTGTGATGAGAATTTGTGTTATCTTAGGATTAACAGCTATGATCACCTAACATCTGATAAGCTAAAGTCATACTATTTTATAAAATAAGAATCATAATTTTTCAAAGAACGACAATCCTTTTTCTCATTTCTATTTATCATGTAGATTTATCATTAAATAAGGCAGTTAATATGCGCTATTGTTTACAATGCGGTCATGAAGCGGAACGCAAAATACCAGCCACGGATAATATCCCACGCTTGGTATGCCCCAATTGCCACTATATTCACTATGAAAATCCAAAAGTGATTTGTGGCTCACTCGTTGTGCATAAGCATCGGGTACTGCTATGTCGCCGCGCGATCGAGCCACAGTATGGCTTATGGACACTGCCAGCTGGCTTTATGGAAAATGGCGAAACCATGGCAGAAGGGGCCGCTCGTGAAAGCTTTGAAGAAGCAGAAGCGGTCGTCATCAATCCGCATTTATATTGCTTATATGATATTCCTGATATCGGGCAAATTTATAGTATCTATATCACTGAGCTAAAAGACGGCGCTTATGGCATCGGCTCTGAAAGTCTCGATTGTGCGTTATTTACCGAAGAAGACATTCCATGGGACAAACTTGCCTTTGAAGCGGTACGTCGCACCCTAAAAAGCTACTTTGCTGACCGCAAGCAATACGATAACCATGAAAATTTCCCTATTCATCAGGATATCATCGGTAAAGACCAAGCGATCAAGCGCTACTAGCTCTAAGCATATAAAAAATAACCTTATAAAAAATCGACTGCTTTACAAAAGTGGTTGGTAAAAACCATTGATAAGTCTTATGCTAAGTTTTGAATATAGCCACTTATCAATGGTTTTTTATTGTCTGAAGTTAATCGTTTAAGCCGACTTGCGAGAATATTATGCTGACTTTATTGCAACGCTCTTTACCGCTACTACCACTGACCATCGCCATGACTCTAACCAGTATAAGTATCACCAGCCATGCGGAAGATGCACGGTTAACCGCCAAACAATCCGACCCACAAACGCTTGGCTGGATGCAAGGTTTTCCGCCGCCTGCCGATAAACTGATTACTCAACCTTCCTCTAATTTTTTTAGTTTTCCCAAGCTGCGCTGGACGGTCTGTCATATCCGTGAGTTGATGCCCACCACTGACGTCAGTCGCGGTATCGGTGCGCCTTCCAAGCTCAGCTATGCGTTAGATAAAAACATCGATGCCATCACCTTTATGCCTACTAACAGTAAGCGCCCGATAACTTGGAAGCAATCACTGGATGCCAATTATACTGACGGCATTATGGTCATGCATCATGGGAAGGTGGTATACGAGCGCCAAAATGGCTGCCTCAATGAGCTGGGCAATCATGCGGCGATGTCGATGACCAAATCAATGACTGGGCTGTTAGCAGAAATCCTCGTGACCGAAGGTAAGCTTGACGATAAAGCTTTGGTGGCGTCTATCATTCCAGAGCTCAAAAACAGTGGCTTTGGTGATGCAACCGTACGCCAAGTCATGGACATGACCACAGCGCTCGATTATAGCGAAGACTATGCTGATCCTAATGCCGATATCTGGAAGTATTCAGAAGCGGCAAGCCCATTACCAAAACCGAAAGACTATAAAGGACCCAATGGTTACTTTGAGTACCTGCAAACAGTTAAGAAGAACGGCGAACATGGGGAAGCATTCAACTACCGCACCATTAATAGCGACGCGCTAGGTTGGATTATTTCGCGTACGACTGGTAAAGCGGTGAATGAATTACTCTCGGAACGCATCTGGCAAAAAATCGGTGCTGAACAAAGCGCCTATATGACGGTCGATGCTAAAGGTACGCCGTTTGCTGGCGGCGGTCTTAGTGCAGGTTTGCATGATATGGCACGCATTGGTAGCTTGATGCTCAATAAAGGCGAAATTAATGGTGAGCGCTTATTCCCAGCTGCGGTCGTTGATAATATCGAAGCGGGTGGCGATAAAGAGGCTTTTGCGAAAGCCGATTATAAGCAGCTGACTAACGGCAGCTACACAAGCATGTGGTGGTTATTTAATAACCCCACGCCCATCTATGCAGCACGCGGCGTCCACGGTCAAACTGTCTATGTGGATCCAGCAGCTGATATGGTCATCGTTCGTTTTGCGTCATACCCAGACGCCAGTAATGGTAAAATTGACTCTACCTCGCTACCAGCTTATAAAGCGCTGGCAAATTACTTAATCAAAAAGTAAGCCTTTAAAAAACCAGTCTCTAAGAAATAGCGCTTTAAAAGACTCACCCAAAATAAAAACCGCCGCTTTCAATATAAATACTGAAAGCGGCGGTTTTTTTATAATAATTAAATCAGCAGACTTGAAGAAGATTAGCTTTTAATTTTACAAACGTTAAAGCCTAACTCTTTTACCGCTGCTTCTTTATCATAAGGTGCGAGTACTGCCCGCACGTGTTTTTGACCTTGTAGATATTGCTTAGCAACGCGCTGCAAGTCTGCCACGGTCACAGCCAATATTGAGGCACGCATTTTACGCTGCCACTCTACACCGCGATGATGCAAATCTGCAAAGCAGGCTTTAACCGCCTCCCCTGCTGGAGAGCCTGGCTTATCCATACCTGAGATAATACCTAAGATGGCTTCTTCTAACTGCTCGTCCGTTTGCGGCTCATTCAATAGCCACTCGATACTGGCATCGAAGTGCGCAAAAGTTTCAGCACACTGCGGGTCACGGTAGCTAAAGAACTTAAAGGCACAGGCATTGGCATCGTAGCCCGCACCGCCGCCATAAGCACCGCCGCGCTCACGAATAGCGCTATGCAGATAACCATTGCGTAGATAAGGCGCTAATACCATCAAGGCTGCCGTATCAGGATGATCAGCCGCTGGCACGGTATAAGCACTGGCATTATGATAGACGTTGGTTGGCACTAACCACGCCAAGTCTTCAACATCGAGCACCACATCACTTTCTAGCGCTTCGACCGCGTCTTTATCACCATTTAACGCCGTATCAAGTTGCAATTCGGCAAACTCGCTTGGAATATTGGCGTCGATACTTGCATCAGCATTTTTTAACTGCGCTGCAATTTTTGGCGCTTGACTGTCTTTCCAGCTATCAACGATTAAATTGCTTAAGCGTTCAGTTTGCTCCGCTTCACAGATGATGACGGCATGCTTAGGTAAACTGATTAAACGTTGATGTAAGTCCATCAAGCTGGTTGCAAGTTTATCCCACTGTGCATCATCGCTACTGGCATGGGTCAAGAAGTCTTTTAGCGCGTTCAATGCTGGCAGACCACTGCGTACATATTCTAACTGCGCTTGACGACTCATACCACGGCTGGCGGTTTGCATGGCATAAGAATGCCCTGAACCAGCAAGGTTTGATTGCCAACCTGCTTGACGCTGCTGCAAGATTTCTTTGATACGATCATGCTCACTAAAGATACTGTGTTCCATGACTTCTTTGAGCAACTCAATCGCTTCAGGTTTACGATTCAGCGCGCGCGTTGCCACCACAAAGTAGCTGCTAATCGCTTGGCTGTCATCGACATTGGTACGCTGGCTGATTCTAGCAGTCACCCCTGATGAATGCGCCGCTTGTTTGGCCTGCATTTCGTGAGCGCTGAGCGAATCTGTACCTAGCTCTGACAATAAGCTTAAATAAATAGGCAATAGCGGATGATTAATGACTTCATTAACGGGTAGCTCGCTTGTATCCTCATTACCAATCGCATCAGTCAACGGTACAATTATTTGATAATAATATAAGCCGTTAGTGCCCGCTTCATATTCAAATAACGTACTTTCTTTGCCGCTCAAATTAATCTGCTTTTGCGTGCCTTGTTTAAAGCTGATATCGGTCGGTACGTCTTCTAAACCCACTTTTGGCAATAGGCTTAAATCATCAGGCGCTGCTTGGCGCGCTGCCAAATCAAGCGCTTGTTGTTTTAAGATAGCTTTATCA
Organism: Psychrobacter sp. PG1; assembly: GCF_014897815.1. Lineage (GTDB taxonomy): Bacteria > Pseudomonadota > Gammaproteobacteria > Pseudomonadales > Moraxellaceae > Psychrobacter. Next base: position 65,872 of record NZ_JABUZG010000071.1, read on the forward strand.
TCAGCGGTCAAATCCATCTCGATGGTATCAAGACGAGTCTGCTCAGCTGCCGCCAAACGGGCGGATTTTTCACTATCAGGCGTCATGGTCACACGCACACGATGCTGATTATCAAGCAAATGAGTCTTGATTAAATTCGGTAACCATTGCGCATCTTTTACTTGCTCACGTAGCCACTGCAAATGCTCATCAACTTCCCAGACATCGATAGGATTACCATCATGAATGGCAGTGCTAAAGCCTTCTAGCATGAGATTTAGACCATAGGGCATGCTATCGCCGCCGATATGGCGCTGATCGATCTCGATTTGATGCAGAATCGTCTCAATCGTTTCATCATCAATCGGTTTGCTCGCCACTTGTGTAAGCAAATCAATAATGCCCTGTTCTACCGCTTCGGCGTGTTCAGGGTTTGAACCGCGCAGACCGGTATAAAAGACCATTTCATAATGACTGTCATCCAGCCCTAGTAGCGGACTTGGTGCTTTACCAAGTGGATGGCTATCCAAATAAGCACGTAACGGTGAGCCAGCATGTTCAACCAACACGCCTTCTAATAAACGCAATGCTAAACGCTGCTTCGGATCAGTAATCGATGGTAATAACCATGCAATCACATGATGCGTTTGGTCAGGCCCTGCTTCGTCAGCCGTATAAGTATCAACCGCACTAATCGGTGCAGACAGGCGTTTTTCAGGACGTGAGACGTGTTTTTTACCTGCTTCAAACTGAATCAAGGCATCTTCATGGATTTTGGCTTGGGTTTCAGCGACTGGAATATTACCAAAGCTCATAATCACGCTGTTTGATGGATGATAATGACTCTGATGAAATTCAACCAGCTCAGTATGGGTCAAGTCAGGAATATCGGCAGGATCGCCGCCCGAATTATAGTGATACGTCGTCGTTGGGAATAAATGATGGGCGACCGTATGATACAACTGGTCAATCTCACCACTCATTGCGCCTTTCATTTCATTAAAAACGATGCCTTTAAATTGCGGCTTGTCATTTTCGTCTAACTCTACACGAATGCCTTCTTGGGCAAAATCCAGCGGATGAATATTTGGAAAAAACGAGGCATCCAAATAAACGGCAAGCAAGTTAAAATAGTCGTTTTTATTTTGCGTCGCATACGGATAAGCTGTCCAATCAGCTGCTGTCATCGCATTCATAAAGGTATTAAGCGAACGCTTAATCATTGAGAAAAACGGGTCACGGACGGGGAACTTTTCAGAGCCACATAAAGCCACGTGCTCTAAAATATGCGCCTCACCTTTTGAATCCATTGGCTGAGTACGAAAACCAACCAAAAAGGCATTTTCGTCACTCGGATGTGCCAAGTGGTAATGCATCGCGCCTGTTTTGACGTGTTGGCTTATTAATACGTCCATCGACAATGCATCGATATGGCGGTGCTCAATCAGCTCAAAGGCAGGATGCAAAGTTAGATCAGTAGTAGATAACGTGTCGGTCATAATTTTCCTTATGGATTGCTCTAATTTTATTTAGAATAATATGCGATTAATGACTAAATATAGCCAGTGGCGATAAAATAAAATCGGAGTAAACAATAGATAAATAGTGTATTTAATACTTATCGTAGGGTCTTTTTTATATGATAATTATATAAAAATATTGTGAGTTTTATTGTGATTAACTTATGAGTAATATTCAAATTTAATGGCATGTACCCGTGCATCATTTTAAATGATAGCAATGCGCTGGTATAAATTAAAAAGAATTTGCCTAACGGAATTAGATGGGGTTCGCACCTTCATAAGTCAAGATACTGTAGTAATAAAAATGACCAATATGGCAGAATGTCGGATTTTCACAAAGCGAACTCAAAGCTTACTTAACAGCAGCCATCAGTAATGCTATAGTTAAAATTATCTGTCACAAGGAGCCGCTCATGAGTTACGAACATATTTTATTGGTCACCGACTTAATGTCCGATGCTGATGTGGTCGCCCAAAAGGCCAAACGTATCGTCGAGAATCGTCCTAACGCTAAGTTATCGGTATTACATATCGTCAAAGATACCATGGTTGGCTTTGGCTATGAGCTGGTGCCAGCCTCCAGCTTATACGATGAGATTGACGATGAACGCTGTCAGGAAGCGCGTGCCAAACTGGCACAGTTTCTGGAGCGTAATGACCTACATGCGGTGAATTCTGAAGTGACCACTGCCATCTCTAACAGTGAAGGCATCGTCAACTATTGCCACAAGCATGACGTTGATTTGTTAGTCATCGGTCGTCATGAACGCCATGGTATCGCCGCTTGGCTCAGTGGCGCGACGGCAGATAATATCTTGCCTAACGTCCCATGCGATAGCTTGGTCGTAAGACTGGATAAACCCGTTAATAAGTAGTTTAAAAAAAGACTTAACGTTGTTTCCAAGTTAGTTAAAGCTATTAAAAAAACTATTAAAAAAACTATTAAAAAAGCTCATTAAAAAAGCTCATTAAAAAAAGCGCATTGTCTGACAGTGCGCTTTTTTATTACTAGGGCGTGTCTTCATTTCAAAAATGGTGATAAAAATGAGATAAATTGCCGTCAAACAAGGAAAATAGCGCAGATAATATCGGGATATTAACCAGCTATTTGACGATGTTTGGCAAGATTTAGCCATTTTTAGCCCATTTAGAGGACTATCGAGTGAATTGAAGACACGCCCTAATTAAAATAGTAGATATTCTCGCTAATACCTCTATATTTATCACTAAAATTAATCTTCTGTCAAAATATCAATAAAGCTTTGCCAAATCGGGCTTTGATGGCGGGCTTTATGCCACACTAGCCACCAAGTCCGTGACAAATCGATGCCCGCGACTTTCACCTGTACCAGCGCTCCTGCTGTCAGCTCTGCCTGAATGACATGCTGTGATAAACAGCCAAGACCAATATCTGCACTCACCATATGCTTAATAGCTTCCGACTGCTGAATCGCCATCACAATTTCCGCATCAGGCAAATGCTTGAGCAGCTGCTCGTCAATAATTTGCCGGGTACCTGACCCTGCCTCTCGTACCAATAGCGGCAGTTTTGCCAGTTGTGCAATGCTAAGCTCGTAGCAATTATCCGCATCGTTATACGCGGCCATGCCTGTCAACCATTTGCTATCGCGCTTGGTAAAGATCATCAAGGTATCTGTCCGCCACGCACGCTGCTCAATGACTTTCATATCTGTCGGGCGCGGCATACCCTCTACGAGCGCAATATCAATATTTAATTGTTCAACTTCGCTGACCACTTCTTGAGTATTGGCGATATACATATCGATATGGGCATCGGGTAGCGTCGCATATAGCTTGGCAAGCAGCGGTGGCAGTACATAATTACCGATGGTGGTACTGGCACCGATATGAATCTGCCCTGCCTGATGCTTATGATAATGCTCCAGTGTCAAAGCCTGCCCTAGGATAGCTTGTGCCTGTATATAAATAGGATGAGCATTGGGGTGCTGATTGAGCCTACGCCCGACCCGCTCAAACAATGGCATTTGCAGCCTTGCTTCTAATTCTGTCAGCGCACTACTGACCGCCGACTGCGATAAATGCAGCACTTCACTGGCACGACTGGTGCTACCCGTTTGATAGATACTGACAAACACCGATAATTGCTTGAGGGTAATCTTTGGTAATACCTGCATGGCTTTTTTCATAATTTCTCTGACGCCCTATCCTATTGATACAACCTAAAAATCACCTGTTATTTTAAAAGCCCCTCTTTTTAACCTAAAGACTTTCTATTGACCTAAAAAATCGATAGTTTATATCTTATTAATCTGTTTTTATTATAAATTAGTCTGTCTTATAATGTCTATTCATAAGCTTATGCTTATTTCGATTATAGATAATAGGACAGCCAGTCATGTACGCCTTGACCCAATCAATTAATAACTATTTTCCACGCAGCCGCCATCTAGCAGGGCTTATCGTCGTGCTGATTGGTAGCTTATTTTGCTTATGGCTCAATACTAGCGTAAACACATGGACAGATGGACGTATCGTTGGCTTGTCTTCTTTAACTTTAGCCATTCTCATTGGAATGATACTGGGTAATACGGTCTATCCTAACCTTGCTGAGCGCTTAAATGTTGGCGTGGCATTTGCCAAAGGTCAAATATTGCGCCTCGCCATCATGTTTTATGGCTTTAAGTTAACCCTAACCCAAGTATCAAGTGTCGGACTGTCTGCAGTGATGAGCGATGCGTTGGTATTGACATCGACCTTTTTACTCACCTATTGGATAGGTACCCGATGGTTAAAAGTCGATAAACAAACGACGCTATTGATTGGGTCAGGCGCAAGCATTTGCGGTGCCGCCGCGGTGATTGCCGCCGAGCCTGTGGTCAAGGCGGAAGCCCACAAAGTCACTATCGCTGTGGCGACAGTGGTGGTCTTTGGTACGGTTGCGATGCTGCTCTATCCGTTTTTATACCATCTTGGTTGGTTGCAACCTTGGCTAAATGCTCAGCAGTACGGGATTTATACGGGTTCCACCATTCATGAAGTGGCGCAAGTCGTCGTCGCTGGTAACGCAGTCAGTCCCGAAGTGGGTGACACAGCGGTTGTCACCAAGATGATACGCGTCATGATGCTTGCCCCTTTTTTACTTATTTTATCGTTTGCCCTAACCAAAGGTAGCAGCGACAATGGCAAAAAACCATCGTTTATAAATCGCGTCCAACAAGTCAAAGTTCCTTGGTTTGCCTTTATATTTATTGCCATCGTTTTACTACACACTTGGGTGCCGATGACCGCAAGCTTTGAGCGTAGTATGGTGATGCTAGACGATGTGCTGCTTACCATGGCGATGTTTGCGCTTGGTCTAACCACGCATTTGGGCGCTATTAAACAAGCTGGCGTTAAACCCCTTATCTTAGGGGCGATTATGTTTGCTTGGCTGATCGTTGGCGGTGGATTGATTAATATTGGTATCAGTTTTTTATAAAACGCTCATTTCTATGATGGCTTGCCCACTATAAATTTATGCAGAATCAACAAAGCCTACGACTATACTAGTCGTAGGCTTTTTTATAAGTAATCTACACCAAATTTTAGACGAAAAAAAACGAACCCGAAGGTTCGCTTTTTTTTCATCTTGCTCTAAGTGTCTATAAAGACAAATTAGATAGCAACGATGTTATGGGCTTGTGGGCCTTTTTGACCTTGAGTTACAGTGAACTCAACTTCTTGGCCTTCAGCCAAAGTTTTGAAACCTGAACCAGTGATTTCGCTGTAATGAGCAAAAACGTCTGCGCCAGTTTCTGGAGCGATAAAACCAAAGCCTTTAGCTTCGTTGAACCACTTAACTGTACCTTTTTGAACGTCTGACATAATATAATCCTACTTTTAAATTTATTAATGGCCTAGTGACCGATAACGCTTGCAAATAGCTACTGAACGATAAATATTAAAACGAAGGATTATAACTAATACTACGAGGTAATGATTTGGTGCAGAACTGCTCTTAAGCTTGGACGTATTATAGGGGGAACATCCTGATTTCGCAAGTCTTATCTTAGCTTTCATGTAACTAAAGCCCGTTTTTTATGATTTTTGACCTGAAAATCAACGTATTTTAGGCGTTTGGCAAACGGAACAAATAGACCGCTACCCCAGTACAGACCACGGCTACCAGCCATGCCATCCATATCATATCGGCGGGAATATTAAAAAATAACATCGCTGTTGAAATAGTCATCATTATTGTCGCTAACCACTTAGCATAGAGAGGCACCGCATGATTATTTTCCCAATCGCGGACAAATTTCCCAAAGTATTTATGATTAATCAACCAAAAATGAAAGCGTCGCGAACTACGTGCCCAGCAACCTGCCGCCAGTAATATAAAAGGTGCGGTCGGCATGACTGGCAGTAACACGCCGATAATCCCTAATACAAAAAATAGCCAGCCCAGTATGACAAACGTCCAACGCACCGTTGGGCTGTTATGCTGGTTGGTTTTGGGTCGATAATAAAAGGCTTTTTTGTGTTGGCTCATAAAAATACTGTCATTGAATGATATGGAGTGGCTAATATTCGATAAAGGTTAGACAGCTAGATTTTTAAACCAGATAATCATTTATAGAACTGCCTACCTATATAGGTAGCTAAGCATGCAATATCACTCAAAACGGTACAAGGCTATTTTTACGAGGTTTTTGCTATCAATAGGTATGTTTGGTTAGTGGTTGGGTAAGTGAGCTCACCACCTTTGACTGAATTTTTAGCAATAAAAAACCGCTCATAGCTGGATTATGAACGGTTTTATCGTTAAAGATACTATCCTGATTTAGTTATTTCGCTATCAATCCTATCTGGCGTGCCTCTTTTAGCCAGCTTGGAAACTCTTCTAGCATGTTTTCATACAAGGCTTCTTCGCTAATGTCATCCAAATCATCGAGTTCAAAAAAGTCGCAATTATCAATCACGCGCCCTTCCATGTCGTCTAGTTTTTTTAGGATGCCATAACCACGACCACCTAAGCCCACGAACTGCCAAAATATCGGTAGTTTCGCGGCTTCCGTCATGACTCTGGTGATACCGCGATTGTCATTCACCCCGCCATCACTGATAAATAAAACATAGACAGGTACATCCAACCCATCATTTTGATAAAACTCCGTCACGGCTTTCATGACTTCTGCTTCGTTATTCACGCGCGGGCCAAGTGCCCATTTGCGCCAGCCGCCATGAGCGTTGTCAATGAAACCGTCATAATTGCTCAGCCCAATCTCACCCAAATACTGCGGATCTCGGGCAAACGCCCAACAGTCTAGCGCTTGGTCGTCATCGAAGCTCACTGCCAATGGCAATAAGCGGTTGACCACTTCTTGCACACGGCCTTGTTTATACTGTCTGTTCATTGAGCCTGAGGCATCTAGCACCAATGCGACCTTTGCCGTTAACTGCTGCAATTGGCGTTTCTCAAGCGATATCGTGGCTTTTTTGGCCAAATTGACCAGTTTTGGGGCTTTGTCTAGCATGACCTTTTCTAGCGATGGTTTTGCTTGAACTGGTGTTTCGGTTGCCTCGGCTGCTTGCGAGCTGCCCTCTTCTACATCACCACCGAAATGCTGCACGATGGCGGCAAGTCCACCATTAAAGCCTTGCGCGACGTTAGATACTCGCCAAACGCCACTCTTACGATAAAGTTGCATCAGCATACTGGCTTGCTGCTGGGCAAAATCTGCAGCTTGATACTCTGCCTGTACCTTTTGCGATTGCTGCCAAATGCCAATCTCTAACGATTGAATTTGATTCAGCGGCGTGTCGGCTGATAACACAAAAAATAAGCTGTCTATATTGGTAGCCAGTTTGGATAAATTCACTTCAAACTCAACTTGGATGCCTTTACTCGCCGTTGGCTGCGACTCGTAATGGGTAAGCTTGATTTGCCCGCATGGTGAAGTCGGCTGATTATAAAATACCATGTAATCATCATTGATCAGCTTGCCTGCTGCGTCTAAGGCAAAGCAGCTGATGTCCATTTCTATTGGGCTTTGACGAGTGAATTTGAGCGTGATGGGTGCGGTATCGTCAATAGCAAGGTTGCTTAAAGGCGCGCGTTGTCCGACGGTGAGATTGTTCATGGTGTTCCTTACGGTAGCGTATTATTCCTTTGAAGATAATAGACTAATTACTGACGTTAAAAAACCGCTACAGTATTTGCTGTGGCGGTTTTTAGTTTGAAACAGAATAGAATTATTTACTACTATTTTCCATACCGTATAGTAGGCACCTCTACCAAAGGCAAATGGAAATTCAAATCAGAACGTACACATAAAGATGCAACATTCTCTCTGACATAAGGCATAAGTATTAAAGGAGCATTATTACGAGACCAATGATCTAACTTATCTCTTGGAAAACTACCTTCTAAAGCGAATATTCCAAAAATATCAATCTGTATATTGAATCCATCTTCTTGAGTAACATTACAAATAAAGTTGACTATAATAATATCATCGTCAGGTGCTGGTAATTTAGAACCGACTTTAAATTGAACATCAATTTCTATTTCTTCTTTGGTGGCTATATCTCTATTTAGAACTTCTAAGTAGAGTTTATTTACCTGTATTGATTTAAGTTGTATCGGATGATGTTTCATATTCTCACGCAGCTAAAAGATATTTTTTACTGTTACAAGTAGTATTAGTTACAGAATTATCAATAGTCTTCAGTATTACTTTTAGGCTATCAGTTGTTCTATATCTTTTCGCACAAATATGGCTTACCAATATAGTCTCCTCAATCACAGAAAATTCATCTGATTCCGAAGATGATATGTTAAATTTCCATAATTGGTTTAAAGTGCTTACAAAAGCTTTTTTTTCTACTCTTGAAAGCTTTTCCTTCATATCTTCTTTTGCAGTAGATTGAATTCTTTCAACTGTTTTTTCTAATGCTTGCTGAAGGTTCATATATATTCCCCTTAAATTTTAATATTAGAAACTATCTAATATATTGATATCTACGTCGTCTTTGATAATGATAGCTGGAAAAGAATTAGCAAACGCTACATTTCTTCCCAAATTTGGCACAGATAAATTAATTTTTACTAAATTAAACTTACAAGAAAGGTTACTTTCCAATTCTTCAATAAATACATCTAATTTTGCTCCATAGCTGCTCTCATCGTAACTACCTATAGGAAAAGCTTTATTAAAGCTCTCCTGAACTTGACCTTCAAAATTCAATATACTATCGACATTAGTTAATATTTCTACCTCAATGTTAACTAATGTACAATCCTTTTCTTGATCATAAGAACCCTGTTTTTTAGCAAAGTTTGTCCATGCATTGGCACAATATACTGCAGTACTTCTATCATGGAGATAATGCCAGAAGTATACTCCTCGTCCTGCTTTACCCACTTTTCCATCAGGGTCTACTTTAAATCCGTTAACGAGGATAGATTCTGCATGATACTTAGTCGTACCGTGGATGCCTTTTAGTGTAGATATATTCACAGTTGAAACGACCAGTAACATTTAAGGTTTAGAGTGTGTAATAACATTCAGCTACGCTAATCACAGTATCTTTAAGAGCATACTTTAATGAGATTGTATCCTTTGAACATATTTATCATAATAGTATTATCAATAGAGTTACATCGATATTTCCTAATATACATCTTGAATAATATGATATTTTATTCTTACGCATGGATTATACATTTTTTAAATAGTGACTTCATTACAAATAATGTTAACAGAAGTCTATTTTTTCGTTACATTCTATCGATTAAGCTTGTAAAAAACCTTTCTCACAGTTATCTGTTATGACTTGCAGTCCAATAATCTTTTTAAAGTAAACAATAAAAAACGCCATCACAAATGTGACAGCGTTTTTTATTACTATAGATATCTACTTTCAAATTACAACGCTTTCAACTGCTCCATCTGCGCCGTCATCGCCGTCAACTGCCCTTCTAACTCAGCCAGTTTTGCTTTCTCTGCTTCTACCACTTCCGCAGGTGCTTTACTGACAAAGCCTTCATTGCCTAGCTTGCGGGCGATACCTTCAGATTGACCTTTCAACTTATCATATGACTTACCCAAACGTGCCAGCTCAGCCGTTGGATCGATCAGACCTTTCATCGGTACGAGTACCCGTAGCTGACCGACCATACTTGATGACGACAATGGCACTTCATCACCTTCTTTGACGATCTCTAAGCTCTCGACTTTGGCAAGCGCTTTGAACTGGTTTTTGATACGTGATAGACGCGCATCTTCATCAGCAGATATATTTTGTAGTAGCACTGGCAGACGTACCGCGTTACCCAGTTTCATCTCACCACGGATGTTACGAACGCTAGCGATTAGCTCCTGTAACCACGCCATATCCGCCTCAACCTGCTCACTGATTTGTGCCTTATCCGTTTTTGGATAGTCAGCGACCACGATGCTGTCCGTGTTTTTGCGACCCAATAGCGGTGCAACCGTCTGCCAGATTTGCTCGGTCAGATACGGCATGATTGGATGGCTAAAGCGTAGCGCCGTCTCTAGCACGTGCAGCAGTACATAGCGGATTTGCGCTTTACGCTCATCCGATACCGAGTCATCATTCAGACTGGCTTTGGCAAGCTCAACGTACCAATCACAGTACTCATTCCAGATAAACTCATAGATATCTTGGCTGACCATATCGAGACGATACTGGGCGAAATGCTGATGGATATCGGCAATGGTAGAGTTCAGACGACTCATGATCCATTTTTCTGGTAATTCCCAAACGTCAGGGTTTGCCGCTTGGTCGATAGGCTTGGCATTGCCTTCGCCATCGACACAGTTCATAAGTACAAAACGGCTGGCGTTCCAGATTTTATTACAGAAGTTACGATAGCCTTCGACACGCTTTAGATCAAAGTTAATATCGCGACCGGTACTGGCAAGGGATGTAAAGGTAAAGCGCAGTGCATCCGTACCAAAAGCTGGGATGCCTTCTGGGAACTCTTTACGCGTTTGCTTTTCGATTTTGGCCGCGTCTTTTGGATTCATCATATTGCTGGTGCGTTTTTCTACCAGCGCTTCCAGATCAATACCGTCGATGAGGTCAATCGGATCTAAGACGTTACCTTTCGATTTTGACATTTTTTGACCATTGCCATCACGTACCAGACCATGCACATAGACGGTCTTAAACGGTACTTGCGGCGTGCCGTCTTCGTTTTTCACGAAGTGCATGGTCATCATGATCATGCGCGCCACCCAAAAGAAAATAATGTCAAAACCTGTCACCAACACGCTGGTCGGGTGGAAGGTGTCCATCACGCGTGGGTCGGCGTTGACGTCTGCCCAGTCAAGCGTACTGAACGTCCATAGACCAGAGCTGAACCACGTATCGAGTACGTCATCATCTTGGCGCAAGATCACGTCATCGCTGAGACTGTATTTACTACGCACTTCCGCTTCGTCACGGGCAACATAAACTTCACCAGTCTCATCGTCATACCATGCAGGGATACGATGTCCCCACCAGAGCTGACGGCTGATGCACCAGTCTTGTAGATCGGTCATCCACGACATATACATGTTTTTGTACTGTGCAGGGACAAACTCGATGCTGCCGTCTTCTACCGCATCAATCGCAGGCTTAGCCAATTCTTTAACCGCGACATACCACTGATCGGTCAACCACGGCTCAACGATCGTACCACCACGCTCAGCACGCGGCGCTTTGAGTGCGTAGTCCTCGATGTCTTCTAGCCAGCCTTGATCACCTGCTTGCTCAACAAGGAACTTACGTGCGGCAAAACGCTCAAGTCCTGCATACTCACTTGGCGTGGTTTCCAACTCTGGCTCACGTGTTTGCAGATCAGGATACACTTCCATCGCTGCTAAGATATTGGCGCGCTCATCAAGGATATTAATCAATGGTAAGCTATGACGACGACCCAATTCATAATCGTTGAAATCGTGCGCTGGGGTGATTTTTACACAGCCCGTACCGAAGTCTTTTTCGACATAATCATCAGCGACGATAGGCACGACACGACCCGTAATTGGCAAGGTAATGGTTTTGCCAACCAAATGCGCATAACGCTCATCGCTAGGATTGACTGCAACAGCGGTATCACCCAGCAAAGTCTCAGGACGCGTAGTCGCTACCACCAGATAGTTTTTACCATCTTGAGTGGTCAGATCTTTATCCGTGAAATAATAGCGGAAATGCCACAAGCTGCCTTTTTCGTCATGGTTTTCTACTTCTAAATCAGACAATGCAGTTTGGAACTTTGGATCCCAGTTGACCAAACGCTTACCACGATATACCAAACCATCATCGAATAGGCGTACGAACACTTCTTTTACCGCGTTAGACAGACCATCATCCATGGTAAAACGCTCACGCGACCAATCGACCGAGCTGCCCAAACGGCGAATTTGGCTGGTGATATTGCCGCCCGACTCTTCTTTCCATTCCCATACTTTATCGATGAAGTCTTCGCGCGTCATGTCACGACGTTTGATGCCTTGTGCTTCCAAACGACGTTCAACAACCATTTGGGTCGCGATACCTGCATGGTCCGTACCTGGTTGCCAAAGCGTATTATCACCATCCATACGGTGATAACGCGTGAGCGCATCCATAATGGCATTGTTAAAGCCATGACCCATGTGCAGCGAGCCAGTGACATTCGGTGGTGGCAAGGCGATAGAGAACGACTCTTCTTTATCAAAGGTCGGCTTAAAATAGCCGCTTTCTTCCCAGCCTTGATACATGCCTGCTTCGACTTCCGCAGGATTATAGGCATTCTCTAACTGGCTTAAGGCCGCTTGAATAGATGTGGTAAGGTTGTGGTTACTCATAATGGCATTATCTTTTATTGATTGAATGTGATTAAAGCGAATATAAAAATTATGAAAATAATGAATAGAGTGATTTTAACGCAGATGGCCAGATTTTGTTAGATGCTAAGGCAATTTATCAGACTTGCAGAGTGGCATTGCCCCATTAATAAGCGCAAAAGCCCATAAACGTCACCAATCGAATGAGATTCCAACAAAATAAGTGCTAGTGATGTTATAAAATATGGGTCATGCTATGAGGTATATTCTATAACATCACTAGCATATAAATGGCGTCTTTATCCTAAAATCATGATCTTATAAACAGCGAGCCGACCGTGTCCAAAGATACCGAGCACACCTATAACAATAGCAGCCACTCTCAAGCTGATGAAATAGACGCTAATGAAAGAGACGATAAGCGCTTGATTGATGATAAGCGCTTGATTGATGATAGCGTTTATCAACCATCTCTTACTGAAGATAAAGACATTAGCAAGACTGCGATTCCAGATGATACCGAGGCGACAGAAAGTTTAGAAGACGAAGATTTCTCTGAAGATATGAGCGAAGCAGATAAGGAAACCATCAAAAAAGTCGCCAATGATGACAACTTGAGTCAAGCAAAGAGCTATGCCAGTATCTTGGTTGAGCAAGTGATGGATGCCAAAGAAACCTTTGAGCGCTCACTTGGCTCGCTATTTACCAGTGCCTTTACCGCTGGGCTTGAGATTGGCATTAGCTTCTTTATGATTTTATCGGCTTTTGCGCTGTTGAGTGGTGTGCTACCAAGCCAATACGCAATCGTGCTCGCCTCCCTACTTTACCCAATTGGCTTTATCATCGTCGTCATTGGTCAGTCGCTATTATTCACCGAACAAACCTCATTATTAAGCCTACCTGTGCTTAACAAGATTGAACCGCTACACAAATTGCTACGCCTTTGGGGTATTGTCATCGCTGGCAACATCGTTGGCGGCTGTCTGTTTGCCGCATTGATGATAGGTTTGGGTTTAAATATGCAGCTGTTTAGCGTGAGCGACATCGACACTTATGCCGAACACATTTTAGGATTTAGGTGGTGGGTCATATTTGGTAGCGCCATCTTAGCAGGTTGGATGATGGGCGTCACTGCGTGGCTTGTGACCTCAGCACGCGACACCCTTAGCCGCATCGTTTTGGTAGCGCTTATTACTGGCAGTATTGGTTTTTTAGGACTGCACCACAGTATCGTGGGCAACATTGAGATTTTTTCTGCCTTGCTATACGGCAATACCGTCAGCTTGGGGCGTTATTTACTGTTTTTAGTAGTGATATTGGTGGGCAATACCGTCGGCGGCGTGGTGTTTGTGGCAGTACTCAAAAACCGTACGTTCTTATTTCAAATTGAAAAAGTGAAAGAACAAACGGCTAGTGAACAAGCGGAAGCTAGAAGCAGTATAAATACCCACCGACCTTGATTGGTATTGGTTAATGCTAAATGCTATAAATAGATAATTCGCCTATTACCCATAACAAGGTTCAATATTTAAACCTGTTATGGGTTTTCAGCATCTACAGCATACGCGCTGCCAACACGCTATTTTCTATTTCAGATTTTCTCAGCTTATCGTGTTGAGCGCTAAATATACGCACCAAAATCCCCGCGCTTAAGAACATCACCAAGGTATAAATGGCTGGCATCATCGACATGTCGTAGTTAGATAATAACGTCAATGCCATAAATATCGACAAGGTACTGTTTTGTAGACCGACTTCTAGCGTCACCGAGGTTCTTTGCGCCCAGTTGAGACCGAACCATTTACTACTATAATAACCGAGCGCCATGGTTGAGAGATTTAATAATACCGATACGGGACCCGTAGCGATAAAGGCGTCGACAATGATATCGCGTTGCACATAGCCCAAAAATAGCACTAAAAACGTTAAAAATATCACCCCAAATCGAGACACATAAACTTGTGAGCGATCGGCAACGGTTGGTGCATAGCGTTTAATCAGCATACCGACACTAATAGGCACTATCGTCAGCACCACCAAAGTCAGCATCGTTTTTACTACTGGTAACTCAAACTCACTACCGCTGCCCATAAAATAAATCAATGAAAAGCTCAGCACAATGGGAATGGTAAAGACGGTAATCACGCTCGCAATCGCGGTCATCGTCACCGACAGCGCCACATCGCCTTTGGCTAAATAGGTAAATAAGTTTGAGGTAGTGCCACCCGGACACAGTACGAGGAGCATAACCCCGACGGCATACTCTGGGCGTAATGGCATGATATTGGCTAACGCAAAGCCAATGATAGGTAACAGTATCAACTGATTGGTCAAGCCAATGCCGACTGCTTTTGGATATTTTAAAACCCGTTTAAAATCGTTGGTGACGAGGGTCAGCCCCATGCCCATCATGATTAAAAACAGACAAATAGGAATGATAACTGAATTGACTAACGTGACTATGGCAAGACCTTCCATAACTACATCCTTGTAGATAAGAGCTGTTTATAGGTTCATTTTATAGATGAATTTTATAGACCGAGTATGCTGATTAAATGACGCTTGATTAGCAATCCTTGCTAAGGCGTATCCTCATAATCAATAGCCGTTAAACACCGATAATCAATTAAAAAACAGCAAAAAATAAGACATGGTAAAAGCAAGTATATAGGGGTAAAGTCTGCCTTATCTATTTTATTCAACTACTCACCAGTCAGTATCCAAACGTAGGATATCCGCCATATAAAAGTATAGAAAAACTTTAAGGTATACCGTTATTTATATTTTTAGGCTGAGAACGAGCAGATTTGTCGCTAAGAAAGGAATCAATCACACCCGCCACCATCACCACCACTGTCACCACAAGAGTCATTGCTGCTATATCCGCTATGATTACTGTTGTTGATGTCATCTCCAGAAGATGAGCTGGAAGTACGCTTTGAAAGCTTTGTACGACTAGACCAGAGCATCACTTTAAACACACCATAAAACATCAGTAGCCCAAAAACAATCTGTAAAAGTAGCAGGAAGCCCCAGAAGAAAAGTTCAAGCATAATATAGTCGACTCTCTATAATTTCTTGTTAGACATTGATAGCAACGCAAGGATAACTAAGATAAGTGCTTATTTTGGGGATAAGAAAGAACATAAGATTAAGAATATATCTTAAATTGGCAGGACTTTAGTGACGGTCAGTACTGATAACTGCCGTACCATAGGCAATAGCTTCGACCATGCTGCCCAATTGATTGATATTGCTAACTTCTAGACGTAAGCCGTAGATATGGTTATAGCCTTTGGCTTGTGCTTCGGTACGCATACGTACAAGAGCCTCGCGGCGGGCACGGTCGAGTAAGGTCTCGTAAGTGGTCAAGTTTTTGCCAAAAATGCTCAACAGCCTAGCGATAATCATTTTGAAATAATCTTGGGCAATAACCACGCTACCAAGTACCAGCTCACCTTCAGTATTGGCAACAAGTTTCGGCACATAAAAGCGCTCACTTGAGACCATAATATGGCTTAATTCTTGCTCTGCAACGCTTAACTGCGCGAGATGTTGGCGCTCATGACGCGACCCAAAAAACCAGCCAGCAGCGAATAGTAAAATAAACGGTGCGTAATTGATAAGCATTTGGGTAAGGGAATTATTCATGGCACGTCTCTTGTCATAAACTTATCAGAAAAAAATATCGATGCTTTAAGATTTGGTTAGCTAACCAAAAGGGTTGAAACGTGGCAAGTCATCGGTCGCTGTCGGTGCAGAATTTTGTAGATTTGGCTGTTGACCAGACTGATGATGATGAGAGTCGCTTGGTGGGGTTTGATAGACTTGCTGCGGCATCGGTATGGCTTTAACCGCGGTACCATAGACAAACAGCTCAGAAGCGCCTTGGGCAATGCTAGAGGTCGAAAACCGCAGACCTACCACGGCATCAGCACCCAAGGCTTCTGCCTTGATGACCATACGATCGATCGCTTCTTGGCGTGACTCTTCTAACAGCTCGGTGTAGGCCGTCAGCTCACCACCAACGATATTTTTTAGCCCAGCAAACAAGTCTTTGCCGACGTGTTTTGAGCGTACTGTACTGCCGTACACCACATCTAAACGCTCGGTGATCTGATAGTTGGGCAAATGCTCAAGATTGGAGAGTTGCACAGTCATAATACGACCTTATCCGTGACGTTATATAGACAGCGTCAACTTGGATATAGACCAAACCACGCTGTCCGTATATTGATAAAAAAGGCTAATCGTTGGTATGGAACAACAAAAATAACTCAGTCAAATTGCCTTCGATGCTATTGGCCATTTGTGCCAGCTTGTCTTCATCTTTACGCATCTCTGCAAGCTCTGGATCTTCATCATCGATACCGCTTAGCAAAATCATTGGTAAGGTCAAGACAGCCACATCTTCAGCCGTTTCTTCATCTTCAAACCAATCGCTGGCTTCATCGCCATACATCGCATCGACAAAGCCAATTGACCAAGCAACGATATCTGATTCATCTGAAAAATCAACGGCCACTTCTTCATCACCCGCATCTTCACCAAACGGTAGCTCAATAGGTGTCTCGTTTTTTAGCTCAGCGATAATAGAATCGCGCCAGCGCTGGATACCGTCGATGACATTTTCTGGGATTTCGCTAACATGGCCTTCAAACAGTGCATCCAGCCAATTCGGTAATGGACGCCCAATGACTGTCGCTGTTAAAAAACCATGCGCGGCGACACTATCAAGCACAAATGGGCTCTCTTGATTGTCCAAATAGTCTAATAATTCATCGAAGCTTAATTGGTTACTCATGATGTAATTGTCCTTGAAAGATAGAGTGCGGCAGTCGCCATAAACGATCGGTTAAGTGCAGAATAGTGGATAATTTGAAGGTAAAAATGGTTTTGGCAAAGCACCCAAACCATCTTTATAAAATAAGAATCATTGCATAGAGCGGGTTGCGAGCAACCGTCAAAAAGTAACGATCGCGATATCATTAGCATTACACTGTCAGCTAATATGCCGTTATTAAAAGGCTTTAGTCGGCTTAAATGACTGAGCACTTTCACATTAGGCTATGACTTAAGTTTAAAAACTAAAGATCGTCATCATCCCAATCATCGCCATCTTCATCGAAATTGTCTATATCGTCTAGATCATCCTTTAGCTCTTTGGCCAAACGCTTTTCTTCTAGCAGATTATCGATCAGTCGACGCTTCTCAAGACTACTTAAGCGCGTACGCACGCTCGTCTCGGCCTCTTCCACCATCTTTGCATCATCATCGTCGACAAAATCATCATCAAAATCGTCGTCAATATCAGCGTCACTCATGACAAACTCCTATCATTTTTAGCAAGGGTATTAAGAATACATTAATATATATATGCCTTATAAAGTCTCTACTTCACGTTGTCAATGCTTTTTATTATTACTGCCCTATTTTTAGGCTGTTTAAAGATAACGACAGAGACAATATCTCAGACAATTGTATAGTAATAAGCGAATATAAGCAGCATTAAATAGCCGACTCATCTGCGCTTTCAATCATCAATACCGCATTGCGCACATCCGCTAAGCGTTGGATCATCGAATCGTTGCCACCATCGAACACCGCACATTCGCGCTCATAAACCGTGGTTGGGCGCATGATACTCTGTACCTGTACATGGTGGCTGATTTGCTTAAGACCTGCATTGGGTAACAAAATCAGCATTTGCTCTTTTTTGCCGACGCTGTGTAATAATTGCGTCATTGCTTGCGCCTGTGCATCATCGCTGACACCTGCTTTAGCAGGTAGCGCAAAGCGGCTTAGCTCAATGTGCTTGTCATGGATGATTTTGTTAAGCATCAAATACAGTTTGCCAAGCATCACACCTGCTAACGCCACTTTGGCATGGCTATTGTCCGCCTTTAACAACACGCTAGCACCCGTGTCATCGAAACGCGGCTCGTTCATCGCGCTGACACCCAACAACAATGGCTGCTTAAGTAACTCGGTCACCGCTTGATTCAATAGCTGCGTACATAATGCCAAATAAGGTAAACGCTGAGCCGGTGCCAGACGCTCAAGCATATTGAACTCGTCATGGAATACAATCTGCACTCTCACACTGTCAAATGAGCGGGTGGCAGACAACCGAGAGGCGCTACCAGATTTATGAGCGCGGCTTATCTCATCTTGGGCAGCACCATTTGCTGCATCATGCTCTGCTCGCTCTTCAGTCGTACTATCGATAGGCTGACTATTAGAGCCAGTGGTATCAGTCGCCCCTTGATTTTGTTGCGTTCTTAAATACTGGTTTACTTCACTATGTACATCCAATTTGTGTGCATTGGTTGGCTGACTGTCCGTTGCACCCTCTACAGAATGCTCCGATGCTTCTCTATCCGTATCCGTGGTACGGCGTTCAAACTCCCGATCATAACTGCGCTGATCGATTTGCATATACTGCTCACGATGCAAATCTTGAATATCGCGGCTAAGCGCGTTAATTTGCTCTTTGGTTGGACGAGCAAGATAACCATAAACCAGCCAAAGCAACAAATGCAGCAGCATCGTACCGATGACGAACGGCCATTGCATAGCGATAATCTCGCCTTTGCTAATATCTTTTAACGTCAACGACACACTGCCAATCACCGAATCGCCATTGGTGGCAATCTGACGAATGGTATCACCTTGCTGCATGGGCGCATTGCCAACAGGCACCAAGATGTCGTCGTTATTGTCTTTAATCAATATGCGCGTCACGTCTTGCTCGCTAGTATAGCGATTGGCAATGACACTCAAGCTGACACGGTCTTTATTTTCTAAAGACAACCTTGCTTCATCAATCAGCTGGGCGACCATCTGCTCGCCTTTTAACGCACGACTTTTGCTCAGCTGTTGATCGGTGCTGATGACCAATAACAACGTCTGCAAACAAAAACTAACCAGAAGAATAA
The DNA here is from genome assembly GCF_014897815.1 of Psychrobacter sp. PG1. Taxonomy (GTDB): domain Bacteria; phylum Pseudomonadota; class Gammaproteobacteria; order Pseudomonadales; family Moraxellaceae; genus Psychrobacter. The sequence continues at coordinate 85,117 of NZ_JABUZG010000071.1, forward strand.
TGGCAAACAACCCTTGCCGCGGCGCTAAATACGTCATGATATGGTAAACTTTTTTGGATAAGAGAAATTAAAAAAAACAAGGCTATCCCTCATTTTTTGGCGAATTTAAAAAAACTATAATAGTGCGTATCTTAATAAGTATGTATTGAATTTAAGTACCATAACCCGACACGTCTGTTGTTGCCTAAAATAGCATTTACAACAAGGTTTGGTTACTTAAAAACTGCTGTCTCAAATACTAATACTCAGGATAATCTACTGCACATTTGGTAAGCGGCGACTGAGAGCATTGTTGTGGATATCATCATGAATACAGTCCGCTTATCTTATCTACTATATCACCATAATAAGTCTTATAGCGTTAGTTGATTTATAAATTTATCATAATAATCACATTCAATTTCAAATGATTTTTCAACGATTGCTGTCATCTTTAATCGACGGTGATACTTTGTGCGTCATCTATAGGCGCTGCCGAGTAAAGCTGCTATTATTCCCAATCTTATATGAGCATACAAGGGACCATTGAGCCATGCCACACAATACATCTTACTCGTTACCAAAAGACAGCAAAGCATGGCAACAAGCCGTTGACTCTATTGCGTCACTGTTACCAGATAACACGAACTTACAAGATTTTGATGCGCTACAGTCCCTACCAGTTTTTGCTCTTATTGTTGTGCTACCGACCAAAGTATCGACGCTTGATATTCACCAGTATGTGCAATCATGGGTCGATGAACAGCCAAGCTGGCATTTGGTCACCGTCGCTGAAGATACTGATGCCAGTTTTGTCAATATTACCGTTTCTGATACAGAGCCAACGGCAGCAAACGCACAGCGCTTGCCTTTTACTCAAGCACAAGTATTCCGCTATTTGTTGGTTCCAGTCACTGATACGCTGATGCATCCTGGCAAAAAGACCGCAGCAGCTCACATCATTGATGATCAGCTGACCACGCGCTTGCGTCATGACTTGACCGAAGCTTATAACGATAGTCATCAAGCGAGCAGTACTGAACGCTTGGATATTGTCGATTGCCATATTTTATCAGTCGGTCATATGCTACGTACCCACAAGCTTGCCTGCTTTGATATGGATTCCACCTTAATCAAGCAAGAAGTCATCGTTGAGTTGGCAAAGACAGCGGGTATCGGCGAAGAAGTCGAAGCCATTACGGAAGCGGCAATGCGCGGTGAGATGGATTTTGATGAATCTTTTGCCCAGCGTGTGGCGTTACTAAAAGGCATCTCGACCGATGTGTTAGATGATATCTGCAATCGTTTGACGCTATCAATGGGTGCTCGCATTACCATCAGTGCACTAAAGGCTTTGGGCTACCATACCGTACTGGTATCAGGCGGCTTTACCTACTTTGCGCGCCATATCGCTGAGCAATTGGGCATTGACGAAGTTCACGCCAACGCCTTAGATATCGACGAAGGGGAAGTCACTGGTCATGTACAGCTGCCCATCGTCAATGGCGCCAAAAAAGCGGCGATCGTTGAGCATACTGCGGAGCGCTTGGGTATCGAGATGTCACAAGTGGTCTGTATCGGTGACGGCGCCAATGATTTACCGATGATGGGTATTGCTGACCTAGGCGTCGCCTATCATGCTAAGCCCATTGTCCAAGCACGTGCTGATGCCGCCATCAATGTCACAGGGCTTGAAGGCATACTTTATGCCCTTGGTTATCCAGCACTTGCACCCACGGAGTAACGACTACACTCGCAACACCATACCATGGAGCTAGGTTAGTGTTTTTAACATTAATCTGGCTTTTACGTCTTATTACATTGCGACATTGCGACATTGCGACATTGCGACAGTCAATTTTCGCATCACTGTCCTAGCATACTTAGCGGCATCGCATTAACTTTCACTGTGTTTTTAAATAAAAAAGGATTGTCCATGACGGCATCACCATCACCGCGGCAAAATGAGCCGTCAGCGCCACAACCACTGGATAAGAGCAGCACTGCTGCATCCTCCGATAGTCCAAAGCAACTATTTGGGGTTTATATCAGAGGAATGGCCATGGGGGCAGCGGATATCGTACCGGGTGTCTCTGGCGGTACCATTGCGCTGATTGCCGGTATTTATGAGCGCTTGATTAACGCCCTGAGTAGCATCGGCCCCAATCTCTGGCAGATATTTCGACAGGAAGGCGGAATCAAAGGTTTGATTGCGGTGTGGCGACAAGTTGATGCCACTTTTTTGTTGTTTTTGTTATTGGGAATCGCCACCAGTTTTGCTACTTTAGCCGGTATTATCAAACACCTATTGGATAATCAACCGTTATTTATTTGGTCGTTCTTTTTTGGACTGGTTGTCGCAACGGTATTTATATTATTGAGTGAGATTCAGCGTTGGAATATAGGGCGGGCAGCACTATTCGTGACTGGTCTTGTTGCCGCTGTGGTCATTAGCAGCTTACCATTGCTCACGACCACACCAAGCTTGCCTTATTTGTTTTTTGCTGGCGCAGTCGCTATTTGTGCCATGATACTGCCCGGCATATCTGGGTCTTTTATCTTATTACTATTAGGTGCTTATGACGCAGTATTAGAAGCCGTACATAGCCTTAACTTTACGATAATCTTCACGGTCATTGCGGGCATGGCAACGGGATTATTATTATTTACTCGCGCACTTAAATGGCTATTGTCTCGCTACTATCAGGCAACTTTGGCCTTGCTCACAGGTTTTATCGCAGGCTCGCTTGTGAAAGTATGGCCATGGAAAGTAGATGCGTTAGGCGCGCTTGATAGTGATGCGATAAACAACGTGATGCCATGGCAATATCCTACTGGTCCACATTGGCTAACCACTGTAGGACTGATGCTGCTAGGCGCGATTTTAGTCTCACTATTGTCTTGGTGGGGCGCTCGTAGCAATCGCGCTTAACCCTACCTTAAATCTGCATCATTCTCTTTTTAAAACCCAAAAACCTACTATACACTCTTAATAATAAGCGCCCATCCTTGCGGCGCTTGTGCTTAAACCTTGCCATACAAAACCATCAAAATGTGCTAAAAAACCAAACGTCAACGGTTGTCGCAAAGTCGCTTGTCCCCTCTTTAGCTTTGTTCCCCAAACTTTCATAATGACCCTATTGGAATTCACCTTATGAATAGCGAGATGAATGATGTTACTGACTATATTTTCGGTTATTGGTATAGAAACGTGGAGCACGGCGGCACTGCTTGGTTATAGCTTGCTGGCAGGCTTGATTTTGGCGCTTGCCTTATCCTCACAGCGCTGGCTGCTCTGGTATCTATTTGGTGGTATGGCATATTGGCTAGCAGTTGAGGCGATTCAAAGCATTGTGGCGGGTCGTCCTATGCTATCAGAGCTGTCAGAATGGCACAGCTATATCATCGCCATGGGTATCAGTTGGTTGCCTTTAGCGGGCTGGGTGCTGTATCGGGCACTACGTTACGAGGATGTCAGTCAATCCGTTCAGCTGCAACGTCAATTGCAAGCGGCACGTTATATCGAGCACACGCCTGTTTATGATGACGACTACCAACCGCGCTTCCACTGATAGAGTCGCGTCTATATCAATGAGCGACGCTGTCAGGTTAGTTCATTCTCTGTTTACAGTACTTTTACTTACCTCTTATATAGCCTGTATTACATTATCTTTATTCGACTGTATCTCGTCCAAAAATTACGATTAACCTGCCGTCAAATTCGCTCAATCTAGCATAGGTAGTGTGAGCATTCATTTTCGTTCCCACTCTCTTTTCTACTGTCATTTTTATAAATATTAACAACTTGTTTTAATCAAGACGACGTCATTGGATGTTACAAGATACTTAACGCTCTCTACGTAACTCCTAAAGAATAGCAACCTCTCTATCGTTTATAATCTAGTTATATATTTGTCACAAAAATTGTTATAAAGTACGCATTATTTTGCGTCTCATTCTTTAGGAGTTCGATTATGTTTACTGTTCCTGTATTAGATATTAAATCTGATCCGTTAGATGTGCTATTGGCCGTGATTGGCTATCGTTTGTCCATGCTTGCTGATAGTGATAACGAAGATGTGAAAGCACTATTCGCTGATCGCAATGTGACGATTGAGCTTGCCAGCACTGAAGCGGATATCGCCCGTTATTTTGTCTTTGATAATGGTAGCTTCAGCCAATACAGTGGTCATGCTAAAAAAGCAGACCTCACCATCAATTTCAAGGATTCGATGACAGGTGTTAAGCTTTTGACCAAAGGCAATCTTCCTGCCTTTATGACTGCTGTACAAGAAGGCAACCTCAGCATCGAAGGCGATTACAGCCTAATGATGTGGTTCAATAAACTTGCTAAGCATATCGTGCCAGCTGTTCCAGAAGAATGTAAACCTTATATCCAAAAAGCCAAGCCTTATGCTTATAAAGCACAAAAACTTGCCAATCATTGGATTGGGGTTGCTAAGCATAAACTTGGTAAATCATAACGTAAATAGATCGACGTAAATAAAGAAAACAGATCACGATTATTTAGCGCTCAGTTACTTTACTCTTTCGCAGTGTTCTGATTTTCTAAAAAGGTTGCGGTATACTATATCGCAGCCTTTTTTATTATCTAAAATTTTATGGCTTTACACACAACTCTTTTAACCACTATTCTCTTAAAAATGATTGTTTCAAAAACTATTATAAAAGGAATTATATGATGGCAGGATTACTTAACATCTCAGAGCCTAATGCCAGTAGCCCCACTGACACATTCAATAATAAAAATAACAGCCACAGCGGCTTGAACAATGACTTTTTAAACAACTTAACAATGGATGCCAGCAAAGCCAGTCAACAAATGGCCCGTAAGCATAGCCGCGAAGAAATCGCCGAACTGTTTGATTTGCCTTTAATGGATTTGTTGTTGCAAGCGCAAACGATACATCGGGCGCACTTCACTGCCAATGAAGTACAAATCAGTACTTTGTTATCGATCAAAACAGGTAACTGCCCCGAAGATTGTGGCTATTGCTCACAGTCAGGTCACCACCGCGATACCACCAAACTACAAGCAGAGAAGCGCATAGAAGTCGATAAAGTCATTGCTGCGGCCAAACGTGCCAAAGCCAGTGGCTCGTCACGCTTTTGTATGGGTGCAGCATGGAAACATCCAAGTGCCAAAGACATGCCCTATGTGGTTGAGCTGATCAAAGAAGTCAAGGCCTTGGGACTTGAAACCTGTATGACCCTTGGTATGCTAGATACCAATCAAGCGACGCAACTGGCGGATGCTGGACTCGATTATTACAATCATAATCTAGATACCTCACGTCGTTATTATGAGCAAGTCGTCAGCACACGCAGCTATGACGAGCGCTTAGATACCATAGACAACGTGCGTAACTCAGGCATCAATGTCTGTAGCGGCAATATCGTCGGTATGGGTGAAAGCCGTGACGACCGTATCGATTGGGTACATGAGCTGCTAAAAATGCCCAAAGCGCCAGAGTCAATTCCGGTCAACTTGCTTGTGCCCATTAAAGGCACACCAATTGGCGACAAAGTATTGGCAGAAGGTCAACTGTCAGTGATTGAATGGATTCGTACTATTGCCGTAGCACGTATTTGCTGCCCGACCAGCTATGTGCGTTTGTCTGCTGGTCGTGAGAGCTTGTCCGACTCTGAGCAAGCCTTGGCCTTTATGGCAGGTGCCAACTCATTCTTTTATGGCGATAAACTGCTGACTACTGGCAATGCAAGCCAATCAGGCGATGACAGACTCATGCGTGAGCTTGGTCTAACAAAGCAATTTGCCGCGCCAAGAGCGCCCAAAGTATTGCCTGTGATGGATGCGATGAGTGGTCATCAATCGCAAGTAATGATGGCAGAGTAGCGTTTTTTATCGCTACCATTATTGGATAATCTGCGCTAAGCTTGCCGACATTATTGATGATAAAATATTAAATCGTAAGAGAGAATGTGATGGCAGATTATTTCAATTGGATTAAAGCGGCGCATATTATATCGATGGTCTGCTGGTTTGCTGCGATATTTTATTTGCCACGCTTGTTTGTCTATCATGCGATGAGTGACGACAGCATCAGCCATGAACGCTTTGCTATTATGGAGCGCAAGCTCTATCGCGGTATTATGACGCCATCGATGATAGCCACATGGGTCTTCGGTCTATGGATGTTGGGGCTAGGCTGGGAGGTGTATAAAACCCAAGGCTGGTTACACGTCAAGCTCTTATTAGTGGTGCTACTCTCTGGCTATCACGGTGCTTGTGGCTTTTATCGTAAAAAGCTAATGGATAATCCGCATTATAAGACGCATAAATTTTGGCGCTGGTTTAACGAAGTACCAGTGTTTGCATTGGTCATTATCGTCATCTTAGTAGTAGTAAAGCCCTTCTAAAATCCAGTAAATATGCTCATAACTGATTTTTAGATCTGAATACCTCTAAACTAAAAGCGTCCGTTACTTATTAAAGTAACGGACGCTTTTTTTAGGACATCATAAATATGACACCTTAAACACTAGGGCGCATGATTTGATAGACATTACTCAAATCATAAACACGGTAACGCGCAGGTTCGCGGCGGTTTTCGCCCGCATAGCTGAGGATCAGTGCTTGCTTTGCACGCTCATCAACCCAGCCGACAAACAGTCCACTATGCTCGACGCCATTATAGCCATGATTGATATAATAGAGCCAATCCCCAACTTCAATCTCGCCGCTATTGGCATACGGACCTTGACCATAAGTACCTTTATGAATGGTATCACGTGTCACTCCGGCGCGTTTAAACACGGCATTCAAATAGTCCCAGCAGCCACCTTGAATGATCGTACGCTCGTTCAGCGCCATCTTGCGGGCGGTGCTAACCACTTCACGGGCAGCCAAACTACTTTGCATCTCCGCACTGCTTAGTAACGGTAAATACTCGCTATCGACATTATCATAATTACCCGATAAAAAAGCGGGCATCACTGCTGGCGCTTGACGCGCTACTTCAGGATAACGATAGGATGTCTGAATCACTGGTGGAGTACTGGCAGAATTTGAGCGATAAGTTCCTGCACGTTGAATGGTAGAACGCGTACTGACTTTCGCAGAGGGCACGGCTGAGTACGATGGTGTATAGCGAGCACTAAAATCAGATTGCACAGATTTTTGGGCGATCAGCGCACTCATACTATCGGCATGGGCCTGACCTACTAGGCCAACGGTAAATAATAAAAGACTGCACGACGCGGTAACCGACGACGACATAGACAATGACAATGACACAGGCAAACGCGACATGACCAACTCCTTGTCAATAAAATATAAATGACAACATAAACCATAATAATAGGATGTTCTAATCTTACTTATAAACCATTTAGACATGACGCTGCAAGCATTATTCGGCTCAAATAGCCGATAAAAGGTATAAAAACACAGACTAATGGTTAGATAAGAGGAGCACGTAGAAAAACGATGGAGAGCTGGCGCTAATTAAAAAGGAAATAGAATAAGCAGTTTTAGATTAAATACTGCGTAGATAAAAAATTGCTGAGATAGAATACTGCTGAAATAAAATATTACTGAGAGAAAGTCACTTAGGATTTCATAGCTCAATCCAGTAGATGATTGGCTAAGAAATAAGTTAATCGTTACTCATTTTGATATTCACATGGCGCTTGCCCAATGCTTGACCCTGCAAAATAGCTTTGGCAGCGGTTGCCTCTTGGATACTATCAAAGCCGCTAATATGGTATTTGCGTATATCATCACAATCAACAATCTGTAACTGCTCACCAATAAGCATGATTTTATCACCGTCGGTCAACTGAATATGCTCACGCTTACCTTGATTGTCATGCACCAGCTCACCAGCACGCAGCCACAAGATGCCGCTGCTGATAACACCAGCCATGGCTTTTTTCTGTTGTTGACGTTTTCGATTAAAGATAAAACTACCAATAATCAGTAGCGCCAATGCCCCTATAGCCAAGCGCTCAGGCAGCAGACTCATTGCCAAAGCAACCGCCACTGCCCCAACCAATAATGCTGAGCCAAACCAAAACATGCCATCATCAGTCGTTTTGGGCTGATCTTGTAGCGTGATTTTGGCACCATCGTCGGTCAGCTTGAGCATGCATGACTACCTGTTACAGAGTAATAAGAAAGTAAAAGTTTAATTAAAATACGATGAGCAAGTAATCATCAATAGGACTACCAACCCAAGGCTGTTTTTTGCATGGCAATCAGCTCAGCGATGCCTTTTTCGGCAAGAATCAGCATATCGTCGGCTTGAGCACGAGTAAATGGCTTTTCTTCCGCTGTTCCTTGTAGCTCAATAAATTCGCCTTTTTGGGTCATAACCACATTCAAATCGGTATCACAGCTGGCATCTTCTTCGTAGTTTAAATCTAGATACGCTTTACCGTCTTTCATACCAACAGAGACCGCAGCGACCAAACCAATCAGTGGATCTGCCTTGAGTTTTTTGCTTTTTTGGATACTCTCTAATGCATCGATAAGCGCAATAGCAGCCCCCGTCACACTAGCAGTACGAGTACCGCCATCAGCTTGCAAAACATCACAATCAAGATAAATCGTATTTTCACCCAGCTTACTCAGGTCAATCATCGCTCGTAAGCTACGACCAATCAAACGCTGGATTTCTTGGGTACGACCTGATTGTTTACCACGTGCCGCTTCACGTTGGTTACGGGTATTGGTCGCGCGTGGCAACATGCCATACTCAGCAGTGATCCAACCTTTGCCTTTACCTTTGAGCCAACGCGGTACGCCAGATTCAACACTAGCGGTACACAATACTTTGGTATCACCAAAGCTGACTAACACTGACCCTTCGGCATGCTTAGTATAATGGCGCTCAAAGCTGATCGAGCGAAGTTGGTCAAGCTCACGATTGTCAATACGCATAAAAATCCCTAGTACAATGTTTTAAAGGCTGTGTCATAAAATGAGGTGTCTGTCATTATGTGGCTAACCATCATTTATCTAGCAAACTATTAACAAGCTAAAATAAATAATGATTGGATGCCATAGCAGACGTAAATATTGAGATATCCTAACGTGGCAGCGGCGCAATAGCAAGATTCGTTCGAGCTATTGCGCCGCTACTTGAGCCAGTCATTGGCTTAACAAAGAAATAGCACCAACTTTATTCTAACCCTTCCATCTTACGCAATTCTTTACGCAGGATTTTACCCACGTTTGATTTTGGTAATTCATCGACGAACTGTATGTGACGCGGACGCTTGTAACCAGTCAGTTGCTTTTTGCCAAAATCAAGCAACTCTTGCTCAGTCACATCGCCTTTTTTGACCACAAACAACTTGGGCTCTTCACCGCGGTCATCGTTTGGAATACCGATAGCGCCGCATTCTACCACAGCTGGATGCTCGCTCATGGCTTCTTCAATTTCGTTCGGATAAACGTTAAAACCAGAGACCAAAATCATGTCTTTTTTGCGATCAACGATTTTGATAAAGCCTTTTTCGTCCATAATACCGATATCGCCAGTTTTCAGAAAGCCATTGGCAGTAAACGTTTCAGCTGTTTCCTCTGGACGATTTTGATAACCTATCATCACCTGCGGCCCTTTGACACAAATCTCGCCGCGATCACCCAATGCGACTTCATTTTCATCATCATCGATTAGTATTATATCGGTGCTAGAGGCAGGGATACCAATTTTACCCGTGAATTCAGCAATGGTCATCGGGTTAAAAGCAGCCACTGGTGAAGTTTCTGACAAACCATAACCTTCCACGATAGGCAGACCAGTGATTTTATGCCACTCTTTTGCCACGCTTGGCAAGACAGACATACCGCCACCGATAGACGCTTTTAGGTTAGAGAAATCTAAGTCTGCAAAGCCGTCTTTGTGTACTAGACCGTTGAACAAAGTATTCACCGCAGGGATAAAGGCGGGTTTGTATTTGGCCATCTCTTTAATCAAACCATCCAAATCACGAGGGTTTGGGATAAGCAAGCCTGCATAACCTCGGTACATGCCATACATGCCGCAGACCATAAATGAGAATACATGATATAGCGGTAGTGCCGTCAGGATGACATCATTGGCATCAACATCATCATCAAATGCACTGTCCATCAATGCACTAATCTGTAGCATATTGGCAACTAAGTTACCGTGGGACAGCATTGCACCTTTGGCAACCCCTGTCGTACCGCCCGTATATTGCAATAATGCCACGTCGCTTAAATTCAAATCAGGGCGCTTATATTTGCTGGCTGATACTGCATTTAAAGCGTGCTTAAAACTCACGCTGTTTGGCAGACTATAAGCCGGAATCATTTTTTTGACATGGCGCGCAACGAGGTTAACGACGGCTCCTTTCACTGCTCCTAGCATATCGCCAATCTTACAAACGATGACATGCTCAACCTGACCTTTGTCTTCTGCCTCTTGATAGGTGTTCGCAAAGTTCTCTACGATGAATAGGGCTTTGGTGCCACTATCATGCAGCTGATGCGATAACTCTCGGCTGGTATATAAAGGGTTGACGTTGACCAACACCATACCTGCACGGATGATCCCCAAAGCAACCACTGGATATTGCAGGAGGTTGGGCATCATCACCCCAACTTTATCACCTGTTACCAAGCCTAATGACTGTAAATAACTGGCAATTTGGCGACTGTATAAATCCAATTCCTTAAAACTAATCGATGCACCCATACAAATATAAGCCGTTTTTTTCCCATAACGGCTAAAGTTACGCTCAAACACATCAAGTAAAGAGGTATTGTCATCAGGCATATCGATAGTCGCATCAATGCCATAACGCTCATAAGTTTTCAACCAGGGGCTGTCACTATCTATCGTCGGCATAGTAGGAAATACGCTGTCTTTATTATTCATTGCAGCGTTATCGTTTGTGATCTCTTTATTGATACTGTCGGTCATAATTTTCCCTAAATGTTACCGTTAAAAACGTAGAATAATCTAATGAAAACACCATTATTTTTTGTGATTGATCAATGACAGCAGAAGCTTGTGAATAAAAAACGTGGTAACAAAAAAGGTTTATCACTTACAAGCTTTGTCAATCAGAGCGCAACGTTAAGTCCTTAATAAATAGCACAATAACTCGGCATTGCCGAATTAAAAACCCCTTTATCCCTGATAGTTTTATCAGAGATATAGCGCAAAACTAACGTCATCTCGTCGATAAATAAACAAATATGTCGGTAAGCACTATAGCAGTTTTGCTAAAAATTCTCTATCTCTACCTGACTGGGTCATAGCGACAAAAAAAGCAATAAATACAAAAAATGATAAGGCAGCATACCAGCAACCTTACCATTTTTGGATCACGACACCCAGTATCACAACCACCACTATCACGACGACTTAGCATCCTGATAGTTTCTTTCAGATTTAGTTCGTAGCGTTAGTTTGTAGCGTTAATTTTTATCATTAGTATCGTGGTGACTTATCATGATGACTTTACGAGTGCCTAACAAACAGTAGCAGACACTCATAAAAATACTCTGCCGCTGAAAGCTAGCTGATTAACCGTGGTTCTTTTCTTCCAGCACGCGCAAATCTTTGTGCAAAATCTTACCGACATTTGACTTTGGTAGCTCATCGATGAACTCAACATAACGAGGACGCTTATAACCAGTTAAATTCTCTTTGCTATAAGCAAGCACTTCTTCTTTAGTCAAACTGTCATCACTACGCACGACATAAATCTTTGGCACTTCGCCGCTCTTTTCATCTTCGATACCAATGACGCCGCATTCCAAAATCTTTGGATGACCTGACATCACATCTTCGACTTCGTTTGGATAGACGTTAAAGCCAGATACCAAAATCATATTCTTTTTACGATCAACGATTTTAAAGTAGCCTTCTTCATCCATCACGCCGATATCACCCGTACGGAAATAACCGTCAGACGTCATGACTTCAGCAGTAGCATCATCACGTTTCCAGTAGCCTTTCATCACTTGTGGACCACGAACACAAATCTCACCACGCTCACCCAGTGCGACCTCATTGCCTTCTTCGTCCAAGATAGCCATGTCTGTCGCAGGCATCGGTAGACCAATATTGCCTGAGAATTCACCCGTACCTTCTGGGTTTGCTGACGCCACAGGTGAAGTCTCTGACAGACCATAGCCTTGTACGATCACATTACCAGTAATTTTTTGCCATTTGTCAGCGGTGTCTTTTAATACTGCCATGCCGCCACCCATCGACATCTCAAGCTTGCTATGATCTAAGGCTTTAAATGGATCGCTATTTGCTAAAGCATTAAACAGCGTATTGACCGCTGGGAAAAACGCTGGTGGATAATCTTTGTAAGCTTTGATTAAGCTTGCGCCATCACGTGGGTTTGGTACCAGTAACCCGATACAGCCGCGATATAAGCCAAACATGCCGCAAACGGTAAACGAGAAAATATGATATAGCGGCAAGGCAGTCATGATAACTGGCTGCTCATCCATACCTTCAAACTTATCAAAAGCATCGCCAAGATAGGTATCACATTGAATCAGGTTGGCGACTAAATTACCATGCGTGAGCATTGCACCTTTAGCGACACCGGTCGTACCACCGGTATATTGCAAAACGGCAATATCATCAAGGCAGATGTTATCTGGACGTTTGTAATTTTTGGCTGAGAAGCGATTCAGTGCTGTTTTGAAGCTGGTGCTGGTTTTAAGATTATAGTCAGGTACAAGCTTCTTCACGTGACGCACGACCATATTGACGATAAAGCCTTTTAATGGACTCATCAAATCACCCATCGAGGTCACGATGACATGGTCAACCAAGTCCTTACCAATGTCTTCATAGGTTTTGGCGAAGTTTTCTAAAATAAATAATGCTTTGGTATCAGAGTCTGTTAGTTGATGCTCAAGCTCTTTTGAGGTGTAAAGCGGGTTAACGTTAACCAAGGTCATGCCAGCACGCAGCACACCCAATACGGCAACCGGTAGCTGCAAAATATTTGGCATCATGACGCCGACTTTATCGCCTTTTTTTAACCCAAGTGATTGCAAGTAGGCAGCAATTTGTTTGCTATAACGATCTAAATCTTCGTAGGAGAGTTTTGCATCCATACAGACAAACGCTGTCTTGCCAGCGTGCTTCGTAAAATTCTGCTCAAATATATCGATTAAAGAAGTATTAGCAGCTGGCATCTCAATGTCGTATTGAATACCAAGCTTTTCATAAGTTTTGATCCATACTTTATCGTTACGACGAATTAGGTTACTGTGATTTTCCATAATCTTTTCTCTCCTAGTAATAGTACGCTACCGTCAACCCATGCGAATCACAGTGTGATAAAAATATAAAAACTCAGCGCGCAGGCTTGTCATCGTAATAGCAGGCTTGGCTGTGAGGCAATCATATGGTGATGAGCAAACAATATAGCGGTAAATAGCCCTCTGTTCATTAACATACACACTTTATACAGACTACTCAATATAAAAGATTGCTACTTGAGTTCGCAAACTGTCTTGACGGTCAATAATGTCATAGTTATCAAAACCTTAATAGCGATAAGCGATAATTTTTCAGCGATTTATTAGCGAACATTTATTCATTAATACTCTTTATAGTGTTTTATCGTTAACTATTTTTTACCTTTACTATCAAGGGCAGTAGCAAGCTCTGTTAAGGTCACAAAGTTACGCTGTGTACTCTCTTTATCATTACCCGGCACGTCACGACCTGTCGTCTATTCTGACTTATGCCTTTTTAATTTTGCCAATATCCTTTACGATAGCGCTATCCTATTTGTACGCTTGCACCAATTATCTATACCTATTAAAACTGATAAGTGAACCCTATTTTATGTCCGATGTTATTGATCATACGATTGACCTTATTATTCCTAATGAACCGATGGATACTCGCTCAGTCGCAGAGTTCACTGAGCAGGCCTATCTCAACTATGCGATGTACGTCATCATGGATCGGGCGTTACCAAATATCGCCGATGGCCTAAAACCTGTCCAGCGTCGCATTGTTTACGCCATGAGTGAGCTGGGGCTAAAATCAACGGCAAAAGCGAAAAAATCTGCGCGTACCGTCGGTGACGTCTTGGGTAAATACCATCCGCATGGGGACAGCGCTTGTTATGAAGCCATGGTGCTCATGGCGCAGCCGTTCAGCTATCGCTATCCGCTCATTACAGGTCAAGGTAATTGGGGTAGCCCAGATGATCCTAAATCTTTTGCCGCCATGCGTTATACCGAAGCCAAAATGTCGGCTTATGCCAATACCTTGCTTGCAGAACTCGGACAAGGCACGGTCGATTGGCAAGATAACTTTGATGGCACGATGCAAGAGCCAACTACCCTACCTGCCCGCCTACCTAACATACTATTAAACGGCACAACAGGTATCGCAGTCGGTATGGCAACAGACATTCCGCCACATAATCTCAACGAAGTGGTACGCGCGGCTATTCGTTTGCTAAAAAATCCCGAGCTATCAGTTAAACAATTAACCCAATCGATACCCGCACCTGATCTGCCAACCCCTGCTGAAATCATTACCAGTAAAAAAGACTTGCAAGCGATGTATGAGACTGGACGCGGCAGCTATAAAATGCGCGCGACGTTCCATGTTGACCCCAAAGAAAAGAATCTTGTCATCATTGACGCGCTGCCTTACCAAGTCTCCGGTAATAAAATCCAAGAGCAAATCGCTAAGCTCATGACGGACAAAAAACTGCCTTGGATTACCGATATCCATGATGAGTCAGATCACGAAAACGCTTGCCGTATCGTACTTGAGCTAAAATCAACACGGGTCGATGTGGCTCGCGTCATGAGCCATCTGTTTGCCAGTACGGATCTAGAAAGCAATTATCGCGTCAATATGAATATGATTGGCCTAAACGGTAAGCCGCAAGTCAAAAACCTAAAAGAAATCCTTGATGAATGGCTAATCTGTCGCCGCTCTGTGGTCACGCGCCGTCTGCAATATCGCCTCGATAAAATCGACAAGCGCTTACACATCCTCGCAGGCTTACTGATTGCTTATCTTAATATTGATGAAGTCATTCGCATCATTCGCGAAGAGGACGATCCAAAGTTATCGTTAATGCAAGATTATGACCTGACTGACATCCAAGCCAATGCCATCTTGGATATTCGTCTGCGTCAGCTCGCTAAACTAGAAGAGATTGAGCTACGCCGCGAGCAAGATGAACTGGCTGCCGAACGCGCGATCATTCAAGAGTATTTGGACAATCCAGACAGTCTGACCAATCTGATGATTGACGAGCTGACAGCCGATATGAAAGAACATGGCAATGAGCGCGTGTCACCATTGGCAGAGCGCGAAGAAGCACAAGCATTAAAAGAATCTGACCTTGTACCGAGCGAACCGATCACTGCCATCCTATCAAAGGCAGGTTGGATTCGTGCTGCCAAAGGTCATGACGTCGATGCTGCTGGCATGAGCTATCGCTCAGGTGACAGCTATCAAGCGCACGTCCGTGGCAAATCCAATGAGAAAATATATGTGCTCGATAGCACTGGACGCAGCTATAGTATTGATGCGCATAACTTAGCGTCTGCGCGTGGTCAAGGCGACCCGCTGACCAGTGTGCTAAAACCGCCAGCAGGTGCTAGCTTTGAGCAGCTATTAACTGGTGCTGACAATCAGCGCATCATCCTCGCTAGCTCCGCAGGTTATGGCTTTATCAACACCATCGGCAATCTTGATAGCAATCAAAAAGCGGGTAAAAACATCATTAACCTAGCGGCTGATAGTCGATTGCTCCCTGTTGCGCGTATCGATGCGCCAGTAGAAACGACTGCCAATGCTGATGGTGACAATACCCATGCAAAGGTAGCGCCTGACCATATCGCTGTCGTGACCAATGCTGGATATTTACTGATATTTTCCCTCGATGATTTACCTGAACAGGCACGCGGTAAAGGTAATAAGCTAATTAAATTGAAAGAGAATGAGGAAGTGCTCGCCATTACGCCTCTCAGTCAGCAAGACAGCCTAATTATTACCGCTGGCAAACGCCATGTGACGCTAAAACCAAATGATTTGGCTAATTATACGGGCAGTCGTGGTAATCGAGGTGGACAATTGCCAAGAGGCTTTCAGAATGTGACGAGTGTTGAGGTTGGGTGATGGTAAATTATTTTTGGGAAATGATCAAACTAGAAACTTTAGTTAATGGAGTAGCACTCCTTATAGTAGTATGGGCTTTCTCTAAAGTAAAAGGCTACTTTAGTAAAGCACCTTTAGTGTTCAAAAACTTTCAAATATGGTCCCGTAAGAAAAAACTTATCAAGATCAAGAACCATCGTCATGATGAACGCTACTACTTGAATGAACTGCAACTGTCTCAAAACTGGTTCATTACTTTCTTACTGGTGATGATAGTAAATTTTTTATTCCTTTTAAATAATAATATCCTAGACTTTTCAATCTGGTTATTTCTATTACTTATGTTCCCAACATTTATTGTAGAGATAATATGGCTAAATAAATCGAGTTATGTTGAAGACTTAGCAACATACCAAAAAGGAAATTTAGAATGGAGAAAGCGTAGACAACGTAAAAATAATCGTAGAAAAAATAGTTATAAAATTTAAGCATCAAATTAGAGAAACTAGCCTAGTGCGGAATTTTTCTCCCGATAATATTAGGCGTAAGGTGCGTTCCATACACCTATAAGACTGGTAATATTCGAAAAACCACTGTAAATACCATCTCATTAACAACTAGATTCTAAGGGTAGAAATGCATGAGCAAGTATCAAGTGATTATAATCAAGAATCACTTTATTCAATTCATGGAAGAATAGGTCGCATTCGCTTCTTAGTATACAGCCTATTGCTTAATATCATGCTCATACCTCTAGTTTTAATTGCTGGTGGATTATTTGAGGCTATCTCGTACTTATTTGGTAGCGACAGCCTAATTGCTAATACTTTAATTTTTTTGATTGGTATTTTAACGTTTTTAGTATATTTCTATATCTTACTCACACCTAGCAAACGCAGGCTTAATGACTTGAATAAATCGGGGTGGGTATCTCTTTTGTGGTTCATTCCAATGATTAATATAATATTGTGGCTATGCCTTGTATTTGTTAAAGGAGATATTGGCATAAATAATTATGGCGCACCTTCCAGACCTCCTTCATTATTAATTAAAATTATAGCAGCGTTAATGCCTATTACAATAATCTTCATGGTTATATGTATTGCATTAGTTTTATCAGTTTTTAAGCATGCATATCAGTTGTGATTTAATCAAAGCTAACTCACTCAGTAAACATAAGGCAAATGCCACCCACTGAAAAACCGCCTATACACAATGTATAAACGGCTTCTTGGCGCTAATAAAAACAAATAACTATTCTGTGCATTAATAACACCATACCTGCCTTATTTCCCTACTAAATCTCTTAAAATTTAGTAACCATCTGCCAAAGCTTCTTTAAGAACTAGAAAACCTATAGCTTGGATAGGAAGAGTAACTATGTCTACTGCCACACTCACTGGCAACAAAGCAATGCCAAACTTATTAGTATTATCCCTAGTTTTCCAATTTTCATTCAATTGAATAGTCATAGGTTGCTTTAGCTTATGGTTTATCTGATCAATATTTTGTACCGCAGAAGCTACTGTGATCTTAATGAACACTGAACGCTGACAGGCTAGACTTTGTTGTTCAGCGATGACTGATGTCTGACACTTAAAACCAAGATTTTCCAACTGTGGCTGCTCATTATTCTTTACTTCATTTGTCGGCTTTGCATACACTAGATTGATACGGGTTGATATATTTTTAACTTGACTGGATCCATCTCTATCTCTGTCTATATCAAGAATTAACTCATTTGAATCAGCTTGGGTTTTTTTCTGAATATCACGAGTTCCGTATTCTCTCTGTGTATCGGAGTCAGAGTAATAGGATGATGGATTAGTATCGATATATAGTGAGCCTAAATCTACTTGAGAGAAAATTCTGCTGAATATATCAGATGAGGTGTGAGAACTGACCGAAGGTTGCACTAAAAAGCTGTAGTTTTTACCTGCTAAGATCATAGCACCCTCGTATTCTTTTATTGGTTTATTAGGATATCCAATGGCAATAACTTCCTCAGATAAAATATTTTTTTTATGAATATGATATCCTCCATAATAATCAGATTTAGTGTAGCTTACAAGACTCGCGGTCGCGCATCCATTTAATACGATTGATGATCCTAAAAGCGTTACTAGCAATAAAGATAGTTTTTTCATAAATACAATCCGTTTAAGTTATTCAAATAGCAAATGTCTCAGATGATAATACACAACATATGTAGAATTACAACGCTCAACCTTTACGATCTATAAATATAAGATATTGAAAACAACTAAAAAGCCGCCTACACAAGGTATAGACGGCTTCTTTACGTTAATCAGAATAGAGAACTTATCTAAGGATTATTGGATTCAGCATCTTTAAAAATCGCTGTCAAAAAGCTTTTAATCTGAGCACTTGTCATTAGATAGGGATTATAATCAGAACCTGCTGAGAAGCTTTTGAGGGCATACTCTTCATCTTCAGCGCTTGATGTTAGATGTTTCACTAAAAACCCATTCCATTGACGCGACTCTATTTCCTCTATATTAACAATATTGGGAAAAATAGTTGAATGCTCGTCAAGTATTTTTTTAAGGCAATATTGATAGCGGGCCTTGTCCCTTGAAAACTTTGAACGAAATAACCTTCACTAATGACTAAAGCTGAAGCTATATTGTTTTCTTCAAAATACCTTCGCCAATACTCAAGCGCGCGAGTCAGCTCGATTCCCGAATCTAGGTCGACATTTTTGGCGATATATATCATGTTGATAAGAATATGCTCGCCATTTATTTTTTTGCTTTCTGGAGTATGGCTTGTCGCTATAGTCATGAGAAACCTTATTTATAAAAACCTGATCTAATTTAAGATAAAGTATAATCAATAAAATTTTTTTTCTTAGTGGTTTTTTGTCATCTAGCATCATTGTATTTCTAGAAATAACCATTGGAATTTTAATGAAATAGGACGCCTATACTTCTCAGAGTACAATTGTACTATAAAAATTGGTACAATGACTGCGATATCATTAGTCTAATAGTTAACAAGCCTAATCTATATATTCCTATAGCACGGTCTCAACCCTAACATACGACTGACCCACGATTACTGATGGCTCAGACGTTGCAAACATCACTTACTCTTACTCAAAAGCCGTCTATACACGCGGTATAGACGGCTTTTTTACGCTCATTAAAACGACCAAGGCATCAATACCGACCCATCTCAACCGTTGTCTCAGCAAGCACACTATCGCCTTGCCATGCCTGCACATCTACCGTATACAGATGGTTTTTGCCACCTGAACAAGGTGGTTTATACGCCCCTCCCGCTTCCCCTGCACGGCTACGATATTCCGCGACCATCTCAATCCCGACTGGCACTTCATAAGTATGCCCAAACACCCGTGGAATCTCAGCACTCGTAGCACCTTCTGGTAGGTTAAACTCTACAATGCCATGTCCACCATGTTGCATACGTTTATTGCTCACATCGTTATAAACGAAAACCAAGCTCTCCGCGCCCATCGGTATGTTTGAAACCGTCATGCTCGGCGTGGCTGGACTTTTGCCACCATAGTTTAGACACTGCTGCCCTTCAGGTATTTTTTTGCCATTCCAAGCAGCATCGTTAAACTTGACATCCATTGCAAAGGCATTGGCAGATAGTGCCAATGTTGCCAGTGCCGTCAAAGCGGTGACTGATTTTAAGGTAAAAATTTTCATACTGGCTCCTTTAGGTAGCGGATACACTGATAAAAATCGTTCATCATTTTGTTAACTGATATTGATCGTTAATCCTAACCTTATAATAAATAGCCACTCTTAAGTTAATTATATCGTTTAGAGTTTTTGTTAATCTTTCAAATAAGCGCAAATCAATCGCAATGCCAGCAAAGCGAATACCGCAGCAGTAGCCAAATTTGCATCATCGCAGGTTACTTTATAGGTATTTATCTCTTCGGGTGTGTTGTAGTAGTATCTAAATCATTGGTATTGAAACGACTAAAAAACAATAGGATCATCATGTTTATCGAAGACAAAATCGCCAAAGAAAGTATGACTATCAACACTCCAACACCCAAGATCATCTTTTTTGACATCGATGATACCTTGAGCCGCAATGGCATCATCGCCGAACACAACAAAGCAACACTTGAGGAGCTTGCAGATACTGATATTAAGCTGGTGATTTCAACGGGACGCTCCAAAGCCATATTGCCGGTAGATATTTTAGCCTTGCTCGAAGCTGATGTCTTAGATGCGATTATTTGTATGAATGGACAGTATAGTTTTGATAAAAAGGGTCGGATTAGCCACTATCCGTTGTCCGCTGAGCAAACGGATACCATCGTGCGTCTGTGCCAACAGAGCGAGTTGATTCATAAGTTTGACTCTGCCACCCATATCGCTTGGTCAGGTGAAAATGAGCGCTTGCGCGAGTTTAATGCCATCACTCCAAACTCTATCGTTGACCCTGAATATCATAAAGGAAATACCGTCTATCAATGCTCAGTATTTTTTAACAATCAACAAGAGAAAATGCAGGACGTCAATTTTGCCCAGTACGATTTAAAGCTCGTCCATTGGCATCATATCGGCGCAGATATCTTACCGATAGAGGCATCCAAGGCGCGAGGCATTAAAGACGTCTGTCAATACTATAGGGTAGATGCCAGTGAGTGTATGGCGTTTGGTGATGGAATGAATGATTTAGAGATGTTTGACTTGGTTGGCTATGCAGTAGCAATGGGCGATGCAAAGCAAGAATTGATTGCGCGTGCAGACTTTGTCACGGGTACGATTGAGGAGCGCGGTATTCAATCGGTGCTTGAGCAGTTTCATATTGCGTCTTAGTAATCAGACTTTGCAAATTGCTATTTATCTAGGACGTGTTCTCACTTTTAAAATAAGGACACGTCCTAGCAAAATCTAACCACGCTTCGTCATTAAACTATAAATCCAACTACCGATTTTATAAAATCCAACAACAATCAAAATAAGCACCACCGCTGCCAGCACATAGGCCAACCAAACAGGCACATTACTCAACCAGCCAATCGTAAATGCCAAACCCATGTACGTCTCAACCGGCCAATTAACGATAGGTGTCGGCGAGCCAGCGTTAAACATGGTCATAAAGGCAATTATGCCAAGCACAGCAGTAATCAGTCCAGCGCGTTTACGATTATTCATCTTTTGCCTCTTTTAATTCGAACCATTTAATTAACATTCAATTGTTTTTATTTTATCGGTAATCTTTGCATCTTATAAAAACCACGTCGTAAACTCATGGCTTAAGGGTAAAGCAGCTCTCATCATAGCATGATTATTTACGCTTATTATCTTACTCAAAGACAGCAGTAAATCTCATATTTGTGATTTTATAGATTCTTCAGCCAGTTATCAGCGCCACTTTTAACAATATTATGAAGAACGAACTTCTTTCTTGCCCTTTAAATTCTTAACAATCATAGCCATAATAGTTTCACAACTGGCTCGATACCTTATATTCAGCACTTAGTATTTAGCCCTTAGCTTCCATTATCTATTATTTAACTTTTTACTCATTTGCATCATTCTTATTTAGGAGAGATATTTTGACTCATTTATCATCGCCCCACAACATTGCTCGTAGCGCTCGTATACTACCAAAAGCACTATTAGCCGTGGCTGTTGGGCTAGCACTTGCTAGCTGTAGCAAGTCAGACAATACGGCGGCTGATGGTACAGCGGCGAGTGCTGAAACGCTCAATCTGTATAACTGGTCAGAGTATATGCCGCAAGAGATTCTCGATGGCTTTACTGAAGAGACAGGTATTCGGGTCAATTACACCACCTTTGATTCTAACGAAGCTATGTACGCCAAGCTTAAATTGCTCGATGACTCTAGCCAATATGACTTAGCCATCCCATCAACATATTATGTCGAAAAAATGGCCAAAGAAGGCTTGCTGCAAGAGCTCGATAAATCTAAATTAAGCAACTTTAAGAATCTTGATACGTCTTTTACCAATACCAAGGTTGATCCAGAGAACAAATATTCGATTCCTTATATGTGGGGCAGCACCGGTCTTGCCATTAATGGTGACAAGGTCGATCCTGCAACCGTAAATAGCTGGAACGATTTATGGCGTCCTGAGTATAAAGGGCAAGTGATGCTGATGAACGATATGCGCGAAGTGTTTGGCATGGCGCTATTGACCCTTGGGCATTCAGGTAATAGTAAAAATCCTGACGAAATCAAAGCCGCTTATGAGAAGCTCACGACCTTGATGCCAAATGTGAAGACCTTTAACTCGGATGCCTCGCGCATGCCTTATATGGAAGGCGAAACCACGGTTGGTATGAGTTGGAATGGCGAGGCAATTATCGCCAATAACGAAGGCTTGACCAGCTTGGTTTATAAATATCCAACTGAAGGCGCTATCTTGTGGATGGATAACTTTGTCATTCCAAAAAACGCCAAACAGGTCGATGCAGCCCACAAGTTTATTGATTACTTACTGCGTCCTGAGAACTCTAAAATCGTCAGCGAAGAGATTGGTTATGCGTCGCCTAATATGGCTGCGCGTGAGATGATGCCAGAAGAGGTGAGAAACAATCCAACCATTTATCCGAGCAAAGACGTACTGGCAAAAGCGGAGTTCCAAGAAGATGTGGGCGATGAAGCATTGCAAGTATATCAGCAGTATTGGGATAAGCTAAAAACTGGTCGTTAATCACTGTTTTTTATAGCTGTTTTTTATAGCTATTTTTAATAACTTTTTTAACAACTGTTACCGCAAAAAAACGCTGACTTAATAAAGTCAGCGTTTTTTATTTATTCTTTATTGTCTTTTATTTAGCTTTTATAGTCGGTTCAATATAATTTGGATACAAGGAAGGCGAACGAAAGTACTACCAATAGTAGACTAAGCGAGCCTAACACCGTATCTGATTTATATAGGATTGACTATATTTATAAGTGCAAATCAGTTTCACTACCTTTATGCTCGATACGGCGCTGCTCGCGGCGTTGATAGCGCAGACCAGAGGCGGCAAACCATTGCGGCTTAGTCGTTTGCAATAAATCACTGAGCCGCTGCAATTGTACTTGTAAGGTTTGCGTGAGCCAAAAATAGCCTTGCCATTCAAAGCCTAAGTTTTCTACGCTTGGATATTCTGATACAGCGATGCGCGTAATGGGGCGAAATACTTGATCATTTGGACTACGTAATACCGCCGCCATATGCTGCATCGCTTGCGTCAATTCGTGCTGATAATGAATAAGCAAAATATGGTTTTCATCGTCAATTTCAATATTAGCCAAACGCGGTGCGGCACTTAACAGCAAATCAATGGTACCAATGATATTACGATGGGTACGCTGAATAGTCTCTAGTGTTTCCTTTTCAATACCCGATTCACTTGCTGTCGCTGCGATATGCGGACGCACGGCAAGCAAACGCTTATTGATTTTTTGTAGCGCTTTCACCAAGGACTTATTGACCGGTGTATCTGGTATAGCACTGTTCGATGGATAAATAATACTGGCCGAACTGGTCGCCTTACTATATTTAAACGGCTTGGGCACTAAGACATCCGCATCAATATGATTGCCAACCCCTGCATACAAATTGCTGCACGTCTCAAGATTACTGGCCAACAAAAACCGCCACATCAACGTCGATTTAAGCGGTAAAATTAACGTTGCGGCCACCGCTACTCCTGCACCAAGCAAAATATTGAACGCGCGATATAAGCCATCTTGGGCAATATTGCTGTGGTCAGGACTCGACACAATCATCAGCATGGTAATACCTGTCAGCAGACCGATATAGCCCAATTGCTTGACCGCCACATAACCGATGATGCCACTGATAATGCCAATCAGCCCATAATACAACCACAGCCACCCACCGATATCTTTAATCAGCCATAAGAAGCTAAGCCCAACTACTACCCCAAGCAAAGTACCCAATATCCGCTCTTTAGCCTTGGTATAAATCGCCCCTTGATATTGTAACAAACCCAAAATCACAAACACGGTAATGGTCGTCCACTCACCATGCGGCAAGTGCGTAAACTCATTTAGCAAGAGCGCAATAAGTACAGCCAGACCCAAACGTATGGCATGCAAAACATCTGCATGCTGATAACGGGCATAAGGCTCTACAAACGGGGCGGTAAATCGTTGCCAAAAAGTCGGTTTCACGCAGGGCATCTCTTATAAGTGAAGGAAGAAAAAATCGGTTAAATTGTAGCTACTGGCTTAACTATTGATAAATCGATGATAAAGTCATGACCAAAAAATAACGCCTTTTACCTATTAAAAGATAAAAGACGCTGAAGGTCAAAACATGCTAGCACATAACGACAAAAAAACATCCTAACAACATCGCATTTGGCTATTGGTAATGCTGAAAGGTGCTGACAAATACTTGCCAGCATCTCCTATATTTACAAGTGTAAATCGGACTCGCCCCCCTGCTCTTTCATTCTACGCTGCTCACGCCTTTGATAGCGCAGACCAGAAGCGGCATACCACTGCGGTTTGGTCGTTTGTAGCAGATCACTTAACTGTTGCAGTTGTGCTTGCAACGTTTGCGTCAACCAAAAATATCCCTGCCACTCAAACGTTGCATACTGTACGCTAGGATATTCTGATAGCGCAATACGCGTAATAGGTCGAAAAGTCTGATCGCTTGGACTGCGTAGCACTGCCGCGATATGCTGCATGGCTTGGGTGAGCTCGTGTTGATAGTGAATCAGTAGCATATGATTATCATCGTCGATATCGATATTCGCCAAACGCGGTGCTGCACTGAGTAACAAATCGATGGTACCGATGATATTGCGATGGGTACGCTGAATCGTTTCTATCGTCTCTTTATGAATGCCGGACTCGCTTGCTGTTGCAGCGATATGTGGACGTACTGCGAGTAGTCGCTTGTTTATTTGCTGCAGCGATTTTATCAACGCTTTATTAACAGGCATATCTGCAGTAGTGCTACTTTGAGGATAAAACAGGCTAGCTGAGCTTGTCGCTCTAGTATAGACAAGCGACTTGGGAGCCACTATTTCAGCATCGATATGATGTCCGACACCGGCATAAAGCGTACTACAGGCTTCTAAATTATTTGCTAATAAAAATCGCCACATCAACGTCGACTTTAGAGGTAAGACCACTGTCACCATGACCGCAATACCTGTACCGATTAAGATATTGAGTGCGCGATAGACACCATCTTGCGCCATATTAACTTGATTCAAGTTAGAGACGATCATCAGCATAGTAATGCCAGTGAGTAACCCAGTATACCCTAGCCGCCTGACCGAAAAATAACCAATAATTCCACTAACAATACCAATAAGCAGGTACTCTATCCCTAACCAAGCACCCGTCCCTTTATTGATCCATAAGATTGCAAATGCCACGACAATACCCGAAACCGTGCCTAGTACTCGCTCTTTGGCTTTGGTATAAATAGCGCCCTGATACTGTAGCAATCCCAAAATAATAAAGACGGTGATCGTCGTCCATTCCCCATGTGGAAAATGGCTTATTTGATTGGCTAACAGCGCAAGTACAATGGCTGCACCGATACGTATGGCGTGCAAGATATCAGCGTGCTGATAGCGCGCATAAGGTTCAATGAATGGTGCAGTAAATCGTTGCCAAATTTTTGGTTTCACGCACAGGTACTCTTATTAATTGAAGAATATATAGTCAATGAAAAGTAATATCGAACCATCATGTACTGCTGATATCAAAAAAAACGTCTTTTACCTGTTAAAAGGCAAAAGACGTTTGAGATCGAAATAGAGTGGTCAATAATTGGATGTCAACCAAAACCATTATACCTCTAAGAAGTCCAAAATACCTTCAGCGGCTTCACGACCTTCCCAAATCGCAGTCACGACCAAATCAGAACCACGCACCATATCACCACCAGCAAATATCTTGGGGTTTTTGGTTTGGAATTTAAAGGTTTGCTTTTCCGCTGCCAGCACGCGACCAGAGCTGTCCATTGCCACTTGCTGAGACTCAAACCAGTCAGCAGGGCTAGGACGGAAGCCAAAAGCCATAATTACGGCATCACATGGGATAATTTCTTCTGAATTAGGAATCGGCTCAGGACGCTGACGACCACGGTTGTCTGGCGCACCCAAGTGAGTCGTAACGACTTTCACGCCATTCACTTTACCATTCAAGCCAATGATTTCTGTCGGTTGACGATTGAATAGAAACTCAACGCCTTCCTCGCGAGCATTGACCACTTCGCGGCGCGAACCTGGCATGTTCTCTTCGTCACGGCGATAGGCACAAACTACCTGCTCAGCGCCTTGGCGAATACTGGTACGGTTACAATCCATCGCAGTATCGCCACCACCTAGCACCACCACTCTTTTACCCTTAAAGTCGATATATTCTTCAGGATTTTTTTCCCAGTCGTTGCAGCGATTGACATTGGCAATCAGGTAATCTAGCGCATCATGAACACCGGAAAGCTCTTCACCAGCAAAGCCGCCACGCATATAAGTGTAAGTACCCATGCCCATAAATACCGCATCATACTCACTTAACAGTTCATTAATACTAATATCAGTACCGATTTCTGTCTCAAGACGAAATTCCATGCCCATGCCTTCAAAGATGACACGGCGGTTACGCATAACGTCCTTTTCCATTTTAAATTCTGGAATACCAAAAGTCAGTAAGCCACCAATTTCAGGACGCTTATCAAACACAACTGGTTTTACGCCGTTTCTAACGAGTATATCCGCACAGCCCAAACCTGCTGGCCCTGCACCGATGATCGCGACTTTTTTATCTGTCCAAACCACATCAGACATATCCGGACGCCAGCCAAGTGCAAAGGCGGTATCGTTGATGTACTTTTCGACATTACCAATGGTCACAGCGCCAAAGCCATCATTTAAGGTACAAGCGCCTTCACATAAGCGATCTTGTGGACAGACGCGACCGCAGACCTCAGGCAACGTATTGGTGCGGTGACACAATTCAGCCGCTTGAAATATCTGCCCTTCGGTAGCCAATTTGAGCCAGTTAGGAATGTAGTTATGTACAGGGCACTTCCATTCACAATAAGGGTTACCACACTCCAGACAGCGGTGCGACTGCTGCGCAACGGCTTCACTCTCAAACGGTTTATAAATTTCAACAAACTCCGTTGAGCGCGTGGCGATGTCTTTTTTGGTCGGCTCAAGCCGTGGTACATCTAAAAACTGAAAACTATTTTCTAAGCGTTTTGCCATGGTATTGTCTCTTTAATATGAGGCTTTTTATATCAAGCTTTTTTAAAGTGGGCGGTGACAGTCAACGATGTCTCATTTATCACAAAATTAAGAGCTTTATATCGTGACCGTCACTTACCTGCTGAAAACCTCTGAGTTAAAAGGCTTTTAAAAGCGGAACATTGGATAATCCAAGCAAAGCTATTGTGGGTCAGCCATGGTGGTTTTGAGAAGGCTCGCAATGTTTGCCGCTTTAGGCTTCACCAAATAAAACTTACGAACATAGTGCTCAAAGTCAGCCAATATCGTCTGACCCCACGCGCTGCCTGTTTTATTAACATGCGCTTCAATCACTTGCTGCAAATGGATACGATGCTCTTCGGTTTGCTCACTTGAGATACGGTTAAGATCGATCAACTCATGGTTACAACGGTCAAAGAAATCGCCTTCCATATCGAGCACATAAGCAAAACCACCTGTCATACCTGCTCCAAAGTTGAGACCCGTACGCCCAAGAATAGTGACAATACCGCCTGTCATATATTCACAGCAATGATCGCCTGTGCCTTCGATGACTGCGTGCGCGCCAGAGTTACGCACCCCAAAGCGCTCGCCAGCAGTACCAGCTGCATATAGTTTGCCGCCCGTTGCGCCATATAAGCAGGTATTACCAATGATGGCGGTCTCTTGCGCCGTAAAGCTTGAATCTTTTGGTGGATAAATAACAATCTCACCGCCAGCCATGCCTTTGCCGACATAATCATTGGCATCGCCTTCTAGCTCAATATTTAGACCACCTGCATTCCAGACGCCTAAACTCTGCCCAGCAGTACCAGTCAGATGCAGCTTAATTGGCATATCACTCATGCCAAGGTTGCCCCATACTTGCGCAATCTCACCAGAGATACGCGCGCCGATAGAACGATCACAGTTACCGACATAATAGCTATAATCGCCGCCATTACCTTGACGAATATTGAGCAACATATCACTAATCATCTGTTCAGCGAGTAAGCCTTTATCAAATGGCTCATTACGCTCAACCTGACAGGTTTGGGCTTTACCACTACTGGCTGGATGGCTAAATAATAATGGCGTTAAATCCAGATGACGCTGTTTATCCGTGTTGCCTTCTAATACTTCAAGCAAGTCAGTACGTCCAACCAACTCTTCCATACTACGCACACCAAGGGCGGCAAGCCATTCACGCGTTTCAGTTGCTACAAATTTAAAGAAGTTAATCAACATCTCCGCTTCGCCAATGAAATGCTCATCACGTAGCTTGGCTTTTTGCGTCGCAACCCCAGTCGGGCAATTATTAAGATGGCAAATGCGTAGGTATTTACAACCAACGGCAATCATCGGCGTGGTACCAAAGCCAAAGCTTTCTGCCCCAAGGATAGCGGCTTTTACCACATCAAGTCCTGTCTTTAGGCCACCATCAGTTTGAATACGAACTTTATGACGCAAGCCATTTACTCGTAGTGATTGGTGGGTCTCAGCAAGTCCTAGCTCCCATGGTGACCCTGCATGATGGATAGACGATAGCGGAGAGGCTGCTGTGCCACCATCATAACCTGAGATGGTAATCAAATCGGCATAGGCTTTTGCCACGCCAGTCGCGATAGTACCAACGCCTGGACGTGAGACTAACTTGACCGATACTAGCGCATCTGGATTGACTTGCTTTAAATCAAAAATGAGCTGCGCCAAATCTTCGATAGAATAGATATCATGATGCGGCGGTGGTGAAATCAACGTCACACCCGGTACAGAATAACGTAAGCGCGCAATCAGAGCATTGACCTTACCACCCGGCAACTGACCTCCCTCACCCGGCTTGGCACCCTGTGCAACCTTGATTTGCATCACTTCGGCTGAACGCAAATACGCTGGGGTGACGCCAAAACGACCCGAGGCAATTTGTTTGATCTTTGAGTTGCGCAGCGTGCCATAACGTACTGGATCTTCGCCCCCCTCACCAGAGTTTGAACGTCCACCGATGGTATTCATCGCCATGGCAATCGCTTCATGGGCTTCGGGTGACAACGCCCCTAACGACATGCCCGCCGAGTCAAAGCGCGTCAGAATAGCTGAGATATCCTCTACGTCATTCACATCGATAGAGTTATCTGTTTTTAATTGCAATAAATCACGCAAGGTCGCCACAGGACGGCTATTCACTAAGTTGGCATAATTACGATAATTATCATAATCACCCGTACGAACCGCGGTATGCAGGCTATTAATCACGTCTGGGTTAAAGGCATGATATTCTTTGTTGAAGACAAACTTCAGTAAGCCACCTTGATCGAGTGGCGCGCGGCGCTTGAAAGCATTCGCCGCTAGCTGTGCTTGATCGGCAGCTAAGTCAGCAAAGGTCGCACCTTTAATACGACTCTGTACGCCTTTGAAACACAGGCTCACCACCTCTTCAGAGAGACCCACTGCTTCAAATAACTGCGCGCCGCGATAAGAGACAATGGTCGAGATGCCCATTTTTGATAAGATTTTTAGCAAGCCTTTATCCAAGCCTTTACGGAAATTAACCCGCGCTTGAATCGGATCACCAAGCAGCTCACCAGTCGCTACTAAGTCATCAATAACATCATAAGCCAAATAAGGATAAACGCAGGTCGCACCAAAACCAATCAAGACTGCCACTTGATGCGAGTCGCGCGCCAAACCAGTCTCAATGATTAAATTAGCATCAGTACGAATACCTTGACCAATCAAATAATGATGCACCGCACCAGTCACCATGATGGCATTGGCTGGTACTTTATCGGCATCGATGTCTTTATCAGACAACACAATCAAAGTGTGACCAGCTCGGATGCTGTTAGCTACTTGCTCGCAGATAGCCATGATGGCTTCTGATAACTCAAGGGTGCGATCATAGTTTAAATCAATACGCGCCATTTTAAAGGCTGGATCGCCCAAGGTCTCAAGTTGCTGCATCTTGCTGGCGGACAATACCGGCGACGATAAAATAATACGGTGTGCATCTCGCGCTGATGGCGCAAACACATTGGTTTCAGCACCGAGGCAGGTCTGCAATGACATCACGATAGATTCACGCAATGGATCAATCGGTGGATTGGTCACCTGTGCGAACTGCTGACGGAAAAAGTCACCGACATGGCGGATTTGCTGCGACAACACTGCCATGGGCGTATCATCACCCATTGAACCGACGGGCTCTTGACCATTTTCGGCGTTGGGGCGGATAATTTCAGTACGCTCTTCATTGGTAATGTGATACATTTTTTGCAGTGTTTTTAGCTCATTACCACGGCATGTTTGCGCTGCTAACTCTTCCTCTAAACGCTCATCATCACGGATACGGGTTGCTTCTTCACGCAGCCATTTACGGTACGGATGGGCTTTTTTCAGTAATGTCGCAATCGCTTTAGTATCTAAAATTTGACCCGTTAAAGTATCAATAACGAGCATTTGACCAGGGCCAACGCGTCCTTTTGCCAACACATCTTTTGGCGAGTAATCCCACACACCAACTTCAGAAGCAACGGTGATGTAGCCGTTCTTGGTCGTCACCCAGCGCGATGGGCGTAGACCGTTACGATCAAGCATACAGACCGCATAGCGTCCATCTTGAATCACCAAACCTGCTGGACCATCCCACGCTTCCATGTGCTGCGAATAAAACTCATAAAAGGCGCGCAAATCCATATCCATGCTATCGACATTCTGCCAAGCAGGTGGCACGAGAATCGACATCGCATGGAATAGATTCATACCACCTGACATGAGGACTTCAAGCATATTATCTAAGCTTGATGAGTCAGAGCCCGTACTGTTCACCAGTGGCGTCAATTCATTCAAATTGGGCAGTTTGTCTGATTTTAGTTTTGGCGTCCGTGCCTCAGACCAGTTGCGATTGCCTGTGATGGTATTCAACTCGCCATTGTGGGCAAGATAACGAAACGGCTGCGCCAAAGGCCAACGCGGCAAGGTATTGGTGGAGAAACGTTGATGAAATACCACGATATGCGATGCCAAACGCGCATCTTGTAGATCCAAGAAAAATGCTGGCAAGTCTGATGGCATCACCAAACCTTTATAGATAATCGTCTGACAGCTTAATGAGCACACATAAAACAGCTCATCATCAGCCAAGCGCTGCTCTGCTTTTTTGCGTGCGACAAACAGTTTACGGTTAAAGTCATCCGCTGCCAAATCATCGGGGGCGTTGACAAACACTTGCTTAAAATCAGGTAAAGTCTCACGGCCAATGTCACCGACGATGCTCAAATCAAGCGGCACATCACGCCAGCCAGCAACCTCTAATCCTTGGGCGACAATCTCATCGCTCAGCACTTGCTGGCTATCACGAGCTTTTGTCTCATCTAAATTGACAAAGATCATACCAACTGCAAAGTTGTCAGTAATCGCGAACCCTTGCTCAGCAGCAATACCTCTAAAAAACTCAATAGGCGTCGCCAGTAGTAGACCACAACCATCACCCGTTCTACCATCAGCAGCAACACCGCCGCGATGGGTCATACAGCTTAGACTATGAATAGCAGTTTTTACCAAATCATGGCTGGCTTGTCCCTCAATATGAGCGATCAAACCAAAACCACAGTTATCAGAAAAATCATCTGGCGTGACCAGGTGGGTTTGCGAGGAAATCATTGACATGGCTAGTCCTTTTAGGTGAACGGGCAATTTATGCATCCAATGCAGATCATAAACTGAAGACCGTAAGCAGAACGGGCTAATAATTAATATTCGTATATCCGAATTAATAAATGGTGTGACGCTCATAGACATCATACTTTGAGACTGAGGTGAAAGCTCTGGCACTCCCAGTCATTGAATGATGTTTCAATAGATCATTAACATATTAAAAGATAGTAAACGGTCGCCCTTGGCAATGACATACAGCCCTGTATACCCGTTACGTAGTCATCAATAACGCAATGTCGCTATCTTGAGTGTCACTTGTTATCACACCATGCCTAGCAATCCAGACTGATTGACTACGCATGTAATAACCGTGCATTTGATTCATTTTGAATATCTGACGCTCTGTAATCAAGCGCTTCATTCACTCTAAAGAGAGCGATAATAAGAGAGGTTGCGCCACTTGCGATAGCTTAATTATAGATAGCAAGTGACAACGCTTGAGACAAAAAATTTTAGTAACGTATCTTTTAAATGATAGAAGTTTACCAATTCATTGTTAAAAAACAATTTTTACGATAACTATACAGAACGTCGCCCACAGTTATATTAGTTAATGACGGACAAAAAATCTAGTCTTTTCTATCGATTCACCCACCATATTTTGTAAGAGAACTTATTACTATTGGTTATAGGATGATTAAATGTTCTATGCAAATTTTGATACATAGTATCTGTGACAAGGCTTAGTTGAGATACTTAATTAAGATCAACTTCTTTTGGAAATGTATTTTTAGCACTAATTATATGTTTTATGATGCTCCACAAAAAAACCCACTAACCAGCTTGTCAGTGGGTTTTTTTAGTTATAGTGGTAACGAGGTTATGATAGCTATCAACGATATGGTCAAAGGACAAACATACTTTAATTACTTTTGTCTTCTATCAGCGTTTTCATACTGTCGTTATTGCTCTTAGGAGGATTGGTATTCTTGCTAGTAGCGTTTGCGCCAGAATTTGTGCTACTGGTACTACTTGGCGGCTTTGGTGTTGCGACTACTGGGGGTTTTTTAGTGGTATTTTCAGTACCTGATGTCACTGATTTTTTATTCTCTGATTCAGACTTAGTTCCACTACCTTCATTTTTAGGCGTGGTGACAGAGGATACTTCCTCTTCATTGCCAACAATACGCTCTTCAGTGACCGATAAAGTATCGGAGGTATCCGCTGACTGACGGATACTTTCATTGTCGCCATTACTGGCAGTTTCTTGACTGCTACGACCAGCATTGTCCCCATTATTCGTTTCTGGCAGTGGCTGGCGCACTGGCACTTCGCGCTTAGTCGGCTTTAGATCAACAGAACGTGTGCGTCTGGTGCTCAAATCTTTAACTGGATCAGGGCGTTCATAATTATCGATGATACCGACATAACGATTGATCTCTTCTGGCAACACACGCACATTGGCTGGCAACTTAAAGTCTATCAGTTTTGCCGCGCCAACCGCTTCTTGTGGACTACTCATGAGCCCATAAGTTAACATATAGCGGACTTGATTTTCATCATCAAGATAACGGAAATAAGCAAATTTATTACGGTCTGCGCGGCCTTCTAGATAACTGACAATCACATCGTTTTCGGCGACATTCATCACCTGCACTGTCCATTTACCTTTATTCGCCAACAAATAACGTTTGTCTTTAAACTCAGCAGGATAATTGCGCAAATCACGTACCGTCGTATCAAAACTAATGGGCTGCACGTCGGTATCAAGCTCGTGTAACGACTCTATTTTTAAAGGCTGCTCAAGCTCAGCACTCAATAGTTGCGGTGCTGATATGGGGGCATTTTCAATTTTGGCACCCATCGCTGGTGTTTGACTAAACATCCAAATCAGAGCCGTGACCACACCCAGCAGCAAGGTCATTATCAGCCAAATCAACGCTTGACGGCGATATGACTGGCTAGCGGTACGCGGCGTCGATCTTGAAGCTGCCATGGGAGTATCCTTGGTGAAAATAAAGTTGACTGCATTCAAGAGATGCGCAGTAAGTAGAATAGCGGCGAGCCAGCCTGCTTTAAACCGTTGCGTTCAGTGGGTATTCACGAGCACTAAAGCTTTAAGACATTATACGCGGTATTGTGACAATACCTCGTGCAAAAGATCTTCATCGAAATCATTGGTCAATACGGCCTGACCCAGTGATTTTAACAAAATCAGGCGGATTTGTCCGTGTTTCACTTTTTTATCATGTCCCATCAAACTTAGCGCCGTTTGTGTATCAATGCGTGGCGGGGTGATAGGCAAATTTGCCAAGGTTAAAATACGCTTAATACGAGCAACGTCTTCGGCCGTTAACCATCCCATTTTCTGTGATAACTCTGCGGCTTGTACCATGCCAGCAGCGACTGCCTCACCGTGTAGCCAATTGCCATAGCCTTCATGTGTTTCAATGACATGACCAAAAGTATGACCGAAGTTTAACAATGCTCGCACGCCTGACTCTCTTTCATCTTG
Source organism: Psychrobacter sp. PG1 (assembly GCF_014897815.1). Lineage (GTDB taxonomy): Bacteria > Pseudomonadota > Gammaproteobacteria > Pseudomonadales > Moraxellaceae > Psychrobacter. The sequence goes on from NZ_JABUZG010000071.1 coordinate 119,610, forward strand.
CGCGACGACATCCGCTTTATACTGACAGCAGCGTTTTACGGCATCACCAAGTACCGCTAAATCCAAATCCATCATCGCTGGCAGATTGACTTCCAGCCAATCTAAGAACGTGACATCCATAATGAGCGCGTATTTAATAACCTCAGCCAACCCGGCTGACAACTCGCGCGCTGGCAAAGTCTTGAGCGTACTCATATCAGCAAGTACCATTTGCGGCTGCCAAAAAGCGCCAATCATATTTTTGCCTTGAGGATGATTGATGCCCGTCTTACCACCAACGCTCGAATCCACTTGTGACAGTAGCGTGGTTGGAATCTGAATAAAATTCACACCACGCATAAAGCTTGCTGCAGCAAAGCCCGTCATATCACCAATAACGCCACCACCTAGAGCAATAAGCGTAACGTCACGATTAAAATGCTCGGCCATCAATACATCGTAAATTTGATTGATACTGGTCTGATGCTTATATTGCTCACCATCTGGCAATACGCAAACACGCACAGTGAACTGCTCTGTTAACTCTTTCTCTAAAGCGCTTAGGTATAAAGGCGCAACAGTATCATTAGTGACAATCAATACTTGGCGACCACGAATATAAGGTGTGATCAGCTTTGCCATACTGTTGCGATCTATCGCTGTTTTCTCAGTAATGACGATTGGATAGTCATGGCTTTGCGTATGAACCGTTAAACCGTCATGAAACAGTGGCGTTGCCATTAAACACTCCCTAAGCATTTTGAATAAGATAAAAGTAGCTGAGCTTAACTAGGGCGCGTCCTGATTTTTATCGCCATTTTTAAATGAGGACACGCCTTGATAAAGTTTATCATTATGGTTAATTTTCTTTATCTTCTGGTGCTATAGCAGTCGAGTCAGTAAACGACTCTAGTTGCTGTAAAAGCTGATTGACCATATGACGGGGATAAGTATGACCAGTTGGCATAATAATATGAGCGACTTGGCGATATAAGGGATCACGAGTGCTATATAAATCTTGCAAGATTTTTCTAGGATTTGGCTGCTGTAACAGTGGTCGTGATTTGTCTTTAGCCGTGCGAGCCATTTGCACATCAACTGGCGCATTCAAATAAACCACGATACCGCGCTGATGCAAAAACGCTCTGTTTTCAGCACACATCACAGCGCCACCACCGGTCGCTAAAACGATTTGGTCTTTTTGAGTCAACTCATCGATGGCGCGCGTTTCACGCTCACGGAAGCCCGCCTCGCCTTCTTTAGCGAATATCCAAGCTATGTCAGCCCCTGTCTGCGATTCAATGTACCAATCGCTGTCTACAAAGGTGCGCCCCAACTGCTTAGCCAGCAATTTACCGATGGTTGTCTTCCCTGCTCCCATCGGCCCTACTAAAAACACCGACGGCAATTCCTCCACCATAATACTTACTCAGCTAAATTAGCTATGATACAACGTCATTGATATTCTGGCTAGTAATGAGCGTTGATTATTGTTAGTAAAATTCAATCAATATGAAAATTTTTCCATAAAAAAAGCAAGCGTTGATGCTTGCTTCTTTTGAGCGAAAACCAATCAATAAATGATTAATCTATGCGGCTAATACCATCATTGATTAATTTTGGCGTGATAAATATCAATAACTCTTCTTTAGAATTACTACGCACGTCTTTACGGAAAGCGCGACCAATATAAGGCAGGTCTCCTAAGAACGGTACTTTATCAACACCATTGCTGGTACGATTCTTAAAGACACCACCCAACACAACCGTTTGACCATCTTCGACAATAACATTGGTTGAAATAGAGTCTTCAGCAATAGCAACCTGATTATTAATAATGGTTGGCGTACCGTTAGTGATTAACAATTGCAAACCGATTTTACCATCTGGGGTGATATTTGGTGTGGCCTCTAAACTCAATGCTGCTTCTTTAAAGCTAGTGGTAGTTGCTCCACTGGCAGACGCTTCTTGATAAGGAATCTGCGTCCCTGAAGAGACTTTCGCCGTTTGCTTGTCTGCTGTCAGAATCTTCGGCGTAGAAATCACTTCACCGCGATTATCCGCTTGCAGTGCTGACAATTCAAGATCAAGCATCACATCTGACATACTAAGCAAGCCAAAGGCAATACTACCAGCGGGGTTGGCAACCCCTAAATCGACGTTTAAGTTATCAGGACGAGTAATATCGTATGAAGGATAAGAAACCGTTTGACCATTTACCGTCGTCGTTTCTACATCAAAGTCTTTTAAATCCCATAACGTTTGATTACTACCACCGACCAATAAATTACGGTTATTAGCAGCACCATTTGACAAGATACCCCAACGAACCCCAATCTCTTTACTAAAGCTATCAGTGGCACTCACAATACGCGCTTCAATCATGACCTGACGGACTGGAATATCAATTTTACCAATCAACTTATGGATATTTTCGATACTGTCAGCCACATCTTTAATAATTAAAGTATTGGTACGTTCATCTACCGTTACCGTTCCACGATTAGACAATAAGGTATTGTTATCAGCAGCATTTGCATTGCTGCCACCTGATGAGCCACTGCCTTGAGAAATAAGTGTCAAAACATCTGGCGCTTTTGCATAGCTAAGACGAATATATTCTGTGCGTAATGGCGCAAAAGACTCAACCGCTTGCTGCGCTTCAAGCTCACGTGCTTCTTGCTCAGCAAGCTCGGTGGAAGGCGCAACCAAAATGACATTGCCATTTTCACGCTTACCAAGATTTTTACTCCTTAGAATAATATCTAGCGCTTGATCCCATGGGACATTAATCAGGCGTAAGGTGATATTGCCCGCGACTGAATCACTAGCCACAATATTCATTTCTGTGAACTGCGCTAGGATATCTAAGACACTGCGAATTTCAACGTCTTGAAACTCCATAGATAGCGCTTCACCGCTATAGACTTTTTCTTCAAGTGTTGGCTCACGTAGTAGCTCAGGTTTTCTGATATTAATATTCAGCTGATTGCCTGATTGATAAGCCTGATACTCATAATCTTCTTTAACATTAATAGTAATTACACCATTTTGACCTTGGTTTTTAGTATCAATACTATCAACCAGACCACTATTAATATTCAAACGGCGCAATAAATTTCTTGGCACGGTGCTACCCGTTAAGCGTACCACTAACTTGTTGCCTTGACGTTGGACATCAACGGGAATGGCTTCATTGGTAAGTGTGATGCTAACGTTGCCACCACTATCATTTCCTGCGGCAAAATTGACGGCACTCAAACCATCATAGCTATATTGCTTACTCACTTGCGATGCAGCAAGTTGTGGGCTTAATAATGGGTTAACTCTGACCACCATGGTATCAGCAGGCACTTGATTTTTAACCACCGTTTTACTGGCTATATTGACTGCCGATGCACTACTGGTTTCTACAATCGGTGTAACGACTGCTGTCGTCGTGATCGCATTATTGTCATTGAGTACGTCTTGGATAGGATCATTGGTCATTACTGGACGATTAGGATCAGTAATGGTCAATAGTAAATCGTTACCTTCAATCGATGTCGTATAGTTACCTGCCTGTTTTAGCTCAACAATCAGGCGCGTAGTACTGTCACTATTCAACGTCGTGACCTTATCAATCATACCAATATTGTATTCATTAAAGCGACTAGCAAGTCCATTCTGCACTTTTTCAAAATCTAGTACCAAACGGCTAGGGTTATCAAGCTGATAGGCGGCAGGTAACACTGGTAAACCGTCAAATCCCAAACGCATTTGCGTCACTGCTGGTGCAATTTGTACCACAGAAACTTCGTTAATGCGCTGTGCGGCATGGGCACTATTACTCACTGCTACCATGCTGATTGCCAATGCTGAAATGGCAAAAGCAGAAGATACGCGGTTGCTCATCATCGTTACCTTGTTATTGCGTACTGTCATTATTTATTCCTCAAAAAATCTGCCGACTTAGCTTATGGGTGAAACCAACGACTGGGGTTTTTCAACAAACCCAGCGCGGCTGTCTGGCACAATTTCAATCAAGTTAATCTGGGTCGGCGTGATTTCAACAATACGGCCGTCATTTAGTCCAAGATAATCACCTACTTTAACACTCGCGACTGAACCATCAGGGCGTTGTACCAACGCATATCGCTGACCTTCAGGTGAAATTACGACACCACGAAAAATCAGTTGCGATAGCTCATATTGCTCAAGAGGTTCTTTCACTCTGGTAATGTCAGGACGCACACCATCGATGGAAGTGGTAGGACCTTGGACATTGACTAAACTCGGTGGTAAGAATGGACTGCGCTGTGCGCTGGCACTATAAACAAAGTCTTCTACTAGCTCAGCTTTGGGCGGTGGTTCAATAGGCTGAGCTGGCTGATTACGGATATCGGTCATTGATTGCTCTGCCATACCAATGCGATCCGCACACCCTGTCATGGACAATACAGCCATGCTTAAAACCAATAGCGTAGGCAGTTTTTGAATATTCATTAGTTGCCTCCTGCATTATCAGTGGTTGCAGCGTCAGTGACAGCAACCGTTTCATCACCCTCAGGGTCAGCTTCTTTTGAACGATAGGTTTTGGTTTGTAATACCAAATTAAGCTCCGGTAAAACATCCAATGTCGGCTGAGGATTGCTGACCTCAAAATCATGCATAGTAATGATTCGTGGTAAGGCGGCAAGACCACTAATAAAGCTACCAAACTGATGATATTCGCCCAAAGCAGCAATGCGGATAGGTTGCTCAATAAAAAATTCGTTTTCAATCTCAGGCTCTACTGAAATGTCTTGAAAACGTATATTGCTGCCGACACCCGTCATGTTAATGCCCTCTACCAGCTCTGATACACGCGTATCTTTTGGTAGCTGATCGAGTAAGGTATTGAACTCAGCTTCCATTTGGACAACTTGCTCTTGGTAGGCTTTTAAATGACGCGCGCGTGATTCTTTTTCACGATAGCTATCAAGTAACGTTTGTTGCTGACTCTCAGCAGCATTGATCTCATCGATCTTACTACTAATCGGTAAAGCCCATGCCAACGCTGCGATGAGCGTAATAATAAGCCCTATTACCGTTACCTTTACAGGTAATGGCCAGCTGCCGTAGTTTTCAGAGTCCAACGATTCAAAACTGCGGCGAAACTCCTGTAAATCAAACTGTTGCTTTGGTTTCAAGGCTGTTTTTTTGGTTTTAATCAGGTTTTTTTTACGGTTAAGCTTCATAACTCACCTCCAGGTACAGTGGTACCGTCAGCACCCTCTACAGGAACGGCTGTTTCCGACTGTACTTTGGTCGTGATCACAAACTGTACATAACTGTCTTCAGGATAAATAGGACGCGGCTGTTCACCAGCGGTGACCGTATTATTAAGCACTGGTGCAGATTCATAAGCACTGATATTTTGTTGGATATTACTAACGGCTGAATCACCCATCCATTTACTATCATCAAGATTACGAATCAAACTTGATACAATATTTGGATTATCAGCTCGACCTGTCAGCGTCAAAACATCGCCTTCACGTTTGAGATTATTCAAATAGAGTGCCGGCGGGATGGCTTTAGCAAGATCATCCCATAAACGAACAGGTACAGGACGTCGACCCTGCAAGTCTTGAATGACTTGCATACGTGAAATGATATCGTCACGGCGCTGTTCCAGACTATCAATTTCAGTCAAAGCCGTATCTAAAAGCGCATTTTCTTTTTCAATCAATGCGTTCGCATCCAGTTGTTCATCAAGCTCGTTGTTAAAGTAGCTCCATGAAGCAAATGCAGCCAATAAAGTAAGCAAAGTCACTGCCACTACTAACGTGAGAAATTCTTTATTGCGACGCTCGCGCTCTTCTTGGCGCCAAGGTAATAGGTTAATACGAGCCATTAGTCGAAGCTCCTTAACGCAAGACCGCATGCAGCCATTAAACTTGGTGCATCAATGGCCAGTTGCTCATTATCGATATTTGGGGCAATAGTCATATTGATAAAAGGGTTGGCAATACTGACAGTCACCCCAAGTTTTTGCTGTGCCATACCAGCAAGACCAGCAATAGAGCTACTACCACCAGCAAGAACCACATGATCGATACTACTGTATTGGCTTGAAGAGAAGTAAAATTGCAACGAACGAGTAATTTGTTGAATGGTATTCTCAATAAAAGGCGTCAATACATCAAGGTAGTAGTCATCTGGTAAGGTACGCTCACGCTTGCTGATAGCCGCTTCTTCAGCAGATAGTCCATAACGATTTTGTATCGCTTCTGTCAACTGAACACCACCAAATAGTTGTTCACGGCTATAGATAAACTCACCGTTCTTAGCGATATATAAAGTCGTTTGATTATGACCAATATCTATCAAAGCCACTAATTCTGGGGCATTTGGTAAGTTATCTACCATGAGTCCGAAAGCACGCTCTATCGCATGGGATTCGATATCCATAACCTTCGTTTGAAGACCACCAAAGGTTAAGGCATCAACTCTTTGGTCAACATTCTCCGAGCGTGATGCGGCAAGTAAGACTTGCACCATATCATCACTTACTAAAGAAGGTCCTAAAACTTCAAAGTCTAAGTTGACGTCTTCTAATGGATAAGGTATGTATTGATCAGCATCTAAACGTATTTGAGCTTCGCGCTCAACATCGCTTAGCGCAGCATCCATATCAATAATTTTAGTAATCACTGCTGACCCTGATACGGCAGTTGCAGCATTACTACCAGCGACGTGACAGCGCTTAGCTAAGTTAGCAATGATATGACCGACCGCTTCGGTGTCTACAAGAAGTTTATCGACGACTATACCTTCTGGCAATCTTTCGATGCCATAAGATTTTAGATGAAACATGCCCTGTTGGCGCTCTATGTCAACCAACTTTACTGAAGTGGCACAGATATCAACACCAATCAAATGTCGACTTTTTGAAGTAAATAGCCTCACAAACTCTATACCTTATATTAAGTGTACAATCTGATAGTTATTTGTAATAATTCAGTACAATACTTTACTTAACAGATAGATTCAAGCATTTAAATAAGTTATTAAGGTCAACTTACACATTTATTATGACCTGCTGATTTTGTTCAAGGTATAATACATTACCTGTTGCAAATTTTAATTGATAAGTCTTCTTATGACCAAAAAAAATGCTACCGCCCGTCTCATTCACTTTTTGGTGGGGCTTGTTATCGCCTGCTTGGCATTGGCAGTTATCCTAGCACTTGCTGTGCCCATTGGTTTTTATGGGATGGCAATGTATTTATCGCCTACCCTACCTAGCATTCAAGAGATTAAAACAGCAAATTTAGAGATGCCATTACAGATATATAGTAGTGATGACAAACTTATTGGCCAATATGGTAACCGTTTGTCTTTACCAATTACTTTTGAAGATATTCCTGAAAATTTGACTCACGCTTTTTTAGCAGCAGAAGATGCGTCCTTTTTTCAGCACAGTGGTATTAGTATTAAGGGTCTTGGTCGCGCGGTGACAGAAGTAGTAACTGATGACGACAGCCAAACGGGTGGCTCTACCATTACTATGCAGGTTGCCAAGAACTACTTCTTAAGTCCAGAGCGCACCTTAAATCGCAAATTGGTCGAGCTATTTTTAGCACGTAAAATAGAAGATGAGCTCAGTAAAAATGATATCTTGACGCTTTATGTCAACAAAATCTATCTAGGCGAAGGCGCTTATGGTATCCGCGCCGCGGCCAAGAAGTACTATAGTAAATCCTTAGAAAACCTCACTATTGCTGAAACAGCAATGTTGGCAGGTCTGCCCAAAGCCCCTTCTAAATATAATCCTGTTGCCAATCCCAGTCGCGCGCTGACTCGCCGCAACTGGATCATTGGACGCATGCACGAGTTAGGCTATATCAGCAAAGCACAACGCGACGAAGCGATCAGCTCACCAGTAGGCATTAACCTCTATAAAGAGAAGCTCGACGTCAATATGCCGTATTTGGCAGAAATGACACGCTCTACATTGGTCAATCGCTATGGTAAGCAAGTGATGCATAGTGGATGGCGGGTACGCCTTACGGTTGATAGCAAAGCACAGACAGATGCGGAAGCGGCGGTACTGACCGGTTTGGTGGCTTACGAACATCGTCATGGTTGGCGCGGGGCTGAAGCAAATGATGAACCGCTAGAAAATTTCCGCCGCTATAGTAATATGACCCCCGCCAAAGTCACCAAAGTGAATGCTCGCAGTTTTGAGGCGACAATGCCCTCTGGTGAAAATGTGACCGTTGGTTGGTCTGGGATGAGCTGGGCACGCAAGTATATTTCTGCCAATCGTATCGGTTACTTTCCTGACAACGCCCGCCAAATTGTCAATAAAAACGATATCATTCGTTTGATACCGACCGCGAATGGTAATTGGCAGTTGGGACAAATTCCCAAACTACAAGGAAGTCTGGTCTCCTTGAATCCAGAAACTGGTGCTGTTAAGGCATTGGTCGGTGGCTTTGACTTTAATCACAGTAAATTCAATCGTGCTCTACAAGGCTGGCGTCAACCAGGCTCAACCATTAAACCACTTGTCTATACCGCTGCTCTAGAAAAAGGCTATCGCCCAGATAGCATTGTTTCGGATCGACCGATTCAAGTAGGTGATTGGAAACCGAAAAATTCTGATGGAAGATTTTTGGGAGATATTACTTTACGTCGTGCTCTATATCGGTCACGTAACCTAGTGTCTATTCGATTGCTACAGGCTGTGGGCATCTCTGATGTGCGCGACCTGTTAGATGAATTCGGTCTTGATAAAGAAAAGCTGCCGACGACTTTGTCGTTAGCGCTAGGCACAGGACAGGCTACACCATTACAGATGGCAACAGCTTATGCCACGTTTGCAAATGGCGGTCACCGTGTACAGCCGTATTTTATCGAACAAATTTATAATTATAATAATAACCTCCTCTTTCAGGCAAACCCACGCCAAGCGTGTGCCACCTGCTTCAATGAAAAACTTGAAGACCTCAATAGAAATCTCATCGAAGATTATAAGAAGTCAATTGAAAATGAAGACAGTGCTATCGATGATGAAGTGATGGTTAAAGAACAAAATTTAGAAAATATTGATAACATTGAACAAAACGGTAAAGCGCTAAATGTAAAGGTTTATGATGCTAGTCCACAGGCCGATCGCTTAAAAGCGCCAGCGGTTCAATATGCACTGGCTAAGCAAGCACCTCGAATCTTACAACCCAGAGTCGCTTTTGAGATGGCAGATATCTTACGTGACGTCGTACAGCGTGGTACGGCAGTACGAGCAAAGGCTTTAGGTCGTGATGATATTGGTGGCAAGACCGGTACCACCAATGAAGCAAAAGACGCTTGGTTTGCAGGTTTTCATCCTACCAATGCAACTGTCGTATGGATGGGTTTTGATCAACCATCAACCATGGGTCGTCGCGAATATGGTGGTGTGGCAGCCTTACCCGTTTGGATGGATTTTATGAAAGCCCAACTTAAAGACACGCCTCATCAATGGGTGTCTATCAATAACCGCGCCAAATCGAAAAAACAAAAGCAAAAAATTATAGAAACGACTGATGATGGTATTCTGGCCGATGATGAAGATACGGATAGCAGCGAATCAGAAAAACCAGTTAAGACGCAGGCTCAACAGCGTAAATCACCACCAGCTGAGCCTGTTGAAGCACAAACTAGCTCTCAAGCAGCCAAACCTAGTAATAGTCGTAGTAATGATAGCGTGCCGCAAAACCCTTTATCGGTAACACCCGTTGAGCGCATGCCACCGATACCAGAGTAGACAACCATTAATAATATAAACTTATGACGCAAAAAAAGGCTTATTTGGCACTCGCTAAATAAGCCTTTTTTATACTTAATATTTTGATCAATACCACTCTATTAAAGAATAGTCATCAGTAAACTAGGACACGTCTTCATTTTAAAAATGGTGATAAAAATGAGATAAAATTTTAATAACTATTTTTAGAACTCAACCATACCAGCACGTAGTTGCTCAATCAGCTCTAAAAACTGCTGACGCCATTCTCGTATTGTCGTCTCATCTGGCAGCCATTGATTCGACAAGGTCACAACGTTAACAATAAGATCAGGTGAGGCAGTATTGCTTGGTGTTTGATCTACGATAGTATCTGGTGGCACGGCGTACAGACAACGCTGATACGCACGCTCTATATTGGCCAAAAAACCCTGCTGCTGTAACTGCTGTAATCGCTGAATCTCAGGCGATACTTGGGTACGCTCGCTCAATGCTTGCTCAATATCTGACAATGTTGGTGCGCTCATGTTTAAACTATAAAAATAACCTAGCTCTTGGGTAAATGCGAGAAAGGCACCGTATAGATGAAAAATAGCAGTTTCACAATGGGCTTGGTATAGCTGCTTATCATCGGTGCTTCCCGCCGCTTGGCAGGATAGACGACAGAAATACAGTTTTTGATTGGTTCGGTCTGCTTGATATTTGGCAACGCGGGTTTTACCTGCCATTTGCGACTTATCCTTATATGAAGTGTAAATTAGGGCATATTTTCCAGTGTACTATTTTTTTAGATAACAGTACCATGCATTTCTCACTTTATTGCACACACAAAAAAGCCAGCAACTTAGGCTGGCTTTTTATCAAATTGACAATAAATCAAAGACGCTTAATACTATTAATTATCCTGATTAAGCTCTTGTGCAAAGGCTTCATCAAAGCTTGCAAAGTCTTTACTATCCGTGCTCGCTGACATATCAAATGCTGCATTGTCAAACCCTGCTTTAAGATCTTTATCTAGCAGTTTTTGCTCCGCTTTCTCTTTGCGTGCTTTATGATAAGCAAGACCAGTACCAGCAGGAATCAAGCGACCAACAACGACGTTCTCTTTCAGACCACGTAGTTCATCCACTTTACCAGTCACGGCAGCCGCAGTTAGTACACGGGTCGTCTCCTGGAACGATGCTGCTGAGATAAAGCTTTCTGTTGCCAGACTTGCTTTGGTGATACCTAGTAATTGACGCTCGAACTGTACTGGGAATTTATCTTCTGCTTCCAGCTTCGCATTCAATGCTTTGATATCAGAGTACTCTGCTTGATCGCCTTTGAAGTGGTTTGAATCGCCGCCATCGGTAATTTCAACTTTGCGCAACATCTGACGAATAATCACTTCGATGTGTTTATCGTTGATTTTTACACCCTGCAGGCGATAAACGTCCTGTACTTCGTTAACGATGTAATCAGCAAGTGCAGTCTGACCTTTCAAACGCAAGATATCATGTGGATTCTGTGGACCATCAGCGATCACTTCACCACGTGCTACCGTTTCGTTTTCAAAGACGTTAATTTGACGCCATTTCGGGATTAGCTCTTCATGAATCTCACCATCTTCATTGGTGATAATGAAGCGATTTTTACCTTTAGTCTCTTTACCAAAGCTAACCACACCTGTCATTTCTGCCATGATGGCATGATCTTTCGGACGACGTGCTTCAAACAAGTCAGCAACACGTGGTAGACCACCAGTAATATCTTTAGTACCTGAAGAGGCTTGTGGTACACGACCCAAAATCGAACCGGCTGCTACTTTTTCACCATCGCTGACGCGAATGATGGTTTCAGCTGGTAAGAAGTAAACCACTTCTTTGCCTTCGTCAGTGTTCAAGATAATGGCAGGACGTAAGTCTTTTGCTGAACTTGAACGGTCACGAGTAGCAAGAATCTCAAATGAGCTCATACCAGTCGCATCATCAACCTTCACCGTAGCAGTCAAGCCATCAGTGATCTCACTGAAGCGTGCAGTACCAGCAAATTCTGTGATAATAGGATGCGTGTGCGGATCCCATTTAGCGATGGTTTGACCAGCATCAACCTGATCTTCGTGTTTCACAAGCACGCTAGAACCATAAGGCACTTTATAACGTTCACGCTCACGACCAAGCTCATCGGTCAAGGCGATTTCAGCTGAACGCGATACGATGACTAAGTGACCATCGGTATGTTGAACCGTTTTCATGTTTTCGAAATGCGCTTGACCAGCACTACGAACTGAGATGCTGTTATCCACTGATGCTGAGCTTGCTGCCCCGCCCACGTGGAATGTACGCATCGTTAACTGAGTACCTGGTTCACCGATAGACTGTGCCGCCATAACACCGACTGACTCGCCGATATTCACTTTATGACCACGAGCCAAATCACGACCGTAACACTGTGAACAAACACCATGCTCAACATTACAAGTAATAACTGAGCGTACCCAGATATCATCAATCGCATTGTTATCAAGCACGTTTACCCAATGCTCGTCGATCAAAGTACCTGCTGGAATCAATACCTTATCAGCATCATCGTTATAAGTCACATCACGTGCCGTTACACGACCTAGTACTAGCTCGCCCAACTTCTCAATGATTTCACCACCTTGAATATGTGGTTTCATGAGCAAGCCTTGCTCAGTACCACAGTCATCACTGGTAATAACCAAATCTTGTGCCACATCAACCAAACGACGCGTCAAGTAACCTGAGTTAGCCGTTTTCAGTGCCGTATCCGCAAGACCTTTACGTGCACCATGCGTTGAAATAAAGTACTGAAGTACGGTCAAGCCTTCACGGAAGTTTGCTTTAATTGGCGTTTCGATAATTGAACCATCTGGCTTAGCCATCAAACCACGCATACCAGCCAACTGACGAATCTGAGCCGCACTACCACGAGCACCAGAATCTGACATGATAAAGATAGAGTTGAATGACTTCTGCTCTTCTTCTTCACCTTTGGCGTTCATGATTTTATCAGTGGCTAAGTTGTCCATCATCGCTTTAGCGACTTTGTCGTTGGTACGTGACCAGATATCAACTACTTTGTTATAGCGCTCACCAGCGGTCACAAAACCTTGCTCGAATTGATCTTCGATTTCGCGAACTTCGCCTTCTGCCACTTCGATGATTTGCTTTTTCAGTGGTGGAATGACCATGTCATCAATACCGATAGACACACCAGACAATGTCGCTTGGGCAAAACCAAGATACATCAATTGGTCAGCAAACATGACACTTTCTTTAACGCCAACTTTACGGTAGCAAGAGTTGATCAAACGAGAGATGTTTTTCTTCGTCATCTCTTGGTTACATTCATCAAAAGACATACCTTTAGGCATGATGTTCCAGATCAATAAACGACCTGCAACCGTTTCTTTTAAGCTGATTTCTTTAGTCTCATTGCCATCTTCATCAATATGCGTCTCAGTAACACGCACTTTGATCTTAGCGTTTACATGCAAATCGTTTGAACCAATCGCACGCAATGCTTCATTAACGGTGGCAAAAATCATGCCCTCGCCTTTGGCATTGATAGACGAGCGACTGATGTAATATAGACCCAGTACAACATCCTGTGACGGTACGATGATTGGATCACCGTTCGCAGGCGACAAGATGTTATTGGTAGACATCATTAAGGCACGTGATTCAAGCTGTGCTTCTAGGGTCAATGGCACGTGAACGGCCATTTGGTCACCATCAAAATCGGCGTTAAACGCGGTACAAACGAGCGGATGCAATTGGATTGCTTTACCTTCGATTAGTACTGGCTCAAATGCCTGCAAGCCCAAACGGTGAAGTGTTGGTGCACGGTTCAAGAGTACTGGATGCTCACGAATAACCATGGCCAGCATATCCCACACTTGCGGCTCTTCACGCTCTACCATCTTTTTGGCAGCTTTAATTGTCGTGGCTAAACCATGAGACAATAATTTGTTATAAGTAAATGGTTTGAATAATTCAAGTGCCATTTTCTTTGGTAAACCGCACTGATGTAGACGTAGCGTTGGACCAACAACGATCACCGAACGACCAGAGTAGTCAACACGTTTACCAAGTAAGTTTTGACGGAAACGACCTTGCTTACCTTTGATCATATCAGCCAAAGATTTCAATGGACGCTTGTTACTACCCGTAATCGCACGACCGCGACGACCGTTATCAAGCAAGGCATCCACTGATTCTTGCAACATACGCTTTTCGTTACGTACGATGATATCAGGTGCGCTCAGCTCAAGCAGACGCTTTAGACGGTTATTACGGTTGATGACACGGCGATATAGATCGTTTAGATCTGAAGTCGCAAAACGACCACCTTCTAGTGGTACTAGCGGACGTAAATCTGGTGGTAGTACTGGCAAGATGTTCATCACCATCCACTCAGGCTTGTTATTAGAATCACGGAAGGCTTCTAATAATTTAAGACGCTTAGACATCTTTTTAAGCTTGGTTTCAGAACCCGTTTGCGGAATCGCTTCGCGCAAATCATCGATTTCAAGATCCAAATCGATATCTTTCAATAGGTCTTGAACCGCTTCAGCACCCATTTTGGCAGTGAATTCATCGCCAAATTCTTCAAGGGCTTTATAATAGTCTTCATCATCAAGCAGTTGATACTTCTCTAAAGAAGTCAAACCTGGCTCAGTAACAATATAGCTTTCAAAATACAGAACGCGCTCTATATCACGTAGCGTCATGTCTAGCAATAGACCGATGCGGCTTGGTAATGATTTCAAGAACCAAATATGCGCCACTGGACTGGCTAGGTCAATATGACCCATACGGTCGCGACGGACTTTCGCAGTGGTCACTTCTACGCCACATTTTTCACAGATAACGCCTTGGAACTTACGGCGCTTGTACTTACCACATAAACATTCAAAATCTTTTACTGGACCAAAGATTTTGGCACAAAACAGACCATCACGTTCAGGCTTAAACGTACGATAGTTAATAGTTTCAGGCTTTTTCACTTCGCCATGTGACCATGACTTAATGACGTCAGGTGAGGCTAAAGTAATTTGAATGCTATCAAACTCTTGATTACCGTTGCCGGTAGGGCTTTGCATGATATCGAGTAAATCTTTCAAGTTGCTTCTCCGTTATCTTTATAATCATCTGATAGCGTATTATTGACGCAAATAAGATGAATGAAGGCAATGAATAGGGTTGAGACAAATCACTAAAAGCAGCAGCGATGCGCATACTGCTTTTAGGTTGACCACTAAGGATAATAATTGACTGAGACCATGTTAACGATAGTCTCAATCAGCCGTGCTTAATGGGTTTGTTTTAACTCAATATTAATACCCAATGATTTGATTTCTTTGGTCAGTACGTTAAACGATTCAGGCATACCTGGATCCATATACTGCTCACCATCAACGATGTTTTTGTACATACGCGTACGGCCTTCAACGTCATCCGACTTCACAGTCAGCATCTCTTGTAGCGTATAAGTCGCGCCGTAAGCTTCTAGTGCCCACACTTCCATCTCACCGAAGCGCTGACCACCAAACTGAGCTTTACCGCCGAGTGGCTGCTGCGTCACTAATGAGTAAGAACCTGTTGAACGCGCATGCATCTTATCGTCAACCAAATGGTTAAGTTTGAGCATGTACATGTAGCCAACGGTTACTTTACGGTCAAATTTCTGACCAGTACGACCATCATACAACGTCTGTTGACCATCGCGATCCATACCAGCAAGCTCTAGCAGGTCTTTAACTTGGCTTTCTCTTGCGCCATCGAACACTGCTGTGCCCATTGGTACACCAGCGCGCAAGTTATCTGCTAGCGCCATGATGTCATCATCACTTAAGCTATCAAGATCAACTTGCTCACCGCCGACTTGGTTATAGATTTTGTCTAAGAAGTCACGTAAATCTTTGATCGCTGCTTGCGATTTGAGCATACCATCGATCTTCTCGCCCAAACCTTTCGCTGCCATACCCAAATGCGTTTCTAGAACCTGACCGATGTTCATACGAGATGGTACACCAAGCGGGTTCAAGACGATGTCAACGGTATTACCATTTTCATCATAAGGCATGTCTTCAACTGGCATAATGCGCGATACCACACCTTTGTTACCATGACGACCCGCCATCTTATCACCAGGCTGAATACGACGCTTAACCGCTAGATATACCTTAACGATTTTTTGTACGCCATGTTGTAAGTCGTCCCCTGCAGTCAATTTGCGTTTTTTCTCAGCAAACTTCACATCGATATCTTTTTGCTTATCAACCAAATACTCAGCGATTTGCGTTAGACGCTCAGAGATTTCTTCTTCAACAGGCTGAATATCAAGTAAAGTCTCAAGGCTCATATCTTTCATATCAGCCAATGCCATCACTGTACCGGCTTTTAAACCAGAACCACCGCTGACTTTTTGACCATCAAGCAAGTTACCAATACGACCACGAGCCGCTTCTTCAAAGATACGTAGCTCTTCTTTTAAATCTTTACGATAGCTATCAAGCTGTGATTTTTCAATTGCTCTTGCACGTGCATCTTTTTCCACGCCATCACGAGTAAAGACTTGAACGTCAATAACCGTGCCTTTGCTTGATGTTGGTACACGTAGTGACGTGTCTTTAACATCAGCCGCTTTTTCACCAAAGATAGCCCGGAGCAATTTCTCTTCTGGCGTCAGTTGCGTTTCACCTTTTGGCGTCACTTTACCAACTAAGATATCACCAGCGTCAACTTCAGCACCGATATAAACGATACCTGCTTCATCGAGACTTGATAGCGCCGCTTCGCCAACGTTTGGAATATCGGCAGTAATTTCTTCAGTACCTAGCTTGGTATCACGTGCCACACAGGTCAATTCTTGGATATGAATGGTCGTGAAACGATCTTCTTTAACCACTTTTTCAGATAACAAGATTGAATCTTCGAAGTTGTAACCATTCCATGGCATAAATGCGATGCGAATGTTCTGACCCAATGCAAGCTCACCAAGATCCGTTGACGGACCATCAGCCAAGATATCACCTACAGCAATAGCATCACCTTGGTTGACGATAATACGTTGGTTGATACAAGTATTTTGGTTAGAACGCGTGTATTTAACGAGGTTATAGATATCAATACCAGCTTCACCAGCAATCATCTCATCTTCATTGACACGAACCACAACACGTGATGCATCAACGTCTTCGATCACACCACCACGCTTAGCGATCACACAAACACCTGAGTCACGCGCAACGTGACGCTCCATGCCCGTACCTACTAACGGCTTGTCAGCACGTAGCGTAGGAACTGCCTGACGCTGCATGTTCGAGCCCATCAAGGCACGGTTAGCATCATCATGCTCTAGGAATGGAATTAGACCTGCTGCTACCGATACAACCTGACTTGGCGACACATCCATATGCGTCACTTTTTCTGGCGGCATACGGACGAATTCACCATAGCTACGCACACTGACCATCTCATCAGATAACGCGCCTTCTGCGGTTACTGGTGAATCAGCCTGTGCAATGACCGTACCGACTTCTTCAATTGCTGATAGATACTCAATGACATCCGTTACTTTACCATCAACCACACGGCGATAAGGCGTTTCTAAGAAGCCAAAGCTGTTGGTCTTTGCAAAAGTCGCTAGTGAGTTAATAAGACCAATGTTTGGACCTTCAGGAGTCTCAATCGGACATACGCGACCATAATGGGTATCATGTACATCACGTACTTCAAAGCCTGCACGTTCACGGGTCAGACCACCAGGTCCTAGTGCTGATACACGGCGTTTATGGGTCACTTCAGACAATGGGTTGTTCTGATCCATAAACTGCGATAACTGGCTTGAACCAAAGAATTCTTTGACCGCAGCAGCAACAGGTTTTGAGTTAATCAAATCTTGCGGTGACAAGTTATCAGATTCCGCTGAGCTTAAACGCTCTTTGACTGCACGCTCAACACGCACTAGACCAACACGGAATTGGTTTTCTGCCATCTCGCCGACCGAACGAATACGGCGGTTACCTAAATGGTCAATATCATCGACTTCGCCGCGACCATTACGAATCTCAATCAATTCTTTTAGGACATTAACGATATCGGCATTGGTCAATACGCTACGAGCGCGTTGGATATCTGGATCATCAGTATTATCAAACTCTAACCCTAAACGACGGTTAAATTTCATACGACCGACGTTCGATAAGTCATAACGATCAGCGTTAAAGAACATGCTGTCAAATAGTTTTTCAGCGGTCTCAACCGTTGGTGGCTCACCTGGACGCATGACTTTATAGATTTCAATCAATGCTTCTTCACGGCTTGACGTACTATCAGCACGCAAAGTGTCGGCAATATAACTGCCTTGATCGATATCATTAGTGAATAGAATGCTGAATTCTTTGATAGACTCGCTGGCTTCAAATGCGCTTAATTTAACCAATAACTCATGGTCAATCAATGTATTCGCTTTAGCGATAACTTCGTCATTCACCACGATATCTTCAGCTAAAATACGCTCATAGAGATACTCATCAGGTATCGCAATCTTCGTCATACCTGCTTCTTCAAGCTGACGAATACGGCGTGCATTAATACGCTTGCCCTGCTCTACGATGACATCACCTTCTGGTGATACGATATCGAACTGAGCCATCTCACCGCGCAAGCGATCAGCAACCAAATCAATCTCGAATTGCTCTTCACCTTTATATACGGCTACTTTATCAAAGAACAAATCTAAGATTTCAGACGTTGTTAGACCAAGCGCACGTAGAATAATTGAAGCCAATAGCTTACGACGACGGTCAATACGAGCAAAAACCAAGTCTTTGGCATCAAATTCAAAATCTAACCATGAACCACGGTAAGGAATAATACGCGCGTTATATAGCACCTTACCACTTGAATGTGACTTGCCTTTATCATGATCAAAGAATACACCAGGTGAACGATGTAGCTGAGATACGATAACACGCTCAGTACCATTGATAATAAAAGTACCGTTAGCTGTCATCAAAGGCATCTCGCCCATGTAAACGCTTTGCTCACGAATATCTTTGATAGCAGCTTTACTGTCTTTGTCTTTGCTGTCTTTATCTTTGATGATCAAACGGATTTTGACACGCATCGGCGCGGCAAATGTTGAACCACGTAAGATACACTCACGCTCGTCAAATTCAGGCGTACCTAAATAGTACTCAACAAATTGTAGCTCTGCGTTACCAGAGTGACTCTCAATTGGGAAAATAGAGGAATACGCAGCTTGCAAACCAGTATTCTCACGAGCTTTTGGCTTTTTGTGCTCTTGCAAAAATTGCTCGTAAGAATCTACTTGAATAGACAGTAAATAGGGAATGTCCATCACAGTGGGCAATTCAGCAAAACTTTTGCGAATACGCTTTTTTTCAGTATAAGAATATGCCATCGAGAGTCCTTACAGTAAACGTGGAAACAAATTAAAAGCGTGGCCAGCATGCATAAATACGATGCAAACTTGGCGACGTAAACGATAATATAAAACAGGTAATCGTGTTCAGTTGATATCTTTTGTCAATTACTACTTCTGCTATCAGTGCTTACTTAGCACCCTTACTTTCATTTTATGATCGGTATCTAAGTCAGTCTATATGACCACTCAGACAACCAAATTCAATATCACATCATCTAAAACATATTACTTTTTAGGCAAAACTTACTCATAGAGGTAAGAAAAAATGACTCGTTCAAGGGTATTTCTAAGTTATCTGCTATCAAAACTGATTGTATTTAGTCATTTTTCTTTCAAAAAACCGGCTCTGTCAAAACCAACAATTCTATCAAAACTAATATCGTCGCTGATATGTACCGTCTATAAGCCTAACTACTGACAGTAATACCCTGCGAAACGGACAACCTAAACTTAATAGCTTTTCAGAATTAATAATAATCGGGGTAACTATAACTTTTAGAATCAGTATAAACTATAGTGTTAATGGGAAAGCATGCAGACACAAAAAAATGCCAAACATCTATGGACGTTTAGCTTAAATTAACTGATTTCAAAAACTGGCATGTGTGCTTGCACTGTGTTTATTTGCATAGCTATCGTCTGTCCTTTTGATGGGTATCCACCGTGATGTTGCATACGACTGTTGGCAGACACAAAAGGTCAAGCTACGAATTATAGTAAAAAAAAGCTGGCAATGCAAGGCATTACCAGCTTTTTTTGTACAACACTAAGATAAGCGAAGCTTATTTTAGTTCAACAGTTGCACCAGCTTCTTCAAGTTTCTTTTTCAACTCTTCAGCTTCAGCTTTGTTAACGCCTTCTTTGATTGGAGCTGGAGCGCTTTCAACCAAATCTTTCGCTTCTTTCAAGCCAAGACCAGTAGCTTCACGTACGGCTTTAATTACGCCAACTTTCTTCTCGCCAAAGCTGGCAAGAACTACGTCAAACTCGTCTTTTTCTTCAGCAGCAGCAGCAGCAGGGCCAGCAGCAGCAGGTGCAGCAGCAACAGCAGCTGTTACGCCGAATTTTTCTTCCATAGCGCTGATTAATTCAACGATATCCATTACTGACATTTCAGCGATTGCGTTTAACACGTCATCTTTAGATAGTGCCATGAGAACTCTCCGTTATCTGATAAAAATTAATTGATTTTAAAATCGCTTGGATTGCTTGCCAAATTTTCAAATAGTGTTAGCAATAAAGTGCAATCGGCGATGTCAAAGTTACGTTAAAACAAGCAATTATGCCGCTTCTTTTGCGTCTTTGATTGCTGCTACCGTGCGAACAAGCTTACTAGGAACAGCGTTCATAGTTTGAACAAGCTTGGTAACTGGTGCATTCATAGTAGCCATCAAGATAGAGATTGCTTCGTCGCGAGTTGGTAGCTTCGATACGCGCTCTAGCTCTTCTGGACCATAAACAACACCACCAACTGATACCAATTTGGTCTCTAAAGCTTTGTGATCTTTACTGAACTCGAAAACAACTCGAGCAGCAGATCCCAAATCTTCCATAGAGAAAGCCAAAAGTAATGGACCAGTCATACGGTCTGACATGCTCTCAAACTTAGTGCCTTCAAACGCACGTTTTGCTAGGGTATTTTTTACCACTTTCAAAACGACGCCTTTTTCACGGGCTTGTTCGCGCAGCTTAGTAAGCTTTGCAACACCAATACCATGATATTCGGCAGCTACTGCTGAGTAAGCATTAGCAGCAACTTCAGACACTTCAGCCACAACTTGTTGTTTTTGCTCTAGCGTTAATGCCATAAGTTGACTCCTTTAATCTTATCAATCAGCTGAATATTTAATCATTTAAACCTAAGCTTTTAAGCATTGGCATTCAATAATTAAACGAATCGCTTAGACTGACTTGATACGACACGTTATCAGCATATTTATTAAAAATAAATTTACTCATAACGACTGATTACGGCACCGTTATCAGAATGACATCAAGTGATAGATTGAACTATCGGCTCTTATCAACAACTGGGTGGGTCACCGTCTGCGTAGGACAACTAAGATTTTCATCTTTCGTCGATTAACAAAAGCAGCTCGTTGTTATTACTAATAATCCGAAAACAATTAATAAAAACGTAAAACTGCTTTCTACCTACGGTCTTAGACAGCATAGCGTTTGCTACGCTGACCTAATTCTTTAAAATATTTTTGCAGCCTTTATTTAAAATCGTCAAATAAAGGCACATATCTAATTATTTTGCTGTGCGATATGGAACTGGATCAATACTTAGACCAGGACCCATCGTGCTAGACAAGGTAATTTTCTTAATGAAAGTACCTTTAGAAGTAGCAGGCTTAGCACGTCTTAAATCTGCAATCAGTGCTTCAGCATTCTGGATTACTTGCTCAGCAGTAAAACCAACTTGACCGATAGTCGTGTGGATGATACCTGCTTTGTCTACACGATACTGTGCTTGACCGGCTTTAGCGTTAGTAACCGCTTCAGCAACGTTAGGCGTAACCGTACCGACTTTAGGGTTAGGCATTAGACCACGTGGACCTAGGATAGTACCTAGTTGACCAACAACACGCATTGCATCAGGAGCAGCAATAACGATATCAAAGTCCATGTTACCAGCTTTGATTGATTCTGCTAGGTCTTCAAAACCAACGATATCTGCACCAGCTTCTTTGGCGGCTTCAGCAGCAGCACCTTGAGCAAATACAGCAACGCGTTTGGTTTTACCAGTACCAGCAGGTAGGTTGGTAGCGCCACGAACCACTTGATCAGATTTACGCGGGTCAACACCCAAGTTAATCGCAATATCAATTGACTCTTTGAATTTAAGAGGTGGTAAATCGTTTAGGATTTGAACCGCTTCTTCAACTGTATACTGCTTTTCATGTACGATACGGCTTTGAATTTCTTTTTGACGTTTGGTTAGCTTGCTCATTTACACACCCTCCACGGTAATACCCATTGAACGTGCAGTACCAGCGATGGTACGAACAGCAGCATCAAGATCAGCAGCAGTTAAATCTGCATCTTTGGTCTTAACGATGTCTTCTAGTTGTGCACGGTCAACTTTACCGACTTTAGCGGTATTTGGTGTACCAGAACCTTTAGCGATACCAGCAGCCTTACGTAGTAAGTATGCAGCTGGTGGTGACTTCATGATGAAAGTAAAAGATTTATCGCTATATACAGTGATCTCAGTAGGAATCGGTAGACCCGGCTCTTGGTTTGAGGTCGCAGCGTTAAATTCTTTACAGAACGCCATGATGTTCACGCCTTTTTGACCCAATGCTGGACCAATCGGTGGTGAAGGATTTGCTTTGCCTGCAGGGACTTGTAGTTTGATGTAACCATCAATCTTCTTAGCCATGATTTTCTCCTAAATGGGTAATAGCGCCAAATCAATGTGGTATAAACCTTATTGACTAACAGCTCCCCGGTTGATGAACTTTTTTGCTGATTTAGTCTAGTTTCTCAACTTTACTAAATTCAAGCTCGACCTGAGTCGGTCGATTAAATACGTTTACCGTTAAATGTAGTTTAGACTTCTCGTAATCCACTTTTTCTACCAACCCTTTAAAGTCAGTAAATGGACCATCGATAACCAACAGCTCTTCGCCCGGCTCAAATAGAGTCTTAGGACGTGGGTCAGTTTCAGTCTGATTCAAACGGTTTAAAATACGATCCGCTTCTACTTGCGTAATTGGCGCTGGTGTTTCAGGTGTACCACCGATGAAACCCATAATACGTGGGCACTCTTTAACGATGTGCCAAGTATTGTCGTTCATTTCCATTTGGATCAATACATAACCTGGAAAGAACTTACGCTCACTCTTACGCTTTTTGCCGTCTTTCATTTCGACGACTTCTTCAGTAGGAACCAATACGTCACCGAATGATTCAGCAAAGTCACTACGATTAATACGATCAGTTAATGAACGCTGTACTTGCTTTTCATATCCTGAAAACGCTTGGACAATATACCAACGCATATCACGCTCCTGATCATTATAAGTAAATTTTGGGGTAAGACTCACTAATACGTGCGACTAACCAATAAAGATGCCAACGAACCAATTGAAAAAGTTATCTAATAACCAAACTAGAAAACCAACAATGGCAATCATGACAATGACCTGCCAGGTATATTGAAACGTTTCATCTTTACCTGGCCATGTCACTCGGCGCAATTCAACAGCAGCGTCTTTTAATAATATTTTAAAAGCGCGGCCTTGATGCGTTAATGCCAAGCATACTAAGGCGAATACAATAAGGGCAACGATAATACCAATACGTACCCAGACATCATTGGCAGGTTGCCAATAGCCAGGTAAGTACTGATTAACTAACGTCGCCCCGATTAATACTGCTGCGGCAAGTAGCCACAATATCACATCTTTTATTGAGCCTGTTTTAGCCACTTCAACAGCAGTTGTTTGATTGCCCGCTGAGATGTGCTTACCTTTAGACAGCATTCCACCAGCACCCGCCTTGGCATCAGATAACTTAGTTTCGAGGTTATCTTGATCATTGCTCATAAAGAACTCGCTTCGGAGATGGTGAGGTATAACAAAGATGTGATAAGAAGATGGCAGGCGATGTAGGACTCGAACCTACAACCCTCGGTTTTGGAGACCGATGCTCTACCAATTGAGCCAATCGCCTATGGGTGTAAAGGACAGCATTATACAATATTTGATATAAAATGCAAGCCTTTAGCGGTAAAATTATTATTTTTACCTAGTTTTACTCTTATTTGAATGTGCTATTGAATCATCATTACTTTAACAAAATGAAGATGCAAGCGGCTAATAAGAAGCAGCGTTAATATAGCAAGCTCCGCTAAGAATTACAATAGATTGGAAAGTAAATTATAAACGTTATAGATATAACTGGCTAATTATGTTGGCTAAGATAACGAAAGGTGTGTTCATACTATCGAAGAATAACCATATTTCCTGATCATTTGATCTAAAAAAAGCCACCCTTAAACAAGGATGGCTTTTTATGACTAACTTACAATCTCATTACTGAGACTGATAGATTAGTTTAGTACGTTAGCAACAACACCAGC
>NZ_JABUZG010000062.1:0-40109 GCF_014897815.1 Psychrobacter sp. PG1
ATTGTAACTATTATTTATGGCTTAACCAATTGAAGACACGCCCTAGTAGCACTGAACGAAATAAATTCAAATCTGGCAACTGGAAAGCTATAGTTGAATTTTGATTCAAAACCACCCTTTGGTTTTCGAGATATTAATAAGTGTCTAATTATCCTGCTAGAATCTTACAACTAAATCGATGATAGCATAAATCATCTCTTTCTTAAGCTTTGTGACTAGTATTCAAGTTGCAATGATTAACTTTGGCGTTTGCTCATATCAGTGATGCTAGAGTGGATAGCTGGTGTTACTTCCTACTAACATAATTTAATACGCAAAATCAGATTATGGAAGTAAATATATTGGCACAAAAATTGCTTTAAAAATATACCAAAAAAGAATCGCTATTCAATAGACTAGCACTCCTCAAGGAAGTAGATAGTGACTCAAGAATTTTCCAGCCTTATTACCCCTATTAATGATTCTGAAATAGCACCAAAAGCCGTTCAACAGACCCTGTTTTGGGTGGCAGTGGGCGTATATTCTTTACTGTTATTAATCGGCTCAGTGCAGCCTATAATCGGTATTATTGGTCTTTTACTATTAGGAGTGGCAGCTTTATTCAAGATTATCATTCGTAATTTTCAAGTTATCGGTATTTTATTGTTATTGGGAATAGCGGCTACGGCTGTTCCTTTTCTATTAATTATATATATTCCTGTTCTATTATATTTTTTTATAAAACGTCTTGGATATCTGTTTCAGCACTTTGGCTTGGTAATGGCTGGATTGTTTATCTACTTTTTCCCTATAGGACTGATGGTAAATGGAGCATCAGAATCTACCCCAGCAATTGGTGTAATCATTCCTATCGCTCTATTTCCGATAATTTTAAAAAGCTTTGTAGATAATCGTGGCTATACCGTTCAGAAAGCTCTTGAGATTATGTCTGAAGCTCCTATCCTTATAATTTCAATCGTCTTACCTTTTTTGAAATTAAACATAGGTGCGGACTTCGCAGAAGGGGTAGGCTCAGGAGAAGCAGTTGCAGGGGAAGCTGCCGCCGCCGCAAAACCAATGCCAAATGATGTGGCGTTTATGAAAGAGAGCCCTATCTACAAAGGTGCGTTTAGCACAGAAGTCTCTGTTTCTGAGCCAGTCGCTACGACTGCTATGTTGACCGCCAACTCAGCCATTACGGTTAACGGATTCTTTCAGCAGCTTCAAAACAGTCAACAAATACAATATGAAGATGGTACAAGCTCTGCTATTAATAATAATCTTAATCAAATTAGAATTGGTGATAGTAGTCTTGAAAATCTCTATATACAAAACGATGGCGCCAGTCTAAAAATAACAGACAGTCAAGGTGATACTGTTGGGTTTATTAAGCAAAATGGGGCGAGCTTAAAGGTCACGGATGTTAATCATTTCAATATGGGTAGCATTACGCCTGATCAAAACGGCTTTAATATTACTGACAGCTTTGGTAAGTCGGTCGCTTCTATATCAGAAAGCTCAACGAGCCTAGATGCTTTTACCACAGAATCTATTATAGATATTGATGCTCAGCTTGATAGTATAAACAATACTAATATTACTTCAGTAGAGGTCGATGCGCTTACATCAGAACAGAACTCATCACAATTGCCAAACGATACAGGAATAAATATAGCGCAAGGTGAGTTAGCGGCTGATACGCTAGACAACGAAGCTAACGAAGCTAACGAAGAAGTTATTAATCGTCATCAGTTATTAGCAGTTGCTTTACTCAGTCTGATAGCAAATAAAAATCGTATTAGCAATACATCTGATAAGAGGATTAATGTATCTAAGAGAATTAATGCTTCTAAAGATATGATTAAAGCCCAAATGCAGGCAGGTAGATCTCAGCAATATGGTGATGATAGTTTTTATGCTTATATTCAGAAAAACGCATCTGATGACTTCAAAAATAATGAGCGTGTCTATACGCACGACAAGATTAAAGACAATGCTAAATTCTCACCTGAATCAATGAAGGCTATAGAAGACAAGTTTGAATTATCGAATGAAAAGATATTACTAATATTTGATGATGCCTTTATCTTTACAGGTACCAATGGCATGGTTTTGACTGAAGATCATATCTATTTACGAGCGATGTTGTGGGAAACTCAGAGCTTTTTAATTGATGAAGTTACTTCACTAAATACGCAAGGCATTTTGAGTAATGAAGCTAAGTTTAATAATGGAAGGCTTTCATATAGATTTCAAGAGCAACCGCTAAGAGTAGCCTATAAAGAGTTGATACAGTTATTTAAAGATTATAAAAATAGCCGATAGGTAGCAGGTCAAATACATAAGCCTTGCTTCTAAAAATAAATAGTGGAATAAAAATGAGAAATATCGTTTTAGCCGTTATTGGTTGTAGTTGAGTTTTGAGTTTTAAAGAGAGCTATACCTTGTACAAGATATTCATACGCTATCAATCAAAGGTCCATTTTTTAAGGGAAATAACTATAATGCGGCTATTAAAACATGAACTTATTCATAGAGTATTGATTTCAAGTTTATTGCTTGGGTTGTCAGTATTTGCATCTGCATCAGATGAAAGCTACGAAGACATGAGTGCGCTCATAGCAGAGGCATCTGAAGAGTTAGATATTGCGGCTGCAGCACTACCAACTGCATCTGTGGCTCAAGAAAATACTGCAGCAGTTAGGACTGGAATGGCAACAATCTATGGTAAGCCTTACTACCCCTCTGACTACACACCAGAAATGACTGTTTATGCAAGAAGCTTAAGTTCAGGAAAAACATACTCTGTTAATGTTCCCGATAGTGCTTCGCAATACAAGATAAAGCTTCCAGCTCCTGGTAATTATGTTTTATTCTCTTGGACGAAAGATAGGCTAGGAAATAATATTGGAGATCCTGAAGGTTTATATAGAAAGGTAGGTGCACTATACAGCCATTGTAGTGCAACGGTTCTTGATGTGACTTGTGACAATCACTCTCCCGAACCTGTAGCGTTAAAACCTAACCAAGTAATTAGAGATTTTCAAATATCGGATTATTACTACGATAAAGACCAAGTCCCTCAGCCTTAAGTAAAAATCTGCTAAGTAAAAATTAATGGAATCGAACTAATGAAGACGTCAATAAATTTAATATTATTATCTCTAGGACTGCTTGCATTTGATACTAATGCTGCCAATACTAATTTCAACCACAAGGGTATACAAAACGGTGCTATTTCAGAATCTTGTTATCATGATCCATGTGCCGTGACAAGAATAATGAAGTCTGAGATTGTGAAACAGAAACCAGGATATACACAGTTGAAGCTTAAAGTAGTAAGTGGTTACAAAGGTTGGGATGCAAAAAAAACTACATGGGGTCATGAGTTTTATACGATGTATGTCAATTGCTCTCTCAAGAGACCCAATTTAGCAAATAAGTCCAATATTGAAGGTAACATTTTACCCCTTGGCGTGGGTGAGGATAGTTGGATACCAGGCGCAGAGTATCCTAACACTATTCTATATTTACAAGCATGTCATAACTATGACGGAGAAACGGAAAAGGCTGGTAAGAAGTTCGGCTACAATATAAAAGAAGCTGATAGATTTAATTAGAGCTAATTAACTTATATTAATTTTAGAGTAACTCTTAGATTTTTACTCATCTCTACTCCTCATAACTTACAGCAAGCAAAAAACCTTTGCTTGCCGTGCTTATTTATTATCAAATAAAAGTTGACCTCGATTTTAGTATTAATCCACTTCGTTATACTGTCTGAGCTATGCTGAAGAAACCGTAGAGATAAACTTGGTAAACTAACGACTCAAAGAGGAGTTTACCATGACCAAGAAAGTAAGAATCTACAGTGACGAATTTAAGTCCGAAGCCGTCAAAAAGATCACAGACAACAACGGCAATATTTCAGCCACCGCAAAGCAGCTTGGCATCGCCATGCAAACCTTATCGAACTGGCATAACAAAGCTAATCAAGGCAAGCTTGTAGGCACTGAGCAGTATGATCCACAGCTTATAGCTGTTCTAGAAAAGAACAAGCGCCTCAAACGCCAGCTTAAAGTTGCCGAAGAGGAGCGAGAGATATTAAAAAAGGCGACGGCGTATTTCGCCAAGCACAGCTAGTCAGGTATGCCTTTATTAAAGACAATCAGCAGATATTTAACATCACCACTATGTGCCGTGTGTTAAGCGTCAAACCATCAAGCTATTACGACTGGAGTAGTCGCGATATCAGCGAGCAGCAGATACATCGCAACCATTGTGAGCTACTAGTTAAAGCCGCTCACAGTGAAAGTAAAGAACGTTATGGTTATGAGCGTTTGCATGCCCAGCTAACAGAGCAAGGCCATGACATTAGCCTATACATGGTTAGAAGTATTAAAAAGGAACATAACATTAAATGCCGTCGCCACAAGCGCTTTGAAATTACGACAGACTCTAATCACAATAATCTGGTCTATCTAAACGTGCTTGATCAAAATTTTGATGCCAGTCGCCCTAACTAAGCGTGGGTCAGTGACATCACCTATATCTGGACAAATGAGGGTTGGCTATACTTGGCAGGCGTTAAAGACTTATACACTAAAGAGCTGGTTGGCTATGCCATTAATAAACGCATGACAGCAGATCTAGTATGCCGTGCATTGACTATGGCAATTAAGAATAAAGGTCCCAGCAAAGGGCTAATAGTTCACTTTGATAGAGGCAGTCAATATTGTAGCCATGCGTATCACAAGATTATCAAGCGACATCAGTTTGCAGGCTCAATGAGCGCTAAAGGTAACTGCTTTGATAACGCACCTATAGAGAGCTTCTGGGGTACGTTAAAGAATGAGTTGATATATCATCAGGACTATAAGACCAGATTTGCCGCCATTACTGATATCATTAGATACATCGAGTTGTACTACAATCAAACGAGGATTCAAAAGGGCTTGGGCTATAAATCGCCAAGACAGGTGTGGTTTGATTATTATCATCAGGCTGCGTAATTAAAATATCCCAAGTTTAACTGTACGGATTTGACGGCAGGGGTCACTGAGATTCAAGAGGGTTTTATAAGATTGGCGGTGAAGGAGGGATTCGAACCCTCGATACGCTATTAACGCATACACACTTTCCAGGCGTGCGGTTTCAGCCACTCACCCACTTCACCGTTTTTAGACGGCTCAGTATAGCGGATACTGTCTAGAATGTCACGACTTGCACCTTATCTTTCTTTATTTACAAACGCCTGCTACGATAGCGTATACGTAATGACAAGCATAGATGGTTGAAAGTTAAATGATAAGTTTCGGTAGGCTCAATGCCCGTTTGAAAAACAGTATTACAATGACCGTGATGGCGGTGGTCGTAAGTATAACTTCAGCGCATGCTGATGACTTTACCCAGTGTAGCGAGTCCTTTTATGGCGGTGTCTATCCTGAGTTTATTAATACCAAGCTAAGCAACAAAACCCAAGCTTTATGCATGGATGGTTTTGCCGTTATGTATTCTGGTGTGTCGCGTACACCGCTTTGGTCAGCAGAATATTTGGCTCGCAAGCGTTTACAACAAGCAAAAGAAATTGATCGTGAAGACAGCTTTCATGAAGAAAGTAGGTTACCAAAATCCGCACGCGCCTCATTGTCCGACTATTCAGGCTCTGGCTATGATCGCGGCCATTTAGCGCCCAATGCCGATATGGCGAATCGCAGTCAACAATATGATAGCTTTAGTCTTGCCAATATCGCCCCGCAGTCACCGCGCAACAATCGCTATATCTGGCGTAATATTGAATCAGCCACTCGCTATTTGACCCAGCAATATGGAGAGGTTTATAGCATTACAGGGGTAGCATTTACTGGCAAAACAACCAAGCAACTGGCAGATCGTGTACTGGTACCCAGCCATTTTTTTAAAGCCGTTTACATACCAGCGATTAATCAAGCAGGGGTCTATTATGCACCCAATGATGAGTCAGAACGCATAGAGGTTATTAGTGTTGATGAACTCTCGACCAGAATTGGTATCGATGTGCTGCCCGTCTTGGATGCCAAAACCAAAACACAGGCATTTGATCTGCCATTAAAGGCGGGTGAAAGCTCCGAGTTGCCCGATGAGCCAACAGAAGAGCCGGCTTGGATACTGTTTGTTTGGGCGATTCTTGAGTGGGTAATCGCCCAATTGCAAGCATAATGCCTTTGTGACACGAGTCTATATATAATAAAAGGCACAAAAAATCCAAAAATTACGCAAGATATCGTTAATAAAAAGGAGAATCAAATGATTGATCCATTTGCCAATGACCACCAAAGCATGCAAATCGGTGAGCTTATCATCGAAAACCAAACAGATAAAATTATTATATATGGCGATATTGATTTGACTCTTAATGCTACTGGATATGAGCAAGCACAACAGTTACATGAGCTAACAAGCAAGATTATTCAGGCATTTGAAAATAATTCCATTTACAATAATAGTCAGCATAAGTCAAAAGAAAAAGATGACCGGTTGGATAAAAATATCGACAATCCTTTTTTATAACTATTTGATATAGTTCAATTTTTATAGAAATAATAAACTATAAAAAAATTACTAGGCAAAAGCTTAAAATTGCTTATAATGAGTCAAGACATCGCTTATGTCGTATAAAATTTTGATGAGCAGTTTTTTTAGATGCGCTAACCACTCCCAAAGAGTAGAAAGTCGCATGGCTGTTAATAGGGATTTTAGCGAAGGATAAGCCTAGGAGATCAGAAACATAACGTTTCGAGTAATCATTGTATGAAGGGAATCAGTCTATGAAATTATTTACCAAAACCACTCTAGCTGTTGCAGGTATCAGTTTAGCAAGCATGGCATTCGCCGCTGATCCTTTGGCCAATACCACGTGGCAGACATTTGATGAAGGTAAGCCAAAAGGTACCGTAAAGATTACTGAGTCAAACGGTGTACTAACAGGTACGCTTATCGCTACTAACTCAGCCAAAGGCAAAAAGCACGTTGGTACGACCATTATTAAAGGCTTAAAGTCTGATGGTGGTGGCAAATATAGTGGTGGTACGATCACTGATCCTGAAAAAGGCAAAGATTATCGTATGACCGCAAACTTGAGTGGCAATACCTTAAATCTAAAAGGTTATATCGGTCCATTCTCACGCAGTCAAACGTGGAAAAAGAAATAAGCCGATAGCTTGTTTTTAGTATTAGACCTAATATTTATAAATAAAAATCCCGTAATACCTTTTGGTAGTGCGGGATTTTTAGTACATATATTTTAATATTGGCTGAAGAGCTTATCTCACAAACTCAGGATATGCTTCCATACCACACTCTGCTATATCCGCACCTTCATACTCATCTTCTTCAGAGATACGCAGACCAATCACTAATTTGATAACTGCCCAAGTGATTAAGCTGGCGATGAATACCCAAGTAAAGATAGTGGCTGCACCAGCAATCTGACCTACGAACGATGCTGCTGGGTTGGTAATTGGTACGATAAGTAGACCGAACAGACCGACTACACCATGAACTGAGATAGCACCCACTGGATCATCTATTTTTATTTTATCCAATGCTAAGATAGATAGCACAACGATAACGCCAGCGATCAAACCAAACAGTGTTGCTTGTAATGCAGATGGGGTTGAGGGTTCTGCTGTGATAGCGACTAATCCTGCGAGTGCACCATTTAAGAGCATGGTTAAGTCAGCTTTGCCAAAGATGATGCGTGCTATTATTAAAGCACCAATTGCACCTCCTGCCGCTGCTGCATTGGTATTCAAAAACACCATAGCAACCGAGTTAGCACTGGCAATATCACCCAGTTTTAGCACCGAGCCGCCATTGAAACCGAACCAACCCATCCAGAGAATAAGTGTTCCAAGCGCTGCCAGTGGTAAGTTGGCACCTGGAATGGCGCGTATTTCACCATTAGGGCCATACTTGCCTTTACGTGCACCTAATAATAATACCCCTGCTAATGCAGCCGCAGCACCCGCCATATGGACGATACCAGAACCTGCAAAATCAGAAAAACCCATGTCGCCTAAATTGAACATACCAAATACATCATTGCCACCCCACGTCCAGCTACCCTCTAATGGATAAATGACACCAGTCATCACCACAGCAAATAATAAGAACGACCACAGCTTCATGCGCTCAGCCACCGCTCCTGAAACGATCGACATACAGGTTGCAACAAACACCACTTGGAAGAAAAAATCAGACGCAGCGGAGTAAACAGAATCACCGTCAAAGCCATTTTCAGCGGAGGCTGCTAGAGCATCTGCTACCAGCGTTTCATTACCCGCGATACCGCTCAAGAAGAGGTTGCCACCATACATAATGGCATAGCCGCATATCATGTACATGGTACAAGCGGTGGCAAAAAGTGCGATATTTTTGGTTAAAATCTCAACGGTGTTTTTTGAGCGGACGAGTCCAGCTTCTAACATGGTGAAGCCTGCTGCCATCCACATGACGAGCGCCCCGCACATTAAAAAGTAAAACGTATCAAGTGCGTACTGGAGCTCGAAGATTTGATTTTGCATGTTAATTCCCCCTTGAATTGATGCAATACAGCTATCGGTATGATCTATAAATCTGTGTCTATATGGCCTTGCGCGTTAGATAGCGTCAGGGCCTGTCTCGCCCGTACGAATACGAATAACTTGCTCGAGTGCAGTGACAAAGATTTTGCCGTCACCAATCTTGCCCGTGCTAGCGATGCGAGTGATCGCTTCGATAGCAGGTTCGACCATCTCATCAATAACAGCCACTTCGACTTTTACTTTAGGTAAGAAGTCCACCACGTATTCTGCGCCGCGATAGAGTTCTGTGTGACCTTTTTGGCGACCGAAACCTTTGACTTCAGTAACAGTGACACCTTTAACACCGATGTCAGAAAGCGCTTCACGTACATCATCGAGCTTAAACGGTTTTAAGATCGCAGTGATTAGCTTCATAAAATATTCCTTATTTGTGTGATGCCGCAGGTTGATCGAAGCATTGTGGTGCATCGTATCGCTGCCATGCTTACTATTAGTCATTCAAGAACTGTGCCAATTTACTCAAGGGGGATAGGTAAGATTGGATTTGTTTGTTCAAAAACAGCCATAGTTATGGCAAAAAATACTGGTTATGCTGCAATGGTATAAACCACCGTTATGAGCATAGAGAATGCCAATTAACCTTTAGCGTTGAACTGACGAAAACTTTATTATAACCAACTTTTTAGGTGCTTGGGGAGACCATCCATCTATTTCCTGTGATGATTTGCTAACCTAGTTTGGTATATGAAACGAATCACTTGAGGAGAAAGTAGGGAAAATTGTGTGATACGGTAAGCGGCAGAGCTTAACATGGATGTATAGGCTCTGCGCTCAAAGAGAGAGGGGTGGCTGTGTAGATCGGCTAAAGCCTATACCTTTGGGAAGAGTAGGTAGGGGGTTTTGGTGCTGCCGAGCAGCTTTTTTGTGTCGCTACCTTGTAGAAGTTCACGCAGACGAGATTGGCCAAAGGCACCGGTCATCAGCATACCGATATCATTTTCATTTTGATAATAATTCAAAGCCGAAGTGACATCGCGGCAGTCCAGCAAGGCTTTTTTAGACTTGATGCCTGCTTGTTTGAGCCGCGCATAAGCTTCACGTAGCGCATCGCAATTTTCAGAGTTTTCTTTACCGACCATCACGATATGAACGGTTAATGCGCGCACCAGTGAGGTTTTGCAGAGCCAATTGAGCAATTTATGTGAAGTAGGACTGTTGTCAAAAGCAAACAACGCGGTCGTAGGGGGCAAAAATGGTGCATGAGTCACCAAAATGGGGCAGTGGCTGACTCTAATTAACTGGCTCAATGTCGATTTGCAGGTGACATTGTGACCTATAACGATCAATTGTGCTTTGTCATCGACGTAATCGATACTTTCATTGAGGTGTTCATGGCGATGCAAAGTATAAGTTTTTAGTTTTTGTCGCTGCTGCTCGCAATAGGTGGTGGCTTGATGGAGCAAAAGCTTGCCTTGAGCTTTTAGCTCACAATTACTCAAGTGCTCCTTGGTGGTGAACTGCTCAAGCAGCATGTTTTCATCATCGATATTTAGGCAGCCTGAATAATTCACAGCCGCTTTTTGTTGTAGGCTCGGTACAGAATGCAACAGTCCAACAGGTGCTTGTAGACGAGTCGCTGCCCACATGCTAGCTTCTAACACTGCTTGCACGTGGTCTGGGCAGTCCAAGCAGGCAATCACACTATCTGGTTTCAAATTACTCATAAGACCACCACATTATTCCAATATTAAAAAAACAGAATAAAAAGACAGCTGCTTGGCTCAAGGGTGGGGCGATAATGCTTATGCCCAACCCTTTGCACCAATGCAGCTGTTTATTCAACTGTCTATTTATGAGCGGTTAATCAATATTAGCTCAATAAATAGACGTGGCTTTGTTTAATCCAATAAGCCAATATCTCGGCGATCGTGGATAGAGAAGCGATCAATCAGTGTTCGGCTCGCATTATTGAGTCCCACCACTTTGACATCAATGCCCTCACGTTGCAAGCGCATGACCAGTTTGTCCAAGGTGTCTACGGCACTGACATCCCAAAAATGCGCTTGGCTGACATCAATTTGAATACTATCTAAAGCTTCTTTGGTATCGAAGCTGTTTAAGAACTGGGTCGTAGAAGCAAAGAATACTTGTCCTTGCACATAATAATAACGAGTATTAGTACTCTCATCATATTCGCTAAATACCGTTAAGAATTGACCAATTTTATTGGCAAACGCCAGCGCCGATAGCAGCACGCCCACGCCCACGCCATAAGCTAGGTTGTGCGTAAATACTGTGGTCAAAACAGTCGCTAGCATGACAATATTAAATGACATCGGATGCGTTTTAAATTCGCGAATAGACTGCCAGTTAAAAGTACCAATAGAGACCATAATCATCACAGCGACCAGTGCCGCCATGGGAATTTGACTGACCCATTCACTTAAAAACACTACCATAATGAGCAGTACGATACCTGCCATCAAAGTAGACAGACGCGTACGTCCGCCAGATTTGACGTTGATCATAGATTGACCAATCATGGCACAGCCTGCCATGCCACCGAAGAAACCTGATACGACATTGGCAATCCCTTGACCGCGACACTCGCGGTTTTTATCGCTTGGCGTATCTGTCAAATCATCGACGATAGTCGCTGTCATCATCGATTCTAATAAACCAACGATGGCAAGTGCGATAGAGTAAGGCGCGATGATCAGTAAAGTATTTAGGTTCAATGGAATGTCAGGTAATAAGAACATTGGTAATGAATCAGGCAAATCGCCCATACTGCCGACATTACGAATATCAAGATTCATATACATGGCGACAGCGGTCAAACCAACGATACAGATCAGCGGTGACGGAATCACGCGACCGATTTTAGGAATCAGCGGAAACAAGTAGATAATCGCTAAACCCGCCGCTGTCATGATATAAACCGTCATGCCAACGCGTTCAGTCATTGGGTTAAGCTCAGGCAGCTGGGCGGCAAAGATCAATATCGCGAGCGCATTGACGAAGCCAATGACTACCGAGCGCGACACAAAGCGCATCAAATTACCGAGCTTTAGAATACCCATTATAATCTGAATCCCACCGCACAATAAGGTGGCAGCTAGCAAATACTGCAAACCATGCTCGGCGACTAAGTCAACCATCACCAGTGCCATCGCCCCAGTTGCTGCCGAAATCATGCCTGGACGACCACCGACGAAACTGATCACGACCGCGATACAAAATGAGGCATACAAGCCGACTTTTGGATCAACACCTGCGATAATAGAAAAGGCAATGGCTTCAGGAATCAGCGCTAAGGCAACGACCAAACCGGATAAAACGTCGCCGCGAACATTGGAAAACCATTCGTCACGTAAGTTATCAATAAAAGATGTCATAAGTAAACTGCATAGGGTTAGAGGCAAAAAAAGTAATCATTACTCATTCATAAAATGATCGCATCGCTATAAAAGTAGCTATTCATCTTTCTTTTACGGCAACATGTGCTGTGTCATATTGCGGTATTGAGTTATTAAAGGTCAGTAATAAGTAGGTCTATTGATTTACTTACTGGTATCGCTAATACGCTCACCAATAATTGATACGATGATAAATTCAGTGAGACTACCTAAAAAAATAGTTAAAATAAGGTGCTTAAAGCAGGGCATTTATAAGAGCACCTACAATAACGAATAGCGTCAGCAATGATATGCTGCGGTAGAGGGTAATAAATAATCTGTCAAATAAAAATAGCCGCTCGACATGACCCGTCTATAGTAGTAACTTTGCCAAACAGAAGTGACAATAGCGTGCTAACTGTGACAACATGCTAAACTAAAATGCTTGGGTAAATACCCAGTCACTTACAGATTAAGGCAACTATTATAGCATTAGCCACTTAATATAAAAACAGGCGCATAATAGCACATCGTCATAAAAAACCAGTACCGAAATCTGAGCGATACCGTTATGATGCGTCTCATCTTGACGGCATCATTTTGCTTCTTTATAGACTAGGTTTGTTTGATGCCATTTTGCTCGTCCAACAGAAGGAATAAATATGACCACCAACACTGCAACAGATGCCTTACTTCACAAAGGCAGTGGTCTACAAGTCGTGGTCGGTTTGGGACAATCTGGGTTGTCAGTTGCGCGCTATTTGGCCAATCAAGGCTATCAGGTTGCTGTTACTGATGCTCAGGTGACACCTAGCTTAGCAGATCAACTGCCCGCTGAGATTAGCATTCGCCAATTTGGTGCGATTGACGCTGAGCTCTTGCAGCAAGCGGCACGTATTGTTATAAGCCCCGGTATCTCTCTTGCTACCGAAGCCGTCGCCGCTGCTCGCCAAGCGAATATTCCCGTGGTTAGTGACATTCAGCTATTTTGTGAGGCTTGTACCGTACCGATAGTGGCGATTACTGGCTCTAATGCTAAGAGCACCGTGACCACCTTGGTCGGGCAAATGGCAGCCGATGCTGGTGTCAATGTCGGTGTCGGCGGTAATATTGGCGTGCCAGCGCTGACCTTGCTTGATAATCCTGATATGGAACTGGCGGTACTTGAGCTGTCGAGCTTTCAGTTAGAGACAGTGACCAATTTGGGTGCGCAAGTGGCGACGGTTCTAAATATGTCACCTGACCATCTAGATCGCCACGGCGATATGCTGGGCTATCATCAAGCCAAACATCGTATCTTTCAGGGTGCTAAGTCCGTGGTTATCAATCGCGAAGACGCATTGACGCGTCCGCTCGTGGCTGATAATTTGCCCAGAGTGAGTACCGGTATACATGCTCCTGATAAAGGTCAATATGGTCTTATTACTACTCCTGAAGGCCAGATTTATCTTGCCCACGGTACAGAAAAACTACTGTCGGCAGATAAACTGTTGATTAAAGGTCGTCATAATCTGCTCAATGCACAGGCAGCCTTAGCGTTAGGCGAACTTGCTGGTTTGCCATTGGGCAGTATGTTGAATACCTTACAGCAGTTTACTGGACTTGAGCATCGTTGCCAGTATGTGGCAAATGCTGCAGACATTGATTATTTTAATGATTCAAAAGGCACCAATATCGGCTCAACGATGGCGGCAATCGAAGGACTGGGCGTAGTCTACGCGCCAAAGGACGGTAAACTACTATTGATTTTGGGTGGACAAGGTAAGGGTCAACAGTTTGGTGAATTGACGCCGTTTATCAATCAGTATGTTAGCCAAGTACTGTTTATTGGTGAAGATGCGCCGCTGATTGAACAGCATCTGCGCGCATCTAAGATAAGCGCCGATGTGGCGTTACATCAATGCCAAACTTTAGAAAATGCCTTTACAACCATTCAACAAGTCACGGCAAGCAGCCTATCGCAAGTGCAAGCGGTGCTATTGTCACCTGCTTGTGCCAGCTTTGATCAATATAGTGGCTACGCAGCTCGCGGTGAGCATTTCAGTCAGTTGGTTGGTCAGTTAGCAACTGAGTCGTCAGATATGATGACTGCCGATTAAAAGATTTGATGATTTAAGCATTTGCATGACAAGTGCTTAGCGAATCTCAGCATTTAATAAAGAACTCAGTATTTAATAAAGAACTCAGTATTTAATAAAGAATAAGGGCAATGCAATAGGATTGCCCTGAATTGAATTTTACGACGCGCGCGCATTTTCTTTATAAATGATTGTTTTGCTTATAGATTGCTGCTACTGTCAATCATAGCCAGTCAGCAACATGAATGGTCAGCTTATTTGCTTAGTAATCTGTCTGGTACTGTCTATTTTCTATTTTTTAAACGGTGGCGTTTAATAGACGCCGTGTTTTTTCGTTCGTTAGTGTATATAAAATTATGGCGCTCTCTTCTCTTTTTCGTTCCTCGTCCCAACCGAAGCAAGCATCTGGCTCAGATGGTATTCTTTCTATGCCGTCAGCACGCGCCATTCTCCTATCGAGTGTTGGCTGTATGTTGGTGCTCAGTTTATTGATGGTGGCTTCCGCTTCTATTCCTTTTGCGCTCAGTCGCGGCATGACAGAGCTGCACTTTTTCAAAAACCAGCTACTGTATATGATGATCGGTTTGACGGTCGCTACGGTTTCTTATTACAGCGTGTCTTTGCGAACACTATATAAGACTGAAACCCAATTTATCTTACTGGGTATCACTGGCATGCTACTAGTGGCAACCCTATTTAGTACGCCTATTAACGGCTCCAAGCGTTGGCTGAACCTAGGGGTATTTAATTTTCAGGTGGCAGAGTTGGCCAAGTTAGTGATGATTGTCTTTGTCTCTGATTTTGTGGTGCGTCGCTCTTTTGAAGTTCGTAACGGCTTAGACGGTTTTTTACGGATTATGTTGGTGGTGGCACTCATCACCATGCTGCTATTGTCACAGCCAGATTTTGGTTCTTTTGTCGTTATTTTAGGTACCATCTTTGCGATTTTTTATATCGCTGGTGCGCCTTACAAGCACTTTTTAGCACTGGGCGCGGCTGCCATCGGTGGGGCGGTATTGATGGTGACGACAGCGCAGTACCGATTGGTACGTGTGATGTCATTTATGGATCCGTTTGATGATGTGCAAGACACGGATTATCAGCTGGCACGCAGTTTGATTGCCTTTGGCCGTGGACAATTTACAGGCGTTGGTTATGGTGAGAGCGTACAGAAACTGTCGCATTTGCCTGAGGCACATACTGATTTTCTACTAGCCATTACAGGGGAAGAGTTAGGCTTTGTTGGGGTTACTATGGTACTGGTGCTCGAAGCGCTGATTATCGGTAGCGCGATGCGTATCAGTTATAACGCGCTCAAACGTCGGCAGATGCGTATGAGTTATACCGCCTTTGGTATCGGTGTGGTGTTCATAGCACAAACAATTATCAATGCGGCGATGAATATGGGCGCGATTCCAACCAAAGGATTGACCATGCCATTCTTCAGTTATGGCGGCTCTTCGATGTTGATTAGTTTGGTGATGGTTGCGTTATTGCTAAAAATTTATAAAGAAAGCCCTGAAATCGAAAAAAGCCAATGCCGTTATTATTGATAGGTTGAGCATTAGTTATAGGCTAGATGCATCATGACTGTTATTATCCAGAGAAGCGTCGCTAAATAGTGGCGCTTTTTGCTAGCTGACTTTTATCCATTGGGCATATTTAACTGTTGCTTGCCTTGTAGCGGCGTACTGTCCCATTGAGCAATGGCTTGCTTTAACATACGAGTAGGTGTGTCTCTATCGACGGCTGGTTGCTGTAATAGTTGTAAAGCATCGGCGATAAGTTTACTTGGAGCCCGTGTATCAATGGGTTGTGCTAGGTTTTGCTTAGAGAGTTTTTGTCCATCAGCATGACATATCAGTGGCAAGTGATACCAGTGATCGATGGCAGGTAAGCGTGCGGCATCCATGATGCTGATTTGCGCTGTCGTCATGGGTAGGATATCTAGACCGCGCATAATATGTGTCACCTGTTGCAGTCCATCATCAAGGCTGGCAGCCAAAATATAATTGATCATACCATCTTGGCGACGCACCACCATATCACCCAATGTCTGCTGAGGATTATCCCACTGCAATCCTTGAATACCATCGTTAAAACCAATTTTATAATTCGGTAACTGTATGCGTAGCTTATGTTGCTCTCTATCAAGGTCAGCGCTGACACAGCAGCGTGGATAACGCTTCCTGTTTGGTTGCAATGGGTTAGCATCATAAGATGGGCTCAGCTCTTCTTGCGCCCAGTATTGCTCCAAATCTTTACGCGAGCACTGACAACCATAAGTGAGCGGATGCAGGGCTGAGTGTAGATAATCATTATAAATATCAATACGCTCAGATTGATAAATGATATCACCGTCCCAGTACAATCCAAGCGCTTCCAAATCAATCAAAATTTGCTCAGTAAATTGCTGATCACAGCGTTCGGTATCAGTGTCTTCAATACGCAGTAGCCATTTACCACCAATGGATTTTATATGGCAAAAACTGGCAAGCGCGGTCGTCAATGAGCCAAGATGCAGTTCACCAGTCGGTGAGGGAGCAAAACGACCAATCGGCTGTACTGGTATGATTGGAGTAGACATAGGAATAGTATTAGTTTTCAAAGTAGGAAATTATCGGTAAAAAAGGTAGAAGATAGAATAATAAATATATCCGTAAAAAGATATTTGTGAAATGAGTCTGTTTTGTTAGCAAATCAATATAAGCAAGCTTAAAGCTCTGTATCAGCCATGACCCATTGACTAAAAACCAGTCTTCTAAAACGCAATAAGCGACCATGTTATGGTCGCTTATGCTTACATTCTATTATTGAGATGAATCGTAATTCGTTTAAGCGCCTTGATTTTGGCGTTCTTTAATCTCAGACAGGGTTTTACAATCGATACACTGGGTAGCTGTTGGGCGCGCTTCAAGACGACGCAGACCAATCTCTACGCCACAAGTTTCACAAAATCCATAATCATCATTTTCAATTTCTGACATAGATTTATCAATTTTGCGAATGAGCTTACGTTCACGGTCACGCGTACGCAATGCGAGGGCAAACTCTTCTTCTTGGGTGGCGCGATCATTGATATCTGGCATAGCACTGGACTCGTCTTGGATATAAGTCTTGGTGCGATCCGCTTCGCCAATCAGTTGGCTCTTCCAATCCAATAATATAGCCTTAAAGTGCTCTAACTGCGCATCAGACATGTACTCTTCGTCTTTGGCAGGCACATAAGGAGTAAACTTAGCTTCACTTGGATTCGTGGTCAGGGTGCTCATATGGGTATCCTACTTTTTTCAAATTAATTCAATAAAACGACGTATCAAAAGACAAGACGCTATCAATGTCATAAACGCTATAATTTGTCCCTTTATAAAACGTTTTACCACTTGGTAACACAAGTAACACAGCGGATCTAATAGTACAGTTATCTTGATATGCTCAAAGCAATCTATCAATGGTCAGGTATATGGTTATGCATACTTTTATTTAAATAGCGTTGTCTTAATAATGCGACAAATCACTGACTGTGAAGACTTAGCTGTGATCGATTTAGCCATCCTAGCTATTATAATTCTACCTAATACCAGATACTAGGCAGTCCTCATTTCGTTTTATACGTTGTATCATTGTTTCTGATAATAATGAAGTCATTTTTCATCATCATGTCGTTTTTACCGTGCCAGTCATTGTATTCTGAACTCATAAATATCAGTCAATAGCTTGAGATATAAGGGCTCACATCAGTATGGGTGCCAATAAATCTGGGCGTCAAGTATCCAGTCTTTCTACCCAGCTTGCAACCTTTCCATTGTTGGCTAATTGCAACCAACGGTAACCGGGCGGGACGCTTTTATCATAGGAAAAATCATTCTCATAAGGCTTGAACTGGTAGCAAGTAGAAGGCGTACTATAGACCGTGACTCCTTGACGATGGCGAACCTGCTCTTGGTGCGTATGACCACTGATAATGACTTTCAGATGGTCAAATCCTAACAGATGCTGCCAAAAGGCTTCACTATTCTCTGCCATATGCGTGTCAATCCAGTCAGAGTCTACGGGAATGACATGATGATGTAGAGCAATCAGCGCAGGCTTATCACAGGCATCGAGTCTCTCGCATAACCAGTCAATATCGGTAGGCGTTATCTCGCCCGCGACTTTGCCCGTGATGGATGAGTCTAATAACAACAGCTGCCAACGATCAGTCTCAATGACATGCCGGCTTAGCAAGCGCGGGTCGGCAGGCTGAGCAATCAGTTCGCGCTCAAAGAACGGCAAGTCACTGCCTATCTCATCCGTCACATCATGATTGCCTGCGATGCAAGCAAAAGGAATATTGGTCGCTTGCAATACCTCAAAAATATGATCGTAAATAGCGGGTTTGACTTCATTGACTAAGTCGCCAGTCACGATAATCAAATCGCAGCGAATGTCGCTACTCAATGCTTGCTGTAGTACTGTTTCAAAGCACTGCTGACAGACAGAGGCTTCGCTATTGTTAGTATCGCCATCAACACTAGAAGAAACGGGCGTTGATAAATGCAAATCTGTGATTTGTAGTATGTTTACCTGTTCATCTGGTGTGCTAATGTTATTAACAGGATAGCTTAGCATTGGGTCAGTCCCTCATCGAATCGAAACAAGTGATGCTGTTAAAACGAATGATAGATAAATAGATGTCATGCATCGAGTAGACTAATGAATTTTGGTCTGACCAATATGTTTTTTGGCTTGACGCCGCTAGTATGTCGATGGTATTAGGGCAAGTTTATAACATAAAGTCAATGAAAGCTCTATCATATTGATGAAATAAAGTTGGATAAGAGGATAAAAAACCAGCGGCTTTATGTGAACCATAATGTGTCTAACGGCGCGCTGACCAAATTTTTGCAGTGCTGAGCTTTGAGAAAATCAGCGCGATAAAAAATAAAATGGCTAATATTAATACGATAGCAAGTCCTGTCTGAATATCTAGCCAGATGCTGCCCCAAACGCCTAGTGTCACGCCAAGCTGTGCGATCAGTAGCGATATAACGACCATTTGTTTTGGCGATGATGACCACAAACGTGCCGTTAATGCTGGTAATACCAATAAACCGCTGATTAGTAAACTACCAACCGCTTGCAGGGCAATCGCACAAAATCCCGCCAATACGCCCATGAAGAACAGCCGCTGGCGTGTCGGATGAACACCTTGAATACGCGCCAGTGCTTCATGAGTGGCAAGCTTAATTTGTGCAGGCCATATATACATGAGTAGACCGAGCCCTACCAGCACGCTACCAGCAAGTAAGGGCAAGTCTGCCCAATCAAGCTCTAGCAAATTACCAAACAAAAACCCCAGTACGTTTGCTTGTTGGTCAGTCAACTGGGTCAAAGCCAATAAACCTAAGCATAACAAAGACACCGCCACGACCGCCAAAACCGCATCGACAGGCAGGCGCTCATCATCGATTAATACCAGCCCTAGCACTACCATGACGCTGACCAAGGCAATGCCAATGCCCATAGGTAATTGCCACCATACTGCTAAAGCCACGCCAAGCAAGGTACCATGTGCTAAAGCATCAGCAAAAAAGGCCATGCGTCGCCACAAGACTAAGCACCCTAAAGGCGCTGATAGTAGCGCTAAAATACTGCCAGCGATCCAAGCGGGGGCAATGATGGCTAACCAAGCAGTCATAATAAATATCCGTAAAAGTTTTTATAAAGCTCAACGCTCGATATGTGTTTGATGTATCAAGCTTCGATATATTTCATATTTGTGAATGTGCAACGCGCCTTAATGATTATAATTCGCTTGGGGCGTGATGTTCACAGGCATGTGGTTGATGCACATAAGGCTGCTCATAATGATGCCCAAATAGCTTTTGAAACTCACTACTAATGGCAAGCTCGCTTGGTTGTCCCTCACAGCAAATATGCTTATTAAGACAAATCACGCGTCGACTGCCTTTCATGACCCAATGCAGATCATGGGATACCACCAACATGGCACAACGCAAAAACTCTGGCAGCTCATCAATAAACTGATAGAGCCAAACCTCAGTATCAGGGTCCAGTCCTTGCATCGGCTCATCTAAAATCAATAAGTTGGGTTTGTCTAACAATGCGCGCGCGAGCAAGACCCGTTGTGTCTCACCACCCGACAGGTGCAGCATTTGTCGCGATAGTAAGTGCGTCAATGACAAGTTATCAAAGATAAATTGACGCTGCTCAGACGTTAAGCGCCTTTTATCCGCTTGTGCCAATAAATCGTAGACTCGTAATGGCAATATCGGCGGTACAGCAAAGCGCTGCGGCACATAGCCAAGCTGTAACTTTTGATGAGAGTCAATGTGCCCTTTAGTTGGCTCAATCAATCCCAAAATAAGTTTAACCAACGTTGACTTACCAGCGCCATTGGGTCCAATAAGACTGACTGTTTCATTAACCGCAATGTCAATATCAATAT
The DNA here is from genome assembly GCF_014897815.1 of Psychrobacter sp. PG1. Taxonomy (GTDB): domain Bacteria; phylum Pseudomonadota; class Gammaproteobacteria; order Pseudomonadales; family Moraxellaceae; genus Psychrobacter. Next base: position 20,471 of record NZ_JABUZG010000062.1, read on the forward strand.
GTGAGAGTAAGCGTTGATGCCCAATGTCGTAGCTGACATCGCTTAGGCTCAGCAGTTTACTCGCAGTGTTAATGGTGTTGCCATCAACAGCGGAAAAGTTCGGTTGATTAGACGGTGAGGTAGACAGGCTCATAGTATGACAACCAATAAGTGAATGAGTAATACAAATAAAAAATGGATGACAATGACTTACGCTTCAGTGGTTAGGGCGTGCTACTGGCACGCTTGGCAACGACCACTCAGCTCAATCACACTGCGTTCCACAATAAAGCCAACGTCTTGCTCAGCAAAACTCATCATTTCCTGTACGGGCACACTGCTACATTCTTGTACACGCTGACATTGACCACAGATTAAAAATGCTGCGGTATGCTGGGCGCGTGGGTGACAGCAGGGCACATAAGCATTGATAGAGGTCAATTGATGTATCAAGCCTTCACTCAATAAAAACTCCAGACTGCGATAGACAGTGGGTGGCGCGACATTTTTTGGCGCTTGTTTTTTAGAGCTAATTTCTTTAGATGCCGCTTTCGTTGGGCGCTGTTGCGAGCTAAGCGCTTCGCTGCTGTCCTCATTGTTATTGGGCTCTGATAAGCGCATTTGCTGCAATTGCGTGATCAAATCATATGCACCGATGGGTTTATTGGCTGCCAATACCAATTGATATATTTGCTGGCGCAATGGGGTAAAGCGTGCACCGTTCAGGCGACATTGTTCTTTTGCTGCCATTAGGCGCTCGGTCACGTCATGCGGCGTAAAGTCCTGCACATCATGTAAATGTTCGCAGACTGATAAACTGGTGGACATGGTGCAAGCTCCTACAAAATAAAATGGCACTGTTATTATAGTAATTTATAATGTTATAGTATAACATACTAAAAATAAGAGCAGATAAGTGATCTTGGCTTATTTATTGATACCTTAATGATCACTCAGATACAACGGCAATAACGTCTAAATGTTTCCACTTATATTTTATCTTTCATACATTAAAGAATCTATTATGAACCCAGTTTTCAAATATTTTTTAAGCTCAACCATTATACTACAGCGATGGCTCATTACGGGCATAGTTGCATTAGGCATCTTTACTGTGAGTGCACAAGCGGCAACAGTCAGCGTGAGTAATTATCCACTGTTTTTATTGAGTCAAGCAGTGACTGAAGGTTCACCGCCCGCCAAGCAGTTATTGCAGGCCGGGGAGGTAGGTCATCATGGCAGTATCAGCCCAGGCGATATTAAAGCCATTCAGGACAGTAAATTTGTCGTGTGGTTTGGTGAGCCATTAGAAAATAACTTGGCGGCAAGCCTTAATACCGCCCCCAATGCGATTGCCTTATTTGAATTTGATGCCTTTAATCGTCATCCGCTACGTGACGTCCAAGGCAAGCCTATTGCTGGCACCTTGGATCCACATATATGGTTAGATCCTGAAAATGCCAAAGCCATGACTCGTGCCCTTGCCGTGATTCATAGCCATGCTAATCCGCAATATAAAGCACTTTATCACGCCAATGCACAAAAATTTGCTCAGCGAATGGATAGGGGAGTGGCATCTTTCGTAAAACAAGCTAAAGGCAAGCAGCAAACCCAGCCTTATTGGGCCTATCATGATGCTTATCAATACATCGAATCCAGCACAAACCTAAAGCTTGTTGGGAGTTTAAGCACTGATCACCATCTAGCACCACGGGCAAGCCAAATACGCTGGCTAAATGAGAGGCGTCCAGCCAAGCAAATGTGTCTGGTTAGCCCAAGTCAACCAGCCAAAGGTCTACTCGCTAAGTTACAGCCTGTAAAAACCACTGTGCAACCTGAAGATATGAGCAATAGTAAAGACTTTGTGAGTGGTTGGCAGACGATGGCACAGCAAATCTATCAATGTATATCGTAGGATAACTGATTAACCATAGTGGCTTGCAACGCTTGAGAAGCCATTATGTAGTCATACTTTGGGTGTTATCCATTGGTCAGTAACTATGATGTTTATGAGTGATTCAGCTAGGTCACTGATAAAAGGTATATTTTTCTTGCTTAAAGGTGGTATGCCCCTTATAATAAGTGGCGTTTTATTTTGGTTAAAAGGTAACACCTGTAGAGTGAGCCGTTCACGGATAAAAGTGTCGCGACGATGTTATATTGCCACCTTATCCCAATGCTGTAAGGCTATAGGATTGCATTACCGATGACCAAGCCTGCCAAACGCACACAAAAAGATAAAATTGGCATCTATATCAAACGCCAAGCGTGGATATTATTTATCCTTATTATTATTGCTTGGGCTTTAGATACCAGTTGGCTACATAGTGAACTTACTGTCGCAAAAAGCGCCGCTATTGGTGCGCTACTCAGTTTTGCTACCCAAGCTGTATTTGCTTTTTTTATCTTTTGGTACACTGGATATCGCGCGCGCCAACATATTGTTAGCCAGCTATATCGAGGTCAAATGGCCAAATGGCTATTGACTGTGTTTGGTTTCGCACTAATTTTTATTACCGTACAACCCCTATCTGCGCCTGCGCTGTTTATCGGTTTTATGGTAATGCAAATTAGTCACAGTTGGATGTTGTGGCATATACGCTAGCATTAATAGACGATGACTATATCAATAGTTGAGTGCTTAATAGTGCTAGGCAAGTCACCCTGCCGTCCAGCTTCTCTATGACTGATTTCATAAGAAAGTCAAAACATACAAAACTGTCTAAAGACAGCGCCAATGATCATAAAGACTGTGATATGAGCGTTTAAATGAGTATAGCGTGTGATAATGGAGTCGATAGCCAATTATTAGCTATCAGTATTGCCTCTAATTAAATTCTTACAATTTAATTAATCATGCAAAGCTATGTTAGTAAACGTTAATAGTAGCTAACTTATTCATACAGTGCATAAAAAATTCATAATTGACTTTACACGAATACAACGCTGCATTAATATAGGCAGCTAAATATTTGGCTTATGAACGCTGTATTAAGCGTCGATCGTGGAAACGCGGCAGTAAGTAAACACAGATATAATAATTTCGCGTACATATACAAGGGCTATTACTGAATCATCATAAGCCCTTTTTTGATAGCTAAAATTTATCTTAAGTTATCAAATTGCGCACTAGTAATAGAACTATGGGTTGGATGTTATTGATTACATGAGCGCTTTAGCATGGTTCATCGGCTTGCTAGCAGGTCAAATAGGATCGTTAAAACCTCATCAGATGACAACCATATTTTTGGTAGTTGATTAAATCGTTGATTAATAAGAAGCTGACATTATGGCAGGCGAGCAAACAACAACAGACTATATCTCTCACCACTTAACGAACTGGACGTACGGCTATCTGCCGGGCGAAGGCTGGAAAGTTGCCTATACTGCTGAAGAAGCTAGTGCAATGGGCTTTAAAGCCATCCACCTTGATTCTATGCTTTGGTCAATTGGTCTAGGCATTGTTTTCTGCGCCATCTTCTGGATGGTCGCTAGAAAAGTCACTTCAGGCGTGCCGGGTAAAACTCAGGCCGCGGTTGAGATGATCGTTGAGTTCGTTGATAACAACGTTCGTGATTCGTATAGTGGTACCTCAAAGCTGATTGCGCCTTTGGCGTTGACTATCTTTGTATGGATATTCTTAATGAACTTGATGGATTTACTACCCGTCGACTTTATTCCTATGATTGCTGGCCAAATCGGCGCAATGATGGGACATGATCCACATCATGTGTTCTTTAAGATCGTTCCAACGACGGATCCTAATATTACGCTTGGCATGTCTTTTTCTGTCTTTATACTGATTCTGTTCTATAGTATCAAAGAAAAAGGTTTGGGCGGCTTTGTTGGCGAGCTAACACTGCATCCGTTTAGTGCCAAAAACCCTATCGTACAAATTATTTTAATACCCATCAACTTTATCTTAGAGTTTGTTACTTTGATAGCAAAACCTATCTCTTTAGGTCTGCGTCTATTCGGTAACATGTATGCTGGTGAGTTGATTTTCATACTGATTGCTCTAATGCCGTTTTGGATTCAATGGGCGTTATCAGTACCGTGGGCTATTTTCCACATCTTAATTATTACACTTCAAGCGTTCGTATTTATGATGCTGACGATAGTTTATATGTCACTTGCATCATCAACTGAACATTAATTAGACATTCAATAGGTAAATGAGGATACATCCATGGATCCAGTATTAGGTGGTTACACAGTTATCGCAGTAGCACTACTTATCGGTTTAGGTGCACTAGGTACAGGTATTGGTTTTGCTATTCTAGGTGGTAAATTCCTAGAAGGCGTTGCGCGTCAGCCAGAACTTGGTTCACAGCTGCAAACTCGTATGTTCATCGTAGCAGGTCTTCTTGATGCTATTCCGATGATCGGTGTTGGTATTGCTATGCTATTGTTGTTCGCTAACCCTCTAGCAGGTTAATCAGAAAGCTCAGTTGTAAATGTTTGGTAGTCAAAGTTTGTATCTTAACCATAGCCAAAGTTTGGCTATCAAATATGATCAATGAAACTGATTTTTCATTAACAAAGAGGTGATCACGTGAATATCAATTCTACCCTCATCGGTCAAGCCATTGCTTTTGCAATCTTTGTGATGTTCTGCATGAAATTCGTGTGGCCACCACTTATTGGTGCCATCAATGAGCGTCAGCGTAAAATTGCTGAAGGCCTGAATGCCGCAGAAAAAGCAAAAGCAGATCTGGCAACCGCTGAGCAAGACGTCCAGCAGGAGCTTGATCTTGCAAAGACCAAAGCTGCTGCTTTAATCGAGCAAGCGAACAAGAGCGCCAACCAGCTTGTCGAAGATGCAAAAATGCAGGCCCAAGTGGAAGGCGAGCGCATTCGTCAACAAGCGCAAGCGTCTATCGACCAAGAAATCAATCAAGCGCGTGAATCATTGCGTGCCCAAGTTGCTGAACTGGCTGTCCTTGGTGCAGAAAAGATTTTGCAAGACAAAGTCGATGTACAAAAACATGCCAGTATGTTAGACCAACTGGCGGCAAAGCTGTAACTGTGAGGATATAATGGCTGACTTATCAACCTTAGCACGACCCTACGCTAAAGCCGCGTTTGACTATGCCAACGAAAACGGGGCCGTAAACGAGTGGGAAAATTTCTTGTTTGTCGCCAGTGCAATTGTCAATGACAAAGCGTTCCGTACATGGCTAGAAAATCCAGCCGTTACGGCTGAGCATAAGTCAGCTGCTTTGGTTGATCTTTATGACTCACAAGTGGCTGGTGATAGCGACTCTGCTTTTAAACAGCTACTAGGCGAGAGCAAAGGCTCTCGTTATGGTAATAGTATTAGCTATCCTAAAGTGTCACCAGCGCTCAATAATTTTATTAAGCAGTTGGCGCAGCAAGAGCGTCTGGCGCTGCTTCCTGAAGTTTATGAGCATTATCGCCGCCACAAGGCAATAAGCTTAAAGCAGCTTGATGCTTACGTGACCTCTGCCTATCCATTGACTGACGCTCAGCGTGAAATGCTTCAAACGCGCCTTGCTGCATCGTTAAATGCTAGTGTGGTGATTCATGAGTCGGTCGATCCAAGTCTATTGGCAGGCGCTACCATCAAAGTCGGTGACAAAATCATTGATGATTCGATGCGCGGCAAGTTACAACAGTTAAAAACACAGCTAACTGCCTAATGCCATTTACCAGCGCAGTCATCTATAATCTGCGTGAAAGTAAGAGCATTTAAGTCAGTGGGCGGGTTATCATAAATTAAAGGAAACAAGGCAATGCAACAATTGAATCCAGCGGAAATCAGTAACCTGATTAAGCAGCGTATTCAAGACCTTGATGCGGGTGCAACTGCAAAGAATGAAGGCACGATTGTCAAAGTATCTGACGGTATCGTGCAGATTCATGGTCTTGAAGATGCCATGTACGGCGAAATGATTGAGTTTGAAGGCGAAATCTATGGAATGGCGCTTAACTTAGAGCGTGATTCTGTCGGCGCGGTAGTACTTGGTGATTACCTAAAGCTGCAAGAAGGTCAAAAAGCCTATTGTACTGGTCGTATTCTTGAAGTACCAGTAGGTCCTGAGCTGCTAGGCCGTGTTGTTGACGCCTTGGGAAATCCTATTGATGGCAAAGGTCCTATCGATGCCAAAATGACTGATAAAGTCGAAAAAATCGCCCCAGGCGTTATTGATCGTCAGTCAGTAGATCAACCAGTAATGACGGGTTATAAAGCCGTTGATACTATGATTCCAATTGGTCGTGGTCAGCGTGAGCTTATCATTGGTGATCGTCAGACGGGTAAAACCGCGATGGCTATCGATGCGATCATCGCGCAGAAATCATCTGGTATCAAGTGTGTATACGTCGCAATCGGTCAGAAACGTTCTACCATTGCAAACGTCGTACGCAAGCTTGAGCAAACTGGTGCATTAGCATATACCACGGTTGTGGTTGCATCAGCATCAGAGCCTGCCGCACTACAGTATATCGCACCGTATTCAGGTTGTACGATGGGCGAATACTTCCGTGACCGCGGTGAAGATGCACTGATTGTATTTGATGACTTATCAAAACAAGCCGTTGCTTATCGTCAAATTTCACTATTGCTACGTCGTCCGCCAGGTCGTGAAGCGTATCCTGGTGATGTATTCTATTTACATTCACGTTTACTTGAGCGTGCATCACGCGTAAACGCGGCGTACGTAGAAAAGTTCACTAATGGTGAAGTAGTTGGTAAAACCGGTTCTTTAACCGCACTGCCAATTATTGAAACCCAAGCTGGTGACGTATCTGCATTCGTACCGACTAACGTGATTTCAATCACCGATGGTCAGATTTTCTTAGAATCAAGCCTATTCAACTCAGGTATCCGTCCAGCAGTTAACGCTGGTATCTCGGTATCTCGTGTGGGCGGGGCAGCTCAGACTAAGATCATCAAGAAGCTATCTGGTGGTATCCGTACTGCACTGGCTCAGTATCGTGAACTGGCCGCCTTTGCTCAGTTTGCCTCAGATCTTGATGACGCGACTCGCGAACAGCTTGATCATGGTGAGCGTGTGACTGAATTGATGAAGCAGAAGCAGTATCAGCCGATGTCAATCTCTGAGCAAGCTGCAGTTATCTATGCATCGAATGAAGGCTTTTTAGCGGACGTTCCTGTTGAAAAAATCGGTTCTTTTGAAGAAGCTTACTTACGCTATATGCATGATGAGCAGAGTGAATTGATGCGTGAAATTGATGATACTGCGAATTATAATGATGATATCGCAGGTCGTTTGAAGTCATCTTTAGAGACCTTTAAACAAAATCACAGTTATTAATTTAACGGGTTAAGCCGAATTGGTTATGGCTGTCTTTGATGGCTAATAAAGTGGCGCATTGTCTTGTATTTTTTTATTAAGACAGTAGCGCCACTGTTCTAACCATTGACGGTATTAGATCGCGTCATGCACAAAATATATAACATTAATTTGTTAGATTGATGTTATATACTAAATAATTGTCGCATGCGCCAATGCTTTTTAACCCTCTTATATTGGAATCATTATGGCAAGCTTAAAAGAGATACGTGCCAAAGTCACCAGTATTAAAAGCACCCAAAAAATTACTCGTGCTATGCAAATGGTTGCGGCAAGTAAAATGCGCCGTGCCCAAGAGCGCATGGAAGTGGGTCGCCCGTATGCTGATAGTATGCGCCGGGTTATTTCACATTTGGTGCATGCCTCATCAGACTATAAACATCCGTATATGGTCTCGCGTCCAGTCAATAAGGTTGGCTATATTGTCATTACCTCTGATCGCGGTCTGGCGGGTGGTTTGAATATTAACTTATTCAAAGCTTTATCTAAGAGTATCCAGCAGTATCAAGATCAATCTGTACAAACTGAGTTTGCAGTCATTGGCGCTAAAGGTGTGAGTTTTTTCAAAAACTTTGGTGGTAAAGTGACCTCGGCAGTAACCGATTATGGTGATAAGCCAACGTTTGAGCAGATAAACGCACCGGTTCAAGCGATGCTTGACGATTATACTAACGGTAAAATAGACCGCATCTATGTGGTTTATAATAAGTTTGTTAATGCGATGACCCAAAAGCCGACTGTCAATCAGTTGGTACCTTTACCAGACAGTGCGTTTGGTGAAGAAGAGAGCGGCATTCAAACAGAACTGAGCTGGGATTATATCTACGAGCCTGATATCAAAACATTGATTGATGAGTTGCTTGGCCGCTATATTGAGTCGATTGTGTATCAAGCGGTAATGGAAAACATTGCCTCTGAGCAGTCCTCACGTATGGTTGCAATGAAAGCGGCGACAGATAATGCTGGTGACCTAATTAACGATTTACAGTTGGTTTATAACAAGCTGCGTCAAGCGGCGATTACCCGAGAAATCTCGGAAATCGTTGGCGGTGCTGCTGCTGTTTCATAATTGAAACCCCTTATGAAACCCACTATATACAGAAGTTCAAGGAGAACGCAATGAGTAGCGGTCGTATTGTACAGATTATTGGCGCGGTTCTTGACGTTGAGTTCAACCGTAGTGAAGTTCCTCAGATTTATGATGCCTTGCAAGTAGATGGTACCGAAACCACCCTAGAAGTACAGCAACAACTAGGTGATGGCATCGTCCGTACTATCGCAATGGGTTCAACTGAAGGCCTAAAGCGTAACTTAACAGTCACTAACACTGGTGCGCCTATTGCTGTGCCTGTTGGTATTGGTACGCTTGGCCGTATCATGGATGTTCTTGGTCGTCCTATCGATGAAGAAGGTCCTGTAGAAGCTGATGAAAAATGGTCTATCCACCGTGAAGCGCCAAGCTACGCGGATCAGTCAAACAGCACTGAGCTGTTAGAAACTGGTATTAAAGTTATTGATCTACTTTGCCCGTTTGCTAAAGGTGGTAAAGTTGGTCTGTTTGGTGGTGCTGGTGTTGGTAAAACCGTTAACATGATGGAGCTGATCAATAACATCGCTCTAAAACATGAAGGTTTGTCAGTATTTGCTGGTGTTGGTGAGCGTACTCGTGAAGGTAACGATTTCTATCACGAAATGCAAGAAGCTGGCGTTGTAAACACTGAAGACTTTAGTAAATCTAAAGTTGCGATGGTATACGGCCAGATGAATGAGCCACCGGGTAACCGCTTGCGTGTTGCGTTGTCTGGTTTGACCATGGCTGAATACTTCCGTGATACCAAAGATCCTGCCACTGGCAAAGGTCGTGACGTATTGCTGTTTGTGGATAACATCTACCGTTATACACTAGCCGGTACTGAAGTATCAGCACTACTTGGTCGTATGCCATCTGCGGTTGGTTATCAGCCAACACTTGCTGAAGAGATGGGTATGCTACAAGAGCGTATTACTTCAACTCAGTCTGGCTCTATTACTTCTGTACAAGCAGTATATGTTCCTGCGGATGATTTGACGGATCCATCACCAGCAACGACGTTTGCGCATTTGGATGCAACGGTTGTATTGAGTCGTGACATTGCTTCACAAGGTATCTATCCTGCGGTTGATCCGCTAGATTCAACCTCGCGTCAGCTAGATCCATTAGTCATTGGTGAAGAGCATTATAACGTTGCTCGTGGCGTGCAAGAGATTTTGCAGCGCTATCGTGAGCTAAAAGACATCATCGCTATCTTGGGTATGGATGAGTTATCAGAAGAAGATAAACTAGTCGTTTATCGTTCGCGTAAGATTCAGCGCTTCTTGTCACAGCCATTCCACGTTGCTGAAGTCTTTACTGGCGCACCTGGTAAATATGTACCACTACGCGATACCATTGCTAGCTTTAAAGCAATTATCGCGGGTGAATACGATGACCTACCAGAGCAAGCGTTCTATATGGCTGGTGGCATCGACGAAGTGGTTGCTAAAGCAGAAAAAATGAAATCTACTGCAGCGTAAGTTGTGTTAGCATTTGCTAAAGGGCAGATAGGCCATAAAAAGTCTATTTGCCAGTTAGTAACGCCTCGCAGTTTTGATTGTGTTTTGATCGTAAGGAGTTAAGTATGGCAACGTTACAATGTCGCGTCGTAAGTGCTCGTGAAGAGTTGTATTCAGGCGAAATTAGCATGTTAATAGCTACTGGTACCGAAGGCGAGATTGGTGTATTGCCAGGTCACACACCGCTTATTACTTTGTTAAAACCGGGTGCGATGCGAGTGCAAACACCAAACGGTGAAGAAGAAGTGATTTATGTATCAGGCGGTGTTTTAGAAGTACAGCCGAAGATGGTTACCGTATTGGCTGATACAGCGATGCGTGCACATAACCTTGATGAAAGCAAAATTGTCGAAGCACGTAAAAAGGCTGAGCAGATGCTTGTTAATCAATCGGATACTGTACAAACTAATGCAGCTTTAGCATCATTAGCAGAGTCTGTCGCACAGCTACAGACTATCCGTAAGTACAAAAACCGCGCTTAATTTTTTGTGGAAAATTTTAGAGTTTCTTTTTGACTCTTACCACAGATATAAAAAAAACAGTCCATTATGGGTTGTTTTTTTTATGTCCATTACACCATATTCTATGCTTGTTGATCGAGGATAAACACATTATTTATAATGCAATTTCGATTTCGACAGCCAGCTTTTTTAAATATGAGTGTTAACTAACTATGCACACATGAACTATGTATTTACTAAACATGTATCTACTAATTATATATCGAATGATAATAGGCAGTACTGGGATAATAGATGAAAAAGTCACTGGCAGCAACGGTGATATGTCGCTATATTAGACGTAACAAGAATACAAGCATAGGTGTCAATCAAGCATCCTATCGCTGTGCGCTACATTAAGATTGACTACTTATAGAAATTCAGGTGAGGAAAGAGTCGTAAAAAAACATTTCACTTGCTATTATTTGTATAAAGCTCATAATTTTTGGACGTAAACTAAAGTTTTAATGGGTGTAGTTTATAGGTTTTGTTAACGACTATAAGCTATAGTATAGGAAGCTGTATGTTTAATAGTATACTGTGCTACCAAGTTTGTAACAGCTATACCAACATCAATTGTGCCACTTAATGGTGCTATTAATTTTACCGCTCTTACTTTTACTGCTTTTAAATGAGATGTATTAGAGGATATAACAATGACAACGAATGAAGAAGACACCACCCCCCGAATTTTGATTGTTGAGGATGATGAGCGTCTGGCCATGTTGACTCAAGATTACTTAGTCAAAAACGGTTTAGAAGTCGCTATCGAAACCGATGGTAATCGTGCTATTCGTCGCATCGTCAGTGAACAACCAGATTTGGTCGTACTTGATGTCATGCTTCCTGGTAGCGATGGACTGACGGTATGTCGTGAAGTACGCCCGCATTATCAGAATCCTATTTTGATGCTGACTGCGCGTACTGAAGATATGGATCAGGTACTGGGTCTTGAGATGGGTGCTGATGATTATGTCGCTAAACCTGCTCAGCCACGTGTCTTGTTAGCACGTATTCGTGCGTTATTACGTCGCTCAGAAAATGCCCCATCAGAAGATGTACCACAGCGCCTAGAATTTGGTGAACTGGTCATCGACAATGGCGGTCGTTCAGTGAATTTAGGTGATGAGTTGGTTGATTTCACCAGTGCTGAATATGACTTATTATGGTTGCTTGCTTCTAATGCGGGTCGAATTCTTTCGCGTGAAGATATCTTTGAGCGTCTACGTGGTATCGAATATGACGGTCAAGATCGTTCAATTGACGTTCGTATCTCACGCATTCGTCCAAAAATCGGTGATGATCCAGAAAATCCAAAACGTATCAAAACCGTTCGTAGTAAAGGGTATTTGTTCGTTAAAGAAGGCAACTAAGTCAATTTTGCTCCGGCAACGGCTTATTGCTCATTAGCGTGACCAAAGAAACCAGCAACTAGGCTGGTTTTTTTGTGGCTAAATTTTAATTTTTGAACTTAAATACAGCGTTATGTGGTTTAATTAAGCAATTATTGCGGGTGCTGCCTAAATGTACATGAGGTAAATGGATTTTAGGTGATGCTCAGTTATAAATTAAAATACAGCAGCCAGAATGGTTTTTTATTCAACAGTGTTTGATATCATTTATCACGCAGCGCTTGTTTGCTGGATGATGTCGGCAGTTTTTATTCATTAAGTTGGTTACGGCACGTATGTCATTAGTCTCTTCTTTAAAACACAGTATCTTTGTTCGTATTTATGCTGGGCTACTCATAGTCTGTTTGTGTGTGGCATTGTTTGCTCAACTATTGATGGATACCATCAACAAAGAGCGCGTCCAATCCTACCGTGAAAACATGGCAACAGGGGCTTTTCATCTGGTGAGTGAAGGTATCGCTCATCAAGAAAGTGAAGAGCAGCGTGAATATTGGTTGTCTGATGCCAGTAGTTTATTTGGCTCAGAATTCAAAGTTTTGCCTATTGATGAAGTGGACTTTAATGCCAGTGAACTGCGGCGTTTTGAAAATGGCAATACGGTCGTTCGTTACGCCGAGCAACCTGTCTATGCCGATGTGTATTATCGTCTACCGGACAATCAAAGCGTTTTGACCGCTAGAATATCGCAAGTGACTGAGCAGCAAGTGCGGGCAATCGCTGTGTTTTTATTAGATGATTTGTCTTACTATGTGACGTTATCTGACAAGCGTGCCCGTTTGGCTGAACTGGAAAAAAAGTTTTCCTTTCCTTTAGAGTTTAAAGCCGTCAATACACTGGATTTGGATACCGATCAGCTTGCACGATTACGCCGAGATGAAGTGGTTATTTCCTTACAAGATACCAATAGCAGTAAAAGTAATTCGGCTATTAGAGTAGTGGTGCCTTCTGAAATCAATGATATGGCGATATTGATTGGTCCGGTGCCATTATTCAATTGGTTCCCACTTAATCTGATTATTAGTATGATTCTTATCAGCATGTTTTTAATCAGCTTAGGCGTGTATGCGTTGATTTTTCCACTTGAGCGTAAATTGCAGTTGATTCAGGTTGGCGTCAATGAGGTGAGTAAAGGTAATCTTGAAAGTCAAGTTCAAGTAATTGGGCAGGATGAAATTGCCCGTTTAGCCGCGACTTTTAATGCCATGACCTCGCATATCAAGCGCCTTATTGAGTCGCAGCGAGAATTAACGCGAGCGGTATCACATGAGCTTCGTACACCGGTGGCTCGTATTCGTTTTGCCGTTGATATGTTGGCTGATACGGATGACGAAGACTCGCGTTTTATGCAGCGTGATTTTATTGATGAAGATATCGAAGCGCTTAATGGCTTGATTGATGAGATTTTGACTTATGCTAAGCTCGAAGAAGGCTCACCAAAGCTGGATTTAGAACCAGTCAATCTTAGAGAGTTATTGGAGCAGATTGAGCGTGAAACCAATGCCTTGGGTAAGCCTATCAAAATAGTGACCAAGCTGCCGAATGCTAAAGTAACCGCTGTCGCAGATAGGCGTTATTTACACCGTGTGATTCAGAATTTGGCGGGCAATGCCTTACGTTATGCAGAAACCACGATTATCATTAGTGCTGGCGTCAGAAAGGGCAATGCTTTTGTTAGTGTTGAGGATGATGGTCATGGTATTCCAGAAGCAGATCGCGAAAAGGTCTTTATTCCATTTTCACGTTTAGATGACAGTCGCACACGCGCCTCAGGCGGCTATGGTTTAGGCTTGTCTATTGTATCGCGCATTGCCTTTTGGTTTAATGGTAGTATGAAAGTCGATGAGAGCCGAGAGCTTGGCGGTGCACGATTTGTCATGACGTGGCCTATCAAACCACTGACACAAATTTTGGCTGCTGATGAACTGACGCAAGAAAAAAGCGAGCGTGGTTTTGAAGATAAATAATGCCACTGCACAGGATTGTCGTTATTTTTTAGTATAAAAATAGCGGCATCAATTAAGCAGTGTGTGACAAATAAACTTGCTCAATTTCTAAGCAGTGTTCTCAATTTCATGTTTAGAATGAATACACACCTTAGATAGAATTGTCGGTTAATTTTTATTATTAACGGTTTAAAGATAGCTTTAAATTAGAGGAGGGCAAAGGATGCCATATTTATTTGGTGGTTTGGTGGTACTAAATGCAATAACGTTGGGCTACTATTTATTCTTGCAGCAGCCATCGACGACGCAAACGTTAACAGCAGCGCAAGAAAATATTACTCAGCCATTAGCGTTTACGAATAGCGCCAAATATATTCCACCTATCATTGGAAACAAAGACTAGTTGTTATACAACTAAATAGTCGCAGCGAATTGTTTTGAGCATTTATTAGCTTTAGTGATGAACAATTCAACTGCTATCAGTCTTCTTTGTTCCCTGTCTTGTCATTAAAGATAGGCGTTTTTTGTGTATCGGCTGCCATGGTTGTATCTCCAGCAACCTTGGAAAGTAGGGGAATACGCACACACACTTGTAAACCCCCATCGGGATGGTTAATGGCTTCTACCGTCCCATGATGCAATCTGGCAATACGGTCGACAATCGCTAGACCTAAACCACTGCCTTGTGTGGTACGTGCTGTCTCTCCGCGTTCAAAAGGCTGCATAATACGTTCTAACTGATCTTCTGCAACGCCATCACCACAGTCACGCACACATATCAGCAATTGTTCTTGCGCCTCTCTATTGACGACATTTTCACTGACGACATCGCTATCTTCCTCTTCAATGGTTTCTATAAAAGTTGGCACAACAGTCGCTGACAGGTAAATGGGCGGTTTGCCATAACGCTTGGCATTATTGACCAGATTGATCACAAGGCGTTTGATAGACATGGGGCGCACAGGAACCACTTTGTGACACTCTGATTGATAGATGAACTCCATTGGTGCAAATTGCACCATAATCTCATTAAAGATGGTATCCAAATTGGTTAGGCTGACTGGCTCATCGGAGCCATCTTTCATAAACGAGATAAACTGCTCTAAAATGGCATCCATGTCTTCAATATCATAAATTAATCCCTCTCGAAAAAAGTCATCAGGTAGCATCTCAGCAGTCAAACGCATACGAGTTAAAGGTGTTCGCAGATCATGCGAGATACCAGCAAGCATAATCGTACGCTCTTTTTGTGCTTGATTTAACGTCGTGAATAGACGATTGAATGCCATGTTGACCTGACGTATCTCCGTAGGTCCTTTTTGTGTTGGCAACGTAGTGGCATGACCGAGCCGAATATAGTTGGTCGCAGCACGCTGTAAATATCGTAGCGGACGATTTAATTGCCGCGCCAGTAGAATAATGGTCAGCAGCGATAAAATAGGCAATCCAATAAGAAACAGCACCAATAATGCTGGACTATATTGCGAATAATAAACCACGGGTTCACGAATCCAAAAGCTGTCATCACGGCTGTCTTGCACCCAAAGCTGCGGTGTCGGTTTGAATTTAAAATAAACCTCGACAGGTCGACCCAATTGCGCACCGATTTCGCGTTGTAATACATCAGTGAAGACGCCGACAAATGCCTTATCAGACACTGCTGGAAAATCATTAGGGTTATTCACTACCACGACATGCGAGTGTTGATAAATCCATTGGCGTACTTCAGGACGATTTTTCCAGTCTTTGTTGACACTATTCATCAACTGCAGCTCGCTCGTCAAATAACGCGCATGGTTTTTAAGCTCGGGTAAATATAGACTGCGCCAAAAAAACAGAATCGACAAGCTGACACTGATAAGAACAATGAAAGAGACCATCAAGGTTGTCAGCCAAGTGTTGGAGTAAGAGCGCGTGAACTGCCCTTTGCGACGTGGTTGCGATTTTGGTGTGGTCATATGGATCCAACATATTAAAAGATGCTTTATTGAGTTTAGTGTAAAAATGGTGCTTTCTTATGTCGTTCAAAAACAACGTGCCATACTTATGAGTAGCATAATGGTTGCGATTCTTGAGCGATGGCGCAATTCGGTAGGCGATAGCATCATTCACTCGCTGACTATGTCATAGAGTAGCATAATCAATGAATGACACGGATGGCTTTAAAACAGTAGGCAACAATTGAATACTCAAATTTGCACTAATATATTACTGAGTAATATAGCACCGAATAATACAGCGCTGAATAATATAGCAACGAGCCACTTGGACATGATGTAGAGACAGTATCTTCAGTTAAAAATCAGTGGTGATGATCAATTGTATTTTACATCGATGGGCATTTAAGCTATTGTTAATAAATAATTAAATAAGCGCAGTTTATGTTTTCAATAAATCAAGACTGTGATATAATTATGCCCTTTTTGGTATACCTGCGAAAGAGAGAATTCACATGGTTGTTATTCGTTTAGCACGGGGCGGTGCCAAGAAACGCCCATTTTATCAAGTAGTTGTTGCTGATCAACGCCGCGCGCGTGACGGTCGCTATATTGAAAACATCGGCTTTTTTAACCCACTCGCTAAAGAGTCTGAAGAAGCAGTACGCCTAAATATGGAAGCGTACAATGCGTGGATCGCAAAAGGTGCACAACCTTCAGATCGCGTTGCTTCATTGGTAAAAGCTTTCAACAAGTCTGTCTCGCAAACTGAAGCAACTGCTTAAGTTTTGTGGTCACTGAGACGCTGATAGCATGTCTATAAGCAGTCTCGATAGACTTTAGTAAAAAACATAGCGTAACTGGTCTAACTAGGTACGCCATTAACTGTTTATCGCTTTTAACTGCGTTTATCGTTTTTAATTGCTTTTTATTTATCTTCGTTGTGTTCATCATTGTTAGGTTAGCCGTTATGTCCTCTGCTCCAAACGCTAGTGCCCTTATGAAAATTGGTCAGCTCAAAAAGCCTTATGGCATCAAAGGTTGGCTTTGGGTATTTAGCGAGACAGATGATCGTACGGCGATATTTGACATTAAACCTTGGTGGATGAAAACCGCTACCGGCATGAAACCTTTAACCGTTAAGGCTTGGCGTGAGCAAGGCACAGGAATTGTGGCTCAGTTTGAGCAGATTCCTGATCGCAATGTTGCTGAGACTATGAACGGGGTAACTCTTTGGGTCGAGCAAGACATCTTGCCAGAACCAGCTGAAGATGAATATTACTGGTCGGATTTGGTCAGCCTGCGCGTTGTAAATGAGCAGGATGAGTATCTAGGCGACATTACTGAGATGTTTGAGACTGGCGCTCACGCTATTATGCGGGTTGCGGCAAACTCAGACAGCTTAGATGCCGATGAGCGCCTGATTCCATGGCACAAGCAAACTGTAGTACAGGTCAGTCTGACTGAAAAAACAGTGCTGGTGGCATGGCCGAGTGATTATTGATAATAATTTTAACTTTGCGGTTAAGCTTTATCAGTAATAACACCGACTTATTTAGCCAATATTAGCCACTGCGCAAGTAGACACCTAATGTATTTTGCCGTTATTAGTATTTTTCCTGAGATGTTTGCCACGATTCGTGAGTTTGGAATCACGGGTCGAGCAGTCACTCAGAAACAAGTGACGATTGAATGCATTAATCCGCGTGATTTTACCAGTGATAATTATCGCCGTATTGATGAACGTCCGTATGGTGGCGGTCCTGGCATGGTGATGATGGCTGAGCCATTATCCCAAGCGATTGAGGATGCGCGCCTACGAGCGATTCAGCACGGCTGCCGTGTCGACAAAGCGCACTGTCCGGTGATTTATATGTCGCCACAAGGACAGACGCTGAGTGAGAGTAGTGTGGTCGATATGACTGAGTATGACGGCATGATTATATTATGTGGTCGTTACGAAGGTATTGATGAGCGCCTACTGTCGCAATATGTCGACATGGAAATATCGCTTGGTGATTACGTACTTACCGGTGGTGAGCTACCAGCAATGGTGCTAATGGATAGTGTGATACGTCGTCTGCCTGATATTATGGGTGATGATAAGTCAGCTGAGCAAGACTCGTTCGTCGATGGCTTGCTTGATTGTCCACATTATACTAAGCCGCATGAGTTTGCGGGTATGGCAGTGCCTGAAGTGTTACTTTCAGGTCACCATGCCAATATCGCGAAGTGGCGCTTTAGTCAGCAAGTCGAACGTACGCAAGCGCGTCGTCCAGACTTATGGCAAGCGTTTACGCCAACGGTAGAGCAAGCAAAGTGGCTAAAAGCATTGGCAAAAGCAGATAAAAAACAGCGTTGATAGCGGCTAAAAAGATAAACAGTTAAGCAACAGAATTTTGAGCAACAACAAAACGAGTCATAGCATAATGGCCGTTTGTCATAACCCACTTACGTTGTGTCTCATTAAAAAGATACGATCCATTATTACAAACAGGTGATATGCGTCAAGCCTCTATTATCTAATGTGAGGAGATAACTCTCATGAGCAACAAGCATCCATTGGTTCAGGTCATCGAAAATGCTCAATTGATTGAGCGCCCAAGCTTTGCACCCGGCGATACCGTTGTGGTTCAAGTAAAAGTACGTGAAGGTGAGCGTGAGCGTTTACAGGCTTTTGAAGGCGTTGTAATTGCTAAACGTAACCGCGGTTTAAACTCAGCGTTTACCGTACGTAAAATCTCAAGCGGTGTTGGCGTTGAGCGTGCATTCCAATTGCATTCACCAATTATCGATAGCATCGAAGTGAAACGCCGTGGTGCTGTTCGCCGTGCGAAACTATACTACTTACGTGAGCGCTCTGGTAAATCAGCACGTATCCGCGAGAAGCTTGCTCCGCGTGCACCTAAAGCTGTTAAGCCAAAAGCTAACGCTTAGATTATATCCAGTATCTGCTTTTAAGCATTGTGCTTAATATCGCTTTATTGCTGAACTGTCTATTATGCGATTCGGCAATAGCGAAAAGCCAGATACAAGCCCTTATTCATAGGTTTATCATATAAATAAGCGGGTAGTACCAAAAAAGACAAAACCCCAATCTGTGCGTATGCCAGATTGGGGTTTTTGTTTCTGTTGTTTTAATTAATGCGCTTTAATTAATATGCTTTAAATCACAAATCTAGAGAAACGTTTTAAAAATTGCCTTTAAAGTTCTAACCATCGAGATTTTCGATACGGCTATTTTGGTCTTTAGATTTGCTGTACTTACGCAAGCGTATATAGAGCGTTTTAGTGACGGTAGCGACAATTTTTTGTTGATCATCGACGATATCTGCTTGGTATTCCCGAAATACCGGCTCGCCGTCTTTTGCTAATTCCTGAATCGTGGTGATTTCATTGCTAGGAATTTTTAGGCGTGCAGTGACTTTGCTATTACCAGGGGCAATAAACTCAATATGTGAGCTTTTGTCCCAGACCACGTAACTGCTGCCCAGTTGGTGCATCAGCATTATCATATAGAATGGGTCCACCATCGAATACAGGCTGCCGCCAAACTGAGTGCCCACGATGTTTTTGTTCAGCGTATTCAGTCCCATACTTACCACACACAAACCTTGATCGAGATTGAGGTGATCGATTCTGATACCAGCGCCTACGTACGGTGCATAAGTATTGATACGCAGCTTCAGTAGGTGGGGTGTCAATAAGGGCATGATACTTTGTTTGGCTCTGCGTTTTAGCGTCTCAAAATTGGTAGGTAGCAAACTCATAAATTCGTCCTATTGCTTCTTTTATATTTTTTAGTGATACCGTTTGAGTCAAATTTTTTAGTGTACTTCTATCAAAGAGCAGTCACGAAAGGGCATTTATCATAAGTAAAAAATATCAAAACCGCTAGGCTTAAAGCGTAACTGACATGGATTTTCTATAGTTACT
>NZ_JABUZG010000062.1:40196-50955 GCF_014897815.1 Psychrobacter sp. PG1
TAGTTATGTGATAACAAATATCTAGATACAGATAATTATTAAGAAAAAGGTCATTTATTATGATTTAAAGCCTATATTAAGTGTGTTTTTTCCTCATGGTTTTCTATTAAGTTAAATTTTGTATTAAATGGAAACTTTAATTTATATATTATAATGGTGTATGGACTTTTTTAGTGATTCTAAGTTCGCATTTCGAGTTCTCATGTCATACAATGGCTTGCAATTTTTAATGGACGCTTTAGTCACATTAAATTTCACTATCAAATTATCAGTTAAATAAAGCCTCAGTCGACATAAGGAAATGTGATGAGTAACACTCAGATCCCTTCTTCAGGGTCTAATCAGCAGTCATCAAATCCATCTAATTACGACAGCGAGCCATCAGGTAGCTACCTTGATTTACACAAACCAAGCGCAAGCTTTGACAGTCGTGACGCTTATCTAAATCATGAATTACAAATCATGCAGCCAAAACGCTGGCGTCCCAATTTGCCATTTCGTGATTATCGCTTTGAGTATGAAGATACTATTCCTGCAATGGCGGCAACGATTGGTAAAGTGGTTATGGTGGGTGCGATTGCTGCAACATTTGCAGGTCCACTTGGTTTGGGTGATGCGTTCGTTTTAGAAAACGTTCGTTATGAGCTATTAATCGTTTCATTCTTTATCATCTTATTTTCAGGATTTCTACTCCCGACAGCCAACCTTGCAGGTACTCACGGCCCCCTTATTCCGCTTATTCCTATCGTTGTTGCTGCTGGTGGTCACCCGATGGCCTTTGGTCTGCTCATCGGTGCCTTCGGTTTGCTATTGGCAATCAGTAAAGGGGGCAGTCTGCTGGCAAACTTGACCAGTAAAGGCGTGTGCGGTGGCCTCTTGATTTACTTAGGGTTTATCGGTACCACCTCACAGGTCAAAAACCTCTTTGCTTGGGCAGAAGGTATTGGCATGTCGCATATTGCCTTTTTCATTATTTTGGCAACGATTTTGTTGTATGCATTGCTTGAGCATTGGCAAAAACGCTGGCTTGCGGTTCCGCTAAGCTGTGTACTAGGTGGCGGACTTGCATTTGCATTGGGTGCACCCTTTGAGTTCAAAACTGCACCAGGCTTACCAAACATGAACCCGATGTATTGGTGGGGTGAAAATACCGGTTGGATGCTAGGATTACCGACGGTTGAAAGCTTCATTGTCGTACTGCCGTTTGCTATTTTGGCCGTTGCTATGTGGTCACCAGATTTTTTAGGCCATCAGGTCTTTCAAAAAATCAGCTATCCTAAACGTACTGAAAAGGTACTCATGGATATCGATGATACAATGACCAGCGCATCGTTTCGCCAGGTCGTCGGTTCTGTATTGGGTGGTGCTAACTTTGCGTCATCGTGGGGCACCTATATTGTCCCAGCAGCGATTGCCAAACGTCCGATTCCTGCCGGTGCTTTACTGACGGCATTGTTCTGCATTATCGCAGGGGTTTGGGGCTATCCAATGGATTTGGCTATCTGGCAGCCAGTGATGTGTGTGGCATTGATCGTTGGTGTGTTTATTCCACTGCTTGAAGCTGGTATGGAAATGACGCGCGAAGGAAAAACCACTCAGTCTGCTGCGATTGTAGTCTTTGCTTCTGCACTCGTGAATCCTGCCTTTGGCTGGTCACTCACGTTGTTGCTTGATAACTTAGGCTTGATTGGCTCGAAAGAACGCAGTGCCAATTTGACTAAAATGAGCCGCTGGATCATACCGGGTATTATGTTTGTGGTGTTGACAGGTGTGATGGCTATTGTTGGTATGCTACCGGGTATTCCAGCACTGATGGCAAACTTCCGCCATTAATAGCATCTTGCTTACCTATAAAAAGTCAGCCTTAGTGCTGGCTTTTTTATGGGTGATGCTATGGCTAATAATTGGCTTGTAAAACAATGACTCCCGCCCCATAACTAGCAGTATTATAAGACTTTTAAGAGCAAGGAATTCTATGGTCAATGTCTCAGAATCGAGCCCTATCGATGATAAAAAAGCCCGTCTTAAGCATTTAATTCAGCGCCTGCCAAATTTGCCAGGGGTCTATAAAATGCTGGGTAAAAATGGCGATATCTTATATGTCGGTAAAGCCAAGTCACTCAAGAGCCGTGTGAACAGCTACTTTGCTAAAACCATTGACCATCCAAAAACACGGGCGCTAGTGGCACGGATACATAATATTGAAACCATTATTACCCGTAGTGAGACCGAAGCGTTATTGCTCGAGCAAAACTTGATTAAAGAATATCGTCCGCCTTATAACGTACTGTTGCGCGATGATAAATCCTATCTCTATGTGTTTATTTCAGCAGATAAGCCTTATCCAAGATTGGCTTATGGTCGCGGTAAAGGCAATCACCAAAAAGGTCGCTTTTTCGGTCCTTTCCCCTCTGCTCATGCCGCCAAAGAGACACTGGTGCTGATGCAAAAAATGTTTCAGATGCGCCAATGTACCAATACTTTTTTTAAGCAACGTAAGCGTCCTTGTCTTGAATATCAGATTAAGCGCTGCCGTGCGCCCTGCGTGGGCTTGGTATCGCCTGAAGAATATATGGAAGACGTCAATAATACTATTCGTTTCCTAAAAGGTGACTCTAGCGATATTCATAGCGCTTTGATTGAAAAAATGGAAGCTTCTGCTGAAGAATTAGATTTTGAAAAGGCCGTGTTTTATCGCGATCAGCTGTCTATGCTGCGTGAAGTACAAGCTAAGCAAGCTGTTTATACTGTGCAAGGCGAGGCGGATGTAATTGCTATCGCTAGTCAGGCGGGCATGACATGCGTCAACGTACTGACCGTACGTGGTGGTCGTGTACTGGGTGGTAAAAACTACTTCCCTGACGTTGATAGTAGCGAGCCTCTTGCTGATAATTTATCAGCATTTATTACCTCATTTTATTTTCAGGTGACGGATGACTTGCCCGCAGAAATCATGTTGAGTCATGAATTACCGGATCAGGTGGCGGTCAGTGAAGCATTGGCGAGCCATTTTGGCAGTAAAGTCGTGATCAAAACCAGTGTCCGTGAGCACCGTGCCGAATGGTTAGATTTAGCCAAACTCAATACCAATAATGCCCTAAAAACCAAGCTTGGCGACTATTTAGAGTTGCATGCGCGCTTTGGTGCCTTAAAAGATGTCTTAGCGGACGTCACTGATAGAACCATTGATCGCATAGAGTGTTTTGATATCTCCCATACGATGGGCGAGGCGACCATTGGTAGCTGCGTAGTCTTTGACCAAGGTGGCTCGCGTCGCCGTGATTATCGCCAATATGCGATTCATGACATTGTCGGTGGTGATGATTATGCCGCAATGAAACAAGTGCTGACACGGCGCTATAAAAAGCAGCCATTGCCTGATTTGTTGCTGATTGATGGTGGTAAAGGGCAGCTTGGCATCGCTAAAGAAGTGCTGACCGAGTTAGGTATTCTTGGTGACACTTTGCCGATTAGTGTGGCAAAAGGTGAAGGACGTAAGGCAGGGCTTGAAGTGCTGCATTTTATCGATCATGAGCCGTTAGATTTACCGATGGATAGCAAGGCGCTGCATTTACTGATGCATATTCGCGATGAGGCGCATCGTTTTGCGATCACTGCGCATCGTAAAAAGCGTGATAAGCGTCGCTCATCGTCAGTGTTAGAAGTCATACCGGGGCTCGGTGAAAAGCGCCGTCGTGATTTGCTGAATCACTTTGGCGGATTGCAACAATTGCTCGGTGCATCGCAGCAGGAATTGGCAGGCGTGCAAGGTATTGGTCCGATACTCGCGAAAACGGTTTATAAAGTATTGCACGAGTAGTGGTACATATTAAAAAAAACGACAACAGAAACAAATCTGTTGTCGTTTTAACGCTAATAATGTTTAGCAGATTAAACTCTCTAATCGCTAAAAATCAAAACTTAACTGCTGGTTTGGATAGCTACGACAGTGTTCACAAACGCGCTCCCAACGATTAAATCGATAGCGTAAATACCAACGAACATGCACAGCTTTAGGATAACCGCATTGAATGGTCATGATGACCTCCATAATTATGATTAGGAATTCATAACTACGGAGACGTAGACGTTTATTAGCATTTACTATAAAATATAGGAACCTTCCGACAGGTAAATAAACTTTATTAGTATGCTAGCAATGGAGTCTAGCTCCATAGTTGTCTTATCTAAAAGTTTTTTGAGCTCAGCAATTAATTTTGCTGGGCTTTTTTAATTTTCCATATTTGGTTCCTCCTTAGAAGTAGCTTATGAATAATAAATGCCACATTAAATTTAAATGGCATTAACCTTGTTTACTTTTATAAGTCACAAATTTAAAGTCTAACGCACTATTCTCATCGTGCATCTGTTCAGACTCTTCTGCCACTTCAAATTCACTTGGCAACTCAGGATAAAAGGCATCACCATCGGTAATTTCGGTATCTACGTGAGTCAGCTCAATACGGTCGGTATACATCAACGCATCGCTAAACACGCGCTCGCCGCCAATCACCCAAATCGTATCCAGATGCGCACCATGTGCGAGACTGGCTGCTTGCGTTAATGCATCATCTAAATTATGCACCACATAAGCATTGCTTTTACCGACCAAACCTTTTTGTTCGGCATAATCTAGCTGGGTGCTGATGATGAAACTCACGCGTTTTGGCAAAGGCTTGCTGCCCATTGATTCAAACGTCTTACGACCCATAATGACGATACCTTGAATCGCACCATCATTTTGTTTAGTCGTCATGCTTTTAAAATGCTGCAAATCTGCTGAGATATGCCACGGCAGCTCATTATCTTTGCCGATACAGCGGTTGCTACTGATAGCTGCGATTTGGGCAACTTCGGTGTGGGCATAACTCATAACGTATCCTTTTTATTATCTTTTACAATTTTAAGCTTATTTAAATCAGTCAATCAGACCAATGCTATACCGCAACTTTCGCTTTGATAGCAGGATGCGACTCATAACCCTCAACACTGATATCGTCATAATTGAAAGCAAAGATATCTTTCACATCAGGATTAAGCGTCAGCGTTGGTAGCTTATAAAGCTCACGCGTCAACTGTAATTCAACTTGCTCACGGTGGTTTTGATAAATATGACAATCGCCACCCGTCCAGATAAATTCGCCCACTTCTAATCCGCATACTTGCGCGACCATATGGGTCAGCAAGGCATAACTGGCAATATTAAATGGTACACCTAGGAATGTTATACCCCCTAATTTATGCACAGTACGTTGATTCTATTAGGCTTCAGGGCTAAAATACGACTGTGCATTTTTAATTCTGCACAATATGGCTTGTATAAACAAAGTTATTATACCTGATTTTAAAATATCGCTGCTAATAGAAGACCCTCTTTATTCCTTTTAGTTGTACCGAAGCACATGAAACTTGATTGCTTCAGCATTAAAACTCACCCCAAAGCTTTATCAATCAGCGCATCGGTAAGCTGAACTTGCGTCTCTTGAGATTGCTTTAGCTTTTCTTTTAGCTGATCGCAAATAGCCATTAGCTCACCGACTTTGGCAACGATGCGTTTTTGTTCAGATAATGGAGGTAAAGCAACTAAGAGCTGGTCCCACTTACCTCGATTTATAATAGGTGTCGCTGAACCTGAAGATTCTTCTATTAGTCTTTTGTAGAACTCACTAGTTTGGACATAATATAACAAATAGGTTTGATTAACTATTAAAGGTCTGATTGCGTTTATTTGCTGATTAAAGCCCATCCTGAATTTTACAATCGCCGCCTTTCCAATAGAGCCTCCTATGCACACCATCAATATATCATTTGCTAAGGCTTCGGTACTATGTTCCAAACCTTCTTCAGTGATGGTTTTCTCTGGCAACAATATTTCATTATTATTGGTAATTTGCCCTGGACCAATAAACGGAATATCTCCATTAAAAAACCTTGGTTCTGATGTTTTAGGGGTATTACCTGTGGCTGATATACCAGTATCACCTAAACGAGCCCATTCCCATCCAAACGGTAAGTTAGAAGGCTTATCTGTGGCGTTAATTTGAGGTAAATGCTTACTTTTCTTTATTTTACCTTGCTCAATCAACTGCTCTTTTTCTTTAGCAATCTTTTCTAATAACACCGAAGCAGGTTCATCATCTGGATTCTGCGGAACTAACTTACCCATTACAGCCAACTGCAACACAGTTTTCTTTAGAGCTTCGATACTTTGCTCAGTAGTAAATAAGCTATCAAAATGCTCAGCAACTCTGGCCCAGTTTTGTGCTAGCTCATCAGCATCCGCACTATCTGTCAACGTGGCTAATAATACTTCTACAAGCGTAGCGTGAGCTTCGATACTGGCTTCGGTTTGCTGCTCTAGCTGATCACATAGCAGCATGAGTTCATCGACTTTGGCGATAATGCGCTTTTGTTCTTCTAATGGAGGTAAAGCAATCAAGATAGAGTTCATCTTAGCTTGATTCATCTTGGGTTGAGCAGAGCCAGTAATATAAGCCTCTAAAGAAATTGCATTAATATGAATACAAAGATACAGGAGAAAATCTTCATTAATACAATCTATTACATGAGCATGGTTGTTGACCCAATACTTACCTCTTGCAATAAACGCAATAGGTGTGGATCTATTAATAAGATTAGCACCGTCTTCACCAATAAGCAGCAATGGCTTTTCAAAAAGGTAATCATCAATCTTATCTATAACACCAGATGCTCCATAATAATCATAATATAGTGGTCAACTAATTTAGGACACCTTCTAAGAGGTTTTTATTAAAGTAACGTTTTTCTGTTTCTACTGGTGTTAAATAATTGTTGAAGCTATGCGGTCTCACGGTTTGATAGTAGCCCCAGATATAATCACTAATGGCGCTCGATGCTTCAGCGATATCCTCGTAACCACCCTTTGGCATCCACTCGGTTTTAAAGCTCCTAAAGAAGCGTTCAGTTGGCGCGTTATCCCAACAATTTCCACGACGGCTCATACTTTGTGCCATACCGTCGCAATCAGCTATCGCGTCAACGAACTCTTTACTGGTGTAATGCGTGCCTTGGTCAGAGTGGAACAGCACACCGCTTGGTTTAAGGCGAGTCTGATACGCCATCTTTAGCGCTGATGCGGTCAAGGTGCTATTAGGTGAATCGGATACGCTAAAGCCAACCACACGGCGAGCAAACAAGTCTAAAACAACCGCTAAGTAGCACCAGCCACCTTTGATACGGATGTAGGTCACATCGCCTGTCCAGACTTGATTAGGCGCATCTGGGTTAAAGTTTCGGTCTAAAAGGTTGTCATAGGTTCTATGCGCCTCGTCAGCGTGTTTGTATTTGTGGGTCTTGAGCTGGCAGCTGACTAAACCCATTCGCTCCATAAGCTTAGTCGCTAAGTAACGCGTTAGCTTAATGCCATACTCGTTAGCTAAAATGGCAACTATAGTCCGAGCCCCTGCTGATTGCTTTGAGTCGTTGAATATTTGGCGTATTAAAGACTGGAGTTTGACTCGCTCAACATCAATAGGCTTAGTCTTAATACCATAGTAGTAACTACTTCTAACCACATCAAACAAGTCACACAGCTTCTTCTTACTTAATCTTTTGTCCTGCTCTGCCAGCTTTTTAATCAACGATAGACGTTGAGGTTGTCCGATGCCAGCAGAGCTGAAGCCCACTCGAGCATAGCTCTCCCCTTGCGTCGGGGCGAAGCAGTGCTTCGCTTAATCCCTCCTCATTTAGGATGTCTTTCTCTATCTTAAGCTGTCTGACTTCTCGCTCAAGCTCTTGTATGCGACGCTGATCATCAGTTAATGCTAGACCTTTAGTTGGACGAACGCCTTGCTGCTCTTTTTTATACTTGCGTACCCAGTTGTCTAAGGTTGAGATGCCGATGCCTAAAGACTTGGCTACTTCTGCAACTTTGCGATTGTGATCAACCACTAAGCTAATGGCTTCTAATTTGAATTCTCGGGTATATTCTCTACGTTTGGTAGTCATACTGTATTCCTTCTTTGGGGTAGTATAACCTCTTATAAGCTGTCCAATTTTATTATGCCACTACAGAACCGCCCCGACTATGTCGGAGCGGTTCAGTCATTTATTTTTATTTGATCTTAAATAAGATAAGTTAATAGGTTGAAATTTAAAAGGAATAAAGCTCATTACATTTAGTTAAAGTCGAATTAACTTTAGAAAGAAAACGGAAATTCATACGTTTTTTTATTGTTTATCTGTTAGTGATAATGGCTGTTATTATATCTATTCTTAATATGGATTAGGGTCTCTATATATATTTGTTTAAACTTGCCCAAATAACATTACGCCATGTATTAATGAAGGACCTAAGAATATCATAAATAATCCCGCTAAAATCATTGTTAAACTGGCTATAACGCCCTCGTCCTCATTGCGCTGACTTGCCCGGGCTGTACCAAAACCGTGTGATGCATTACCAAATGCGATTCCATTTGCAAGATGGGAGCGAATACGAAAAAAAGTCAAAATCATATCCCCTAAAATCATTCCCACCATCCCTGTAATCAAAGTAAACAATGAGACTAAAGAGGAAGATCCGTGAATTTTTTCAGATAAGTCTAACGCAAATGGTGTCGATATTGAACGGGCCATCAAGCTATAGGTCAAGGTCTTATCAAAGTGGAACAAACCAGTGAATAGGTATATGCTTAAGACTCCCACCACCATCCCAACAGTTATAGAAGCGGTCAAAGCCAAAGCATGTTGACGTATTAAACGACGATATTCATAAATAGGTATAGCAAACGCAACCGTTGCGGGGGCAAGTAACTGCACAATCCAAGCTGTATCCTTCCAATAAGTATCATAAGAGATATTAAAGATAATCATTAATGAAAGCGTTATTACTGGAACCGTGATAGCTGGGTTTAGCCAAGATTTTCGATAGCGCACATAGATTACTTTAGCCATATAATAAGCAGCTAATGTCCAAATGAGACAAAGGATTGACCAGACATTCATCGTAAATCCTCACGCATTATCATTATTTCTTAGGTTTAATTGGGCTTTATGAATCTGATGTCGATACAATCTACGTTGCAAACGGTGCACCATAATAAAAGTTAATGCTGAGCTTAACATCACCATCGCGGTACTTAAGATAATTGTCAGCATTAATTGCCAGCCCTTACTGATAAATAGCGCCTTGTATTGAAGTATTGACATCATAAGTGGGATAAACATTAATACTAACTCACCCAAAACAAATTTTGCACCCAGTCTGACCCAGTTAACCTTAATAGCACCACTCATTAATAAGATCAGCATTAAAAACATTCCTAAGACGCCTGAGGATACGGGTAGATGCAATAACTCAACCAATATCTCAGCACAATACCAGACAGCTGCGATAATAGCGCATTGCATAAGGACATGAAGCCATGATTGGCGATAGAACTTTTGAAGTGTAAGTTTTTTTTCATCTAAAAAAGATAGGGATAAGCGAATATTAGGATTACGCATAATAATTGTTGTTTGTTGATTAGAGACTACTTATTATAAAAATACCATAGCCATAAATTATGAATTATATTTTTATTTTTATTCCCAATTTCTATAATAAATTTCATTATCTTTCCTAACCATGGTTTATTATTCATGATAACTTTGAAACAATTACGCTGCTTTGTGACAGTCGTAAAAACAGGTGGGTTTCTTCAAGCCAGTATTCAACTCAATTTAACCCAACCCACCGTTACCAAATCCATCAGTAACCTTGAAGAATATTTAGGCGTAGCTCTGTTTGATAAGCCGTTGACTCATAGAAAAAAGCGGCTAGTTAATTTAACGGAAATTGGCGAACACCTCTATATTCAAGCAGTTGATATCTTACAAAAGGCAGATAATCTTGAACAAACAGTAGTAGATTATCAGCAATTAATAGGTGGTAAGTTGCGTCTGGGGATTTCACCGTTAGGCAGTGAAATACTAAGCAAAGCTATTTTTAACTTTTATCAAATGCATCCTAGTATAGAAACCTCACTTATCGAAGATGGTGCTGAGTCACTTAAGCAGGCCCTTCTAGAGGGGCAACTTGATGTGGCAACATTGATGAAGCCGATTGACGATGATTTTGACTACTCATCGATATGTTGCTATCCAGTGGTGGTCGTAGCAAATAAAAACCGTATGGGTAAGCAAAAAACCAAGGTAACACTTAAGTCACTATCAAATGCACCCCTAATTTTATTTACCTCCAATTCATCATTTACTCCGATGATTATAGAAAACTGTCAATCACTAGGTTTTGAACCTAATATTATTTGCCAAACCAATCAGTGGCACTTGCTTCTTGACATGGTAAAACAGGATATAGGCGTGACTCTTTTGCCTCAATATTATACTCAAAAGTTGGATTTAACAGGATTAGTCTGCTTGCCACTAACCCAACCTCAGTTAAAATGGGAGCTTGTCATGGCTTGGCGTCGTCATCGCTTGCTTACACCAAGTATGCGAGCTTGGCTTGATAACATAAGAAAAAATATATAACCAGGCCTTGATAATGCTTTGGCTGAAACAGGGCATAGGTTATACAAAACAGAGGTGATTGAATATTTAAAAGCAGGTTGGCAAGGTTTAGCGAATGTACAACTTGCGACATTGAATTGAGTAGATTGGTTCAATAAAAAGCGTATACACAGTGCATTGGGCTATGTATCGCCTTTTGAGTTTGAGAGCCTTTCCTAAAAAGTGTGTATAGTCTAATCCAAATAAAACCGATACAACCCTATTA
>NZ_JABUZG010000063.1 GCF_014897815.1 Psychrobacter sp. PG1
CGTTCATTGTAAGATGAATTGAAGACACGCCCTAATAACGAACCACAAAATCTTGTGGAGAGAATTTATTACAAATAGTGAATAACAGTAAAACCCCAATAATCATTCCAATCCATGCTCCCGTTAACTCACTTGAAGCATCAATCAAAACACCTGCCATGAACGGGAATACTGAAGCAATTAAGTATCCACCACCTTGCACAAAAGCTAATAAAGTCACTGCTTGCTTGGCGTTAGAGGCGTAATCAAGCGCTATGATTAAAGATAAAGGAAATAAAGCACCAATCCCTAAACCTAAAATTATAACGGTTAAAAATGCAAGCTTTGAGGGGATATAGATAAGCAATATTAAACCAACTAATATGAGCGATAAAGTGACAAATAATGGCTTTCGGCGA
The DNA here is from genome assembly GCF_014897815.1 of Psychrobacter sp. PG1. GTDB lineage: Bacteria > Pseudomonadota > Gammaproteobacteria > Pseudomonadales > Moraxellaceae > Psychrobacter. The sequence goes on from NZ_JABUZG010000063.1 coordinate 399, forward strand.
TCGGTGTATTTTTTGATAAATATAGAAATTAAGATGCCAGAAACTACTTCTGCTACCGTTAAAATACTTAGTAAAGCGCCAGAAGCATCTCTACTCCACCCAAGCTGGGTGTAACTTAGTGGCAACCAAGCTAGAACCAATGTGTATGCACCTGTTCCTATGCCAAAAAAAAGCATTAACAGCCATGCATTTTTAGATTTTATAGGTAGAGGTAAATAACCGTTTCTACTGCTCTTGATATGTGGCATACCAGAGAAAAACAGTATAATTGCCAATATGGCAGGGATAGCCATAATCGATAAAGCGATATTCCAGCCAAATACTCCTTCTAAAGGAGAGGTTGTAGCAGCTGATATTGCAGCCCCCGCCATAATACCTGTTGTAAATAACCCCATAAAAACGCTAGCATTGTCTGGCGCAATTCTTTTTAAATAGGCGGGCATTAGAGTTTGGATGATTGCTATACCAATACCTCCAATGAGAGAAGTCAGTAGTAGAAGTAATGTAGAGTCAGCAAAAAATCGGTAGCCACAAGAAAGTGCTATCGCCAACAATCCAGCTAATATACCTATATACTCGCTTACTCTAGATTGAATTCTGGGACCTAAAAGTGCAAAGCAGCCCATCATTGCAACTGGCAAAGTAGTCAATAATCCAGCAGTTTGATTATTGATTCCTATAGCATCTGCTAAAACGGGTACGATCGGAGATATCGAGGCCATAATAGGCCTAAGATTAAGACCTACGATTATTGTTATGATGGCTAATATCCATTGGTTATAGCTAAACTTACTCATTTCCTACCTCACACTCTTGGTTATGTGTCTTTTTTAGTTATGAGTCGATGCATTATCACGATTTTAATTGGTTATCTTTTGCAGTAGTACCAAGCAATAATCAAATATACGCTAGCACTTTAGATCTAAAACATCGTAAAATTTAATGGCTCTGTCTACTGTATATATTCGAGAAAATCTGACTTTAGGATGTCCAAACATACTGACATTAGCATTAAGGCCTTGTTACTACAGTCCAAACACTCTGATACGTTCACTGGCTGACTGATAGATTTTTTCGCCAGCTGGCTCAACGATGTTACCAAATGGCATTTGAGCAACCAGTTCCCACTGCTTAGGAATTGAAAAAGCTGATGCAATATCATTATTGATTAGTGGATTATAATGCTGAAGATTTGCACCAATATTTAAAGCACTTAATTCTAGCCACATAGCATATTGATGCATTGCTGAGGTTTGCTGCGCCCAAATAGGAAATCTATCAGCATATAGCTCAAACTTATCTTGCAACGATTGTATAACCTCCTTATCTTCGTAAAACATAACTGTACCCACAGCCGCACGAAAAACATCCATTTTTTGTTTACTACCTGAAAAGTCGTTACTGCCAACCGCCTTACGTAAATGGGTTTCGGTGATATCCCATAGCTGCTTATGCTGCTTACCAAACAACACTACCAGACGTGTCGTCTGTGAGTTGAAGGCTGAAGGGGTATTTAGTATTGTGCGCTCAGCAATATCAATAATTGCTTGTGGTTTTACTGGTAAGTTGCCACCTAAAGCATAAATGGACCGACGTTTAGTGAAGGCTTGTTGTAGGTTGGCTGAATTGGATTGCGGCATATTTTTATCCTTTTAAATTTTGTTAAATAGAATGTTATTTATATCGTGTGATTAAGGTTGGTCAAGCTTATTGAATAAACTTACAAAGGAAATCAAACTTTTTAAATTCAGGTCTTATCAGGCACTTCAAGTTTTTGTTTCGATAGTGTCATCATTTTCATACCACCCCATGTAACAAGTGCTACACCGAGTGCAATCAAAGAGGCGCCTAGAATGAGCCCGTCCGGTGGAGATTCACCTTGTAAAAAAACAGCGACAGGGACACCTACAATTGCTCCAACAGATCCTAATAAGCTTAATAAAACCGGGCCACCCGTTTTTTGAAGTAGAAACAATAATTGAAACTGACCGGCGAATATGAAGGCCTGTAAGGTAATTAAACCAAGTGGCAGGAAACCTCCCAGTGGAACAGTCAGTGAGAAGTTCGGTAGGAGGCTTGTTGCGCCAAGTAAGACTACAGCCGCAATAAGCATGCCTGGAGCAAGCGCATTGGGAGACGCTCCTTCCGGCCAACGCAATGTACGATAGAGGTTACCAATAGCGAGCAAAACAGGGCCACAGAGTGCTATCAAAATCCAAAACACACTGGCATCTGGTGCAGAAAATTTACGGGCAGCTAGGACACCTGCACCGGCAAGTGCAGCTGCAACCCCAAGAGCTCGAACAGTCTGAAATCGCTCCATCCCTAATGCTAGTGCCCCAAGATAGGTGAGAAGCGGTGGTAAGGAAATGATTAGGGCTACAAAACCGGCACCGACATGGGGAATAGCGGAAAAGAAAAGTAAGTTAGAGCCTGCAACGCTGACCAAAGCAGAGATAAAGTAATATTCAAAGCTGCGTTTATTGAGGGGTGGAAGTTCATGGAGTAGTAACGCAATAACTAACAAGATTGTGGCAGCACCAGCAATTGACCACAATAAAAAGGCAAGCGGAGACAAACCTATTTCACCCGCATATTTTGCAACGTTGGTAGAGATACCAAGTAACGCACCTCCAACTAGAAGACAAGTTAAAGGAACTAGCCATACACTTTTACAAGCAGAGCCATTTCGCTCTGTAAATTTAGTCATATAATATCCTAACGGCCTAAAATGGCCTTGATATCAGAATATCATTATATATCTTGATGTCAAGATAATAATATTGCTATTATTACTGCTTATGAGGAATTTTCAGTAGAAATAGAAGTTTTAATATCTCCAAAATCATAAATATTCTGATCATACCGAGGAGTAAATCAATGCAAACTGAAGGGTGTACACAAGAAGATGCAGTACAGAAGATTATTAGTCAGTGGCAAAACCAAGGATTTGCTACTGATAGCTTGTTAGCAATGGAGACCATAGGGCGTATAAAGCGGTTAGAAGTAATATTAATGCGAAAGCTATCTGCTAACTATAAGATAAATTATAAAATATCACATTGGGAATTTGATGTGTTGGCGACATTACGACGCACAGGCACCCCATATCTAATGAGCCCAACCGTTTTATTTGATAGCATGATGGTGAGTTCTGGTACGATGACCAATCGCTTACAGCATTTAGAAAAGAAGGAACTTATTGAGCGCATTGATAACCCAGAGGACAAACGAAGCTTATTAGTCAAACTAACCCCAAAAGGTCTTGAATTGATTGATAGAGCCGTCGCATCACACGTGCAATTGGAGAATGACTTGATGAGTGATATGAGTGAGGAAGAGCTACTTATTCTCAATTTATTATTAAAGAAAATTGAGAATAACCTGCCTATTGTTTAGATATAAAAAATATCTTTATGTAGAGATAAATAGTAGGTAATCGAAAACAATTGAACTTATCCTCGAAAAGCTTAATTAATGTGCATTACAAGTAAACCGTAATTCCATACCTTACGGAAGATATCAGTAGCCTACAGCCTAATATACAAGTCCTCACTAAGGTACCGAACTGATTAAATCAGTTCAGCAATTATCAGCTCATTAAATTGATCAAGTGGAATGTACAGTCATCGAAATATTAATGTTATTTTCTACATATTTAACAGCATAGGTCAGAAAGCGCTATGAACACATTTATGATCAGCAGGCTATGATTGCTAATAAGTATACGTTGTTAGATTGAGTCATTATTTTAGGTGGCTCTGCTAACTTCTTTCGTTAAGTTCTGAATTGAGCAGACTAATAATTAATTGCCTCAGCCAGTTATGCGCCGCATCACCCTCACGGCGTTGATGCCATAGTAATTTAAAATCGAATGATTCAATTGGAAAAGGCGGTTCAAATATTTTAACCTGTGAGTTGCTATCAGTCATATCAAAGCTACGCC
>NZ_JABUZG010000068.1 GCF_014897815.1 Psychrobacter sp. PG1
TTCCTTTATTACCCCAGCATACTTTTTGATACACCACCAAGTATTTATCATGTCGAGCCGTTTTGAAGGGCTGAACCTAGCGGTGCTAGAAGCGATGGCAAGTGGCTGTGTCGTTATGGGAAGTACTGCAATGGGAGTAAAGGAGTTGATTGAAGACAACAAGGATGGCTTCTTGTTTTCAGTCGGGGCAGCAACAGAGCTGGCGAATATCATCGCGACTGTACTATCTAATCCATCAAACTACCAAGCACTAGCAACGGCAGCTAGAGAGAAAGTTTTAGTTCATTATGATAAAAAACAGGTCACTCAAGCGTATTATCAATTATTTCAGAATTTATTAACAAGCTGTTAATTATAAAGTTTTTAATGTGAGTGTTGTATGAATAAAGAAGATCTAACAATTGGTATTTTAATACCTGTTTATAATGTAGCGGATTATGTAGAAGAGTGTATAGAATCAATACTCACTCAAATCGATACTAGAGCATCTATTTTAATAATGAACGATGCTTCGACAGATAATAGTGCAGCTATTATCAAGCGTTTTGAAAATTACCCTCAAGTGCAAATCTTCGATGCGCCTTATAATAGAGGTTTGTCAGACACACGCAATGCGCTTTTCGATATGGGCCAAACAGAGTATATCTGGTTTATTGACTCTGATGATGTTATGTACGAAGGTGCTTATAAATCTGTCATGTCTCAAATAGAAAAATTGAACTCGGATGTGCTATGTGCCGATTATGTATCATTACGAGGAAAAAAAGAGGTAAATAAAAAAGGGTTTATAGGCACGTCTAATAAAAATTATATCAATAAGAGCAATAGCTTCTTAGATAATATTATTGAAAATAATAGTAATCATGTTTGGAATAAGGTTTTTAGAAGACAGATAATACAAGACATAAGGTTTAAAGAAGGATTGAATTTTGAAGATATTTTGTATATGACTGATATCTCATTAAAGAGTTTTCAATATAGCTATTTAAAATAGCCTGTAATAAAGTATCGTGAGCGTGAAGGGTCTATTTTAAAGAATATCGACAAAAAATACGTAGATGATTATTTATATGCTTTCACTTATCGCGTTGAAAACTATCAGAGAGATGGTGAAAAAGATGGCTATCATTATTTGCTGTATAAAGTATATAAACGTTATATAGGGCTGTTAAATAAAATCGCTAAAAACCATCAGGAAGATTTGTTAAAAGACACCTATGCTCAATACAATAAGTACTTCTCAGAGCTTTATCTTGTTGCTAATAAAGAGCTGCGAATACATCAAAGAATAACTCTGAATATTAAACGTTCCAAATTAGACAAAATTCTGAAAGGTATGTAGACCATGCAAAAGATCTTTAACGTTATCCGTAATAAGCCCTTTAAGGTTTTCTATAATGGCCTAGTGCCTAGAAATGTAAGGAAGCGCTGGAATTATCAGTATGATGATAAAATTAAGCAAGAAAAAGTAGCCTCTTACTGGAGGATGGTTCTTGATCAATACGCTGACAAAAAAATAGAAAAGTATGATACTCCACCAATCAAAAAAGAACTGGTAGGCAAAAAAATTATTTGGCAATATTGGGGACAGGGATTAGAAAATTTACCGGAAATGGTGGAAATATGTTTTTCTTCAGTAGACAGTCATGCTCACGATTATCAGGTTATCAGAATTACTGATGAAAACATAAATGAATATATAAAGCTTCCAGAGTTTGTTGATGAAAAACGTAAAAATGGAGTTTTTAGACCAGTATTCTTTTCTGATTTGCTGCGTGTTGCATTGTTGTCAATCTATGGTGGGGTTTGGCTAGATGCTTCCGTTTTATTAACAGATAGGCTACCCAAGGAATATGCAAACTGTAATTTTTTTATGTATAGCCGTGATCCTAACTCTCTTAATAAAAATTGGGGTACAAATGATACACATTTTTACTTTAATTGGAGAGATGAATTTAAAGTAAAACATCTTAGTAGTATTATGTTTTCTAAGCCAAACTCAATGATTACAAAGACCTTGGTTGACTTGCTGCTTTATTATTGGGAAAATGAAAGTAAAATTGAGTATTACTTTTTCTTTCAAGTAATGATTAATGAATTAAAGGAGTCAAAAATTATAGATTTTGAATTTCCTGTTATTGATGATACTTTTCCACATTTATTACAATCTGAGATAAAAAAGCAATTTAATGAAGACGAATACAAAAAAATAGTTTCACAAGCTAGTATTCATAAGTTGACTATTCATGAGGCTTTCAAGGAAGAGTATTTCGAAAAACAAACATATTATGGCTATCTAAAAAATAGATATATATATATAAATAAAGGGGCTGTAGTAGATAAGGATTAAACATCACACCATATTCTCAGAGTTTTAAGCTGAGTAGACGGTGATCCATAGTTGAATCTAAACTCACACTCTTTTAAAAATAAATGGAAGTTCTTCTTATCGATCCCATTATATTTTCTGAGTATTCGTTTAGACTGGTTCCAAAAGTTCTCAATGCCATTGATGTGATTGTTTTTACCGCAAGTAAACTCTTTAGAGTGATTGACTCTGAGGTGTTTAAACTCGCTCACATCTAACGCATTGTAACTTCGATAACTATCAGTATAAACAAAGCTGTCAGGCTTGATTTTACGCTTAATAACAGACATTAGAGTCGTCTGTTTGGTGTCTGCTACGACAATGGTATAAACCTTACCATTTCGTTTTAGAATACCAAATACAGCTGTCTTACCAGCAGCCCCGCGACCTCTTTTGCCTTTGCGTACGCCGCCAAAGTAACTTTCATCTAATTCGACTTCACCATCAAAGAGCTCATCAGCTTCTAATGAGAGATGGTCGTCTATTACAAGTCTAATTTTATGATAAAAAAGTGCCGCAGTGTTAGGTTGAATGTCGAGCAAGTCTGCGGCTGTTCTAGCAGTCACTTCAGCCGTGAAAAACTCTAAGAGCCTTCGCTGTACTTTTTTACTTAGTTTACAACGGGTTATCTTCATAAAAGTAGTCTAGCATAGTGCTTATCTACTACAGCCTCTAAATAAATTAAGCATGAAATTTTTGCATGGTTCCAAACCAATTTTGCTCACCATTGCTATTTTTACCAAGATAGTGAAATTTAAATAGATTGGATTGCTTAAGATGACACATTAAATAAACACCTTGATCATCGTCCACAATGTTTTTTTGAAATAATTCTTCTTGACAATTTTTTACAACATTAAAGAACTCTCTCCAAATATTTTGATTAGCTACTGTTACGCCACCTATGATAACTGCTCTATTATTTAAAATAGCAGATAAAACTTTGTTTTTTGTATGAGGGAAGTTGGGATTGTTAAAAAATAAAAAAAACTTGTCTTTTGTTAATGTGAAAAAATGAACATGTAAGTCATCAAAAGGGTAGTACCAATTATTAATACCTAGCAGAGTAGTATTATCTCTACAATATCCGAAGTCTACCCAAGCAACCAGATCATTAGACAAGTTAAAATCTTCAATAGCTTTGTTTACAAAGTAAGTTTTTAGATTAGTTACTAGGACATACTTTTCAGACCAATACTCAGGGTTGAGCTTGTGTTTATCGGGTATTTTACTCTTGAAATTATTGCTGTTAATTATCGATTTAATTTCATCTAGTAAGTTTCTAAACTTTTTTTCTAAATCAATAATGATGATCTTGGTTGGTTTGTTACCTCTTAATTTTCTGATATAAGGCTTCATTTCCTCAAAGGTAAATACAACCATTTCATTATCGAGTTTTGCTAAGTTCTCAAAATATGATAGGTATGTTTGATTATCCCTAAGTAGATGAGAAGGGTGTCCTTTTTCAGTGGACCAATCACCTCTACCAATATCAAAATAGGCAGTAACAATTGTGATTGACTTTTCAGTTGTTGATATTGAATTATCCATTACTACCGCCAATAATCTTTTAGCCAAGGGCTTGGCTTAACATGACGATACCACTTGCCTCCGCTACCATTGATGGCATCTGGCGGATTAATCTCACCATGAAAGATGACAATCTTTGCACCATCCAGCAGAGTAGGTGCGCGCACAAAGTTAAAGGGAATAGGGGCGATGCATTGGTACTTGAAGCTGACACACCATGTTTTATCCCAATACTCTAAATGATGATGCTCACGTAAATAGTTAGACAGATAAGCCTGCTCATGGCGCACTTGGGTACGAATGGTAGCAAAGTTACGCTCAAAGTTTGCGAGCAAATCAGGATAGGTGTTCATGCCAATGTTGAAACGATAAACAGAGCTATTACCAATCATTCGCCACGGTTTTTTCCAATCACGGATAATCACCACGCTGTCCTTGTGCTGAGCTTGATAGGTAAAAAAGGCGTCTATGTTATCAACAATAACAATGTCGATATCTAAAAATAAAGCCACACCTTTAAGACCATATAGTTCAGGTTTGAAAGTCGTGAGTTTTTTCCAACCACGCTCAGGTCCAGCAGGCAAATCCATCTTTGGAATAGGATGGCAAGTCACAGCAGGGTCGATACCGCTGCTATCATCAGTGAGGCAGATCATTTGAAAGTCTAAGGTCAAATGGCGACTGACCATATTATAAAGACGGTTGACGTACTCAGCGCCGTATTTGTTACCCCATTTCATACAGATAACATAACGCTGCTCAGCAGTGCTGCTGCGTGCGTGCGTGTGGTCTTTCGATGAGGTATTGGTTACGTCAGTTGCCATAATGCACTCATATTAATATAAATAAAAAATATTTAGGGCGTGTTCTCATTTTTAACATGGTGATAAAAATGAGATAAATTGTCGCCAAACAAGAAAGTAGCGCAGACAATATTGAGTTATTGACGGACTATTTGACGCTATTTGGCAAAATTTAGTCATCTCTAATCCATTTATAAGACGATCGATTGAACTGAGGACACGCCCTAGTAACGTTCAAAGGTACAAAAGTAAGCCGATATTATCACAGCTATGATTCACGATATCTCTAAACGTTTGGCTAATTGTAAGGTCATTGTTCATTGTTCATGGCCAGCGCGCGTGATTGTATCATGAACGTTTTGATCAGCCCGCTTGTTATCACGAATGAATTTGGCCAAAGTTTTTTCATCAACGTTGTAAGGATTCCCTAATGTGGGAATGTGTTTGAAACGTCGATAGCCCCACATATAGTGACTGCATTTTTCTTCAATCATCTGTTGCATGGCTTGGTTAAGTGCATAAGCGGCGGTCTCGGCATGACGATCATAAAGTGCTGGATCATCGAGCTTATAACAATAAATGTCAAATCCACGACCATCGTCACGGCGAATACAAGATAAGCCGACCAAGGCACATCTGGTTTTACTAGCAAGTTTAGAAGCAAGAGTACTGGTTAGCGTTTTAATACCAAAAAAGGGCACAACCACGCCGCCCGAAGGATCAGGAACATGATCGGGTAAGACGATACTAAAGCCACCTTGTTTGAGGGTTTTAAATATGGCTTTGACACCGCTACCATCGGTTGGTACTAAGGTCGCATTAAGCCTTGAACGCCCTTGTAGCACAAAGTTGTTGGTAATGTCACCTTTGACAGGTTTGTACATAATGGTTGGGGAACCAAATTGATTGAGCCAAGCGTTCATCATCTCCCATGTACCGAGATGCGGCACGATAGCGAGCATGCCGTTGGCACTCGCAAGTCCTTCTAATAAAATGTCTTTATTATGAACGTCGCGAATCTGAGCGATACTCCACTCAGGTGGCATGGCCCAGCTTTTAATCGATTCAATACTGGTCAAACACTGGTGATAAATAATCTCTTTGGTTAACACTTGTTTTTGCACATCAGTCAGCTTAGGCGCAATTAACGCCAAATTGATACTGACTGTACGCATGATACTAAAATTGGGTATCTTGATAATCACCCACGCAACAAAACGTGCCAGTATCTGCAAGACAGACAATGGCACGATTTTAAAAATGTGATACGGATTCATAACCATTCACACGGTGATGAATCACGTAATAAGTACTGAAAAAAATATCCGGACATCGTTAGACCATTTATTGCGCAGGTTTGTTGGTGTCAGCCTGTGCTTTTTCGCGCACACGGATACCAAGATCACGTAGCTGCTTGCTATCAACTTCAGCAGGTGCTTGAGTTAGTGGGCACTCAGCAGTTTTGGTTTTCGGGAAAGCGATAACATCACGGATAGAGTCTGCGCCTACCATGAGCATAATTAAGCGATCTAAACCAAAGGCCAAGCCACCATGCGGCGGCGCACCGAATTTTAAGGCGTCAAGTAAGAAGCCAAACTTATCTTGAGCTTCTTGCTCGCCGATACCTAACGCTTCAAGTACGGCTTGCTGCATATCATAGGTATTGATACGTAAGCTACCACCACCAACTTCTGTACCATTTAGTACCATATCATAAGCGATAGAAAGGGCAGATTCTGGGTTGTTTTTCAATTCATCAACAGAACCTTTAGGTTTAGTAAACGGGTGATGCATTGACGTCCAACGACCATCGTCCGTTTGCTCAAACATTGGGAAATCGGTGACCCAAAGTGGTGCCCACAGACAAGTAGTCATTTCAAGGTCTAGACCAATTTTTTGACGTAGTGCGCCGATTGCGTCATTGACGACACTGGCTTTATCCGCACCAAAGAAAATAATATCGTTGCTTTCTGCACCAGTACGCTCAATCAAGCTTACCAAGACGTCATCAGTCATATTTTTGATGATAGGAGACTGAAGACCAGATTCTTGGTCAACGCCGTTGTTGATGTTGCTCGCATCATTGACTTTGATATAAGCCAAACCACGTGCACCATAAATGCTAACGAATTTGGTATAAGCATCGATTTGCTTACGGCTTAATGACGCGCCACCAGGGATGCGTAGGGCAGCAACACGACCTTTAGGATCGTTAGCAGGACCGGCAAATACTTTAAAATCAACGTCTTTCATTAAATCAGCAACGTCGATGAGTTTTAATGGAATACGTAAGTCAGGCTTGTCTGAGGCATAGTCACGCATTGCTTCAGCGTAAGTCATGCGTGGGAATTGCTCAAACTCAACATCCATCATGGTTTTAAATAAATGCTTAATCAAACCTTCGTTGATGTTCATGATTTCTTCTTCATTTAAGAAAGAAGTTTCAATATCGACTTGGGTAAATTCAGGCTGACGGTCAGCACGTAAGTCTTCATCACGGAAACATTTAGCGATTTGATAATAACGATCAAAACCTGACACCATCAGCAACTGTTTAAATAGTTGTGGTGATTGTGGCAAGGCGAAAAAGTTACCTGGGCGTGTGCGTGATGGCACAAGATAATCGCGCGCGCCTTCTGGTGTCGCACGAGTCAAGATAGGGGTCTCAACGTCTAAGAAACCATGGTCATCTAAGTAACGACGAATGGCGGACGTGGCTTTAGCACGGAAAACCATACGCTCTTGCATTTGCGGACGACGCATATCAAGATAGCGGTATTTCAAACGCAAGTCTTCTGATACCGTGGTTTTCTCATCATTTAATGGGAAAGGCGGTGTTTCAGATTTTGCCAATACTTCAATTTCTTTGCCCAGCAGCTCAATCTGACCACTGGTCATATTATTGTTTTCAGTACCCGCGTAGCGTTGACGTACGCGACCAGTGATTTTTAGCACATATTCAGGACGTACCGCATCAGCCATTGCAAAGGCTTCTGGCGTATCAGGGTCAACGACGACCTGCAAGATACCAGCGCGGTCACGCATGTCTAAAAAAATCACGCCACCGTGATCGCGACGACGATGTACCCAGCCTACGATACTGATGGTTTGATCGATGAAGCTTTCGGTTACGGCTCCGCAATATTCGTCTCGATATTCGCTATGCGTCATAGTGCTTTGCGTCATAATATAATTATCCAGTTGTCAGCCCAATTCGAAATACAATAATGCAGCCATTGCTGTACGATTCAAGCTATCCGCTAAAAACGCACAAATAACGCGATTAAGACAAATGGTCATCACGTTGGCTACAGAAAATTTGGTGTAAACGCATATTATGCCTAATCTGCCCTTGTTATACAACCAGTGGCGTCCAATCAAAGCGTAGGAAAGTATCAGTAATGGGCGTATTTATTCAGTAACATTTGCATCGGGTTAAATATTGTCATTTTGCTTGAAAATATCAGCCACTGTGCACATATCAGGCTCACTTATAAAATCTTATTAAAATTATTCTAATCATGTAAGGAATGCTACTCATGCTTTTTCACCCTGCTAAGAACCCTGTTGAGCTACAAGTTGTTCATCTAAATAAAAGCCAAGAACAACGCCGTGAAGACTTAATGGAGGCAACTCAAGGTAAAGCCGCGCTTAAGCAATTCAAAAAAGTAATGGCTAAAAAAGCCAAGCAAGCATTGAAGGCAAAAAGCAAAAATAAGAAAAAAAACAGTGATAATAAATCACAAGTGTTCGTTCTCGACTTTGACGGTGATATCAAAGCCACGGCAGTCAAGCATTTACGCGAAGAAATCAGCACATTAATCAGCAGTGCAAATAAAGGCGATGAAGTCGTGGTACGTCTTGAATCAGGCGGCGGGTTGGTTCATGGTTATGGTTTGGCAGCAGCGCAATTGGCACGTCTAAAAGAGGCTGGTTTAAAATTGACAGTCTGTGTCGATAAAGTCGCGGCCAGTGGCGGTTATATGATGGCTTGTGTGGCAGATAACGTAGTGGCTGCGCCCTTTGCTATTATTGGCTCAATCGGTGTGGTATCACAGTTGCCAAACTTTCATAAATGGCTAAAAAATCATGACGTCGATTATGAGATGTTTACCGCTGGTGACTATAAACGTACCGTTACTATGTTTGGTGAAAATGATGCTGACGACCGTGCCAAGTACCAAGAAGAGCTTGAGCAAACGCATGAGTTATTCAAACATTTCGTTAACACCTATCGTCCAGCATTGGATGTCGCAAAAGTAGCAACAGGCGAGCATTGGTATGGTGAAGACGCACTAAAATTGAATTTAATTGACAGCCTACAAACCTCAGACAGCTATATTTTAGAGCGTATGGACGACAATGAAGTCTATGCACTGCATTCACGTCAAAAGCCAACGCTCGCCGAGAAGTTGGGATTGTCACAAGCTGCCGAAGCAACGGTGAATATTGCGATTGATAAGCTGCCAGATGCGCTAGCACGCTTTGATTTTAATAGCCGTTTAAATATCCTAAAGTAGTTTTCAGTTTTCCACTCTAAATAGAAGCATTGTTTGTATTTTGTAAAAGGCGTGTCCTAGCGGGTCGCGCCTTTTTGCTGTTTATTCATAAATGCTGTGTTATAAATGTGGCATACAGAACAGAGTATACGCACGTACACTATAAGATTAGTATTGGGCTTTTTATAAAAGCTTTATGTGAACGTGATGAAAATCATTAACCATCAGCAAGGAAAAGGATGCCAGCTATGTCTGAAAATACATTGATGTTTACCGCCACCGAACATGGTCAAGCCATGTATGCCAAAGTCAAAGCATTTATCGAAACTCATATTGAACCAATAGAAGCACAGTTTTGGGCGGATTGTCATGCGCAAAACCCAGACGGTAATTGGAAAAATTGGCAATGGCCAGAAAAATATGAGATTTTGCGTAAACAAGCACGCGAAGCCGGTCTATGGAATTTATTTTTGCCAGATGACACGCTAGGGGCAGGGCTGTCGGTGACCGATTATGCACCGATTGCCGAGCTCACTGGACGTAGTTTATTAGCGCCTTATGTGTTTAACTGTAATGCCCCCGATAGTGGCAACATGGAGCTATTATGGCGCTATGGTTCAGAGGAGCAGCAAGACAAATGGCTCACACCAATCTTAGAAGGTAGAACGCGTTCGGTATTTTGTATGACTGAGCCTGATGTCGCCTCCAGTGATGCGACCAATATGCAAGCGACAGCTGTGGTTGATGGCGATGAGATTATTATCAATGGCAGTAAATGGTGGTCATCGGGTCTGGGTGACCCTGCGGTCGACATTTTGATTGTGATGGCGTACACGCCTGATGAGAATAAAGACCGTCATCATCAACATTCGATGGTATTGGTCCCAGCAAAGACAGCGGGTGTCAACATCGAGCGCATGCTCAAAGTCTTTGGCGATTATGATGCGCCGCATGGCCATGGTGAAGTCAGCTTTGATAAAGTACGTGTGCCCGTCAGTCACTTTATCGGTGGTGCAGGTATGGGCTTTGAGATTGCACAAGGTCGCCTAGGACCAGGTCGTATTCACCATTGCATGCGCTGTATTGGCGCTGCCGAAAAGTCGCTAGAGCTGGCTGTTAAGCGCGGCATGGAGCGTACGGCTTTTGGTAAGCCGTTATTACAACTGGGTGGTAATTTTGAGCGTATCGCTGAGGCGCGTATTAAGATTGACCAAGCGCGTTTATTGACATTATATGCAGCGCAAAAAATGGACGCGCAAGGCACAAAAGCGGCATTGACTGAAATCTCTGCTATTAAAGTGGTTGCGCCAACCGTGCTACAAGAAGTGGTCGATATGGCGATTCAGATTCATGGTGGCATGGGCGTTTGCCAAGATACGATGCTACCTGCATTCTTTGCGCAAGCACGAGCGCTGCGCTTAGCCGATGGTCCTGATGAAGTGCATAAAACGATGATTGCTAAGTTAGAATTAAAGCGTCAGGGTTTTATTCGCCCTTCTAAACCTGGTAAATCCTAAGTTTAGTTATTCATAAATTTATAGAAACTGATTTAAATAACCATCTGTTTAACTTAATTTCTCATTGAAATTCACTATTACACCGTTAATAGTGAATTTTCAGCCCTATACTCACTGATAAAACATAATTGACCACAGGATAAGGAATGTCATATGGCAACTGCTAATCAAAGCAAAACTACCATTGAAGAAGTAGCTAATAAAATCTTAGATAAAGGCGGTGAGGTTCGTGAGGGTGAAGAGCTTGATACCAAAGCGGTCAGCTCATGGCTACGTGATCAGGGTGTGGATATAAAAGGCGAACCTACCGTTACTCAATTTTCAGGTGGTGCCTCAAACTGGACCTATCGTTTGCAATATGAAGGCGAAGGTAAAAGCCAAGATTTAATTTTACGCCGTCCACCAAAAGGTACCAAAGCAAAATCAGCACACGACATGGTGCGCGAATATACGGTTCAAAAATCCTTAGAAGATGCTTATCCTTATGTACCTAAAATGGTCGCGCTATGTACCGATGAAGATGTTATCGGCGCTGACTTTTATGTCATGGAGCGTATGGAAGGTATCATTCCTCGTGCCAATTTGCCAAAAGGCATCGATTTAAATGAAGAGCAAACGCGTGCATTATGTACCAATGTCATCGATGCTTTGATTGAATTGCATCAAGTCGATTATAAAGCGCATCCTGATTTGGTCCATCTTGGACGCGGTGAAGGTTATTGCGAACGTCAAGTAACTGGCTGGGACAAGCGTTATGTCAAAGCCAAAACGTCTAACGTCCCAAGTTTTGCCTTAGTCCGTCAATGGCTCGGTAAGCATACGCCTGCTGATAGTAAGACTTGCCTCATTCATAATGATTGGCGCTTTGATAATGTGATTTTGGATGCAGCAGATCCGACCAAGGTGATCGGCGTACTCGACTGGGAGATGGCGACCTTGGGCGATCCTTTGATGGATTTGGGCAGCGCATTGGCGTATTGGATTGAAGAAGATGACAACATCATTATGCAGCAGTCACGCCGTCAGCCCACCCATTTAAAAGGCATGATGACTCGCGATGAGGTGGTTGCTTATTATCTTGAGCAGACAGGTCTAGAAATAGACAACTGGACGTTTTATGAAGTGTTTGGGTTATTCCGTCTAGCGGGTATCGTTCAGCAGATTTATTACCGCTACTATCATAAACAAACGACCAATCCCGCCTTTAAAAATTTCTGGATTATTGTGCACGTATTACATGCCAAATGTCTTAAACTGATTGCTCAATATGAAGGTGAGATTTTGTTTACTAGCCGAGTACAGCCGCATCTACAGGATATGGGTGTTGATGCTGCGATGATTGAGCAGTTGCCAAGTCCTATACAGGCTGTGATTAAAGGTATTTTGCCAAAGAGCTATTTTGGACAAAGCGCACCTAAAGCTGAAGAGTAAGCAGCTTAAAAATTAAAAATCTAGGGCATATCCTCAATTGAATCGAGCATTCTCTAAATGGGTTAAAAATGGCTGAATTTTGCCAAACTGCGTCAAATAGCTTATGAATATCTTGATATTATTTGCGCTATTTTCCTTGTTTGGCGGCAATTTATCTCATTTTTTTCACCATTTTTAAAATGAGGACAAGCCCTAGTACGTTGAAAAATTATAAGAGTGCGATTAATAAGGCAGTATTTTATGACAACCATACTTTTGGCCCGTCATGGTCAAGCGTCATTTGGACAAGAGAATTACGATCAACTCTCAGAGCTGGGTGGCAAGCAAGCGCAGATGCTAGGTCAGCATTACGCGACGACTCAGCGTCGAATTGATGCGATTTTTACTGGTAGTTTGGTTAGGCAGCAAGACTCTGCACATCATTTTTGGCAGCGTTATCAGTCATTTTTTGATAGCGATAGCAATATCTCTAGTAAGCCTGCGATCGATATAAGTGCACCGGATAGCTATGTACTGCCACAATTTGATGAATTTAATCATAAGGACGTGTTTATAAAGTCTAATCCTGCTTTCATGAGTAAAGGTGCTATTGCCGCTGAGATTGCGCAAGCAGAAGTGCCGTCTATGCGTTTAGCGGAGCTGTTTGATGCTGCAATGCAGCGCTGGCATGCGGGTGGGGATGACGGTGATTATATTGAGAACTGGCCACAATTTAATGAGCGGGCAAAACAAGCGCTTGAGCAAGTGCGTTTGCAAGTGGCTAATCTGAATTTAGAGCGTGATAGTACGGTGCTGGTGTTTACTTCGGGCGGCATTATTTCGGCTATTACCGCGCAGTTATTACAACAAGGCAGTCAGACTGCGTATCAAATTAATAAAAGCTTGGTTAATACGGGCGTGACGTCTATTACTTTAAAAGCGCAGAGTACACGGCTATTGTCTTTAAATGAATACAGTCACTTATTTTCTGATGGCAAACGCTTCGTGACGTGGCGATAACATAGCATGTGATGGCCGGTGAGACATCAAGGTCATAATTCAGCCACAATTAAGCCGTGATTAACATCAGGATAAAATGATCACTCTAAACACGCAGCAGATTTTTATGTTATTAAAATCTGCTATGATAATTGTTGAGTATTTTTATGACAGACAAGCCGCACTTATCAATTTGCGATATTATAGACTGTCAACTTCATATAATATGGATGTAAACAGGACGTTCTATGCAAAATAAATTGATCAATTTAGTCACTAAAAGCGCCAAACAAAGTAAAAATCAGCTATTTAGCGCGATTGTGCCCGCACGATACCTAAAAGGTTTAAATAAGCAGCAGATTGGTCGTGGTAAAACAGTATTAATCACGGGTGCCAGCTCAGGACTGGGCGAAGGCATGGCAAGATTGTTTGCTAAGCTTGGCTATAATTTGGCGATTTGCGCGCGTCGTACCGACCGTCTAGAAAGTCTACAATCAGAGTTAATGGCAGCGTATCCTGATATTCGTGTTGAATATCGAGCATTAGATGTCAGCGACTATGATGCCATATTCAATGTATTTGATGCGTTCGCAACTGACTTTGGTCATATCGATCGTGTGGTGGTCAATGCAGGAGTCGGGGATAGTCGCCGTATTGGTAAAGGGCGCTTCGATACCAACCGCCGCACCGTTGAGATTAACTTTGTCTCTGCGCTCGCGCAATGTGAAGCGGCGATGAATATATTCCGCGCACAAAACAGCGGTCATCTGGTGGTGATATCAAGCATGTCAGCAATGCGTGGACTGCCTAAGCATTTGACCGC
Source organism: Psychrobacter sp. PG1 (assembly GCF_014897815.1). GTDB lineage: Bacteria > Pseudomonadota > Gammaproteobacteria > Pseudomonadales > Moraxellaceae > Psychrobacter. The sequence continues at coordinate 13,950 of NZ_JABUZG010000068.1, forward strand.
TTATGGCGCAAGTAAGGCAGGTCTGGCTCATCTGGCAGAAGGCATTCGTGCTGATATGTTATTAACCAAATTGCCCATTAAAGTCTCGACCATCTATCCGGGTTATATCCGTACTGAAATTAATGAAAATGCCAAATCACTACCGTTTGAAGTGGATGCAGATACGGGTACCAAATCCATCGTTGCAGCGATTGAGGCTGGAGTAGATGAAGCTTGTGTACCAAGTCTACCGTGGTCTATTGTCGGTCAAGCAATGAAGCATTTACCATTGCAAGTGGTTAATAAAGTCAATTAGTAACTATTTGACTTCATTGCTTTGGTATCAACAGCAATAAAGTCAAAAAGAAGACAATAAAAAACCCTCAACCTTAATGCTGAGGGTTTTTTATTGTCTTCTTTTTAAACATCTAAAATCTATGCACTACAGGGTTTGAGGGTTATCGGACAGATGCTTTTCACGTAACTTTTGACGCAATATTTTACCCACATTACTCTTTGGCAACTCGCTGACAAATTCGATATGACGTGGGCATTTATAACCAGTCAAATTGTCCAAAGCAAACTCTTTAATATCACTCTTGGTAACATTATTATCAGCAGGGACGATATAAATTTTGACTGCTTCGCCTTGGTGGTCATCAGGAATACCGATCACTGCGCAATCAATGATGCCTTTATAATCTAGCATGACTGACTCGATTTCATTTGGGAAGACGTTAAAGCCTGAAACCAAAATCATATCTTTTTTGCGATCAAGTAAAGTGATATAGCCCTGTTCATCCATACTGATGATATCGCCAGTACGGAAGTAACCATCACTGGTAAAGTCATTGCTATTGTCTTTATTAAAATAGCCTGAAGTGATGTTTGGGCCTTTAATGCACATCTCGCCAGCTTGATGTAAGCCGACACGATTACCTTCATCATCAACGACAATGATATCTACGCTAGGGACTGGTATACCAATCGTACCGTTAAACTTGCGATCAGTGATGACGTTAGCCGTACCAGCTGCAACCCCTTCAGTCATCCCCCAACCTTCGACCATCGGGCAGCCAGTGACTTCTAACCAGCGAGCAGCTGTTTGTTCAGTTGCTGCCATACCACCTGCTTGTGAGATGCGCAGTGAGCTAAAGTCCAAATCTTTAAAGGTTGGTTGGTCAAGTAAGCCTTTAAACAAAGTATTCACTGCTGGCAATATATGGAACGGCTGTTTTGACAGCGTTTTAACAAAGCCTGGCATATCGCGTGGGTTAGGAATCAAGATAAAGGTGTAACCCGAGCGCATGCCTAACAGGGTCAGCATAAAGGCAAAAATATGATACAGCGGTAACGCCATGACCATATTGATATAGACCTCATTAATATCTGAGGTGATAGGGCGGTACCAAGCTTCTGACTGCATCGCAGCGGCGACAACGTTACGCTGAGTCAAAACAGCGCCTTTCGACAAACCAGTCGTTCCACCAGTATATTGCAAAATTGCTTTTTGTTGCAGTGTGGTTTTTGGTGCTTGGATAGGCAAATTTTTGCCTTTCTTCAGCACATCAGGAAACTTGGTCACATCGTATTTAGGGTCATTCAGGTTATATTTAGGCACTAAGCGTTTGACCTGACGGATAACCGTATTGACCAAAATACCCTTTAGCCCCATCATATCGCCCATTTTCGAGAGGACAATACGCTTGATGTCGGTTTCTTCAATGACTTGTTCGAGCGCTTGAGCAAAGTTATCAACCACAAAAATAACCTGAGCACCCGAGTCGTTCAACTGATGGCGCAGCTCACGACCGGTATACAGTGGGTTAACAGGGGTACACACGTAGCCCGCTCGCAAAATACCAATCATCGTTGGCAGATATTGCGGCACGTTTGGCATCATGAGTGCGACCACACTGCCTTTAGGAATGCCTTGCGCTTGTAACCATGCGGCAACGGCCAGTGAGGCTTTATCCACATCACCATAAGTATGAGTGACACCCATACAAATAGTCATAGGATGCATACGAAAACGATTGAAACATTCCTCATACAGCTCTATGAGGCTCTCATATTGATCAGGATTAATGGTCTTGGGTACGTTTTCTGGATATTGCGCCAACCAAGGCTTATCTACTGTCATACTTAGCGTCCTTAAATGTTGTGATACGTTAAGGTTCTATAAAAGAGTAGTCACATCCTTGTCAACAATATAAATCATCGCCTTGAGAGCAATGGATTGTCGCGTGCTATCCTATTGATTCACAGACTGCTAAAATACGGTGACCTTTATATAAATTATTTAACTACAAGCTCATTTCACTATAAAAAGCAGTGGTCTAAATACAGTAAACAGCTGGTTACTATTGTCCTTACTAAGAAAAGCACCACTTGCTCATAAACTGATCTGAATTGAACGACTATCGACTCACACTAATAAAAAATAGCGTGACTTATTTTGGCAACACATTAACATAACTACAATTGATATTGTTATTTTTATACAAGAACTTGATAGTTTATAATTAAGTTTGATAAAGCAAAAAATATATGTTGTAACAGCATAGAGGATAAGCGGTTAGCAACAAGGTGCGAACGGTATTTCTCTTGGAAATTTGTGAAATATTATAAGAATCATCTATTTTGTAAGAAAAGTTGTTACGTAAAAGCATTAACATTATAGTTACAAATGAATGACTTTCTGTATAAGAATGATAGATTCACATAAAAAAAGCGCTCTACATATGATGTAAAACGCTTTTTGATAATGATTTCTTTATTTACAATTGTGGGTTGTCCGACATATGCTTTTCACGCAGTTTTTGACGTAATACTTTACCCACATTACTCTTTGGCAACTCGCTGACAAATTCGATATGACGCGGGCATTTATAGCCAGTCATATTGTCCAATGCAAATTCTTTAATGACGTCCTTGGTGACATTGTTATCGGCAGGGACGATATAAATTTTGACCGCTTCACCTTGATGCTCATCGGGAATACCAATCACCGCACAATCAATAATACCATCACAATCTAGCATCACTGATTCAACCTCATTTGGGAAGACATTAAAGCCTGAAACCAAAATCATGTCTTTTTTACGGTCTAATAATCTAAAGTATCCTTTTTCATCCATGCTGACGATATCGCCAGTGCGAAAGTAGCCATCTGCCGTAAAGTCATCACTACTGTCTCTGTTAAGATAACCTGAGGTTACGTTAGGACCTTTGACACACATCTCACCAGCTTCGTTTACACCAACGCGATTGCCTTCATCATCGATGACAATGACATCGACACTAGAGACAGGCACACCAATCGTACCGTTGAACTTGCGATCAGTGATGACGTTAGCGGTACCTACAGCGACCCCTTCTGTCATACCCCAACCCTCAATCATAGCGCAACCAGTGACTTCTAACCAGCGTGCCGCTGTCTGCTCAGTTGCTGCCATACCACCTGCTTGTGAGATGCGTAGTGAGCTAAAGTCTAACTCTTTAAAGTTTGGATGATCAAGTAAGCCTTTAAACAAGGTATTCACCGCTGGCAATATATGGAACGGCTGTTTTGATAAGGTTTTAATGAATCCTGGTATATCACGTGGATTAGGTATCAAGATAAAGGTGTAGCCTGAGCGCATGCCGAGTAGACTGAGCATAAAGGCAAAAATATGATAGAGCGGTAACGCCATGACCATATTGATATAGACCTCATTAATCTCTGACGTAATCGGTTTGGTCCATGCTTCTGATTGCATCGCAGCCGCGACGATATTGCGCTGCGTTAAGATAGCCCCTTTAGATAGTCCTGTTGTGCCACCTGTATACTGTAAAAATGCTTTTTGATCTAATTGCATTTTTGGTTTATGGAAAGGAAGGCTTTTGCCTTTCTTCAGCACATCAGGAAACTTGGTCACTTCGTGCTTAGGGTCATTCAACTTGTACTTAGGCACTAAGCGTTTGACCTGACGAATGATGGTATTCACTAAGATACCTTTTAAGCCCATCATGTCGCCCATTTTTGATAGGACAATACGCTTAATATTGGTCTCATCAATGACTTGTTCGAGCGCTTGAGCAAAGTTATCAACCACAAAAATAACCTGAGCGCCAGAATCATTTAATTGATGGCGCAGCTCACGACCAGTGTAAAGTGGGTTAACTGGGGTACACACATAACCCGCCCGCAAAATACCAATCATCGTTGGCAGATATTGCGGCACGTTTGGCATCATAAGTGCGACTACACTGCCTTGAGGCAGCCCCTGCGCCTGCAACCATGCAGCAACGGCAAGTGAAGCTTTATCAACATCATCGTAGGTATGGGTCACGCCCATACAGATACTCATAGGGTGCAGACGAAAGCGCTCAAAGCATTCTTCGTACAGCTCCATGATGCTGCTATATCTATCGGGGTTGATAGTTTTTGGTACACCATTAGGATAATGGGCAAGCCAAGGTTTATTCGGCGTCATAGTCAGCGTCCTTGAAGTTTAAAATAGGGTGAATTCTGTCGTAAAGCAGTCATATCCGTGTCAATAAAACACATCAGCGCTGACGTAAACCGTTTGCCGCTGAGCGTGATAATATCCTTATCTATTGACTGGCTGCTAGGTTTTATTGCTATCGTACAAAACGACTTAATCATTATTAAAGGATAATGACGTCAATTGAACGAACAGATCGCTTAATTGTAAAAGCATTTTTGCTCTTAAATAAGCTCCACCTGTTATCTAACACTAAGGTATCAGAAAATAATGATACATTTAAGCAATACAGTAGCATGAATGTCATCAAATATTATACTAATATGAAATACTGAGCAGTGCATAAATAAAGCTGAAAAATATGATTTTTATGGAATTTCACGTGACTAGATAGATGCGCTGTTTGTCATTTAAGATACGCTATTCGCCACTTAATAAGTATAGAAATGAATGAGTTGAGCAAAAAAATTATCATAGCCAACATCAATATATCAACTATAGATTTGTCAGCACTCCAACTGAATGCAGTTATGCTCAATTATTAAGGTAATATCAGTTGCTTGTTTTGATTAAAAAAGCGTCGATAAATGAGTAAAGCGCTGATCGTACAGCCGAGCGTACTGCTCACACATATCAAAAACATAGTGACTATCTGATAGCGAATCGCTTGAGTGGGGTCAGCGCCAGCCAATATTTGACCCGTCATCATTCCGGGCAAGCTAACGATACCGACGACTAGCATAGAGTTCAGCGTTGGAGTCATGCCATTGACAATGGCGGCGCGTATTGGTTCATGTACCGCTTCAAATGGGCGAGCAGATAGGCTGAGCATCATCTCTATACGTCCTTGCTGCTCATGAAAGGATTCAATCAACTGGTTGCTGGTCAATGAGATAGCGGTGAGCGAATTGCCCAATATTAGCCCCAATATAGGAATAACGAATTGCGGTGTGTACCAAGGCTGTACCTTTAAAATAACCATGATGGCTATGGCAGTGACTAATATAGCCGAAGCGCTCACTGCTAGCAAAGTGTCAGTTAACAAACCTTTATAGCTGCGTTTGACGCGATTTTTGGCAGCAGCGCCTGCAATCAAGGTCATGATGGTCAAAATTAACAGGACTTCATACCACTGTTCACGAGCGAAAATCCATGCCAATATCAAGCCGATAAAACTGAGCTGGAGCACCGTGCGGATAGCCGCGATTAACAGCGTTTTGGTCAGCTGTAAGCGTAGCCGCCAAGAGATAATAAGAACGATGATAATTAAGCTGCTGGCAAGGGCAATATCACCGTAAGTTAAAAATACTTGTATGTCATCTGTACCGCTCATAGTGGCTCATTATATAAACTGACGAATATAAGATAGACGTTAATACGAATTTGTTAAAAAAAGTCATCTTAAAGAGTGACCTGACAGGCTTAGCTCAACGTTAGAATATCTCAGTTAATACCCCTGCTTGCATCTGCCAATGCTGATCGGCTAACGGCATGATGTCTTGTGTATCGTGAGTTACCCACAGTAATGTACGCTGCTCATCTGCCTCTAACCAGTTCATGAGTAGATTGACGAGCTGGGCTGATGTGTCACTATCTAGGGCCGCGGTAGGCTCATCTAGTAATAACACCCGAGGGTTCAATTGTAAGAGGCGTAACGTGTTGACCAGTTGCCGCTCACCGCCCGATAGATGATAGATTTCTTGCTGCAAAAAGTCAGCGCTGCGTTGCAATTGCTCAAGCTGTGCGATATGCCAGTCGATATCAAACCTGCGATGCTGATGCGCTTGTAGCTGATAAGGCATTTGCAAGTTCTCAAGCACACTGCCTTCTAATAATTGTGGGTGCTGGGCGAGTAGGGCAACGTGCGTGCGCCACTGTATCGGTGCAGTATCATGGATACTACAATAAGCACTACTGGTTGATTGGTCATCAGAGCGCAAACGCACATTGCCGCCGCTCATTGGCAGTAGTCCAGCCAATACCCGTAATAATACCGATTTACCACTGCCAGAAGCGCCTGTTAACACGGTTACTTGACCTGCTAACAGCTTGCCTGTGGCGCCATCGATTAATAATCGTTGATGTGCAGGTATGATTGGCTGAGAGACAGAGTTTGGTCTTAGTTTGCCGATCCATCTTTGACAAATGGTAGATAGCGCAGATGTTGTGGCTTCTGTGGCCTCCATATTTTTGTCATTAATATTTTTATCGCCAACCTTATTCTCATTATAGGCAGGTATGCTGGCTGTATGTTTACTATGTACCTGAATATTCTCGAATATCAGTATCGGTTTATTATTATGAAGATGCATAAGTCGTTATCGCCAATTATTCAGCCACTAATTATTCAACCATTCAGTATCTAACTACTAAGTATCCAACCACTAATTATCCAACCACTAATTATCCAACCACTAATTATCCAACCACTAAGCATTCAACTGCTCGTGGATCGCTTGCTCAATGGCATCGCGTAAATGCTTTGGAACACGAATAGGGCGCATGGGCATGGCACTAGCAACCGCAGTATCTACCTTACTATTGGATAGCGGTTTGGTTTTGACTTGGTTTTGCACACAAGCAATGACGATTTTGCCACTACTTAATAAACTGCTAGCATTATTGGCATTGCTATTAGCATGATCAGGAGAAAGGCTGTCTGGGCTGTGACGATGAATGCTCTGGTAAAAGATAATGCTGGCAGGTTTTAACTCGACTTTATCGATGCGCACACTGATGACTTCATCTAACAAAATAGCTCTTTTATATTGCAAGTCTGCTTGACTGACGACAAAATGCTGGATTTCTCCATCGTCAGTCTGCAAAAAATACCCGTTTAAATTCAGTTCCCCAAACCAATCACGGCGGCAGTTTTCAAAAAACACCAAATGATTGGCATGGTAGACTATACCGCCTGCATCAGTATGGTTAATATAGACATTATAATTTTTGGTAAACAATGGCGTATATTCGCCGTCTACACTTGCCACTGTGTTTTTGCTGTTATTTTTTATCATAAAGATGCTCGGTCATTGTTTTAATAAATATTGTTCGATGTTCATGATTCGATGGCCAAAATTTGATAGCAGCCATATTAACCACAACTACTCTAGCTTAAGATATCAGGGCGCGCAACAGTTAGGTCGGTCGACGTCTGTTATGATAGTGGATTATGCATTTTCATAGCCCATTTCTTTATATTAGCACCGTATTTTCATCAATTAGTATAGGATAATTTATGACCCGTTTTGTCAGTTTTAATATCAATGGTATTCGCGCTCGTCAACATCAGCTTGAGGCCGTGCGAGAAGTGATCGATCCTGATGTGATGGGTCTACAGGAAACCAAAGTACATGATGAACAGTTTCCCTTGGAAAACATAGAGAGTCTGGGCTATCACGTAGAGTACTTTGGTCAAAAAGCCCATTATGGCGTGGCATTACTATCCAAGGTTTCACCTATATTTGTGCAAAAGGGTTTTCCTGGTGAAGATGACGAGGCACAGAAGCGTTTTATTCATGCACGATATGAATTTGACGGTCGTGAAATTGATGTGCTCAATGGTTATTTTCCACAAGGAGAGAGCCAAGACCATCCGACTAAATTCCCGATGAAGCGGGCTTATTATGCAGATTTAATGGCGTATATCGATACCCTAAAAGCAGAAGGTCGCTCGCTCATAATCATGGGTGATATGAATATTGCCCCAGAAGATACTGATATTGGCATCGGCGACGTCAATGCTAAGCGCTGGTTGAAAAATAGAAAGACCTCATTTTTACCAGAAGAACGCGAGTGGTATGCGGCGCTGATGTCACGCGAGCTGACAGATACCTATCGCTTACATTATCCAAAAAGCACAGAGCTATATAGCTGGTTTGATTATCGCAGTCATGGGTTCAATGATGAGCCGAAACGTGGCTTGCGTATCGATCATATTTTGTGCAGCTCGGATCTTGTTGAGGCCTGTGTTGATGCTGGGATTAGTTATGAGCTACGGGCGATGGAAAAACCGTCTGATCATGCGCCAATTTGGTCGGCATTTGATTTAAAAAAACGGTAATATTTATATAGGTCGCGTTTGATACTTCACCAGCAGTAGCGTCATGGTTGAAGGCTCAACGCATCTTAGTATTTACCACATCATCTGTTATAAATAATGATAAAAATTTTACAATAAGGATTGAACCATGGCAGTCGGAAATGTTGCAGTACCTGATATTATTTATCCTATCGAAGGAATCAAGCTAAGCGCCACAGCCGCAGGCGTACGCTATAAAGACCGAGATGATTTAGTGGTGGTTGAGATCGCTGATACCGCGACCACTGCGGTTGTGACCACCAAAAACACCTTTTGTGCTGCGCCTGTACGGGTGTTGCGTGAGCATTTTGCCAAGATGAGTCCGCGTTATTTGGTCACTAACACAGGTAATGCTAATGCTGGGACGGGTGCTGATGGCAAACGTCGAGCCGTTGATATCTGTGCCGCTCTGGCGAGTAAGGCTGGCGTGGATAGTAATGCAATATTGCCATTCTCGACTGGTGTCATTGGCGAGCCATTAAATAGCGATGCGGTCATCGCGGGCTTAGATAATGCACTTGCCAATTTGGGGGCTGATAATTGGCTTGCCGCGGCGAATGGTATTCGCACTACAGATACGATTCCGAAGCTCGCTAGCCAAAAAATCGATGTGGCGGGTGTCAGCTATCATGTGACAGGTATGTCGAAAGGCTCAGGCATGATACGCCCTAATATGGCAACCATGCTGGGTTATGTGGCAACTGACGCCAATATCGCCGCTGACTTATTACAAGAAATGCTAAGTGCCATCAATGAGCAGTCTTTTAACCGCATCACTGTCGATGGCGACACTTCAACCAATGATTGCTGTGTGTTGATCGCCACGGGTGCTGCCAGCTCAGATATCATTGATAGTCCAGAACATCCGCATTATCAGGCTATATTTTCGGCTTTGACCGAGGTGTTTGTCCGTCTGGCGCAATTAATCGTACGTGATGGCGAGGGTGCTACCAAGTTTATGACCGTCAACGTCACTGGTGGCAAGACAATGCAAGAGTGCTGCGATGTGGCATATGCGGTCGCGCATTCACCGTTGGTCAAAACCGCGTTCTTTGCTAGCGATGCCAACTGGGGTCGTATCTTAGCGGCAGTGGGTTATGCTGGTATCGAAGACTTGGATACGGAACAAGTGGATGTCTATTTAGATGAAGTCATGATTTGCCAGAATGGTGGCGTCGCTCCTAGTTATACGGAAGCGGCAGGTAAGACCGTCATGAGTCGCCCTGAGATTACCATTCATATCGATCTTGCTCGCGGCGATGCCAGTGACACCGTTTATACTTGTGATTTGTCCTATGACTACGTCAAAATTAATGCGGATTATCGCAGTTAAAAACTATTGATAATTATTAAAAACTAAAACCAACCATTTTTTTGGTCTATTTATCATCAAGCCAGGGCATGTATTGCTCTGGCTTTTTATTGTGCACATTAAGTATGTGTCAATAAGTATGTATCAATTTACCCTGTTATTTCATACGTTCCATTAACATCAGTTGCAAAAGCTGACGTTACTTTACAAAGCAGTTATAGAGCAGAAGACGAGTTGCGCTCTATACTGGCCTCAGTAAACAAACAATAGACGACATTATTGAGACGTAATAGGTTTATTCGGTAAAGCTAAATCAGGTAAATACTCTTGCTTGGCTCAATATTGACAGTAGTATTACACCCATCGCAAAAATTGACTGATATTTTCAAATATATATTTACCAGCATGATGTGTCCAAAACAATAATCTCAAACCATCAATAATGTATTTATAACAATTAACTGAGGATTTAATAATGAAAAAATTAGTACTTGCAGCAGTAATGACCGCCTTTGCCCTGTCAGGTTGTTCTACCATGGGTATGGATAACGAACGTACGATGGTTGTCGATGGGCAACCTATGAATGTTAAAGTGGTTAACATTCCAAGTTTTGAAATAGAAGTAGCACCACTGAAAGCCGTCTGTGAGCTGTCAACAACTGAGGGTACTAAGGTTGAAGCAGAATGCCTACAGTATCGCCAGACTTATCAGAAAAACTACACACCTTTAAACGGCAATATTCAGGGCTTCACTTATGAGCCAAACTATCGTTATATTCTAGATGTTCGCCAAGAAGTAATGATGGATGAAAATACTAACATGGCCAAGCCAGTTTGGATTCTAAACGAAGTGGTTTCAAAAACAGCTGAGTAATGAATCATTGAGCATGTCTAGTTAGTAACCACATCTAACTAAAATAAAAAAGACCTCTAATTCTTCATTAGGGGTCTTTTTTATTTCAGCAAATACTTGGGAATGTGATGTCAGGATAAGCTATATTAAACAATCGTTATGTTAGCACTGACTATATTTTACACTGACGCCATGAGTGGCAGTAGGGATACGATTGTCTGCATAAACGGCAAGACCGCCTCGTGAGGTTTCTTTGTATTTATCTAGCATATCCGCACCAGTGACTTTCATGGTTTCAATCACTTTATCTAAAGAGACAAAGTGCTGTCCATTACCACGGCAAGCAAGTCGCGCCGCATTGACAGCTTTGACAGCACCCATGGCATTGCGCTCGATACAAGGCACTTGCACTAGACCGCCTACAGGGTCGCATGTTAGACCTAAGTTATGTTCGATACCAATTTCGGCCGCATTCAGGCATTTAGCTGGATCACCGCCTAAGATTTCTGCCAATGCAGAAGCTGCCATGGCACAAGCAGAACCAACTTCACCTTGGCAACCAACTTCAGCGCCAGAGATGGAGGCATTCTGTTTGATTAAACTGCCAATAGCAGTCGCATTTAACAAAAACTTGCGTGCACCATCTTGGCTATAGCTTGATAAAAAGTCGCGATAGTAATGCATCACCGCAGGAATAATACCTGCTGCACCGTTGGTGGGGGCAGTGACGACATTTCCACCATTGGCATTTTCTTCATTGACCGCCAAGGCATATAAATCAATCCAGTCCATGGCAGCGAGTTTGTCATTTTTGGTAATGGGTTGGTTTTTCTCGGCGCACAATTGTAGATGTAACGCTTGGGCACGGCGTTTTACATCCAAGCCACCAGGTAATATGCCACTGTTTTGACAGCCTCGCGTCACGCAGTCCTGCATTGACTCCCAAATAGAGTCTAAATAAACAAAAACTTCTGATTGATTGCGGTAATGACATTCATTTGCCAATACCAATTCACTCACGCTTAAGTGGTGTTGACGACATTGCTCCAGCAATTCTGCGGCGCTGTTAAAGGGGTAAGGAATGGCGTCAATGGTCGGCGTGGCGTTATCTTCATCCGGATTGGTGGCATCCTCTTCATTGATAACAAAGCCGCCACCTACCGAATAATAGGTTTGTTGATAATGACTGCCGTCGGTCAATAATGCACGGATAGTCAAGGCATTAGGATGGTAGGGCAAAACGGTTTCGTCATACCAGTGAATATCGCGCTCTGTCTCAAAGGCAATAACATGCGTGCCTGCTATATTGAGCTGTTTGTCCGAAAAAATCGGTGACAAATATTGACTGGTCAAACGGGTATCGATCGTACTAGGAGCATGCCCAAGCAGCCCTAACAATATAGCAGTATCGGTTGCATGCCCTTTGCCAGTGGCTGCCAAAGAGCCATAAAGCTCAATTTCAACGCCTGTAATAGCCGTCAGCTCTGTTTGCTTGGTTAATGAGCCCAAAAAAAGATTGGCGGCGACCATGGGTCCTACCGTATGTGAGCTTGATGGGCCAATACCAATTTTAAATAAATCAAAAACACTAATCATAATAACTTACCAAGTTTTTTAAGTGCACTAACATGTTGTATAGCTGCTTTAGGCACTTTCATTGAGAATATAACAGGCAGCTCTCGCTTATAGCACCGACAAAGGTGTAGAGGAAGCACCGCCCATGGAAGTATTAACGCAAAAGAGGAAAAATGGTGATTGAATAATAACTTTTATTTGTTTTGAAACTCCGCTATCATGCTCGGAGCTAATGGCTATGTAACATCCTGTAAGTTGATTGTCGCTGCAGAGTACACTGAGTCATAAGCGACCATAACCATTTTTTAGTTAAACATATCCGACCACATACATCTACCAAAACATGGTCACCATACCAAATAATACTTTTGGTTTGCCATATTGCAACATAAATGAATGAATCAGGGCGACATATTATAAATGAAAAGATGCGGATTTTACTCGTTATCGTAATTTCTAGCCACATATTCTTGCCGATTGATGCTCTGATTTAACGCAATTTTTATTTTTCATTTACTGTTGTCTATTATTTTAGCCCAGTTTACATAGGACAAGCGTGTATGCCCTCTCAAAAAGACCCTTCCTCGCCTTTAGAAAACAGCGCTCAAGCACCATCTGCTGAACATGGATTAGAGGCTGCGGCGATCAGTCCTCCGTACAATACAGACTTTGAAAATGGACGCTGGTTTCCGACATGGCGTCCTTATCAAGGCGATTTAGATCGTGATCCAGTCGGTATCAATGAATATTTGCCACCGTCAAAAAGCGTGCTATTAGGTGTACAGCATACTTTTGCGATGTTTGGTGCGACTGTGCTTGCACCGCTGTTAATGGGCTTTGATCCCAACTTAGCCATTTTGATGTCAGGTATCTGTACGGTGATGTTCTTTCTGATCACTGGTGGGCGTATGCCGAGCTATTTGGGCTCAAGTTTTGCTTTCATTGGTCCCGTTATCGCTGTGACAGCTTATGCAGGCGCAGGGTTCAATGGTAATTTGAATGTCGCTTTGGGCGGCATCATGGCTTGCGGTATCATTTATGCGTTAATTGGGCTGCTGGTGATGAAAACGGGTACTGGCTGGATTGAGCGTTTGATGCCGCCTATCGTTACTGGTGCTATCGTGATGATTATTGGTCTTAATTTAGCGCCAGTGACCATTCAAGGGGTGTCTGCCAATCAGTTTGATGCTTGGATGGCTACCTTGACCGTATTACTCATCAGTGGTGTGGCTGTCTTTACACGTGGTATGCTGCGTCGTCTGTTATTACTGGTTGGTTTAATATTATCCTATTTTGCCTATTTTATCATGACCAACGTCATGGGTTTTGGCGCGGCGATTGACTTTAGTGGTGTGGCAGCTGCTTCGTGGTTTGGTTTACCTAGTATCCATACGCCTCGCTTTGAGATGAGTGCTATTATTCTGATTGCGCCTGTGGCCTTTATTTTGGTGGCTGAAAACTTAGGGCATTTTAAGGCTGTCGAAGGTATGACCAAAGCTCGTGTAACGCCTTATATGGGTCGAGCATTTTTTGCTGATGGTTTGGCAACCACTTTTTCAGCAGGATTTGGCGGTACTGGTGTGACGACTTATGCTGAAAACATCGGTGTGATGGCGGTGACTAAGGTGTATAGCACAACAATATTTGTCGTGGCAGGCGTGGTAGCTATTTTGTTAGGGCTATCACCGAAATTTGGTGCCATCATTCAGACGATACCAGCCGCTTTATTGGGCGGTGCGTCCATTGTGGTGTTCGGTTTGATTGCTATTGCAGGCGTCAAAATTTGGATAGACAGTCGTATCGACTTTAGCAAAAACAGCAATCTAATTATCGCGGCCGTGACCGTTATTATGGGTACCGGTAACTTTAGTTTGCATTTAGGCGGCTTTGATTTGGGCGGTATCGGTACGGCAACTTTGGCAGCGATTGTCTTAAATGCGTTATTTAACCAAGGATCTGAAGCGAAGGCTGCTCATCAATCATTGGCTAAGTAATCAGCTTTTATGATGCTGAGGTTTTATACCTATCAGATAACGACGATAACAGCGTATATCACTCCATAAAAAGCGCCCATGCTATCGGTAGCATGGGCGCTTTTTATGGAGTGGCAGCAAGTGCACGATAAAAATGCAGAATAAAAGCTACTTGTAGTCTCGCTTGTAAAATTTTGAGAAAAACCGATAACGTCGTAGGGCGCGCGGCTTAGGTTTCAGTGAGCCCAAATAGATTGCAAACATGGTCAACAGAGCACCGCTCCACTGTAAGCTATTAATTGGTTTGTCCAGCCAGCTATAATCAATGACCAATGCGGCAATAGGTTCTGATAATAATAATAATCCAGTTAACGCCAAAGACAGCTTAGGAATGGAATAGGCAATTAGCCCCCACGCCAAGCATTGCATCACCGTACCGTAGATGAGCACCCAGCCAATCTCAGACCAAGTGTTTGGTAAAATATGACCCATATCAAACACAAACATAGGAACAATCATCGCCAATACACCACCGATACTAATCAGCTGCATCAGCATAAATATAGGTGTGGGTTCAGTATCATGCGTCTTACGGATAAAAGTCATCGATGCTGCTAGCATTGCCCCTGAGACGATACCAGTGATGAACCCCCAGGTGGCGGCGCTGTTATGCGCAAACTCAGGACTGCCTATCATGGCCACACCAAACATGGCTAAAAACAAACTGATGAGCTGCAATATAGATTGGCGCTCGTTAAAATATAAGAACCCAATGGCGGCTAAAAAGAAAATCTGTAGGCTATTCAATAAAGTCGAGATACCAGGGCCGACCGCATAAATACTCTCGTGCCAGAGCGCCAGATCTAAGCCTAAAAAGACACCTGATAATAAACCATAAAAAATAGCGCGCCTTGAGCGGGGTAGACGCTGTCCCATGATTTTGGCCAATACAGCGAATACGACACCTGAAATAGCCAAGCGCCAAAATGCCATTGCCCAACCACCAATATCAACGTGAGCGACAATCAAACTACCCAGACCAAAGATAATACAACCAATGACCAACCCAGTAGAGGCAGAGCGTGAAGAAGCAATCGCCATACAATGTCCTTATATCCGTATTATTATTTTATCTTACTGTATCAACGATGACGCCAATGAATACTGACGCTAATACAAGCCGTATTGTCTAGGTTTTGACGCTAAAATGAAATGGTCAAACCATCATTTATGCTTATTGTTTGATTTATTATCAAGATATTAGGTTTTATCTCTTATATGCTAGGTATAAAATCAACGATGACCTTAAGCTTCTCTCATATAAGAAAATCTCTATAACAATGCGAATATATGGTGGAGACATTCTTACAGGAACGATGTTGGCGTGGATATCACTATTTGCTAATCTAGTGGTTTATAATCTCTGTAGTGGCACAATAAAACAGGATAGTTTCTTATTAGTCTTTACCTCAAGTACTTAAATACCATTAGCCTAGGTTCATCTATGTTGCGACGTTCATTATCCCTACAACAACGACCATTGATATCTGGTTTTGCTATCGCCATCTTTGCTATTACGCTATTTATGGTGCCAAGCGTACAAGCGGCCAGTTGCAAAATTCCAAAAAGTTATTATAAAAACGTGGCTTGTACGGCAAATAGCGGCTATTTTTTGGCGACAAAAGATTTCGGCGCGCCTGTTGCTCTGATTAATAGTAAGGGCAAAAGCGTCGTTGATTTATCACGCTATCAAAAAGTTGATGCCAGTAAGATATCGGCAGGTTTACTTCCTGTACTGCGCAACGGTCATGTCGGTTATCTTAATATGCAAGGTCGTGAAGTAGTACCTGCGATGTATGATGTGCTTAAAGAAGGACAGGGTTGGGCGCGTCCCGTCTCTAACGGGCGTATCGTGGTAAAGCAGGATGGTAAATATGGGGTCATTACTACTAGTAATAAAACCATCGTGCCATTTTCGTCCGCGATTAGTGACATTGATGATTACCAAAATGGTGTCACCCGTGTACGTAAAAATCAAGCAATCAGTTGGATTGATGAAAACGGTAAAACGACCAGTGACCCAAATGGTAGTAACAACGAGCAATCCACGACGCCACGAGCACCTGCCAGCGCTAATGGCAATGCATCCTCATCCAACCAGACACTTCCCAATCGTTTTACGATGCTACAACCGCGTCAGCAAGATGGCAAATGGGGATTTATCGATGACAATAATGTGACCATGATTACCTATTCTTTTGATGAAGTACGTCCCTTTGCCGAAGGCTTGGCTGGCGTGCGCATCGATGAGAACTGGGGCTTTGTTAATCTTGGTGGCGAGTTGGTGATTCCTTTTCGCTTTGCCAATAGCGGTGTGTCAGCTGGTGATCTTTATCAAGGCAAACCCGCCTTTACCTTTACTGGTGGTAAAGCGTGGATTGGCAATCTAAAAAACGGCAATAAAATGTGTATCGATAAAGAGGGTACAGGAGTAGGCTGTGATTAAGCGGCGCGTCCAAATCTAAAGACTTACATGATCTAATGACCTAGGTAAAATATCCAGCATAAAAAAGAGCGTAAACCCTATGAATCAATAGTAGGATTTACGCTCTTTTTTATTACAGATTTTATTATGAGTAAATAGCTATTTTTCTAATAAATGATTACTGATTAAATCCACCATATAAGGTTGATAGTATTCAGGAATATCATGCGCCATGCCTTCGATTAAATGAAACTTGGCATTCGGAATGGTCTTGGCAACCACACGACCTTGTGAGGCGGGCAGTAGTCCATCTGCGCTACCATGCAGTACGATAGTCGGTGCTTTGACTTGCTTGCTAAACCGGCTAATAGAGCCTGACGCCAAGATAGCATTGAGCTGTTGTACCGTGCCGAGCGGATGAAAGTTGCGCTGATAACGCAATTTGGCAATTTCACGCACCATACGTACGTTGACATGCCCAGGCGTACCGACTGTCTTCATAAACCACACGCTATGGCGCACGATATCGCGCTCAGAATGACTTTCAGGGCGGTTGATCAGGGTATATAGCTGCTTAGGTTTCGGTGGTTTTAAAAATGCACGGTTGGTCGTGGTAAACATCAACGCCATACGCTGCACTAAACTTGGATAACGTGCCGCTACGATTTGCGCAATCATGCCGCCCATAGAAGCCCCAATCAGATGGGTTTTTCCCAACTGCAACGCCTTAATCAAACGAGCGGTATCTTCTGCCATATCCGTTAAATTATAAGCAACTTGCGTACCTTTATTGGACAACCCGGTTTGCAGGCGCATCATCATTTTTAGCTGACTGATACGCGGTAGTCCATCAATCTGCACTTTAGAAGACAGACCAATATCACGATTATCAAAACGAATGACAAAAAACCCGGCATCAATAAGGCGCTTGATAAAATTATCTGGCCAAAATATCATCTGTGAGCCAAGTCCCATAATCATGAGCAGTGGTGGATTATTAGGATTACCACCTGCCTCAACACACAGCTCAATGCCATCGCCGATATCAATCATTGATTGATACAGATGCTTGCTAAGGTCAGAGTCTCGCCATTGGTGCGCGCCAAACTTTTGCCACTCAGGAGTAGGGTAGCCACCTAAGTTTTCTGGTAGGGTTGCCGATGGTTTGATGTCATTCGATGTTGTCATGAAGTGTCCTAATTAGAGGGTCGTCTATTACAGCTCAAGCATCTCAAAATCAAGCTTGCCCACACCGCACTCTGGGCAGGTCCAATCATCAGGGATGTCATCCCATTTGGTGCCTGGGGCAATCCCTTCTTCGGGACAGCCGAGTGCTTCATCATATATCCAGCCGCAGACGATACATTCATAACGTTTCATAAATAGTCCTATCGAGCATTATCAGTGTTTATAATCCGTGTTACAGGGTGTTTTTGACGTTCATATTTACAATCATAGCCGTTAGATGAGACTGTAAAAGCGCACATAGTTTAGCATATAACCGTGATTTTCGTCGTTAAGTTTACACTTGTATATTGAGATTGATTGGTTTTTATCAAGGGGTTTAGGTCTTCTGTCTGTCAGTAAGTACCTGTACGCTTATGTGCTCAACTGCGATATTTCTATCAATTATGTTATAATAAGCGCCGCTAAATTCACAGTATTCGCCATCATTTATCGTTGATATATTATTATCTAAATTACATTATCTAAGTCATATACGCTAAGGGTTACCATGAGCATTAATGCTGCCGCTACATCTAAAAATGTCGAAAATGAGTCGTCTAATAAGCTCAATACGGATCATCCCTTTTGGCAAGTGATTCGCACAGTACCAGACTTCCCGAAAGTCGGCATTGATTTTTATGATATTATGCCGTTACTGCGCAGTCATATTAATCAGGTGATAGATGCATTGCTCGCCGCACTGCCTGAAGGCGTGATGGACGAGGTAGATTGTTTGGGTGCAGTTGAAGCGCGTGGTTTTGTCTTTGCAAGTTTGCTTGCAGGTCGATTGGGCAAAGGAATGATTTTGCTACGTAAACCCGGTAAGCTGCCACCGCCCGTTGCCAATAAAGCGTATGCTCTAGAATATGGTAAAGACACGCTTGAGATGCAAAACAATCTACCGCCTGAGCGCGTGCTATTGGTCGATGATATTTTAGCCACAGGCGGTACTTTAACCACCGCTTATGAGTTGTGTAAATCGGCAGACCATACCGTGGTGGGGGCGTTAGTATTGCTAGATTTGGTTGATTTGCATGGCGAATTTCCAGTGCCTGTCTATACGGTCTTAAAGGCTTAAAACTGGCAACGCTTAGTGAATAGCGTGAAATGAAGCAATCAAAAAAGCGCGCTGAATGAGTTTAGCGCGCTTTTTTGATTGCCTGTCTTTGGTTTGTCTTAACGTACGTTACTTGTCTTGCTGGTAAGGTAAGTTTTACACGCCTGTTCTATTAGCATGCGACTGATCGTTTTTGGCTTGGTTATCTTAAAATCTTTGGTGGTTAATATGGGTTTTTCTGATTGCCAAGATTCTAATACCTTGTTATTGGCATCATAGTTAACGTAAGCGCGTCTATAGTAACTGGCGTCTTTACAAGAGATGAGCAATTGCTGATCGCTATGATGAATCGCTTTTTCTTTACCTTCCTTATCTACTTTTGTTTCATCTTTTTGTGCAGGGTATGTTCTGCGGATAGATACGGTGATGTTTTCGACACTTTTTTCGTCTATGATATTGATGTCGGAGCTTTCAATAGAGTCCAAGTCTAAGCTAAAAATTGATCCAGTAGGACTTTCTGATATTTTTGACCAGTTCACTGCATGCGTGCTGACTGCTAGAACACCACCCACTAATAACACTGATAGCCGTTTCATAATCAAGCCTTGCTTCTTGTTGTGAGAAGTGAGCCATGATAGCCAACTTACTATTAGCAGGCAAATTTCTTTTATAACCTGCGACTGAGGTTTGTAAAGTGTTGATCATATTCATCACCGTTTATATCGCTCGACGCTCATATCAATGACGCATCGCTGCTAACATCTGAGCAAGCTCATCACGAGCACCAATAAAGCCATCGATACCTTTTGGTAATAAATCTTGTGTAACCGTGTCTTGTTGATAGGCGCTACTATATTCCTCTCGCGTTAGACTCACGCGTTTCATGTCAGCCACATCTAATGACATGCTAGGTGACAGTTGCTGTATCACCTCAGTATCCATCGCTGCCAGCGCGTCGATAAGGTCAGGCGCGATGGTCAATAGATCACACCCTGCTAGCGCCAATATCTGTTCAGTCGAGCGGAAGCTTGCGCCCATCACTTGCGTATTATAGTTATGCTGCTTGTAGTATTGATAAATGCGCTTTACAGACTGCACGCCCATATCATCAGAAGCGGGCACGTTTTGACGATTTTGTTGGCGTTTTTGCCAGTCTAAAATACGACCAACGAAAGGCGATATCAGTGTCACGCCTGCATCCGCACAGGCAATTGCTTGATGCTGTCCAAATAACAACGTTAAATTGCAGTGAATATTTTGGGTTTCAAGATAGCGTGCTGCCTCAATACCTTGCCATGTCGCGGCCATCTTAATTAATACGCGCTCTGAGTTAACCCCTGCTTTTTGGTAAGCTTCCATAAATGCTAAGGCTTTATCAATCGTCGCCTGAGTGTCATAAGACAAACGAGCATCCACTTCGGTAGAGACGCGGCCTTGGATAAGCTCTAAAATATCACAGCCAACCTGAATGGTTAGCGCGTCAATCACTGCATCTATATTGCCATTATGACGACTCATGGTTTCTGACAGCATGCCTTGGTTGTCAGGATGGAGGAGTGCTTTGGTAATGAGGCTTGGATTGGTGGTCGCATCGATAGGTTTTAAGCGCGCAATGGCGGCAAGGTCGCCAGTATCAGCGACAATGGTGGTCATGGTACGAAGCTGTTGTAATGCGCTCATCATATATCCTTTTTGATCAAAAACAGATTGTGTTCAGTTACGTGGTGATTTTCTACTTTATAGTGCTATTTGCTATCAGTTTTAGACTGTAACATAGTTTTGAGTGGATGTTCCTTCATAGTTTTGCCGTACATCGCTGCCATATTGCCTCTGTTTGCCAATATTGACGAATTTACGCGCATTTACACATGGGCACTGTCGATAGTTTTTGTTATAGTAGACCGGGTCAGCGATCTGGCTGTTACATTTGCATGCTGGTGTGTGTGACTAACATGCGACAACACTAGACGATAGCGCTCGCAGTGCAGGGTGCTTTTGGGAGGCTGCTTGCTATTTAGTGTGATTTCTATCGAATATCATTGCTAGTATGCTTGACACCTCTGACCGTCATTGAGTGCTGACTCAGTAATGAGATGAATGATTACTAATAATTAGAAATACGTAAAGACTTCAAAGTTAAAAAGCAGTACCTAACTAGTAAAAAAACTCAGTAATAATTTTAGAAAAAGGATAGGCGGTAATGAGTGAGCAGTCATCAGAGCAAAACACGGATAAGCTAAATCAAGCCATCGCAGGGGCTAACGATACTGCAACTGAAAAAGCGTTTTTGGACGATATTCGCCAAAGTATTGATACAGTAGACTGCGAAATCCAGACACTGATTAATAACCGTGCCAAGTTGGCTCAGCAAGTGGCCGCAGTAAAGAAACAGCACATTGTCAATAACCCAACTGCCGACAATAGCAATCCTATTTTTTATCGCCCTGAGCGTGAAGCGCAAGTGCTAAAAGCGGTGATGGAACGCAACACAGGTCCGATCGCTGATGACAAAATGGCGCGGCTGTTCCGTGAAATTATGTCGGTCTGTCTCGACTTAGAAGCACCGCAGCGCATTGCTTTCTTGGGACCAGTAGGCACATTTACTCATGCTGCTGCGCTCAAGCATTTCGGTAAAGCCGCTGATACCGTACCAATGACCACCATCACTGATGTATTTCGTGAAGTTGAAGCGGGCACAGCGATGTATGGTGTGGTGCCAGTCGAAAACTCGTCTGAGGGTGTGGTTAACCATACGTTAGATGGCTTTTTGTCTTCTACCTTAAAGATAATTGGAGAAGTTGAGCTGCCGATTCATCAGAATTTCTTGGTCGCTGAGCATACCAAACTTGATGGTTTAAGCCGTATTTACTCGCATCAGCAGTCACTAGCGCAGTGTCGTCATTGGCTCGATGTCAATTATCCTAATGTCGAGCGCGTGGCGGTATCGAGCAACGGCGAAGCGGCCCGCCGCTTGAAAAATGAATGGCATTCAGCAGCAATCGCCGGTGATGTGGCTGCTGCAGAATATGGCTTGCATAAGCTATATTCAAATATCGAAGACAACCCGAGCAATACCACGCGATTCCTTATCATCGGTCACGAAGCGATTGCGCCATCAGGTCAGGATAAAACGTCTATCGTTGTGTCAGCACATGACAAAGCGGGCGCATTGATCGAGATTTTGAAGCCTTTGTCTTATCATGGCGTGTCGATGACCAGTATCGAAACCCGTCCTGAGCGTCCGAATAAGTGGGCATACGTATTCTTCATTGACATGAATGGTCATATTGACGAGCCAAACGTCAGCGCTGCTATCGCTGATATCCGTCCATTGGTAAAAGATGTGCGTGTTCTAGGTTCTTATCCAAAAGCAGTGCTATAGTCCCTCTACTGTAAAAGAGTCATGGTGTTTACCTTGCGTGAAGCATCACATAATCATCTGCACTCGGTTGCCTTGGTTACCCTTGACTCGCTTTGAAATTGAACCAACGATATAACGCCGAATGGGTCACATCACTTGCCAAAATCATATCTAAGGATAAATCATGCCGTCATCTCATTCAGTAGAGTCAAATTTATCACCGCTTGTACCTGCCTACGATAGTATTTTAGAGCTAGTGCCTTATCAAACGGGCAAGCCGATTGAAGAGTTGACGCGTGAGTATGGCGTCTCAGATGTGGTAAAACTTGCCAGTAATGAAAACCCAAGAGGCTGCTCACCGCACGTCACGCTAGCGATTACTGAGCAATTGGGTCAGTTGGCACGTTATCCTGATGGCAACGGTTACTATCTAAAACAAGCACTGGCTGACTTCAATGATGTCAGTGTCGAGCAGATTACTTTGGGTAATGGCTCTGATGATTTGCTTGATATTTTAGCGCGTAGTTTTGCTAGTGCTGACGATGCTATCGTTTACAGTCAATATGCCTTTATCGTTTATGCGATGTTGGCTAAAATACAAGGGGCGACAGGTATAGAAGTGCCTGCAAATCGCTTCGGTCATGATCTAAAAGCGATGAGTCAAGCGGTTCAAGACAACCCCAATACTAAAATAGTCTTTATCGCCAATCCTAATAATCCAACTGGCACGCAGCTTGAACCTCAAGAGTTACGAGCATTTATGGCTAGTATACCAAGCTCGGTATTGGTGGTATTAGATGAGGCGTATATTGAATATAGCCCTGAGAGTAATAATCGGGCGTTGTTAGATGAATTTGATAATGTCGTCATCGTGCGCACTTTTTCCAAAGCTTATGGACTGGCGGGTTTACGTGTCGGTTATGCGCTTAGCTCAGTGGCTGTCGCGGACTTACTCAACCGAATCCGTCAACCATTTAACGTGAGTAGAGTGGCTTTGGCGGCGGCGGCGGCGGCACTTGCTGACTCAGACTTTATTGAAAAAACTCGTCTGATGAATGATGAGCAAATGCGCTGGTTAGAAAAGCAGTTTGACGCATTAGGCTTGGGGTTTATTAAGTCGCATGCCAACTTTATTATGGTAGAAATAGCCGTTGAGATGGAAGACATCACCGCTGCTTCTATTCATCAAGCATTGCTAGAGCAGGGTGTTATCGTCCGTCCATTAGAGGGCTATGGCTTACCTCATTGGCTGCGTATCACAGTAGGGGTGGCAGAAGAAAATATGCGCCTGATTGATACACTGCGCTCAATCTTGACTGATAATTGATCAGAAGTATGTTAGGTCGTTTTGGATAAGTAAATAATTTATTAATCATTTTCATGACACTAGCGTCGGCTTGTTTTAGTCATTCTGATGCTAGTTTGTTTAACGAGAAAAGCCGTGAGTCGCCAGCAAAACAATATAAGCAATCAAAACAATAATATGCAGTGTATGAATACTCAGCCGCCGTTATTTAAACAGATTTGTGTGATTGGTCTAGGGCTTATCGGTGCGAGCCTTGCCCAAGCCATTAAAGACAATGGTTTGAGTGAGCGCTTAGTGGCGGTTGATAGACATGTACCAAGCATCGACGAAGCCATTCAGCACGGCTTATTAGACGCTGGTAGTGCTGTCTTAAGTGAGGTAGTGTTTGGTAGTGATTTGATTGTTATCGCTGTACCAGTACAGGCTGTGCAAGCCGTATTTATCGATATCAAAGCGGCGATGGATAATGGACAACTTGCCACTGATTGCATCATTACTGATGTTTGTAGCACCAAGGTCAATATCATTGACGCTGCCAAAGCCGTCTTTGGCTCATTGCCTATAGGTCTTGTTCCAGCGCATCCGATTGCGGGTGCTGAGAATTCAGGATATCATGCCAGACGCGCGACATTGTTTGTGAATCATAGTGTCATTATCTGCGAGCTGCCAACGACCAATGATAACGCTATCGCTAAGCTGCGGCAGTTATGGGAAGCGGTGGGTGCAAACGTTATGTCAATGGATGCGGAACACCACGATCGTATATTGGCGCATACCAGTCATTTGCCACATCTGCTTGCCTTCAATTTGGTTGAGCAGCTGGCAAGCCATGATGATAATTTAGATATGTTTCGCTATGCAGCGGGCGGCTTTCGTGACTTTAGCCGCATCGCTGCCAGTGATCCTAAAATGTGGCATGATATATTTTTTGCCAACGAAAGCGCGATTGTTAGCGCCCTTGATGAGTATGGCGTTTACCTACAGACCATGCGTCAGCTTATCATCGATAAAGATTCAACCGCCCTGATGGGACTTTTGGGCCGCGCGCAAGCCGCACGGCGACATTTTGGCCATATGTTAGCCAGCACCCCTTATACGGATACTTCTGCCATGTCAGCTTCTTATAATATTACTCCTAGCAATACTGTATTGGGCACTATTGCCATTCCTGGTGACAAGTCTATCTCGCATCGCAGCATTATGCTGGGCAGCCTTGCGACAGGCGTGACCAATGTCACTGGATTTTTGGAAGGGGAAGATGCGCTTGCCACCTTGCAAGCATTCCGTGATATGGGCGTGACCATTGAAGGGCCTGATAACGGAAAATTGACCATTCATGGCGTGGGTATGAACGGTCTGAAACCGAGTAAAACACCATTGTATATGGGCAACTCAGGTACTAGCATGCGCCTGCTGGCTGGTATTTTGGCGGCGCAATCATTTGACAGCGTGTTGACAGGCGATACCAGCCTGAACAAGCGCCCAATGGAGCGTGTGGCCGCACCTTTACGCGAGATGGGCGCAGTCATTCAAAGCACGGGTCATAGTGGTACGGCGCCACTTAGTATCACTGGTCGAGCGACTATCGGTAAGCCATTACAAGGCATCGATTATGAGATGCCTGTGGCTTCTGCGCAGATTAAATCCTGCTTGTTGCTGGCTGGACTTTGGGCAGAAGGCACCACAACCGTTACCCAACCGGAAGTCAGTCGTGACCATACCGAGCGTATGCTTTCAGCTTTTGGTTATCCAGTAACGGTTGATGGCAACCGCATCAGTGTAGCAGGTGGCGGGCAACTCACAGGTGGTGATATTGCTGTCCCTGCTGATATATCCTCTGCGGCATTTTTTATGGTCGCTGCTGCGATCAGCCAAAATAGCGAGCTGACCTTGACGCAAGTAGGTATTAATCCGACACGCACGGGCATTATCGATATCTTAAAATTAATGCAAGCAGATATTAGCCTAAGCAATGAGACACATGTGGGCGGCGAACCAGTGGCTGATATCACTATTCGTAGCTCAAGCCTAAAAGGTATTGATATCCCAGAATATTTAGTACCATTAGCGATTGATGAATTCCCAGTATTGTTTATTGCTGCCAGCTGTGCGCAAGGTCGTACGGTGTTAACTGGTGCTAAAGAGCTGCGCGTAAAAGAGTCTGATCGTATTGCAGTTATGGCAGAAGGATTACAAACACTGGGTATTGACTGTACAGTGACGGAAGATGGGCTAATCATCGAAGGTAAGGGCATTGAACGCGAAGGTATTGAGGGTCAAAATAGCAAGGTCAATAATAGCCAGCCTGTCTTTGGTGGCGGTCATATTACCTCGCACCATGATCATCGCATTGCTATGAGTTTTGCCATTGCCAGCTTACGTGCATCCAAGCAAATTACTATTGAAGGCGTTGAGACCGTCAATACCAGTTTCCCAGAATTTGCAGAGCTTGCCAATCACATTGGAATGTCTATTAAAGTTGATAATGCTGCGGTTTAATACCACAAACTATATTAACTTGCTGAATAGTATTATTGGCTTTTGCAAGGTTGAGCTTTAAAGTACTGACTTGTAAAATGCTGGCTACAGCATTCAATAAAGTCTAAAAAGTTGCTCATTAGCCTTGATGTAAATGTTATTTTCAAAGTTGTTATCGTTAGCAATGTGTTGATGCCTATATTGGCATGAGCGCATTGCTTTTTAACTTGTATCCTATCTGTAGTGACCCTGCGCTTTTGCCATTGAATTGATATAAACATTAATATGGGGCAAGAGTGCGCTTTGCTCTAAAAAGTTGTACTGTACTATGACCACCCAAAACGTCATCAAAAAACCAGTTACGCCCATTAAAACAACCAGACGTGGCATCATCACCGCACTCATTGCCTTTTTTATCTGGGGTGGGTTTCCATTATATTTTAAACAATTGGCCGCCTACGATGCGACCGAGATTATCGGTCATCGTATTATTTGGACGTTTGCTTGCTTGCTTATCGTGTTGGTAGTCACCAAGCGCTGGCAATGGATCGATACCTTAAAGAAAAATCCGAGATGGATCGCGTTCTCATTTATATCGGGTTTGATTATTGCCACCAACTGGCTCACTTATGTATGGGCCGTCAATCACGACCGTATTCTCGAAGCCAGTTTGGGGTATTTTATCGGACCATTGGTGGGCGTTGCGCTATCGATGATTTTATTCAAAGAGCGCTTACGTACGCTGCAATGGGTTGCCATCGGTTTCGCCTTATTATCCGTAGTCATTCAAGTGGTTATGATTGGTAGCTTGCCATGGATATCACTGATTTTAGCCTTTAGTTTTAGTACTTATGGCACCATTCAACGGCAGACACCTTTGACGGCAGTCGATGCTATGTTTGTCGAAACAACGATGTTGGTGCCGATTTGCTTATGGTGGTTCTGGCAAGCAGATGTGGTCAGCAGTCAATTGAGTTTTTGGTTTAGTCCGAATATTTGGCTACTAATGATCGCAGGGCCGATTACCTTGATACCGCTATTATTGTTTAATAAATCTACCAAGCTCGTTGCTTATAGCATTTTAAGTTTTATGAATTATCTGACGCCGACCTTTATCTTCTTCTTAGCGGTGTTCTATTATAACGAGCCATTTGATTTACAGCGTCTTGCAGTGTTTGGTTTGATTTGGTTTGGTCTGTTATTATTCAGCATTGACTTATGGCGTCATCGCCCTAGTAAAGCGCTAAAAGCTGCGCGTTTGCGTGAAGAGGCGTTGCAGAAAACCAATTAAAAAACCTGAGTTCAAAATTTAATTAAAATTTAGCAAACAAGGATGAGAGCATGTTTCATACCGAATCTGATGTAGTATTCGTTAAAGGCTTGACAGTAGAAGCAGTCATCGGTGTTTACGCGTGGGAGCGTGCAATCACGCAGCCGCTGCTGATTGATATAGCACTTGAAACAGATATCAGCCGTGCGGCTATCTCAGATGATGTCAATGATGCGCTGAATTATAAAGCGGTTTGCGATGATGTGAGCGCGTGGTGTCAAGCAATTAAAGCGCAGTTGCTAGAGCATTTAGCGGGGCAAATCGCTGATAAGTTGCTTGCCAAATATAGCTGTCATAAAATCACTTTAAGCATTGCTAAGCCTACTGCTATAAAGCAAGCCGATGCGGTTGGGGTACAGATCACGCGTTATGCAACGGTCATTGAAAATAAGCCAATTGTAAGCAAGGACGATGATGCATAATATGCATAAAAATTTGGCTGATTTGAGTCTTGAAACGCTAAAAAAGCAGACGCCTGAACAGTTGGAAACACAATCTGTGACGGCAGTATTATTGGCTTTAGGCAGTAATTATCAAGCTGAACATTATCTGCCGCTTGTCCGAAAGGATCTAGCGGCGCTAGGGGAAATACAGTTATCTACTGCGTTTGAAAATCCTGACTTTACATCGACCGAAGCGCAACCAAAGCCCGATTATACCAATCAGTGCGTTTATCTGCGTTTGGTAGAGCCAATGACACTGCAACAGTTACAGCAGGTTTTTAAAGATCTTGAAGGTGACTGTCATAGACAGCGTCTAACAGAAGCTCAGACGCCAATAAAAAAAGTTACGATGGATATCGACATTCTATTGATAGAAACGCTATTAATAGGAGCTATGTCTGATGAAAATAGCCTAAGCAGCAATAAGGAATTTGAAGAGTCTAATTGGATTGTAATGGCAGATCGTTACCCATTCAAAGCGCATGAAAGAGCAGGGGTAGAGGAGTTGATTAAAGGTCATTTTTTAAAAGGTCACATGAAGCAGCCAAGATGCTATTCTAAATAAGTAGAAGTTATTGAAGACACGCCTTAGTGTTTTTCTTAAAACCTCTCAAAATAAAAGCTGAGCAAAATGCCTAGCCTATATCACATTTAAAAAGTTTAACTATTACGCCTACTGTGCGGTCAAACCACCATCAACGACAAACTCTGAACCTGTCGAGTAGCTTGAGTCATCAGAGGCTAAAAACAACACCATGCCGCTGACTTCTTCTGGCTGAGCCACACGCCTCATCGGAATAGTTTTGGCAAATGCTTCAACCGCATCTTTGGTATCGCCTTGCATAATCATCGGTGTGGCAATGACGCCTGGATGAATGGAGTTCACGCGAATGCCATGAGGGGCACACTCTAATGCTGCCGCTTTGGTCATACCGCGTACCGCAAACTTAGAATCGGTATAACCGATAGCGCCGCCAACCAAGCCATTAATTGATGAGATATTGATGATAGAACCTTGTTTGGCGGCTTTCATCGTTGGAATGACTGCTTTCATGCCTAAAAAGACCGATACTTGGTTAATCTCTAGAATCTTGCGATACGCTTCTACCGAGGTATCTAAAATAGATTTGTGAGTGGTGATACCTGCATTATTAACCAGTACATCAATTCGACCAAATTTTTCCTGTGTTTCTTTAGCGACTTGCGTCCAATCTTCTTCACTAGTGACGTCATGCTTAATAAATAGAGCGCTATCGCCAAGCTCTTTTGCTAATGCATCGCCTTTATCAGAGTTGATGTCGGTCAAGACCACTTTAGCGCCTTCTGCCATACACAAACGTGCATGAGTCTCGCCCATGCCTTGGGCGGCACCAGTAATAATGATAACTTTATCTTGTAAACGAGCCATGAGTTTTCCTGTTTTTTTAGTTATGAATAATGAAAGAGTATAGGACACAATCGCTAAATACTCCTTAGTGATTATGAAACCAAAAGTGAATACTTTATGCTTTTAAAGGATAGCTTTAAACATAGCTTTGAATAATGTTTTGGGCTGATTTTTTTAAATAATGTAGTGAGGAAATGATGTACAACGACATATTAAATTTCTGTTTTGATGAGGTGGGTAGTGAGAAGTTTTTTGAGAAAGACATAGTGTTTGATCAAGTATTAATAGAGCGATACAGCGGTATACTTGAGCAAGCCGCCGCCGTAGAATTTTATACATGGCGAAGCAGCATAAAAGGGCGTTTAGCAGAAATTATTATATTGGATCAATTTTCACGCAATATTTACCGTGATACGCCAGCGGCTTTTGCCCAAGATGCGATGAGTCTCGCGCTCGCGCAAGAAGCGGTTGCTGCAGGTGCATTAGAGGCGCTTGAAACGATGGATGAACGTAAGTTTTTATTGATGCCTTATATGCACAGCGAATCAAAACTGATTCATCAGCAAGCAGAAAAGCTATTTAAGCAATATACCAATGCAGACACCGTGGATGCTGAGCTTAAACATAAAGTGATTATCGATCGTTTTGGTCGTTATCCACATCGTAATGACATCTTAGGGCGGGTTTCGAGTAGCGAAGAAATAGCGTTTTTGACCCAGCCTGACTCATCTTTTTTATAAATGTTGTCTGTTAACTAGCTAGTCCATAAAGCGCTGCTTATCAATTGGTTAAAATAGAAAAAGAGGCTGTTTGGCCTCTTTTTTATTCAGTATTGACGACAGCTAGAAGATTACTTCTGCTCAGCGCCTATCTCATCTATATCGGCACGGCCAATCACATCGATATCTTCTAAGCATAGTTTGTCATATTCTTTTTTACAAAAGTTAGGATCGATTTTGCACATCGCTGCTTGTAGTTGATCGAGGCGATTTTCTGATTGTTGAATATGCTCTAGCATTTTAGCAAAAGCTTCAGCTACAGGATCTTGTGAGGATGGGTCGATACCATAGGCTTGAAAAGCAGTTTCGCGTGCTGAGCGGTTGGTGGCTTTTTCATCTATTGATTTTTTATCTATGCCATTATCTGTAGAAGCAGCTTGCGCCACTTTTTCTTGTTGCTTGGCATCATCGACTTTTTTGACAATTGGATTGCCCTTTTCATCATGATGGTCGGATATCATCCGAGCGGCGCTGCCGACCATGGTCGCACCTGCTGGTACTGCCTTTACTACGACGGCATTTGAGCCAATTTTGGCGCCTTTACCGACAGTAAATGGTCCCAATACTTTAGCACCAGCACCAACGATAACCCCATCTTCCAAAGTAGGGTGGCGCTTGCCATTATTCCAAGAGACGCCGCCAAGCGTTACCCCGTGATAAAGCGTCACATCATTGCCAATCTCTGCCGTTTCGCCAATAACGATACCCATACCATGATCAATAAAAAACCGTCGACCGATTTTGGCAGCAGGGTGTATCTCAATACCCGTAATGATGCGTGAACCATATGAGATAACGCGCGCCGCCAGTTTTTGTTCATGATTCCAAAGATAATGGGCACCGCGATGTAGGACGAGCGCGTGGATGCCAGGATAAGTCAAGATGACTTCCAGACTATTACGCGCAGCAGGATCACGGTTAAATACCGCATCGATATCTTCTTTTAGGTCTTTTTTGATGCGTGAAAGTGATTTGAATAAGGCCGTTGGCAATGACATAAATTGTCCTATCGTATTTTTGATTACAATCAATTTAGTTATAGCAGCTTTGCAGCACAAAATATAGCGATGAGCGATAAATAAAAACAGACGACTGACAGATGAAATACCAGTCATTGACAATTTATCTATAGGCAATTATTTATGATTTAGCTATCACTGACAACATATTTTAGCAGTTCGACAACCTGCTCAGGCGTTTGCGCCCATGCCATTGCCGCCGCATCGACTTCTTTTAGCGGATGGATAATATCTTCAGCATGAAGGGTAATGTACGGCTTGCTTAAAGCCGCGCAGTAGCCGGCATCGAAGGCAGCGTTCCACTGCTTATATTTATCACCAAAACGAATGATAGCAATATCGCATTTTTGAATCATGTTTTTGGTGCGAATCGCATTAACTTTTGATGACTGATGGTCGCGCCAGAAGCCATTGTCATTTTTACCGAGTACGTCACCGGCGGCATCACTGGCTTCATGTTCAGTGACTGCTGAGGTAAAGGTAATGTTTAAACCTTGGTCTTTCGCGCCTTGCATGATTTTTTGTCGCCAGTCGGTGTGTATTTCTCCGGACAAATAAACGTTCCAATTCATCATTAATTCCTTTTTATTATTGAATCCTATCATTTTTAAAATCATAGCATTTGTAAATGCTACGGCTGCTAATGCAATAGCAACTCAACGCCTGAAAATTTGCATATTAAAAGCTTTAGTCTTTTGCAAGTTTGGCAATCAGAGCACTGAGTAGCTGATACTCTTTTTGATCAAGCTGTAAGCGTGAGCCCAGTCGTGACAGTCGCGATGGTAATGACTTCAAGTTTTCACTATCGGCTAAACCTCGTTGAGCCATCAGTTCAGTGGTGCGCTCGGTTAGCTGTTGCAGTTGTTGCTGAGTAATCGCGGGCTCATCCCATTGCTGACGTAAATGTACATCGAGCATTGGCTGAGTAGTAGTGCTCAAAGCAGTATCTAAACTATCCGCTGTCTGAATGTGTGATTGCGCGTAAGCAAAAATAAAGCTAGCGATTACTTGCACGGCTGACGCGACATTGAGTACAGGATAAGCAGGGTTGGCATCGATTTGGATATGATAATCGGCATAAGCCAACTCTTCATTGGTCAATCCACGATCTTCACGCCCAAATAGGATAGCGATATTTGGTTTACTAGCAGTAGCAGCCGATAGGGTATCAGCGTTGCTATCGTCTTTGCTCGACGCAGACTGTTTATCGATAAAATCAAACATAATCTTAGCAGCTTGCGTGGGTGTCACGATAGGGCGGGGCAAATGACGACTGCGACTGCTAGCAGCAAATACCAGCTGGCAATCCGCAATAGCAGATTCTAAAGTAGGTGCAATGATGGCTGATGATAGCAGCTCGCTGCCACCTGCTGCATGAGACACACTGGTTTCATCAATTGGTAGCTTGGGATCGACAACTGTCAAACGAGACAAACCCATTGTGTGCATCGCGCGCGCTGCTGAGCCAATATTGGCAGGCAAAGTGGTATTAACCATGACAACTTGCACACAAGCCAAATAGTCGCTCACTGTATGATGGACAGTAGATGCTGCTAATATAGGGGTAGGATCATTACTCATTATAATCCCAGTCTTAGATTGATTTCTTGTTCTGCGCGTTGCAATGCGACGGCGATATTTTCAATCAGTGCCGCTTGCTCGCTGATAAGACGCTCGCGGCAGCGCTCTTGTAACTGGCTGCTCAAGTTCATTAATTGGGTCGTGCCCAAGTTGGCGCTAGCCCCTTTTAACGCATGAGCAACCTCAAAACCATTGGCATTGTCATTTTCTTGCTGAGCGACTCGCAGCGCACTTACTCGCTGCTGACTATCAGTGATATACACTTGTATCAAGTCAGCAAAGTCTTCTTCTAATAAATCACGCATGTCTTCAAATTGCTCATGATTAATGATTTCTTCAGCTTGGTGAGCCATATTTTTATTTGGGGTTTCATCCATGGTTTTATGTCCAATTCTAAAAGTTAAAACGGTAAAGGGTTTGTAATAAATACGTCAATGTTCTTTAAGTATTAGGACGTGTCCTCAATTCAATCAATTACTCTCTAAATGGGCTAAACATGGCTAAATTTTGTTAAACATCGTCAAATAGCTTATCAATATCTCGATATTAACTGTGCTATCTTCCTTGTTTGACGGCAATTTATCTCATTTTTATCACCATTTTTAAAATGAGGATACGCCCTAGCTATAATGGAAATGCAAATTGTCTTCACTAACCATATTCTTTAATTGCTGTAAGTTGTCATCGTTGGGGTAGATGCGCCAGTGCTCAGATAGCCCTACGTTAGCGATGCCAAATTTCTCATAAATGCTCAGTCCCAGTGGCAGACAATTATCATTAATGGAGGTGTCGGTATTGCTCAAAGCATTATTGGCATAACTTTGATTAGCACTATTTTGATTCATGTCATTTTCTAGCGCCAATAAATCATTGCCATTTTCATCATACAGACTTCCGCCCATCGCAGCATCGTAGCCACTATTGCCATTAAAGCTGCCACTTTGCTCGTCTTGCTCGTTGTCATGAGAAAGTTTTGGTGCTGGAATAATGCTGGCTTGTGCGGACTTGAGTAACGGTTGCAGTCGCGTCAGCAGATTGATATCGCTGCCATGAATTTTGATACTGATTTTTTTCATCCATCTTAGGCGCGCATCGACCATGCTCATGGCACTATCAAGACGGGCAAATAAACGCCCATCACGCTCACGAATGCTGCCTTTGATGATGACGACTTCATCAATTTTCAACTGTTCTTTGACACGATTAAAACGCTCGGCATAGCAGCTTACTTCCAGCCTTGAAGTGCCGTCATCTAAAATAATGACGTTGCGATTACCAAAGTTGGCAATATCAATAATCAATCCGGCGAAATAACAGCTACCGTTATAGCCCGTGTCAGTCAGTTTGTCGAGACGAGTGCCTGAGGTATAGCGTTTTAACTCATCCAAGTATTCATTGATTGGATGACCCGTCAAATACAATCCCAACGTGTTCTTTTCTGCTTTTAAACGATGTTTATCACCCCAGATTAGCTCTGGCGTCATCACTAACGGTGGCGCGGCGACGACACCGTCCATTTCACCGAATAAATCCATCATGCCGATTTCGCGGTTTTGACGGTCTTGTTCAGCAGCTTGTACGGCACTTGGCAGCTGGCTCATTAATGCGCCGCGAATCTCGTACGCTTCATCGGCTGGTAAATCTGGTCGCAGGGTAGCTGCAAAGTCATCAAAACAACCAGCGTTTATCAGTCCCTCTAAAGTGCGTTTATTAACCTTTTTGATATCAACGCGGCGGCAAAAATCATATAGATCTTTAAACGGACCTTCACGGCGGCGTGCATCAACGATAGACTCAACCGCACCTTCACCAACGCCTTTAATCGCACCCAAGCCATAAATGATATTGGTTGGGGTATCGGCAACAAAATGCCACTCACTGCGATTTACCGATGGATTAACAACGGTTAAATCAAAGTTTTCACGGCAATCATTGATAAAGAACACCACGTTGTCAGTGTTGTTCATATCTGATGTGAGTACGGCTGCCATAAACTCAGCAGGATAGTATTGCTTTAGATACGCGGTCTGATAAGCGAGTACACCATAAGCAGCCGAATGCGAGCGGTTAAAGCCGTAACCGGCAAACTTCTCCATCAAATCAAACACACCGCCTGACGTTGCTTCATCAATACCTTGCTCTGTTGCACCAGTAATAAAGATATCGCGCTGCTTAGCCATTTCTTCAGGTTTCTTTTTACCCATGGCACGGCGAAGCATATCTGCGCCGCCCAAGCTGTAGCCTGCCATGACCTGCGAGATTTGCATGACCTGTTCTTGATAGACAATAACGCCATTGGTATTTTCTAAAATCGGCTCAAGATTGGGATGATCATAAATGACTTCCTCACGACCATGTTTGCGGTCGATATACATCTCTACCATGCCAGCGTCCAGCGGGCCTGGGCGATAAAGCGCACACATGGCGATCACATCTTCGATATTGGTCGGTTGTAATTTCGCCAGATATTTTTTCATGCCCATACTTTCTAGCTGAAAAACGGCAGTGGTTTTGGCATCTTGCAAGAGCTTGTAGGCTTTTTTATCATCTAATGGTAGGTCTTCTAATACCAACGCATCTTTGCCTTCTTTGGCACGGCGCAGATTGATATTTCTGACCGCGGCATCAATCACCGTCAAGTTACGTAGACCCAAGAAGTCAAATTTTACTAGCCCAACGGCTTCAACGTCATCTTTATCAAACTGGCTGACACGGTGACCTTCATCATCACAATAAATCGCGCTAAAATCTGTGATTCTGTGCGGCGCAATCAATACGCCACCCGCATGTTTACCCACGTTCCGGCAAATACCTTCAAGCTTAATCGCCATTTCCCACACTTCAGTGGCATCTTCGTAATCCATATTGTCAGGATTGGAGATTAAGTCTTTGAGCTGCGGCTCTTGTTCGAGTGCTTGACTGAGGGTGATACCTGGTGTTTTGGGAATAAGTTTCGACATTTTGCTGGCAAGGAAATAGGATTTACTTTGTGCGCGCGCGACATCTCGAACTACCGCTTTTGCTGCCATCGTACCAAAGGTAATGATTTGCGAGACCGCTTCACGACCATAGGTTTGCGCCACATAATCAATAACGCGGTCGCGACCTTCAATACAAAAGTCAATATCGAAATCGGGCATGGAGACACGCTCAGGATTTAAGAAGCGCTCAAATAATAAGTCGTAATGAATAGGGTCGAGGTCGGTAATATTGAGCGAATAAGCAACGAGCGAGCCTGCACCAGAACCACGACCAGGACCGACTGGTACGCCATTGGCTTTTGCCCAGCGGATAAAGTCCATGACGATGAGGAAGTAACCAGGAAAGCCCATTGAAAGAATAACCTTTAGTTCATACTCTAAGCGGTCATCATATCTTTGTCGAAAGTCGTTCCAATTATCGCTACGTTTCTCGATGGGGAATAGTTTATCTAGTCGATTATTCAGACCCCGTATTGATTCTGCACGGAAAAACGATTCAATCGTCTCACCTTCGGGCACAGGAAAGTCAGGTAGTACGTTGATACCAAGCGTCAACGTCACATTACAGCGGCTTGCTAAGCGCAAAGTATTATCTATAACCTGCGGAATATCAGCAAATAGCTGCTGCATTTGTGCTTGGGTTTTAAGATATTGCGCATCAGAATAAGTTTGCGGGCGATTTTGGTCGGCAAGTACGTAGGAGCCTGCGATACAAACCCGCGCTTCGTGAGCATCGAAATCATCCTGCTCTAAGAAACGCACGTCATTATGAGCAATGATAGGAATATGATGCTTAGCACCCGAATGAATAGCCGCTTTAATAAAGGCGTCTTCACCTGAGCGATTGGTACGCTTAATCGCAAAATATAAGCGATCAGCAAATTGCGCTTGCCATTCTATTAGCAGCTCATCGGCTTTTTCTGGCATAGATCCAACCAGTGCCTGACCGACATCTGATTTTTCAGTAAATAAGACAATCACGCCTGCCGCATGCGCTAAAATATGACTGCGCTTGACGACTGGTACACCATGATTGGCATCGTCGGCGCGTCCTTCGGTAAAGCCGAGCGATACGATACGAGTGATGTTTTGATAGCCCTCGTTGTCCATCGCGAGTAGGGTGAGCCGAGTGTCTTCATTTTCCATGATGACTTCACTGCCGATAATGGGCTTGATACCCGCACCTAGGCAAGCACGATAAAACTTCACCGTGGCATACAGATTGGACAAATCGGTCAATGCCAGCGCGCGCTGATGGTCAGCCGCCGCAGCTTTCACTAGCGGCTTGATACGCACGATAGAATCAGTGATTGAATATTCGCTGTGGATGCCAAGGTGTACAAATGCCATAGAAGACTCTTACTAGTACGATCAAAAGCTATAAGCTATCGATAAAATAAAGGATATGTATCCGTTATTTATATGGATGTTCAAAGGTAAATAAGACCTCGATAGCCATGTTGATACGTTTTAAATGGGGTCGTCAATAATAGCATTATTTGCCGTAGACAGCCACTGATTCAAAGGGTTTAATCTGAGTGAGAGGATTTGTTTTTCTTATTTATAAAGGTGAAATTTTGCTGTGTTTTGTCTTAATATTCGATAAAATAAACATTTGTTTTTAGATGGTGTGATGTACTGCTAGTTTTACTATAGTAGATCTTTTATAAAAGTGGTACATTAGTTTTA
>NZ_JABUZG010000066.1 GCF_014897815.1 Psychrobacter sp. PG1
TTCTTTTAAAACGTTGCACTTCTTATTTGAATCTAGGATCTTTTAGATCGATAAAATCTAACCTTCAGGTTTTTCAATATCAGGTGGACCTGTCAGCAAATCTTCATCGCGAAACTCATTGGCCGAATTATGCTCTGCTGACTCTTCGGTGACAAACCATTGCTGGTTGCGATACAGTATCAAACGATCTCGACTCAAGCCGCGTAATAAGGAGTACATCATAACGACTATCACAATCGCAAAAGGGAAACCTGACACAATGGAAGCCGCTTGTAGCGCACTCAATCCACCTGCTGCTAATAGTACGGCAGCGATGACACCTTCTGTACCTGCCCAAAATAGGCGTTGAATTTTAGGTGGATTGGCATCGCCACCTGAGGTCAACATATCAATCACAAAACTGGCAGAATCCGATGACGTGACAAACCAAAGCACAATCATCACTACGATAAGCAAGTTCAAAGCTGACGTAAATGGATAAGATTCCATCAGCTTAAAGATGGCACTGCCAGTATCTGCTTGGACAGCCTCAATCAAGCCAGGACTAATGAGGTTGGGATCAGCGGCTGCCATTAATTCCATATTAACGGCTGAACCACCGAAAGCGGTGAACCACAAGAACAAGATGGTGATAGGAATTAATAACACCCCTAAGATAAACTCACGAATGGTTCGACCACGAGAGATACGAGCCACGAACACACCGACGAAAGGCGACCAACTTATCCACCATGCCCAATAAAAAATCGTCCATGATGCCTGCCAGTTTTCTTGACCATCATACGATTCTGTCCAAAGACCTAATGGCACAATTTGATGTAAATAATTGCCAATATTTTCTACAAAGCTATTAAAGATAAACTGGGTCGGACCTAAAATAATCACAAAACTGAGCAATATCACAGTAAATAATATATTGGTATCACTTAAGCGCTTAATCCCTTTATCTAGCCCCATAAATAGAGACAGACCTGCCAACATAGTGATTAAGGCAATCAAAATAATTTGCACTGTAATATTATTGGGTATGCCAAATAACGTCTCAAGACCTGAGTTAATTTGCAATACCCCAAGACCTAAAGTGGTCACTACTCCAAACATCGTACCGAATACCGCTAGTGTATCTACCGTATGACCCCAGCCACCATAGATCTTTTTGCCCAATATAGGATATAGTGTCGAACGGATGGCCAGCGGTAAGCCCACTCGGTAATGGAAATAAGCCAATGATAATGCGACCATGCCATAGAGCGCCCACACATGTAAACCATAATGCAAGAACGAGATATTCATCGCTTGCTTGGCGGCAGCCACTGTTTCAGCTTCTCCTAATGGCGGCGCCATAAAATGGTACAAGGGTTCGGCCGTACCCCAATAGAGCAGTCCAATACCGATACCCGCGGAAAATAGCATGCCAATCCAAGAAACTATATTATACTCTGGTTTTTCATTTTGATGACCAAGCCTGATATCGCCATAACGACTAAATATCATGTAAATGCTCATCACCAACGTTAAGTTGACCACCACAATAAAGAACCAGCCAAAACGCAAAGACACGAATGCTTTGGCATGACCAAACAACAATTCTGCTTGCTCATTAAAAAGAGCACCAAAAATAATGAACACAAGAATTAATAATGCTGAAGTTAAAAACACAGGTTTACTTACCCGTGGAAAAGGGCCTAAGCGGCCAACTTTTACATGATCCATTTAGTCATCTCAATTTTTGAAGGGGCTCACCTTAACAAGATACTGCACAACTATCAAATCGAATCAGACACTTTATAACCTTGCTATTGGTCAACAAATAAAAAAATCCTAAGATAACGATGCATCTTAGGATTTCAAATCACAATTGTTATATTGTGTTTTTACGTAAAAAAAGAAGAAGCTAACTGACTGATTCATTTCATAAAAACAGTATTAAAGCTGATATATAGAATCTGCTAATCACCTTTCACGATTTTAGGTGGTCCTTTTAATAAGTGCTCATCAGCAAACTCATTGGCTGAGTTGTGATCTGCGGATTCTTCGGTGATAAAGTGCTGCTGAGCGCGATACAGTATCAAACGATCTCGGCTCAAACCACGAAGTAACGCATACATCATCGCAAATACTACTAAAACAAAGGGTAATCCTGCAACGATAGCCGCTGCTTGTAATGCACTTAGTCCACCAGCAGCAAGCAAAACAGCAGCAATGATACCTTCCGTACTTGCCCAGAATAAACGCTGGATTTTTGGTGGGTTGGTATCACCACCTGCGGTCAACATATCAATCACAAAGCTTGCTGAATCGGATGAAGTCACAAACCAAAGGACAATCATAACGACAACCATTAAGGTGACTGGTTGTGCCAATGGATAAAATTCAACCAATTTAAAAATTGCACTACCAAAATCCGTTTGCACGGCTTCTACCAATCCTGGGCTGGCCATAGCGGGATCAATAGCAGCTAAGAGCTCCATATGGATAGCAACGCCACCGAAAGTGGTGAACCAAAAGAACAAAATCAGCATGGGAATCAATAAGACACCCAATATAAACTCACGAATAGTACGACCACGACTGATACGCGCGATAAATACGCCAACGAACGGTGCCCAACTTACCCACCATGCCCAATAAAATATCGTCCATGATGACTGCCAATTTTCTTGACCTTCATACGATTCACCCCACAGACCTAGCGGTACAACTACCGACAGATAATTGCCAACATTTTCAAGATAGCTATCAAAGATAAAAAGCGTCGGCCCTAAGATGACCATAAACCCGAGTAGGATTGCCGTCAGTCCGATATTAATATCGCTCAAGCGCTTAATACCTTTGTCTAAGCCCATCATGACGGAAAAAGCAGCTAAAATAGTAACGAAAACAATCAGACCGATCTGTATCGTTAGATTATTAGGAACACCAAATAATCGCTCAAGTCCTGAATTAATTTGCATAACGCCAAGACCAAGCGACGTTACCACACCAAACATCGTACCAAATACCGCTAAGATATCAACGGCGTGTCCCCACGAGCCATAGATTTTTTTGCCCAATAGAGGATAAAGCGTTGAGCGAATCGATAACGGCAAGCCACGGCGAAAGTGAAAATAAGCCAAAGACAATGCAACAATCGCGTATAGCGCCCATGCATGTAATCCCCAATGCAAGAATGTAAAATTTATGGCTTGCTGAGCGGCTTCTATCGTTTCCGCTTCTCCGAGTGGTGGTGCCATAAAGTGATACAAGGGCTCAGCTGTCCCCCAATACACCAATCCTATACCAATACCAGCAGAGAACAACATCCCTATCCATGAGAACAAACTGTACTGTGGCGTCTCAGTTTGTGCACCTAGACGAATATCGCCATAACGGCTCATCGCGAGATAAATACAAAGCAACAATGCTAAATTTACTAAAATAATAAATAACCAGCCGAACTTATCCGTAATAAAGTTCTGCAAAAAGCTAAATAACACACCAGCGGTTTCAGTAAAGAAAGCACCAAAGATAATAAATCCAATAATAAGTAGCGCTGAAATAATAAACACAGGTTTACTTACCCGTGGAAAAGGGCCTAACCTGCCAACTTTTACATGATCCATTTGTTTGTTAGCCTTAGTTTTTTAGGAAGAATACCTTAACAAGATACCTCTCAACTATCAAATCTAATTAGCTATTTACGTTTTTCTTATTGACAGAAATAGACCAAAACCATTTATCAGCCTAACCTACAATAGTGCAAACGCTTGGAAAGTTGAAGAGCAATGGCTACTAATCACTACTGCGGAATCAATTGTAATAATCCACTATTATCGCCATCTTCTAATACCCAAACTTGTCCATCTACATTTAACACACTACGAATACGCTCGCCCATATCATAGCGATAGCGCTCAGTCGCGTGACTATTTTCATCAAAATCGACGACTATCAGCGCTTTAGATGATAAGCCACTAATGAGCGCATTACCTTGCCACGCTGGGAAATCATTATATTTTCCAGCGTTATAAATACTCATCGAGGACGGCGATATCACTGGCGTCCAACTAATTTTGGGCGACGTAAACTCAGGACGCGTCTCATGGTCAGGAATATCAGTGCCTGTATAGTTACGCCCATTTGAGACGCTTGGCCAGCCGTAGTTATGACCTTTTTCAATGAGATTGAACTCATCACCGCCCCGTGGTCCCATCTCATGCGCCCAAAGCCTACCTTTTTCATCGAACGCCATACCCAATACATTACGATGTCCTATACTCCAAAACTGCGCGGCAATGTCATTGCTATTATCTACAAAAGGATTGTCTGCTGGAACAGAACCGTCAGGGTTTAGGCGTACTATTTTACCCAGATTTACACTCATGTCTTGTGCTGGTGTTTTTTCTTGGCGCTCGCCTGAACTGATATATAAATATTTTCTGTCAGGCGAGAAAAGCAAGCGATGACTATAATGCCCCTGCCCTTTTACTTTCGGTATTTGCTCCCAAATGGGCGTAAGATCCTGCAAACGTGGCGTGGCTGTATCCAATCCTATCAATGTCGCTTTGATGACTTTAGCGCCAAATTTATTATTATCAGTGTCATTCCCTGCTTCAACGTAGCTCATATAGACATGATTAGAAGTAGCAAAATCTGGTGCAAAAACGATATCGCCAAGACCACCTTGCCCACCATAAGCCACTTTCGGGATACCACTGATGGCTGTCTTGGCACCTGTTGCCGTATCAACAATGAATAACTCGCCTGTCTTTTGGGTGACAAGTAATTTAGGGGGCTCATTATTAACGGTAGGTAATGCTGTCATTGCCCAAGGCTCATCAAACGTAGCAGTTTTTTTGGTGATAAAGGTGGGCTTTTCGGTACTTGCTAGCGATTCACTAGCAGAGGCTTGTCCTTCTCTATAGTCTGTCAGGTCTTCATGGGTATTGACGGCAGTTTGATTGGAGCAAGCAGGAGCACTAAACAGCAGTGCGCTGATCATTATCGGTAACATTAATGGCGTGCTTAGGTGCTGCATACTGATGATCGTCATTTTGTCGTCTCCGTAACTGTTGATGTCTTATTCCTAGTGCTTAATTTTTAGTGCTTAGTTTATTTATAACATAGTCAAAGCACTCAAACCGTAAATAATAATGGCGCACAAAAAAACCCCTTACCTGCCTGTAGAAAAAATAGGCAAGTAAGAGGTTGGTTTTAAACCACGGTCAGTTAGGGTTAGATATTAATTCATGCTACGTTTCTCAAACACCAACTTATCATCTGCGCCGACATCGACTTTGATGATATCTCCTGCGCCAAAATCACCAGCCAATAGCTTCAATGACAATGGATTTTCAATTTCCTGTTGGATCGCACGTTTTAGTGGACGTGCGCCATAGACAGGATCATAACCAATCGCAACCAGTTTGTTCATCGCATCAGCTGATAGCTCGATATCCATCTCACGCTCATGCAAGCGCTGGCGCAAGCGATCCAACTGAATCGCAGCAATACCTGACATCTGCGACATACCGAGCGGATGGAATACCACAATCTCGTCGATACGGTTGACAAACTCTGGGCGGAAATGCTGCCCAACTGATTCCATCACCTCAGCTTTGATATCTTCGTAACTTTCACCGACCATCTCTTGGATTTTGTGCGAACCCAAGTTACTGGTCATAATGATGACCGTGTTTTTGAAGTCCACCACGCGACCCTGTGAGTCCGTTAAGCGACCATCGTCCAATACTTGTAGCAAGATATTGAACACATCAGGGTGCGCTTTTTCAACTTCATCAAACAAAATCACACTATAAGGCTTACGGCGTACCGCTTCGGTTAATGCGCCACCTTCTTCGTAGCCCACATAACCTGGAGGCGCACCCACCAAACGACTGACACTGTGCTTCTC
This sequence comes from Psychrobacter sp. PG1, assembly GCF_014897815.1. Classification (GTDB taxonomy): domain Bacteria; phylum Pseudomonadota; class Gammaproteobacteria; order Pseudomonadales; family Moraxellaceae; genus Psychrobacter. The sequence goes on from NZ_JABUZG010000066.1 coordinate 5,894, forward strand.
CATATACTCACTCATGTCGATACGAACAATCGCATCTTCAGAGTCGAATAAGAAGTTCGCTAGTGACTTGGTTAGCTCCGTTTTACCGACACCCGTTGGTCCTAAGAATAAGAACGAACCTGAAGGGCGATTCGGATCAGACAAACCAGCACGGCTACGGCGTACCGCATTGGCGACCGCTTCGACTGCTTCATCTTGACCGATGACACGTTCATGGAGCTTTTCTTCCATCGCTATCATCTTGTCACGCTCGCCTTGCATCATTTTACTGACTGGAATGCCAGTCGCTGCCGCTACGACTTCGGCAATTTCATTATCCGTGACTTTGTTACGTAGCAGTTTTACACCACTACCTTCGCCTGTCTGCTCTTTTTGTTCTGCCAAGTCAGACTCAGTAATGCGGCGCTCAAGCTGCGGAATCGTTTCATACTGCAGCTTACTCATAGTCTCGTAATCACCTTCACGACTGGCTTTGTCATAGGCGATACGCGCTTTATCCAGCTCGTCTTTTAGCTGCTGACTGCCTTTGACCAAGGCTTTTTCTGCTTGCCAAATCTCATTAAGGTCAGCGTACTCTTTTTCTAGCTCTTCAATTTGTGCATCAAGCACTTTACGCTCGGCTTGCGCACCAGCGTCTTCTTCATTTTTGAGCACTTCGCGCTGCATTTTCAACTGAATCAAGCGACTATCAAGCTTACCTAAGGCTTCAGGCTTGCTGTCCATCTCCATACGTAAACGACTCGCCGCTTCATCAATTAAGTCAATCGCTTTATCTGGCAGCTTGCGATCGGTAATATAACGATGGCTCATCCGCGCAGCAGCAATAATCGCGCTGTCTTGGATATCAACACCGTGATGCAGCTCATAACGCTCTTTTAGACCACGCAAAATCGCAATGGTGTCTTCGACCGTTGGCTCATCGACCAGTACCTTTTGAAAACGACGCTCAAGAGCCGCATCTTTTTCGATGTACTGGCGATATTCATCGAGAGTTGTCGCACCGACACAGTGTAGCTCACCACGCGCAAGCGCAGGTTTTAGCATATTACCAGCATCCATCGCGCCATCGGCTTTACCAGCACCTACTAAAGTATGCAACTCATCGATAAATAAGATGACATTGCCTTCTTGCTTTGATAAATCGCTGAGTACCGCTTTGAGTCGCTCTTCAAACTCACCACGGAATTTTGCACCCGCAATCAATGAGCCCAAATCTAACGACAACACTTCTTTGCGGCGTAGTCCTTCTGGTACGTCACCATTGATGATTTTTTGTGCCAAACCTTCAATGATAGCCGTTTTACCAACACCTGGCTCACCAATCAGTACGGGGTTATTTTTGGTACGACGTGATAGTACTTGAATGGTACGACGAATCTCTTCATCGCGACCAATCACAGGGTCAAGCTTACCAAGTTCCGCCTGCTCAGTTAAGTTAATGGTATATTTATTCAGCGCATCACGTTGATCTTCAGCATTTTGATTATTCACGGTATCATCACCTCGCAATTGCTCAATGACTGTTTTTAATTTACTCGCTGTTACGCCCGCACTCTCAAATATCTTTTTGGTTTCACCTTGCTCAGCGAGCGCCAACATCACCCATTCAGTGGCGATAAAATCATCGCCTTCTTTTTGTGCTTGACGATCTGCCAAGTTCAAAATCTTAACCGAATTGGGGTTTAAATTAACGTCGCCGGTTGGCTCGCTAATCGTTGCTTGATTGTCGAGCGCCTTTGCCACACCATTTTTTAGCGCAGGAATAGACGCGCCCGCTTGCTGGCAAATAGACAAGTTAGACTCATCTTGCAGCAATACGGCAAGCAAATGCACAGGGTCGATACCTGTATGGTCGCGTCCCAATGCTAGGCTCTGTGCTTCTTGAATGGCTGATTGTAGTTTCTGGGTAAATTTTTCGAACCTCATAATTGTATCCTTTTATAATTAGTATTATCAGTCAGTGGATGCAACATAAAATACCGAACGCGCAGCATTTAAAACATAGCGCTTATCGTCAATTTTATCGTGTTTCAATCACCGTTAGTTGTTATATATATAGGGTATAACATACAAGATTTCAACCTACTTGTGCAAGTTGTCAATCAATATCTATGACTTATTAGTAAATACTGAAAAATAGTAAGATTTTATATAGGTAAAAACCTTACCCATAGCAATGATATTATCACAAACTATCAATAGGCACACTAAGAGAGTATTTCAAGAGGATAAATAAAAAAAACAACCAAAAGAGAGGCTTGCTCAACAATGAAAGGCAAGCAAGAGACAGCTATAGCAGAGATTTTAATACGCTGTAACTGCTAGAAATGTACTACACGATAGCCAGCATTAACATAACGCTCACTCTACAATTTCTATCGATGTACCAACCTTAACTGCCGCCATAATCTCATCCATCTCATTATCAGTGACCGCAATGCAACCATCGGTCCAATCACGTTGTTGGTTAATCCACGCTAGATGACCGAAGCCGTTCATCTGCCCATGAATCATAATATCGCCACCAGGATGGACGCCGCGTGATCGTGCCCGAGCTTTGTCCGCAGCATTGGGGTAGCTTATATGGATGGAGCGATGGGCAATAGAGTTCTCATTCTTATAATCTAAGATGTACGCCCCCACGGGTGTGCGCTCATCGCCTTGCTGCTGTTTATGACCAACCGGACTATCTCCTAGCGCAATACGATAGGACTTAATGACTTTATCACCACTCAATAGCTGCAAAATACGATCGGATTTATCGACAAAAACTTTATCGATAATCACCGTGCTGGAAATAGGCTGACCATTATTGCCTGTACTTTTTGTATCTGAGGAGGCTGTTTTGACATACCCTATCGCACTGGTGCTCATAATAGTGGTCAGTCCCAGTCCTATCACGACAAACAATCGACGCGGCTTTTTGCTGAAATTCAGAGAAAAAAATGACATAGGCTTTGATAACTCCGTTTGGCGTTCAAGAATGAAATGACAACATCACACGCTATTAACTTACCAAAGCACCATGCCAGTTTTTGTGAAAATTTCATGGATAACATTAGGGTCTTTTGAACATAAAAACTTCGTTAATACCATTACACCATACGAATCGCGCCATCTAAGCGAATGACTTCTCCATTGAGATAGGCATTATCAATGATATGCATGACCAACTTGGCAAACTCATTGGGATTGCCCAGACGCTTAGGATAAGGTACGCCCGCCTCTAGTTGCTCGCGCGCTTTTTCAGGGATAGTCTCCATCATCGGCGTGGCAAATACCCCAGGCGCTATCGTCATTACGCGAATACCATGACGTGCCAGCTCACGCGCTAGTGGTAAGGTCAGACCGACAACCCCCGCTTTAGACGACGAATAGCTTGCCTGCCCTACTTGCCCATCAAACGCAGCGATGGAAGCAGTATTAATAATGACGCCGTTATCAGTGTTTTTTCCTGCCCCGCTGTCTGCGTTATTGGTATTCGCTACACGCTTTGCAATACTGGCTGCGACCAAACGTGCCACATTAAAAGAACCGACAAGATTAATATTAACGCCTCGACTAAAGGCATCAAGATCCGCTGGGTTGTTATCACGGTCGAGCAGCTTTTGCACAACGGCAATACCTGCGCAGTTAATAGACCCTTGCAAACCGCCAAATGCTTTTTCAGCCGTATCAACAGCCGCTTGCACTTCATCACCACTGGTGACATCGCAACGTGTAAAGCGAACGTTATCGCCTAGTTCAGCCACCAACGCTTGACCAGCTGATTCATTCAGATCTGCGATGACGACTTTACCACCTTGATTCACAATAGCCCGAACCACTGCCTCTCCCAAACCTGATGCACCGCCTGTGACCAAAAAGCTCTGTTGTTCAATTTGCATAATTATTCCTTTCATTAATATTTTTACTGTTATTTTTATCAGTTATCAATTTTTCATCCTAACCTGACGATATGAGTGCGTTGCTTTTTATCTATGCCGCAGACAAACTGCGCAGCAAAAAGCGCTGAATTTTACCACTTGGAGTCTTCGGCAATGCTGCCACAAACTCAACCTCACGTGGATAAGCGTGAGTCGATAGACGTTTGCGTACGAGCTCTTGAATCTCCTTGGCAATCTCATCCGTTCCTTCGATACCGTCTTTTAGCACCACATAAGACTTAATGGTATGACCGCGCACCTCATCTGGCACGCCAACAGCAGCAGACTCTGCGACTGCCTCATGCTCAAGCACAGTGTTTTCGACATCGGTAGGGCCAACGCGGTAACCTGCCGTAATAATGATGTCATCATCACGGCCTGAGAACCAATAGCTGCCATCACTGTGACGCTCAACCACGTCGCCTGTTAAATAATAGTCATCAGCGAAGGCGTCTTTTTCGTTCCAGCTATAACCGCGGAAATAAAACGCTGGCGATTGACTGACCACTACGGCAAGCTGCCCTTGCTCGCCATCAGGTAAGATGTTCATGTCATCATCTAACACCACCAATGTGTGTCCTGGTAGCGCCATGCCCATCGAGCCAACCGGACATTTATGTGCTAACGCATGGTGCTCACAGCAAGTCATTCCCGTCTCGGTCTGCCCATATTGATCACAAACTTTACAGTTTAAATAGGTTTCAACCCAGTTGACCACTTCGGTATTTAAGGTCTCGCCTGCTGAATTGGCACAGCGTAGTGATAATTTAGCCTCATTGTCATTATTATTGTCATGGTGAGCAGCTTCAAAGACGCCACTCGATTTCATCATCCGAAACGCTGTCGGTGAGGACGCCAAATTACTAATCTTATGACGTACCATAAAATCGCGAGTATTTTGTGCATCAAAGCCAGCTTCATTAAAATACGTTGTTACCCCTAATAACAAAGGTCCTGTAATCGCATAATAAAGACCGTATGCCCAGCCTGGATCAGCCATGTTCCAGTAATTATCATCCGCTCGCAAGTCAATCGCATAGTGCATGTAGAGATAAAACGCTGAGAGCGCACTTAGCGGCACACTAACGCCTTTTGATTTGCCAACCGTACCCGAGGTAAACATTTGCAGAAAGGGTGCATCGGTATCTAATAAAACCGCGTCTACTGTTTGCGGCTGCGTCGCCATCATCTTGGCATAATTATCATCGCCCCAACTGTTTTCACTATCAGCTTGCGCGTCATTCTCGCTGCCAACCATGACCATTTTGGTCTGCTGAGCCAAGTCTTCGAATTTTCCACGATTTTCTTGATTGGTAAAAACCACTTTGGTATTGGCTTTGTCCATCCGATACTTAATCGAATCATAGCCAAAGGCAGTAAATAACGGTTGATAAACCGCGCCAATCCGCCAAGTCGCTAATACAATGGTGAGCAGCTCAGGGGTGCGAGGTAGCATGGTCGCCACTTGGTCGCCAATTTTTACGCCATAAGACAGCAATAAATTGGCGACTTGCGCGCTTGCCTTATCAAGCTCAGCAAAAGTCATGCGCGTCACATTGCCCGCTGTATCTTCATGTACTAGCGCCAGGTTATCGCCACGACCGTCACGCACATGGCGACCGCAGCACGCCATATAAGCGTTTAAACGATCATCTAAATGCTTACCAAATATCTCAGTTAATAGCGCATTCATATCAAAGTTATGATAATAATCGCTGTAGCTCATTGGCGGCTGTGCAGGATGGTTTGAAGATGTATTTACAAATGATGGGTCTGGAGAAGAGGTGTTCATAAGCTAATCCTTTAGCAATAGACGGTAAATGGCGAAATAAGAGATTTATCAGCAGAAAAACAGTCATATCCAAGCAACTATTTTTTCTTCTTTTGCACACATATCAGTGCACATATATTCTATTAGTAACGCATTTTAATATTTATTTCAATACATAACGTATCATTTTTATAATCCGATCACAAAATTCTTAATGCATTTTATGTTAAAGGACTCAGCAGCCCCTTAAAAATCCTAGCAGTGCTTTTTCTTCACAGCTTTGATACTGTTTAGTACGCCCCCGGCGCGCTTGCTTATAAGGCTCAAAGAACTGCCCCGCCAAAAAGCGCTCTATAATCACTGGATTGATATAAGACGATCGGCAGACAGCAGGGGTATTGCCCAGCTCTGCTGCCACACTTTTTACCATGTTAGTGACCAGTTGCTGGCGCTCATCGCTATTGGGATCACTGGCTAATATTGCTTTGCCCTGAGCGCTCTGTAACTCATCGTGCAAGTAACTGGCGGCAAGGACACTGGCCATCCAAGTACGAAAGTCCTTTGCGCTATACAAATTACCGCTATACATCTCACTGTCACGACCATGACCGCTAGTATGCGTGCGTAGATAGTCATTAATATCGCTACTGTCGACGACTTGCTTGTGACCATTGTCATCTAAATATTTAAAAATCTGATAACCAGGTAACTCAGAACATGCTTGTACAATCTCAATCAAATGCTCATCTTGCAATTCAATATGATGCTCTTTGGCACTTTTACCGACAAAATCAAATGCCAGTCCGTTATCGGTTTCGCTCACGTGCTTACTGCGTAAAGTACTCAAACCATAGCTTTTATTAAGTTTCGCATAGCGGCTGTTACCGATACGAATTAAGGTCGTTTCTAATAACTTGACCACTGCCGATAAGACATTGTCACGCGATAATGATTTTGCCTCCAAGTCTTTTTCGACTTGCAAGCGTAAATTCGGCAATGCTCTAGCAAAACCTATCATGGCATCGAATTTGGCTTGGTCACGTACACGATCCCACTCAGGGTGATATAAGTATTGTTTTCGCGCTTTGTCATCGCGCCCCGTCGATTGCAAGTGCCCTTTATCATCTTGGCATATCCAAACCTCTGACCACATCGGCGGTATCACTAGCGCATCAAAACGCTGACGCAAGGCTTTGTCTTTGACTGTTTTGCCCGTTGCATCGCGATAGGTAAAGCCGCGCCCCCAACGCCTGCGCGTAAACCCAAGCTCATCATCACTGACATAGCGCAGATTAGCAAGACGAGCGAGTTTTTCATAATCATGGCGTATGTCTTGCGTGGTGGTTTGGTCATCTAACGTCGCCATAATACATACTCGATTGATAAAATAGTCGTTTTAGCATAATGAATTGCGATTGTTTTTGCTGTTTATTTGCCACGAGCAAAGTGTAATCGATGTGTAAAATAAAACAGTGATAAAAATAGCGATACGGGTTCTAAGCCATGCGTTTTTGAGGCATAATTTAGCACTACTCACGACTTAAGTTTATAAAAAATGAACCATTCATCTGTAAAAATAAAACCACTAACTATCACTGATTACGACCTTTGGTTACACTTATGGCAAAACTATCTAAAATTTTATGAGACCAGTTTGCCATCAGCCACAACGCAGACAACGTGGCGCAATCTGCTTGATGACGACGTCCCTGTTTATGGTTTTGGTGCTTGGCAGGACGATAAGTTGGTAGGTATCACACATGTGGTGCTACACCCCAATACTTGGAATACCACTGAGTGTTGTTATTTAGAAGATTTATACGTCAATGAACAGGTGCGCGGACAAGGCGTAGGACGGGCACTTATTGAGCAGGTCTATGACTTTGCCAACGACAAAGACTGCAACCGTGTATATTGGACGACGCAAGAGGGAAACACCGCGGCGCGCAAACTCTATGACGCAATCGCCACTCAAACAGATATGGTGCAATATCGTAAAAATCTATAATTTTACTAAATATTATATGACTGAAACTTAAAAGACAGTCATAAAAAAACGCCAAGCGTTAAACACTTGGCGTTAAGCTGTTGCCTATTAATCTAAAAATAATCACTTACCATAAACACATAAATAAGCAGTCTCTACTGCCACTTTTACTTGAAACTTCTGATTGGCTTCAACGGTAAACTGTTCGCCCGCATTAAAGGTTTGCCATTCATCACTCTCTGGTAGCTTGACCGTCAATGCACCGCTGACCACACTCATGGTTTCAAATTCGCTGGTGCCAAATTCGTACTCGCCAATCTCCATCACACCGACAGTAGCTGGCTTGGTCGCCGTTTGGAAAGCAATAGAAGTAACTTTGTTATCAAAATAACTATTAACGCTTGGCATAATTTTCCTTAATTAAGTATTGGTTGATATTTTAAAACTTTCTTTAGAACAGTTTTTATCACTTAGCCTTACAGTCCCGCTTTTAGGCTCGCTTCGATAAATTGATCGAGGTCGCCATCGAGTACCGCACCAGTGTTAAAAGTTTCAACGCCAGTACGCAAGTCTTTGATACGTGAATCATCAAGCACATAAGAGCGAATTTGACTGCCCCAGCCCACATCAGACTTACCATCCTCGACCGCTTGCTGAGATTCCATGCGTTTTTGCATCTCAAGCTCATAAAGCTTGGCACGCAACATTTTCATCGCCGTCGCCTTATTACCATGCTGGCTACGCTCGTTCTGACAAGTGACCACTACCCCACTTGGCTCGTGGGTAATACGTACAGCAGAATCGGTCGTGTTCACATGCTGACCGCCTGCGCCCGATGAGCGATAGGTATCGATACGCAAATCCGCAGGATTGATATCAATCTCGATATTATCATCAATTTCAGGCGACACAAAAACGGCAGCAAATGAGGTATGACGACCGTTATTGCTGTCAAATGGCGATTTACGGACTAAGCGATGCACGCCGATTTCGGTACGTAACCAACCAAAAGCATAATCCCCTTTAATCTCAATCGTTGCTGATTTAATACCAGCCACGCTACCAGAAGACACCTCAATGACCTCAACTTTAAAGCCATGCGATTCCGCCCAGCGTGTATACATACGCAAGAGCATCTCCGCCCAATCCTGCGCTTCGGTGCCGCCACTACCCGACTGGATATCCAAGTAGCAGTTATTAGGATCCATTTCTCCACTAAACATGCGACGGAACTCTAAATCCGCAACGCGTTTCTCCGCATTGTCGAGCTCTGCTTGCACATCTGCCAGCAAGGATTCATCCTCTGCTTCTACTGCCAGCTCCAGCATAGCAGACGCATCTTCCAATGTCGTCTCAAGTGATACCACGACATCAATGACGCCATCAAGCTGGCTTTTTTCTTTATTGATCTTAGTCGCACGCTCTGGATCATTCCATAGCTCGGGATTCTCTAGTTCCAAATTGACTTCTTCTAAGCGTTCTTGCTTACCATCGAAGTCAAAGATACCTCCGCAAGTCCTGCCCACGCTCTGATAAATCTTTAATTCGTTCTTGATACGGATTGATTTCCATAAAGTTTCCTGTCTTTTTAAATAAATATCTCACTGATATGGCGCTATTTTAAATGAGATTGACGATAAATAGTTGGCTAATTATGACTGGCTTTATATTAAATAATGTTAAATAGCCTAAATCGACCAATCCTCTACTGCCCAGCGATGCGCTAAAGCATGCGCATGCAGCGCCTCATCAGGAGATATACAAATAGCCACATCTGCCCACTCCAGCAATGGAATGTCATTTTTGGAATCTGAATACGCATAAGTTTTATCAAAAGTCGTGCCTGCTGATTGCTGCTTATCTAGCCATTTATTCAGATGGTAAATTTTACCTTCTTTAAAGTTTGGCTTGTCGGTAAGTTTGCCCGTATAGCGCTCATTTTTTATCTCAAGCGGTGTCGATAGCACATTGGCACCTTCGATACCAAAACGCTTGGCGATAGCAGAAACCACAAAATCATTGGTCGCAGAAATAATCACTACCTCATGACCTTTTTCAACATGCTGACAGAGCACTTCCATCGCTTTTGGGCGTATGTGCGGCTCAATTTCACTTTTAATATAGTCTTCTCGTAGCTCATGCAATCTATCCATCGGCAAGCTACTTAAAAACTGTGCCACAAATTCATTATATTCCGTCGCATCAAGCGTACCTTCGATATAGTCTTGGTAAAATTTTTGATTGGCCGTGCGGTATTGCGCTTCATCGACGAGGTCGTGCTTGACGATATACTCGCCCCATAAATAGTCGCTATCGACGTCGAGCAAAGTATGATCTAAATCAAAAAGTGCCAGCTCTTTTGGAGAAAGTTGTGCTTGTGTTGCCTGCATAATGAGACCTTATTATTGTTTGTTAAAGGACAGAAATACAACTGATTTTTAATAACTTCCGCTTTGGAGATAGATAATGATATGAAAAAATTTCTCAATAATTTTTAGTGAATGCTACTGTTTACCAAACAAAATTATGGTAAATTTATTTATATAACTTGTGGTTAGGGCGTGTCCTCAATCTGAACGAAAGTGCCTAAAAGGCGCCTAAATGGGTTAAAAATGGTGACACGCCCTAGTATCTGTTTTGCTTACTTCATCATAAAAATAGAGAATCGCATGGAAGCGCCTGATGTCAAAACTGTTTTGCCAAGTAAAACGCGTCGCCCTGCCCGTTCGATCAAAGAAATCAGACAACGTCAGCTGGGTAAAAGCTATCAATCACCTTTCGACCGTATACTGTATGCGCTCTTAAATGGTGTGATGTACGGCGTTGGCGGTTTACTGATCGATCTTGCTATCGTGGTTATTCGCTCAATAGCTGGTATAGGTAATGGCGACGTTTTTTGGTTATTCACCCCATTTATGTTGGTCGTAGGCGCAATCATGGGTTTTATCGTTGGTAAAAATGCTGGCGCTGAAAGCGTCAATGCGCTCAACATCAACGAAACAGCCAATCATAACGCTTACCTTAATGACTATTCTATACGCCACGATATTTTTCGCGGACTGATTATTGGTATTATCATTTTTGCCATCATTTGGCTGGTCATGATGCTGATGACATAAAGAACCTCTATATAAGGCGCGTTTGCATCATTTGCATAAACATAGACAATAGATCAATATCAGACAGTTCGCTTATGTTTTGCGTGACTCTATGATTTGGCTAGCGCTTTATTTAGGCAGTGGAATTTCAGTCAACCCTTCTTTATAAGTCTCACAAAGTTCAGCATAATGGTGCGCTGACATTTTTAGCATGGCGGCTTGCTCGTCCGTTAAGGTTTTGACCACCTTTGCAGGCGCACCCATGACGAGTGAGTTGTCTGGAATCTCTTTGCCTTCAGTGACCAATGCCTTAGCACCAATAATGCAATTTTTACCAATTTTGGCATTATTCAATACCACTGCCCCAATACCAATTAAGCTATTGTCACCGACTTCGCAGCCGTGCAGCATCGCTAAATGACCAATAGTGACATAGTTGCCGATTTTAACCTCAATACCTGCATCAGTATGAATGACGCTGTTTTCTTGCACATTACTATAATCGCCGATATGAATGCGCTCATTATCACCGCGAATCACTGCCCCAAACCACACGTTAGCTTGATGACCCAAATAGACATCGCCTATCACTCGTGCTGAGTCTGCGACCCAACCATTAAAAGGTGCCGCGAATTCGGGCACCTTGTCTAAATATTGATAAATCATAACGGCTCCTTGTTATATATAGTAATGAAATAGGTCAATCATGAAAATTAGTCATGAAAGCGAATCATGAAAACCAGATATTTCGATTTGCTGTCCATTGTGGCAAAGCCAAAAGGGAAAATCCAGCGCTATTAACGGCTAATAATTAAAGGCATACTTTTCAATCTAAAAATCGGCTGGCTATCTGCGGGCATATTGTATATAATGCGCAAAATCTGTGCCTAAGCGAGCGGACATGATGCAAGTTACCTATTCACTATCTAGTGGGTTTTGTAGTTTCCATCAATAATGTCTTCTCGCTTTTTTGTGGAAAAATTTTGGGTTTAGGTATTTTTTAGTATCCATTAATAGCAATTTTTGCGATACAAAAAACCATTTCTAATCTAACATTTAATCATGAAAATCATGGCACTCACTAATAACAGCGGAGGCAAACCTTGAATTCATCGGCAGAAATACAAGCAATTTTGGCATTAGCAGACGGTACGATTTTTCGCGGTGTGAGTATCGGCAGTCTCGGTCATCGTGTCGGTGAGGTGGTGTTTAATACAGCCATGACAGGGTATCAAGAAATCCTAACCGACCCAAGTTATGCGCGCCAGCTGGTCACCCTAACCTATCCACACATTGGCAATACCGGTACCAATAGCGAGGACACTGAGTCTGGCAATGGTCATCAGGTATGGGCAGACGGTCTTATCATCCGTGATGCAACGATGGTCACCTCAAACTTCCGTAACTCAGAATCATTAAGCGACTATTTATCACGTAACGATACCGTTGCAATCGCTGAGATTGACACCCGTCAATTGACTCGTCTATTGCGTGATAAAGGTGCACAGAACGGCTGTATTATGACCGCCTCAGACGGCGAGACAATCAGCGCTGCTGACGAGCAACAAGCCATCAAATTGGCACAAGAGTTTGCTGGTATCGAAGGCATGGATCTGGCAAAAGAATGCTGTACTAAAGAGACGTTCGAATGGACAGCAGGTACGTGGGATTTATCAGATACCCTACTTAACCGTGATGCCATTGGCAGTCATGATAGCGGTACCGGTGGCTTCTTTAAGCAGTTGGGCACTCACATCGATTCTAAATACAACGTCGTCGCTTATGACTTCGGTAGCAAAACAAACATCTTACGTATGCTCGTCGACCGTGGTTGTCACGTAACGGTTGTACCAGCACAAACGCCTATCGCTGATGTGCTAGCAATGAACCCAGATGGCATCTTTTTATCAAACGGCCCTGGTGATCCTGCAGCTTGTGATTACGCTATCGATGCGGTACGTCACATCATTGAGCAAACTGACGTGCCAACGTTTGGCATCTGCTTAGGTCATCAGCTGATTGGTTTGGCTAGCGGTGCAAATACTATCAAGATGAAAACTGGCCATCATGGTGCCAACCATCCAGTACAAGATCTAGCGACCGGCACGGTTATGATTACCAGTCAGAACCATGGTTTTGCGGTTGATGAAGACACGCTACCTGACAACGTTAAATCTACTCATCGCTCATTGTTTGATGGTACTAACCAAGGTATCGAGTTGACCGATAAGCCTGTATTTAGCTTCCAAGGTCACCCAGAAGCCAGCCCTGGTCCACATGACTGCGCGCCATTGTTTGATAAGTTTGCGGATATGATGGAACAGTCTAAAACTGCCCAAGCGTAAACGGTTGATTATAACTACATAATAAGTAAACGCTTGAATCGTCCATAGCGCCTCAAGCGGTACTAAATAAAGCACTGCAAGCATAAAACGCCATGAGCGTTATCAAAAATAAAGATTACTCAAATTATCACCCAAACGAAGGTAGCTCTAACTATGCCAAAACGTACCGACATAAAAAGCATTCTTATCATTGGCGCAGGCCCTATCGTCATCGGCCAAGCATGTGAGTTTGACTATTCAGGCGCACAGGCGTGTAAAGCACTAAAAGAAGAAGGCTACCGCGTCATCTTGGTCAACTCAAACCCTGCGACCATCATGACTGACCCTGTCATGGCTGACGCGACCTATATCGAGCCGATTACTTGGCAGACCGTTGAGCAAATCATTGCCAAAGAACGTCCAGATGCAATCTTGCCAACGATGGGCGGACAGACAGCTCTAAACTGTGCGCTAGAGCTAGACAAGCACGGCGTATTGACCAAGTATAACTGCGAGTTGATTGGCGCGACCAAAGACTCAATCGAGATGGCAGAAGACCGCAACTTGTTTGATAAAGCCATGAAGCGTATCGGCCTTGAGTGCCCTCGCGCTGAAACCGCTGAAACCATGGAAGAAGCCTTTGCTACTCAAGAAAAAATGGGCTATCCGTGTATTATTCGTCCATCATTCACGATGGGTGGTTCAGGCGGCGGTATCGCCTATAACCGCGATGAGTTCATTGAAATCTGTGAGCGCGGTTTTGATTTGTCTCCAAACCATCAATTATTGATCGATGAATCATTGATTGGTTGGAAAGAATACGAGATGGAAGTGGTTCGTGACAAAAACGACAACTGCATCATCATCTGCGCTATCGAAAACTTTGACCCAATGGGCGTGCATACCGGTGACTCAATCACCGTTGCGCCAGCACAGACCTTGACGGACAAAGAATACCAAATCATGCGTAATGCGTCATTAGCAGTACTGCGTGAGATCGGTGTAGAAACTGGCGGCTCAAACGTACAGTTCGGTATCAACCCTGATACTGGTCGCATGGTCGTCATCGAGATGAACCCACGCGTGTCACGCTCGTCTGCCCTAGCCTCAAAAGCCACTGGCTTCCCGATTGCCAAAATCGCAGCGAAACTAGCCATTGGTTACACGCTAGACGAATTGCAAAACGACATCACTGGTGGCAAAACGCCAGCCAGTTTTGAGCCTGCACTTGATTATGTCGTGACCAAGATACCTCGTTTTAACTTCGAAAAATTCCCACAAGCAGACAACATCCTATCGACTCAGATGAAATCGGTCGGTGAAGTGATGGCGATTGGTCGTAACTTCCAAGAGTCTATGCAAAAAGCATTGCGCGGTATGGAAACAGGTGCGGATGGCTTTGACGAGCAAATTGACTTGTCAAAAGTAAGTGCCGAAAAAGCGCGTAGCGAAATCATTAACCGCCTAACCATTCCAACACCTGAGCGTATCTACTACGTTGCTGATGCATTCCGCGTCGGTATGAGTGTCGATGAAGTGTTTAACTTTACCAAGATTGACCCATGGTTCTTGGTACAGATCGAAGACATCGTCAAAACAGAAGCTACCGTAAAATCACTTGGTTTTGGCGGCTTGAACGAGAAAAATCTACGTAGCTTTAAACGTAAAGGTTTATCAGACTTACGTTTGGCTAAATTGCTTGGCATCTCACAAAAGCAACTTCGCAAAAAGCGTTGGGATCTAAACGTCTATCCAGTCTATAAGCGTGTCGATACCTGTGCCGCAGAGTTTGCTACTAGCACGGCCTATATGTACTCGACGTACGATAGCGAATGTGAAGCCAACCCAACAGACAAAAAGAAAATCATGGTTATCGGTGGCGGTCCTAACCGTATCGGCCAAGGTATTGAGTTTGATTACTGCTGTGTGCATGCAGCGCTTGCTATGCGTGAAGATGGTTACGAGACCATCATGGTCAACTGTAACCCTGAAACGGTTTCAACCGATTATGACACTTCTGACCGTCTATACTTTGAGCCAATCACATTAGAAGACGTGCTAGAAATCGTTCGTATCGAAAACCCTGATGGCGTGATTGTACAGTTCGGTGGTCAAACGCCATTGAAACTTGCTCGTGCACTAGAGTCAGCAGGCGTTAAAATCATCGGTACTAGCCCAGATGCAATTGACCGTGCCGAAGATCGTGAGCGCTTCCAGCATATGATTCAGCAGCTAAACCTAGTACAGCCGTCAAACGCACTAGCAACCAGCTTAGAAGATGGTTTGGTTAAAGCAAAAGACGTTGGTTATCCGTTGGTAGTACGCCCATCATATGTACTTGGTGGTCGCGCGATGGAAATTGTCTATAACGAAGACGAGCTAAGACACTACTTGCGTACGGCGGTACAAGCATCGAACGAAGCGCCCGTACTATTAGACCGCTTCTTAGACGATGCGATCGAAGTCGATGTCGATTGTGTTAGCGACGGTACAGACGTCGTGATTGGCGGTATCATGCAGCATATCGAACAAGCAGGCGTGCACTCTGGCGACTCAGCCTGTTCATTGCCACCTTACTCATTGTCTGATGAGCTGTGCGATGTGATGCGCGCGCAAACGGTCGCCATGGCAAAAGAGCTTGGTGTTGTCGGCTTAATGAACGTCCAGTTTGCCGTAAAAGGTAAAACGATTTATATCTTAGAAGTGAACCCTCGTGCTGCCCGTACCGTGCCGTTTGTCTCTAAATGCATCGGTACTTCTTTAGCGCAAATCGCGGCGCGCTGTATGGCTGGCACCTCATTGAAAGACCAAGGCTTTACCACTGAAATCGTTCCAGCATTTTTCGCGGTCAAAGAAGCGGTATTCCCGTTTGCGAAGTTCCCTGGCGTTGACCCAATCTTGAGCCCTGAGATGAAATCAACGGGTGAAGTGATGGGCGTTGGTAAAACCTTTGGCGAAGCATTTTATAAAGCCATTATCGGTAGTAATGAGCGTCTGCCAGGTCTACCGACCGAAGGCGAAACCAAAACTGTCTTTATCTCAGTACGTGATAGTGACAAAGCACAAATCGCCCCTATCGCTCGCCAGCTAGCGGACTTTGGCTTTAACATCGTCGCTACTACTGGTACGCAAGAAGTCTTGGCTCAGAATGATATCGAATGTAAGCAAATCAACAAAGTCACCGAAGGTCGCCCGCATATCGTCGATGCCTTGAAAAATGGTAAAATCGACCTTATTATCAATACCACTGAAGGCAAACAGGCACAAGAGGATTCATTTTCTATCCGCCGTAGTGCCCTGCAAGGTAAAGTATTTTATGTGACGACTTTAGGGGCGGCAGACGCGGTTTGTAAATCTTATGCCATTGACCTACCGTTTGAGGTCTATAAGCTACAAGATTTGCACGAACAAGCAAAGACTATTGCTTAGCTCTATTGACTTAGCAGCATAATTTCAGTAGATTAAGCATAACGGCAACGCTTGTTTAACAGCGAATGCAAAACTTGTTATCGATTTTCATATAACAATAGGGCTTTAAAAAAACGTACGGCTTAAAAAAGCAGTACTTTAAAAAAATAAAGTTTTAAAAAGATAGACCTAAAAAGCATAGTGGCTAAACTGCGACTATGCTTTTTATTACGTAAGGTTAAAGTGCCTTGTTTGTCAGTGTATCCATGCTCACAAATAAGCGCGTGTTTAGTTGTTACGCAGTCTAAACCTCATTCTTTTTATATCTTCACATACTCATTGCAACAACACTGACACCATCTCACTATTCACTAAGAGTAGGAGATGGTGTGGTGTTATTGGTTTAAGGAAAAAACATGCAACGTTATCCCATGACTCCGCAAGGACATGCGGCTCTAGAAGCCGAATTAAAACAGTTAAAAAGTATCGACCGTCCACGCATCACTGCTTCTATCGCTGAAGCCCGTGAACACGGCGATTTAAAAGAAAATGCTGAATATCATGCAGCTCGTGAGCAGCAAGGTTTTTGTGAAGCGCGTATTCGCGATATCGAAGCCAAACTTGGCGGCGCGCAAGTGATTGATCCTGCAACATTACCAAAAGATGGTCGTGTGATATTCGGCGTGAGCGTCGTTATCGAAAACATGGACACCGGAGAAGAAAAACAATACAAAATCGTTGGTGATGACGAAGCAGACTTTAAAGCGGGTAAAATCTCAGTCAATTCACCGATCGCACGTGGTTTGATTGGTAAGTCTGAAGGCGATGAAGCACGTATTGAAACGCCAAAAGGCGTGGTCGAATACGAAATCATGAAAGTGATTTACGATTAATTTTCCTTATTTGAGAAATATCTGGATAGGATAAATATCTGGATAGAAAGCCTTTGATAGGTAATTCTTTGATAAATAAAAAGCTTTTGATGACAGCAGTATTTTAACGCGAATCAGCTGGCAATTCGCCTAGCAAATGAGCGTAGAAAGCAGTACACAACCTCATTATGAATAGAGCAGAAGTTACACAACGCTGCTTTTTTAGTCTGTTTGTTTTAGCGCATAATTGTTCGAGTATAGATACTGAGCCTTGTGACTATTACAAATGTCTCATTATAAGCATTAGACATCAGTGCTTAGCAACTGACTAAAATAATGATGGAGAGATAGCGAACGTTGGCTATCATTAGTATCTTTACCCTCGTTATTTGACATGGTTTACATGCTCATTTGACGGGGGTTTTTCTTTTCTAGCTGTTGTTTTCTAAGCGTTATTTTTTACGCTTTGCTTTCTGCTACTACATTAGCGGCTTTATTTACTGTTATCTTAAAGGAATCTATTATGACCATACACATCGATATGCCAGCGTTACTGACTATAAATAAGAAGGCATTTACCCAGCACAGCCTCGTCAAAAAAAGCATGATAAGCACTGCTATTCCAACAATTTTAGCAGGCGCTTTATTGACGGTATCTACCGCACATGCTGCGCCTGAAATCGCCATCACTTCGTCTGCGGGTAGTAGCACTACCGTCGTTGAGCAGTATTCTGACGGTAAAACCGCGACCATTACAGCGACACCACACGGCATCACTATGCAAGACGGCATGCCTTATGCGGTGACTCAAGTAACCAATGTGCCACGCAATACGGTCGTCACCCAAGGCAGCACCACGGTTACGAGCGTACCTGTGACTAACCAAGTCACCAATCAAACAAGCAAAGTTGATGTCATAGCCGTGCCGACGACTAGCGTGACACAAGTATTGCCTGTGACGACGGCTACCCAATTGCCAGTCATCAATACGCCAACGACAACCGTAGTAACGAACCAACCTGCAACGACGCAAATAGTATCTACGTCTTTAGATGCTCTGCAACTGACCCCGACCTTTAGTACGCCTGACGTGGTGAATGCACAAACCAAAGTGATGAAAATATTAAAAAATAAAGATGGTCGCGAAGTGGCTGTCCCTGCGAACCATATCGCACCTGGCGACATCATCGAATACCACACCACTTATACCAATACCACGGCACAACCCGTCACTGACATCAATGCCATGGTGTCACTGCCAAATGGCGTGCAATTAGTATCATTGAATAGCCCACTACCAACGCTTGCGACAACAGGCGGCGACAGTTATCAGACTATCCAACAAGTTGGCAATACTGTAGTCATCACGGAAAATTACTCTGGACTCAAATGGAACTTGGTAGATCTTCCTGCTAACGCACCGCAAACGGTTGTTATACGTGCGAAGGTTCAGTAAAAATTAGATTTGAAAGTTTAGATTTGAAAGTATTGTTATTTAATAAATCTTAAAATTAATAAAAGGTCTTGCCGGCTAATTTCCTAGTCAGCAAGACCTTTTTGATGAGCGTACCTTATTCCTTAACAACCAACCTTTTGCTATAGTGCTATTAACTCAAAACAAATATCCGGTCATTATTTACATGTATAAATTTACTCCTCTCTATTCATTGGTTTTTATTATTTATAGCTGTATTTTTAGTTCTATATCTTGGGCTGAAGCTGCCGAACCAAAATTTGACGCTAGCTTTTATATGTCGAAAATTTGTACTGCATATATAACTAAGAACGATAATGAATTTTGCGATGATGGTTATATCCTTAAAAGCGAAACGTTAAATAATGGCGAAGTAATAGAAACCGTGCTTATGGATGGAATAGGTCATTACGGCTGGAACCATACTTCGCTCAAAAAAATCGATAAAGATACTTATCATGTCTATATCGGCTGTGGCAATCCGTGCGGTGCTAACATGCTATTTGGTCGTGGCGGCAAGGAGCAATACTTTGGCCGTTATTTCACCTTTGACCTAAACAGTCGGTGTAGCGTTGGATATAATAATGATAAACAATTATGGACGGCTAGCCGATTTTTTTCAGATAAAGAAATCGATTTTCCTTCGACCTATGACCCAGACGCTTTTGCAGCTTACCCCAAGTACAACGTCGAGTTTGATAAAAAAGGACGTCTCATTGTCAAAGAATACTTCTCAGAAGAAGTGGTTCAAACGTTGCCTAACCCCTGCTCTCATAATTAAAAAAATCTCATAAGTAGCACGACAACAGTTGTCGCATGAAATCAATATTTCTTCAATAATTACAGTGACTTACAAGTCAATTTGCTAAAATAATAGCCAATAAATGAATTGGTAATCTTATGGCCACCATCAATTATGAACGACTACAAGGCAAGCTCAATATTTTAGCGGATGCTGCTAAATATGATGTTTCTTGCTCATCCTCCGCTGGTACGCGCAAAAACCAAGGCGGTGGTCTGGGCGATGCTTCTGCAACTGGTATTTGTCACAGCTACACTGAAGATGGTCGCTGCGTCAGCTTGTTAAAAATCCTCTTAACCAATCATTGTATTTACGACTGCGCTTATTGCACCTCACGCAAAAGTAATGACACCCCACGCGCTGCTTTTAGCGTCGAGGAAGTCGTTGATTTAACCATACAGTTTTATCGTCGTAACTATATCGAAGGGCTGTTTCTGAGCTCAGGTATCTTTAAAAGTGGCGATTATACGATGGAGCGACTGGTTGAGGTCGCTAAGATATTGCGGACACGTGAACGCTTTAATGGCTATATCCATTTGAAGACCATTCCGGGTGCATCTAAAGAGCTGCTATTAGAAGCGGGATTGTATGCCGATCGTCTCAGTGTCAATATTGAGATTCCAACGATATCTGGCTTGGCTTTACTCGCCCCAGAGAAGTCGCATGATGAATTAAAAGCACCGATGGAAACGGTTAAAACTGAAATTATTACGATCAAAGAGAGCCGTAAAACGCATAAAAAAGCGCCGAAATTTGTACCAGCAGGTCAGACCAGTCAGATGATTGTTGGCGCGAGTAACGAGACTGACTTGCAAGTAATTCAGTTATCGAGTCATTTTTATAAACAGTACGATCTTAAGCGCGTTTACTACTCTGGCTATGTACCGATGTTGTCCGACAGCCGCTTGCCAGCGATTGGCACACCCGTGCCGATGACACGTGAAAACCGTCTGTACCAAGCCGATTGGCTAATGCGTTTTTATGGTTTTGGTGCGCATGAAATCGTTGAACCTGACTCGCCATTTTTAGACTTAGACTGCGACCCAAAGCTTGCTTGGGCAATCCGCCACCGTGAGCATTTTCCGGTTAATATTCAAACCGCCACTTATGAGATGATTGTGCGTATACCCGGTATCGGCACCAAAACGGCTAAAAAAATAGTGAAAGCACGCAAATTTAATCAACTGACACTTTATCATTTGAAGAAAATGGGCGCAGCGGTCAATCGTGCTAAGTACTTTATCGCGACGACGGGTAAGAACGAACATTTAGCGCATTTAACGCGTGATAACTTCCGGCAATATGTATTGGCACAGACGCAGACCAAGTATAAAGACCAGCGTAATGGGCAAATGGCGCTGTTTTGATAAGTGCGGTTTTAATTAGCATGGTTTTAATGAGTACGGTTTTAATTGGAGCTATTTTAAATAGGAATATAGATGTCACAACTGCTGCAAAGCCACGACTATACTGTCGGTCACTTAACACCCAGCATCGTGCTTTATGAGCCAAGTTTTGAGGGTTGGCTGAGTGCGGTATTTTATGTCTATGCCAATAAATTGCAAAACGATGATGCTCTACAGTTAATCGCTCAAGACTGCTATGTACCTTCATTAATCGCACAAGCGACTAGCGTTACTACTGATGAAGACAATGCCGAACGCGTACTCACCAAGCTGCATAAGTTATTAGGTCGTTCAGGTATGCGCAATATTCTCTGGGGATTTTTATCCGAAAAAGACAATATCGGTACGATTTTATTTCAGGTAGTCAAATATGCCATTGACTACCCTAATCGCTCTATCATGGAGGATTTGGGTAATCTTAATGTTTTAGAGCTGGTGCAAACGGTCAAGTCTGTTGGTCGTGAGAAGCATCGTATGGAAGCCTTTGTACGTTTTGAGCATACCACTGACGATATCTATTTTGCGCGAGTAGAGCCTGATTTTAATGTCTTGCCTTTGATTGGCGAGCATTTTCGTCAGCGCTACCAAGACCAACACTGGGCGATTTATGATTTATCCCGTGGCTATGGCATTTATTATGACAAGAGCCAAAGCACGCCATCACGACCTGCGACTTTGCAAACTATCACTGATTTAGATGATACCGTGCTGCGCAATCCTGCCAGTATTCATAGCGAGGATGAGCAGCGTTATCAAAAATTTTGGCAAGGTTACTTTACTAACGTCAACATCAAAGAGCGTAAAAACCTACGTTTGCATAAGCAATACTTGCCGCAGCGCTATTGGAAATACTTAAGCGAAAAGCAAGTACTGCTCAATGCTGAGCATTTACAGAAACGTCGCTAATGACTTTTATCCTTCGATTCAAGCCTTTATGCGTCTCTCTCTTAGAAACTCGACCATATAACCTTATCTTTTTATCTTGACGGTTGAGTTTTGGCGGCTTTTAACTGACAATAGCCACTTGATATCTTATTTGGTGACCGACGCTATTATGAAAGTTATGCGCTTATTGTCGTCTTTAAAGCATGATGAATCCGAGCGCGGTATTTTTCATCTTGGGCGCGCATTGGTCAAAAATGGCCATACCTCCATCATCGTCTCTAGCGCCGATGAAGATAATGATCTGGTCAAACGTCTAAAGCGTGATGGCAATAACTACCATCAGCTACACATGAATAAAAAGTCTTGGCTGTCGTTACTACAAGTCACGGCGCTGCGGCGTTTAATTGAAGAGTACGATCCTGACGTGATCCATGTGCACTCACGCACACCTGCATGGATACTGCATTTGGCATTGCGCCGCGCCCGTGTCAAGCGGATACCAAAGCTAGTGTCAACCATGTATGGTTTTTATCCGATCAATAAGTACTCTCAAGCCCTACTTGATGTCGATACCATCATTACCGTCTCCGATAGTGTGACCAATTATCTAAAAAAAGGCCTGCGCCGAGAAGATGCAGACCCTAAAGTCATCAAACGCATCTACCGTGGTATCGATACGCGCCGTTATCCTTATCGTCATAATCCGTCTGTTTATTGGTTGCGGCATACTTTTGCTGAATATCCTGAGCTTGAGCATAAAAAGTGGCTGGTATTTCCAACCATTATTGGCAACGAATATGGTCAGGAATGGCTGATTGATATTTTGGGCAACTTGCAAGAGCAGTTCCCTAACATCCATGTCATTATCATGGATGATGATTATAGAGATGGTGACGTCGCGCATGAAGATTTCCGCCAACGCACTAATACATTAGGGTTGGCTGATCGCATTACTTATGTAGGCAGCAAACGTAATGACATGCGTGAATGGCTCTCAGCCGCCAATATCGTCATGGCGCTTGCGAATGAGCCTGAATCAATCGGCATCAACGCCTTACAAGCGATTCATTTAGGTACACCCGTTATTGGTTGGGATCAGGCCGCATTTAGTGAGATTTTACAACCGCTATATCCTCAAGGGCTGGTCAAAAAATACAATGCCAATGCGCTATGTAAAGCCGTGAGAAATCAATTAGAAAGCATCACACGCCCTGAAATGACCAATAAATTCACCATGCGTGAGATGATTGAAGAAACCCTCGCTGTCTACCAAGGTTTATATGACGACTCACTCGCAGAGGAACAAGCTGCAAGCGATGCCGCTGCTGTCAAAAGAATTAACAAGACGCTAAAAAAATCCTCTAAGCCCACTAGTAAGAAGCCTGAGTCTGCTTATGTCGCGCTTGCACCAGCCGATAAACAAACTAAAGTAAAGCTTGTCAAAGAAAAGCCTAAAGCGATGAGTACCTCAAATTCGCCTACTGACTCAGACACGCTTCAAAATCATAAAGACCTGTAAGCCTATCACTTTGTTACTTAGGCTAATATCTAACAGCTTGCTGGGGCGTGTTTTCACAATGAATTATTTCATACAAAAAAACGCGGCTTCTATTTTTAGAAGCCGCGCGGGAAATCACTATGGTTATTTAAACATCAACTTAAATGGCTATTAAAATGCTCATCTAATAAGTCGTCGGGGTGTGCGCACTAACAATGCGAGTCACGCCATCAGTAGGGTTGATAAAAGTATGCGGGCGAATGGTATCAATCACGTAGCTATCACCTTGGTTTAATAGATACGTCGTCTCATCGATACGGATAAGAATCTTGCCTTCAATAACGGTGCCAATCTCTTCACCTTCGTGGGCGATTTTTTCTTCCGTTGAGCTGTTCGGTTGATACACCTCAATCAAAAAACCCAAATTCTTGGTGGTACTACAGTTATATACCTGTCTTAGCGACACTCTGCTACTCGGTTCGCTCAGCTCCAACAAATCCTTTGGCGTTACTACAACTCTCGCCTTTGGTTCCTTCCATTCATCACTAAAAAACGTGGTTAAATCAGAACCCAATACCGCCAAAATTGCCTTTAGCGTATTCACTGCTGGACTGACTTTATTGCGCTCAATGGAGCTGATAGAAGTATTGGTTAATCCTGACAATTTCGCAAGCTTACGTTGCGAGTAGCCTTTTGCGAGACGCAGCTGATTGATCTTTTTACCTATATCCTCTTCTGGCGACTCGTCATTTTCGGCTGACATCGCTGTCTCAGAGTCTGTCAGCTCATCTTCATCATCACCACTGATGTCGTCATCTGTATCGATATCAGCCGCTTTATCGCTGGCAACATCAGCGTCAATGCCGTTATTAATATCAATGTCAGTGCTGGCATTGTCTACATTGCCTTCAGTAGTGCTATTCAGTTTGGGGTTTGCTGGCATAGTGAATGAATTCCGTGAATAGAAATTTGGACAAGTCGTCTTGTGCATAATTTAACTCAGGATGCCATTGTACACCAATCATAAATGGATGTTGCAACAAGCTGATGGCTTCGACCAAACCATCAGGCGCTAGAGCCTCAACCAATAAACGCGCGCCTACTTTATGGATTGCTTGTTTATGTAGCGAGTTAACGTGCCATTTTTCACCAAAGGCGGCAAGCCTGCCATTTGCTTGAATAATCACGTCATGAACTGGCTGATACTGCACTTCAAGTGGCTGAGTATTGTCCTCTAAATGTGGCTCATAAAACCCCTCCACTTCCCGCCAATCAGGATGTAGCGTGCCACCAAAATGCACATTCATCTCTTGCAAACCTCGGCAAACCGCTAGTAATGGAATGCCAGTCTTGTCTGCATAATCCAACAGTTTAAAGCTCAGCTCATCACGACCCAAGTCTTGTTTCGCTTCGATATGCGTCGCGCCATAACGCGTTGGTGCCACGTTACTATAACTGCCCGTTAACAAAATCCCATCTGCGATATTCAGTAGCGCCTCAAAGTTTTCGCTATCGGCAGCAGTATTTGGCAGCAGTATGGGATTGCCACCATAAAAATTCACGGCATCGATATATTTTTGATACACCGCTTGTGCTGGCTGCCCATCAACCATCTTATGACAAGAAACAATAGCAATAATAGGTCTAGAATTTTTCATACCGTCTTCCCTAGTTATAACAAATAGACCTCATCGTCTATATTGCTCAATCCTTTATTTAGCTAAAATTTAACACAGCATCTCATAAAATGTAAACTATAAATCTCAATATTGCCGATATTAATAATAAAATTGGAAAAATGCATTAATTTAAGATAATTTTAAATAAAAATTGACAACTATATTTTTCACACATATATTGGAAGTCATCAGCGAGACATTAAACAAGGGTTGACGTTTATATCTCGATGTTAAGGGCTAAGAACAGCGAAATCTAAAGAATTCATATTATTAATAAAATCAGTTTTGAGAAACCTAAAGAGAAATACAAAGAGAAACATAGAGACTGTTTAAATAAGAGGTAATCAATCGCTGTTTTACCAAGCATTGGTTATAAAGATCACTAAAAGACGATGCGCCAGCAGTATCCGTATCGACAATAATCCCAGTAATTCTAAAAATTCATAGGAAGAATAGACATGACGACAACCAATGGAATGGTCGAATCTGCAAACAACACAGAATACGTTTATGTTGCGGCAGGTGATATTAATGGCTTACTTCGTGGTAAGCGCATCCCTTTCAATCAAATGGAAAAAGCTGAAAACGGTGCGATACGATTGCCTTTATCTATCTTAGGCGTTGATATTTGGGGTGCTGATGTCATCGAGTCTTCTCAATGTAATGGCGATATAGATGCCATTGCCCGTCCTACTGGTCGTGCCGCCTATCCACTTCTCAACACCAGTGCGCCTTCATCGCTATTGCCCGTTTGGCTTTATACAGAAAACAACGAACCTTATTACGGTGATGCCAGACACGTTTTGGATTACATTAGCAAAAAATTCAAAGCGCTTGGTTTGACTCCAGTGATGGCCACTGAGCTGGAATTTTATTTGGTTGACTACACTGAAGGCGAAACCCCAAGACCACCTATCCGCCCCAAAAGCGGGCTAAGACTGAATAAAACCTCAATTTTGAGCATCAATGATCTATTACAATTCGATGAATTTTTAGACGAAGTTTATGCACAGTGCAAAAAGCTCGATATCCCAGCAGATGCCGCGTTGGCAGAGAATGGCTGTGGTCAGTTTGAGATTAATTTATTACACGTAGACGATCCACTAAAAGCCGCTGACGATGCGATTTTGTTCAAACAGGTCGTCAAGGCCGTCGCTGCTCGCCGTAAACTCACCGCGACATTCATGGCAAAACCTTTTGGTCTGCAGTCGGGGAATGGTTTTCATGTGCATTGCAGCTTATTAGATAAAGACGGCAATAATGTCTTTGATGATGGATCAGATGAAGGCTCAGATATCTTGCGCCATGCAGTCGCCGGATTGTTAAAAACCATGTCAGATTGCACGTTGTTATTTGCCCCACATGTGAATTCTTATCGCCGCTTTACACCCGGTACGCTAGCACCAAACAATGTGTCATGGGGTTATGAAAACCGCACGGCGGCAGTACGTATCCCTGGTGGTGACTCAAAAGCACGCCGTATCGAGCACCGTGTCTCTGGCGCTGACGCCAATCCTTATTTGGTCTGTAGTGCGGTACTGGCAGGTATGCTGTATGGCATCGAAAACAAGCTGGAAGCGCCAGAACCCATTAATAGTATTACTTACGACGAAGCAGAACTTAAGACCTTGCCACTTGACTGGCTGTCCGCCATCCGCAAATTTGAAAGCAGTGATGTGATTGATTCGCTGTTCCCAAGCGAGATGATTGAGCTGTTGATCGCGGTTAAAAAGCAAGAAGCCAAACGCTTTGCTCAGCAAGTGACCAACCTTGAATACCTCACCTATTTACAGGATGTTTGATATGTCAAATAGCAACTCAAGTAGCAATTTAAATGGCAACACAGCAACGAACCAAAACCAGCCGTCTAATAACACGCGTAATATTCCGCATTATTCAGACAAAGGGCAATATCCTGATAGCTATTATGCGGCCAGTCGTAATCCTAAGCCTGATAGACCAACGCTAAAAAATGACATCCAAGTGGAAATCTGTGTGGTTGGCGGCGGCTATAGCGGTTTATCCACTGCCCTGCATCTCATTGAAACGGATCATGAAGTCGTTATCCTTGAAGGCGCGCAAATTGGTTGGGGCGCATCAGGGCGTAATGGTGGTCAAATTGTCAATGGTCTAAATGCCAGCCTACAAAAAATCAAAAAGTCTTATGGTCAAGAAAATGCAGACTTCGTCGGTCAGCTCGTGACCCGCGGTGGCAAAATCATTCGTCGTTTTGTTAGAGACTACGATATCAGCTGTGATCTCAAAGAAAAAAATATCTTTGCGGCATTGAATAATGGACAGCTAAAAGACTTGCAAGAAACGCATGCACTGTGGGAGAGCCATGGTATGCATGATAGAGAGATGCTCGATAAGCGCGGTATCCAAGAGCATATAAAATCAGATGCTTATGTGGGCGGGGTCATCGATCACTCTGGTGGACACTTTCATCCACTAAATCTTGCTCTAGGTGAAGCAGCGGCCATTGAGCAAGGCGGCGGCACCATTTACGAAAACACCTTAGTAGTTGATATTGAGTATGCTGACGATGCTATCAAAATCATTACCGAGTTTGGCACCGTGACTTGTAAGCAAGCGGTGCTATGCGGCAATGCCTATCTTAATAAAGTCATCCCTAAACTGACTGACCGTGTTATGCCTGTATCGACGCAAATTATCGCCACCGAGCCGCTGGGTGATTTAGCAGACCAGTTACTGCCAACCGATGTTTGTGTCGAAGATGTCCGCTACATTTTGGATTACTATCGCCTCTCAGCAGACAAGCGCATGTTATTTGGCGGTGGTACAGTCTACGGTGGTCAAGACCCCGCCGACATCACAGCTAAAATTAGACCAAATATGAATAAGATTTTTCCAGAGTTACGTGATGTCAAAATTGACTATGCGTGGAGTGGGAATTTTGCGTTGTCTTTTTCTCGTGTACCACAAATGGGCAAACTACATGAGCGAGTATATTTCGCCCATGGTTATAGTGGTCATGGCGTGACAGGCTCGCATCTATTTGGACAAATATTAGCCGATGCCATCAATGGTAAAACCAAAGAGTTCGATGCTTTTGCACAAATTCCTTGGATTCCATTCCCAGGTGGTCGAGCGCTGCGAGTCCCTTACTCTGTCATGGGCTCATGGTGGTATGCGCTAAAAGATACCACTGGCATGTAAACGCATAAAAACTTTGAATAATAAACATTGAATAAGGTGTTTTTATTTTAAAAGCGGTCGTTACAGTGACCTATCATAGCAACGGATTGTTGTGATAGGGCGCGATAGACAATTGATTCGCTACTGTCCTACTGTCTATCGTGCGTCAACCATAGAATAGAGCTTGTTTAAAAAAACAATGAGGTTTTACAGGGAGCGTAAATATGAACATGAAGCTCAATGATGCGGTCGAAGGACAGTATCATAATAAGCGAGTATTTCTCACCGTCATAGTAGCCGTCGTCATCTATCTGGCTTTTGCTTGGCTATCTACCAGCCGTGCCCCAGACCAATCTTGGGGCGCCTTATCTTTACTACCAACATTACTAGTATTAGTAACTGCCATTGTCTCTAGGCGACCATTCGAATCCATGATCGCAGGCTGTGTCGCTGGCCTCGTGATGCTCAATCCTTTTGATTTGGTCTCCCCTTTTGCAGACAACATGTCGATGGTGCTGGGTAATGAGACCATTATTTGGATTGTTCTCGTCTGCGGTCTGATGGGCGGTCTCATTCAACTGCTTGAGATTAGTGGGTGTCTAGATGGCTTTAGTGAATGGCTACAAAAAATCATTAAGTCGCGCCGTCAGTCATTGTTGGCCACCTTTGCTTTGGGCGTGGTGGTTTTCATTGATGATTATTTAAACTGTCTAGCCGTATCAACCTCCGTCAAAAAACTCACTGACGTCTATAACGTCTCTCGTGAAAAGCTCGCTTATATCGTCGATTCAACTGCCGCACCGATGTGTATTATCGTGCCTATTTCTACTTGGGCGGTCTACTTTGCCGGTCTTTTAGAAGAAAACGGCGTGGCTGGCGATGGTGAAGGTATTGGGCTTTATATCAGCGCGATTCCTTATATGGCATATGCTTGGTTTGCACTTTTGATTGTATTCTTGGTCGCGTATGGCATTTTAGGTGACTGGGGTCCGATGAAAAAAGCCGAGGCACGCGCCAAAGCGGGTAATCCTGTTCCTGAAGCCTTTGTCGAAGAGCAACTGGTCTCAAACGTCCAAGCCAAACGCAAGCTGTCGTTCAAAGCCAATATCGCAAACTTCGCTTTCCCAATGATTTTGTTAATTGTCTCGACGGTCTACTTCGAAATCGATCTATTACGCGGTGCATTATTGACCTGTTTTGTGACCGTCGTTGTCTATTGGATGCAAGGCATTTTAAGTTTTGAGACGCAAGTTGAAGCCATCTTTAAAGGCTTTAAAGTCATGCTTTATCCGCTCTCAACTGTCATCGGCGGTTTTTTCTTAAAAGCCATCAATGATGAGCTTGGCATGACCTCATATGTGATTGAAGCTATCACGCCTTATATGACGATTATTATTTTCCCTGCCGTCATCTTTGCCGTCATGGCTTTTTTAACTTTTGCCACATCATCAAGCTGGGGACTGTATGTCCTTGCCATGCCGATTGTCTTTCCAATCTCTATTGCACTAGGCGTTAGCACTCCCCTTATGATTGGCGCATTGTTATCAGCATCATCATTTGGTAGTCATGCTTGCTTCTTTAGTGATTCATCGCTACTTGCCGCGCAAGGTGCTGGCTGCTCCCCCATGCAGCATGCCTTTACCCAGTTCCCCTATGCCATGCTCGGCGCGGTTTTATCCGTCGTCACCTTCTTAGGATTGGGTTATATGATGGCTTAAGCCAACCTTAGCGCTATTATTGTAATCATTGACTAACGGGCAATGAGAGATGGTTCGTTAATCAATAAAAACAGCCCTTTTATGTGGTAGTCACTAATAAATACGATAAGGATTTAGATCATGCGCAATGTTACCGTTGCTACGACTCAAATGGCATGTGGTTGGGATATACAACAAAATATTGCCACTGCGACTGACTTGGTCACCAAAGCCGCCAAAGCGGGTGCCAATATCATTTTGCTACAAGAGTTGTTTGAGACGCCTTACTTCTGCCAAGTTCATGACTTTGATTACTTTACCCTTGCGACCGCAGTTGCAGATAATGCGGCCATCAATCACTTCAAACAGTTGGCTAAAGAGCTGCAAGTGGTATTACCGATTAGCTTTTATGAAAAATCAGGCAATACCTTTTTTAATAGCGTGACCGTGATTGATGCCGATGGCGAGATACTTGGCACTTATCGTAAAACGCACATACCAGATGGCATTCCTTATGCCGAAAAATTCTACTTTACCCCCGGCGATACTGGATTCAAGGTTTGGCAAACCAAGTATGCCAAAATCGGTGTCGGTATTTGCTGGGATCAATGGTTCCCTGAGTGTGCTCGTAGCATGGCATTAATGGGTGCAGAAATACTGTTTTATCCCACTGCGATTGGTGATGAGCCAACATTGGACATCGACTCAAAAGGTCATTGGCAACGCTGTATGCAAGGTCATGCTGCCGCTAATCTCATGCCAGTCGTAGCAGCCAATCGTATTGGCACTGAAACCATCAGCCAAAATGGCAACGACAGCACCATGCAATTCTATGGTGGCTCGTTTATCACGGATGGCCGCGGTGAGATCATCCAAGAAGCATCTAAAGATAAAGAACAGATACTTAGTACGACTTTTGACTTAGATCAACTGGCTATCGAACGTCAGCAATGGGGCGTTTTCCGTGATCGTCGTCCATCGATGTATGGCACGTTGCTGACTCATGGATAAAGTTTGTTAACAAGCAAGATCACTCGCGCTATCGTCAAATAAGGTGCTCTATATGTCATTATTACCGAACCAATCAATCACTGGCTCAACACCACAGCAAGACGGCTTTTACATGCCAGCAGAATTTGAGCCTATACAAAAAATATGGATGGTATGGCCATACCGTGCTGATAACTGGCGACAGCAAGCCATTCCTGCTCAGAAAGCTTATGCTGATGTCGCATTAGCAATCAACAGATTTTGTGAGGTTGGCGTACTGGTCAATCCTGATAATTATCAATCATGCCGCGATAGTCTACCTGCTAATATCGAAGTCATATCCATGCCCAGCAACGATGCGTGGGCGCGTGATACTGTGCCGACATTTTTAATCAATGATAAAGGTGAGCTACGCGCTTGTGATTGGACATTCAATGCATGGGGCGGCGACTATGACGGGCTATACTCGCCGTGGGATGACGATGATAAGCTGGCTGAACGCTTGTGTGACCATCTAGATATCAAACGCTATCGAACGGATGACTTTGTGATTGAAGGCGGTGCATTTCATGTCGATGGTGAAGGCACGGTTCTGACCACACGTATGTGTTTGCTCAGTCCTGGACGTAACCCGCACCTAACCGAAGATCAAATTGAAGACACGTTAAAAGCCTATCTCAATGTACAAAAAGTACTGTGGATTGATGACGGTATCGATCCTGACGAAACCACTGGTCATATTGATGATATTGCCTGCTTTGCGCGCCCTGGTGAAGTGGTTTGCTTGTTTACTGACGACCCTAAGCATCCATTTTATGAAGCAACGCAAAAAGCCTATGAGCAGCTCTCAAATATGACCGATGCCAAAGGTCGCCGCCTAAAAGTCCATAAGCTTTGCTGTACCAAGCAACCTGTTACTTTACCTGAGAACTATGATATTGAACAATCTGACGATGCCAAGACGCGTCATACTGGCGATGTTTGTATCGCCTCGTATGCCAATTTTTTAATTTGTAATGAGGCTATCATCGTACCGCAATATGATGATGAAAATGATTCATTAGCCATCGAGCAGCTTGAAAAAGTATTTCCTCAGCATCAGGTAGTGGGAGTACGCACAAAGGAGATTGTCTTTGGCGGTGGTAATATTCACTGTATTACTCAGCAGCAGCCAAAATCATCAATTAAAAGCATTAACTAAAATCATCAATTAAAAACACACGCATAAAAATATAGACCCAAATGGATTTTGAACCCAATAATATTTTAAAAAAGGACATAGCTATGAGCGATTATCAAGTTAATAACCCAGCCACTGGCGAAGTAGAAGCCACCTACCCTACGGCAACTAAGCAGGACATCCAGAACGCTATTGCACAAGCCGATACCGCTTATCAAGACTGGCGTCAGGTTTCATTGGATGAGCGCAGTACCATACTTCATAAAATTGCCGATATTTATCTTGAACGTCAAGACGAGCTGGCTCGTATCGTTGCCAATGAGATGGGCAAGCCCGTTGCACAAGCAAAAGGTGAAATCGGTCTAGTTGCCGATATCTATCGCTATTATGCAGACAACGCTGAGCAGCTACTAGCACCTAGTACCATTGATGTTGATTCAGGATCAGCTTCGGTAGAAAAACGTCCTGTGGGCGCTTTATTAGGTATCATGCCGTGGAACTACCCACACTATCAAGTGGCACGTTTTGTCGCGCCAAACTTTATGGCAGGCAATACCGTTATTCTAAAGCATGCACCGCAATGTCCTAAGACTGCAGAAGCCATCGCTGATATCCTAAAAGATGCTGGCTTACCAGAGGGTGTCTATAACAATGTGTTTGCCACCAATGAGCAAGCAGCGACTATCATCGAAGACAGCCGCGTACAAGGCGTTTCGCTAACAGGCTCTGAGCGAGCTGGGCAAGCGGTTGCTAAAATAGCAGGCGGCGCGCTGAAAAAAGTCGTGCTAGAGCTTGGCGGTTCAGACGCCTTTATCGTTGCAGCTGATGCGGATATCGAACAAGCTATAAAAGGGGCTATTTCTGGTCGTTTTGGCAATACAGGACAAGCCTGTAATGCTGCCAAACGCCTTATCGTCGTCGAATCTGTGTATGATAAATTCGTTGAAGGGTTTACTAATGCCGTAAGCAATATGACACTTGCTGATCCGCTTGATGAAGGCACTTTCATTGGTCCAATGTCTTCAAAGGCAGCCGCAGTTAACTTGCAAGAACAGCTCGATAGCGCCATTCAAGCAGGCGCAACCGTATTGGTCGAAGGCGGCATGGTCAAAGACAAGCCGGGTGCGTGGTTTAAGCCTGCGGTACTAACAGACGTCGATGAGTCCATGGCTGTCTATCGTGAGGAGCTATTTGGTCCTGTGGCAGTCGTCTACAAAGCTTGTGATATCGATCATGCCATCAAGATAGCTAATGATGTGCCTTTCGGACTTGGCGCTTCTATCCAAACGCAAGATGCTGCGCTAGCCGCTGAGATTGCTGACAAATTAGAAGTCGGTATGGTCACTATCAATGCGCCTTCTGGTAGCGAAGCCAATACCCCGTTTGGCGGCGTTAAACGCTCAGGATTTGGTCGCGAGCTTGGCACCCTTGGTATCACTGAGTTTTTAAACTATAAACTGATTCGTGATAAGTCGTAATCGACAACTTAATTTCAGGACGGGACATTTAGATAAAAAAAGCCTAACATTGGCTGTTAGGCTTTTTTTTAAAGTTGAGGTTATTAAAAAATAACCCATCGAAAAAACTATTGCTTAGGTGGATTGTCTTTTAACCATAATTGATTGACGATTTTTAATTCACGTAACTCTTCTGCCATAATTGACTCGCTAATACCCGGATACTTCACCCTTGCATAGCCATATAACGCAATGCCTAAGACCGTCCAACCAAAGAAAATCCACCACTCGATAGGGGTTAGTGCGGATGGCATACCTGGCATATACAGCATGAGTATTCCAAAACTTAGCGCAATCGTGATCATGCCAACGAGCTTACCTGCTGGTATTCTAAATGGACGTACCATATCAGGCTCGCGGTAGCGGAGTACTAAGAATGAGATAGCGACACAGGTATAAGCAATAACGATACCAAAGCCACCAGCATCTACGATCCACACCAGCATTTTACGACCAAACAAGGGTGCTAGTGTCGCCAAACCACCAATCAATAAAATGGCATTCGACGGCGTCTTATACTTTGGATGTAGCTTGCTTAAAAATGCGGGCAACATACGTGCTTTTGACATGGCATAAAGTAGGCGGCTACCACCAATCAAGAATGCATTCCAACTTGATAAAATACCAAGTACCCCGCCAATGACTAATAAAATACCTGCCCACTTGCCATGCCAAGCATTGGTCATCGCATCAGCAGTGGCGAGCGTTGAGTTTTCGGCTTGTAAGAGTGGCAAGGTCGTGCCAACACTCCAAGCGATACCCACATACCACATTACCGCAACGACAATCGATAAAATCAAAAATTTACCAATATTAGGACGAGTTAGATCAATTTCTTCTGCCGCTTGCGGAATAACGTCAAAGCCGACAAACATAAACGGCACCATGACAATAACGGCCATCATACCGCCAATACCACCGATGAATGCAGGTGCTTGTACTGAGTTTGAGCCTTCAGGATTAAACATGACTGCGCCAATGAACAGCAGCGTACCCACAAATAAGATGCCCAATACGGCCGTCTTTTGGAACCACGCACTGACTTCCATACCGCGAATATTTAGCCAAGTGACGATGACTGAACCCAGCATCCCGACACCAACCCAAGTGGCATAAACATCCCAACCAGCGATGGTCCAGAGATACCCTTGATTGTAATTGGGGATGAAATACTCTACGACTGTCGGCAAGGCAACCGCCTCAAACGCGACCACCGAAAAATACCCAAATAGAATACTCCATGAGCAGATAAAGGAGACATTTACCCCCAGCGCTCTATGCGTATAGGTATGCTCACCGCCCGTAATCGGCATCGATGCGGCAAGCTCGGCATAAGTCACACCAATCAGTATCACTGCCAAACCGCCTATCAAGAACGCCAGCATTGCGCCCCACGTCCCCGCAGATAAAATCCAACCACCAGCCAAGACTACCCAGCCCCAACCAACCATAGCACCGAATGCTAAGGCGATAATATCTAGCGTCCCTAACGATTTTTTTAATTCAGACATAACCTGCTCCTTGTCTGTGTGTCATCCGTGTTAACCCTTGACGGTCACACTATCTTTTGTTTAGTGGGATAGTACCCATCATAATTATCATATATACCTTTTGATCGAAGCTGTTCGGCACTACTTGTTTCATATTCAAATAGTACAAACAGCAACGGCGTCTTGACTTGCAAGGCGCCGTTGTAAAAAATGTACTCAAAGCGAGTGCCATATGGGCAATCTTGCGGTGCTATTAAAGATAGCCTTCTAACCAAGATCGAGGCTTGATTAAAAGTGATGTATTTCACTATAAATAAATACTGAATACTTATTAAGCGGTTAGGATACCTTTGATAATATCTAGACCTTCTTGGAGCACTTCATCTTCAACCGTCAATGGCACCATCACGCGAATGGCGTTGCCATACATACCGCAAGACGCTAATAATAAACCTTGCTCAAACGCTTTGGCTTTTAGGTTAGTCGTCGCTTCCACATCAGGCTTGCCTTCGCTATCGATTAACTCAAACGCGAGCATGGCGCCTTTATGGCGAATATGACCGATACTGCTTAAGTTTAAGCCCTTCAAGAAGGCTTCGATTTTGTCGCCAATCTCAATACTGCGCTCAAGTAGGTTTTCTTCTTCGATGACTTCCATGACAGCGAGTGCAGCCACACAAGCCAGTGGGTTACCAGAGTATGTACCGCCTAAACCGCCGACTTGCGGCGCATCCATGATATCAGCGCGACCGATAACCGCAGAGATAGGATAACCACCCGCCAAGCTCTTGGCACTGGTCATTAAGTCAGGCTCAACACCCAACTGCTCGGTGGCAAACAACGTACCCGTACGGGCAAAACCACATTGCACTTCATCAAAAATCAAGACAATGCCATGTTCGTCGCAGATATCGCGTAGAGATTTGGCAAATGATGGGGTGACTTGATGAAAACCACCCTCGCCTTGTACTGGCTCGATAATCATCGCCGCCACTTCGCTAGGATCGATATCCGCTTGAAAAATCATCTCAAGGCTATGCAGCGCTTGTGCTTCTGTGACATTCAACTCTTCAGCTGGGAATAGCGCATGGAATACAGGGCCTGGCATTGGACCAAAGTTCTTTTTGTACGGCAGCACTTTACCCGTCAAACTCATGCACATTAAAGTACGACCATGCCAACCACCAACGAAAGAGATGATGCCTGGGCGACCAGTTTTCGCACGAGCAATCTTGATACAGTTTTCGACCGCTTCTGCACCAGTCGTTAAAAAGAAGGCTTTTTTCTCACCGCTGATAGGGGCTTTTTCACATAATTTTTCAGCAAGATCCACATAGCATTCGTAGTTGATCATTTGCGCCGCAGTATGGGTAAACTTGTCGAGTTGCTCATGCACGCGCTGGGTGATTTTTGGATGGCTGTGTCCCGTATTCAGTACTGAGATACCACCAACGAAGTCAATATAACGATTGCCTTCAACGTCCCAAACTTCTGAGTTTTTAGCTTTTTCTGCAAAGATGGGATAAGCAACGCCAAGTCCTGTTGGTAACACAGCTTTACGGCGCTCAAGTAGTGATTTATTGGTAGTCGTCATGGGAATGTCCTTTTCTTTATTTTTAACATAAGTGCCAATGATTGAATGGCGGTTTTGAGGAATGGTTTATCTAATAGTTAACAGTTGTTAGCTATAGAGGGGATTCATGGTGCTGAATCCCGTTCGATACGGTGTGACAATTAAAACCTTAAAAGAGAGCGCATGTCGCTAAACGATTAGCTGACGTCAGAGCACCAGTATTTAGTCACGACATATTCTTCGATGCCGTATTTTGAGCCTTCGCGGCCAAAGCCAGACTGCTTGACACCGCCAAATGGGGCGACCTCGGTAGAAATCAGACCAGTATTATGACCAATAATGCCGTATTCAAGACCTTCAGTGACGCGCCATGAACGTGCATAATTGCCACTGTAGAAATAGGCAGCTAAGCCATAAATCGTGTCGTTGGCTTGACGAATGACGTCTGCTTCATCTTTAAAGGTAAAGATAGTCGCAATAGGGCCAAAGATTTCTTCGTGCGCGATATCCATCTCAGCACTGATATCGGTAATGACCGTTGGATTGTAAGTAAGCTCTGAGGCGTCATTGGTGCTGCCGCCAGCGATAAGCGTCGCGCCTTTGTCTAAAGCATCTTTAAGTAGCGCTTGCACTTTTTCTAGCGCCTTTTGATTAATCAAAGGACCAATATCCACGCCTTCATCCATACCGTTACCGACATTTAGCTCAGCGACTTTTTTCACAAACACATCTAAGAATTCATCTTTAATGCTGTCTTGCACATAGACACGGTTGGCACAAACACAAGTTTGACCAGCGTTACGATATTTAGAGGCGATTAAGCCTTCAGCTGCTTTTTCCAGATCAGCGTCATCAAAGACGATAAATGGCGCATTACCGCCCAGCTCTAATGACAGTTTTTTGATGGTTGTCGCACATTGAGCCATTAAGGTACGACCGACTTCGGTAGAGCCTGTGAATGAAAGCTTATGAATACGTGCATCGCCCGTTAGGATATCGCCGATGGTTGAGGATTTGCCCGTCACTACTTGGATAACGCCTGCTGGAATACCTGCTTGTTCAGCCAATGCAGCGAGTGCTAATGCAGAAAATGGCGTTTCAGTCGCAGGTTTGATAATCATCGTACAGCCTGCTGCGAGTGCAGGGGCTGCTTTGCGGGTAATCATCGCTGCTGGAAAATTCCAAGGCGTGATAGCCGCGCAAACACCCACAGGCTGTTTTAGGATGACATGGCGCAGCTGTGCTTGATTGGCAGGAATAACATCGCCGTAAACACGCTTGCCTTCTTCAGCAAACCAGCGAATAAAACTATTGGCATAGCCAACTTCCCCGCGTGACTCGGTTAAAGGTTTGCCTTGCTCGGCGGTCATAATGATGG
The DNA here is from genome assembly GCF_014897815.1 of Psychrobacter sp. PG1. Taxonomy (GTDB): domain Bacteria; phylum Pseudomonadota; class Gammaproteobacteria; order Pseudomonadales; family Moraxellaceae; genus Psychrobacter. The sequence goes on from NZ_JABUZG010000066.1 coordinate 44,008, forward strand.
CCAAATCTTCTTTGTTGGCATCGATAAGGTCGGCCCACTTTTGTAGTAGCTCAGCGCGCTCTTTTGGGGTTTTGGCCGCCCACGTGATTTGCGCCTCATGAGAAGCCGCAACCGCATCATTGACATCGTCGGTCGTCAGGCTGGGCACGCTACCGATAATCTCGCCATTAAAAGGATTGCTGACGTCAATGGTCGCGTCATCACTAGCACCGTGCCAGCCATCTTTGATGTAGCACTGCTGTTTGAGTAGGTCTGAGTTTGATAGCGTTAGCGTATGTGGCAGTTGTGACATGTTGACACTCCTTGTCAATGTTATTTTGCAGATAGGGTTTGCAGATTTATAGCGATAAAAAACCCAACAATAAATAAAAGGTTATGACTCAAATAATTATTGATAACTTGTTATTTGTTCAATATACTGAACATCTATTCTATATATGAGACATCATTATAAGAATGATAGCCAGCCATTTGCAACCCCTATTCTCATTTTAATGATGATTTATCGCGTTATTTTTATATTTTCCCAATTCTACTGACTTTTATAGGTTCCTTATGAGCTCAACTGCCGTTCCTGCCTTGGACAAAACCTTTCAGATTTTAGATTTAATTACTGACAGTGCACAGCCTTTAACGGCAGCTCATATTGCTAAAGAGCTCAATCTACCACGTAGCTCAACCCACAATATTTTGCAAAGTCTTTTGACCAAGCATGTCATCTATAAAGACAGCGATAGCCGCTTTCATTTAGGCTCTTATTTGATGTATTGGGCGGGTAAGTATGAACAGCAGCAAGGCGTCATCCAGTTATTTAAAGACCTCATTGTCCAGTATCCGATTCTTCTTCAACATACAGTTACTTTATCTAAGCTTGATTTAGGTGAAGTGGTATTTTTAGCCTGTCATGAAGCTCCTGCCCCGCTTGGCTTTACCTTTCGCGCTGGTGTTCGCGTACCAGCAGTATTCTCTGCTACCGGCAAAGCCATGCTCTCAACCTTCTCTATGGACAGTATAAAATCTATCTACGCTACCGGTTTCCCCGCACCTATTACCCAACACGGTGTTGATAACTTTAGCGATTTGTCCACCGAGTTGACCGCCATTCAAAACAGTCGCATCTCACTCGATGATGGGCAACTGCGCGAAGGGATGTATTGTTTGGGTACTTATATTCGCAATGCGTCAGGCAATGCCGTTGCGGGTATGGCAGTTAGCTTTTTGCAAGGCGAATATGAGTCCAAGCGTGCTGAGGTCAGTGCTGTTCTGATTGAATTAGCGCAGCAAATTGAGCAGCGTTTGGGTTTTATCGATAATAAATAAAGTTAAAACGCTGCTAGTTTCTTGCTTACTTCAAACTCTTTCAGTTATTTTGGTGATAACTGTTAATCTTCTGAAATAAGCCCTGATAAAAATGCTTGCAAATTGTCATTGAGCTTTTGCAAGTAATAACCGCCCTCGACTAAAACAATCAGTGGTTTGTTTAGCGCTTTCATCTTTTGTGCCAATATTTTAAATCCTTGCGTACTCACCGCACATCTCGCTTCTGGGTCGTTCTCATAAACATCAAAACCTAAGACATGAACGATGACATCAGGGTCAAATAGCGTCATCGCTTCGATAGATTTATCAACATACTCAAAAAACCCAGCTTCATCGGTGCCGTGCGACATTGGAAAGTTAACGTTATAGCCTTCACCCACGCCTGTGCCCCTTTCAAACGCATGCCCTGTCACTGCGGGATAAAAGTTAACGGGGTCACCGTGAACCGAGGTATAAAGCACATCGCTGCGATCATAAAATATTTCTTGGATACCCTGTCCGTGATGCATGTCGGTGTCTATGATGGCGATTTTTGCATATTTTTGCCGCAGATGTTCAGCGATGATGGCTGCATTATTTAGATAGCAAAATCCGCCAGCGGCGCTCTTGCGAGCATGATGACCAGGAGGCCGTGAGAAGCAAAGCTGTATATAACTTTCGGCACGCTCGGTATCTGATAAACCATCGTTCAGCAATGCTTCAGCCGCATTGAGTGCAGTCTGCGCAGACCAATAAATAGATGTCCAAGAATGCTCGCTGATAGGCGCGCTATCATCCGCTTGATACTTTGCTGCTTTTGCCATGATACCGATACCGGGATTGTCATACGGTACAAAGATCCCTGTTTGAACCTGCGCGCCTAGATCTTCTTCAATTGCCATCCAGTCATCATAGCCATGCTTGAGAAAATCCACATAACCAAAATCGTGAACCGCTAATATAGGCCCAATGCCAATATCGGTAGCTGTCGTCACCTCTAACCCTAACGCTGCTGGTGCTTTTAAAAACTCAACCATACGCTCTGGTACTTCTAACGGCTCATGCATCTTTCCATAAGAGAAATAAGGTAATGGTCTATGTAGACTTAGATTTTCATGGCTATATATCTTCATGCTTAACATTCCTTTGTTTAACATTTTTTCCAATGGCGCTTTTTTTGATGCCTAACTAAACAATCCCATCGGCTTTAAGCTTGGCGATCATCTCAATGTCATAACCCAAATCAGCAAGCGTGCTATCAGTATGCTCGCTCAACTTCGGTGGCGGTGTACGATAAGTAACGGGTGATGCAGATAACTTGATAGGATTGCCAAGTGCTCTTACCGGACTACCTTGCTCAGTGAAATTAACGACCATCTCGCGTGCCAGTGCTTGCGGCATGGCCAATGCTTCAGCGACATTATGAATCGCTCCGCACGGGATACCTGCTTGATCTAAAACCTCCAACCAATAAGTACGTGGTTGCTCGGCAAACTTCTTGCTCAGCTCATCACACAGCAGCTCGCGGTTGGCAACACGGTTAGGATTGGTCGTAAAGCGATCATCGGTATGCCAATTAACTGCAAGCACATCGCGAAGTTTGGCAAACTGACTGTCATTACCACAGGCTAAGATAAAGTGCTGCTCGCCCTGACCTGCGAATACTTGATAAGGAACGATATTGGGATGCTGATTGCCCAGTCTGGGCGGCACTTTGCCTGATGCCAAATGGTTCATACCCACATTGGCCAGCATCGCAAGCGCACTATCTAAAAGCGCAACGTCTACCTGTTGACCTAACTCCGTAGTCTCACGAGCAATCAAGGCCGCTTGAATGCCAATCGTCAGCTGCAAGCCTGCAAACAAATCGACCACTGCCACGCCGACTTTATGCGGTTCGCCATCACTAGGACCTGTGATACTCATCAGCCCTGACAACCCTTGGATAATATAATCATAACCAGGGCGCGCGGCATCTGGCCCTGTCTGACCAAACCCTGTCAATGAAGCATAAATCAGGCGCGGATTGTGTTGTTTTAGACTGTCATAATCCAAGCCGTATTTTTTTAGACCGCCCACTTTGAAGTTCTCTACCAAGATATCACTATCAGCGGCCAGTTTCTTAATGATGGCCTGCCCTGCATCAGTAGTGATATCGACCGTGAGTGACTTTTTATTACGGTTAATCGTCGCATAATAAGCAGACGTATCATCGCTAAATGTTGGCGGTGCCCAGTGGCGAGTTTCATCGCCAATATGTGGACGCTCAATCTTGATAACTTCGGCACCAAGATCAGCAAGCACTTGTGTACAAGAAGGCCCTGCCAGCACTCTCGATAAATCGAGCACCTTGATGCCGTGCAATGCGCCTTTTGCCAATTCATTGCTGTTATCGCTATTGCTATCGACAGTCATAATAATCCCTTATTGTGTGGCGTATTTTTGATAATAAAATTGTTATTCATGATGTAATTTTTCAGTAGTTAAATCATGAAGAACAACTGAAGAACGTACGCTATTGCTAATGCTCTTTTAACAAGAAGCCAAGCAGCAACGTACGTCGTAGAATACAATTGTATGAGCTAAAAGTACTTAAAAGAACGCTTGAATACCAGTCTGCGCACGACCTAAGATGAGCGCATGAATATCGTGCGTACCTTCATAGGTATTAACCGCTTCTAGGTTCATCACATGACGGATAATGTGGAACTCATCAGAGATACCGTTACCGCCATGCATATCACGAGCAATACGCGCGATATCGAGCGCCTTACCGCAGTTATTACGCTTAATCAGTGAAATCATCTCAGGCGCCGCATTGTCTTCATCCATCAGACGACCGACACGTAGCGCCGCTTGTAAACCCAAGGTAATTTCTGTCTGCATATTGGCAAGTTTCAACTGTACAAGCTGCGTTGCGGCGAGCGGACGACCAAATTGCTTACGGTCTAGCGTGTACTGGCGTGCTGCTTTCCAGCAGAATTCAGCTGCGCCCATCGCACCCCATGCGATACCATAACGGGCTTTATTTAAACAGCCAAACGGTCCTTTTAGACCACGGATGTCTGGGAAAGCATTGGCCTCAGGGACAAATACCTTGTCCATAACGATTTCACCCGTGACTGAAGCACGTAATGAAAATTTACCTTCAATTTTCGGCGCTGATAAACCCTTCATACCTTTATCTAAGATAAAACCACGAATTTCACCAGCATCATCTTTTGCCCAAACCACAAATACATCAGCGATAGGACTGTTGGTAATCCACATCTTATTACCCGTCAGCTCATAACCGCCATCAACCGCTCGTGCACGAGTCGACATTGAGGCTGGATCTGACCCTGAATCTGGCTCAGTCAGACCGAAGCAGCCGATATACTCGCCAGTAGCAAGCTTAGGCAGATATCTCTCTCTTTGCTCTTCGGTACCGTACGCCCAAATAGGATGCATAACCAAACTTGACTGCACACTCATCGCTGAACGATAACCCGAGTCAACTGCTTCCACTTCCTTGGCAATCAGACCGTAAGCAACACTAGATAAACCGGCACAGCCATAACCTTCAATCGTGACACCAAGCAGACCCATTTCACCCATTTGACGCATGATATTACGGTCAAAATTCTCGTTACGATTGGCTTCAACAATGCCAGGCATCAGCTCGTTTTGAAAAAACTGGCGGGCGCTGTCCGTGACCATGCGCTCTTCATCAGTCAACTGGTCGCGTAATAAAAACGGATCTTCCCAATCGAAACTTGGACGCGTAGATGTTGCCATGTGGATCTCCTTGATATCAGTCATCCTGACCGACGATTAGTAATTAATGAATAAATTAACTTAATAGTTTATTGACTTACTAATTCCGCTGTGCGAAACTTAGTTTCATAATTTAAATTCATTAAAACAAAGTTTCGGGTCGCTGTAAACCTTTATCCAAAAAAATGAGCATAAAATGACAAAAAACATATCGGCAGCTCCGCCACTACTCGATCGAATGACCACCATTCTTGAGCAAAGTAAGGACGATAATGACCGGCAGTTCGTTACAGCACTGGGTCGCGGGCTATCTTTACTCGCAGCATTTGAACATAATGATCGGCTTACCCATCAGCAGCTATGTCAGATGACCGATCTGCCAAAAGCGACCATTACTCGCTTTATCCATACCTTAACCACGCTTGGATTTTTACGTGTCACTGAGCACGGACAGTATCAATTGGGTAGTAGCGCTGTACGTCTAAGTGCGACCGCGTGGAGTCGCCACGATATGGTCGCAGCGGCTGAACCTTTACTGCGACAGTTTGCTAGTGAGAATGAAGTATCAGTGAATTTGGCAACCGAAGTCGAAGGAGAGATGCGCTATCACGCTTGTTGTCGTAGCCCTGCTCGTCTATCGGTCAATTTACAGGTTGGATCCGCTGTACCTGTCGCACGTACTGCTATTGGACGCGCTTTTTATGCGGCTAGCTCGCCAGCGAGACAGGCTGTCATCATGAGTAATCTACAAGAACAGTTATCTAACGAAGATTATAACCATGCACAAATTGCCCTAGCCAGCGCGACAGAGCATTATAAAAAATACGGCTATACGGTGTCTGATGGGGATTTTTCTACTGACATATTAGCGGTCGCCATTGGCTTGTTTGATGTCGCGACTGGACAATACACCTACTCGCTCAATGCCAGTGTGCCGAGTGCCAACTGGCAGGCAGATGAATATGCGGCGACGATTGTGCCAAAATTGCAGGCGTTGGCTGAGCGGATTGGTGGTGGGGTTTAAAAGAGAACAAATGATAAATCTATAGTACAAGCATCTTGGCTTAGTCGATGGGTTTTGTCTTATGAAAGATGCTTTATTTTAGCTCATCAAACTTCAAACCAAACTTCAGCAGATACTTCCGCAATCTATCGCTATCGTTTGGGCTTTTTAGCTTATCGCGTGAGTTGGCGTACAGATAGCGGCCAGCCGCCGCTTGGTTTTTATGATTGATACACACCTCAATCACATACGCCAGTTGCACCGCATCAAACGGATCGATAGTTGTCAGCATGTCTTCATCGAGATATTGGCGTAAAATATGATGGCTACCCTGCTCAATGGTGTCACTATTTAAACTAGTATCGGGGCTGTTTTTGCTTAGGCTATTTTTAATCCTAACATTACCGCCATTTAAGCTATTCGATCCATTCAAGCTGTCAGGCAATTCCCAAAGATGAGCTAACCTCTCAATCTCCGCTTGCACATCATCATTGCGAATCACTTTACTCTCAGCAAGTGTAGTCAAACGAATCATACTGGCAGTCAAATCACGAAAGTTCCCCTGCCATGTTGCATCCGCACTCATCGCAAAAGATTCATACAGCTGCCTTGCCTCTGGGGTAAATCGATACTGCTGCTGTTGCTCGCTACCCAAGCGCGCCAGTTCATAATCGATATTGGCAGGTAAATCTTCCAACCTGTCTTTGAGTGATGGCAAAAAGAATGTCCATGTATTAAGACGCGCAAACAAATCCGCCCGAAACTCGCCATTTGCGACCGCTTGGCGCAAGTCTTTATTGGTGCCTGCCATCAGCTGAAACGACACGCTAATCGGCGTATCACTGCCAAGTGGATAAAAGCGCTGCTCCTCCAATGCAGTCAATAGCATCGCTTGCTCATCGAGCCCCAACTCACCGATTTCATCTAAGAACAATAACCCACCATCGGCTGATTTTAGCAGCCCATCTCGACTCGTCGCAGCGCCCGTAAATGCTCCTTTGACATGACCGAATAACACACTCATGGCGGTGTCACCACGCAGCGTCGCGCAGTTTACCTCGACGAATTGTTCAAGCGTGTTTTTACCTTGCGTACTGCTGGCTTTGTCTTTTTTAAGCGCGTAAATTTGGCCTGCCAGTTGCGACTTGCCCGCTCCTGTTGCGCCCATCAGTAGTATGGGTGCAGTTGATCGGGTGGCGACTTTTTCGATATCGGAGATGAGCTTTTGATAAGTAGCATTTTGGGTGACTAGATTGGCTTGCAAGGTTTGCCAATGCTGCTGTTTTTCTGCTTCAAAGCGTTCACGTAATCCATCATAGCGCGAGACGTCCAAATCAATCACTTGATAGCGACCTTGCGGATCAGCTTGGTCAGGTCTTGGGCAAGGCGAGGTCTGAATCAAATCAGCTGGTATAAAGCCTGCTTCTACCAACAAGAACCAACAAATCTGCGCCACGTGCGTACCTGTGGTCAGATGCAGCAAGTAATCGGTACTGTCCTTAAAATCAAATCCTGCGGCAAAGTCATACAGCTCAGCATAAACATCGGCAAAATCCCACGGACTGGTCAACGCCACATGATGACCAATAACTTGTGTCTGCGGACTGACCTGTGCCATGTCATCTTTGATAATTTTAAACAGCCGTTTATCATGCTTGCTATACAAGATATGCAGCTCATCGACCAGTAGCTCGTCATGCAGACCCAAACTGACGGTTGGTCGCCAACGTTGCCAACGCTTGTCATTAAAGCCATTGTCTAAAGTAGTGCCGAGGAAGCCGATGACGGCAGTTTTGTTAGACATAAGGTTCAATCATCCAAAATATTGGTGCGTGTACGAAAATTTAGTATGAGCGTTATAAGATAAAAATATCAATATATAGAATAATTACTATACTAATATAATATTTTATAAATAAATTTTT
>NZ_JABUZG010000009.1 GCF_014897815.1 Psychrobacter sp. PG1
AAGCGAAATAAAAAGAAACTACTAACCGTGCCTTGTTTTCTCAACAAGGCTACCAACCACCACAACTATGCAAACATACCGCCTAATGATAAACTCAACCTAACCACAAAACAACCAGCAAAAAAGGAATGAGCATGGCTAATGCAAATGAAGAGTATATTAATAATAATGAAGAGTATATTAATAATTTAGTAAAACGGTTTAGGGGCTTTAAGTCGCCTAATGATACGCAGAAACTTATTGTCCTGCTGGGTGAAAAAGACAATAGAAATGATGAAGATGATCGCAAGCTGTCGATATTACTCAAGGCTGAAAAGAAAGCAGACCAGTTAGTCAAAGCTAGGGCTAATGCTAGGAAGCTGATTGATGCTGAAAAATCAAAGGCTAGTAAAGCTGAAGTAAGACGCAAGATTATTTGGATGAGTGCGATTGAGAAAATGGCTAGTGAGGACGATAAAAGCGCCCATATGCTGCAACAGCTAAGGGTTAAGGCGTTTCATGAGGGTTATGTATCAGATAGAGACAAGGACGCTGTAAAGACTGATGTAGGGCTGTAGAGTTGGGCTAGTCTAGGTTGATTTCTTCCTGTCCGTTTTTCTTGAGCAAGAACTAACGATTAACGGACGCTCTTAAATGCGTTTTAAAGCCTGTTAAATATTAAAACTATACTAGGGTAGCACCAACCACTGTTAAAAGGCAGCAAGGGGCTAATTTGAGCCAAATAGACGGATAATCAAGATAGGTTTGAGGGGATAGATACGAAACGGTAGAACATTAGGCTTGTTGGCAGGGTCACGGCAATCGACTGCGGTCGATTGAAAAAGACTGATTAATTTTTGATGATTTTGGGATGGAGCAAAACAGCGTGAAAATTGATTAGCTGAGCTTAACAGCAACCATCAAAAACCCCTGCGGGCTGTTATCTGATTATGGGATGTCCGATTTTTACTTTAACTTCTTCTGTATGCCCCACCGTGTAAGGGTTCTAGGTGATATACTTAAACGCTCCGCAATGACCCCTATTTTCATGCCTTCAGATGCCCATATTCGGGCTTGTTTTTGCTTGTCGGTGTTATCACCCCATCTCATTTTTGAGCGATGGCTTTGAAGCTCTGACCATGTTTTATGGCTTGCTGTGAAGTCCTTTTTTGAGCAATATCTGGCAATACTTCGGACGATGTGTTTTATCTCGTTAGGGAATAGCGGTTCATCAAAACGCTGATTATACTCGTTTGCAATGCCAGTTAAAACGCTCTCTAACGCACTGTAGCTATGCGTTTCGGCTAGTGGGTAGGCTTGGTGTCTAACGTGTTCAAATACGCTGAAATTACGCCCATATCCGTAGTCATTGGCTGCATCAGTTTTGATAGGGCTTTGTAGGTCTAAATGTTCGGCAAGCTCTGCAAGCTCATAAGAGGGCTTAGCCCCTGTCATATATACCATGTGGGCGTTATGGCAAGGGTTTTTTATGAGATTACCGCCATAGCTGCGGTCTGCTCCCAATGCCAACCGTAGGGCGTGTTGAACACTGCTTAAATACTTGAGGGCTTTTGTACTGGATTTTCCGCCCTCACCTACTGGTGTCGTTAGCTTGTAGGCGTAATGAGCATGACCATTTTCAGGATTTTTTATTATGATTTGAGGGCGTGGCAATCCCTTGTCGTGGTAAGTAAACAGGGCTTGAGGGTCGTCAATATCAAAGACAAGCCAACGGCACACGTTGGGGCGGTTGGGCTGAATGTATGCGTGTTTTATGGCGTGTGATTTGGTGCGGATGTAGCTAAAACCCTTGTCATTGGTGCAATAGGGGTTAGTCGCTAGGTCTTCGTAGAATTGGGCTAGAGTGCTGACGTTCTGCCAGTCGGTCGGGTCTATTTGTTTGATTGCGTACACTATAAGATTTCAGTTTTGCATCAGGTAGTAGTATGGGTTACTTAAAAATTACTGAACCCTACCGCACCAAATACAAAAAAGCCTTGTCTTAGTGTGTGCAACCAACTAAAATACACGTTATCGATACGTGGTTTTTAGTGGTTACACACTATGAATTACATTAAGCCCTGACAGCGTCCAACTGTCGGGGCTTACTCGTTTCTGTAGTTTACTCTTTTATTTGTCTCTCTGTAAAGCCCCATAAATCAAGGGGTGAAGTAGGTACAACCTTGCTTTATCTTCAAGGTCGGGCGGTGTTCGTGTGCATCTGTTCGCACACGGATCAGCGCTGACCCAACAACCGCTAGGGCGTTAGTTATCTGACGATGCCCCTATCTTGGTCAATGCTCTTGTTGGGCGTTCTGACTTGATACTGCTCTCGTGTGTTATAGGTGTTGCCGTTGTTCTCAAGGTGGTATGATTTTCCTTGCTCAATGCCTGACATAGCAGGGTGATAAACAATGCCGTTTCTTGTCTGCTGCACTATGCCGTTTTCATCGGCTCGCAGTATCTTACCCGTATATGTTTCGCCTTGTTGAGCATGGAAGTCTGCCCCATGCTGCTTTGCTTTTTCGTCTTTTGCTGCCCTCTT
>NZ_JABUZG010000065.1 GCF_014897815.1 Psychrobacter sp. PG1
TCGTACTTGGGCGCAACTTTAATTATTGGGATTGGTATTATCTATTCTTTGTATATCATTGTTATCTCTATTTTTTATCCCCATAAATATAACGTTTCTTTTAAAGTTTACGTATTTTTAAAACGTTACATAAAATACCAATGTTGCTATCTATTGTTGTTATCCATGGCTGAATCTTTATGACTGACACCGCGCTGATTATCGATACCGAAACCGATCAAGGTCGTGATCCGCGTCCGATTCAAGTGGCGACTATTAATGCGATGACGGGTTTTGAGTGGATGAAGTATTTTAATAGTGGTCGTTCGATATCACCAGTTGTCATTAGAGTTCATGGTATCACCGATGAGGATGTCGCTGGTCTTGAGCGCTTTGATTTAGAGGCGTTTGAGTTGCCGCATTATTTGATTGGTCATAATGTGCGCTTTGATTGGCGGGTTATTGGCAGTCCGTCTACTAAGTTGATATGTACGGTGCGGCTGGCGCGTGTGGCTTTTCCAGAGTGGAGTGCTTATGGTCAGTCCAAATGTATCGAGCAATTATTAGGCAAAGAGGAAGCAAGCAGGATGACGATTGCCGCCCATGATGCGCTGGGTGATGCGCGTATGTGTTATCTGCTTTATCAGGCGTGTTGTGAGCGCCTAGCCATCGCACCGACGGATTTTGCTGCTGTCCATGCTATCGCTAATAAAGCCAATCCAGTGAGCAAAATGCCCTTTGGCAAACATAAAGGCACGCTGATTAAAGACGTGCCCATCAGCTACGTAAAATGGATGCTGGGTAATATCCATAATATGCAGCCGTCGCTTTATTCTGCCTTAACCAAGTGTGTCAAAGTAGAACAGGTAGTAAACATGAAAGAATCAATAGACGAATCCGTAGTTAAATAGGCTCTGAAGTGTATTGATTCTTTAGCCAATCAACCGCCATTTGCCAAAGCTGCGGTGCTTTAGCGTTGGTTCTGCTACTAAAATAGCGCATATGACCGATGCTGTTTAGACCAAAGTCTTTGGGATCTAAAAAGTGCTTTTCGACTGGCATTTTAGTAAAAACACGAATCATATCATCCATATTTTTGCTATTGGCAATGTCATCATCACTAAACCCCAGCCATAATGATGGCATAGTAATGTCATCATAAAAGTGCGTTTGTATACTTTTGCCAAAGGCTGTTTTGATATAGCCTGCGCCATTACACCATTCGCGCCACTGCCGAGACACGCCCCGTGGTAGCGGTTCGCCCATACCAATTTTATCTGACGGCGTGTACCCTAGCGTCAAGTTGGCGAGTGGAATGAAGGCATCCATAAACCCTATCGCTTTGAGTTTATAAGGCATGCTCATATTTTTAATACGACCTGATGAGCAGGCGACATTGAACACTGAAGCGAGCGCACTATAATTTGGCATCAAACCTATCAGCTGACCGCCTGCACTATGACCAATTAAATGATAAGTGGCGGCGGAAAATTCATCTTGCAACGCATCAAGGACGGCTGGCATATCATGGCGACCCCAGCTAATCAGCGATGCATTGCATTTAGCCAATGCAGACGACAGCGATTCACCGATGCCTTCATTGTCAAAGGTTAGTACACCAAAGCCATTTTCTGCTAAGTGAGTGGCAAAATTGTGATAAAACTGGCGCTTGATACCCGTTGCTGGCGCGATCATAACCGCTTTTTTCACCTCATTTTTAGGGCGATAGACAGTCGCTGCCAATGCCTGATTGCGCTCAGTCATGATACTCAGTGAATAAATATCCGTCTGATACTGTTTATTTTCCATGCTTTAACCTTCATATTGTTAGGGTTGTATGCGGTGTGGAGTGGCTATTTATTTGCAATTATTTATCAATAATCTGCTCTTAAAATGTAGTCATTACGTAGTGATAAACCGCTTAAATTAGCTGATAACCACCTGATAGCATCGCTTATGTTAAGATAAATGCTGGCAAGCAAGGTGTTCAATTGTGACTTTCAAGTTCTATGCTATTTATCTTGGGTGGTATTATCCATCAGGGTTTTAACGAGTATTTAACAAAAACAATCGATATAAAAATTAAGGAAGCTATATGCAAATGAAAATTAACAATGACACTTATGAAGTCATTACCAGTCAAGACATTACCAATATTGAAAAAGCAGTGGATAAATCAACGTTAATGATGCCGTTGGTAGCGGTTTATTGTGGTTCGCGTTTGGGTAATAATGAAGTCTACGAGCAGGCAGCCCGCGAGTTGGGTAGTGCGCTTGCTGACAATGGCATGGGTTTGGTCTACGGCGGCGCGAGCATCGGGCTGATGGGTGCCGTTGCAGATGAGGTGATTCAAGGCGGTGCGCAAGCGGTCGGTGTGATTCCAACCTTTATGCTCAAACATGAGATTGCTCATGAGCAGCTGACTCGCCTGCATTTGACAGATACCATGCACACTCGCAAAACCGTGATGGCGGAGTATGCAGATGCCTTTATTACCTTGCCGGGCGGGCTTGGTACTTTAGAGGAAATTATGGAAATCGCTACGTGGCGTCAGCTCTATCAACATGAAAAACCGATGATTATTTTGAATATCAATGGTTTCTACGATCGTATGATCGAGCACTTAAAATATACGGCTGACCAAGGTTTTATGAAGCAAGAAGATCTGGAGCGTTTGGTGGTATGTAACACGATTAATGAAGCCATTGAGCTATTAAGAACAGTCGTAAAAATAGACGATGCAGTCGATACCGAAAAAATGGCTGGTAATTAAGAGTACGTATTCTTATTTATAAATGCTTTTATTTATAAATGTTTTTATCTGTAAATGCTTTTATATATAAATGTTTCATCTATAAAAAAGGAGAGAAGGGCTGATCGTTAGCTATTCTCTCCTTTTTTTGTTCAATTTTTAATAGAACGCTTTTTATATCTCAGTAGCACCTGCATCATTAGCCGTGTTGAAACCCTCTAAAGTTGTCCCGCCAATACCGTGATTCACATCAGCCATTGCGAATGGAAAGCCTCGTTGCTCAGCCAGTGTACGCGCGACTTCATCAATCGCCATGCTATCGTGTTTTGTTAAATACGCCCAATTATGAGCATAACGATTGCGGTTGGCTGGCGTGTCATGATCGATTAAGCCAAGTTCAGTCAATTCATCAACGATTTGATCGGCAGCAATCAAAGTTGATGATGCTTTGACGTTTTCCGCACGAGCATAGCGAATATTAGAGTACAAGCTTACATCAGCCACTCGCAGCGTATCGTCTTCACCGGGAATTTGCTGCCCACCATATAGCGCGTTACCGACCGTACGTGCGCTATGGAAGGTCGGTACAAACTCCGCTACATAATCAATCGCTTGCTGACTACGCGCTTGTAACGGTGCTTTATCCCAGCCATCTTCGATGTAGTGCATATACTGCGGCGGCAGCTTAGGTTGGGCGCTGTCTTTGCTAGAGGCGACCAAGCCATCATCGAATAGCGTGATAAATTTGCTCATGCCATGTATTTGAAAATAACCACCAGGGTAAGGTGTGAGTTGTGCCATGCCTTCTGGTGTGCCGCGACTGCCATAAACGATAATCTCTGGTATCTGTCCGCCGGTATTATCCCAGTGGGTAATATAAGACGATTTAAACTCGACCATACGCGTGACTTTGACCCCGACCATATCGTCGATGACGCCCGTACGAAAACCGCAAGCATTGATTAAATAATCCACTTCGATAGATTCAGTTGTATTTTCAGTTGTATTTTTGGTCTCAGATTCAGTTGTAAGCTTAGTTTCAGAGCTGGCAGCTTGTTGATAATCAATACGCCATTTAGTGACATGATGGTCAGCGTTTGAGCAATTTTCACAATCAACAGGCATGACTTGCTTAACCTGCGTATCGGTAAAGACGTGTGCATGCTCATAATCTGCTAATGCCAATTGCGCAGAGGCCGCCAAGCGAAAAATATTCCAGCCATACTCTTGCACGACAATCAGTGGAAACTTGACTTTATTTAAGTCCAAATACTTAGCTACTGGTATCATCCATTCATCAACCGACCACGGCACAGTGACTTGTTCACGTTTAGACAGCGCAATGAGTTGCTCATGACTATAAAGCTGATAATAGTTTTCAGGTTCGCCCAACACTTTGTTATTAGCATCTTCGGCGATAAGCTTACGATACGCATCAGTCAAGATATTAAGACGTGGTAGCAAATCTTCTGGCAAGCCTTCATCGCGAGTTGGTACGGCAAATACTGTTGGGCGAACATCGATGGTATAAGGATAAAGGCGCAATATATCGATACATTGTTTGAGGAGAGCCACACAATCTTCATCAGGAATTTCGCGGTATAGATTGCCGCCAGCATGCAAGTGACACATCGGTGGACCATCAATCAGCGATTTGTTTTTTTCAAATACATAAGTTTCAAGCCCTAATGCCGCAAGGCGAATAGCAATGGTTGCTCCTGCCGTACCACCACCAAGAATACCGACGCGTTTGGCAGAGTGCGCTTGGTTTTTCACTGGGTTTTTAATGAAAGAGTGAGTCATTGTCGTTGTTATATCCTTAATAGCAGTTACAGCAGGTCATGCTCGGTGTATTTGTT
Organism: Psychrobacter sp. PG1; assembly: GCF_014897815.1. GTDB lineage: Bacteria > Pseudomonadota > Gammaproteobacteria > Pseudomonadales > Moraxellaceae > Psychrobacter. Next base: position 4,591 of record NZ_JABUZG010000065.1, read on the forward strand.
AAATGTTTTATTCTAAAATCTTATTTTAAAAAATTTGTCCTAATGGATGTTGTTCTAAGCCGTTTATAACTATTGATATGCGTGCAAAGGACGTCAAGTTCAATATGCATATGAAGCCGCAAGGGTCATATTTGTCATTGTGTAGTAATTCTTAATGTGTATAGAGTATTCTACGAAAAATGACAACCAATATGACGGCAAATACGTAAGTAGATACGTGAGTTTTGTCAATGAATGGCTATGCCAGTTTAACCAATTTGCAAATACATAAGCTTTTGTAAATTTATATAGGGATAGAAACGACTGCGCTGTTGCATATGCTATATTAAAACTGCTTGAAGTCAGCGATAAGTTTTTTTGCTGCTTAAATAGTCTGACGATGAGAAAAATCCAAATAGAAATTTATGATGACAATCATAATCACAATCAAAATGACAAGGAAGTTATTATGAAACGTATGCTTATATTATCGGCTCTCACCGGTGTTTTAACGCTTACTGGTTGTACTACGTTAAACAATGTATTCGGCAATGATGATTCTGGCATGCATGATGTACAAGCCACCAATAAAAATACCGCGCCAGTCGCGAGTAAAAACGGCATGTTAGTCGATGCAAGCAATCACATGACCTTATATACCTTTGATAAAGATGGGATGAACAAATCAGAGTGTGGTAGTGCCTGTCTAATTGCTTGGCCCGCATTTATGGCACCGAGTAATGCCAAAGCGTCAGGGCAGTTTGCAGCATTTCAACGCGAAGATGGCAAGTATCAATGGGCGGTAAATGGTAAACCGTTATATTTCTATGCCAATGATACAAAGGTGGGCGATAAAGATGGCGACAATAAACTGGGCGTTTGGCATATCATCAAAACTAAGTAAAGTAAGCCCATTATCTACCGAAATGAAAGACAATTAGCATCAAAAAAGCAGCCATCGTAATGGCTGCTTTTTTATTGGCTTGAATGATTAGAATCGTAAAATAACGCAGATCAAATATCTGCCAAAGCTTCAGCTTGTTCAGTCTCCAAGATAGTTTCTTTAGTAGGCTCTTTTCTATATAAAGGGAAAAAGTCGGAGCGTAAATCATTTTCGGTGAACCAGCTATCAGCGACTAATGCTGTGTATTTTTCTGGATTAACGATGAGTCTATAGGTTTTGAATAATAACTCTTGTGAGCTAAACCCTTTTTTATACTCGTATAAAGAATCTAGATTAGAGCCTACACCGCCGCCAAGATGCAGTAATTTATAATGATTGGTTCGGCCCCAATCACGAGCCACATGGGTAATGAGTTTGGAAGGTTGTAGATGGGTATAGGCGTTGAGCGTGCCTCCGAGATGAAATTGCATAATGCCCGATTCTTTACAGATTGTGTAGATAGAGGAACCAATGGCTTTATTATCCTGATAGGCAGTTATCAGTAGTATTCTGTCTTGCAAATTTTCGAGCAAATTAAAAAAGTAATCATCATCAAAGAAGTAGTACTGATCTGCCTTCACCTGCGCCATCGTTTCTTTGTAAATATTGGAAAACATCACTGCATTGTCTCTGGTTAAACGCTCAATTTTTGTCACGACATCCATTTTTAAGGCTTTTTTAATGCCTCTACGATGACGATTTTGAGTCTCACTCCAGTGCTCCTCTTCAGATTTACCCAAGTCAGACATCAATGTCAATCCATGAGTGAGTGCTTTGCCGACCGTTGGTAGCCACTCTTTATTGATGATTGGATGCAGTCGCATGAATAAAGACACACAGCCTTTTGCTAAGAGAAAGCCCCTTACTTCTGCCAATATTATGTCTAATTCGGCATCAGTGAGAGACTTATCCATGACAGGACCGCCGTAACCATAAGTAGAAGTCGCATCCCAATGCTCTGAGTCGAGTTCTCTTATAATGAGAGGTAAAAAGATTTTTTTATTGTTATAAGTGGCAATCACTCCTTGAGGAGTGCCTTTATCGACAATAGCTGACGCAGCAATCCAACCAGATAAGTGATAAATATCAAAGTGATAATCAGCGATGTTTTTATCCCAGTCTTTATTTATCTCGGCAAAGTCTACCTGTACTGTATCCATCTTTCTGCTCCCTCAGTGTTATGTTTTATATTCGTAAATCCGTATATATGAATATAACAATAAAAACTGAGGTTAACAAGCAAATGGGAAGTATTTATGCGATTTATTGAATATATATAAATGTCGAGTTAGTTGATTCATTATTGTCAAAAAAGCAGCCATCATAATGGCTGCTTTTTTTTAGAGTATGTAGAGGAAGTAGCGATTTGTGCTTGGCTAAAAATTAGAATTATTTAGATTTTTTGTTGGTTTGCGCTTTTTTCTCTATCAACTCACCATCGATTTGGATCGGGACATTGGTGGTAATGCCATCTGCGAAAGCTGTCATACCATAGGCTGCGCGATCAATATTACCCGTTGCACGGAAGCCAATAACTGGCTCTTTGGTAAGAGGGCTGTTGGCGATTTTATTCAAAGTCACATCCAAAGTTAATGGTTTGGTTTGACCCAGCATAGTAAAGTCACCTGTGACCTTGGCTTGTTGCGGGTTTATAAATTTTACGCTGGTTGATTTAAAGGTCATGGTTGGATATTTGGCGACGTTAAAAAATTCAGCCTTTTTTAAATGCTCATCACGTGCATCCCAATTGGTGTCAATGCTATCGGTTGCAATGGTGAAGCTCATATTGGTTTTACTGGGTGCTTTAACATCGTAATTAACGACCCCTTTGACGTCGTTAAAATGACCCATGGTGGTCGAAAACCCTAAATGATTGACAGAAAATCCCACACGGGTGTGCGAGTCGTCTAATTGCCATTGATTAGGCAATGCCGCACCTGCAACAGTGGTGAGTGCCAGTGCTGAGCTGATAAGCAGGGCTTTTGCGCTATTCTTCATAACAGTATTTATCATTATATTGTCCTTACTGAGTGTTTATAAATAGTGGGTGCTTGATTAATGAGGCGAAATAAGACGGTATCCATCATCATTAACAAATGATGAATATCAAAAATAAATTATTAAATAAATCTAAACTTAAAATGTATATTGGTTATTTTAATTAATTTAATATTATACTAACATACCGTATCCCTCTCAACAAAATAGAGATTTTGGTGACAACTTATCACATATATCACTCACAACTGCTGCTTGCGTCTAGCGATAAAAACCGTTAAAATCGCGGTTTGATTTTCCCGCTGGGGAAAGGCTAAGTGAGCAGAGGAATGGTGTTGGGTGCTGGAATAAGCCAGTGACGCAGCTGCCATACTTATCAATGTCCTTAGTGCCTCAGTTACGTATGTCATGACTTGTTTGACACATCGTCTAAGATGGTGTTCAAGAGTGCTATACATACATCGGACATAGAGAGTTTATTATGCGTAAAGATATCCATCCTAATTACCAAGAAGTTTTGTTCCATGACACTAACGCTGACGTGTTTTTCTTAACTCGTTCAACCGTTAAAACCAAAACCACTCGTGAATACGAAGGGTCAGAATATCCATACTACCCACTTGATATCTCAAGTGCGTCGCATCCATTCTATACTGGCGAACAACGCAAAACTTCTACTGAAGGTCGTGTTGCTAGCTTCAACAAACGCTTTGGTGCATTTGGTGGCCGTAAGAAAGCTGCTGATACTGACGCTGCAGAATAATTCACACCTATTGCGTGATATTATTTTGAGCATGTGTTTTCTCAAACATGCACAGTTATAGTATTAAGAACATAAAAAAACCGCTGACTATTCAGCGGTTTTTTTTGTTTAAGTTTTTAGAAGTAACGCCTCAATGGTTCTTAATCAGTCAACTCAGCATCGGAAGGGGAAGGGTTCAGTAACTGTATAATCAACTCTGACAGTTGCTGCGCCCAATAGCCATACATGAGGCTGCTAGGATGAAAACCGTCACTGGCAAACATCACTTTGATATCGATTGGAGTACCGTTCGAATGCTCTGCTATCATTCGTGGAAAGTCAGTGGCCATGTAGGTGACACTATCATGAGCGGCGCAAACTTGCTGCAATGTCTTATCAAGGATAGAGGCTTTAGCACCCACAAAGTTACTTAGCGGGGCAGGTATCGCAGGCATCTGTGCCATCGGCGGCAGGCTTAAAAAAATCAACTCTCGCACACCAAATTTACGCTGAGCGATAGCAATGATATTTTCAATTTGCTGTTGCCATTTATCCACCGATACTTTAGAGGTGGTGTCGTTGACGCCGACACTCAGCACCATCACATCAACAGGCTGGCTAGGCGCGAGTAGAACATAAAGCCTACGCAAGATATCAAAGCTGGTATGCCCCGTTGTCGCTTGCAATGACCAGTTCAGTATATCAAACTGATTTTGGATAGCAAACTGCTGCGTCAAAACAGGAATTAAGTTACCGACAAGCGCTTCTTGCTGCGTCTCACTACCGACGCCAGCCGCCGCCGAATCGCCAACGACCATTAGATTTAATGTCCGCTTGTGCGCTTCCTTTAGCGATTCAATCGTGTCATTTAATTGAACTTGCCCGTGCCTTTCACCATTTGGCTCAGGTAGACGTACCGTATCACGCTTAATTTTGCGCCCTTGATAAAGATAAATAGGAGCAAGCAGTACATCTCTTGCCACCGAGGCGATTTTATTGCTATTTATCATATTGCTACCATCCTGCACGCTCCCGAATAGTGGTGAGATTGTCTTCAATTAATAATTTACCATCGACATAAATATCACGCAGTAGGTTATCTGCGTCTGCAGATAGGTCTTCAGCCTTGATGGTTTTTAGCTGTCCATTGCTGTTTTTGACCAGCGCCAAACGTCCCTTCTTTGAGCGTTTAGAGCGGCTGGTAATGGGGTCTTTATAGATGTCTGTCCATGTGCCATCGATAGAGATAGCGCTGGCTTTCATCGCCCAGCTCATGGTGTCGCGGTTGACTTGTTGTAATAGACCACCGCCCATACCAAATGTTACATTATCTGCGCTAAAGCCTGCTTTCATGATCACTTCAATGATCTTAGTTAAGCTTTGTGGGCTGATGCCATCCCCTTGGATGACACGTACATAATCAGGCAGCACTTTATAGCCTTTACTATTAATCGTCGTTCCAAATTTTACTGCCAAGCGCTCTAAGGCTTCGCGAACCACTTTGGCAGGCTCACCACTATCGGGTCGGATAACCAAAGTCCCGCCCATATTTTTCACATCATCTTTTAAGCTGCCGCCCCAGATATTATCGATGGCGTTCCATAAGTCATAGCTGTCAGAGACCACTGAGAAGCTTTTACCAGCGCCGCCAAACTGCGCAATCATATTGGCAAAAGCAGCGGTTTCGCCGTCACGACCCCACGCGGTCATGGTGCTATGCTCAGCGGCAGGAATAGAAAACGCTGGCATGTCCTTATCCATGTGATACCAGCGGCTGGCAGCCACCAACGCTGTCATCGAATCGGTTCCAGCAAAGTTCACCAAATGCGCTAGGCTGCCGAGCGCGACAGACTCTTGACTAGATGCTCCGCGCGAGCCGAAATCATGTAAAAGAAAAGTGAGTGATTCGGTATTGTCCGCTGATTTTTCTAACGCTTGACGAATGATGCCTTTGCAGTAATGCGAGACACTAGCGACGGTTGATGGATACCAAATGGCACGAAGCAAAGCAGTCTCGATATAGCTTGGCAGCCAATAAAACTCTGGATCGGTATTGATAACTTGGCAGACCACATTGGATACTGGTACGATGCTGCCTTCAGGTATGGCTTCGATGCGCAGTGGCATGTAGCCGCCATGTTTATCAACCAAACGCTCCCAGCCAGCACGGTTAAAGGTTAAACCATGTGCTTGAATGACCATTTCGGCTTCATCAATGTCTTGATGAGTGATTGGCGTGCTTAGATATTCTTTAATAAAGGCCTGCAAGCCAAAGAACACCACATCGTAGTCGCCTTTACGCGCCTCAATATAGCTGGACAGATACTCACTACCTTTTGGGTATTGCACCCAATGTGAGGTTTTGTAGCTGTCGCTATTTAGAATTAAATTGTTTAAATTGCTGGTATACATCACAGAACTCCTCTGCTTTGAGATGCCGTAGCTGCGTTAATGAAAGAACAGTTACGGCGGTTAGCCCTTGCTGTCTATCAGCTTGGGCGTGGAAAATTGTTAATTAAAAATCGGATAATCGTCTGATAAAATTCTATAAACCAACCATTTTAGTAATAATTGCATAATGGTCTTCAAACATCATGGTGGCGTCAAGCTCAGCGAGTGGTAGCCAAAAAGCCGTGGCTGCATCGTCGCCGCCTTTTACTTTTGGCAAGCCTTTTGGGTCATTTTTAAGTTGAAAATAAAAGGCTTGGGTAATCGTACGACCACGTGCTGAGCGATATGGGTCATCAAAGGTATGCTGACTATGACAAGAGCCGCGCAATACTGGTTCAGGGACTTTTAGGCGAGTCTCCTCACGTAGCTCACGGATACAGGCATCGAATAAGGTCTCTTTTGGATTTAAAAATCCGCCTGGTAATGCCCAAAGTCCACGCCCTGGCATGCTGCGGCGCTCAACCAATAGAATATGTCCTGACTGGACAATTAGGGCATCTGCTGTCATAAAGGTTGGTGGATAAGGCGCTGATTCCCACTGTCTTTTATATTTATCAATAAAGTCCGCTTCTTCGTGCAGATTTTGATATTCGTCTGTTTTTTTGAAGTCATTCAAAACCTTGCGCGTCGACTCAGGCGTGCGTTCAGGAGTCGGGGTCGCGCCCATTAGATAGCTATCGCGAATTGGGGTGGCGGATAGATTGTGATAGCTCGGTACTGAGACGGACGCCCAGTTGGGGAATAGCGATAAATAATATGAGGAGCTGTCTTTGGAATGACCAATCAAGCCGATATCAGTTTGCAAATCACCAGTGATAGACTTCACGCCTGCTTGCACGTACTGTAGCCAGCGTGTGTCGTTGTAGAGTGCATCATCTAGAGCAACGCAGTGAATACGTGCTGCTTCTGCTGCTGAATATGCGCCTTTAATCATGGCAGCACGCTCAGCGACGCTGAATGGATTGCGTAAACTACGCGGTAAGTTAGCAGAGCCGATCAACATAATGACATTATCAGCACGCTTTAATGCTTCGTCGATGACCGCTTTATGTCCACGATGGAAGGGCTGGAAACGCCCGATAAAAACCAAATAACGATAGTGTTTATTATCTTTAGCTGAACTTTGCTCTGATGATTCGCTCATATACGCCACTTTCCTACTACGGATATTTCATTGGTTAAAATTTATTGAGTAAAAAGTAATGACGCCAATACTGACACAGCCTATCACTCGCTGACAAGTATAAAGATGTTTAGAGGTGTGCGGTTTCTGATTATAGTCCGTACCATGCTGTAGTTAGGCTACAACCGCACCGCTATTTTAACGGGCATGCTGCTCAATCCACGCGGTAACTGTTGGCCAAATTTCGTGGGCGGCGTTACGACTGATCATAATGCGGCTGTGCGTATAATCGTCCAGATCTCCATGGCTGAGCGAGTATTCTCGAAAAATATTGGCAGGGTTTTTAAAGGGTTCAAAAAACAGCTGACAACCACGAGTAGGGGAGATGAAATTGTCGCCTTTTGCGCTGATAGCATAGATAGGTATCGTGATTTTTGGCATCTGTTGCCGGTAGTCTAAAGGTGCCTCATCAGCGCCGCATGTATCCATGCTGGCTGTATTAAATGTACGTTGCTTAAGAAAACTGCTGTTAAAGTTTTTTTGTAGATTCCAGTCGTACCACTGGTTCATCATATGATAGCTTTCATTAAAAGGCCCTAGTTTGATTTTTTTAGCAGGGATATAGCCAACCAGCCGCGTGAATAATTTTGCTACAAGAATTTTAGTATGATTTATCGGATTTATTGCAGCGCCATAAGCTTGGCAGGCAAACATGCTGGCGCTATTAATCTTATCGATATAGCAGGGATGCTGGATCAAAAACATCGTTAAGCCAACCCCGCCGCCGCTATGGGTGACGCAATGTAGATTATCGAGTTTTAAATCCTCAAAAAGATAGCGAAAAGTCGCTTCATAGTCATAGGTTGCAACCGTTTCGAAATTGAATTTTTCTTTGGGTATTGAGCTTGCGCCATGACCGCGCCATTCCATGATGTAGCAATGATGACCGAGGCGGGCTAGATACTCAGCGATTTTCAAACAGGTTTGTTTGTCCGAAAACGTGCCGTGCGTCAAAAATATGTTTTGCGATTTTATGGCAAAGGTATTGGTGGTAGAGGTATCGTTCTTTGTTTCGTCTTTTGTATTATCCACAATCTTCCAAACGGCTACTTGTTCGTCGTCTTTGGTCGTTACTAGATTCAGTGTTTGTGTCATCATAAGATTGATTCAACTAAAATATGAAGTTTCTGCTAGCTTAAATGTAATGTTTAACAATGAAAATTATAGTAATAAATATAAAGATGCTAAAAAATTGCGTTATAAAATAACGTTTGAACATCCTCTTTTCTTCGATATCTAAGCGATCTCTATAGTCAATATAAAAGAATATCAACTGGAGTAATGGATTACGAAAAAATACCAACGCTACATGAATTTTGATATAACGAGACATAATTTCTTTTACAGCTTTGGTATAGTCAACACCCTCCGGTACTAAAAGCGCGACGACTATAATAAGGGCAACAAGAATGCCTAATATAATGATCAATAAGTAAACCTATAAGAAGATATTTAGGACAATACACTTTACCTTGTAAATAGATCTAAAACTAGCGCTAGAAAATAGCAAGCATGATAAGTGCTTTGGTTGTATGGTTTCACACAGTGTTAGACATGCCATAGTATTCGGAAGAAAGTAGGTGGTTAGTTAGTGTTCTAGGTGCTTGATAATCACGGTAGCTGTCTTTATATAGTAGGGGATATATCAATCATTAGATAAGCGCTATTTATCGTAACTATTTCGTCATTGTTAATAAAGCATTAATAAAACCGATAGCAGTCATTTGTGAGCATTTTGGTTTAATTCACAGTAGCGCAGTCGGAATTGTCGTCTGAGTACGTTATAATAGCTGTTATAAATTGAGCAAAATGTTATAACAACGGCAGTCCGTATTTTAAGACAACAGACCGTAATGATTGATAACCCGCATAACTTATACCCGCTACCTAATTTTAAATTCACGACACAGTAGCCATGACAGATATAGCGTTTGTGTCATAACGCATAGGACATATTATGAGTGAGCACAACCAAGCTGAGAGCCAATTAGACCAGTCAGCAGACTATGAATCAGCGCTAGATACTGAGCAAACTGTAGCAAAAAGCAATATTACTATTACTGAGTCAGCCCAAAGCTACTTAGCAGATTTGTTATCCAAGCAGGATACCGATGGTATCGGCGTGCGTATTTTCGTTGAGCATCCAGGTACGCCGCGTGCAGAGTGCTGTATGGCTTATAACCAACCGGGTGAAGAGGATAGCGCTGACCTGCGTTTTACGTATGACAGTTTTTCTGCCTTTATCGAAGCGGCGTCCGTTCCTTATTTAGAGGATGCGGTGATTGATTATAATAAAGACCGTTTTGGTGGTCAGCTGACCTTCCGTGCACCAAATTCTAAAGTGCCTAAAGTGGGTGCGGATGCCAGTGTCGAAGAGCGTATCAATTACGTATTGCAGTCAGAGATTAATCCCGGCTTAGCGGCGCATGGTGGCGACGTACAGTTGTTAGAGCTGATTGATGAAGAAGGCGTTGGTCTGACTGCGGTATTGAAGTTTGGTGGTGGTTGCCAAGGCTGTTCAGCCGTTGACATGACCTTACGTCAAGGCGTTGAAGTGCAACTTAAGCAGCAAATACCAGAGTTGACCCAAGTCATTGATGAGACCGATCATACCCGTACCGAAAACGCTTACTATAAATAGAAATCTCAGTAAAAGCCAAAGCGTTAAATAATATCTGAAGAGTTATTTTAATTAAAAAGCCAAGTTTTGATGAACTTGGCTTTTTTTATTGCTATGATTTGGGAGATTGTTTTTTAGCTGAATTTTCAGTGGTAGATTGTTAATTAATAATTTGTTGATTAGTCATTTATTGATTAATAACTTTTATCGGAATAAAGGAATATATGATGAGTGACGAACAAGCAGCCCAGCAAACAGCCCAAAAATCAGCGACGCCTCAACGTCTTGAAACCTTGGCTATTCATGCTGGTTATAGCGTTGAGCCAACGACCAAAGCGGTCGCAGTGCCTATTTATCACACCAGCTCGTACGCCTTTGATAACACTCAGCATGGTGCTGATTTGTTTGATCTAAAAGTTGCAGGCAATATTTATACCCGTATTATGAACCCGACCAATGCCGTGTTGGAGGAACGCGTCGCGGCGCTCGAAGGCGGTATCGGTGCCCTTGCAGTAGCATCTGGCATGGCAGCCATTACTTATGCGATTCAAACCATCTGTGAAGCGGGCGATAATATCGTTGCTGTGTCGACCTTGTATGGTGGTACTTATAATTTATTTGCCCATGCATTGCCGCGTCAAGGTATCGAAGTCCGCTTCTTTGACCACAAAAACCCTGAGGCGATTCGTGATTTGATTGATGACAAAACCAAAATGGTCTTTGCAGAAAGTATCGGTAATCCGTTGGGCAATATCGTTGATATTCAAGTGCTGAGTGATATCGCACATGAATATGGTGTGCCAGTGGTGATTGATAGTACGGTTGCCACGCCTGCGTTATGTCGTCCTTTTGAGTTTGGTGCGGATATCGTGATTCATTCATTGACCAAATATATGAGTGGTACGGGTACGTCGATTGGTGGGGCGATTGTCGATAGTGGTAAATTCGCATGGGGTGATTATCCTGAGCGTTTTCCCTTATTGAACACGCCAGATCATAGTTATCATGGTGTGAACTTTGTCAAAGATGTCGGTGCAGCAGCATTTATCGCTCGTGCTCGCGTGGCGCCACTACGTAATACGGGCGCGGCACTTAGCCCGCTCAATGCTTTTGGTATTTTGCAGGGTATGGAGACATTGAGTCTACGTATGGAGCGTCATGTCCAAAACGCCCAAGCAGTGGCGGAATATCTACGTGATCATGATAAAGTTGCTTGGGTGAAATATGCGGGTTTACCAGATCATCCTGAGCATGAGCTTGCCAAAAAATACATGAAAGGCACGCCTTCTGCTATTTTGACCTTTGGTGTTAAAGGTGGTTTGGAAGCTGGCGCTCGCTTTATCGATGCGCTGCAGCTGATTACTCGTTTGGTGAATATCGGTGATGCCAAATCATTAGCCTGTCATCCAGCGACGACCACGCATCGCCAGCTCAATGAGCAAGAGCTCGAAAATGCAGGGGTAAGCACTGATATGGTACGTCTATCAATTGGTATCGAGCACATCGAAGATATCAAAGCGGATCTTGCGCAAGCATTAGCCTCGGCTTAGTATTAAACGCTTTTTATTGAACTGAGCCATGTGAGCTGAGCAATGTGAACTGAATAATTTGTCTCATAATTAATAACAAAAAAGCCCATATCAATTGATATGGGCTTTTTTATTATCGGCAATGACAGATTTTTATAAGTTAAGCAGATAGTACACGCTTTGCAATATCTCTATAATCTTGTGAGGCCAATCGTGGTCCAAACTGTTGAATCACCTGCGCCGCCACTTCGCTGGCAAGACGACCACATTCAGGCAAGCTATAGTGCTGCGACAACGCGTATAAAAATGCGCCTGCGTAATTATCACCGGCACCGTTGGTATCAATGACATTAGTAACGATTGGTGTAGCAACTTCATAAATCTCAATTTCTGATTTATCATTAGCTTTATGGGCGATCGTTGCACCATTGGCACCATCAGTAACCACTGCCGTCTGGCAATACTCAAGCAGTGCGCGTGCGGCTGCCTTGACTTGTTTTTTGTCCGTAAAGAGTTTGGCTTCCTCACTATTACAGAATATCACTGCCACTTTATTGCCCAGCATATTGAGTAAACCGTCTTTGGCAAACTTTACCACGGCAGGATCAGCAAAACTTACGGCAATTTTTGCAGAATGAATCCCTGCTTGATGACGCAACTGAGTCATGGCAGGCTGAATACTCTCAGTCATGGCCAAGTAGCCTTCTATATATAGCCAGTCAGCTTGTGTCAGTGCATCAAAATCGACATTCTCTGCGGTGATTTCGCTTGAAGTGCCGAGATAAGTTTGCATGGTGCGCTCGCCATCTTCGGTGACTGCGACCACACATGAACCCGTTACCCCGCCTGCATGGATAGATTTCTCTGAAGTTGCAACGCCTGCTTCATGTAAGTCTTTGAGGTAAAACTCGCCTTGTTGATCGTCACCGACGCGGCAGGCATAAAATGGCTTGCCGCCTAAACTGGCAAAGGTATACATCGTATTAGCCGCTGAGCCACCACCAGCCTGCTTTGATGGTGCAATTTCTGCCAGCTTAAAATACGCCAATAATTGCTGTTGCTCGTCGATACCTGCCAGCGTCATATTGCCTTTGGTCAAATCAGTCTCTTCTAGCGCCGCATCTGACAATACATATTCATGGTCAACCAATGCGTTGCCTATCGCCATTACATTGTACATTGCTCACTTCTCCTCAATGGTTTTATAACTGTCTTTAATATTAATATCCAAAAATTATTCAGCTTGTAGCTCAAGTAAGCGCTGATATAGCGCATTCTTTTTTACGCCAGTGATATCAGCACCCAATGCAGCGGCTTTTTTAACCGATAAGTCCTCAAGCAAGCGCTGCAATAATTTATCATGAATACTGATGTCATCCGCATCCTGCGCCACATTCACGCCAGCGACGACCACGACTATCTCACCGCGCTGTTGATTGTCATCAGCTTTGACAAATTCTACCAAATCCCCAAGGGTGCTTTTATGGACAGTCTCAAAAGTCTTAGTCAATTCACGGCAAAATGTGACTTCGCGCTCAGCGCCAAATACCGCCGCCATGTCTTCTAAACTGGCGATAATACGATGCGGTGCTTCATAAAATATCAGCGTTTCGGTACGTGAGTTTAATGCTGCTAATTGCTTTTGGCGACCGTGGGTTTTGGCAGGTAAAAACCCAATAAAGCTAAAGCGGTCTGAGGGCAGTCCTGCGACTGACAGTGCAGCAATGGCAGCGGAGGCACCAATGATAGGAGAGACTCTAACGCCTGCGGCATGAGCGGCCTGTACCAGTTGATAACCTGGATCACTGATGAGTGGCGTACCAGCATCACTAATCAAAGCAACCGAATGACCTTGCTCGATCATCTCGATAATTTTGGGTGTTTGAATGGCACTATTGTGCTCATGGTATGCCCAAAGCTTGTTATGACCTTTTTGCTTGGTCGCGGTATCAGCGTCTGTCACGTTATTATCGGTATTATTTTTAGTGTTAGGAGCTTCTGACTCTTTTTCGTCGTCGGCTTTACTGCCTTTGGTATCAATGCCAAAATGCGACAATAGCTTACCTGAGGTACGGGTGTCTTCACAGGCAATGATGGCGACTTGCTTTAAAACATCAATGGCATGCGGCGTCATATCGCTCATATTGCCAATCGGCGTGGCAACGATATATAGACAAGCTGGCATCGCGGTAGGGCTAGACATGAAAACCTCGGAGTATTAAAAGCGGGAATTAAAATATAATGTGGCGCGCTGACTGACAAAACTGGTCAAAAATAGGGCTTAAGCAAAGCATAAAACACCATGCCAGCATCTGCACGCGAAAGTGGCTAGTTTAGCATGATGTGCTATGATAATTCTGAAATGTTAACCAGACCCATCGACCTTATGTCCAGTCATAAACCTTTGAACCTCACTTCACCAAAGCAGCGCCAAGGCAGTCTGTTCGAGCAGCAGGCGTGTGAGTTTTTACAATCGCAAGGATTGGTTTTGATTGCCCAAAATTGGCAGCAGCCCAAAGTGGGTGAGCTGGATTTGATTATGCTGGAGACAGGTTCAGCATGGTCGACACTGATATTCATTGAAGTGCGTCAACGGCAGCGTTCAGGTTTTGGTGGTGCTGCACTGAGCGTGACGGCAAGCAAACAACGTAAAGTGATTAAAACGGCGCAATATTTTTTGCAACAGCATCCTGAGTATGAGGATTATGACTGCCGGTTCGATGTCATCGCTTATGATACGGTAGGTAATCATATTAAGACCAGTGGTCAAAATGTAGCAAATCAACCACAATGGCTCAAAGGTGCTTTTATAGCAGATACGTGATAATAAGATGTAAAAGCTATCCAACTAGAAGGTAGTAAGTACTTATTATCAAATGAGCGTTACCAAAAACCTAACCGCTGATAGTAAAAATTAAGTAAAGTAGCTAAGTTATTATTAACTGAATTAACAGTTGTCAAAACAAATGTTATTAGATTAAAACTGGCTCAATCAATTGACTTTATACGATCGTCACACTCATGTTCTAAGAGGTAAATCATGACACGGATGCATTTGCGCACTGCTATTTTTGGCTCATCACGCCGCACCGCGATAGGCGTCATGCTAATGACCAGCATCGTCACTACGGGCTGTACCACCAATTATTTGACCAACAGTACAGAAGGTACGTATGGTGTGCCGATGACAGAGCGTACCATTCCGCAGCGACTACTGGATCGCAGTATTGAACATACCGTCAAAATCAATGTTTATGGGTTAAAAGAAGACCTGCAACAAACCAGCCGTATGGGTATTGATAGCTTTAATAGTGAAGTGTTATTGACAGGTGAAGTACCCACTGAGGCCATCAAAGTGGAAGTCGAAAAAGTCGTCAGCTCTATGCCAGATGTGCGTCATGTCTATAATGAGCTAAACGTCAGCGCGTCTAAAGGCTATAGCTCGACGGTTCATGATGGCTATATCACCTCAAAGCTGCTGGCAAAAGTAGCCGCGAGTGATGGCGTCAAAGCTTCACAGATAAAAGCCGTGACCAATGATGGCGTGGTTTATATCATGGGACGTATGACACCGACTCAGCAGAGTCACCTAATCGATATCGCCAATAGCACCGTTGGTGTGATTGAGTTGGTGCTGCTGACGACCGTGGTTGATGACAGGGGCGTAAAGATAAGTAAAGACGACATTATGTCTGAAAATAACTTGGTAAATCCTGCTTCAGCACCAGTCGTTGTGGACGGGGTAGCTGCTGCTAGCGTTAATAATTCTGAAGCGCCAGCGTCCGTTGGCACATCGACTCCTATCGTCGTGACCGAAGATGGCACAACCGTTGAGCAACCGTCATCAAGCCCATATATAGACCTGTATCAAGATCCGTAAAAAGTGTTCTAAAATACAGCTGTTATTTATTAATAAAACAAAAAAAACAGTGGCTAAATAGCTTGTAGGGTAAGTCATTTGCCCCGTCAGTTTAAACCGTGTTTAATGACAAGAAACCTAAACACTGTTAACAGGAAAAACACGAGAACTTCTGAGCCAGCCAGTAAGATATAAAAAGCGAAGAATAGACGAGACAGTATTAGTGCTTATTTTATAAAAGGGCTGTCGCAGTGCTGTTAATTTTGATCAATGTATAAATATAATAGGGATACTGGCAATGAAGGATGCAAACAAGCGCTTAGAATATAATAAAAGCCGTCAAAAAATAAATAATGAAAGCATGATTAATAATACTGCTAGCAAAGTAGGCATTCTAAAATTCACAGGCGTCGCTGCCTTAGCACTGGGTAGCGTTGCGCTAGCCACCCAGAATGCGCAAGCTCTATCGCCACTGGCTATCGTCAATGGCATTACTGCTAGTGGCGGCGTCGGCGTCAGCAAAAACATTCTCTATGGTGATGAGACCGATCAAGATTTGGATATTTATTATCCTAAGCCATTAGCACAAGCAATGAAAGCTCAAAGCGCTATCAATGATGGTGCGATCAATGATAGCTATCCGATGGTGGTGTTTGTCCACGGTGGCTCATGGGATAGTGGTAATAAAGAACAGTATGCCTTTGTCGGTCAGAGTTTGGCGCAAGCAGGTTATGTCACCGCCGTGATTAATTATCGTAAAGCGCCTGAGCATGTGTACCCTGATTATGTCAAAGATACGGCGCAAGCGATTGCTTGGAGTATCAATAATGCTCCGAGCTTACATGCTGATCCTAAACGCTTGGCGGTAATTGGACATTCTGCTGGTGCATTTAACGCGGTCGCAGCGGTCGCCAATGAAGATTTTTTAGCGCCTTATGGTATTAAGCCAAAGGATATTACCGCGGTCGTGGGTATTGCTGGTCCTTATAGTTATGACTTCCGTAAATTTGATAGCGCTACCGCTTTTGCTGCTGATGCTACGCCAGACGACGTTATGCCAGACCGTCAAATCAAAGGCGAGCAGCCCCCGTATTTATTGTTGACTGCCGAAAAAGACAAAGTAGTGTACGCGACCAATACGATTAAAATGACCAAAGCGTTGCAAGAGGCTGGCGTCACCGTAGAAAACGGTGAAATAAAAGGTGCCAGTCATGCGACCAGTATTGGTGCGATGGCACCGCCGCTACGTTGGGTCAATGATGTACGCGCGCAAGTACTGACGTACTTGGATAAAATGCTCAAATAATGGACGGCAATCAGAAGTTAGGTGCAGTTGCGTAAGACAGTACTGTAAGATGCTTAAACTCTTGTTATAATGTCGTCACTTTAGATCTATACCCTATCTGACACTTTAAGGCAGAATATTCTATGAGCATGAACGCTGACGATTTGATTGCATTTTTACAGACTCACTTCCCAGACGCTTTTATTCAAGCTGCCAATCAAGGTAACAAGTTTGATGTACGCGTGGTTGATGCCAGTTTTGAAGGTAAGCGTGCCGTGCAACGTCAGCAGGCGATTTATGCATTAGTCAATGAGAAGATCGCCAGTGGCGATATTCATGCGCTCAATATTCAAGCGCTGACGCCTGCTGAATGGGACGTTCAATCCAAAGGCTAGACCGTTATACATATGATTGGGCTTATTAGACTGGCTATTACATTGGCTGGGTGTGATTGGTCTGATTTTTACTATTTTAATACTCATCGTTAGGTTGTCACTTCTATGGATCAATTTTTAATCACTGGTAGTAGTCGTATCGCAGGGGAAGTTACTATCTCAGGCGCCAAAAATGCTGCTTTGCCGTTACTTGCCGCTATGATATTGGCCGAGACGCCAACGACATTGCACAATGTGCCATCGTTACAAGATGTGCGGACCTTGATTGAATTGATCGGTGGTATGGGTATCAAAATCCAAAAGCAGGACGATACTGTCACCTGCGATACCAAGAATATCGATAATTTCTATGCACCGTATGATTTAGTAAAGACCATGCGTGCCTCGATTTTAGTGCTTGGACCATTGCTAGCACGTTTTGGTGAGGCAGAAGTGTCATTGCCTGGCGGCTGTGCCATTGGTTCACGTCCTGTGGACCAACACCTAAAAGCCTTTGAGGCGATGGGTGCTGAAATTAGTGTCGAAAATGGTTACGTAAAAGCACGAGCGCCAAAAGGCGGCAAGCTGATTGGCTGTAATTACTCTTTTGATATGATTACCGTGGGCGGTACTGAAAACGTCATTATGGCAGCCGCACTTGCTAAAGGTACGACCGTCTTAGGTAATTGTGCCCTTGAGCCAGAAGTCGTTGATTTGGCCAATATGTTGGTTGCGATGGGTGCTAAAATCAGCGGTATCGGCACTTCGATCATGACCATCGAAGGCGTTGAGCGCTTACACGGTTGTGAGTATTCAGTGGTGCCAGACCGTATCGAAACAGGCTCATACCTTGCTGGTGCACTCATGACGCGTGGCGATGTGTTGACTAAAAACACCTCTGCGCTATTACTCACACCTGTGTTAGAAAAATTCGAAGACATGGGTGCCATTATTGCCACTGGTGATGGTTGGATTCGTGCGCAGATGAAAGGTCGCCCTAAGGCGGTTGATATCCGTACTCAGCCACATCCAGGTTTCCCAACCGATATGCAAGCGCAGGTCATGGCTATTGCGTGTCTGGCGGATGGTACAAGTACCTTTATCGAAAACATTTTTGAAAACCGCTACATGCATGTCCCTGAGCTTAATCGTCTAGGCGCTTCTATCCAAGTAGATGGTCATACGGCCGTAGTAAAAGGCGTCGAAAACTTCACTGCTGCCCCTGTAATGGCGACTGATTTACGTGCGTCTATGTCATTGGTGATGGCAGCGGCAACTGCTGAAGGTGAAAGTTTAATCGATCGCATTTATCATATCGATCGTGGTTATGAGCATGTCGAAGAAAAGCTGCGTGCGCTTGGGGTCAATATCGAACGTATCAATACTAATGACTAATATCGATTTACTTATCAAATCCATGACCTCAATGATTGATACGATTGGCGTTGATATGAATAGCTTAGTAGTCTAGCACTATTAGTAACTTACCACTAAAAGCCCCCTTCAGCGGGGGTGTTAACTGCATATGGACACGATGTCATTATGACTGAAGCAAGCAATAGCCTACCAAATGATGGTTTATTAAATGAAGTAAATGATGAGTTTTCAGGCTTAACACTGGCCTTATCAAAAGGTCGTATTCTAGAAGAGACCATGCCACTGCTACGCGCAGCTGGTGTTGAGTTATTAGAAGATCCTGAAGCCTCACGCAAACTTATTTTTCCAACCTCAAACCCCAATGTGCGTGTATTGATTTTGCGTGCCAGTGATGTGCCAACCTACGTGGAACACGGCGCGGCTGACTTTGGAGTGGCGGGTAAAGATGTGTTGCTTGAGCATGGTGCCAACCATGTCTATGAATTACTTGATTTGCAAATTGCTCAGTGTAAGTTGATGACAGCTGGCGTGAAAGATGCGCCGCTACCCAATCGTCGCCTACGTATTGCGACCAAATACGTCAATGTTGCCCGCGCTTACTTTGCCAGCCAAGGTCAGCAAGTAGATGTGATTAAACTGTATGGCTCTATGGAGCTTGCGCCGTTGGTCGGGTTGGGTGATTTGATCGTCGATGTGGTTGATACAGGTAATACGTTGCGCGCAAATGGTCTTGAAGCACGCGATCATATTTGCGATGTGTCCTCACGCCTTATCGTCAATCAAGTGAGCTACAAGCGTAAATTTGCGTTACTTGAGCCGATTTTAGATAGCTTTAAAAATAGTATTGCCAGCGCTTCATAAATTAATTCCTAATGAATCAATGTCTTATCAAACGATACTAATCATTGGTAATCTTAAGCATTGTCATACAAATTTTTAAACCAGTTTAGCGCTATAAGATAGATATAGCGTGCTAAACTGGTTTTGTTGTATTTGCTTGCCAGAAAGTATGAGGTTAGTATAATCTGAACAAACTAAATATATAGAAACTGGTATATCAGCCATCACAATTATTATTAATACTCAATACCACTCATTTTTACATCGCTAATTTTCAGCAGTCTTTTATGCTCAGATATAGGATTAAGTCATGCGCCAACTAAGTACCCAAGATGCCGATTTTGACAGTCAGTTGACAGAGTTACTTGCCTTTGAAACCGTCAATGATGCCGATTTACTTAAGACCGTTGATGATATCATCGCGCAAGTTCGGCATGATGGCGATCGCGTCGTACTGGCGTTAACCCAGCAATTCGATCAGCATCCGGCGACGACGATGCAAGAGCTAGAGCTGTCTAAAGAGGCGCTTGCTGAAGCGTTTGCGAATCTTGATGATACAGTAAAATTGGCATTGACCACCGCAGCAACGCGTGTGCAGACCTTTCATGAGCGCCAAGTACAAGAGACTTGGCAGTATGAAGATGGGCTTGGTAATCGCTTGGGTCAAAAAGTCACCGCACTTGATCGCGTTGGTATTTATGTGCCTGGTGGTTTGGCCTCTTATCCATCTTCTGTATTGATGAATGCCATTCCTGCCAAAGTGGCGGGTGTTAAAGAGGTCATCATGGTGGTGCCAGCGCCAAAAGGCGTGCTCAATCCATTGGTGCTAGCCGCCGCACATTTGGCACAAGTCGACCGTGTCTTTACCATCGGCGGTGCGCAAGCGGTTGCTGCCTTAGCATATGGTACCGAAACGATTCCAGCGGTGGATAAAATCACTGGTCCTGGTAATAAATATGTTGCAGCGGCAAAGCGCGCGGTATTTGGTCAAGTTGGAATTGATATGATCGCTGGTCCCTCTGAAGTATTGGTATATGCAGAGGGCGAGGCGCAAGACCGTGCTGATTGGTTGGCGATGGATTTATTGTCACAAGCTGAGCATGATCGTATCGCTCAAGCTATCTTTGTCACGACCAGTGAACAGCAGCTTGCAGACGTCGCCGCTGAAATTGAAAAAGCGCTGGCAGAGTTGCCAAAAGCCGATATCGCCCGCGATTCTCTAAAAAATCGTGGCGCACTTATTTTAGTCAAAGACCGCGTTGAAGGTATGGCGGTGATTAATCGGGTTGCCCCTGAACATTTAGAATTGTCAGTTAATCATCCTGATGCGCTACTCAACGATATTCGTCATGCAGGTGCTATTTTCATGGGACGTCACACGCCTGAGGCGATTGGTGACTACTGTGCAGGACCCAATCACGTGTTGCCAACCTCTGGCACTGCGCGTTTCTCTTCACCGCTTGGTGTTTATGATTTCCAGAAGAAATCCTCGATTATTTATTGTACTGAAGCCGGTAGTAAGCCATTGGCTGAGACCGCAGATATTTTAGCGCAACGTGAGGACTTAGAAGCCCATGCGCGCTCAGCCCGTTATCGTTATCAGTAACGTGGCTTGATGATTGCTTTTGAATTGTACTTTTGAGATTTATATTTAATAATTTATGTGGCTAATAGTAGGATAACTTATGAGTGAGTTAAAGATAGACACCAGACTTTGGTCATCTAAAGCGCGTAATCTGTCACCTTACGTTCCTGGTGAGCAGCCTCAGCATGAAAATTTATGCAAATTAAATACCAATGAAAACCCATTCCCGCCGTCACCGAAAGTAGGCGAGGCAATCGCAAAAGTCCTAGAGCAGCAAGCGGATGATCTGCGTTTATATCCAGCGCCTGAGTCTGATGATTTGCGTGCCGCATTGGCACAACTCTATGATATTGATATCAACCAAGTGTTTGTTGGCAATGGTTCTGATGAAGTGTTGGCGCTAGTATTTGCCAGCTTTTTCCTAAAAGAGCGACCTGTTTTAGCACCTGATATCAGCTATAGTTTCTATCCAGTCTATGCGCAGACCTTTGGTATCGAGCTGGTACAAATCGCCTTGGAAGAAGATTTTAGTATTGATCCTGATGCCTATCGCCAGCCTTGTAGCGGCATCATCATTGCCAATCCAAATGCCCCAACTGGACTGCTATTATCGCTTGCCGATATTCGCAAGCTGGCTAGTGAGCACTCAAACTCAGTGATTGTAATTGATGAGGCTTATATTGATTTTGCGCGAGCAGTTAACGATAGCTCAGATGCAGAAATTTCAGCAGTGAGCTTAATCAATGAGTTTGACAACATTCTTGTGACCCAAACTTTTTCAAAGTCACGTTCGCTTGCTGGATTGCGCGTCGGTATGGCTTTTGGTAATGTCTCATTGATTGAAGCCTTAACCCGTATGAAAAACAGCTTTAATAGCTATCCACTGGATAAGCTGGCGCAAGTAGGGGCGACTGCCAGTGTATTGGATGTTGAGTATTTTACCCAGACCTGCCAGCAAGTCATCGACTTACGCCAATCTCTCACAGCAGAGCTGACAGCGTTAGGTTTTGATGTGTTGCCATCGCATGCCAACTTTGTTTTTGCCCGCCCTAAAGATGGTAATGCCAATACGGTAGCGAATGCGTTACGTGAGCAAGGCATCATCGTCCGTCATTTTGACAAGCCACGCATCAATGAGTATTTGCGTATCACTACCGGTACAGCAGAGCAAAACAGCCGCTTGATAGATACTTTACAGACGTTGCAAAAAGAGGCTGAAATCATTGCTGATTAATATCTGGTTCGCGATTTAAATTTTGATAATTGAATCACGATGCTTGTATTGATCAAAAAGCCTGCCAACATTGTGTTGAGCAGGCTTTTTGATGGACTTCTTTGGTTGTACTTTTAGAACAACCTTAAGGATATTTATGGATATTTTCTTGAGTTAAAACGCTTAATAGATTACCGACTTTATCCAAACATTCTTGGTATTCAGCATCGCAATCAGAGGCGACAGTGATACCACCGCCTGCCCATAAGCTGATATGTCTTTTTTTCAGCCCATTATGTGATGAAGTGTTAGCTTGCAGCGTACGAATGAGCACATTCCATTGACCACTGCCATCAAAGTTCATATAGCCCAATGTGCCGCAATAAGCACCGCGCGGCGCAGTTTCTAGCTCAGATATAATTTCAACCGCTCGCTTTTTTGGTGTGCCAGTAATTGAGCCAGCAGGCAAACTACCAAACAAAACGGCGAGTGGGTGAGTGTCCGTCTGTAATTCTGCGGTAATAGTGCTGACCATATGGTGCACATTACTAAAACTCTCAATCGCGAATAACTGCGGCACTTTTACGCTGCCTATCTTGGCATATTTACCCAAGTCATTACGCAATAAATCGACAATCATCACATTTTCGGCACGATCCTTTTCACTATCAGTCAGTTGCTGTTTATAAGCATGGTCTTGTTGAATATTGGTGCTGCGCGGCATAGTCCCTTTGATGGGCTTAGTGATGGTATGGTGCTTGCCAGTATTGATATCCTTGGTAAATGTAAAAAACAACTCAGGTGAGCAGCTCAATAATTCAAACGGATGCTGGGACGTATTATTTTTGATTTCACGGTTAAAGGGATTAACCGCTAAATATCCGGCAAAAGGTGCTTGAGTATTACGATATAAAGCAGGTAAATAATCAATCAGCATCGGCAAAGCGCTATTATCGCTAGGGTTATGATCAAAAAAACCTTGCCATTCTTGGGTTAGGTTGATTTGATAACAGTCGCCTTGCTGTAGATATTTTTGGGTTTGATTGAATGCTTTTTGATAGTCTTGTTTGCGCCATCGTGACTTTAATACTAAAGGAGCAGGCAGTGGTGATGCTGTCAGTTGCGTTTTATTGAGACAGTTATCAGCCAGATTTTTATCTACTATATCTAAATAAGAGACAAGTGCCGTGATCATTTTATTTTTTTGCTGATTATCAGAGTCGTTTTCAGAGTCGTTAGCAGTTGCCTTTATCGTTAATTCCCAACCCGTGTTGCCATGATCTCCATCAGGTGCTAGGTAAATATCATAATGTCCTAATACGGCACAAGGCTGTGCTGCTCGCTCAATTTTGGCGGCTGGGCTTAGCTCATGAGCCGCAATATCATAACCAATAAAACCTATCAGACCATGATGATAACTTGGTTTTTCATTTAAATCGCTTACAGATTCTGAGGTTTCATTATCAGTCTCATAAGTTTGACTATAACTGATTAATTCATCTTGCCAGTCGCTATAACTCATATGAGTGATATCATTGTGAACGGCGTCACGATAGGTTTTTGTGACTTGATAAAGAACTGCTTGTTCGTTCGAATCAGGCGTGTTTTCAGCACAATCTTGAACAGACCAGCTTACTTTTGGCAATAAGCCAATCACCGGTCGGCCATCATTGTTGAGCCAAACCAATTGCCAGTTTGCCTTAGTATCTTGTGCGATTAAATACTGCTGTAGCAGCGGCATAAGTTCTGCAGCCGATAGGTCACCAAAACGCCAGCTAGGTTTATTAGCTGGCGATGGATCAGACATTATTTGCTCAGTTTTGAGAGGATGTGCTGCGAGCATAGTTAGGCGTCAAACTTTTTAATGATTAATGTGGCATTAGTACCGCCAAAGCCAAAGCTGTTGCTCATTAGTGTCTCAAGCTTAGCTTCACGCATTTCGGTGACAATATCAAAGCCTTCAGCCGCAGGGTCTAAATTATCAACATTGATACTGGGCGCAATGAAGCCTTCTTCTAGCATCAACAAGCAATAAATCAGCTCTTGCGCACCAACGGCACCAAGGCTGTGACCTGTCATAGATTTGGTAGAGCTGATCGCAGGTACTTGACTGATATCATCGCCAAATGCTTTAGCAATGGCTTTAAGCTCAGTGATGTCACCAAGTGGCGTACTAGTACCGTGGCTATTGATATAGTCGACAGTTTGCAAACCAGCTTCGGCCAGTGCTTGCTGCATACAGCGCACGGCACCTTCACCACTTGGCGCAACCATTTCAGCACCATCAGAGCTGGCACCATAACCGACGATTTCAGCCAGTATGTTGGCACCACGTGCTTGGGCATGCTCTAGACTTTCAACCACGACCATCGCACCACCAGCAGCAATTACAAAGCCATCACGATCTTTATCATAAGCTCTTGAGGCGCGCTGCGGTGTCTCATTATACTGCGTACTGACTGCACCCATCGCATCAAACATACAAGACTGTGTCCAATGTTCCGCTTCACTACCACCCGCGAGTATCACATCTGCTTTGCCTAACTGAATAAGTTCAGCCGCATGACCGATACAATGGGTTGAGGTGGCACAAGCAGAGGTGAGCGAGTATGATACGCCTTGGATTTTTAGACCTGTAGCAAGCGCCGCTGATACTGAGCTGCCCATTGTTTTTGGCACAGCCATCGCGCCGACACCGCGCAGACCTTTATCCCGCATGGCATCTATGGCATTGACAATATTCTCTGTCGACGCGCCGCCAGAGCTTGCGACCACGCCCACGCGTGGATTATTATTGATGGTTTCAAGCGACAAACCAGACTGCTCAATGGCGTTTAAAGCACTAACATAAGCGTATAGACTGGCATCACTAAAGAAGCGTTTTAACTTACGATCGATACCACTGGTATCAAGCGTCGACTGGTCGATACTGCCGCTAACGTGTGATTTAAACCCATGCTCAGCATAAGCCTCATTAAATGTAATGCCAGACTGCCCTTGCTTTAGAGCGGCAGTAACCGTGGCTAAATCATGTCCGATACAAGAGACGATCCCTGCTCCAGTGATAACAACGCGGCGCATATTCTATTCCTTATGAGTAACGATTTTTCACAATCACTTTTAATAATCGTTTTTAAGTATGTATTTCTATTATTTAATATTAGGGTGTATTGAGCGTCAAAGCCTCATTTTACAATCATTGTGATGATCATAGTAAAACTATATGCTTGGTCACTGATTATCTATAAGTAACGGATTACTTATAAATATAAGTACAAGTGTACTGTGAGTTATGGCACATGATAACGTATCGAGCGTCCAAAATCTTTGTACAAGTGCAAAATAACGACAAAATCGCGCTTGCTATCTAAAGCCATCTAAAAGACTATTTGGTTGAAGACAGCTTATCTGATGGTATCAATCATACATCAAGTGATACTTTTGGATACAAAATTTGTGATTGCGATAACATTGTTCGCACTGACATCGATTATAGTGATTGACTAGAATGGCACATCTATTATTATAAATCGCTTACAATAAAACAAAATTACTCATCACATTAAGGACATCACGATGGCGAAGCGTAGCACTCTCTCTAAAGGTATCACTACCGTTGGCTCTTTTACTCGCAATAATCTAGAGCGCGTGGGCGCTATGATTGATAGCATGAATGCTAAGACGGGCAAACCGCGTCAATACAAAGCAGTCAACTTAGGCGATGAAGACTATCAGCAGGATTTGTTCCGTGAGCAAACGTTAAGAGCCACTCAGCAATTGTTAGGGCCACGTTTTGCCACCTATGGTAAATATGCCAAAAAAGTAGTGCCAAACAGTTTTTTTCAGTCGACGGTCGATGGCGCTTTTGCACAAGTGGCAAACCTTGCCTCTAATTGGAGTCAGATTGATTTACCTAATGAGCATCGTTTCGCCAATATCGCAAGCTTGGATGATGAAGAGCGTTATGCATTAGCCACTGATATCGCCAATCAAAACCGTGCATTGGCAACGATAGGGGGCTTAACAGGTTTGGCTGGGCTTCCTGGTTTGCTGGCTGATACGCTATGGCTTTTATTGGTATCATTACGTACCGTCTATCAGTTGGGTGCTGTCTACAATAAACCCCTCACAGGTAAGCAAGGCGTTAAAATGGCTTATGAGCTGCTAGCAAATGCTGATCTGAGCAAGATGCAAGAAAAACAAGCATTGCTAGCAGGTATTGGCATTGGTAAAGGTTTATTGGATAATGCCCAAAGCAGTGGTCTACACAATGAGCTAAAAAACCTAGGTCTAAAGGATAAAAACGTCAACTTTTATGCAGAACAAGTTGACAGTATTGCCAGTCAGGTCGGTATAGACTTGGATAAAATCAATTTAACATGGATACGCAAATTCTTACCAGTTACCGCTGTTATCGTTGGTATGCGCTACAACAGCCAGCTCATTGATGAAGTGATTGGCGTGGCTCAAGCGACTTTTGCCCCAGAAGCCAAACTTGCCAATCGTGCAATCACTGATGATAGCGGTAATGAAGCTAAGGTAAACAAAACAGCTGACAATGACAAGCAGCAAGATGCTGAGAAAGAGTCAAGCAAGGATACCGATAGCAAGAAAGACACTACTGAAGAAAAAAATAACCATCAAGAAGCTGATAAAAAGGTCGTGAAAGAAACGCAGAAAGACCACAATGACAACAATGATAAGCAAGGCAGTCAGAATAAATCCTCTGATAGCAAATCAAACAAGACGGCTAACAAGAAAAGCAAATAAGAGCGCCTAAATAATCAGACTTACCTGTTTTCTTTCTTCAGCCAGCTTATATCATAGAAGGATTATGAGCTGCATATCTACTACTAATTTTGGCGATAATGTCTTCTTTCTCTTGAAAAACAAGATAATATCGCCATTTAGTACTTATAAATTGCTATTTATTTATAGTCAAACATCTTATTTAAATCGTTCGTGACGCTACTTTCGATATACTGTATGACAATCTACTTTTTAGCTGATTTTTAACTAAAAATAGATAAAGTGTTATAGTAGTAGGGTGAATGCATATCTATCAAATGTTGTAAAGTGCAATCACGCATAAGTGGTTGAAATAGCAGTAACAACTCTTTATAATACACTGTCCTAAAAATGGGTGTACCAAAATCTGTCGTTAAAGTCAGATGGATGGTGCGTTTCCCCATTTTTTTGTTTTATACCAAACGGGAGAAGGATGCCTCATGGCAACAACTAACCAATTGATTCGTAAAGGTCGCAAAACCATCAAGGAAAAGTCAAAAGTTCCTGCGTTGGAAGCGTGCCCACAACGTCGTGGTGTATGTACTCGCGTATATACTACTACCCCTAAAAAACCTAACTCAGCCATGCGTAAAGTATGTCGTGTACGTTTGACTTCAGGCTATGAAGTATCAAGCTACATCGGCGGCGAAGGTCATAACTTACAAGAGCACAGTGTTGTTCTTATCCGTGGTGGTCGTGTAAAAGATCTACCAGGTGTACGTTATCACACCGTTCGTGGTGCATTGGATTGCGCAGGCGTAAAAGACCGTAAGCAAGGTCGCTCTAAATATGGTGCTAAGAAGCCTAAAGTTTAATAACTAATCGTTATTAGCTAAGCTTTTTTATACCAAACATTAACTGTGCATGGGTCTGGTGTTGACAGTATTATTAAATTAGTAATTCACTGTTAAAACATACCGCCGTGCAGTAAGGCTGACTGACAACTCGATATAACGCCATCCAATATTAATTGGTGCGAGATTGTGAATGTCAGACACTCCTGAAGAAAAGGATTATTATTATGCCAAGACGTCGCGTCGTTGCTACCCGTGAGATCCTACCGGATCCTAAGTTTGGTAGCCAAACTGTTGCAAAATTCATCAACCATGTAATGAGTCATGGTAAAAAATCTACTGCTGAGCGTATCGTTTACGGTGCACTTGAAACAGTGAGCGAAAAACGTAAAATCGAAGATCCAGTATCTTTCTTCGAAGAAGTTTTAGAAAATGTACGCCCAATGGTAGAAGTGAAAGCTCGCCGCGTTGGTGGTGCAACCTACCAAGTACCAATGGAAGTACGCCCCTCCCGTCGTACTGCCTTGGCTATGCGTTGGTTAGCTGAAGCTGCTGCTAAGCGTTCTGAAAAATCAATGGCTTTGCGTTTAGCTGGCGAATTGAATGATGCTGCTGATGGCAAAGGCGCTGCTATGAAAAAGCGTGACGAAGTTCACCGCATGGCAGATGCTAACAAAGCATTCTCTCATTACCGCTTCTAAGCTACTGTTTATTAGTAGTAGCTTTAGATTAGCTGGCTGAAGTCAGCTAATCTTACATTGTTATTTATTCTATTGATTGCCGCCATCGTTTATCTTGTTGTAAGTAGTTTTTGACTATCAACAACGAGATGGCGGACATCTATCAAGATGTCTCTCTTAATTAAGTATGCTTGTCACAAGAGAGCATCCCAAATCTGATGCCGCACTATTCTTAGTATTTGCTCTTTTTTTGTCCGTATTAGGCTCAATAATCAGTAAGTAATATGAAGCTGACCGCTTTGTCATAGAGTATGAGGTAGAGACACAATACATTATTATATACACGACTTTTCCTAGGAAAACACTATGGCTCGTAAAACTCCCCTAAAACGCTATCGCAACATTGGTATCTCAGCGCACATCGATGCTGGTAAGACAACCACTACTGAGCGTGTTTTATTTTATACCGGTGTTAGTCACAAACTTGGTGAAGTACATGATGGCGCAGCCACTATGGACTGGATGGAGCAAGAACAAGAGCGCGGTATTACTATTACCTCAGCAGCGACGACTTGTTTTTGGTCAGGTATGGCAAAACAGTTTGACGAACATCGTATCAACATCATTGACACCCCAGGTCACGTTGACTTCACGATCGAAGTTGAACGTTCTATGCGTGTACTTGATGGCGCTTGCATGGTTTATTGTGCAGTAGGCGGCGTTCAGCCACAGTCTGAGACCGTATGGCGTCAGGCAAATAAATATAAAGTTCCACGTCTTGCATTTGTAAACAAAATGGATCGCGTTGGCGCTGATTTCTATCGTGTCATTGAGCAGATCAAAACTCGTCTAGGTGGTAATCCTGTGCCATTGGTTATTCCAATTGGTAAAGAAGATGACTTCGAAGGCGTTATTGATCTAGTTACGATGAAAGCTCTTTATTGGGATGAAGCATCTCAAGGTATGGAGTTTGAAGAGCGCGAAATCCCAGCTGAATTACAAGAAAAAGCAGAAGAGTATCGTGAGATTCTTGTAGAAAATGCGGCTGAAGCAACAGAAGAATTGATGAATGAGTATCTAGAAAATGGCGAGTTGTCTGTAGAGCAGATCAACGTTGCTATTCGTCAATTGACTATTGATAACCAAATCATTCCATTACTTTGTGGTACTGCCTTTAAGAACAAAGGTGTACAAAAGATGTTGGATGCGGTTATTCAGTATCTTCCAGCACCAATGGATGTACCTGCTATTAAAGGTATCCTTGATGACAAAGATGAAACTGAAGGCACTCGTGAAGCGTCAGATGAAGCGCCATTCTCAGCTTTAGCATTTAAAATCATGAATGACAAATTCGTTGGTAACTTAACCTTCGTTCGTGTTTATTCAGGTGTTTTAACGCAAGGTAGCAGTGTTTATAACCCAGTTAAAATGAAGCGTGAGCGCGTTGGTCGTATCGTACAGATGATGGCTAACTCTCAAGAAGAGTTGCAAGAAATTCGTACTGGTGATATCGCTGCATTGGTCGGCATGAAAGACGTAACGACTGGTGATACGCTATGTGATGAGCAAAATGTTATCACGCTTGAGCGCATGGAATTCCCAGATCCAGTTATCAGCCTAGCGGTTGAACCTAAGACCAAAGCTGACCAAGAAAGAATGTCAATCGCTTTAGGTCGTTTGGCGAAAGAAGATCCATCGTTCCGTGTACATACTGACGAAGAGTCTGGCCAGACAATCATCAGTGGTATGGGTGAGCTGCATTTAGAGATTCTTGTTGACCGTATGAAGCGTGAGTTTAACGTTGAAGCGAACATCGGTGCGCCGCAGGTTGCTTATCGTGAAACGATTCGTAACACGGTTGAGCAAGAAGGCAAATTCGTACGTCAGACTGGTGGTCGTGGTAAATTCGGTCACGTTTGGTTACGTCTTGAGCCACTTGATCCAGCGGGCGATACTGAATATGAATTCGCTGAAGAAGTTGTTGGTGGTACTGTACCGAAAGAATTCCATGGTGCTGTTGATAAAGGTATCCGAGAACGCATGAAAAATGGCGTACTTGCTGGTTATCCAGTGGTTGGCGTAAAAGCGACCTTGTATGACGGTTCTTACCATGACGTCGATTCGGATGAGCTATCATTTAAGATGGCTGGTTCTATGGCATTCAGAAAAGGCTTCATGGCAGCAGATCCAGCGCTACTTGAGCCAATCATGAAAGTTGAAGTTGAAACGCCTGAAGATTATATGGGCGATATCATGGGCGATCTTAACCGTCGTCGTGGTTTGGTACAGGGTATGGAAGACCTACCTGGCGGTACTAAGCAGATCCGTGCCGAAGTGCCATTAGCAGAAATGTTTGGTTATGCCACACAAATGCGCTCAATGTCACAAGGCCGTGCTACTTATTCAATGGAATTCCAAAAGTACGCTGAGATTCCAAAATCAGTTGCTGCTGACATCATCTCTAAATTCAACAATAAAGATGATGACGAGTAAGTAATCGTCTATTAAATATGACAATGTAGCTATTATCTCTATGTTGTCATAGAAGAATACGCCAATAATTGGTTAAAAGACTTGTTATTGGCGGTGATTTTCTTATAATATCTGCACATTAGTATGTGTACCCTTTTAACAATTATCTTAATGTGGTCAAGATCGTCTTTGTTATCGTATTTATACGAGCTTAGCATTTGACCCCAAAAAAAGAGGAAATACCCATGGCAAAGGCCAAGT
>NZ_JABUZG010000067.1 GCF_014897815.1 Psychrobacter sp. PG1
ATATTAAATCTCTTTGCTACTTTTGCAAGAGGTCTAATTCACGGTTAATAAACTTACGTATTTTTGTCAAATCCACACTATTCTTTTCAAAATCTAAGGCTTGTGCATTATATTGATTGAAACTTCGACGTGCTTTATTCGTAAGCTTTGTGATCACAGCAACAGGTAGCTGTATATATGCCTGATCCAGTAAATGTGCTGAGATAATATCTACAGTATGTATATAAGAGCTAAAAGTAGTATCTAGGTCAGCATGTCCCGCAAACTCCATCAAGGCATCCCAATGATGACCAGATTTGATACGCATTTTTCCTAATAAATCCTCTTTAATACGCTGCGCCTCATCCTCTGTATAATCAGTAAAAATATCCAAAACTTTTTGACGACATCTCAGTATTACTGCCATGTTAGATAAAGCATTATGGCGAAAACTATGCAATACCAAGTGTTGGTAATGAGGGCCAATAACCTCTTTAAACACTCGATCCACACTACCTCGATCTAATGGGGTCGATAATCCCTCAAGTGCGAACAAGTATTTACCTTCTTTTTTATGACGAGTCCTTTCTATAAAATAAGCCTGAAGCTCTTTAAACTCACCTGGTTTTAACAATACTGATAAAGTAATTCTGCGAGTGCCATCATCTGACTTTAAGGTTCTATGACTATTTGAACGAATAATCAAATTGATGTCGCTATAAGTATCTCGATCATATTCAATATCTGTTAACCGAATACCTAATAGCTCATTAATTCTTAAGCCGGTGCGATAGAGCAAAGTAAAGATCACTTTCATCATGCTTTTATTGTATGAAGATAATGCAATCTGATTACTGACACTTACTAGAATATGTTTATATAAATCAAGTGATATTAAACTGCTAGAAACTATTTTCGGATCATTTTCACGCTGAAGATGCACGTGTGGTGCACCCAAATGTTTTTTCAAGCTTTGATGTAGTGAGTTCAATACCGTCTGGGTGTAACCTATATTGAGAGTGTTTTTCTTGGCGATGATACTGTCGTATAAAAACTCATATTGATGCACTCGATAATCCGTAATGCCCTCATCACGAGTGCCATATAAAAATGCTTCACCCACCTCTGTCAAATATCTTGATAAAGTAGATGTAGCCTTATTAATAGCATTTAAATCAAGCATCCAGAGAATTAAACCTCGCTCACTATAACCTTCGTTAATTTCAGTCAACGCCTCGAGCTGCTCTTTAATTTTTTTCCTACTGCCCATAAGGGCGCGGCGAATATCTTTTAATACGTTTTTATGAGCCTTGTTTTTACTGACACTATCCTCTATGCCGACAACTTCATCTTGCAAATTTTGAGTAGTTTTATTGAGTCTATTAACCGTGATGTACTCATTTTTGACAGTAGTGGTATCTGATTCCTGAGGAGCCCCTAAGTAAGCTTGCCAGTCGTTTAAACTAATGGCAGTATGGGTATCATGTTGAACAAGCAGTTCCACTAGCTGCTGATCTATATGTACATTCGCCAATGTCTGCCAGTAAATATTCAAATAGCTAAGAAAATCTGTTTTCTCCAAATTATCCGCTTTAAATTTTTGTCTAGTCAAATTACCAAGCTGCCTAACACAGCTATGAAAGCTTGGTATCTTCGATGTTTCATCTTCCAATAGCTGATTAACCTTAACTAGCCACAAGCGACTGATATCGTCTATGAATACCCACTTTGAATAAGATATAATTTTTTCATCAGAACCGTCGATATCGACTATCTGATTGCCATAAGTTTTAGACACGATATCTAATGGAATATAGACCATGTCATCAGCCAATTTATGTAACTGCTTTTTAGTGGTGATATGCACATAAACAGCATTTAATACATCAACAGAATGTATGCGACCATGCATCAATAATGAAAACATTAACCAAGCTAGTCCATCAACAAGGGTGAAACTGTTCTTTGTTTGCCATATTTGAACAGCCTCCTTCATTATATCTTGCAGTTTAGGCAGATAAAAAAAAGCATCCCTTACTGCTGTATTTTTTGGGCGTTGAGGCTGATAAGCAACCGTTGGGGCTGGCAGTGGCTCTAACCCCTTACGCTTACGCTCACGGTTAATATTATTAAAAAAGAAAAGACGCTTGGTTAATGCTATTGGCATTAGACCTGTAGAAATATATTTACTTTCTTCAAACTCTTTGTAAATGTCTTCATAAAGTTGATAAATAGATTCTTCATTGACTTCAGGTTTTTCTACTTCAAAGTTTTTAAGAAAGCTCTCCCAAAGCTTTTGACATATGAAGTCAGCTTCTACTAAAACATCTTTTTTTTCCTCTTCACGTCTCTGCTCACGACGTTTATAGCCGAACAATTCATCATCTGACTGTTTTTTAACACTCATACTTGCACCTGTCTTATCTCAAGCTTATCTGCAAGTGCTTGATAAGTTGGACGCAAGTCTAAAATATCACCGATACTTATTGATGAATTCTTTCGCCAAGACTCCTGCCCCATCATCTCATGACCAAATACAGAGAGTATCATTGACTCATTTACGTTCTGCTCATGCAGATAACGCTGCCCAACATGCCTTGTCCAATCCTCTTTAAACTTAAAGCTCTCATGAATTTCATTTCTCACCAGTACTGGACGAATTGATTCTAGTTCGCCTTTTTTATTAAACACGTTAATCAGTGGTCGCTCAGAATTCATTACTTCGTCAACCCAATGTTGAATGCGCATGTCTAAACGACAAAAACGAGACGAGAAGCTTTTTAAAAAATCTATATATCGGTTGATTGCCTCAATTAAAAATGGGCATAGAGGCACATATCTTTGACTCGACGCCGTTGCTCGCTCTTCTTTGTCAGATATCCAAATCAGCCCCACCTCAAAATTGAATTGGTCCAAATAACCTGGTGCACCCTCAACTGCCCTAACGGAAGTTAAAAGTAAGCTGATATGCCAAAGCCAAATGCTATATGAATTAAATTTTTCAATATAATCAGTTGTTGCCTCTACTTTTTGGTGTAATAGGTCAATAAAATCAATGACGATTACATAATCAGGGCAATTTTGACTACCGATTTTATAATCAAAAGTATTGGAAACTAGATGTAGATAATCATTGTTATATGTACTTCTTAGACTAAGCAGTTTAATAGCCTGTTGATAAACAGTTCGAATATCATCGACACTGTTAGAGCTATACCATACATCTGCTCGCTTACGTTCATTTCGACCTGTAATGATACTAGCAACCTGACTATTAGAGACATGATGAATAAGAATACTGTATAGGCCTTTCTCAATACGGGCCAGTGACAGATATGGTAGCTTTAAAGCATCACGAGTTTCGTTTATAACTTCATACAAAATCTCTTTATTAATATCGCCTTTATAGGCTAAAAACACACCCTGAACCGCCCCGGGATTGTCGGAGACTCAACATTCTG
>NZ_JABUZG010000083.1:0-34832 GCF_014897815.1 Psychrobacter sp. PG1
GCTGAAACCATTCGTCCTTACGGCTATGCACCGATAGGAAAACCTTGTATTGATCGCTACAACTGGCAAGCGAAAAAGCGTACGAATGTCATTGGTGCTCTCTATGAAAAGATGCTGTTTGCCTTAGATTATTTTGAGCACAATATTAACAGCATCACATTCTACTACTGGTGCAAACACACGCTGATCCCAAGTCTTAAAACCAAATGCGTGATAGTCATGGATAATGCTCGGTTTCATAAGAACAAACGCATTCAAAAGCTACTGAACAGACATGGCCATCGTATTCTATGGCTGCCGCCGTACAGCCCTGACTTGAACCCTATTGAAAAGAAATGGGCACAGGTGAAGTTTCTACGCCAAGGCTGGATGCAAAATGACTTATCCAAATTGTTTTATGATATTTGTCCTAGTCATAACACTTTTATTTTGAACTAACTATACTTACAAGAACCAGTATGAGAGATCATGCTGGTTTTTTTGTGTCCAATATTTACCCTTTTGTGATTTTCACTATAAAAGATAAAGATTTTCTGACGATGACTGCATAAATGAAAAAACCAAGGCTAAGACTAAGACAATTCCTTCTTTGGGTGATTGCAAAATAAACGATAAATTATGCTATTCTGAGATGAATCAAGATAATTGAGCAAGGATGCTAACTGATGACTACAAGCACTAATGATATGCCTAGCAGTAATACGCCACCGCTATGGCAAGCCTCGTATGAGAAATATGGAATAAGAAATAATTTAGATGTATTAGAGGGAAAGCACAACCTGCTAGATTTGTTGCAACCCAAGATAGATCAGCATAGTGATTCTGTGGCTTTTAGTATGGGGCCCGCCACCCTTACCTTTGCACAATTGGATATTGCCAGCCGCCGCTTTGCTGCTTTTTTACAAGCACAAGGAATCAGTAAAGGCGACCGTGTCGCTGTGCAATTACCCAATATATTGCAGTATGCCGTGGTGTTACTTGGTTGTCTGCGAGCAGGCACGGTATTGGTGAATGTCAATCCGATGTATACCCATTATGAATTGGCGCATCAGCTGACGGATGCTCAAGCTAGTGTGCTGATTGTCCTCGATGGTATGACCTCTGCTTACGATCAGTTAGATGATGCAGTCAAAGCGCAACTGTCATTGGTTGTACATTGTTCCGTCAATCCGAATGCTGCACCTGCTGATAACGATATTGCCTTGCTTACCCAACTTGAACCGTCAGCCGATACTACTCGTCAATTCAATCAAACCAACCAAACCACAGCCGATAATGCTGCAAAAAATATCTCAGGGCAGAATATAAGCTTTGCCCATATTATGAGTGCATACCACGCTGAGCAATATCAGCCTGTTACTATCGAGCGTGAAGATTTAGCTTTATTGCAATATACGGGTGGCACGACTGGCAAGCCAAAAGGTGCGATGCTCACGCATTACAATGTCATGGCCAATGTCTGTCAGTGTTATGCGATGTTTGGTCATGCGATTGAAGCGGGTCGTAGCGAGCAGATTAAAATACTGAATCCGTTGCCGCTCTATCATATCTTCTCATTTACCGTTTGCGGCTTACTAGGTATTTATGGCGGCTGGGAAGATATATTGGTCACCAATCCGCGTGATATCGATGGACTAGTCACTACCATCGAGCAGCATCGTCCGCATGTCATTCCTTCGGTTAATACCTTATTTATTGGTATGCTGCATCATCCAAAGTTTGCCAACCTTGATTTTAGTCGCTTGGCACTATCTATCGGTGGCGGCACCGCAATCATCAAAGCCGTATCTGATCAGTGGCAACAAGTCACTGGTATGATTATCAATGAAGGTTACGGCATGTCTGAAACTGCACCAGTTATCTCTTTTAATCCACCTGGTATAGATCATTTCAACGGTAGCGTTGGTCTGCCACTTGCGATGATGGATATTAAAATCATTGATGAACAGGGTGCAGCTTGTGCAATAGGTACACGGGGCGAGGTTTGTATTAAGGGCCCGCAGGTCATGCGTGGTTATTGGCAACGAGACAATGCAGATACTTTTACAAAGGATGGCTATTTTAAATCAGGTGATATTGGTGTGCTAGATGAACATGGATTTTTGACGCTGGTGGATCGCAAAAAAGACATGATACTGGTTTCAGGATTTAACGTCTATCCAAACGAAGTGGAAGCGGCATTGACAGAGCATCCGAAAGTACTTGAAGTCGCGGTGGTTGGTATTGCAGATGAGCACAGCGGTGAAGTACCCAAGGCGTTTGTGGTTAAAAAAGATTTGAGCCTAACGGTAGAAGAGTTACAAAGCTTCGCAAGCGAGCGTTTAACAGGTTATAAACGCCCGCAGTCATACGAGTTTATCGATGAATTGCCCAAAACGGCGGTAGGAAAAATATTACGTAAGTCTTTACGTTAGTTGGGCTAGGGGCGAGTTATTATCGTCCGATTTTATCAAACTTACGGTCTTTTAAGCTGAGTCTACCGCGTAGGACATCACTGTACATACGAAAGTCGCTAGCAAAGCTTTTTAAAGGAAATTTGAACGAGGCAGGTTTGTTTTTTTCAAAGAAAAAATGACCGACCCAAGCGCAAGCATATCCAGCAGCGATGCCTTTGAGTAATGGTTTTGGCGAAGCGGTTTTGACCGACTTTGCGAGTCCCAATAAGCCAAAGCTACTACCAGCAAAAGGCAAGCGGCGGCAAGCCATGTTTTGATGTTCAGCTAAGTAGAAGTCATAAAATTTTTGCTTTGTTGGGCTGACGGTTGTCATCATGTTTTTTTTAGCATTGCTGACCGCTTGAGCATCGGCGTTTTTGGTAGTGTTTTGTGTGGTCGTTTGATTCATTTGTTTAGCTTCCTTGCTAATCGTTTCTTGAGTATAGATATTAGGGCGAGTAATTAGAGGGCTTTCTGTTTTACTAAAACGGCTAGGCGCTCATTAAGTAACTGTTATTTATTATAATATTGGTCGTTTTTAATGTAGCAAAACGCTATCCTTAACACAAGCAATGGATGTTTATGGCGCATTTGTTATTTTGTTGATGATGCGCTTGCTGCTTAATTAGCATTTGGGTTACTTGCCAGTGTTTGGCATAAATGCTTTAATGGCGAAAATTACGTCAAATACGTGAGCCGCTTTGCGTAAATAGCACTATTTGGTGCAGCTATGATGTTGGTGCAGCTATGATGTTTATATGACTTAATCATCTGATTTTTAGCCCATATCCTTTCCCTTTTATCCAACACGGTAACGATTCCTCTTATGCCTATTGACTACCTTACAAATCCGCCGCTTGCTGATGATGAAATGATGGCAGCCATTGATATCGGTTCCAATAGTTTTCATCTCGCCATTGCGCGTCTTGACCATGGTGAGGTGCGAAAAGTCGTTTCTATGTCTGAAAAAGTCCAGCTCGCCGCAGGCTTGGATGAAAATAATATCTTAAGTGCGGCAGCTGCACAGCGAGGTCTTGACTGTTTGAGCCGATTTGTGGCGCGTTTGGATTCGGTGCCACCCGAACGCATTCGCGTGGTTGCGACCAATGCTTTACGCCAAGCCAAAAACGCCAATGACTTTATTGCCCGTGCCAATAAAATATTGCCCAAGCCCATTGAGATTATCGCGGGACGAGAAGAGGCACGCTTGATTTATTTGGGCGTCTCACACACCAATGCCAGTAGTGACAAGCGTTTGGTCATCGATATTGGTGGCGGTTCGACAGAGTTTATCATTGGTCAAGAGTTCGATCCGCTATTGACCGAGAGTTTGCAGATGGGCTGTGTCGCCTTTACTCAGAAGTACTTTGCCGATGGTCAAATCACGAAAGAAGCCTTTAATAATGCGATATCAGCCGCTCGCAAAGAAGTGTTAGCGATTCAGGGTCGTTATCAAAAATTGGGCTGGAGTAGTGTGGTTGGCTCGAGTGGGACGATTAAAGCGGTACGTAATGTGCTGGTATCTAAGGGCTGGGCTGATGAGCAAGAGCGCATCACTTATAAAGGTGTCAAAAAGTTAGAGAAACTGTTGCTTAAAATTGGCAATGTCGATGACATCGATTTAGAAGGCGTTAAGGAACATCGCAAAGCCGTCTTTCCAGCAGGCGTTGCGGTACTGCGTGCAGTCATGAAAGTGCTGGGTGTAGATACCATTACTTACTCAGATGGTGCACTACGTGAAGGTGTGATGTACGACATGCTTGGACGCTTTGCCAGCGAAGATGTTCGTGACCGCAGTGTATTGGCGCTGATTAAGCGTTATTCAGGGGACAAAAAACAAGCTAAACAAGTGGTGAAAACCAGTCGTCATTTATTTGAGCAAGTGAAGGAGAGGCTCGCCCTTACCAATGATGATTGTGATTTACTCAGACGTGCGGCTTTCTTGCATGAGATAGGATTGGCCATCAGTCATAGTAGTTATCATAAGCACAGCGCGTATTTGCTTGAGTATTCTGATATTCCAGGATTCTCGCAAGTCGATCAAAAGCGTATGGCGCAGCTGATGCTCAATCATCGTCGTAAGCTCAAGGCTGACATGTTAGAGCAGACCTGTACTATCGGTGGTAATCAGCTCGTTTATCTTTGTCTGCTGCTACGCTTAGCCGTACTGGCGCATCACAGCCGCAGCGATTATGAATTACCAGAATTACAGTTACGAGCCATGGATGATCATTGCTGGCAAATCACCGTTGCCGATAACAGTGAGCATTATGCTTTCTTATTGCCAGATCTGCATACTGAGATTGAGCAGTTTGCTAAATGGGGCGTGACGCTGAGCGTGGTTGAGGGCTAGGCAGCGCTGCTTTGCATTGACGATCAACATGATGCCGTTACTATTGTAATGAGTATGCTATAGATTAACGTAACAAAAGCGGCTTTGTCAGTAATGTCATGCCATTTAAGATGTGCTACTATAGCTTCTATTGAGTTTACAACTGTACTTTCATTATCTAAAAATCGATAACGATATTATTCTTAAACATAAATACATTAAGTATAATTATTAAAGGGAAGCGTCTATGAGCACTGTCTGGGATAGTGTGCAGCTTGCACGGCACGCCAAGCGTCCATTATTTATGGACTATGTTAATCAGCTGTTTACCGAATTCGATGAGCTGCACGGTGACCGTGCTTTTGCCGATGACAAAGCCATTCTTGGTGGTCTGGCGCGTTTTGATGGTCAGCCTGTGATGGTAATTGGTCAACATCGCGGTCGCAGCACCCGTGAGCGTATTGCTCATAACTTTGGCATGGCCAATCCTGAAGGCTACCGCAAAGTGATTCGTTTGGTCAAAATGGCTGAGCGTTTTAATATCCCTGTGATGACCTTTGTCGATACCCAAGGCGCTTATCCGGGTATCGGCGCTGAAGAGCGCGGACAAGCGCAAGCCATTGCCGAAAGTATCGCCGTTTTCTCTAGCCTAAAAGTGCCTATTATCGTGACCATTATCGGTGAAGGCGGCTCAGGTGGGGCGTTGGCAATTGGTGTTGGTGACAAAGTAAATATGCTACAAAATAGTATTTATTCGGTTATCTCTCCGGAAGGTTGTGCTTCTATCCTGTGGAAAACAGCTGAAAAAGCACAAGATGCTAGTGAAGCCTTGAAATTAAATGCGATTAATTTATATCAAATGGGGCTAATTGATGCCGTCATTGAAGAAGGTGAAGGCGCGCATATCAAGCCGCAACCAGTCATGATCGCCTTGAAAGCACTTATTGCTGAGCAGTTAGATGAGATTAAAGATTTAGACGCACACGCGCGTTGTGAGCTGCGTTATGAGAAGCTGAAAACCTTTAACTCAGAAGTGATGTTGCCTGCCTAATTGCTTGCTATGACACCTCTGTTACTAAGCTTCAATTCATGGACACAAAGCTTTTCATATTAGAGACTGAGTCTTAATGCTAAAATAAAAACGTGTCATTTTATGGCGCGTTTTTTTGTGGCTGTTAATATAGGCTGTAACTGACGCAGTAACTGACGCAGTAACTGATGTCGTAGCTGACGTATGAGCAGATTCATTGATATGTCAATTCATGTATGTATGCTCAATAAATAAGGCTGATTATGACCAGCAGTGCAATCCTCTCGCATCCTATGAAGCCAATCGCAGACTTGCCTGTCGATGCCGATCTGGCACAAGCATTATTGAGCAGTATGGCTGAATATGGTGAACAGCTGCACGGTCGACGGATTTGGCTGGCGTGTAGTGGTGGTCGTGATTCATTAGCATTGGCTGCGCTGTGTGTGCAGCTCTATAGCCAAGGTAAGTTGCCATTTTTTCCGCAATTGCTGCATGTGAATCATGGTCTACAAGCAGATAGTGACACTTGGGCGATGCATGTTGCTAACTGGGCAGCAGTGCAGCGGATACCGTGTCGGATTTTACGTGCGCAAGTGAATGGTCATGATGAGCAAGCCGCAAGGCAGGCTCGTTATGATGTCATGCGAGCGCAACTCAATCAAGATGATGTATTGCTCTTAGCGCATCATGCCGATGACCAAGCAGAGACGGTGCTGATGCGGCTGATACAAGGCGCTGGGGTGAATGGTCTGTCGGGTATGCAGCCGTGGCGTATCCAAACGCAGGGCGCACAGCGTATGGCATTATGGCGACCTTGGCTGACGGTCAAACGCGGCAATATCAGCAGTTATGCTCAGCGCCTAAAGCTCCCTTATATCGATGACCCAACCAATGATGCTGGCGATAATGTACGTAGTGGGCTACGCCTCGACATCATGCCAGTATTGGCGACCTATAATTCTAATGTCATTGACAATATTGCCCGTAGCGCACAGCTATTGCGTGATGCCCAATTGATAATCAATGCACAAGCGGCAGAAGATTTACAGCAGATAGAGGTAGCATCATTACAGCTATCGTCTGCCCAGCGTGTGCTAAATATAGACAAGCTACAAGCATTACCCATTTACCGTCAGCGGCAACTATTGCATCATTGGCTTGGTCAAGATGAACCGTTACCGCCTGCTAAGCAGCTGGTCGATGATGTATTTATGCTAAGCCAACGTAAAGATCCTGATCACCAAACGGCGCTTTTTTGGCAAGCTCGCAAGCAGTCCTATACGATTTGCCGCTACCGTCAGCAGCTTTACCGTTTAAGCACTGAGTGGAGCAAGTGGTTAGCATTACCGCTTACCAAACAGATTCAACCCTTATCTAATCTTGTGGTGGCTGATGCGTATTCAGCGGCTGCTCAGCCTGTGTCAGTTACCTTACGTAGTGATGATAACTTTATTTGGCAAGTGCAAATGATACCAGATGCCTTGGTAGAGCTATTAGACAGCGACCAAGATGGTGAGAAGTTTGAGATTACCTTCGCACCATTAGGTCGTCAGCAGCGTGTGCAAACTGCATTGGCATCACGTCCACAAGCGGGCAAAAAACTATATCAAACGCTTGGTGTACCTGTATGGTTGCGAGAGAGTTTGGTGGTGGTCAGTGCCGTATCCGTACAGCAGGATAAAGAGTGGCCATTATTGCTGGTTTCACCTTTTGAGAGCTGGATACTAGGGACGAGTAAATCGCTGACAGGCACACCAGACAATACTGGTGTTTTAGAAAGTGCTATTAGAAGCAATGTTATTAGAAACAGTCTAAGCATCAATAACGCTTTTTTAATATTTGTAACCTAAACTTTTTAGGAGGTCAGGTTATCTAGGGCTAGGCCATCAAGTCATCAGGGCATCAGGGCATCAAGTTTTTTAACCATTTTGATATCTATTATTTGCGTGCTTTTGTAGCATTCTTCACTCTTTTCGCCATTAGCTACAAAGCCAAATTTTTGATAGAAATCAATAGCAGCCACATTATTTTCTAATACCCATAAATAAAAATGGGCATGGATATGAGATTCTAAGAAAGCTTGTAATGATGCTGTCATTAATTGAGTGCCTATACCCAATCCTTGGGAGTCGGGCAAAACATACAACGTAGTAATTTCATAATTTTTATTGTTAATGAAGTAGCCAATAAACCCCAAATTATGATGATGAGCATCATATGCTATCCAGACAATAACATCAGGATGCGCCATCAACTCCTGCCACATTTTTGTCTTATTACATAAGTTGTTTTTATCATTGATATAGGACGCTGGTAGCAAATCTAAATAGGCTACATGCCAACTTTTGAAGTGAATGTTAGCAATATCTGCATAATCCTCTGGGTTAGCTTTACGAATGAAA
The DNA here is from genome assembly GCF_014897815.1 of Psychrobacter sp. PG1. Classification (GTDB taxonomy): domain Bacteria; phylum Pseudomonadota; class Gammaproteobacteria; order Pseudomonadales; family Moraxellaceae; genus Psychrobacter. The sequence continues at coordinate 8,200 of NZ_JABUZG010000083.1, forward strand.
AACATAGTACTCTCCGTCACTGATTTTATATAATGCCCTTGTTAATTTAACCGTTTGGTTGTGCAATAGTCCATGGCAATTAAGTGATTCAACGGAGCTTACAGCCGGGTTAGATGCCGTCAATTTATCAAACGATGCCAGTAGCAGTATGGTAAACTGAGTGTCATTTTACCTATCATTATGTTAGTTTGAATACCTTTGGATTTTTGAATAGGAGACATGTATGTCAGTATTAGATAATAAGAAAATCAGCTTTATCGGTGGCGGAAATATGGCGCAGGCTTTGATTAGCGGGCTTGTCAGCTGCGGTGTCAAACCGAGTGTAATTACCGTTGCTGATCCTAGCAGTGAAGCGCGCGAGCAATTGGCTGCTAAAGGATTGAACACGGTTGATCCAACTGCTGATGCAAAAGCTGCCGTTATCGATGCTGACATTGTGGTGCTGGCGGTCAAACCGCAAGTGATGAAAGCAGTGGTCAGTAGCTTTGCAGATGCCTTAGACAAGCAGCTGGTGATTTCAGTGGCAGCAGGTTTGTCGACTGAGCTTTTATCTGACATGTTGGGTGGCTATGACAATATCGTCCGGGCGATGCCAAATACCCCTGCAATGATTCAAATGGGCGCAACGGGTCTGTACGGTACTGATAATATTTCTGCTGAACAAAAGCAATTAGCAACGGCGGTGATGGAAGCATCAGGTTTGGTCATGTGGGTCGATAATGAAGAACACATGCATGCGGTAACCGCCGTATCAGGGTCAGCACCAGCATATATGTTTTACTTTATTGAATCCATGATTGACGGGGCAGTGGCTTTAGGTTTGGATAAAGAGCAGGCTTCAGCATTGGCGATGCAAACCATGCTAGGCGCGGCAAAAATGGCGATGAATAGTGAGGATGCACCTGCTGAATTGCGTCGCAAGGTCACCTCGCCAAATGGGACAACCCAAGCCGCCGTTGAGTCAATGCAAGCCAATGATATTGGTGGTCAAATCGTTGAGGCTATGCAGGCTTGCTATGACCGTAGCCAAGCCTTGAGTGAAGAGATGAGTAAATAATCATCCATATATCAGGCGCATTATTTGCTACAAGCGAATGACGCGCCTGAGCCGTAATACTAAGCACCAATATTAAGCACTAATACCAAGCACCTAGTAATGACAGTCGTCATCCCAAAACCTGTTAATAATGTCACATTGAGTAGCACTTCATGAACAACATGTTATTTCAAATCTTTGATTTGGTCACCACCTTCGCCATGATGTTGGTGTTTATTCGCTTTATGCTGCAATTTGCAGGGATGGATGCCAGCAACCCCATGATTGCGCCTGCCTACAAAGCAACGCACATTGTCGATGTGTTTGGGCGTATTTTCCCAACCGTCGGGCAAGGGCGTATCAGTATTGCGGCTATTGTCCTGATGTTTTTGATTCGTTTGATCGATATCTCTGGAAAAGCAGCACTGACACATAAAGGTATTGCTCCTGTACCGTTATTTTTCACTGGTACTATCAGCTTGGTATTAGACTTTTTACGTATGTGTCGCTATCTCGTCATTGGTTCCATAATTGTCAGCTGGATTGTGGTATTTACCCAATCTCAGCATCCGATTATTGGTATCATTGTCAATTTAGCGGAGCCAATCTTGGCACCATTTCGTCGAATCACGCCAAACTTGGGTATGATTGATTTATCACCAATGGTCGCATTCATTGCTTTTATTTTGCTTGAGATGTTTATTGGTGGCTTTGCCGCGAGCTTCATGCCGATGTTGGGTTGAGCTGGATTAATTAATAGTCACTTGAAACCTGTTATCTAAAATTACCAATAGCTATCTAAAAAAGGGCGCTCTACGAGATATAGAGCGCCCTTTTTTTATTGCTTATTTAGAGGTTATACTGAAAGTCTATAAAACGATTGGGTATTAATTGGGCTTGCTCATTATTAGGGTGCGGCACATCAGCGGCACGCAGCGTCTGGGTAATCCAGCTGTCTGCTGCCTTTACTGCATCGATAAGCGCATCACCCATTGCTAAGCGTCCAGCGATAAAGCTGGCAAGCGAACAGCCAGAGCCATGAAATTCGCCCGTTAAGCGCGGCAAGGTGCTTTTATGTACCATCTCACCCTTTATGTACAAATACTGCTCTATATCGCCGCTATCAAAGTCATGTGAGGTTTTTACCAATACGGCATAGGTGCCTTGGGCGCATAGTTTTTGCGCGCCAATATGTAAGTCTTGCTCACCACTTAATGCGCGTAGCTCATGAGTATTCGGTGTGATAAGGGTCGCGTATGGTAACAGCTCTCTAAATGCGCTAACGAGCGTCTTTTCATCGCCCAAACTGCCACCACTATTGGCAACCAATACGGGATCTAATACAAATGGCGTATCAGCGGTGATAAGGCGCTCGGCAAACAATTGAGTCAGCATAGCGATATTATCAGTCGTACCCAACATACCTGACTTAATAGCTGCAACAGGCAAATCATCGAGCACTGCGGTGGCCTGATCCTTTACCAAATTTGCTGCACAAGCTTCAAACCCAAAGACTTGCTGCGAGTTTTGTATGGTAATAGCTGTACAAGCAATGGCAGCATGCGCACCTGCTTGACCGATGGCCTCTATATCCGCTTGTAATCCAGCGCCGCCTGAGGGATCTAATCCTGAAAAACACAGTACCACTGGTCGCATAAAAATTCCTTTGACATAATCTACAATGAGTAACAAATACTATAGACACCCACTGCTAAAAAAGCCATAGTAGGTGAGAGATGGTATATAGACAATCCATCCATCAATTAACAACAACCCAGAGCGTGCTGACTAACTTAAACATCGTTTTTACTGGTTTTTATTGATATTTGAGCTGCTCAAGAGGCTATGAAACCCCATAAAGAAATAAATATGATAAAAACTGCATTAAATTTGTAGACAGTGCTTGCAATTCGTTTTGGCTTTGCTATAATACTCGCCCACGGGATAAGACGTATTATCAGCAATAATACTATTTTTTAGAACTTAAAAAGTCTTACGTCGTTTGGTGAAGTGGGTGAGTGGCTGAAACCAGTTCCCTGCTAAGGAACCATACGTTTGCGCGTATCGAGGGTTCGAATCCCTCCTTCACCTCCATTTATTCGGTTTTTAGTAGAGTAGTGACGCAGCATAAAAGCGTTAATAATCTTCTGTTTTATTAAAGCAAAAAATAATTTGATTTTAATAAAAAAAGATATTGACACAAGCGAAATTATCTATATAATAACCAACCTAATTTGCTGCAATTGTTTCTTAACAACGCAGTAAATGATGTGCAAAGTACGCGCTTGTAGCTCAGTTGGATAGAGCACTTGGCTACGAACTAAGGGGTCGGGAGTTCGAATCTCTCCAAGCGCACCATTTGCATCATCACTTCTTTAACCCAGTTAAAGAAACCTTAAAATAATCGCCTGTCTTATGACAATTTGGCGATTTTTTTATGTCTGCAATTTCTGTGTGATAGTCTTATGAGCTGATGAGTCATACGACATGGTTATACCACATTGTTATATGACTTACGGCATCTTAGGATAATGTACGATAAGACAGTGAATTACGGTACAATAGAGCCACTATTCACTGCTTGCTATGAGCTTGTACCATGTCAAAAAGTTTACCTAAACGACCTACCAAATCTGCTGCTAAAACGAAAGCATCAGCACACCATGCCTCTGACGTTGAAGAGCTAACGATTGCTAAACCTGGCACCCGTATGGCAGCCATTCTCTATGATGGTATGTTAATTTTAGCGTTGTTGTTTTTGGTCGGTACCCTGCTAACCGTGATTGGTACACTTATCACGATGGAGACGGGTAGCGAGTCGTCACAAGCGCAGTCGCTGCCAACGTGGTATCAAAACGTGATTATGACGCCGTCTTTTATACTGACGTTAGTAGGATTCTATGGGATATTTTGGCGTCGCGGTGGACAGACATTAGGTATGCAGACTTGGCGGTTAAAGACGGTCAATAGTAATGGTCATTTGCTAACGTGGGGACAGTCATTTAAGCGGATTTTAGCGGCCAGTATCATGCCAGTTATATTTGGTATCATTGGTAGTGTCATCGATGGCTCGCGTGCTGTTTTATTGACCAGTGCCTTTTTGGGCTTTGTCTTTAACTATGCTTTTTGCCTCTTTAACCCACGTGGTCTCGCAGTGCAAGATATGCTATCGAATACCATTACCTTAAAAATGCCAAAAACAGAGAATGAAGGACTATGGCGGGTGATTAGAAATCGCAAGCAAGGAAAATAAACCACATTATCATCGCCATAGTCTGTTCATACATTTTGAGGTCTGTTAATACACTCTGAGCGTTACAGGTTAACAGTTTGTATTAGCCATAAAGTATAGCCGACAAAGAATAAGACCAAAGTTGACCCAGAAGTGCGACCGAATGGACGCTTACTCATAAAGGCAAACCCGCACAATACCAAGAGTAATAAGGTGACCAATCCCATCGCCACTATATCGCGTGATAAGATGATTGGACTGACTGTGATTGGCGCTATAAGCGCTGCGAGACCAACGACGCCCAAGGTGTTAAATATATTAGAGCCAATAATATTACCCAGTGCCATGTCGTGTTCGCCTTTACGGGCAGCTGATAAGCTCGATACCAGCTCAGGTAACGATGTCCCCACAGCAACAATCGTCAATCCAATCACCAGTTCGCTAACGCCCCACAGCGTTGCCAATTCTACTGCACCCCAAACTATAGCCCGCGAGCTAATGACCAGTAAAAGCATACCGATAACTAAGCTGATGAGTCCCCGTGTTAAGGTTTGCTCGATGTGTTCAGCATCAACGCTTTCTGCTATGGGTTCTCCTTCGTGCTCATGGTTGCCTTCACGTAAGCTTAGTACAATCTGAATGCCTAAAGTCACCACCAGCAGTGCTATCAACACAATACCATCTGCTTGGTCTAATTGCCCATCACGCAGCTGCCATGCGGCGACCATAGTAATCAATACCAATAGAGGTAAATCACGCTTGATGATGCCCTTACGAATGATAATAGGGCTAATCAATACGGTTGCGCCCAGTACCAGCGCAATATTGATGATATTTGAGCCATAAGCGTTGCCTAATGCCAAATCAGGGCTGCCTTCTAGTGCCGCCAATACCGACACGACCATCTCAGGGGCGGATGTACCGACACCCAAAATCAACACACCTATTAAGAAACTGGGAACGTTGAATTTTTTTGCTAAGGCAGTGGCGCCATCAACAAAAAGGTCTGCACTCCAAACAAGAATAGCTAGTCCGATCAATACTGCAATAACTGCCAACCACATCAGTTTGTTTCCTTATTAGTGTTAATACCAAACCTAAAAATACGCTTAGCCGTGTCAAATTCATTTAGCTTAAAAACATAGCGCTGACATTTATTTTTCTGACGACTTCATCTTTTAAGAGTGGTATAAAATGTGAATTTGCCATATAAAAATGGCATAAAAAAAGCTGAATCAGAATGGAGATTCAGCTCTCATATTAGCATAGCGGTTTTGGTTGGATAATAAGAATAACTTCAACAGCTTAGTCGATTATTTATCCTTGCTTTATCCAAAAATCTTCGGTGTTCTGGTGCTTTAAGCCACTTGTACCGGAATGATGTTTGCTGTGTCTTTTACGGTGTTATCTTCGTTGCAATACACCAGTTTTGGCTGGTAAGTTGCCGCTTCTTCTTCATCAAAATGAGCATAGGCACAGATGATAACGATGTCGCCTAAATCTGCCATGTGAGCCGCCGCACCATTTAGCGAGATGATACCAGAACCCGCTTCAGCGCGGATAGCGTAGGTGCGAAAGCGCTTGCCATTGGTCACATTGTAGATATCGATAGACTCATTTTCGCGCAGACCAGCAAGATCCAATAAATCACCATCGATACCGCATGAGCCTTCGTAATGAAGTTCGGCATGGGTGACACGAGCACGGTGTAATTTGCATTTAAGCATATTAAGTAGCATAGGTTGCTTCCTTAGCGTAACTGAGATTAATGATTCAAATCAAAAGGTTAATGGGGGATAACTTGCTAAAATAAAAGGCTATTATAGTTAAAGCATGATTTTATTCTGGTAGTTTGAAGCCATTAATTTGTGAACGTGCTTTTTCAATATCGCCATTTAGTAATAATGGTAGCGCCTCAAACGCTGCTGTCAGAGCGCTATCAATGGCAATCTGTTCATCGGGCGCAGCTTTTGAGAGCACATGACCACTAACTTTAGACTTATGACCAGGATGACCAATACCAATACGCAAACGATGGAAGTCGTTGCCGATATGAGGGGTGATATCACGCAGACCATTATGACCGCCATGACCGCCATTCGTCTTAAGTTTGATGCTGCCAGCTGGAATATCGAGCTCATCATGAGCAATCAGTAACTCATCATTTTCAATGCCATAAAATTTCACCATCGGCACCACTGACTGACCAGACTTATTCATAAAGGTGAGCGGCATCAATAGACGTACGTCATGCCCATGAATCTGCCCACGTCCTGTGATTCCATGAAACTTTTTATCATGAGAGAGGGTAATGTTGAACTGCTGAGCCAAGTGATGGACAAACCAAAACCCTGCATTATGACGTGTAAACATATACTGCTGACCAGGATTACCAAGACCGACAATAAGCTTTATGGCCATAAAAATACCCTGCTTAAATTGAATAAATGAGGCATAAGGTTTGCGATTATGCTATTTATTCATAGCATATCTGTTATTTTTCAAACCTTACTTACAAAAACAGCAGGAGATATTTATCACCTGCTGTTTTTTGACTAAACAAACCTTGTATTACATAGCGGACGCTAGATTGCGTGCTCTATGTAACCGTGGTTTATTATTCGCCGTCTTTGTCTTCAGTGCCTTGCTCAGTAGCAGGTACGTCAGCAGCATCAACTTCTTCAGCGTCTGTGTCAACTTCTTCAACCGTTGGTGGCTGCATGTTAACGATAGTACGGTCGTGAGCATCTTCCATGTCAAGATCAAAGATGATAACGCCTTCAGGTAGTTTGATGTCTGATAGACGGAATAGATCACCGATTTCCATGCCTGATACGTCAATTTCTAGGTATTCAGGTAATTGTGATGGTAGGCAAACGATTTCGATATCAGATACTAGCGTTGATAGAACACCACCAGCTTTAGTACCAGGCGCTTCTTCACGACCAGAAAAATGCACAGGAACGTTCATGTTGATTTTCTGACCTTTTACAACGCGCTGGAAATCAGCATGCATTGGGAAGCCTTTAGCTGGATGGCGTTGCAAGTCTTTGATAACCGCTTGATGCTCTACGCCATCAACATTGATTGTCAAAATGTGTGAGAAGAAAGCTTCGAATTCAAGTGACTTTACTAGCTCGTTGATCTTGATAGAGATAGACGTTGGCTCTTCGTTACCACCATAGATGATAGCAGGAACTAGATTCTGCTTACGTAGGCGGCGGCTCGCACCTTTACCTTGTTGCTCAGCAGAACGATCAACAGCGTTTAGTTCAAAATGATTAATGCTCATGGATATAATCCTATAAAAAGAATGATGAAGTGTCTGGTCATAAAAAAGTGGATTTGCGACCAATCCACTAATACGTGATGATAGCTAACATTTATGATTGCTAATAAAATTCACAATTTTTAAATGTAGCCATTTGCTCATCATAACGATTTTTTGGATAGTCATTATCATGACAATCGTTACTTTTGGGCATGATCAGCACTTTTGAGAATGCCAACCTAATTAAATCGAACAAATGGTTGGCACAGGCGCGCATTATACGTGATTTTGTAGTAATAATAAAGACCTACGCAAAATGACTGTGCAACACCAATAGGCAAAAAAAGCGTCAAGTAAGAATACTTGACGCTTTTTTTTAAACTTAAGCAGTGTTTTATAACGAGCATTGCCAACAGAAAGTAGAGCGAGTGCTCATTAAAAATCTAAGCGTCAAACATGGCGCTGATAGATTCTTCGTTATTGATACGGCGTAAGCTTTCAGCAAGCATCGGTGCGATACTCACTTGGCGGATTTTGCTACAGGCTTTTGCCGCTTCAGACAATGGAATCGTATCGGTAACAACGACTTCGTCTAGCGCAGATTCGCTGATATTTTGTAGTGCGTTGCCTGATAGGACAGGGTGCGTAATATAAGCCAATACGCGACGTGCACCGTTTGCTTTCAATGCTTCAGCTGCTTTACATAGCGTACCTGCGGTATCAACCATATCATCAACGATGACGCAATCACGGTCACGAACATCGCCGATGATGTGCATGACTTGCGACTCATTGGCACGGGCACGGCGTTTATCGATAATCGCCATGTCAGTATCGCCCAACTGTTTAGCCATAGCACGCGCACGCACCACGCCGCCGACGTCAGGAGAGACGACCATGATGTTGTCGTAATCTTGTTTTTGTAGGTCGTTAAGCAATACAGGCGTGCCGTAGATATTGTCTACAGGAATGTCAAAGAAGCCTTGAATCTGATCTGAGTGCAAATCAACCGTCATCACGCGATCGATACTCACGATGTTCAGCATATCAGCGACGACTTTAGCCGAGATAGGCACACGAGCTGAACGAGGACGACGGTCTTGACGAGCATAACCAAAATACGGCATAACGGCTGTGATACGACCCGCACTAGAGCGACGCAGCGCATCGGCCATCATCATGATTTCCATCAAATTGTCATTGGTTGGTGCACAAGTTGGCTGCATGATAAACACGTCTTTACCGCGCACGTGTTCTTTGATTTCTACGGCGATTTCGCCATCAGAAAAACGCGTGATATCAGCTTTACCAAGAGGTATATGGAGATGATCGGCTACGGTTTTTGCTAATTCAGGGTGGGCATTACCCGTAAAAATCGCCAAATAAGGCATGACAGAAGTCCTATTGATTGACTCAAGCAGCGACCGCTAAGCAGTGTCAAACTGCTCAAATTCAGAAAAGAGTGGTGAAAAGTTTTGATGACTACTATTACAGTAAAAAATGGCAGGGGTAGCTGGACTCGAACCAACGGATGTCAGGATCAAAACCTGATGCCTTACCAACTTGGCTATACCCCTGTAATGTCTAGGCTGTGTACGTCGATATCTAATAGCAACTTTTAATAAAAGTCATTGTTAGAATAGCGTCACGACCTGTTCTCTATATTATAAACGGATAAACCATTTAAAACATAACTGTTCCCTAGCGGTGTCCATTGCGAACTATACCGAAACTGGGATAACGTTGTCAATGTCAATAAGATAAGCGGCTATTTATAAACCACCTATGATCACTGCATATCAAACGCTTCGTACTAAAAAATGGCAGGGGTAGCTGGACTCGAACCAACGGATGTCAGGATCAAAACCTGATGCCTTACCAACTTGGCTATACCCCTATTGAGGCGACCTATTATAATTAAATTTTCAGAATTTGCAAGTCATTTGTGCCTTTTTCTAGTATTTATTCTTAATTCATCAAGGACGGTATGATTTCGATAGGTATATGGTGAAAGTCGGTAATAAGGATTTATGCCTTACTTATATTCTCTCATGGGGCTATATTAGTGAGCTTGAGACTAGTGTGTCTGGTATAGGAATTCCGAAATAGTTTTATATGTTCCGAGGAGTAGCGTAAGACTCAACTGTATGCAACAGCTTTAGCAATGTAGCTAAGAACTCACTTTTCTTTATTCTTGAAGTGATAGTATTATTACTATCAAAAAATTTCCCAAAAAATATCAGACATTCATCTTCTTGGTAAACGTAAAATAGAGATTTGTTAGTAGATAAGTCATAGAACAAAAAGTTAGTTCTTTCACTATTGCTATCGTACACTCCAGTTTCAGTTTCATAAAAAATATGGTGTAGCTTGCTTAGCGGTTTATTGATCAAGCTTTTGTTTAGGTGAAATTCGCCATCAGTAATAAGTTCTATTTCTTTCTTAATATTGTTAACAAGTGGAAACGCATAATAATTATTATCTTGATAACTGATGTTTACTGAGTTCACAATGATATCCATCACTATGAATGGCTTTTCCATTTCGTATATTTTAAAAGCAATAGTTTCTGTATTTCCGAGATTGATCATATTTTGCTCTTAAATGCTTTAGGCTTGATAGTATTTGCGGCTTTTACCTTTTCACCTATCTATAAAAAATTGTGCAGTTATAAACTCCCCACTACATATCCTGAACAAGGCGCCTCTTCAATCCACTTTGTTAAAAGTGCTTTGTCAGTAGCCACGCTTGTATCCAAAGGCAAAAACACCGCGCTACCAGAGCCCGTCATTCGTGCTGTGCCGAGTGCTTGCGCCTCTAACCCTTGTAAGTAACGTAATGCTTCGCTGACCGCAGGAGCAAGACTGGTCACCACTGGCGTAAAGACATTGTGATAGGGCGTGTTTAAATATTGTACATAGTCGGCTTGTTTATTTTTAATTGTCTCAACCGATAGCACAGCGATATCACGTTGTAATTTAGGATGCGCGAACAGCTGGGCAGTATTAACGTGAGCATTGGGGGTCAATACTAAATATTGCTGGTCGGGCAACTTGATTGCGGTTAACTGCTCTCCAATACCCATCGCAATCGCATCTTGCCCAAAGATAAAAATCGGCACATCTGCGCCAATAGTGGCAGAAATTTTTATCAGCTCATCTTGCGTCAATTTAAGCTTCCAAATTTCATTAAGTGTCATCAATGTCGTTGCGGCATTGGATGAGCCGCCACCCAAGCCTGCACCCATCGGCAAATGCTTATCTAAAGCGATATGCACTTGTGCTAACTGCTCAGGTAGAGTGTTTGACTGTATGGCAGCCGCTAGCAATACACGCGCTGCTTTAAATATTAAGTTGTCTTCTATATCGGCAGTTATAGTCTCTGTACCAGCCAATATTACAAGTTGGTGACAGAGCTCATTGGCATCTAAGGCATTATCTACCGTAGAAATCACCACATCATCCGTGACTGAAAAATGTAAATAATCTCCCCAATCAAGCAGGCGAAACACGGTTTGCAAATTATGATAGCCATCAGCACGCTTACCTGTGATATGCAAAAACAGATTAATCTTTGCCGGTGATAAGCGAGTGATGGTGGAAAGTGTGGCTATGTTTTTAATCATAATATTTGGTTGTAGACGGCTATGGTAATAAGTAATAAGCAAGTTTTATCGTTTTTGCGTGACGTCTTAATGATTGATCGTCATTACCACCTTATTGCCTTGTGGCAGCACAGCACTGATTTTATTTGGTAACTTGTCGGACCCTTTATAGGTGAAGCTTGCGGTCCATTCACCATTGACTGAGCTGATTAAACGATTTTGATCATCGAGCTGTGGTGCGCTATCGGAAGGCGCTGGGCGACCAGATATCCAATAGGGCATTTGTGAAATAGGTGCTTGCCAACCTGTGGCTTTTTTGAGCAAAGTTTCAGGATCATCAGCAGTTAAGGTACCTGTTTTTTCGCTGACTAAAGTGGCGGTTTGACCATTATACTCGATGTTGGTTTTACCAATACCGAGCGCGCCGATCAGCTCAATGGCAAAGCGATCATTCTGCTGCCCCCATGCATAGAACGCACTACCACCTTGAGTGCCTGTGGTGTCATTGGCGGGCATCGTTACACCGATTTTGCCAGTGATATTAAAGTTCTCAAGCTTTTGCGGTGGCTCAGCGTTTTGACCTTGTAAAGTCGTGCTGGGTTGGTTAGTAGCGTTGGCTGTTTTTAGTGATTGACAACCAGATGTGATGACGAGCGCGGTTGTCACGGCAGCGAATAGCGCCAATTTATTAGGCTTATTAGCATGGACCAATACTGACATGATGTTTCCTCAAAGATAGACAAATTTACGAAATCATTGTTTCGAAAATAGATTAGCTTAATGGTTGTATGTTACTCAGTTATGCGTGGCTGTTAGTATCTTATGAGTGCCTTGTAATCATAGCACGCAACGATTTATCCACTATAAAACGGCGGGTCAGTAAAGTTGTATACGGTCATTGATATTGTGTTGCCCAAATGAGAAGCGCTGCTGCAAGTCTGCGAGTAATGCCTCGACTTTTTCATTGTTGCCTAAACCTTGATAAGCGCGCAGTAGTAAGCTGCCAGAGCGCAAGGTAGGAAACACATCGTAAGGGGTTTGTAGGTAGTCGATGACTTGTTGATAGTTTTCATTGGCCAATGCATTACCAGCCAGCACATTCAGCGCTTGCAGGTGCAGCTCATTGTCATAACGTGGGTCATCATAGCGAATTTGAATAATCGCGGTGGCCAATGCCAATCCTTGTTCAGAGCTGCGTTCATTGGCTAGCAATAGCTGCGCATAACTGAGCTGGTAGGAGAGGTTGGTTGGGTCAAGTGCTTGCAGATGATTGAGCAAGGTGCGCTTAACGATATAGTCGTCTTTGTCGTCAAGGAGCTGGGCGCGTGCAAACAAGAGCATCTCATTATCAGGATACTTGCGAGCAGCTTTGGTTAGTAGGCGCAGGGCTTCTTCGGATTCATTTTGCTGCCATAAAATATCAGCTTGTAGCACAAAGGTATCTGGCGCAAAGACGTTAAAGTCTTTACGCAGTTTTTCTAAAGTAGCAATCGCCGCATCTACATCGTCGTTAAGCAATTCAAAAGCCACTACTTTTCTACGAGCCTCTAATACCAAGTCTTCTTGCATGACACCGTTGAGATAGTATTTGGCTTGGTCAAAGTGCTGCTGACGCTCGGCACTGATGCCAAGGTAATAATAAGCTTGATCAAGGTAAGCGGGGTTTTTTGCGAGCATATTGAGTAGCTCATCGGCACTGTTATATTCTTCGATGTCTAAGCTCACCAACGCAGCCAACAAAGTAATCTCGGCATCATCAGCAAAGCGACCATGGGCATCCAGCAATAATTGCCACGCTTCTTGGCTTTGCTTTAAGTCAAGCAAGTAGCGAATCTCGTACAGATAGAGACTTTTACTATCGGGATTACGCAGGCGTGCTTGGCTCACATAATTGACGACGGTTTCAGCCGTGACGATTTTGCGCAGTATGTCTGCCTTTAGCGTAATAAAAGGGACATAGTCAGGCTGGCGTTCTAGCGCACGATTGATATGGACAATGGCAATCTCAGGCTCGTTAAATTGGTAAAGCAACCCTGCTTTCAATACCGACAATGAGGCATTCTGCTCGCTATCTAGTGGTTGTAAAGCGGCAAGTAATTCACGTTTGTCTTCATCATTGTTTGGATAGATACCGATAAGGATTTCGCTTAAGTCCGCTCGAGGATCATAAAGCAGAATACGATTCAAGGTTTCGCCAGCTAACAGATAATCGTGAGCTCGCAGGGCCAAATGCGCCACATAAAACCAAGCAGGCACGTGATCCGGATTTTGGTCTTGCCATGACTTGGCAAATTGTAACGATTTCTCAACCCTTTCAGTGCGTAAAGAAAGGCTGAGTGCTCTTTCAAACACGGCAGTTGCATCTTCTTTAAATGCTTGCTGTTTATAGATAGTAATCGCTCGTTGTCTATCACCGCGATCTGCTGCGAATTCTGCATCAAGCAGCGCATACAGGCTAGGCTCTTTGAGCTCAGGTTGCCATAAGGTAGTTGGTGCTAACCCATTAATATTGGCGACATTTTCTATTTGTTGTGTATTGGCAGGAGCAATTGCTGGTAGCGTTGAGCGGCTATTATCAGTGCCGTCGCTACTGACAGCCTTGTCGTTCTTATCAGCAATGGATAGTTTGGGTACATGGGCTTCGAGCGAGATATCAGAATGACTGGCATGAACGGAAGACGATCCTAAGCATAAGCAAAAGGCCAACGACAAGGTTAGCTTATAACGCTGGCACAGACGTTCGATAACCGCATGCAATAGAGCACGCAGATTAGATTGGTCGTCATGCGCAAGTTGTGATCGAAATAATGACCCAAAAAAAATCATAGATAACCGTATTCGCCCATTGTTCATCTATATCGATAAGACAATTTTATTTTAATCATTTCAAACTAACTATTGGTAACGAGTACCCATGCCTGACATTATAAAAGCAGACCGATGGGATAAACAATAGTGCCCGTGTTACTCCGTGATTAATAGCAGCCGCTCTACCAAATTTTTGCTAACAAAGTAGGATTGGCCGATAACCTGTATCAACGGGCTCTTTCATTGGTTGTAAATCTTAGCCTAAATATTGTGAAAATATAACAAGTTAACGTCAAGTAAGCGAATGATTTTTATCCATTTCTATAAGCACTCGTTAAAACATAGATATTGGTTTTAACAATCGTATCGGTAGTTGATTTGTTACTCATGTGCCCAGATACAAGCAAATAGCTATCATCGATAGCTGAGTGTTAATTAAAGCTGGCAATAATGATATAATAAGCGGCTTTTAGAGTCTTCCTTTCAGCGCTGTCGTCTATAACTGTCTTTTAAAAATAATGAGATAGCGTGGGCTGGCAGGTGAGCGTCATGTTTATGGTCTATCAATAATGAGATTAGTGGTCATTGGGGTCAATCACAAAACTGCACCAGTCGCTCTGAGAGAGCGCTTGGCGCTTGTGGGTGACGATGTGAATATCGCTCTCAAACAATTAGAGGCCTTTACTGATGGCAGTGTGATTGTTTCGACTTGCAATCGTACGGAAATCTATGCGCTCGTGCCGCAGCTAGCAGAGCCGCAAGATGTTCCCTCTTTGTCTGCTAATGGCGCGGTCGGTGCTCAGACATCTTCGGCGGCCATTAGTGCTCATATCTTAAAAATTAAAGCATGGCTTGCTGACTTTAAGCAGTTGTCACTGTCTGAGATTGATCCCTATCTTTATGTGCACCGTGACACTCACGCGCTGACCCATTGGCTTAGGGTCGCCGCAGGGCTTGACTCTATGATATTGGGTGAGCCGCAGATACTCGGTCAAATCAAGCGCTCAGTACAGCTCGCGCAAGAACAAAAAGCGCTGAGTAATCAGCTTGGCTGGATTATCGATCAAGTATTTGCTGCCGCCAAACGCGTACGTAATGAGACCCAAGTGGGTGCTCAAGCGGTATCGCTTAGCTATGCGGCCGCCAAATTGGTGACGCAAATATTTGATGATTTACCCAGTCGCACATTGCTGGTGGTCGCGGCAGGCGAGATGAACCGTCTGGTTGCCACCCACATTGCTGGGCTTGGTGTAGGTCGTGTGATTATTTGCAACCGCAACCCTGAACGCGCTGAAGCGCTGGCAGTGGAGCTGCGCCGCGCAGGTCACTTGGTAGAAGTCAGACCTTTGCAAGAGTTACCACAAGTTTTAGCAGAAGCCGATATCGTTAGTAGCTGTAGCGGTAGTATGGATGTGTTGATCGATAAAACCATGACTTTGCGCGCGCTGAAACATCGTCGTTATCAGCCTATGTTGATGATTGACTTAGCCGTACCGCGTGATATTGACTCGACCATTAGTCGTATCGATGATGTTTATCTCTACTCTGTCGATGATTTACAACACGTGATCGCTGGCAATATCGAACAGCGTAGACAAGCGGCAGTTGATGCGGAATTGCTCGTTAGCCAATTAGTCGTTGAGATGGATCGCAGCTTTCAAGTGCGCCAAGTCGGTAAAGACATTCAGCAGTATCGCGCGCATACGCAGGACCAAGTAGATAAACTCCTGCATGAATCCATTGCCAAGCTACAACAGGATAATGCCAGTCCTGAAGATATTATCATTGAGCTGTCACGCCGCCTGACGCAGACGCTAACCCACGCACCATCGAAGCTTATGCGTAAGGCTGCCCGTGAAGGGGATAGTGAACTGCTAGACTTTGTGGTGTCTGGGCTGCAAGAGGCTCATCGCGGACGTCGATAGCCATTATTGACTAATCAAAAAAACATAAGCGGCGCAAACCTTATTATTGCGCAAACATATCGTTGTCAACCTGCATTATCAGTGCTAATATCAAGCTGTTATGAGTATATTAAGCGATGATAATCTTTTGTTATACGCGAGCGGTTATTCTCCAAAACCTTAGTGTATATGTTCTCGCTTGATACCTATTCATCTCATCAGTTGTTAGTGACCATTATTAGCCTACCACCGCGTAGCCCCTATAAATGGCGCACCCGTTCTGTACGACCTTGTCTAAAATCAATAAAAACACGGCGTGCAAAACACAATCACCAACGGCAATAGCGCTAGGATAAAGTGCTATATCGTCAACCCTGCGTCATGCTCTCGACTATTACCCAATATTAATATTCAGTTAATACTACCTATAGTAGTATCTAGCTGCTATGCAATCTAACGACTATGCTATTGGTCAGCAATGCTATTTGATAGCCATATTATTTAACAAAAACGTTATTTCACACCCATGTTATCTAATTAGAAGCATTATTTGGCTAAGTTGGCGAACAGTAGGTGTCTAGATTGGTTAGCGTTATTAAGGCAGGTTGGTTTAAGAGAGTATCTGGATTTTGCTATAGCCAATGCTTGAGAAAAATTAAACTATCTAACTATAAACTAGGAGCTTCCTATGACTGCATTACGTCAAGATATTGATCCAAACGGCTTATTAGAATACTCAGTGGTCTATACTGACCGCGCCTTAAACCACATGTCAAAAGTCTTTCAGCAAGTGATGAATGACTTATCTAGCGACCTAAAATCCGTGTATAACGCCGAAGCGGTGGTGATTGTACCCGGTGCTGGTACTTATGGAATGGAAGCCGTTGCGCGCCAATTGGCCAATGATGAAGATTGTCTCATTATTCGTAACGGTTGGTTTAGCTATCGCTGGACGCAAATTTTAGAAAAAGGCAAAATCGCCAAGTCGTCTACGGTATTGACGGCACATCGTGAAGAGGGTGAGTCACCAAAACCATTTGCCCCCGTTGATATCGAAGAAGCCGTTGCTAAAATTAAAGCAGAGAAACCAGCAGTGGTCTTTGCGCCGCACGTCGAAACCTCATCGGGTATTATTTTATCATCAGACTATATCAAAGCGATAAGCGCGGCTGTACATAGCGTTGGCGGTTTATTGGTCATTGATTGTATCGCTTCAGGTTGTGTGTGGTTGGACATGAAAG
This sequence comes from Psychrobacter sp. PG1, assembly GCF_014897815.1. Classification (GTDB taxonomy): domain Bacteria; phylum Pseudomonadota; class Gammaproteobacteria; order Pseudomonadales; family Moraxellaceae; genus Psychrobacter. Next base: position 25,296 of record NZ_JABUZG010000083.1, read on the forward strand.
ACTTGGGTATTGATGTTCTCATCAGCGCCCCGCAAAAAGGGTGGAGCAGCACTCCGTGTGCGGGCTTAGTCATGCTAAGCGCTGCGGCAATCGAAAAAGTAGACAATACAGAATCAGATAGCTTTAGCTTAGACTTAAAGCAGTGGTTAAATGTCATGCGTGCCTATGAGAATGGCGGTCACGCTTATCATGCCACCATGCCAACTGACAGCTTACGTCAATTCCGCGATACTATTTTAGAATCAAAAGAGATTGGCTTTGATAAATTGCGTGATGCGCAGTGGCAATTGGGCAACCGTATTCGTGAAGTATTAGCCGCTAAAGGCATTGAAAGCGTTGCGGCAAAAGGTTTTGAAGCGCCAGGCGTCGTGGTTGCTTATACCGATCGCGATGATATGCATAAAGGCAGTGCGTTTGCCGAAACAGGCATGCAAATCGCTGCTGGTGTACCGCTAAAAGTTGGTGAGCCGGATAACTTTAAAACGTTCCGCTTAGGTTTATTTGGTCTAGATAAATTGACTGATGTAGATGGAGCGGTACAGCGTTTTGAAACTGCACTTGATGAAGTATTGGCGAAATAATATCTTTATCTCGTAAGATGTTTTTTAAGTAAAAAGAATACTGAGCCCTTGTAACGAAGGTTCAGTATTTTTTTACCTATTTATTATATTTTATAATATAATGTATTTATATAAATCGATATCCAAAACTGTTTTGATAAAAATTGGCTTAGGTAAATATTATGAGTATACAAATAGATTGGCAGGCCTTTACGCCAATTTCCTTGGTAGGTGGTCTGATGCTAGGCGTTGCAACGGTCATCTTGCTATTGGGCATTGGTCGTATTGCGGGTATTAGTGGTATTTTCTCAAGTCTTCTTAAACCCAAGCGCGTCGAGATGTGGCAGGTGTTATTTATACTTGGTCTTGTTATCTCGCCATTATTTTATGGTCTGGTAAAACCGTTGCCCGATATAGAGATTAGTAGCTCTTTGCCACTGCTTATTGGGGCAGGATTACTGGTTGGTTTTGGGACACGTTTGGGTTCAGGTTGCACCAGTGGGCATGGTATCTGCGGTAATGCGCGACTGTCACCACGATCGATGGCGGCGACGGTGACCTTTATGTTGTTTGGTATTGTGACGGTTTATATTGGTCGTCATGTCTTGGGTTTGATTTAAAAATCACGTAGACAGTACGTTGCGAAGACAGATTTTAGTACTATTATGAAAAAATAAAGACAGCGAGAAAAAACATGCTAAAAAATATAATTGGATTACTGGCAGGGTTATTATTTGGCTTTGGACTGCTGATATCAGGCATGACTGATCCTGTAAAAGTACAGGGCTTTTTGGACATCTTTGGTGCATGGGATATTTCTCTGGCACTGGTGATGGGCGGCGGTCTAATGGTAGCGATAGTTGGCGTGCAGTTGGCTAAGCGTCAACAGACCAGCTGGATTGGGTCATCAATTGAGATGCCAACCAAAACCACCATCAATAAAAAACTACTGATTGGCGCGATGCTATTCGGTATCGGTTGGGGTTTGGTGGGTATTTGCCCGGGCCCCGGTATTGTGCTGCTTGGTACAGGACAGTGGCAGGCTTATGTCTTTATTCCTGCGATGATAATCGGTATGCTGGTCTATCAATGGCTAGAACCAAAACTTAATTAGTATGGGCTTGCGTAAGAATAGCCAAGCAAAAAGGTCAGTCTAATTCAATTAGGCTGACCCTTTTTTTATCAATGATGCTTCATTAATATTAACGATACTTCCGTATTATTAAGGCTTAATGATAAAGTCTTACTTAGCGCTAGCCGTTACTTTTGGCGTCTCATGTGCCAATGATTTAGCCGCTTGACGCAGCTCAAACTTCTGCACTTTACCGGTGCTGGTTTTTGGAATTTCAGCAAAGATAATATATTTGGGCACTTTAAAACCCGCCAAATGCTGCTTGCAATGTTCCATCACATGGTCGCGCTGCAAGGTGCTGTCTTCATGAATCTCGATGAAGGCGACAGGTACTTCGCCCCATTTATCATGCGGCGCGGCGACGACCGCACAGCTTTGGATTTCTGGCATTTTATATAAGACGTTTTCGACTTCGATACTAGAGATATTTTCGCCACCTGAAATGATGATGTCTTTGAGCCTGTCCATGATTTTTATATAACCATCAGGATATTTAATGCCCAAATCACCAGTACGGAACCAACCATCAGCAAAGGCTTCTTCGGTGGCTTTACGGCTTTTTAGATAACCTTTCATCACCATATTGCCGCGCAATGCTAGCTCGCCCATTTCTTCGCCATCCGCGGCAACTGGCTCCGTGGTGCCTTGTTTAAATAGCTCAAAGCCAGTCATCAAATGTGACGTTACGCCCTGACGTGATTTCTTTTGTGCACGAGTAGCGACATCCAGTTCATCCCATTCTGCTTGTTCCGCGCAGACGGTGACTGGACCATAGACTTCGGTAAGACCGTAAACGTGCGAGATATGAAAGCCCATAGCTTCCATGGCGGCGAGCATGGTTTCAGACGGCGGCGCACCAGCGACCCAGCCTTTGACTTCATGATTGATGGCGTCTTTATATTCAGCTTTGCCGCCAGCAATCATATTATGCACCACAGGCGCTGAGCAATAATGGCTGACTTTATGCTTGGCAATCAGTTGCAAAATCAAATCAGCATCAATCTTGCGCAAGCAGACGTTGACGCCCGCACGTTCGGCAATCGTCCACGGAAAGCACCAACCATTACAGTGAAATAATGGCAGCGTCCATAGATACATCGGGTGCTTGGGCATATCCCAATCTAAAATATTGGAGACGGCATTGAGTGTCGCGCCGCGGTGATGATAGACCACGCCTTTAGGCTTGCCAGTGGTGCCAGAGGTATAGTTGAGGGCGATAGCATCCCATTCATCTAATAGTTTTTCCCAATTATCCAAACTGTCTGCGCTGGCGATTAATGCTTCGTAGCTCATTTGCCCAAAGCGCTCAATATCGAGCGCTGCATCGGTCGCATGAATAACGATAAGATTAGGAAACGCTTCATCGATAATCTCAGCATGCTCAGCAAACTCGCTGTCTAAAATCAACACTTTGGCTTCTGAGTGTTGCAGACAGAAGGTCAGGGCATTGATATCGAGACGGGTGTTCAGTGTACAAAGCACACCGCCTGACATGGGCACCCCAAAAGCGCATTCGACCATCGCTGGCGTGTTCGGCATCATGACCGCCACCGTGTCATTTTTATCGATGCCTAATTTACGTAGACCATCAGCCAGTTGTCTGCAACGATCGTAAGTCTGTTGCCATGTTTGGGTCAGATTATTATGTTCAAGATCGTCATAGATAATAGCGGTTCTGTTAGGATAGACCTGAGCGCTGCGGATAATGAAGTCAATAGGGGTAAGCGGTTGATGGTTGGCAGCATTTTTGCCGAGACCTGTGTGGAAGTCTGTCATGGGGATAGTCCTTTATCTTGCTGTTATAATTCGGTGAATACGCTACAAACCTGCTATAAAGTTGGCTTCGTTATTTATCACTGCTTGCTAAGCTATTAATATTTTGCTGACCTTCCTTGTAGCAACTCGCCGATAGGTGACTCACGGTAAATATTTGTTCGTCCATTATAGACAATGCTCTGTGAAAAGCGAGTATGTTTTTAGCGCTTGCTTATATTGGATGGCATGATCAGTTAGCCTAATGCACATAGTGTTCACTCATCAGTCGCTTGTCTGCATAGCTGATGATAATAGCGGTGTGTTACGATACCAGTGATGTTAAATCCTATCGCTTAACTATTTCTAAAAGCCTCATTTTTAAAAATCTTAACTTTTAAAAAGCCCAGCCAGCTTTAACAAGCATTTCCACAAACCATTCATAAGGAAAATGATATGTCCGCCAGCCGCACTGCCAATACCATCGAAACTGCTAGCACCAATGAACACTACCCACATTTATTTGAGCCATTAGATTTGGGCTTTACGACGCTTAAAAACCGCATGGTGATGGGCTCAATGCATACTGGGCTTGAAGACCGTTTTTATAACTACGGTAAACTGGCGGCGTATTTTGCAGAACGTGCCAAAGGTGGCGTAGCGATGATGATTACCGGCGGTATCTCGCCCAATCGTGAAGGTTGGTTGCTGCCTGCTGGCGGTACCATGAATACGCGTGCTGACGTCATTAACCATCAGCGTGTGACCCGTGCGGCGCATAAATATGACAGCAAAATCATCATGCAAATTTTGCACAGCGGTCGTTACGGCTATCATCCGTTTGTCGTCTCCTCTAGTCCAATAAAATCACCAATTTCACCCTTTAAGCCGCGTAAGATGAGCATTAAAAACATCGAACAAACGGTAAAGGATTATGCCCGTTCGGCTAAACTTGCCAAGCAAGCGGGTTATGACGGTGTGGAAATCATGGGCTCAGAAGGTTATTTGCTCAATCAGTTTTTATCGCGTCATGTAAATCAACGTACCGATGAATATGGCGGTGATATTCAAGGTCGTATGAAGCTGGCGGTCGATGTCGTCAAAGCCGTACGCGAAGCTGCTGGTGAAGATTTTATTATTTTATTCCGCTTGTCAGTGATTGATCTGGTCAAAGACGGCAACGTGATGGACGAAGTTATTACCGTTGCCAAAGCGCTAGAAGAAGCGGGCGTGACCATCATGAATACTGGTATCGGCTGGCATGAAGCGCGTGTTCCGACGATTGTCACCAGCGTACCGCGTGCCGCTTTTGTTGATTTCACCGCTGAGATTAAAAAGCATATCAGCATCCCCATGATGGCGGCCAACCGTATCAATATGCCAGAAACGGCAGAAGAAATCGTGGCTAGTGGTCAGGCGGATATGATTCAAATGGCGCGTCCATTTTTAGCCGATGCCCATTGGGTCAATAAAGCCAAAGATGGTCAAGCCGATCGTATTAATACCTGTATCGCCTGTAACCAAGCCTGCCTCGACCATACCTTTGAAAACAAACGCTCGACTTGTCTGGTCAATCCACAAGCGTGTTATGAGACAGAATTGGTTTATAAGAAAACCAAGAAACCTAAAAAAGTCGCCGTCATCGGTGGCGGTGTTGCTGGTATGTCAGCGGCGCACGTTGCTGCCTTGCGTGGTCATGAGGTAACCTTGTTTGAAGCAAAAGATATCTTGGGCGGGCAGTTTAACTACGCCAAAGTTATCCCTGGTAAAGAAGAGTTCTTTGAAACCATTCGCTACTATATCAACGAGCTTGAGCATTTAGGCGTTGAGATTAAACTTAATACCAAAGTCGATAAAGCCATGCTTGAGAAAGCCAAATTCCACCATGTCATCGTTGCAACTGGTGTTGTTCCTAGAAGCCTTGCTGGCAAACTGGAAGGCGCGGATTTGCCACAAGTGATGAGCTATGCTGAACTGCTCTCTGGTGAAAAATCCGTCGGTGATACGGTTGCCGTCATCGGTGCTGGCGGTATCGGTTTTGATGTCAGTGAATATCTGACCGCCAAACATGGTCAGCCGCTTGATGAGCTGGGCCCTGAGCTGCTAAAAGACCCAAGCTATCGTCCAAAAGCGCAGTCTATCGAAGAGTGGCGTGAAGAGTGGGGCGTGACTAATGATACTAACTATCAAACTGAGGGTGGACTTATTAAGCCTGAAGCTATCAAACCTATCCGCCAAGTGTACTTGATGCAGCGTACCAAAGGTCGCTTGGGCAGTGGGCTGAATAAAACGTCGGGCTGGGTACATCGTGCCCATGTCAAATCACACGGTGTCATCCAAGTATCAGGTGCTCAGTACGATAAGATCACTAATGAAGGCATTTGGATCACCAATAACCAAGGTCAAAGCCAGTTGCTACGTGTTGATAGCGTCGTGGTCTGTGCTGGTCAAGAGTCAGTGGTTGAGCTGATGCCAAACGTCGGTGATGCACCTGACGCGCAATATCATCTAATCGGTGGCGCTAAGCTTGCTGCTGAGCTAGATGCTAAACGTGCTATAAGAGATGGTGCTGAGGTTGCGGCAGCGATTTAGGGTTTAGTTCAGAAGTAATGAGAGCGGCAAGATAGATTATCTTGCCGCTTTTTTTGTTAGATAATATAGACTTGCTCAGTGTATAGATGATCGTAAAAAGCTATAAGTATCTTTAAATTACTATTTGGATAAAGGCTAAGAGGTATGAGAAAGGAACACTTTCAATTTGGTGACGTAAATTTTAAATGGGGTGATAAGTTATCTGATATAAAAGCTCAGCTTCCTGAAAAAGATACGGTAACGCATTCTTATGAAGAAAGCTATATGCCTGAAACAGTCACTATAAAACTGTCTGAAATGTGGTCTCTTAAAGTTGCTTACTGTCATTTTAGTGCAGCAGATGATGACCGATTGATAGATTCAATATGGATCAACATCCCAGCACAACTATTTAATAGACAACCAATGATTAAAAAGCTAATAGCATATTTAGGATCAGAGTCAAACTACTCCTCCGATAGCCATTACTGTAGTGGTAACGTAGTAGAACACTGTGAATGGATATTTGATAATTGTGTCATTGGCGTTAGCATGTATGGCGGCGTACGAGAGGAAGACGACGAAAGAATTATTGGCTGTTTATCTATATCATTAAGTGATGTAGAGCTTTTAGATTCATTGTATTCAAAGCCTATACGTGATGTAGAGTATAAAATGGCTGACGAGGTTGATATCAGCACTATCCAACTTTTTCAGACACAGCAAGCACAGAGTATGCGACGGTCAAGGGAAAGAGAAGAGTTTCCGAACCATTCTGCTGCTTTCGTCATCCGAGCATTCGATGGGCTGCACAAAGACATGCTTTTTCAAACCCCATTACTTGTTAGCTCAAACATAACTGAATCTGAAGTTTGCACGTGGCAATCTATGACAGGAGATTATTATTTATCGAACTATTGGCAAACTGTAAAACTAGAGAATAATATTTCATCTAAGTGGACTAATCTATTACCCACTAAGTCTTTTGGTGTCTGCTATGTTTCGATAGGAGGTCTGCTAATTATTGACGAAGATAGTAGACCTGAGACAAAAGTATTTGTTGAGCATATTGAAAAAATAATTAAGTCTAAGATAGCGTATTACGAAACATATAACTGTTAGGTTACCTAAGTTGATATCTGGCTCGTCATTATCATTGGCTCATGTTTTCAATATCACCTAATGTGAGACCAGTTTCTTGGGTGCTATAAATAACGATACCTTCATCGTCAATTTTACCATTCATGACCAATCTACCGATGCGATTGCTGGCTTCTTGATTGCCTTGGTCGGCGGCCTTTTTGTACCATTCAAAAGCTTCGTCATAGTCTTGCGGCACGCCATAGCCATTCTCGTAGAGACCACCAATATTAAGTTGTGCCACATCTAACCCTTGGTCAGCCGCTTTGGCATACCACTCAAAAGCTTTGTCATAGTCTTGCGTCACACCATAACCGTATTCGTAAAAATTACCAATATTATTTTGAGCGTCAAAAGATCCATTGTTAGCTGCTAGTAGATACCACTGCATTGCTTTTTGATAATCTTGCTCAATACCAATACTCTCATGATACATAATTCCGAGATTGAATTGAGCATCAGAATCTCCTTGGTTAGCAGCTTGCTTAACCCATTCAAATGCTTTTTGATAATTTTGATCTACGCCTAAACCTTCATAATACATAATACCTAGATAATGTTTAGCAGGGGCATAGCCTTGATTGGCAGCTTTTTCAAATAGTTCAAAAGCTTTGTCATCATCTTCAGGGACTGAGTCACCTTCATAGTAGGCTAGTCCGAGTTTATATATTTCAGCAGGAGTGCTTTGATTTGACAGTATCTCTGTATTTGATGACTCTGCTGAGCAAGCAGCAGCCATCAAGCCACTAGAGAATAACGTGACCAGTAATAAAGACTGAATTAAAGGGGTGATTTTTCTTTGATACATCAAAACCTCATTAGGAAACTTTATTTAATTGGCTGATTCGGACTCACTTGCTCATAAGTTTTACCCTGTGGTACGGGTATGCAATCGACCTTTTTTTGCGATTGATCAATCAAGACATGGCTTTATAATTGAAACATCAGCTGAGTCACCTTCAAAATCAAGTTTCTGATTTAAACATTCAATTTTGCTAATCAACTGTTGTTCTTGTTCTTTACTTAGACTCTGTTCATCGTTGTAGTCTTTCTTAGGGTAGCGGTTGAAATCAAGTGCTAAACCATATTCTCTTCTAATAATATACTGCAAGTAATCTAACTGAAAATTTTTTCTTCTTATGTCTTCTGGTAAATCATTACTATCACAATCACATATAGTCTCATACCTATTTAGAATATGAAGTACCTGTGCGTCACCAGCTTTTACTAGTACTTTAGGCGAAGGATAGTAAATAGAAGCCGTACTATATCTATTCCATGCTGTACCATAGTTCTGCTGAGCAAACTCAATGTCTCCCTTTTTTTCAAGATTAAGCAAAAATTGATAGCTTTCTTCTTTTTTAGCGAGGCTTTTAGGAGCTTTCCATCCATCAACGACATGACGTAAAATGGCTTCAGAATCTTCATATTCGTAAACTGTCGAATTTTCTGATGATGAGAGCTCGCTGTCTATTATGGACTTGTCATGGTCTTGAGAAACAATACGTGTCTGCTCATGATCAATATCATCGTTAGAGGTACATGAGGCAAGCGTTATTAGTACGCATAAAGTGAAGGCGACTTTTATCATTATATTTTCCTAATTATCAGCTTGCCTACGTATCTTAGATCAGTTCGACGATGACTTATTAAATAATCGTATATTTGATTCCATAACTTAAGATCTAGTACAGTAACGCAACCTTCAGAGATAGCACCTACATGTACGTAACGGTTATTAGTCTGATATTCTATAGGGAACCATACTTGATGACACTTTAAAGCAGGGTACGCAGGTTTATATTGTTCTGTATACTCTTTATCATGAGGAACATCAGGGACTAATATATTGTATGTTCCCTCGGGCAAAGGATTCAATGAATCAGCTCCTATAGTAGTCAACGAAACGGTTGCTGTATTTCCCGTAAAACTTAAACGTGCAGGAATTTGCCTGATATCTTTACGAATTACAGAATATATGGTACGTTCTTTGCCCGAATATATAACTTCTATCACAGCACCAGAAGAGGATATGGTAGGTTTTTCTCCTGAAAGGTATAGCTTCGCATTTCCATCAGTAAGTGAAGCTAACTTACCCTTAAAACTCCCATCCATTATTCTAAAGTAAGTTCTTCCTTCTTTACTGTTAGTAATCTGAATTTTTGTTCTTTCACAAAGAGATGCAGATTTTGAATTATCCAATCTAACACGAAGCCAGCCACTATCAGTCCCGTCACTTTCCTTAGTGGATTTAATAAATCTTACTGGACTTACCTGCTGTCTAGAACCAGTATTAGTATTAGTCTTTGCTCTAATACCTAAAGTTTTTAAAAGCCCATCCATAATTAATCCCTACTTAAAATATTAAATAAAAATAATATT
>NZ_JABUZG010000083.1:34903-143588 GCF_014897815.1 Psychrobacter sp. PG1
TTTAGTCAAGCCTTCTGAATCGGTTGTACCAGTAGCCAAAACTTCTTGCGTTTCAGTGTCAAGAACTTGATAGTCCACGTTAGATATAGGTTGATCATTTTCGTCTAAAACTTGAAATTGTTCGTCATATTGTTCTTCGGAGGAATTACTCATATCCGACTTCGGAAACACCAAAGGCGCTGCCTGCGCAATACTGCCTACATCAAAACCTGACTCCGCAAATGACTGCTGAATAGCAATCAGCTTAGCGCCGCAGCTAGTAACATCGCCGCCACGTGCAATAGGCGCACCATCGACAATAAAGGATGCATCACCACTAAGAATGGTGGTGACCTTTTTGCATTTTTTACATATAACTTTATCGCCTTTACGCGCGACAGGGATACCGTTATGAGTGGTGTGCGCTGAGCCGGAGATGACCGTCCCATCGTGAGAGGTCTTTGCGCCGACGGTGATATAGGCTGCCATAGTGCTACCTTGCTTAAACGTTTAAAGTTTGGACTTTTATAGCGGATCTATTATTTGCATCACATTATAGATGGCTAAAGCGTAAAATATCAAACTTAAGTTTATCTAAGAGTATGATCTAGACAGAAAGACTAATCCGTGCAAAGTATAAAGGCGATTGAAATACTGACTGCAATAAGAGATTGAGCCTCTTTATTCATTATTAATAACAAGCAAAAATCTAACCTTCCATTTCCCTAAGCAGCCACACAGACACGTCATCAATCTGCGCTGCCAAATCAGAATGAGCCTTACCTAATTCGTCCAACTTGGCTTTAATAGGTTCTTTATTATATTTAACGCCAGTCAGGGCATCTTTTAACTGGTCAATCAGTTCAACGTTTAGCGCATCAGAGAAGATAACCACATCGCGTATCATTGCTTGCTTCACATCAAGGTGCAAGTCAATAATACCCCAATCAAAGCGTGTCTCAATATGATGGGAAAATTCAGGGGTTTTGCCAAAGCGCCAATCCCAATCTGCCATTTGTTGATAGTATTTGTTTAATGACGGCTCTTTTGCAAGCGTGGCTTCATCCAATTCTTCGACTGGCGTAGTGTCGCCATAATCAGTGTCACGATAGTATTCACAAAACGCCTCGATAATCGCCTCGGATAAGGTCTCGTGATTGATGTCTGCATTAAACTCAACCAAATTGGCGACACGAGAACGTACGGACTTGATGCCTTTGGCTTTCAGTTTCAGCGGATGCGGATTGAGATAATCGCCCAGCTTTTGCATATTGGCGTTCACGAGTAATGTCCCGTGATGAAAGCTGCGATCAGCCGCGTGTTTAAAAGCGCTACCTGATATTTTCTTATCACCGACTTGCATGTCGTTACGCCCAGATAAATCCGCCTCTATACCCAATTTTTTTAGCGCGTTGATGATGATGGTAAAGTTTGCTTCTTGGTCGTAGTCGTCTTTGGGTGATAAAAATGTAAAGTTGGTATTGCCCAAATCATGAAATACCGCGCCACCGCCGCTCTGACGCCGCGCCAAAAACACATCGTCGGCTTCCATCTTATCGATTTTGCATTCTACCCATGGGTTTTGCGAGCGCCCAATGACCACGGTCTCGCTATTGCGCCATAAAAATAGCGTGTGCGAGTCGGGATTGAGCGTATTAAATATCCAATCCTCGGTCGCGAGGTTAAACCAAGGGTTGGTCACGGCAGATTTTAAGATGCGCAGTTTCATTACTTATCCTTTTTCTTGAATAATTATTCTAGATTGAGTGTTATCAATAGATACTGTCATTGTTGCCGATGCGTGGTTGGAATTCAATGGGCGTGTGGTGGAGGAATTGGTGTTTAAGTTTGAGATTTCTATAAGCTAACTTGTTTTGAGTCTTTCTGATATAATTTTGCCGTACCTAAATAAAGGGCTACAAGATTAAGGAAAATTGATGTCTAAAAATAATCAAATACTGCTTGATGCAATTATTAATCAAGAAATGGAGGATTTAGGGGAGGATATACCTTTAAGTGAATTTTTTGAGTTTTATTCTGCACTCCAAGTATTAAAGGAAAACGAGTTAAGCTATGATGAGATAAATGCAGGGATTTCGGGTAAAAGCCATGATGGTGGTGTGGATTCTATTTATCTGTTTGTAAATGGTGAAATAATAAAAGAAGATGAAAGTTTAATCGGTAAATATAAGAAAAATGTAGATATTGAGTTAGTTTTAATACAGTCGAAATATGAAAATTCTTTTTCAGAAGAACCTCTTTTAAAGATATCTAGATTATGCAGAAGCCTTTTCGATTTAGATTTTAATCCTGATGATTATATTGGCAGATACAATGAAAAGGTATTAGCAGCATTTGAATTATTTAAAAATACTTATGTTGGTCTAATAACCAAAAAGCCAAAGTTAAAAGTTAGTATTTATTATGTTTCTAAAGGAGTTGATTTACATCCAAACGTAGAAAAACAAGGTACTGACTTAGAAAATGATATCAAGAGCAAGTTGCCCGCTGCTGATGCCAATGTTTATTTCCTTGGTGCTGAAAAGTTAGTTAAAATGACACAGGAAAGACCAAATGATGTATTTCGTTTGAAGATATCAGAAAATCCACTATCGACTTCAGGTCAGGTATTTATAGCTCTAACAAATTTAGCTGATTACTTTAAATTCATCACGGATGAAAATGGAAAGCTAATTAGACACATATTTGAATCGAATGTCAGAGATTATCAGGGTAAAACGAATGTAAATAATGAAATACAAGATACTCTTGAGAATCCTGGAGATGAAGAGTTTTGGTGGTTGAATAACGGTGTTACTATTTTAGCTAGCGAAGTTGCTGCTCCGGGAGGAAAAGAGCTGGTTGTTCATAACCCTGAGATTGTAAATGGCTTGCAAACATCTTCGGAAATACATCGTTTCTATAATTTGAATCAAGATAAATTAGCATCCGAGAAACGAGATGTACTTGTTAGAATAATTGTCCCTGAAAGTGAAGAAACACGTGATCGAATCATTCGTGCTACAAATAGTCAAACGCCAATTCCTAAATCATCATTAAGAGCAACGGATCAAGTACACCGTCAAATAGAAGATTTTCTCAAACCCAGAGGTCTTTTCTATGACAGAAGAAAGAACTTTTATAAAAATGAAGGGAAAAAACCTAAAGAAATAATCAGTGTTCCTTTTATGTCTCAGTGCTTAATTTCAGTGCTAATGCAGAAACCAAACTTTGCAAGAGCAAGACCATCAACATTGCTAGAAGACGATGAATCATACTCTAAACTATTTCATAAAAATAACGATTTACAGTCGTACTATTTAGTTGCCAACTTAGGAAGAAACATTGAGGAAAGACTAAAGAAAGATAAAAAATATACAACAACTGAAATTGCAGATATAAAGTTCTATATCTTATATACAGTAACCTGTTTGATGACTCAAAGCCTTTATCCTAGTAGCAATCAATTATCTAAGCTAAAGCCTGATGACTTAACTGATGATATGTTTGATTATGCTGTAGCCACAACATATGATTTGTACCGTGAGCTTGGAGGCACCAATAAGATTGCTAAAGGTGCTAAATTAATTGAGACACTTAAAGAAAAAGTTAGAGTGGATAAACAGTTGTAACCAGTAGCTAAAAGTCTGTATTACATAATTACTTAAAGATAGCTCGCAAAGCTTAATCCATTAATTTTGAAGATTTATACTCTGAATTAGTGGATTAAATTTGTATTCATTCTTTATTAATCTACCCAAAATCCTCTCTCAATATAGCCGCCATATTACGCTCCGCAAGTCCTGTAATAAACACATACGGATTGACACCCGCGCTACCGGGGATTAAAGCGCCATCTTGCACATAGATATTTTCGTGCCCTTTGATGCGACCAACTTCATCGGTCGCTTTGCCCAATACGCAGCCGCCAAGCGGGTGATAGCAGAAATTATCGCCGAAGCCTTTGGTAAACAGCAAACTTGAAGTTGATCCACCATTTACTTTGGCGAGCTTTTCTATCAGCTCTTTAGCAGCATTCACCGAGTATTCGTTTTGCGCGCGTTTCCAGTTCAGCTTGACGGTTTTGCTGGCTTTATCATAGTAATAGTTGCCGCGTTCTGGATTGTCAGTGATGGCGAGATAGAGCGTTGTCCACGTCTCAAGTCCTAGTGGTAAGGGCGCGAGTTCGGCAAAGATTTTGTACTTTGAGCCACCTCTATCGCCGTCCCACATATTGATGCCTTTGACCGGAATGGTGGATTGGGTGGTGCCAGCCGCGTGGACGAAATTGCGTCCCGTCATGATGTTACCGTTGGGTCCCCAATGTTTGCCGATGTGTTCGTTTAGGTTATTAAGCTTGCCTTCGGCTTGGCTTTTAAGCAGTAACTCTGAGGTTCCCGTACTGCCTGCATTAAGGAAGAGCTTATCGCAAGTGTAATGCTCCACTTCATCCACGCCGCCAGTTTTATTGATGACATGCACTTCTAAACGCAGTTGGTCGTTATCGAGCGCTTGAATAGTATTAACTTTGTGCAAGGTTTTGACCGTGACATTGCCTGTGGCTTCAGCGTTTTTTAGGTAGGTTAAATCTAGTGAAAACTTGCCCGCATTATTACCGTAGATGACTTCACCGCCGAGCGCGGATTTATACACTGCGCCGCGGGCTTCTTTTTGCATATAGTCAAAATCGTAGCTGTTGCCAAAGAATTCGGTTTTCATTCCCGCCCTTGAAGCTTGGCGTTCAGCTGAACGAGTAAATTCGTAATGCTCGGACTCATTGAAAAATGACTCAGGAATTTGGCTGACTTTTAATTCTTTCATCGCCTTTGGAAAGTAGGTTTCGTACATCTCATCAGCATCAATCCAAGGAAACACTGCTTCAAAGTGCGAGCGTCTGGGCTGAATGGCAATCGCACCATTGACGATAGAGCCGCCGCCGTAAGCACGCCCTGCAAAGACTTTCATATCATCATATTCGATTAAGTCTAAAACCCCAGGATATTTTCTGATAGGAATGGGTATCGGAATAGGAGCGTTTGGCATATTGCTAAACCAGCTTGAGCGTTTATCAGCGTTAATCATTTTGCAAAAGGTATCATGCTTGGGACTTCTATCCCAGCGCATCCCCATCTCAAGGATTAAAACCTTGTGACCTTTTTCGCTCAATCGCAGCGCCGATACCGCACCACCATAGCCACTACCAACGATGATATTAGGAAAATGCCCAGCTTGGATGACTTTACTCGGTAGCTTTGGCTGCTTGGCAAGCGTTTGGCAACCACTCACCGTAGCGGAGGTGCTGATAGCGCCTAAGCTTAAACCCATCGCTTTAATCAGTTGGCGTCGTTGCATGGTGTATCCTAATTTGATATTTAAGCTAAAAAAAGCCCGTATGAAATAATATTAGCTTTTGACCGTAGAGGTGCGCTAAGTTAAGCGAGCATCATATTAGCAAACATAGGTTGCGTTATTATTTCAGTCACACGATTGCTGTAATACTTATAGATAAATCAGGCTTTCATTCAACGATTATTCTTGCCAGATTTTAGTCAATGTCTTAGCCAGTCACTTAGTCACTTAGTCACTTAGTCACTTAGTCACTTATTTTTAGAGTGACGTGTAAACTTGACCGGATAGAGAATTTCGCTTATCATCTTGTTTCAATGTACTAGAACATAAATACATTCAATTATTCTTGTCCTTAAAAAAGCTAAATCATTTGGCAAAAATGCCAATACTAATACTAATACGCCATTTAAAATAATAAGGGTTAATTATGACAACGCAAAATACAGCAACTGGCTACGGTTTACATCAATCAATACTACCGAATAACGATGGTTTATATGGCGAGTTCGGTGGCAAAATTGGTCATCCTGAGCTTGCCAAAGCCATGGCAGAAATCGAAGTAGGCTTCCGTGAAATCATTAAAAATGACGATTTTATCGCTGAGATGAAGCGCTTGCGTGAGACCTATGTTGGTCGTCCAAGTCCTATTTATCATGCGCAGCGTTTGACGGAGCATTGCGGCGGCGCGCAGATTTATTTTAAGCGTGAAGATTTAAATCATACGGGCGCGCACAAAATTAATCACTGTTTGGGTGAAGTATTATTAGCCAAGAAATTAGGCAAAAAAAAGGTGATTGCGGAAACGGGTGCGGGGCAACATGGCGTAGCGTTGGCAACGGCAGCGGCCTTGATGGGTATGGAGTGTGAGATTCACATGGGTGTGGTTGATATTAAAAAGGAGCATCCAAACGTCAGTCGTATGAAGATTTTGGGTGCCAATATCGTACCAGTCTCGCGTGGCGCGGGTACGCTAAAAGAAGCAGTCGATAGCGCTTTTGAGACTTATTTGAATGAGCTTGATAGCAGTATGTTTGCGATTGGCTCGGCACTGGGACCTGCGCCCTATCCTGAAATGGTCAGCTATTTTCAGTCAGTGGTCGGACATGAAGCGCGGGCGCAGTTCTTAGCGACGACGGGTAAGCTGCCTAATAAAGTGGTCGCTTGTGTTGGCGGCGGCTCGAATGCTATCGGTATGTTTAGCGGCTTTTTTGATGATAAAGATGTAGAAAAAATAGGCGTGGAACCCGCAGGCGAAGGTCTGGATACTCCTAATCATGCGGCGACGATGTCACTAGGCGTGAAAGGCGAGATTCATGGGTTTAAATGTTACGTGCTGCTCGATGAAAAAGGCGAGCCAGCTCCCGTACATTCGATTGCCTCCGGTCTTGATTATCCTGGGGTTGGACCACAGCATTCGCATCTGCGAGATTTAAAACTGGCTACTTATGAGTCGGCGACTGATGCTGAATGTCTAGAAGCGTTCATGGCATTGTCGCGCCTTGAGGGTATTATTCCTGCCTTAGAGTCGGCACATGCCATCGCTTATGCGATGAAAATTGCCAAAGATATGTCAGCAGATGAGACGATTTTGGTCAATTTGTCAGGGCGCGGCGATAAGGATATCGACTTTATTTTGGATAAAGTAAATTTGTAGAAGAAATCAGTGATAAATACAGAAAATACAACATCAATCGAGCAATTAAAAAGTTATCATCGAGGTTTTTTTATCACACGATACTTTTTACGACTGAGCCTTTTATAACTGCGCTTTTATGATGAATTTATTGATAACAATCATTTCATAACGAGAAGTTCATAAATAGCCATTTTATAAGTAAGGAGCAATCGTCTAACGCTTGATAGGATCACCCCATGTCTAACCGCGACCTCATTATTTTTATCACCTTATCCTTTATGTGGTCGCTATCTTTTATTTTTTATCGTATCGGCGTGCCTGAGTTTGGCTCGTTAGCTTTTGCCAGCCTTCGTGTGGTCTTGGCTGGGCTGACCATGCTGGTTTTTGTTTTGA
Source organism: Psychrobacter sp. PG1 (assembly GCF_014897815.1). GTDB lineage: Bacteria > Pseudomonadota > Gammaproteobacteria > Pseudomonadales > Moraxellaceae > Psychrobacter. Next base: position 42,261 of record NZ_JABUZG010000083.1, read on the forward strand.
TCAGCCCAAAAAACAGAGAGGGCATACGGGATAATTGGAAAGTGTTGACGCTGGTTGGATTATTTTCTGCGGCTATTCCCTTTATCCTGTTTGCCTTTTCAGCGCGCTCGGTAAACGCAGGGGTGTTGGCGGTGCTTAATGCGTCTGTGCCGATGATGAGCGGTTTCATCGCCAGTACCTTTTTTAAAGACAGACTGTCAAGAACACAAATTCTTGGTTTAGTCATCGGTGTTATCGGTGTGATTATTTTGATGAGTGAAAACTTATTTGGCGGTAGCGGGCAGGGCGCTGAGTCAAGTTCAGGGTTGCTACCAATGGGCTATGCGTTATTGGCCTGTGTCGGTTATGCCGTCGGTGCCAATATCACCAGAAACTACTTATACAATGTATCACCAGTCGCTATTACCGCAGGCTCGCTCATCATTGCCAGTGTGATCATGTTGCCGATAGCAGTCTACGAATTCCCATATGGTAAAAGCATTAGCCTTACTGCTTGGGTTTCTGTCATTTGTATTGGCGTATTTTCAACCGCCATTGCCTTGATTTTTATGAATCAATTGATAAAAAGTATTGGTCCTATGCGTGCAACCAGTATTACCTTAGTGATTCCGATTTTTGCGATTATATTGGGTTACTTATTGCTTGGTGAAGCATTGGACACACCTGCGATCATCGGCTCGATGGTGATATTGTTTGGTACTTACTTGTCTTTAGAGTTGTCCATTAAAAAGATGCTCAAGTTGTAAAAATCTCGATTGGGTCTTCGTTTAACACGCCCTAAGTAAACTTTTGACTGAGAGGTTATGAGTACATGTTATTTATAGATAAGATTATTTTACTATTTATGTTTTTAAATGATTAAAGCCATTCGCTTAATAGGCTAATAAGAGGCGTTGAATAATGAGTATTATCAATACCGATATCATGCCATATTGATATTTTTATTGGTCATTTTTCCTTGGAATTATCATGTTTGCCCCCTATAAAGACTACGGATTATAAATAGCGTATTAAAAAACGAGCGCGCTATTTATTCATTAATAACAAACCAATCATTATGGTTTTATAACAACAAATAAGGATTTTTATGGCACACGATAATTTATTTGAACCCGTAAAAATGGGTACGCAAACCCTAAAAAACCGCATCATCATGGCACCGTTGACACGTCTACGTTCAATCGAACCTGGTGATGTACCGACGGCACTTGCTGGAGAGTATTATTCACAGCGTGCGAGTGCTGGGCTTGTTATTACTGAAGCGACGCAGGTATCTTTTCAGGCAAAAGGCTATGCTGGTGCGCCGGGTATCCATACACAAGATCAAATCACTGCGTGGAAAACCATCGTTGATAATGTCCATGCCAAAGGTGGCAAAATTGTCGTACAGCTATGGCACACAGGATTGGTCGCGCATGAAAGCGTGCAGCCTGATGGCAAAGCGCCGATTTCAGCGTCTGATGTGCATGTCGGTGTGCGTACGTCATTGCGTGATAGCAATAATCACGCCATCCGTGTTGAAGCGACCACGCCACGTCCAGCGACACTTGATGAGATTAAGCAAGTCATCGCTGATTTTGCCCAAGCGACCAAAAATGCTAAAGAAGCAGGCTTTGATGGAGTAGAGATTCATGGTGCGCATGGTTATCTATTGCATCAGTTTTGGGTTGAGCAAACCAATCAGCGTGATGATGAGTATGGCGGTAGCCGTGAGAATCGTGCGCGTCTGACTCTTGATGTCATTGATGCTTGTGTTGATGCGTGGGATGCTGATCATGTGGGTATTCGTATCTCGCCACTTGGCACGTTTAACAATGTAGAAGCAGGCTACAACGAAGACGAAAATATTTGGTTGATTGAACAGATCAACAAGCGTGGTCTGATGTATTTGCATCTCTCTGAGCCTGATTGGGCAGGTGGTACGCCTTATAGTGATGCATTCCGTCAGCGTGTCCGTGATGCTTTTGACAATATGATCATCGCTGCTGGTGGCTATACTGCTGAAAAAGCGGAGAAAAATATCAAGGAAGGCTATATCGATGCGGTTGCTTTTGGCCGTGATTATATCGCCAATCCTGATTTGGTTGAGCGTATCCGAGAAGGGGCGGCGCTCAATGAGCAGCATCCAGAGAGTTTTTATGGTGGTGGTAATGAAGGCTATACCGATTATCCATTCCTTAACCAAGCATAATGGATGATCAGCTGCCCTTATGATTAGCTAACCTTAAGGTGTGTTAAAAACACCCTTAGCGTTAGCCGATACATAAGCACATCAAAAAGCCACCTGACGAAGACCGTCAGGTGGCTTTTTGATGCCTGTATTTTAACTATTTAACAAAGTTACCGGTTTGGTAATCCCGAAACGTTTGGCGGAGCTCTTCTTGGGTGTTCATTACAAAGGGTCCATAACCTGCGACTGGTTCGCCGATAGGTTCGCCGCTCAATAGTAAAAGCTTGACTGGTGCTTGCTCGCCATTTTCGGTAGCAGGATAATGCAGCTCAATGGCATCAGTAGTCAGTCTTTGCTCAGCTTGCCCATCAGTACGGTGCTGAGTTGGCGCATCAAATTGAATCAAATTGCCAGCACTGACTGACGTACCATTGACTAGTAGTTCACCTTCTTGTATCAGCAGTAGCGTATTGTGGGTGTTGGGCACTTTTAGCGTCGTCGCACCCGCAGTATGCAGCTCAATATCCCATAAGTTAATCGGAGTAAAGGTATTTGCCGCGCCTGTGATTTCTTGCCATGCACCAGCAATGATAGCCGCCTTACCAATAATCGTCGTTTGGTGGTCTGGGTTGCTGCTATCGATCAACTCAACGATAGGCAGATCTGCCCGTTTGATGCTTTGATAGTTTGGGTCGGTTAGTTTGTGCGCACTTGGCAAGTTAACCCACAGTTGCACCATACTGAAGACCCCACCGCGTTGACCGAAAGCCTCGGAATGGAACTCTTCGTGCATGATGCCACGACCTGCGGTCATCCATTGCACATCGCCTTTTTGAATAATCCCTTGCCCGCCCACTGAATCGGCATGACTGATTTCACCTTCGTAGGCGATAGTGACGGTTTCAAAGCCTTTGTGTGGATGCTGTCCAACCCCATGCGGCTGTGTTTTATAATTGGGGTTCGGATCAAAGGTCGTTGGTTTGCCATAATCGAATAATAAAAAAGGGTCGGTATGGCTATAATTAAAATGAGGGTTGTCGTCAAGATGGTTGATTAAGGTCTTTACATAAAAACCGTCACCTACCCAGTGCGGCGCTTTATCACCATGAATATTTTTAATAGGACGCATTTATTACCTCGTCAGACAAAACGTATTTTTTAATAAAAAAGTTCTGTTAAGTTACGCTACATTTATAGCTACCTATATTGTGTTTATTTTAATAATTTATCAAGGGCTAATATAGATAAAAGGCAACTTAAGTAGAATAAAAATAGGGGTATCTCATTAGGGCGTGGTGGGCGTTTAGCCATGGCACTGTTTATAAGTGCTGTCTGTAAACACTGCTGATAAGCACTGTTTATGATTAAGCAATGCCAAATCGTTATGATTAAATGAGGTTAAACCACTTCACCGCACACAAAGCCACTGGCCCATGCCCATTGGAAGTTATAACCGCCAAGCCAACCAGTAACATCCAGCACTTCACCGATAAAGTATAAGCCCTCTTGCATGTTACTTTGCATGGTCTTTGAGGAGACTTCATCAGTTTTTACGCCGCCGCGGGTCACCTCAGCGGTACGATAGCCTTCTGTACCAGAGGGTTTGAGCTGCCAGCCATTCAAAGTCGCGCCAAGCTCCGTCAGCCGCTCATCTTTAATATTGGCAAGTTCAGTGTCTTTGATATCGTCCCAAAGGTGCGTTTGTAGCGCGGCAAGCAGCTTTTTTGGTAACTTATTACTGTCATCGCCACTATCGGTATAATCCGCGACGACCGTCCGAATGAGTTGCTTTGGGTGTGATTTTTTGTGCGCAAGGAGCAGCGCTGTCATGTCGATATTTGGCAGCAGGTTGATACTAATGGTCTCGCCAGTGTGCCAATAATTTGATAGTTGTAGCATAGCAGGGCCTGACAGCCCGCGATGGGTAAACAACATAGGCAATTTAAAAGAGATGCGCTCATTGCTAGCGATGACTGGCAAACTAATACCAGCCAAAGATCGAATAAGCTCACCCGTTTTATCCGTAAAGGTAAAAGGCACTAAGCTGGCATCGGTTGCGATCAGCGTGTGCCCAAATTGCTGCGCCAATTCATATCCTAAACCACTGGCTCCCATCGTTGGAATAGACAGTCCGCCCGTGGCGACCACGAGTGACTCACAGCGGTAGCCTGTTTGCGGCAGTTTGGTTTGATTGGCGGATTCTTTTCTCTCTTGCTTTTCTTTTTTACTAAACTGCTTGCTGGTCAGTAATTCAAATTTGGCGTTCTTGTCATTTTCGATAGCTTGTACACTGTCAATCTGCGCATTTAGCTTTACTTGTACACCAGCTGCCGTACATTCCGCGAGGAGCATGGTCAAAATATCTTGCGCTGAATCATCACAAAATAGCTGACCATGTTCGCGCTCATGATAAGGGATTTTATGTGCTGCCACCATACCGATAAATTCCCAGCTGGGATAACGACTGAGCGCGGATTTACAGAAATGTTGATTGGCACCGATAAAGTGCTCAGGCTCCACATAATAATTGGTAAAGTTGCAGCGTCCACCACCTGACATGAGGATTTTTTTGCCCGCTTTATTGGCATGGTCTAATACCAGTACGCGGCGACCACGGCGACCCGCTGTGAGCGCACAGTATAGCCCTGACGCGCCAGCGCCGATGATGATGACATCATAGTGGGTGTATTGTGATGCATTGCGGTGATTGCTCATGGTCGTCTCATAAAATAATAGGTTTAAAAACCAGCCACCAAATCGGTCATCGAATCAACAACAGAGTCGATTGCTTATCTTTATAGCAGCAGGTCAATAAGAGGGTTTAGTGAAGGGTATATTTTGGCGTCGTATTTCGCGTGTAGCTATTGTCCATATTTCATACAAGGTTACAAGGATTAAATGTCATATCATTATCTGATATCTGGACGGTGATGCCTTTGTTTATACCAAAATCAAAATTTGTGCCAAAATCAAACATGTTTTAAATTGGCCAATACCAATACCAATACCAATACCAATACCAATAGTAAAGGCGAGTAGATGCAAAACCACACCTCGTCAATAAATTTTATCATGGGTGATCAAGTATACCGCTATATAGGCATATTGTTATGAATGGCTGTTGATACCTTGCAACCGTTCTGCTTATTTGTCAAACTAACCGTGAGTGTCACACATTATGGAAGATGACCCTTATCACCTGTACAGGCAGTCGTTTTCGACCGTTATGCGTGCAGGTCATAATAATTAAAAAGGACAAATACGATGACTCAAAAATCATTCCCCATTGCGGCCGAATTTATCGCTGCTGCCAATACTACCGCTGAACAATACCGCGAAGACTACGAAAAATCTATCGAATCACCTCAGGCTAATGATGCTTTTTGGGCGAAGCGTGCCGAGCTGATCGATTGGATAAAAAAACCGACCAAAATCAGCGACGTTAACTATGATTTGGATGATTTTCGCATAAAATGGTTTGAGGACGGCGAGTTGAATATCTCTGTCAATTGTCTCGACCGACATGTCAAAAAAAATCCTTACAAGCCTGCCATTATTTGGGAGGGTGATCACCCTTCACTGCACAAAATCATCTCCTTTAAAGAGCTGCATCAAGCGGTCTGTCGCTTGGGTAATTCCATGCGTAAGCTTGGGGTCAAAAAAGGCGATCGCGTGACCTTATATATGCCGATGATACCTGAAGCAATGATAGCGATGCTGGCATGTACACGTATTGGCGCTGTACATTCCGTGGTCTTTGGTGGCTTTTCTGCTGAGAGCTTGGGTAATCGCCTGATAGACAGTCGCTCAAAAATCATCATTACGGCTGATGAAGGCTTACGTGGTAATAAGCATACGCCGCTCAAAGCCAATGTCGATCGGGCACTAGATATGGATGGCACTGATAGCGTGACCAACGTCATTGTCGTTCATCGTACGGGTAATTCTGTACCGATGAGTGGTCGCCGCGATGTTTGGTATCATAACTTGGTCGATGGCGAGTCAGAACATTGCGAGCCAGAAGTCATGAATGCCGAAGACCCGCTATTTTTATTGTATACCTCTGGCTCTACTGGCAAACCTAAAGGTGTGCTGCATACCACGGGCGGCTATATCACCTATGCACTCTCTACTTTTCGAGATGTGTTCGATATTAAAGACGATGACGTCTACTGGTGTACTGCGGACGTAGGCTGGATCACAGGTCATACCTATGCAACCTACGCCCCGCTTGCCAACGGTACGACGACGGTGATGTTCGAGGGCGTACCAGAATATCCCACATGGGCACGCATCGGTCATATTATCGATAAGCACGATGTGACCATTCTGTACACTGCACCGACGGCGATTCGAGCGATGATGAAGGAGGGTGATGTCTTTGTGCGGGAGTCTGATCGTTCAAGTTTGCGGCTACTCGGAACAGTCGGCGAGCCGATCAATCCAGAAGCATGGGATTGGTATTATCATGTCGTCGGCGGTGGCAAGTGTCCGATTGTAGATACTTGGTGGCAAACTGAGACAGGCGGCATCCTCATGGCACCGATACCAGGCACGGTCGCCCTTAAGCCGGGCGCAGCGATGAATCCTTTGTATGGTATCAAGCCAGAGATTGTTGATAGTGACGGTACTATGCTAGAAGGCTCTGCTGAAGGAAACCTAGCAATTAACAGCAGTTGGCCGGGGCAAATGCGTACCATTTATAATGACCATGAGCGTTTTTTACAGACGTACTTTAGTGAGTATCCCGGTTATTATTTCACTGGTGATGGGGCGCAGCGTGATGAAGATGGACATTACTGGATCACGGGTCGCGTCGATGATGTGCTTAACGTCGCAGGGCATCGTCTGGGAACAGCAGAGATTGAGAGCGCCGTGGTCGCGCATCCTGCGACAGCGGAGGCCGCCATTGTTGGAATGCCGCACGAGATTCGCGGCATGGGCGTTTGTGCCTTTATTATTCTAAAATCGGGTGAAAAAGAGACAGAGGCGCTAAAGGCTGAGCTGAATCGACATGTTCGCGCTGAGATTGGTCCGATTGCCAATTTGGATGCTATTCATATCGTTGAGGCACTACCCAAAACCCGCTCGGGCAAAATTATGCGCCGTATTTTACGTAACCTTGCAGCAGGTCAATATGTTGGTTTGGGTGATTTGTCTACTCTTGCGGATAGCTCGGTGATTAATCAGCTGGTTGAGGTAGTCAAAGCTGCGCGAGGAGAGTAGGCTAAATTATCGATTAAAAGCACGTTCAATAAATAGACGATTAGCGTTCAGAAAAGTCATGTTATGAAAACTAGCATGGCTTTTTTACGCAGACGATATTGATATCAACAAACTTTAAAGGTTCAATACTTTCTATAACCACCTTATCTAACGATAACCATATTATCTAAAACATTCCTACTATTATCACTCTCTTTTTTATCCAACATTATATGAGGCCTGCTGTCATTATGACCAATCACTCTTTGCCCGCTGTCGCTACAGAATCACCAAAAATCGCTATCATTGGTGGTGGTTTGACGGGGCTGTTTACCGCTACATTATTAGAGCGCGCCTTTGCTCAGTACATAGCACAAGATAGTGAGCAAACACCCTTACCGCAAATTACTGTCTTTGAAAAGTCACGTAGCGTAGGGCGTTTAGCCACTCGATATCGTACTGATAGCCACACTGGCAAAAACTGGCAATGGGCATTTGGGGCGCAGTTTTTTACGGCTAAGACGGCAAGTTTTAAGCAATTCATTACGCCTTGGTTAGAGACGGGATTGCTACAGCCATGGTGCGCGCAGGTGATCGATTTAACGCCAGCGAATCATGATACTCAATCGCCTGATATCCAAGCGCCCGATATTCAGAGTAAGGAGCAATGGAACGCCACGCAAGCCCGCTATATTAGTACGCCAAAAATGACCAGTTGGGGACGTACACTGGCTGATGAGTTGCAGTACAGCACCATAAAATTTAAAACCCGCGTTGCGCCATTGGCTCAATTTGACAGGTCTATAGCGGCAAAGGTTGATAAAAAAACTGAGCTATTTGACGAGACTGGTGCGAGTCTAGGTCACTTTGACTGGGTGATATGTACCGCGCCTAATGGTCAGACCATAGAGCTAATGGCAGAGAGCGGCTTTGCTGAGCAAGCCAAGATTTCTGAGCCAAAAATGCTAGCTTGCTATACGCTGATGCTGGGGTGGGATAATTTTGATACATTACCAAAAATGTTAAGCGCTCAAGCAGCGCCACGCTGGGATGTGGCTTATCTCAATCACTCTATACTCGATAGAATATTTATCGAGCACCAAAAACCTGCTCGCGATGACCTGCTACCCAGTGTCACTATTCATGCGCGCAACGATTGGTCAGAGCAGCATGTCGATGACGATATGGAGACGATTAAAGTGCAGTTATTAATAGCTGCCAAGCAAGCATTGAATTGGAATGATGAACATGCTCCTAGCCAAATAGATTGCCATCGTTGGCGTTATGCCGCCACTGTCACTGATAGTGATAAAGAAGTATTAGGCATCTTGATAGACGAGTCTCATCAATGGATTGTCAGTGGTGATTGGTGCGGACAAGGCAATATCGAAAGTTGCTATCAAATGGCGCAACAGACGGTTGAGGCAATTAACAAAGCAAAATAATGGCCAAGTTTACTTAGCGACTGCGCTATCCGAAACTGGACTTTAAGGGTGTTTTCTTAATATGAAAAGGTGATAACGATGTTTGGATTCGACATAGATTTAGAGCTGATGGGCTATCATTTTTTCCAGTTGGGCATCGCCTTTGTATTGTCATTACCGATTGCTCTTAATCGTGAGATGAAAGACAACGGCGCGGGGTTAAGGACGTTTCCACTGGTAACCATTGCTTCATGCGCGTTTATGTTGGTTGGTATGGATATTTATGATGCTACTGGTGAAGCGAGAATCATGTATGCCATCATCACAGGTATGGGATTTATCGGTGGTGGGGCGATTTTTAAAAATGAAAAAGGCTCAAAGGGCACTGCCACGGCAGCGAGCTTATGGAATACAGGTGCCATCGGTATTTCGGTGGCTTACGGTCGTTATGAGATTGCCATTATATTATCGGTCGTTGGTTTTTTGATTTTGCAATTCTCAGAGCCCTTTAAAGTTAAAAAACACTAAGCGATGGGTGCGACGAGTTAACCTGCATATACACTTAAATACTAAAGAGACTATAAATCAATACTATATAGTATTTCTATATCTATATGATATAGCAAAAAATCTATAAATTGTTGAAAATAAAGGATAGTTTATGAGTACCAGATTGAGAGGTAGTGGGCTGACTTGTGCCATGCTAGCACGAGGGGATAAGCAGGTTTTATGCGCGGTCAGTAATGAGAGCGACGAGCAAGCGATGGCTAGTATCGATAGCACTGAATATGATTCGCTAAGGCACATTATTTCTTTTGAAAATGATAAATTCTCCTGTAAAGAAGGCGTTGAATGGCAATGCGCCATACCAGTAAAAAAAGTAGAACTTTTTTATGATGATCTAAATCTATAGCCGCTTATAACTGAAAATTTGTGTATTAATTTGTAATACTTTAATTGAAAATAAAGCTACCCAAATTGCTAAGAAACAGTTATATTCGTATAACATAATATACAAAATAGTACGAAGTTAGAGGTGAATATAGTGCTTAGAGGAAGTGAGCTGACTCGTGTAATGCTTGAGCATGGCTGCCATGAGATATGGTGTGCGGTAGATGATAATAGTGATGAAGAAGCTATGTGTGATCAAGATTCAAACGATTTTACTGCCCAAATCGTGTCTTATCATAACAACAGATTCTATTGTACTGCTGGTACTGCGTGGCTATTCGCTGTGCCAATCAAAATAACGGCGATGACATTGAGTGATGTAAAGCTCTAAATACCTTTCTTGGTCTTACTAAGCCATCGCCGACTCATCATTTGTATTATTAAAAAACCCACCTTATGGTGGGTTTTTTATAATAAGCAATATGCCGCTTCTTAAATTATTGCTCAAACAATACAGATTTTGCAGATAGTCATACTTGTATATGACAAGAACCTTTAACTAAGCATGAATTACAGGCAAAAAAGAGCCCACAGAGGAGGAACTGTGGGCCGAGGAAAACTGATCGTGTAAAGGAACTACAGAGGCAGTGGTTGTGACCTATTGTTATTATGAGTTTTGCTATATTAACTAATATTAGGGTGGTGGTGCTTAATTCAATAACTGCATATATTTACTTACATATTTAAGTGTACAAGTGTTTTTATCAGAACCGCTATCATAGCGCAATTGACAGCGGTTTGGCTATTTTGGTTACATGACATTACGTTTAGAGCTTATGAGAGAGAAAATTAACGTCGTATTGCATCTCCAGTAGATGAGTCTTTTATTCGTGTCATATCTAACATTGAAAAATGCCTATCAAAGTTTTGTAGTTATATATGAAAGATTGATTAATTTTAATAGTCATTCCACTATAAAAATATTACTGCGTTAACCTCGCTTGAAATAGTAAAGAGACATCTACACTCGGATGTCTTGTACAATTTTTAAATTCAACTGACTATATCGATAACTGAATAGCTAAAGAGATGGCATGACGACCTGCGTGAAAAATGCTAAGCTATCTACCATTAATATGTCTATATAAAACTGGGTTTGCCATGACTGAGAATACGCATTTGCATACGCAGGAGCCGCAAAATACCAAGAGTATTTTTAACTTGCCTAATAACCTTACTATCGCGCGGATTTTAATGATTCCGCTATTTGTCGCGATTGCTTATTGGCCACCTGCTATGGGAATTGGCATGCCTGCCATCTCAGACAATGTGATTGCGCGGGTCGGTATGAGCGAGTTTAGTGATAGCTTGTTACGCCATTTACTTTTGACTAGCGTTTTTATTATTGCAGCGATTACTGATTGGCTTGATGGATATTTTGCCCGTAAGCTTAATGTTATGTCAGCCTTTGGTCGTTTTTTAGACCCCGTCGCTGATAAGTTGATGGTGGCGGCGGCGCTTATTATCTTGGTGCAATGGCATCCCAATATTATTATGGCAATCGCCGCGATTGTGATTATCTCGCGTGAGATTGCGGTGTCAGCGCTGCGTGAATGGATGGCAGAGCTGGGCAAAAGTACCAGTGTGGCGGTGTCGTATGTCGGCAAGCTAAAAACGACGTTTCAAATGGTGGCTATTACGGTACTTTTATTAAACTGGGAATCGCTCGAAACGATCGGTTATGTGCTGATGGTTGCTGCCGTTATTTTGACGCTATGGTCGATGATGATTTATCTAAGAGCTGCTTGGCCGTATTTAAAGCAAAGCGGGTAAATCTATAACGCAGATATGGTCAACAAACAACATAGACAACAAAAAACGCCAGTCGCATTAGCCGCTGGCGTTTTTTATGGTCTGTTTGAAATACGGCTGATGTTGCCTATTTGCCTTAGACATTGTTCGTATGGTTGATATATACTCGAAATTATTAGGGTCTGTTGAACATTCAAATATTAGGGCTGCTGATTGCTAAAATTGCACCAAACTAGGCGCAAACCGACGATAATGTCGAGACCTTAGCTAGGCTTGCAACAACGTTTGGGGTGATTTTAGCATCAGCCTTTCAGGGCAATACTCTTTTTTGCCAATATATGGCGAAATTGTTTAACCTAGAATGACTAGGCATCAAAAATTTCACTGCATATTGTCTAAAAAATAATGACTGCCAGCACCACATTTGAATGTTCAACAGACCCTGAACAAAATACAAGAAAATTGGTCAAGCTATCATGAAACGGCATTCAAATAAGGAAATAAACATGACATTACATCAGACACAATCGGGCGTTGCCGTATTATTGTTGGCATTATTAACGGGGTGTTCTTCTGGCTCAAACATGCAGGAAGAGTCCACCTCAACCATTCAGCAAGAAAAATCTATCCAAACAGACGCTACTGCAGAACGTTCCACTCAGGACGCGGCAGAATCGGAGCGTTTGGGCACAAAGTGGGGCGATGACGTCGACTCAAAAGTGACGACTGTTGATCTGCGCCGTACGAGCAGTGAGCCTATCGAGCAGATGCAAGTCCGTTATGCAGACAAAGCCTATAATGGACGTGCGGTTAATAGCATATCACTACTGGCGGGCAAGGTTGATTTTTCGATGGAAACGGACACAGATACGTTATCGATCTATCGAGATTCAGGTAATTATTACGTCCAAGGTCAAGCGGGTCAGGCCTATCGTTTGGTGTATCATAATAACAGTGACAACACTTATGAAATCGTCGCTAGTGTCGATGGAATCAATGTCCTCAATGGTAGCGCTGCCAGTCGCTATGACAGTGGATATGTGCTAAATCCACATGATAATTTGGTGATTGAAGGTTTCCGTAAGAGCCAAAGCTCAGTAGCATCCTTTATATTTAGCAAACCAGAAAGTGCCTATGCTGCCAATACCAGCTCAGGTTCTATCAATAACACAGGTGTAATAGGTACAGCCATCTATGGCTTATATGATCCTACTAGACCTAAATCTAAGCAACCGCAAGCGTATCCAGCAGACAATGGTTATGCGAAACCACCGCAGTAATGCCTATCGATAGAAAATAGATAACGTGTAAAGAAACGCCAGTCGCATTAGCCACTGGCGTTTTTAATTTTGCTATTTCTGGTTTAGATAACTTATAACGTGACTGAGTTATTTTCACCCAGATTGGTCGCTTTTTTGCCGTCCATTACGGCAGCAGTGGTCATCTTAAACATATTGACGACCGAGCTACCACTGAGCCAATATTCAGCGCCGTGTGGTACGACTTTAATCAGCTGTACATTTGGATCTTCTTTACCTTGCTCATAAAAAGCATTGTAGATCGGAGACCATAGCTCGTCTAATTTCTCTTGGTCTTCAACCAGTTCCGCTTTACCATTAATTGAGACATAGTTTTTGGCGTCTTGGCTGACATATGCCAAGTTTACTTGCGGATCTTTCTCAATGTCACTCACGGTTTCGGTACTCTTGTCACCGATGAACCAAATCTCTTTTGCACCGATGCTCGTCTCGCTCGTTGTCATTGGGCAGGCATGCAAATGACCTTCGTGAGTACGAGTTGTCATCATGGCAAACTTGATGTCTTTTACTAATTCTTGCACTTTATTGATATGGTCTTGTCTACTCATAGTAAATTTCCCTTTCTTTATTTTGATTAAGTCGTAGTGATCAAATAGTTGATTGTTTATAGTAGTTTTTATTCAGGCTAAGTGTTTTCCAAGTATCGAAAACCAGATGAATTGAGAAAAACGATCATCGCCTTAACAACTGAAACTAGAATACCGAGTTGTGACCTTGTGTTTATATAGGTTGCCCGTAAGGCGATGTGAGGGTTTGTAAGGACTATAAGCTTTAGGTAAAAATTGTGACGACATCGCTGTTAAGTTTCTGTTGTGAAAGTAGCCTGTTGTAAAAGTAACAAGGGTTGCAACGATGGCGAAGATTTCACTATTATTGAATAGCAACCATCAGCAATTTATCTTGGTTTTGACCTGCTTATTACAGGGCTTCTTGTTATAATACCCAGACCATTTACTTTGCATGGCAGAGATGCCTTGATCTTACGGATTATGCCTTTATGATGACCATCGCCGGACAACCGTTTCTTACCGATTTTCAGACGCAGCAACTCATCAGTCAGTTTCAGCAAAAAACCGAGCTAAATGTCAGCCAAATCCATACCCAGCAAGTGTATGTGTTATCACGAGAAATAGAAGGTGATGAGCATAAAAAAGCATTAGACTTACTTGCTGTCGATAGTAGCACTGTCCTTGAAGCCCCCAAAAGCAATCAGTTACAAGTCATCGTAGGTCCACGTTTTGGCACGATTTCGCCATGGGCAAGTAAAGCGACTGATATCTTTAATAACTGTGAAATTGCGATCAATCGCGTCGAGCGTGTCGTTGTCTATACCCTAACAATCGATGGTGAAGTCAGTGAAAAGCTATCGACTGCCGCTGAGCAGGTGTTGTTTGATCGTATGACGCAGAGCTTGGTCTATGATTTGAGCGATGTCAGTAAATTGTTCGACGATCAAGCGCCAGCATCACTGAATCATATCGATGTCATCGGACAAGGTCAGTCGGCGTTAGAATCAGCCAACACAGAATTCGGCTTTGCGCTATCTGTCGAAGATATTGATTATTTGATGAATGCGTATGTCAATGAGCTAAAACGCAATCCAACTGACGTTGAGCTAATGATGTTTGCCCAAGCAAACTCAGAGCATTGCCGTCATAAGATTTTCAATGCTGAGTGGACAGTCGATGGCGAAGTACAGCCAAAGTCACTGTTCCAGATGATTAAGAATACTTATAAAGCCAATCCACAAGGTATCTTGTCGGCCTATAAAGACAATGCCGCGGTAATGGCAGGTTCTGAGGGTATGCGTTTTTATCCAATTCCTACCGACGCGATGGATGCCAATTCAATTCATCCTTATGACTTTCATCAAGAAGCAATCGATATTTTAATGAAAGTCGAAACCCATAACCATCCAACCGCGATTGCCCCTTATTCTGGTGCAGCGACTGGTGCGGGCGGTGAGATTCGTGATGAAGGCGCGACTGGTCGTGGCGGTAAGCCAAAAGCAGGTTTGACAGGTTTTCATGTATCACACTTACATATCCCAGAGCTTGCGGAAAAGTGGGAGCAGTCAGGTCAATTGAGTACGCAGGATTATGGTACGCCGGATCGTATGGCTACTAGCCTTGAGATTATGACCGAAGCGCCTCTCGGTTCAGCCAACTTCTCAAATGAATTTGGTCGTCCTAACCTATGCGGTTATTTCCGTAGTTTTCAGCTTGATACCTCAGCGGCAAAAGACGGCAGCGAGATGCGCGGCTATCATAAGCCAATCATGCTGGCAGGTGGTTACGGCAATATCAAACGCAACCTCATTGAAAAAAATGCCATTCAACAAGGTGATTTGCTTATCGTCCTTGGTGGCCCTGCGATGCAGATTGGTCTAGGTGGCGGTGCAGCCTCTTCGGTTGATAGTGGTGACCTTGATGAAGGCTTGGACTTTGCCTCAGTTCAGCGCGATAACGCTGAGATGGAGCGTCGTTGCCAAGAAGTCATGGATCGTTGCTGGGCACTAGCCGGTAGTGATGTCGATGTGAGCAATAATGGCAAAGACGGCAACCCTATCGTTTCATTGCATGATGTGGGCGCGGGCGGTATCTCTAATGCGATGCCAGAATTGGTCAATGACCACGAGATGGGCGCGGTACTAAATCTGCGTAAAGTTCCATCGTTAGAAGCTGGCATGTCGCCAATGGCCATCTGGTCAAATGAAGCGCAGGAGCGTTATGTCCTCGCGATTCATCCAGAAAGCGAAGCCCAATTCGATGCCATCTGTGCGCGTGAGCGTTGCCCGTATGCCATCTTGGGAACAGCCACGGATGTTCGTCAGCTGGTCGTTGACGATACCTTGCTCGCTGAGCAGCCTGTCGATATGCCGATGCAAGTATTGCTCGGTGGTACACCAAAGATGAAGCGTAGCTTTGACCGTCATGACACCAGCTTACCTGCATTAGAGTTAGGTGAGGTCAATTTAGCTGAGTCAATCAAAGACGTGTTGCGTCACCCAACGGTCGCTAGCAAATCATTCTTGATTAGCATTGGTGACCGTTCTATCACTGGTATGGTCGTGCGTGACCAGTATGTTGGTCGCTATCAAGTGCCTGTATCTGATTGTGCAGTGACAGCGTCAGGCTTGATTGCGCTAGATGGTCAGGTGATGAGCGGTGAAGCCATGAGTATCGGCGAGCGTACGCCAGTTGCCCTAATCAGCCCTCAAGCTTCAGCACGACTTGCCATTGGCGAAGCGATTACCAACATTGCTGGTGCACGTATTGCTCAGTTGTCTGATATCACCATGTCAGCGAACTGGATGGCAGCTTGCGGTGATGATGCAGAAGATGCAGCATTATTCGACGCGGTATATACCGTCGGCGAAGAGCTGTGCCCAGCATTAGGTATCGCGATTCCAGTTGGTAAAGACTCGCTATCGATGCGTGCCAACTGGACTGACAGTAGTGAAGCAGGTGAGACGGATAAATCAGTTGTGTCACCAATGAGCCTTGTGATTACCGCGTTTGCTCCTGTGGTTGACGTGGCAAAAACGCTAACCCCTGAGCTAATCAATGGCGATAGCGCGTTCTACCGTATTGATTTGTCTAAAGGCAAGTTACGTCTAGGTGGTTCAATCCTTGCGCAAACGCTGAGCCAATTGGGTAACGACTGCCCAGATTTGGCGCAGCCAAGCGACTTGGTCGACTTCTTTAACTTTGTCCAAGCGGGCAACGCGCAAGGTGTCATCAGCGCTTATCACGATATCGGTGATGGCGGTCTATTGGCAACTATCGCTGAGATGCAATTCACCAGTCGTCAAGGTATCAAACTGTCATTGACTGATGATAACTTACTCGGTCAATTGTTCAGCGAAGAATTGGGCGCGGTCATCCAAGTGTTACCAGAAAACGTCGCCGCATTGATGCAATTGGCAGAAGAGTTTAATGTTGCTGATATGCTCAGCCTCGTCGGTCAAAGCTCAGAAGAAGACAGCCTCATTATCCAAACGCCAACGCTTATGGGTGATGATACTCTCAGCTTTAGCCGTACTGAATTACAGCAAGCGTGGACTCAGGTCAGCTATCAAATCGCGCGTCGCCGTGATAACCCAGCGTGCGTACAGCAAGAGTATGACTTAATCGCTGATGCAAGCCATCAAGGTCTCATCGCTGCGCCGAATTTTGATTTGAATCAGAAGGTTGAAGAACCATATTTAGCCAGTCGCGAGAATAAACCAAGAGTCGCTATCTTGCGCGAGCAAGGCGTCAATGGTCAGACAGAGATGGCAGCAGGCTTTACCCAAGCTGGCTTTGAAGCGGTCGATGTACACATGAGCGATCTACTGAGTGGTCGTATCAATCTACGTGACTTCGACGGTCTGGTCGCTTGTGGTGGCTTTAGTTATGGTGATGTATTGGGCGCAGGCTCTGGCTGGGCGAACTCTATCTTGTTCCATGATGAGTTACGCATGCAGTTTGTCCGCTTCTTTGCCCGTCCTGAGACCTTCTCACTAGGTGTCTGTAACGGTTGTCAGATGATGGCTCAGCTAAAAGACCTCATCCCAGGTGCAGATAACTTCCCACGCTTCATCGCTAACGAGTCGGCTCGTTTTGAAGCGCGTACGGTCAATGTGAAAATCGAGCGTACCAAGTCTATCCTATTCAAAGGTATGCAAGACAGCATCTTGCCAATCTCTGTGGCACATGGTGAAGGCTATGCCACGCTAGACAACACAGAGATTGACGGTATGGCCAAACACGGTCAGCTTGCGATGCGTTATGTCGATAGCCAAGGTCATCCAACTGAGACGTATCCGCTCAATCCAAACGGTTCTGTCGGCGGTGTCACGGGTCTGTGTAGCACTGATGGTCGTGTGACGATTATGATGCCGCATCCTGAGCGTAACCTAAAAGCTTATAACCACAGCTGGAAACCAGAAGAGTGGGATGAGGACGGTGCGTGGATGCGTATGTTCCGTAATGCTCGCGCTTGGTTGCGCTAGTCGCAAACCTAGATGCTTGATTAGCTTCGTCAAACTTGCTGAGCCTACGACATGTAGTGCTTGCGCATGTTTTCCTCGCTACTCAAACCTCTAGCAATTGCTTATAGTTTTAGATAGCTGTTTTTAAA
Organism: Psychrobacter sp. PG1; assembly: GCF_014897815.1. Lineage (GTDB taxonomy): Bacteria > Pseudomonadota > Gammaproteobacteria > Pseudomonadales > Moraxellaceae > Psychrobacter. Next base: position 60,206 of record NZ_JABUZG010000083.1, read on the forward strand.
ATAAAAAGGTGGGCTTCGGCTCACCTTTTTTGTGTTTGGAGTTTGAGTATTTAAATGTTTAAAGTAACGCCTTAATTTTGCTATTAAGTGATGTAGAGTAGGTTGGTGTGGAGCTTGCGACACCCAACGGTTTAGGGGAGCTAATCCCGCCTTCCACTTGTATCTGCCAGTCTGGGCGCGGCGCTGGCTACGGTTTGGGTCGTCGCTTGCTTCGCGTCGCCACCCCAAAACCTAGCCATCGCAACTTGCCCAAACTAGCAGGATACCGCTACAGTCGGGGCTAAAAAGCGCCTTCGAATAATCGTTTCATGATAAGTCAGTCTGAGCATTAACGTCAGTCTTACCGGTGGACTGGGTGAACCTTACGTAGTGTACTGTTATAGGAGGTTTTATTAAGTTACCACAAGACTGATACGGGTTATTTTTCCCAATCTTTTTCTATTTCTATATCATGCAGTTTTTTATCCAATCCTCTCGAAATACTAAGAATTTCTTTTTGAATGAAGTCACTCAAGTGTCCGAGAGGAATGTATTGGTTACGTACTATATCGGCTTTTTGAAATTCAGGCAGATTTGATATGATTGAAAGGTATTCTTTGAGTTGCTCTGGGTGCGTTGTAGAGCGTTGTAACCGCTTCACGAAAGTAGAGGAAAAAGCTTTGATAGCCTTTTCATTATCATCATCATTTAATTCTAAATAAATTTTTTCAGCAAGTTTTTTTTGAGACCAACCAAGTCGTTCGCAAACTCTCTTAATTTCTAAGATTAATTGCTTACTCTCTTCCCATTTTCCTGTCCTATTTTCGCTTGTTGTCCTCATTTGTCTTTTTCCATTAGTTAATATGGTTTTGTCCTCAAGGACATCTACTTAATTTAAAGGAGTAATAACTATGTTGAAATTTACTAATGTACAAGCAGCAAGCAATACGCCACCAAACGGCCCAAGCACTACAGGTAATCCTTCTGGTGGTGGTCGTGGTAACAATTCACCGCGTGGCAAATAGTTAGTAGCAAGCAGCAATATTTTCCCTAAAACGAGAAACAAATTGTTTCTCGTTTCCTCCAATGTCACTTTGACTGATATCATCCATTGTTTTTTCTAATGCACATATGCACAGAGCAGTCTTTTCTTTAACAGAATCGCGAGATAATGCATGGAGTCGACCAGAAGAGCATGCATTAATTAACTCATATTCTGTTGCCACTGGGTATCGATCATCTGATATAAATTTTCCAACTTCATACCCTCCAAATGCAGATAAAGAGATAACGAAAGAGGTTAATATAATTGGCTTTTTAAAACGTTTATAAAAGTATCCTTCTAGTGTGTTTTTACAACTCGCACATGCTATGTTATTTTCATGCTCTAGTTGATTAATCTCTTTACAAGCAGGACACTCGATCTGCATGTTTTTTCCTTGTACTGGTTTGATATCTAAAAAATAGACTTTAGACAAAATGAATTGAGTAAGATATAAAGCTTCTTGACACTTTTAGTTGCTTCATTAAGAGCGACTAAGTTCGTTTAGAATACTATTCTTGATAGCTATTTTTTAAAATAAAAAGGTGAGCACTAAGCTCACCTTTTTTTTAAAGTAAAAATCTAATAGTTTAAGACAAAAAATATAATCTTCCATACTACAGCTTCAAAAAAAGTCTACTATTGAGTTTAAAGTATAATACTATGACTTTCAAATTTTGTAATATAGCGACTAAATACTACTGATATTGAAAATTACCATAAGAGAAAATATATGGCTATAACAGATTTATATTTTAAGCGCCGCATGCGTGAACGAGGTGAGTATGGTGATGTTTATCAGTATGAGAAACTGCCTCAAAAATTTAGAGTACAGATTGTTCATATTTGGAAAGAAACGATAGAACCTGACCCATCAATAATTCATAATAATACTAAAAGGTTGGTAGGTAGAGATATAGGTTCAAGACGAGCGTATGAAGAAATACATAGGATCTTGTTAAAAGAGCTAGGACTGTTCGAATTACCTATTAAGCATGAAACTTATGATAGTCATTTTCGTAAAATATCAAAATATTTTTTGAATGTAGATGATATCGAATTGGCTTTAACTGTATTAGAATTAATGTGCCAAGCGATACTATCATACCAAGGTAAAGATTTTGTAGATTATGATGAATCTACGGCAATTGAAGAGACGAATATTAGGTTTAAAGAAAATGGTATCGGTTATCAGTATGAAAATGGACAAATTATACGAGTAGATTCACAGCTAATTCATGCTGAAGTGGTAAAACCTGCTTTAGAGTTACTCAATAAATCGATGTATAAAGGAGCGCAAGAAGAATTTTTGAAAGCTCACGAGCATTATAGACATGGTGATTACGGAAACGTATTAAGCGAATGTTTAAAAGCTTTTGAAAGTACTATGTTAATCATCTGCGATACTCAAGGGTGGGAATACGATAAAAAAGCTACGGCTAATACTCTTGTTAATATTTGCATGGATAATAACTTGATCCCCGATTTTTGGCAAAGCCACTTTAATTCCCTTAAAAGTCTATTAACATCTAGTATAGCAACACCTCGCAATAAGCTTGGTAGCCATGGCAAAGGCAATGATGAGAAGGTAATTCCAGAGTATTTAGCAAGTTATATACTTCATATGACAGCATCTACAATATTATTTCTTGCAAAAGCGGAACAAGCTTTAGAGTGACTCCTTGGAAAGGAAGGTTATATTCTTGCGTGTAAATAATACGAAGAAGACATAGCATTTGGTTGCTGAACCCTTGCTTTTGGCCAGTACAAACATATTACTGTAATCCAGTGAAATAGTAGTTTTGCAATAAAACTACTACTTATCCTCTGAACGCTTTTTAGCCTCAGCAATCAACTCATGAATTTTAGCGCTTTCCTTTAGCACACAAGCATCATAGGCAGAGAGCGGCTCAGACGCTTGCTCTTTTTCCTGATCTTGTTTGGCTTTTTCTGCTAAATAACTTTCAAGTTTTTCGGCTTCAGAATCGCCCATAGTTTATCCCTCATATGATTTTTACCATAAAAAAAACGGCACTGAAATCAGTGCCGTTTTATCAGTCGTGAGAATGTAAATCCTAATCACGACTCATCAAATACTGACGCACTACGTTATCAATCCCAGCTTAAAATCACCTTACCGCATTGCCCACTTTCCATGATATCAAAGCCTTCTTGAAAGTCATCAATGTGCATGCGATGGGTAATGATAGGCGATAGATCAATACCACTAATCAGCATTTGCTCCATCTGATACCACGTCTCCCACATCTCACGGCCATAAATACCTTTTAGGGTTAGCGCCTTAAAAATAATCTTGCTCCAATCTACCGTGGTGGTGTTAGGCAAAATGCCCAAGAGAGAGATTTTAGAGCCGTTATACATGTTACTAATCATTGAATCAAAAGCCTGAGGCGAGCCTGACATCTCCAGCCCAATATCAAAGCCGTGCATTTTTAACTCAGCAATGGCGCCTTCGATGGTTTCACCTTTGGCTGGGTTGACGGTCATCGTCGCGCCCATTTTTTTGGCAAGTTCCAAGCGATAATCACTGATATCACTCGCCACAATATTACGCGCCCCTGCGAATCGGCAAATCGCCGTTGCCATGGAACCAATTAGCCCCGCACCTGTAATCAGCACGTCCTCGCCAAGTAGAGGAAATGAAAGGGCAGTATGAGTGGCGTTGCCAAAGGGGTCCATAATGGCTGCCATCTCATCGCTGATACGCTCATCGAGTTTCATAGCATTATCGGCAGGTATCACCAAATATTCGGCAAATGCGCCATCGCGATCAACGCCCACGCCGATGGTGTTTTCGCAGACATGCAGCTTGCCACGGCGGCAGTTACGGCAATGCCCGCAAGCGATATGTCCTTCGCCTGTGACTCGGTCACCCACTTCAAAATGCTTCACGCCATCGCCCATTTCGCTAATGATACCGACGTATTCATGTCCGATAATCATCGGTGTCTTTATGGTTTTTTGTGACCACTCATCCCACTTATAAATGTGCAAATCTGTCCCACAAATGGCGGTCTTTTTAATTTTTATTTTAACGTCATTGATGCCGACTGTAGGTTCTGGCATGTCTTGCATCCAGATGCCTTTTTTGGCATGGGCTTTAACCAGTGCTTTCATACTTTTCTCTTATTTAACGGTGTTGTGCTTAATGGTTGAATCTAGCGAGTGAATATCGAACAAATACCGAACGACGCTTAATCAATCACTTTCATTTGCTTAGCAACTTTGATAAAGGCGGCGATACACTGGTCTAGCTGCTCGCGAGTATGGGCGGCAGAGAGCTGCACACGAATGCGAGCCTCGTCTTTGGGTACGACAGGGTAGAAGAAGCCAATCACGTAAATGCCTTCTTCAAGCAGCGCATCTGCCATTTGCTGCGAGACATTGGCGTCATAAAGCATGACCGCACAAATTGCCGATGCAGTGGGCTTGATATCGAAGCCCGCATCTTGCATTTTCTTCACAAAATAGGCAGTATTTTCATGCAATTTATCTTGTAGGGTATTGTCTTGTGACAGCATCTCAAACGCTTTTACCCCAGCCGCTGCCACCATAGGAGGAATGGAGTTTGAAAACAGATACGGGCGTGAGCGTTGACGCAACATCTCAACGATTTCTTTTTTACCCGTGGTAAAGCCGCCAATAGCACCGCCAAAGGCCTTGCCTAAAGTACCAGTGATCAGCTCAATATCACCACGTAGATTGAACAATTCAGTCACGCCGCCACCAGTGTGACCGACCACGCCTGCTGAATGCGACTCGTCAATCATTACCATGGCATCATACTTTTGTGCCAGCGCATAAATCTCATCCATTGGCGCGACATTACCATCCATCGAAAACACACCATCGGTGACAATTAAGCGAAAACGCTGTGCTTGCGCCGCTTGCAATTGCGTCTCTAAATCTTGCATATCCGCATTGGCATAGCGATAACGTGCCGCTTTACATAGGCGCACACCATCGATGATCGAGGCATGATTTAACGAATCAGAAATAATGGCATCTTCGCTGGTCAGCAGGGGCTCAAAAGCACCGCCATTGGCATCGAAACAGGCCGCATAAAGAATCGTATCTTCGGTATTAAAAAACTTAGAAATCGCTGCTTCTAATTGCTTATGCAAATCTTGCGTACCACAAATAAAACGCACCGATGACATGCCATAACCTGAGTTTTCGATGGCTTCGATAGCCGCCTTTTTAATCTCAGGATGATCAGACAGTCCAAGGTAATTATTGGCACAGAAGTTAAGCACCTCACGGCCATCAGTGATCTTGATGAGTGCATCTTGTGGAGAGGTGATCACGCGCTCGGTTTTATACAGTCCTGCCGCCCGTATGTCGCTGATTTCTTGTTGTAGGTATTTCTGAAAGTCTTGATACATAAAGATTCCTTTTTTAATATTATTGGTATTTTCTGAAGGTCTGTTGAATGTTCAACAGACCCTAACAATGCAGATATTAGGACTGCTGATAGAACCAAACTATTTGCGTATTAATACGGGTTAACCACAAATTGCTAAATACTGACGCACGACATTATCCATGCCTTGCTCCAGTGATTCAATCGTAAATGCATGACCAATCGACACTTCAGCGATATCACTAAGCGCGAGCAAGTCAGCCAAATTATCCAAATTCAAATCATGACCAGCATTGACGCGGATACCGTTTTGATTGGCTAGATTAATACAGTCGCTAAAGCGTTGCTTGACCTCATCGAATTGGTCGCCGCTCTTACCATTACTGTAGGCACGCGCCCATTCTTCGGTATACATCTCGATCGTCTGTACATCGCTCTCGATGACTGCTTTGACTTGCTCAATATCAGGGTCGATGAACACCGCACAGCGCGTACCAAACGCTTCTAGCTCTTTGCTTAACGTTGATAAGAATTCATGATGTTTGATGATATCAAAGCCATGATCCGAGGTCAGCTGATCGTCACTGTCTGGCACGAGCGTGCATTGATGCGGCTTTACTTCACGGATAATCTTCAAGAACTGCTCGTTTGGATTCCCTTCGATATTGAACTCAATCTCTGGATAGTCCTTTAAAAATGCACTGATATCATAGACATCTTGGTATCTGATATGACGCTCATCAGGGCGTGGATGTACGGTAAAGCCTTTAACCCCTAGATCAATCAGCTTCTTCACAAAGGTCAACAGGTTAGGGTAATCAGTACCGCGCGAGTTACGGATTAAAGCCAATTTATTCAAATTTACGCTAAACAATGTGCTCATAAAATTCCTTGTACAGCTCGTTTATTATTGATGATATGAAAGGGTTAATAAAAATCGTTGGTATCAGCATACTTCTTATTCAATGCCTTTAAAATAGCATAAGTCTCTAAGTCTACCGTTCCTGTTGGGTTACGGGGTCGAAAGTGCAGCTGAAACGCATAGACGACATCGCGACTGACTTTGTCCCACTCGTCGCTACTGTTAATCTGATAGCCATAGTCACGAAACTGCTGCTTCATCTCAGGTATCGTTGCCGCTGCAAATGTGTCTATGTCCATAAACGCAAATTTATCAGCGTCATCATACCAAGCGCCGATGCCATATTGCTTATACAGTTGCTCCCAAGGGAACTTTGCACCGGGGTCAATCTTGCGCGAGGGTGCCATATCAGAATGACCGATGATATTTTTTGGTGAGATATCATATCTGGCGGTGATATCTTGCACCAACTCCGCGACCTTTTTAATCTGCAATTCATCAAACGCCACATAATGCTCATAAGGATGATACGCCAACTTGCCGTCTTTTAGGGCACTTTGATACTCAGGCGCAATCCCTGCATTGACGATTTCGATGCCGATAGAGGTATCGTTCAGGATAGTTCTACCTGCAAAGCCGCCATCACCCGCATGCCAAGCGCGCTCGTTTTCTGGTACTAGATTATAAATTTTATCATCGTCATTATCTAACACTAAATAGTGCGCGCTGACCTTGCCTGTGGTCAGTGTTTTTATCGATCGGTCATTGTCTGACACCGTATAGTGCAGCACAATGGTTTTGATGCGCTCGCTTTTGCCAGTGGCTTGGTGGGTTTTACTGTCCACGATGTAGCTTTCGGTGGTCGCGACTGGAGAGGTTATGGTCACGCAGCCAATCAGGGGCAGTGTTAAGCCAAACGCTAAAAAGATGTTTTTTACCATGAAATGCTCTGTGTGAATAAAGGTAAGCTTTGATATAGTCGTTTCAATATAATTTGGATATAAGGAAGGCGAGCGAAAGTACTACAAATAGTAGACTAAGCGAGCCTGACACCGTATCTGATTTATATAGGATTGACTATACTTGCCTTTATTTTTTTATTGATAGTAGATAGATGAGATCGAGATATCTTTGAAAGTTTTTTTTAATTCTTGCGAATCTTCTTCGCCAACACTTTCTTCCAACTCTCTTCTAAACACTCAATCGCAAGCCATGGCTCAATCAACTCGGCATTAAACTTCTCTTTTGAATTAGACAATTGCCACAGCTTCTCTAACGTGGCGAATGGATAAGGGCGTTCTCTCAAGTAAACTGGCAAATCCGCATTAATTAGACCATCTGTCACGACTTGAAAGTACCAACCAGCGATACCTTGTTTGCTGACCCATGCCGCGATATTTGGCACTCTGGTAAACTGTCCGATCTGATCATTGATCTTGTAGCAGGGGCGGCGCGGTTGGACGATACGCAGTTGTAAATTATCAACATCATCTGTACTAGTAGCCGTATTACCATATTCAAAAACGTCACCAATGCAAACCGTAGATTCGGTCATTTCAGGCAACCCATTGACGGCTTCAGTCGTGAGATTTTCGCCCAATGTACCGACGCGGACTTTTAGACCAAACTCTGCATTTATTTTCTCATAAGTAGCCGTCGCTAATTGATGAACGGCTTTGAGTGGGCCGCCATGATGCTTGCGATCGGCTTGTTCGTCAGTAATTAATCCCATAAAGTTGACCGCGACAGGTGCGTTAATTGGCGCTTTATCGATGGCGCTCATTTCTTCACGGGTGAATGGCATGGCTTTGCCAGCGCGGACGCAGGTTAGATTGGCGATATGTAGCGGCAGGGTTTGGTTAAAGTCGGCTACATTTTTTGGGGTAGAAGATATTAGCGTTGCTATATTTATAGGTTCTAAGTTCATAGGTTTTCCTAATCTATAGGGATTTATTAGGGGAGAGGCTACTTTAATACTGGTATTAATAATGCGTATTATCTTAGCTTAATCATTCATCTAATGCTAAGCATTCAGCTGCTTAAAATTTAGTAGTAGGTGAAAGGGTATTAGAACGGTAAATTTTAGACAAAAAAAGACCAGAATACATATCTGGTCTTTTTGGTTTTCACAGCGTTATGAAAATAAATAAAATTATTTATTTTTATTGCGGCGACCAGCGGTTTTCTTTTCACGTGGTACAGCGACCAGCTCAGACAATTGCTCAGGTGATGACCATAGACCTTCTAAGTCATAGAACTCACGGGCTTGCGGCGTCATTACATGCACGACGACAGCGCCCAGATCAATCAATGTCCAGTCAGAGTCGATACCGCCTTCGCGACCAAGTGGCATAAAGCCCGCTTGCTTCGCTTCAGCGCCGACATTGTCAGCCATCGCGCGTACATGGCGCTTAGAAGTACCGTCAGCGATAACGATGCGTTCGGTTACGTCAGTCAAATCTTCTACATTCATTACGGTGATGTTCTTCGCTTTCATATCATCTAGAGCGGTCTCAACAACGGCTAAGCATTCTTTTAAGCGTTCTTCAGTCATGGTGTTGGTCATAAATTTTGATCTCTTGAATCGTCAATATTAAAAATAAAAAGGTAAATCGTCAATTTGCATGCGTTGGCATTGTCGAATGGACTAGATGTCGCCAGTCAGCTGTAGAGACTGGATGGGCAAAATGACAAAGATAAGGCGATTTTAACGGAATTGAGCAGCAGAATATAGCTGATGGGCGATAATATATTGATAAACAGCAGGATTTAGCCATTTAGCTAATGGATTGGGTGCAGTATTGTCTATGATATCATTTATTGGTGCGATAGATGTCATTTGCCTTGCCGCTGCGGACATTATATTCGATCGATTTTCCGTCGGCTGCAACTGTTGGCGTATCTGTGTACTGGATATCGTGGCGATAGGATGCGAGTCTATATAAATGTGGCCTTGATGTGTGTTTTTCAAGAGACGGCTATTGGTCGATGCTTGAGAGGTGGGCTGTAATAAATCAATAGGCGCATCGATGCGTAAAGATTGCAGCTGCGCAGGTAATTGGATGTGCAAGTTCATCGTATCCTGCGCGACTAACGTTTTTTTCGTGGAATGAGTCGTGGTTGCCAACAGGCGATTATTTTTATTATTAATATCAGACAGGTCATCACGATTAAACACCCAAAGATTGACATAATCCGTAAGCTCTAAACCGTTTTTCCATTTGCTCAAACTCAGCGCGCTATCCATACCGATAATGAATATTAGACTGTCATACGGATAACGCTGGCGCAACGTGCGTACACTATCGATGGTATAAACAGGCGGTGTTTGCCACAGCTCAAGCTCATTAATTTGTAGCGGTGTGTTGAGTGTCGCAAGCTTTAACATCGCCAGACGGTGTTTAGGATCTGTACTTTTTTCTTTAAAGGGAGAGCGCGCATTGGGCAATAGTGACACGTGCAGCGTGCGCTGTTGCTGCTTGGCTATCGGTAGCAAACGTTGATAAACAGTCATCGCCATTTGCAGATGACCATCATGTACGGGATCAAATGAGCCGCCAAGATAAGCACGAATGGCTGGCGCAGGTGTATTTTTTTGAGGATTTTTGCTGGTATTTGGCATAAATAAATGCGTAAAAATAGATAAGAGGCACGTTGTCGTTGATGCATTTTACCCTTTTATCAGCTGACCTTTTTAGGTTAAATGCTTCGATGGTAACGCTATTGTAGAGGGCAAGCGGGCATCTGTCATTAAAAGCGCTGAAATACTAGGTAAAATGAGCACTTAGATATCCGTGATGAAAATTTTTAAAAAAGTCAGTTATGAATATAGCCAATAAAAAACCGACCATCATGTTGATAGTCGGTTACTTATAGCGCAATTAGTCCTACATTTTAATGCAATTAAATCGCGTCGCTATGAGCTTGAATAGCGGTAAGGGCGATGGTGTAGATAATATCATCGACCAAGGCTCCGCGAGACAAGTCGTTTACTGGCTTATTCAAACCTTGCAGCATTGGGCCAACACTCACTACATTGGCGCTACGTTGTACGGCTTTATAAGTGGTATTGCCCGTATTGAGATCTGGGAAAATAAAGACATTGGCTTGCCCAGCAACCGGTGAATCAGGCGCTTTTTGCTTGCCGACGCTCATGACAGAAGCGGCGTCATACTGTAGTGGTCCATCGACTTTTAGGTGTGGCGCACGCTCGCGGACGATTTGGGTCGCGCGTGTAACTTTTTCGACGTCCGCACCAGTTCCTGATGAGCCTGTAGAATAGCTAATCATCGCAACTTTTGGATCAATACCGAAGGCGGCAGCAGACTGTGCTGATTGAATGGCAATCTCAGCCAGTTCTTCGGCATTTGGATCAGGATTAATGGCACAGTCACCGTAGACCACCACTTGCTCAGGTAGCAGCATAAAAAATACTGATGATACGAGCGAGTATTGCGGTGCGGTCTTAATCAACTGAAACGCTGGACGGACGGTATTGGCGGTGGTATGAATCGCGCCAGAGACGAGGCCGTCGACTTCGTCCATCTGTAGCATGGTCGTGCCTAGATATACGGTGTCTTTTAAGTATTCAGCCGCGACTTCTGCGCTGGTTTTACCTTTACGGCGTTCGACTACTGCAGTGATATACTTATCCATATCAAGCGTGTCGGGGTCAATTATTTCAAGACCTTCAGGTAAAACTAAGTCGAGATTTTTAGCCACTTGCTCGACATCACTACGCTTAGCGAGTAGTACACAGTTGGCGATGCCGCGGCTTTGACAGATACAAGCGGCTTCAACCGTACGCGGCTCAGAACCCTCTGGTAGCACGATGCGTTTTTTGGCGTCTTGTGCTTTTTTAACCACTTGATGACGGAATGCAGATGGTGAGAGGCGCGGCTCATGATTTTGACTAAAATAGTCTTTAATCCAGCTAAGATCTAAATGGGCGGCGACATAACGAGCCACTTCTTCAGCACGTTCAGTATCATCACTTGGAATCTCTGCGCTCATGTGCATGAGGCTCTGTACGGTCTCATAGCTGTCGCTTTCGACACTCATGACAGGGATGCCTGTTTTGAGGGCAGATTGCCATAGCTCAGCGACGGTTGCACTCGGCTCGACGCCGCCGGTTAATACCAATCCTGCCAGCGGGATACCATTGATACAAGCCAAACCTGCTGCTAATAGTAAATCATCTCGATCGCCCGGTACGACGATAAGAGTGCCACGTTTAAACACCTCATCGACGCGTGCGACCGAGCGTGCGGTTAGGCTAATGCGGTTAATACGGCGTGACTTAGCTTCACCGACATTGAGCCATTTGGCATCAAGCTCAGTGGCGATATCCCACGTACGAGGCACGGACAGTGAATCACTGAATGGCACCACCCCGATTAAACGGAACGCATCAGTATTAAAATGCGGTGATAGGCGCTGGACTTCTTGCATAAAGCCGTCATCTAAACTCACAACCGCTTCACCAGGGGCAACGATTTGATTTTCTACGGTGCTTTGCGCATTTGGCAAGTCATGTACACGCATCAAAATCGCGCCGAGTGTGCGCTCATGGGCGATGCCGCCAAACTCACGAGCGTGAACGTCAAGCTTATCAGCCAGATAGGCCGGTTTACTGGTATCAGCGGTGCTAACAAAGATGATTCTAGCATCTAATGCATGGGCAATCGCCCGGTTGATTTGCGAGGCATAAGAGGTCTCTGTGGTCGGTACTAAGCCTTCACAGATCACCACATCGTAATCATCGCCCAGAGTATGATAATTGACGACCACTTCTTCCATCAAGTCATCAAGATTACCATCACCAATCATACGCTCAACACGCTGCCGACTGATAGATTTAGGTGGCGTCAGACCAAAAGCATGCATTGCTAACGCGCTTGAGCTGTCTAAACTGTTTTGCTTATCAAGTGTATCATCTTGCAAAAATGGCTTCATAAAGCCCGCTTTGATACCGTTGTAATCAAGAGCGCGAATCAATCCAAGCGCTGCTGACGTTACGCCGATACCACGGCTGATGGGAACTAGTAAAATGGTTTGCATAAAGTATCCTACGGTTTATTATATTTTTAAAGCTCACTTCATCCTTGCTGGAATGAGTAAAACGTCGCGCTTCTCATCATAGGCTATGTATAAGAAGCGCTGGGCAAAAAACAATCCAAAACGTCTAATGAATAAAAGCTTATAAGGCGACTAGAAGCTTATGAGAAAATTACAAGTAACTTATAATATAAGCAACTTATAAAAAATCTCGAGCTTAGAGTAAGCCCAATGCTTCACGTGTTTCTTGAGCAATACGGCACTCTTCATCGGTTGGCACAACCCATAGCTCAATGCTGCTATCGTCTGCGTGGAAGCTGCCTTCGCTACCACCAAACAAGCTCGCATTTTTGTCAGCGTCTACTTTTATGCCGAAATGACGCATCACTTCTAGGATACTGGTTCGGGTGGTGACTGAGTTTTCGCCGATACCACCCGTAAAGACAATGCCTGTGAATTCTGGCAGCGCGCAGCTTAAGCTGGCAAGATATTTACCGACGCGGTAACAGAACATCTCGATAGCGAGCTTAGCATCTGCGTGACCTTCGTTCGCCGCTTGTTCGACGGTACGTAAATCATTAGACAATCCTGAGACACCCAATAGACCACTTTCATTATTGAGCATGGCATCAATCTCTTCCAAGCTCATACCAAGCTGGCGCTTTAGGTGTATGTGTAGACTTGGGTCAACATCACCACTACGCGTACCCATCATGAGCCCTTCAAGCGGGGTCAGACCCATACTGGTATCGAAACTTTTGCCATCATAAACGGCAGTCGCCGAGCAGCCATTGCCCAGATGCGCTGTAAGCCAACCATGTGGGCCTTTAGACTCTGTAATCTCACTGGCACGCTCTGAGACGTAAGCATGAGACGTACCATGAAAGCCATAACGGCGGATTTTGTGTTCTTCGTATAGGGCTTTTGGTAGTGGGTAGCGAAAAGCAACAGGAGGCATGGTTTGGTGAAAGGCTGTATCAAAGACGACGACTTGAGGAATATCAGGATAAATCGCCTGTACCGCTTCGATACCTAAAGCATGGGCAGGGTTATGCAGTGGCGCGAGTATTTTTAAGCGTTTTACTTCGTCCAGTACGTGCTCATCGACACGGACTGCTGCAGAGTACTCACGGCCACCATGAACCACGCGATGACCAACGGCGATGAAATGATACTGTTCTAATAGCTCAAGGATTTTTTGTAATGCTAACTGATGACGACCACCTGAGATAGAGATTTCCAGCTTATCACCATTTAACGTCGTGTGTTTGATACGAGCAGTATCGAGTCCTAAGTTTTCGGCCAAACCAGTGATACGAATAGAATTGTCTTCGCTAATCAGCGCGTATTTGATAGAAGAGGAACCGCAGTTGAGGACTAAGGTGGGATTGATTAGGTTCGATGTTTCGGTGTTTTTGTCATCAAAAGTGGTGGTTAGGCTGGCGCTCATACTCTGTCCTTAGATTGTATTTTGTAAAGGGTGACTCATCACAGACGAGTACCGGTTGAATAAACAAAAACCAGCCGCATCCATGCCGACATAGGTCAAGCAAGTACATTGCTGATTCTGGTCACTCTTGGGCTGGCACTATTGATCAGTGCTTGTTAAGTCGCATGCTAGCGCCTCAACACAGTCGCAAGGTCTACACATAATGTACCATAGTTTTATGGCTATACCACGATAACTATAAGGGTTAAATCGATAGAATGTGGTATAGACAATACAACTGTACACCGAGTGTCGCTAGGGTTTGTCGGCTGCTACAGCCAAATATAGTAACTCATAATAAATTGTAAGAAAATTTGTCTAAGTAAATATAATAGGCTGTTTTACCATTATAGCGATACATTAAGACCACTAGTATCAACGCTCGCTTAGTAAATGGCAGTCGCACAGTCTAGAAAAACTTAGAAAAACCAAACTCGTCCAAATTTATTGATTAGGGATATTCAGTATGCACACAGCATTATGTAATAATGCTATTATCCAAAGCAGTCATATTGTCATTTTTTAGCGATGGCGATAGCTTTTATTTAGCTGTCTATAAGGTTTGATCTATCGCCTTTATGACTCGTGCTTTTTATCATCCTCATGCCATTGCAAAGTCACAGGTTCTCTATTCTATGTTTACTATTAACCGCTTTTCGAAAACTGAGCACACTAATGTCGCTGATCTTGGTCGCCGTGTTATCTCCACTTTTATTATTAGTGGGGTGATGATGATGGGTTTGACGGGTTGCGGTCAAAAAGGCAATCTATACCTCGCCGACGCTAGTAGCCAGACGGTTCAAGGAGCTACGGATAGCGCTGGCATACAGGGTAGTACCTATTCGACACAAGATGATAGTCATCAAGAAATGGATGATTTTAAGCTACCGGAACCTAGTGAAGACCCGAATGATTATTGATTCTGATTAAAGAATCAATGCCGTCAACGAGATTTCGGTGTGCACCCTAAGATTTTTTTAACTTTGTAACCTGATGAAATTAGAGATGTTTATATGAGTCATTCTGAGCAACAAACTGGCGAATCTGTCACGATCCAAACTGATCAAGGCTTGTATGTTAATCCTCAAGCCTTAACCGCCCATTTACCCGCGCTAGATTATCACGATGGTGCATTGTATATGGAGCAGGTGAGTATTGCTGACGTGGTCAAACACTATGGTACGCCATGCTATGTCTACTCAAAACAAGCTATTTTGGATGTCTATCAAGCTTATAGCGATAGCTTTGCCAGTTTAACGCATCAGATTTGTTATGCGGTAAAAGCCAATTCTAACCTTGCTGTACTTGGTATATTGGCGCAAGCAGGCGCAGGGTTTGATATCGTTTCACGCGGCGAGCTAATGCGGGTATTGGCGGCAGGGGGCGAAGCTGCACGTGTGGTATTCTCAGGCGTCGGCAAAACCTATAGCGATATCGAGTATGCCCTGACCCAAGGTATTGGTTGTTTTAACGTAGAGTCAATCAGCGAGCTGACTTTGATTAATGATGTGGCACAGAAATTGGATAAACCTGCGCCAATTTCACTACGGGTTAATCCCAATGTCGACGCCAAGACGCATCCGTATATTTCAACAGGGCTAAAAGATAATAAATTTGGTATCACCCACGAAGACGCAGTTGCCGTCTATGAGCAAGCGGCGCAATTATCTCATATCGATATCGTCGGTATTGACTGTCATATTGGCTCGCAGTTGACTGAAGTTGCGCCATTTGTCGCGGCATTGGATAAAGTGGTTGAGTTGATACATAACTTACGTGATAAAGGTATTGAGCTACGTCATATCGATTTGGGCGGTGGTTTGGGTGTGCGTTATATCGATGAGACGCCAGTATCTATCGACGAGTTTGCCCAAGCTTTATTACCGAAACTTAGCGAGCTTGGCTTAACGGTATTCTTTGAGCCGGGTCGCAGTATTGTGGCAAATGCTGGGATATTATTGACCAAGGTTGATGTACTCAAACCAACGGAACATAAGAACTTTGCCATTGTTGACGCAGCAATGAATGACTTGATTCGTCCGGCGTTATATCAAGCTGAAATGGCAGTCATTCCAAGTGTTTTGCCTGAGAATGGCATCGGCACTGATGGCACGCAGCCATGGGATATCGTTGGCGCTATTTGCGAAACGGGTGATTTTTTAGCGAAAGACCGTTTATTGTCGCTCGCGGTAGGCGATGTTTTAGCAATCACAGGCGCTGGTGCGTATGGCTTTACCATGAGTAGTAATTATAATTCACGCCCGCGTGCTAGTGAGGTAATGGTAGCCGATGATAGCCATCAACTGATTCGCAAACGCGAAACCATTGAAGCACTATATGCAGACGAAGTATTGTGGCAAGGTAAATAAATCGGTGACCAACAGATTTAGCCATTTTTAGCCCATTTAGGCGTTTTCGTTTAGATTGAGGGCATGCCCTAAATAAAAAGCCCATTGTCTTTATGATGATGGGCTTTTTTATGGCCTGCTCTAATGAGAGATATCAGTTTGGCTGTACAAGGTAGATTTAGCATCGTGTTAACTTAGTATTTGATAGCGGTGATAGTTATGATTGTATCTGACAGCGTGCTAATATAAGACATACATAAAAATAGGATAGGATAACAAGGATATGCTAATAGAATTTACGAAGATGCATGGTTTGGGCAATGATTTTATGGTCATCGATTTGGTGACTCAGCGCTTAGATTTGACCAAGGATTTGGTACAGTTACTGGGTGACCGTCATTTGGGTATTGGCTTTGATCAGCTGCTCGTCGTTGAGCCACCAATGCGTCCTGACGTTGATTTTAGTTATCGCATTTTTAATGCTGATGGGTCAGAAGTTGAGCAGTGCGGTAATGGTGCGCGCTGTTTTGCTCGTTTTGTGCAAGCGCGTAAACTGTCATTTAAACAGCGTTTGCGTGTTGAGACGGCAAGCGGCATCATTTCATTGACCACTGATCGTTATGGCTGGGTCGAAGTCGATATGGGTAAGCCGAAATTTGAACCAAGCGAGATTCCTTTTACCCCCAGAGCCACAACCAAAATTCAAAACGCCTATCATCTCGATGTAAATGGCACTCCTGTACAGCTTTATGTTGCCAATATGGGCAACCCGCATGCCGTTATCAAAGTTGATAACGTGCTCGATGCCGACGTTGAAACCTTAGGCAAAGCCATCGAATCGCATCCCGCCTTTCCCGACCGCGTCAATGTCGGCTTTATGCAAGTGATGAACCAGCGTCACATTCGTCTGCGTGTCTATGAGCGCGGTGTCGGCGAGACACAAGCCTGTGGTACTGGCGCTTGTGCCGCAGTAGCGGTTGGTATCCGTGAGGGCTGGCTCGATGAAGGCGAAGACGTGCGTGCGCAGCTTTATGGTGGCAGTATGATCATCAAATGGCAGCCGGGTTATTCAGTGATGATGACCGGTCCGACCGCCTTTGTTTACGAAGGCGTATTTAGCCCAGATGGTCTGATGGCACAAGCGGGCATCAAGCCCAATCCAGAAGGCTAATGGATAATAGGGCTATGTCCAATAAAAACAATCATACGATGGAGCCTACCTCAGATTCTGAGGCAAAAGCATGGCTATCAGTCGAGCACGCCGCGGCTATAGAGTCGGATGCTGCATTACGTGATTTGTTAGCGCCCGTGCATCGTTGGCTTAATGTCTTGTCGGTGCGCAATCACTCGCCGCATACGTTGACCGCTTATTTTGCAGGACTGAACCAATTGGCGCTATTTTTACGTGGGAAACGCCTGACGTGGACGCGCTGCGATAAACGCCAATTAGCCCAGCATATCAGCCAACGCTTGGATGAAGACAAGCTCGCACTTGCCAGCGTCCAGCAAGAGCTGTCAGCCATTCGCCATTTTTATGGCTGGTTGATAGAAGAGAACTTGGCACGTATTAACCCAACGACTGGCTATCAGCTCAAACGTAGTCCTCGACCGCTGCCGTCTATTGCTGATGTTGATTTGCTCACTCAGCTGCTTGACCAAGAGATGCCTGATACACCCGAACAAGCGCGCCTATGGCTGCGTGATAAGGCGATGTTTGAATTGCTATACAGCAGCGGTCTGCGCGTAGGCGAGTTGGTCGCGTTGGATATGGGCGATGTGGATTTGTCAGACCTGCGCGTGCGCGTGACAGGTAAAGGCAATAAAACGCGGTTGGTGCCGTTAGGTGTCAAGGCAGCAGAAGCGATTAGCCGTTATCTACCGCATCGTAATCTGTGGGTGGAGCAAATGGACAGCGCATTATTTATTAGTGAAAAATTGGGTACGCGTTTATCGACACGGGCAGTGCAGCAGCGTCTCAAAGTTGCGGCTACCCGTGCCGGCATCGCACAAAATATGTATCCGCATCTATTGCGTCATTGTTTTGCCTCGCACATGCTGTCGGGCAGTGGTGATTTGCGCGCGGTGCAAGAAATGCTTGGGCATAGCGATATCAGTACCACGCAAATTTATACCCATGTCGATTTTGCTAAACTCACGCAAGTCTATGATCGCGCTCATCCGCGCGCGACTCATACACGGACCGAAGAAAACAACACCTAATATTCGATATTCAATACTTACTATTCAGTATTGAAACTGACTTACGCCAAACGATGACAGTCAAAAATGGGCATTTTTTGGCGGCCTTGCTGTTGAGTCTGTTTGTCTAAGGTTGCCAAGATCAAAGCATAATCTTGGTTTTTTTCGTTACCCGTGGTTTTATCTAGTGCACTCGCATCATAGCTGTTAATAATCGTGCCATCAAAAGCTGTGATAGTGGTATGCCCCCACGTTTGACGGATATCACCGTTTTTATAAACATGGGCGCCGCCTTGTGCTGCGCCAATGACCATGCACTGACTGTCTAACGCCCGCGCGCGAAGTAACAGCGACCAATGTGCTTGCCCCGTTAAATAAGTAAATGCCGATGGCGCACTTAATAGGTCAGCGCCTGCTTGACGTAAGCGCTGTGCCAATGCGGGAAAACGCAAATCAAAACAAACCATCATACCGAGCTGATAGGCAGCATGATCACTCTCTATTGTTGCAACTACAGTCTGTGTACCGGGCTCAAACGTCGCTGCTTCATTATAGCTGCCATGTTTATCTGCTACCGTCGCCGTGAATAGATGAATTTTGTCATAGCGTGCCACTCGCGTGCCATCAGGGGCAAATAGCTGACTGACTTGGCGCAGTCTGCCATCAGGCACGATGACGCCATCAGGGCGATAAGGGCAGGGCAGTGAGCCTGCCAGCACATAGACACCGTAAGTACTGGCATAGTTTGCTATCGTCGCTGATAGCGTATCAAAGCGCTCTGCGGTGGCAAATTGCTCGCCCATGCTACAGCAGTTTTCAGGTAAGACAACAAGATGAGCACCTTGATGACTGGCATCGCTGATGGCAGATTTTATAGCCGCTACGTTTTTTTCGATGTCTTGCTGGCTATTCATTTGAATCGCAGCAGTGACAAGATGTGGTTTATTTGCTTGGTCATTCATCGTATTATTCTCGGTTAATGTTAAGAGTGGTTCAATTGGCTCGAAGGTTTTGTGTCATGTACCTTGTATTTTTTATATAGCCTTATTATTATCAACAAGATTTGGTTGTTTATTGTTTAGCAGTTCATGCTAAAACGGTTAAATTTATAGAGTTTTATAAGTAGAAAGCAATAAGCGTATTGGACCGTCTATAAATTATCATAGCAAAATTGCCACGAAAAATGCTATCGTCATGTCCTGATAACGTTAACTCGCTACTTTAAGTGGCAACATATATAGACTATCACCAGTATCGGAGTGTAATAAGCCACCCATGAGTATGTCTTTCGGATTGGCGACCACGCTGAGCACCTCACAAAAACTGACCCCGCAAATGCAGCAAGCTATTAAATTGCTGCAACTCTCTAGTCTTGAGCTTGCGCAAGAAGTTCAGGCCAAGCTGGATAGTAATCCATTGCTTGAACGTATTGAGGATGATGAAGATGAATACGATTATGGCAGCGGCGATAGAGTAGATGAGTCATTGACACTTGATAGCTGGAACCAGAGCGCTGATATTGACTCATTTAGTGCAACCTCTGAGAGTAATACCCACAACTCTGAACCAGATGAAGACTTTAGTGATAGCTTGGACAAATTACAGCAAACCAGTATCGATGATAGTGCCATAGACAATCATACGATGGATAGTGACGACTATAGTAGCTTTGAAAGTAGTGTTGATAGCAGTAATTATGCATCTACGCCGAGCAGTTCGGGGAGCAAAAGTGACGAGGATTTTGATAGTTATCAAGGCGGCACTTCTGCCACCATACAAGACCACGTGCGTTGGCAGCTGAACTTTAAGCATCTCTCAGAAGCGGACATGTTGATTGCAACCTATCTGATGGACTCTATGGATGACATGGGTTTTGTGCGGCTTGATATCGATGAGCTGTTGCAAAGCTTCGATACGATGGCAAGTTTTTATCAATGGGATGAATCTGTTGAGCACGATGAAGTCATGGCTGTTTTACGTGTTATTCAGTCTTGCGATCCGCTGGGTGTTGGGGCGCGAAATCTCAGTGAGTGCCTAGCGATTCAGTTGTCCAAGCTCGATGCAAATACTGATCATCTAAAAGAAGCGCAAGCATTATTGTCAGCCAGTGAGCATTTGGTGAGCAATAACATCAAAGCATTGACTGAGCGGACTGGACTCGCGCCTGCACAGATTACCCCCGCGCTTAACTTACTGCGTACCTTGAATCCGTCACCTGGCTTGCTGTTTCAAAGCAGCCAACCAGACTATACTCAGTCGCCAGCTAGCTATGATATTCCTGATGTTTTAGTCACGCCTATACGTCACCATCATAGTCAGACGAGTTCAGGTACATCGACGCAAGAGGACGGCTGGTATGTGCGCCTCAATCCTGACACCATGCCAAAGCTAAGAGTCAATCAAGAATATGCCAATTTGGTGAAGCGCGGTGATGACAGCCCCGACAATCAATATCTGCGTGAAAACCTCACCGATGCCCGCTTGTTTATTCGTAGTATTGAAGAGCGTAATCAAAACCTATTAAAAGTGGCAACCAGTATCGTGCGTTATCAGCAAGAGTTCTTGCAGCATGGCGCGACTGCCATGCAACCGCTCATCCTAAAAGCCATTGCGGAAGAAGTGGATTTGCACGAATCGACCGTTTCACGTCTAACCACCAGTAAAACAATTTTGACGCCGCAGGGATTGTTTTCACTCAAGCATTTCTTTTCATCTCATGTCAGCAGTACCGACGGCGATATTTCATCGACTGCCATTAGCGCCATGATTAAGCAATTGATAGCCGATGAAGATGCCAAAAAGCCATTATCTGACAGTCGCATAAAAGATTGTTTATTATCCGAAGGTATCGATATCGCCAGAAGAACCGTGGCCAAATATCGTGAAGCAATGAATATTGGCTCGTCTACTCAGCGTAAACAGAAATATTAAATGTCACAATTCAATGAGTTAAGAGAGAAATCGTGCTATCGCTAATATATTTCTTGATAAATATAAAAAATAAAATTTTCTGATTATATAGAAACATTTAGGAAACAACCGTTTTTATTACATTTAATTACACTTTACTGTCTTGCTACTATTCGATATTCATGACAAATTAGAGTCATACCAACAACGAAATCTAAGTGTCGATTCAGCGTATTTACTTATCTCATTAATCAAAATGACAACGAAAGGATACGTTCGATTTTTGCTAAAAGTATCGATTACTAAAGGCGCTGATAAATAAAGACACCCCATTCATTGTTGGTAAGGCAGGGTGAAAAAGCAGGAATGCTGGCTCATCTGTTGATTGTAAGTAACAACGCAAGCAACAACGTAGGCAACAATGTAAGTCATAATAAAAGGACAATAATATGAATGTTTCTATCAGTGGTCACCATATCAGTGTTACCGACGCTATGAACGCAGCTGTTCAAGAAAAACTTGATAAAATTGGTCGTCATTTTGATCAAATTCAAAGTATTCAAGTCATTTTATCATTAGATAACAGCGGTGCTATAAAGAGCCATAAGGCTGAAGCGATTATGCGAGTCTCGGGTAAAGAGATGTTTGTCCAAGCGCTTGACGATGATATGTATAAAGCCATTAACGAGATGGCAGACAAACTTGATAGACAAGTACGCAAGTATAAAACCAAGTTGGAGAGCAAAAAGACTCAGGGTGCTGGGCGTGATGGACGCTATGAAGAGCTGATGACAGACGATGCTGCTCCAGCAGTTTAATGTTATAGAGTTTAGGATATTTAAAGGTTAATGATTACTGGCTGATGAAATAATAAATAGTATAAATAGCCGCATTTTTAGATATCTCTAAATGACATTGCCTAAAACGGAAAAAGACCTCGAACGTTTGCTACGTTGAGGTCTTTTTTATGAGCAGTTATTTTTTAAAAACCCACCTTTAAATACATTTCTTTAAGCACATTCATTGTCAAATCAACAGATCATCATTTTAGCTAATTAGCCACCACCGACTGCTTGTACCACTTCAATATTCATACCTTCAGCGATACTTAATTGGGCAAGCTCACTCTTTGGAATCAGTTCACCATCGACTTCTACTGCATAACGACCTTGGCTAAGACCAAGCTCATTGATGACCAATTGCACGGTCTGATGGGTAGTCTGTAGTTTCTTACCATTAACGATAATGGTACTCATAAAGTATACTCCTTAATGATTTTTTATCCTTTTGTGCGTACTAAGGCGTGTTCTCATTTTTATCTCTATTTTCAAAATGAAGACATGCTCTAAAATGCAATTTAATTATTGCTTATTCAACTGGCTATTTTGCGACCAATTTGTTCATTTTAAATGATGACACTGCTAACCATAGCCAACCTGCAATCATTAGTACACCACCGATAGGCGTGATCGCGCCAAACCAAAGTGGTGCGCCAAGTGTCATTGCATATAAGCTACCAGCAAATATTATTACGCCAATTTGTAATAGCCATGCGGTGGTTTGCGTGGCATATCTTAGGCGAATTAACAGACCAACCAGTAATAAACCCAGCGCATGTATAAACAAATACAGTGTTGCAGTATGCCACCATTCGAGTTGTTGAGCACTGGCGATGTTTTTTAGGCCATGCGCCCCAAACGCCCCTAAAGCGACGGCGATGGCCATATTGATCGCCGCAATGCCTATCCAATTTAACATGACAAACTCGTATTATCTAAAAACTACCGCTGGTGAAAGACAGGCACTACTGATAGGTAATTGCTACTGAATATCGTCTGGCAAAATAACGCTATCAATGGTCATTGCCTCGCGGATTTTGTCCATGGCATTTTTTTCGATTTGGCGTACGCGTTCTGCTGAGATAGAGTAGACGGCTGCCAATTCGTGTAAGGTTGATTTTTGCTCAGAGAGCCAGCGCTGCTCGACGATATCGCGTGAGCGCTCATCAAGGGTATCCATTGCCGCGATCAATGCAGATGAGTTGCTTTCTTCCCAATCTGCTTCTTCTAACTGCTCGGCAGGATCGATACCATCTTCTAAAAATAGCTGCGGTGCATAACGTCCATCGTCGTCATCGCTAGATTGCGCTTCAAACGAGGCGTCATAAGAGGTAAGCCGAGACTCCATTTCTAACACTTGCTTGCGTGTGACATTCAAGTCTTTGGCAATGGCATCCGCCTCCTCTAGCGTTAGCTGGTTGTTGGTTTTTTTGAGACTACGTAAGTTAAAGAATAGTTTACGATGCGCTTTGGTGGTCGCGACTTTGACAATGCGCCAGTTACGAATCACAAATTCATGGATTTCTGCTTTAATCCAATGCACAGCAAATGACACCAAACGCACACCTTTATTAGGGTCAAAGCGTTTTACAGCTTTCATTAGTCCCAGATTGCCCTCTTGGATTAAGTCTGCTTGCGGCAAACCATAACCCGAGTAGCTGCGGGCAATATGAATCACAAAACGCAGGTGCGACATCACGAGCAGACGCGCCGCTTCTACATCGCCTTCATCATAATAACGATGCGCCAGCTCTTGCTCTTGGATTGGTGTCAAAATTGGGATTTGGTGCACCGTGTTGATATAAGCGCCCAAATTGACCCCAGGCGCTGACAAATGAGTCGGCATCGCTGGCACTAAGTCACGGGTGCTAGTATCGCCTAAGGCGCTAGCATCATAAGGTGGACGTTGGGCGGCAGCTTTTAATGCGGCATCACGTGCTTCGTTTTTTATAGGAGCTGCCTCATCTTTTTTATTCGTTTTTGCCGTATCAATAGAATTATTAGCCATATTCTTGACCTTGATTAAATAGTGACGCAAATAGTCAGATAAAAATCTTTATAGTTGTAATTGTAAAGGATAGCGACACTTAGTTGCTATCAGTTTTAGTAATGATGAAGTGATATATTGTATCGAAACGCTGTGCTGATAAGCTATCCGCTGATGGCTGATCCGTCATGCTACTAACGATTAATCGCAGTTGACTTGCGGCATTTGTTTGCTGGCTTTGTTGACAAAAAGCGGTGATATCAGCCTGTGAGTTGGCATCAGTTGCGACCACATATAATGAACCGCCAGCCGTGACGTCACGTAATGCCACTTTGGTTTTTAACAGCGGCATTGGACAAGCAAGTCCGCGACCATCGACGAAACGTTGGACATGAATGGGCTGCGTTTCATTCGCCTCATGATCTGTAGTGACAGTATGTGCTGGTAACAAGTCTAACAGGTTGTTGATGTCTTGCTGCTCAGTATCAGACAAATCTGCTGATAAGTTTATAGAATAAGGCGAATATACGGTGGTTGACTGACGATCAGCAGACATAAAATAAACCTTATAAATATTTTGATTTGTACTAGATTGTATTGAACATTCGCAAACACGCAATGACAGTGCCTGTAATTCATAAATGACACTCGGCAGCGACCAGACCCTATAGTCATGAAATGTCATTATACCAAATAGCCGATATGTAGTTGAAGTTGAATATAATCAACGTCACATTCAGTTCATTAGAATCACATATAGTCTGTTCAAGATAATTTAGATACAAGGAAGGCTAGCAAAAGTACTAAAAATAGTAGACTGAGCGCGCCTGACGCCATATTCATTTTATAGGGGATTGACTAAAGCCATGTTGCGCAATAGTGACGGGCAGCTGAGTTATTGGTAGTCGAATGCAGACTAGAATTGACCTTATATCAGCAAGCTCGTATAGTCGAAAAACGTTTAGTTAAAAAATCAGTCGAAAAAACCTTACTTCAAAAATATCTTATTTCAAAAACACCTTACTTCAAAAACAGTATCATTACTCACTTGCATAGGATACGCACTTGAACCATTTTAATAGACAATCGATACTTGGTAATGCGCCCATGACCCAGGAAAAAAAATGTAAAAGTGCCGAGCGTTCGATGGCATTATCGAGCGCTATTAAATTGGCATTGTCGGCGGTACTAATGACGATGACCACTGCTGCCATGAGTGAGGATAGTTTTAATAATGCTAATACGAGCAGCAAAGCGATGGCATCCAATTATAATTCATGGAAAACCAGCGGCTCAGAAGAACTAAATCTGCCCAATTTGCGCGGACAAGGCTTGAGCTTCGCTGAGCAATATCAAAATAAATTGCTCGGCGAATGGTCGTTACGGAACGTCAATGGTCGTATCAAAATGGAGCATGATCCTTGGATTCAAGAAACGGTCAAAGACATGACTTGGCGTCTCAATGCGCAAGCAAGGCAGCAAGCGCCGATGGGTTTGGTTATCATTGATAACCCAAGTATCAATGCCTTTGCAGCACCAGGCGGTGTCATTGGACTCAATACAGGGACGATTCTGGCCGCTAGCAGTATGGATGAGCTTGCCAGTGTGGTGGCGCATGAAGTTGCTCACATCAGTCAGCGCCATTACGAAAGTGGTGCTGATGAGCGCAAAAAGGCCTTGCTGATGCAGATAGGCGGTATGCTGGCAGCGATTGCAGCATCGGCGGTCGATGGTGATGCAGCGGTAGCAGTGATGATGGGCAGCCAAACGGCAACGATGAACAGCACGATGGCATTTAGTCGAAATAATGAGCGCGAGGCCGATCGGGTGGGCATGCAAATCATGACCCAAGCAGGCTACGACCCAAGGGCGATGCCGCGATTCTTTGCCACGATGAATCAACGCAGCCAGCTCAACCAAATTGAAAATCGATTTTTACCAAGCTTCGTACGCTCGCATCCACTCAGTAATGAGCGCTTAAGTGAAGCGCAAAGTCGTGCCCAGCATTATCCTTCACTGTCACTAAATCAGCAGCAGCGCCATCAGGCTTTATTTGATCTGCTCTACTGGCGTGTCCAAAGTACGGGTAAACATGCCTCAGAGACAGTGCTAATGACGGCTGCTAAAAATAGCGTAGGTGCCAAATTGGCTTTGATGAACTGGTATGGTGAACAGCAACGCTTTACAGAGGCAAGCGATTTACTGGCTGAAATCAATCGACTGCCGCCTACGCAGCGCCAAAATTTAGAGCCTTTACTATCAATTACTCATAGCCAAATTCTAACGGAGCAGAATAAATGGTCACAAGCGGCGGACGTATTAGCCAGCCAGCAGCGTGTTTATCCTGAGCGTCGTGATCTGCGTCTTTATTTGGCAGAAGCGCTCACCAATAGCAATCAGCCAATCAAAGCCCAAGCACTACTCAAGCCACTGACCGAGCAGCAGCCAAGCGACCGTTATGCTTGGCAAAGTCTGCAACTGGCCAATGAAAAACTGGCAAAAACGACCGACTCTGCGTCCCTGAAAAATATTGCCACCATTAACGCGCTACGCTATCGCAGTCATGACCAACTATGGAGTAGTCGTTACGAGAGTGCGTTGACGTCACTCACCCAAGCCAAACAACTGGCGGAAAAACTACAAACCACGGCTCAAGCCAGTAGCGCCCGTCCATTGCTTGCTAATATTAATGCAGAAATCAAAGCAGTAAAAACCGCCAAAGACTTTGAGCCTTAGGCGGTTATTTTTACGATGTCGTCATTAGCTTTTGATGACACTAATTACTAGCCTTGCAGCGCATCTTTCACCAGCTTAGAGATGAGCGCAGGGTCTGCGCGTCCTGCGGTTTTGTTCTTTAATACACCCATCACACTGCCCATGTCACGCATAGAGGTTGCGCCTTGTGCAGCGATTTCCGCATTGACCAAAGCCGCAAGTTCAGCATCATCCATTTGTTTTGGCATAAACTCATTGATGATATCAATCTCAAACTGCTCTTTGGTTGCCAAATCATCACGGTTGTTTTCGGTAAAAATAGTCAATGACTCATGGCGTTGTTTTAGCTGCTTTTGCAGTATATCTAAGACTTGCGCATCATCAAGCTCTATTTGACGGTCAATCTCAATTTGCTTGATAACCGCTTGCACGTTACGTAGTACTTTGACACGCTCAAGCTCACGCGCTTTCATAGATACTTTGACATTGTCTGATAAAGTCTGTTTAAGTTGGCTCATTGTTATTATCCTTATTTATTAAGAGGTATTTATTCAAATTTTTAAGCAATAATAATAAAAATTGTAGCATAAAAAACGCCACTGATATCAATGGATAACAGTGGCGTTAATGTAGCACTTGTACTTAATTAATCGAATTATCGATTAGTACATACGAGTGGTACGAATAGTTTCGCGTTGTAATTTTTTCTTATAACGCTTTACGGCAGCAGCTTTTTTACGCTTACGTACTTGTGTTGGTTTTTCATAAAACTCACGCTTACGTACGTCTGATAATACGCCAGCTTTTTCGCAAGCACGCTTGAAACGACGGATAGCGATGTCAACTGGTTCGTTTTCTTTAACCTTAACTGCAGGCATGAAGACTCCTCGATTAGGATGAGATATAAGGGCATTAGTTTGGCTGTGTATTAGTATTTAGCCGTAATATCTCAAGATTACAGGCATCAGCTCAAACTAGGATAATCTTGCGCATGAGCACAAGGGCAAGCATTTTAATAAAAAATGTCAGTTAAGTCAATGATTTTAGCACATTAATCCATATTTATCATTAAGTTGCAAGGTGCAATGCGCAGAGACAATTCTAAAAGTAGTTAGAACGCAGGTTTTTGCTCCAGCTTTAATGAAACTATAAATGCAAAGTATAAAATTACTATGAATAAAAAACCCTACTGTCTATAACGATTTGGTTGGAGTTTATGCTATGATAATTTGCATATAATAGTCAGCATATTAACCATTTTATGTGTATTTTATTGAGGATGTTGGAATGAAAAAAACAGGACTAAATACAGCGCTAAGCACCGCATTTATCATTGCTCTTGGCTTTGGCATTAGCGCTTGTGGTGGTGAAAAAGAAGGCGAATCACACGAAGTATTGGCGAAAGATCGCGTTGATGAAGCCGCTGAGCTGGCTCGCAAAAACGCACCTGAAGCTGAAAAAATGGAGTTCCCAGAAACGGCTCCAGCGCCAGTAGCTGAAGCTGATGGCACAGTAGAAGGTGCTGCAACTGCTGAAGCAGGGACGACTGCTACTGATATGACAGATGCAACGGATAGCGATGTTGCTGTCGCTGACAGTGCAGTTATGCCAGCTAGTAGTGCAGATGTGCCAGCTGCTGATACGGCGGCAACGCCTACTGCTGACGCTGAACCAGCTACGAACTAATCACGGTTTGTGTGTTGATAGGTTTTGAATTTATGCGCTGTCATAAACAGTCGCTAACATGAAATATCGAATAGAGGTGTGATCATGATAGGTAAACAGCAGCGTATGAATAAACTGGTCTTATCTGCCATCAGTTTAAGTGCGCTATTAGCAATCACTGCTTGTAGTGGTGACAATGTAGCGGTCGAAGAGCCTGCTGTTGCCAATGAATCTGCTGATACAACGGTAGTGGTAGAAGACGCGCCTATAGTCGAACCTGAGGTCGTTACACCTGAACCTGCGGCAGATAATGAGACGACGGTCATTGAAGATGAGCCAATGCAGGAAATCTCTGCGGAGCCAGAAGTGTTGGCTGCCGATGCAGGAGCCAAGCTCTATGAGACCAACTGTAAGGTTTGTCATGAAGGAGGGCTGCTGAACGCGCCGAAATATGGTGATAAAGCCGCGTGGGAGCCGCGTCTGGCTAAAGGCACAGAGACGCTGCACATGCATTCGGCAAAAGGCTTTAATAAGATGCCAGCCCAAGCCACCGACAAGGTCAGTGAAGCCCAAGTTTACGCAGCTGTAGATTACATGATTGAAGCAGTTAGCTGATCCGGTATATTAAGAGATATTGACCATTGAAATTTGTTAAACTGACCGTCATTGTGACTGACAATGGCGGTTTTTTTTATGCACGTTTTTTGGCAAATACGAGGGCGTGTCCTCAATAATTCAATCGATTAACCTCTAAATAGGCTAAAAATGGCTAAAAATGGCTAAATTTTGTCAAACATCGCCAAAAATTGTCAAATAGCTTATTAATATCTCGATATTATTTGCGCTGCTTTCCTTGTTTGACGGCAATTTATCTCATTTTTATCACCATTTTTAAAAAGACGACACGACCTAAAAGATAGCAACGTTGTAAAAAATAATACGCAGACCAAAGTATGATAAAGGCAAAAATATGAAAGTATTGGGTTTAGAGACTTCTTGTGATGAGACAGGTCTGGCGATTTTTGACAGTGAGCAGATGAATAGTGACAATCAAGGGCTGGTTGGACAAGTTCTGTATTCACAAATAGAGCTGCACGCACTATATGGCGGCGTTGTGCCTGAGCTTGCCAGCCGCGATCATATTCGTAAGTTGGTGCCTTTGCTTAATGAGTTGTTAGAGCAGTGCAATGTGAAGAAAAGCGAGATTGATGCCATTGCTTATACCAAGGGACCCGGACTCATTGGCGCTCTGATGACGGGCGCATTATTTGGGCGAAGTTTGGCGTATGGTTTGGATATCCCTGCCATTGGTATCCATCATATGGAAGGACATCTGCTCGCACCGCTGATGGGTGCCAATCCACCCGCCTTTCCGTTTGTTTCGTTATTGGTCTCAGGTGGGCATACATTACTCATCGCCGCACGTGGTGTTGGGCAATATGAGATATTGGGTGAGTCGATCGATGATGCCGCAGGTGAATGCTTTGATAAAGCCGCCAAAATGCTAGGTTTGCCCTATCCGGGTGGCCCTAATATTGCCAAATTGGCTGAAACAGGCAACCCAACTGCTTACAATTTGCCAAGACCGATGCTACATCGTGGCCTAGACTTTTCTTTTAGTGGTATGAAAACCGCCGTGCATAATCTTATTAAAGACACCGATGGTTCAGGTGGCTCAGGGAATAATGCGGACAGCGATCCGCAAGTTCGCGCCGATATCGCCGCCAGCTTTCAGCATGCAGTCGTCGATACGCTGGTGAGAAAGTGCGTGAAAGCACTGAAGCAAGTAGAGATGAGTCGATTGGTGATTGCGGGCGGTGTCAGTGCCAACGCTCATTTGCGTGAAACTTTGGAGAGCGAGCTTGCTAAGATAAATGCCACTGTGCATTATGCGCCGCCTGCATTATGTACTGATAATGGGGCGATGATTGCTTATGCCGGTTATGAGCGCCTGCATGCAGGGCAGTCTGATGATTTAGCGGTGAGCTGTGTGCCGCGTTGGCCGATGACTGAGCTACCAGCAGTGTAAAGACGGCTTTGCTCAATACTATCTCCGTTAACCTTTATTAACCTAAGGATAAACTATGCAGTGGCTTGCTATTGGACTAGGGGCTGCCATTGGGGCTTGCCTGCGGGCATGGTTGGCTCGCTTTAATCCGCTGCATCACTGGATACCCCTTGGGACGCTTGGTGCCAATGTATTGGGTGGACTATTAATAGGGTTGGCACTGGTGTGGTTTGAGCGCGTGGGCAGCAGTTTATCGCCCAATGTCCGACTATTTGTGATTACTGGATTTTTGGGCGGATTGACCACCTTTAGTACTTTTAGTGCAGAAGTTTTTACCTTTATCAACGCTGGTAAATTATTAGCAGGTTTGGGATTGGTCGGACTACATCTGGGACTGACGTTACTAGCAACGGCTATCGGATTTTACTTCTTTAAGCTGGTTTTATAAGCTTTGATAGATGCCATTCGCATAATGGTCTAATATAAGTGGTTCCATTATACCAGTCTGTTTTAAGTGGTCTATTAATTGATTAATCAGCCTAATTAGGTGGTTCCGTTGGGGTATACCCTAAGGGTATCGCTTGATCGTTTAATGCAACACAAAACTAAGGTTCTTTAATTAAATAAATATTGGAACAAATCCAGATATAAACATAGCTAGAACAAATAAATACCAGTACATATGTTTTGGTTGTTTATAGTCTGTAGTCTTATAAAAAGCCCAACGGATAATGTTTAAGATAGCTACAAGAGCTAAAAATGCAATCGGGATTACTATATCTTTATCTACGTCCATCAAGTTATTACTCTCTTATTATAAGACCTTGTATAAGGATTACAAAAAAATCTGAAAAATATATCCACTCTATGAGTTGTCATTATATGTTCGATGCCTGTATAGCGCACCGATCATGGATTAGTAGAAATGAAGGCGACCATCAAAAATCGACCTTTATACACCCTATTAAACTATATTTGAGGATTGTTCTTAGCATACTGTAATCTTGCATACTGTAATCTTGCATAAAACTCTGGATCAGTATCCTCTAAGCTGTTCTCATACTCTTCTCTGGAAGTTAAGGATTCAATGAAACAATCAAAGCTATCAGCTATTTTGATTAAAGTATTAATGTCATCAGCATAAGAAGACTCATGATCATAAAAGTATACTTTGCCGTATTGCTTAGGCAGCAAACAAATGCAAAAGTTGTTACCTCCCTCATCATAAGCAAATGCCAGTAACCCTGTTTTCCTTGTGCTGTTGTCATCACCAAAGTTTGATTCTAATTGAACGTATTCAGGACCATCATGTATACCTAGCATACCGTGTATAATCGTTATACCTTCATCTTCTGATATATTGCAAATAGTATTAATAGGCTCTGCGCCATTAAAATTAAGGAGGTATTTACGATAATCTTCTGGCAAACGATACTGTATTGTTTGTTCAAAATCTTTTAGTACCTTAGTGCTAAGCTCTCCAAAAGGGTTAGCTGCTGTATACTTTGTTTCCATTAATTTATACCTTGATTTAAGTTTACATTTCTACATCTTACATTATCAAAATCTTAAAAAATATGAAACACAATCAATGTCAGGTGTATCTCTACAATTATCCTCGAAATATCAGCCTTATGTACACTCACAAGTACACTGCTATTATTTTCAGCAGATCAATCTATCAGCGCATATGACATACAGCTAGATGTTCAAGTCCTCACTAGGGTACCGTTATTTACCATAACGCTCGTCATAGCGTAAGAGAGCGGATGATATTTCTTAACGGGAATAATTTAGTAGATAGTGAAATACTACACCGGCTTCACAATACCTTCTAACAAATTCGCAAATCCTTGCATATAAGCGGTATCTTGGCTTGATGTGCGCGTCGCTGCATATAGCTGACAATGCACACCCGTACCCAATGGACGCGAGACGACCCAGCCTTTTTTCTCATATTCAGCAACCACCCAATCAGGTAACGCCGCCACACCGCGTTCACTAGCAACCAATTGAATCAGCATCGCCGTCAACTCTGTAGTGCGAATACTATCAAAGCTTACTTGCGCAGGGGTCATAAAGTTGGCAATAATATCGAGACGCTTGGCTTCCACTGGATACGCAATCAGGGTTTCATTGGTTAAGTCATCTGGCTCAATAAATTTCTGCGCCGCCAAATCATGCGTTGGTGATAGCACCAAGCGACTTTCATACTCAAATAACGGCTGATAGCTGATACCGTCTATCGGTAAATCGCTGGTGGTAATGAGTAAATCAATATCACCTTCCATCAATAAGTGGTGCGGCTCTGGCTCAAAACCAGTCGCAAAATCTAGCTCTACATCAGACCATTCGCGGCGGTAATGATTGAGTATCGGCATTAGCCAATCGAAGCAACTGTGACATTCAGAGGCTAGCCGTAATCTACCCGCTTGACCGTGAGCTAAGCGTTTAAGGTTGGATTTGGTACGAGTGACCTGCGGCATGATGCTATCTGCCAATGCCAGTACCGTTTTACCTGCTGGCGTAAAAGTCAGCGGGCGTGTTCGGCGATTGACCAAGCTGATATCGTAATAATTCTCTAGCTCTTTTAACTGATGCGAGACCGCGGAAGCCGTGACGTGCAATTCATCGGCAGCCGCCGCCAATGAGCCATGCGCTCGTAGCGCGGTTAAGGTATTGAGATGACGAAGCTCTAACATAAGACAACCTAACCGCTAAAGTGAGAAAAATTCATTATAATTGATATAGCGCTGATTTTCATTCAAAGTCCGATTTTTAATCAGCAATAAATTAGCGTCGACGCAATAATAGCTGCGAAATAATGACCAATATCAGCGAGGCAACCAATAAAATCGTCCCAATGGCATTGACCTCTGGTTTGAGTCCTACCCGTACCATCGAATAAATTCGTAGCGGTAAAATCTCATAACTGGGCCCCGTGACAAAGGTAGAAACCACCACATCATCGAGCGATAAGGTAAATGCCAGTAGCCAACCTGCCATCACTGCGGGCAGAATGACAGGAATGAGTACGGTACGCACCATCGTTGATTCATTGGCGCCCAAGTCGCGTGCGGCTTCCATTAAGCGTTCATCCAGACTGCTCAATCGTGCAAACACCGTGATGACTACAAACGGTAAGCAAAAAGTAATGTGCGCGAGTAACAGCGAGACGAACCCTAATTGCAACCCTATTAATAAGAATAATGCCAATAATGAAATAGCGAGTACAATTTCAGGCGACATCATTAATACAAATAACAGCCCATTTAATAAGCCTTTACCGCGAAAGTTATAGCGATGTAAGGCGAGAGCAGTTAGCGTTCCTATCAAAGTTGAGACAGTGGCTGCGACCAATCCCAATACAATAGAATGCCAAAAAGCATCGAGCATCGCTTGGTTATTCAACAGCGACTCATACCACTTTAAGCTAAAGCCGCCCCAGTTATAGCCGACTTTCGATTTATTAAAGGACATGACGACTAAGACGATAATTGGCAAATACAGCATGGTATAAATGAGGCTAAGATAGCCTTTAGCCGCGATACTGCCAATCTTAATAGACGATCTTTTTTTAGTTGCCGAGCTATTCAGTTGATGATTCAGTGAACTATCAGACATTAGGCCACCTCATTAAAGTCGGTCTTGCCAATGCGGCGACTACTGGCACGGTAGGCGAGTAATAGTACTGCCATTGCTAGTGTTAATAACACGCTGGCAGCTGCGCCAAATGGCCAGTCACGCGCATCCAAGAACTGGTTTTTGATGATATTGCCGACCAATAAATTGCGTGAACCACCCAAAATATCTGCCACATAAAACATACCCATCGCAGGCAGCAGCACCAATAATACCCCTGAGATAATGCCAGGCGTCGTCAATGGCAATATGATATGCCAAAAAGTCTGGGTCTTTGATGCGCCCAAATCCTGTGAAGCGAGTAGCATGTCATTGCGCAAATCGGTAAATACTGCGTATAACGGCAACACCATAAATGGGAACAATAAGTACGTCAAACCAGCAATCACCGCCACTTGCGTGTATAAAATATCGATAGGAGTATCGATGATACCGATTGCCAGCAGTGATTTATTAATCAAACCGTTATTGGCAAACAGTAACTTGAGTGCATAAGTACGCACAAGCGAGTTGGTCCAAAATGGTAGTATTAACAGCATCATGAGTAGCGGCTGCCAACGCGTTTTGGCTTTGGCTATCAGCCAAGCAAAAGGGTAGCCAAGTAACAAGCAGATGATGGTTGTGATGCCTGCCATCCATAATGAATGAATAAATACGCCAAAATATAGCGGATCAATCATGCGTATATAGCTGTCGATGCTGACAGGCAAGCTAATAAAAGCACTGCTATCGCGGCTCAAAAAACTGACAGCGATGACTAAGATATTTGGCAATAGCGCAAATATCAGTAACCAACCCCAAATCAGCCAGAGCGTTACGGTACGAAAAGGACTTTTGCTGCCTAAGCTATGACCTGCCATCAGCTAATATCCTTTTGAGCAGCTAAACTGGCAGCTTGATGATTGGCTTCATCATCAAGCGTACCGTCTTCTGGTAGTACCCACTCCCAGCCATCGACCCATGATACTTTGACACCTTCATTTAACTTGTAATCAAAGCTTGGATCATCCTCATCAAAGAATTCAGAAGCCTTAATAATGTGACCGTTTGCTAACTCAATAATCGAATCTAAGGTGCTACCTTTATAGTTGCTTTCAATCACTCGCCCGAGTAAGCCACCATGTTCTTTATCATTGGGGTCATAAATTCGCAAATCTTCAGGACGTAGCAATAAATTAACGATATCGCCCACTTGTACATCGTTAGCAAAATCAGGGCGGCGTAAATTGCGTAAGGTGGTCGGACCGTCTTGCGCTTGTGCTTCACAAACTTCGACTTCGATACGGCCATTGGTCACGCGACCGTCGCGATCTGGTTGCTCAGGATAAACGCCTCTGACTTCCGCTTTAAATAAGTTGGTCTCACCGATAAACTTGGCGGTAAATAAATTCGCCGGCGTTTCATAAATCTCAATAGGCGTACCGATTTGCTGAAAAGAGCCATCTTTCATCACGGCGATACGATCTGACATCGATAGCGCTTCTTCTTGATCGTGGGTGACAAATACAAAAGTGATGCCAAGCTCTCGTTGCAGCCGTTTAAGCTCAGATTGCATTTGTAAACGCAGCTTATGATCGAGCGCAGATAGTGGCTCATCAAGTAGCAACAGTTTAGGGCGATTGATGACGGCTCGTGCAATAGCGACACGCTGCTGCTGACCACCAGACAAGTCTTGTGGCCTGCGATTGGCTAAATGCTCCAGCTGTACCATGGCGAGCATCTCGCGCACGCGGGTTTGAATCTCATCTTTTGGTACTTTTTTGAGCTTAAGCCCGTAAGCAACATTTTGTGCGACACTCATATGCGGAAACAAGGCGTACTGCTGAAATACTGTGTTCACGGGACGTTTATCCGCTGGCAAGCCTGCCATCTGTACGCCGTCTAGATAAATTGCCCCAGCATTTGGCTGCTCAAAACCAGCGATTAGGCGCAGTAAGGTTGTTTTACCGCAGCCTGATGGACCAAGCAGCGTCAAAAATTCACCGTGCTTGATATCAAGATTGATGTCTTTTAATACTTCAGTTTGATCATAGGTTTTTTTTAGACCAGTCAGTTGCAGTAGTACTTTGTCATCTTGAGCTGATGCAGAGGCTCTGTGCATATTTGGCGGTGAATTGGTCATAATATTTATTCCTACGTGTCCGACATCGCAGTACAGCTATTTATTTAGGACACTGTGGTCAAGGTGATTTGATATGGATATAAGCGATGGGTGTAAACCCGATTTGGTCGCCGCGTATTATAACAAACCCTTGATATAAATCAGTGCAAGTTCGTTATAAGTTCTGCGAGCAACACGATTAAGCTGTCAATGGCTGTTGATGCTTGATAGTTCGGTGTTGTCTGTTTGATGCTCGGTTTTGGCTAATGCATTTCTGTTTTTCAGTTTCACTTCCAACTTTATAATTCTGTATGATTAGGGCGTGTCCTCAATTCAATCGATTACTTTCTAAATGGGCTAAAAATAGCTAAATTTTGCCAAACATCGTCAAATAGCTTCTTAATATCTCGATATTATGTGCGCTATTTTCCTTGTTTGACGGCAATTTATCTCATTTTTATCACCATTTTTAAAATGAGGATACACCCTAGCAATAACTGCCATTCTATGACGATATTTAAACAAAATTTTTTATCATTTTTTGGTTTTTATTCCTATACAATCACGGTATGGCAGACAAACATAATGCGCCTGATAGGTTAGTAGCCATTCGCAAATCTATGTTTGAATACATGTGTGGAAAGCTGTTTATAACGCTAATATTATTAATGATAAAGGATGTCTTATGCCTAACGATACACGCCCGAAAACCGGTCAAGAAGCTCTTGCGCTTTTAAAAGAAGGCAATATGCGCTACATAGATAGTTTGACCACTACTGATCCAACAATGCAAAGACGACCTGAATTGGTTAAAGATCAAGATCCATTGGCCATTATTTTGGGTTGCTCGGATGCACGAGTACCAGTTGAGATTGTATTTGATCAAGGCTTGGGTGATTTGTTCGTTATTCGAGTCGCGGGTAATGTCGTCGCGCCTTCACAGATTGGCTCGATTGAGTTTGCGGCCGAAAAGTTCGGTACAAAATTGGTGGTCGTGCTTGGGCACTCACATTGCGGCGCGGTCACGGCTTGTGTTGAGACACTGATCAATCCTGAGAAAAACTATTCGCCCAACTTGCAGTCGATTGTCGATCGCATTCGCCCAAGCGTTTATAACTTGCATGAGCTTGCCACTGCCAATGGTCAAGATGTCGATGCCGACGAGTTGGTCGATCGCTCTATCCGCGCTAACGTCCGTATGTCAGTTAGCCAGCTCAAACATGGCTCGCGGGCATTAGAGGATTTAACCAATAGCGGTCAATTGCTGGTCGTTGGTGCAGAGTATGATTTAGAGACAGGAAAAGTACGTTTCTTAGACAGCTAATTAATCGGTTAAATGGGTAGCACCCAGTGTGCGCTCTTACAAAACCCACTCAATGCTTTCGCGATTTTTTATTATGATAAAAGGGTCAAGCGCGTAAAAAATATTCACGCGCTTGCTTTTAAACTCTCTATTTTGTCAATATTAGGATGACTATGTCTACAGCAAATACTGGCTCAGCCACTGATAATAATAACGAATCACTTATCGCCCAGCCAACGAGCAGCGTCAATACCGATGGTGTGCAGCCTATCTCAGCACAGACGACAGGTTTTACTTTTAACCACACCATGCTACGTGTCAAAGATCCTGCCAAGTCGTTGGCGTTTTATACTGGTGTCCTTGGTATGACTTTACTGGCGGTCAAAAAATTCCCTGATATGGGTTTTGATTTATATTTTTTAGCCAAATTAACCGAAAGCGAGCGCAACAATTTGCCCGCAGGTGATGATTTGGAAATCTTTGCCTTCCGTCAACGTGGCATTTTAGAATTGACCCATAATTATGGTACCGAAACGAAAGCTGACTTTAGTTATCATGATGGTAATGGTGAGCCACAAGGTTTTGGACATATCTGCTTTAGCGTACCTAGTCTCGATGAAGCGGTTGCTTGGTTTGATAAAAATAATGTCGAATTCAAAAAACGTCCAGAAGATGGCAGTATGAAAAACATTGCCTTTATCAAAGATGTTGATGGTTACTGGATTGAAATTGTACAAGCAGATTTAATGGGCTAGCTTGACAGGCTGGTACGTCTATACGGCAATACGTCAGTTAGTCTAGGACACGCCCTAGTCAAACAATCAATTAATCGAGTGAATGGAAGCATAAAGCCAACCAACTAAAGGAGTGACATCTAGATGCCTACCTCTGAGGCAGAAACGACAGTAAATACCAATATAGCGGCTGAACCAGTGACAACGGATGTGCTGACATATCAAAGCATCATTGATTCAGCAAATGAGATAGTGGTTGGCTTTGTTGAACGCATTCCCTATTTTGTCGCATCAATTATTGTTATTCTGATTTTTTGGTTTCTATCGATTGTCTTCAAAAAAGTGGTATACAAACTTTTAGGCAGTCGCAGTCGGCATCAGAACTTGGTTAAAGTGTTTCAGCGAGTAGGCGGCGCACTCATCATTTTTATCGGTTTTATGATTGCTATGGTGATTGCCGTGCCCGGATTTACGCCTGCTAAGCTGATTGGCGCACTCGGTATTGGTTCCGTCGCTATTGGTTTTGCCTTTAAAGATATTTTTCAAAACTTGCTCTCTGGTATTTTGCTGCTGATCTCAGAGCCGTTTCGCATCGGTGATCAGATTGTCTCAGGCGACTATGAAGGGACGGTTGAGGATATTAAAATACGCGCCACGACTATCAAGACGTATGACGGTCGGCAAGTGGTTATTCCCAATTCAGACCTCTACACCTCAGCATTGACGGTCAATACCGCCTATAAGCAGCGCCGTTTGCAAGTGGCTGTCGGTATTGGCTATGAAGATGATATCGAAGCAGCAAAAGCTGAGATTCTACAAGCGTTAGATAAAGTCGAAAGCGTATCGAAGAAAGCGCAGCCAAGTGTGATTGCTACGGGCTTTGGTGATTCAACGATAGATTTGATGGTACGTTGGTTTATCGAAGATGGCACCCAAGCCAACAAAGTGACCTCGATTCATCAAGTGATCGTTGAGATTAAGAGCGCACTCGATGCAGCAGGCGTCAACATTCCATTCCCGATACGCACGATAGATTTGAGTGATCCATCAGTGACATCGATTGTGAGTAAATTGCATGAGCAAAAGGCGATCGATGTTAATAAAGCTGTGGCAGAATGATTTTTTTAGCACGTTATTTTAAAGAACGGCCTTTTACACAATATTTTCGAAATAAAAATCCGCCATATCAAATGACATGGCGGATTTTTTACAATATCAATTTAGTCAGTTTTGACTTTAAAATCGGTATGACATGATTTACAGCTGGCGCCGACTTCACCAAAGGCTGGTTTGACATCATCGATGCTAGTGGCTGTTTGTGCAGCAGCGTTCAGCTCAGCAGTGACTTTTTGAAAGTTTTCTGCTTCTGCGCGAAAACCATCGGCATTTGACCAAACGGCATCAGTCGCATTGCCAACGGCTTCTTTATTTTCAAAATGACTCCAAGGCGTAGCAGCGTCTTCTGCTAAAAATGCGGCTTGCTCTTTGAATACGGCGGCATCAAAGGTGTCAGGTGCTTTCATCATATCACCCATGACACCCATCGCATCACCATAGCTTTTCATGCTATCTTGGCGGGCTTTTACATCAGGGTCAGTGGCAGTGCTACACGCTGTTAGACCTAGGGCGGCTGCCATCAATGTGATGCCAAAGATAGATTTTAGTGATTGGTTGGTATGAACCTGTGCCATGTGAATTACTCCTGTAAAATTGGTTAGTAGTAGGCGCGCTTATAAACGCTGGCTTTACATACTGTTTTTAAATAACAGCCTTTAAAGGCTTCTTCTAAATCGAAAGGTTTCTTTTAAATACTGCTTTTAAATAAAGCGTATTGTTATAAAAATTACCTCATCATCTTTTGGAAACGCATTCGCTTCTAAAGGATTTTTCCAACAATAGTTTTCATTGTAACGGTTATCCGTGCAGTGGACGTAAATTTAGTTGTTATATCATCGTAATTTTTGAGTCAGTGATTAGCGTTCATATAAATTTGCGCCCATATAAATTTGCGCTCATATAAGAAGGTCAGCGTGGATAGCTGACCTTCTTGATACTCTCTAAAGACAAGCTAATAAATACCTTAGCCTTTATTATATTCACACAAACTATAGAGTCAACCAATCGCGTGGTTTTAGATAAAAATCGGTCAATGCAAACTCAGGCGAGCCTTCAGTCGGCTCAAAGCGATAATGCCAGCTGGCAAGCGGCGGCATACTGACTAAGATAGACTCGATACGACCATTGCTTTGTAGTCCAAATAGCGTGCCGCGGTCATAAACAAGGTTGTACTCAACATAGCGACCACGGCGATAGAGCTGAAATTCGCGCTGTGCCTCGGTATAAGGGGTATCTTTACGCTGCTCAAAGATGGGCATGATACCGTCAAGATAACCGTTGCCGACCGCCTTCATAAAATTAAAACAGGTTTCAAAGTCCCAGCCGCGACTTTCTGTATTGACATCATCATAAAACAAGCCGCCGATACCGCGTTGCTCATCACGATGACGTAGGTGAAAATACTCATCACACCATTGCTTAAAGTCAGGGTAGACGCTGTCACCAAAAGGCGCGCACAGATCATGACAGACTTGATGCCAATGCACGCAATCAGCGAGTACGGGATAAAACGGCGTCAAATCAAAACCACCACCAAACCACCAAATAGGGTCTTCGCCCTCAGCTTCAGCAACGAACAAACGCACATTGGCATGGCTGGTTGGGACGTTCGGGTTTTTGGGATGGACAACCAATGAGACCCCCATGGCTTGGGCTTTACGACCAGCGATATGGGGATGGCGTGCAGTGGCTGAAGCAGGCAAGTTATGCACGTGAATATGACTGAACATTACACCCGCTTTTTCAATCACCTCACCATCTGCTAGGACACACGAGCGACCGCCGCCGCCTTCAGGACGTTCCCAGTCATCAGGCACAAAGGTTGCATTGCCGCCACCATCGCGCTCTTGCGCCTCTAAGGCTTGACAGATACGAGCCTGCAAATCGACCAGAAATTCACGCACACGCATGATGTCGTTATTGGCTGGCACTGTTAAGTCTGTCGCTGATAGCTCTGTCTTATTATCTGTATTTGAAATACTCATAAAATATCTATTTATTTAGTGTATTGATGTCTACTTATTAAGATGTAACGCGGTATTGAAATCTTTATCTAATAAATGACCCATGCGGTCGCGCTTGGTCGCTAAATATTCAGCATTCATATCATTCACCCCAACCAATAAAGGCACGCGTTCCACGACATTAATACCGTGCTCGGTTAGATAAGCCACTTTGTCTGGATTGTTGGTGATGAGTCTGACGGCGTCAACACCGATATGAGCGAGCATCGGGCCGCACATATCATAAATGCGCGCATCAGCGGGTAAGCCCAACATGAGGTTGGCATCTAAAGTATCATGACCTTGGTCTTGCAGGGCGTAAGCGCGAATCTTATTGGTCAGACCAATACCGCGACCTTCTTGGCGCAAGTATAATATCGCCCCGCAGCCAGTCTCTTGTATTGCCTGCATCGCCGTGTTGAGCTGCGGTCCACAGTCACATTTTAATGAGCTAAAAGCATCGCCCGTCAAGCATTCTGAATGAATACGAATCAATGGAATGGTTTTTTCTGCTCGCGTGGCGTCCGTTTGACTCGGGGAGTTGTCCGCCGTATGTTGATCGACGACAGGTAGACCGACAGTCAGCATCACATGCTCTTGACCTTCGTCGTTTTCAAAGATATGAATATCAAACTCGCCATGACGAGTAGGTAGTTTGGCACTGGTAATAAATTGATATGACATTAATGTCCTGCATAAGCCGATAAGCGTGGCGGTAGAGGGTCTTTTTTAACCATATTAAAACAGCGATGACATCCTAGCTGCATGATGAAAGTAGGATTATGCCAGTATAATTCATTCGTAAAGAGTGCATGCTGATTGTCTTTATTATAAAAACACACAAAGTTCACAAACGACGCACGATGATTAAAGCGACAATTAAAAATAAATGCTATTATGCCATACTATTTTGACGGATACAGTGACAAGTCTTTGCCCTTACATTACTATGTCGTCACTAACATCCAATATTGATGCAGAATAATAAGGCATAATATTATCCCTTGTTATGAAAGCGCGAAAGCAAAGCTCCATCGCTGTCCATTACGGCAGCGTACGTGCTATTCGGCGCAGCTTCTATATGTTTATATAAAGACATAGAGGCTGCCTGAATAAATTTATGAACAGTTATATGGTCGATTACACCAATAATGGTGTAGATATTATTGACGTCACTTAGGTAGCATTATGCACTAAGAGGCTGTCTTGTCAGCAGATTGGTAGGTATCGTACGGTTTATGCAGCAGTCACCTCATTCCCCACAGTCTCAGTCCGTATCTATGCCAGCTGTCGATTCTGCTGCCCAGCTGTCGAATTTACAGCAGACTTATACTGTGATTCCACGCGTCCGTCCTGATACGCCTTTGCTGGATAGCATTGCAGCGCCAGCTGATCTTAATACTCTGACAACCGCTCAACTTATCACGTTGGCTGATGAGCTGCGGCTATTTCTATTGTATTCAGCAGGTCAAAGCGGTGGGCATTTTGGTGCCAATTTGGGCGTGGTTGAGTTGACCATTGCGCTGCATTACTTACTAGATACGCCGCAAGATCAAATCGTTTGGGACGTGGGTCATCAAGCCTATGCTCATAAAGTCTTGACAGGTCGCCGTGATCAGTTGGCGACGATTCGCTCGAAAGATGGTTTGACTGCTTTTCCTGAGCGTGCAGAATCCGTTTACGATACCTTTGGCGTTGGTCATTCATCGACGTCAATCTCAGCTGGTCTAGGCATGAGCTTAGCACTGCGCTATCAAGGTCGCGCGCAAACCGTTGCTTGTATCATTGGTGATGGTGCAATGACCGGTGGTATGGCGTTTGAAGCGATGAATGATGCGGTGCAACAAGATGCGGATTTATTGGTCATTTTAAATGACAATGACATGTCAATCTCTTGTTCTATCGGTGGTTTTTCACGGCATTTAGCGATGCTATGGGAGTCAGGATATCAGGTTGATATCTCTGATGCAGGCGAGCCAGTACTATGCCAACGCCCTGATATGCAAGGCTTTGATCGCCGTAAGCGTCACAAAGAGAT
The DNA here is from genome assembly GCF_014897815.1 of Psychrobacter sp. PG1. GTDB lineage: Bacteria > Pseudomonadota > Gammaproteobacteria > Pseudomonadales > Moraxellaceae > Psychrobacter. The sequence continues at coordinate 103,627 of NZ_JABUZG010000083.1, forward strand.
GCGTGATGTGCCGCAGTTAGAAGACAATTTATTTAAAGCGATTGGTTTTACCTACTTTGGTCCGTTTGATGGTCATAATATCCCTGAGCTACTGCGGGTATTATCACTTGCCAAGCAGATAACAGGGCCTGTTTTAGTCCATATTTATACCACCAAAGGCAAAGGTTTTGCCCCAGCTGAGTTAGATCCCGTTGGCTATCATGCTATCAGCAAGCTTCCTGTCGAAGTCAAGAATGATACTCAGGCTGTCGCCACAGAAAAATCATTGCCCAGCACCAAACCTGCGTTAAAATACTCGCAAGTATTTGGGCAATTCTTATGTGATAAGGCTGCTGATGACGATAAGCTGCTTGCCGTCACACCTGCTATGGAAGAAGGCTCGGGGATGATTGATTTTGCCCGTCAATTTCCGGAGCGGTTTTTTGATGTAGCCATCGCTGAGCAACACGCAGTCACATTGGCTGCTGGTATGGCAACCCAAGGCGTCAAACCGATTGTGGCGATTTATTCGACGTTTTTGCAACGTGGCTATGATCAGCTGATTCATGATGTGGCTTTGCAAAACCTTGATGTGATGTTTGCTATTGATCGTGCTGGCCTAGTCGGTGAAGACGGTGCAACGCATGCAGGCGTATTCGATTTTGCCTTTTTACGCTGCGTGCCCAATATACTGATTGCAGCGCCAAAAGACGAAAACGAATGCTACCATCTGCTTAATACGTGTTATGAATACCAAGGCTGTACGGCAGTACGCTATCCGCGCGGTGTCGGTACTGGCGCAGTTATTGAATTGCGAGCACAGACTTATAACGTTGGCGAGGCAGTGGTAGAGTCGGTATTAGGTAGTGAGGGTGCGCCTAAAAAGCTGGCGCTACTCGCATTTGGCACCATGGTTGCGACAGCTCAGCAAGCGGCAGAAAGCCTAATTGACAATGATATAGAATCAGACTGTCAGATACATGTTATTAATATGCGCTGGGTAAAACCTTTAGACACGGCATTATTAGAAACGTTATTAGAGCAAGGTATTACACACATTGCGACTTTGGAAGAGCACATGATTATGGGCGGCGCGGGCAGTGCGGTAAATGAATATTTGCTTAACGAATCGCCAGCCTTTAAAAACAATCGCCCTGCCGTTATTAATATCGGCATTCCAGATCGCTTTGTCGCCCATGGCTCACAAGCAGAGCAAATGGCTGATTGTGGTTTAGATGTTACTGGTGTGGTAAGGCAGCTTGAAAAGTTGCTGTTGTAAGTTTAAGTTATATCTTTGAACGTTTTTAAGATTTTTAGCTGTCATTTGGACAGAGTATTGGTTAAATAGATAAAAGCTCGATCGATAGAGCGAACGCCTACTTAGTCGTAGGTGCCGACTTTTTTACAACTTACGCAGTTTGTGATGACCACCAGAATTTGGGTTGGTTTGGCGAACGTCATGGTTTTTTTCGTTTTTTATCGAACAATTTTAGTATAATGCGATCATCGCTTTTAAATGGCGCATTTTTTTAATCGTATAAATACAGTGTGATGCAGCGGCTGATTGGCATGTTGTGGGCACAGAGTTCGTCTTATTTTTGACATTCATTCATCAAGCAAATAGGTTATTTATGGAACCCATGGTCGTCATCGCAGCACGTACTGCTGAAAAAGTTGGTAAAGAGATTTTATATGCGCATCAAAACCGCCATAAAATCGAGTTGGATATTGAGTCAAAAGGGCTTGATGGATTGGTTACGCGTATTGATCGCTTTAGCGAAGAGCTGACGATTGAAACCCTAAAAGCCAGCTATCCAAATCACTCGTACTTGGGTGAAGAGTTTGGTATGCAAGAAGGTCGCGGTGAAGATGCGGACTGGTGCTGGATTATTGATCCGCTAGATGGCACCAAAAACTTCGTCCATGGTGTGCCTCAGTTTTGTGTGTCTATCGCCGTACAGCATAAAGGCGTGACCCAACATGGCGTGATCTATGACCCTGTCCGTGATGAGATGTTCTCTGCTAGCCGTGGTAAAGGCGCGCGCTTGAACAATCGCCGCATGCAAGTGAGCGAGCGCAAAACGATTGATGGCGGTCTATTTACCACTGGTCATCCGCTTGAGCGTAAACGCAATGGCGAAGTCATTTCTTATGCCAAGCAGCATTTTGAAAGCTTGCAAAAAATCTCTGAAGCAGGCGGTCAAGTTCGTCGTTTAGGCTCAGCTGCGCTTGACTTGTGTTATGTCGCTGCCGGTCGTTTTGATGGTTATTTTGAGATGTCAATTAAGCCTTGGGATATCGCAGCAGGCGAGCTTATCGTGACCGAAGCACGTGGCGTGGTGGTTGACCATACAGGCGCACACAACTCAATGACTTCAGGCTCTATTTTCGCCTGTAACATTAAGTTATTGAAGCCATTGATGCAAGTGGTTGTCCCAACGTGGGGTGATGCATTTTAAGTACCACTTAAGCATAATTATTAAGACAACTTAACACTAAAAAGCTGGTTCCATTATGGAGCCAGCTTTTTTGTTTTACCATTATTCTTATAGCTACTTTTATCTTCAACCGTAATGCCTTGGAACTTAAGCGCTTTACTGGTGGTTTCCAACAGTTGCAACTCTTCTTCAATAAGCGTCAGCATTTCTTGCACATGCGGCAGTGCTTTACTACAAGCCGTAATCCCAAATTCAATCTTATCTAGATAACTAGCAAGGGTGATATTCATTGCTTGACCATTGAAGACAATAGATGCAGGGTACAACGATTGTAAACGTGCACCATTCCAATATAGTGGTTTTTCAGAACCAGGCACATTAGAGATAATCAGATTAAACGCCTGCTTTTTGGGAAATAGACTGGTCGCTAAGTTGATACCTTCCCAAGCATAGGCAATCACGCTGTAGTTAATCACTTGGGCTTGATTCATACGTCGAAAGCGGCGTTTGCCGTTATTCATACTGCGATGAATCAGTTTGATTCGGCTCAAAGGATCATCTAAATGCGTGCCCAAATTGGCCAGTACAAAGGATAATTGATTGCCTGCCACACTGTCATCCGTACGCAGCGACATGGGTACAAAAGCAATGAGCGGCTTGCTAGGCAGCGCATCCATGGATATAAGATAACGACGAATGGCACCCGCACATACCGCCAGCACCACATCGTTTTTACTGATATTTAGTCGCTCAGCAATATCGTTAAAACGCTGAATATCATAAGACTGCGCGGCTATACGCCGTGATGCTGAGATGCGTTTATTAAGCACACTCATCGGTGCATCAAAAGTACCGACATAGCTGTCATCACCGTAATTTTTCAAATTATCCAGTAATTCGGTAAAAACAGGCTTAATGGTAGATATTTGCTCTTTAATGATGCGTAATGCGGAGCGCTCTTTGGGTAAAATCGCATCGACTTGATTGCGATGGCGTGCCATTAATGACCAAATCGGTAGCGTTACTGGCTCAGTGGGCGATTGTGATAATGATTTTTTGACAAGGCGCATGGCAGCAATGCCATCAACCAACGAATGGTGAATTTTGAAATATAGAGCAAAACGCTCAGGGTCGCCTTCGTTTTCTGGTTGAATACCTTCAATCACATGACATTCCCACAATGGCATGGCACGATCCAACAGCCGACCATGTTCTCTTGAAACATACATCAATAACTCGCGAACCCGTGCAGGCTTTGGTAAGGCAACATGATGCAAGTGATGCTCAACATCAAAATGCTTGTCCTTTTTCCAAAAAGCCAAATGCTCAAGCACTTGGTTAAAAGGAAAGGTAGGCGACACATCAGAATCTTGCATTCGTTTGACCAATTGGCAAACAAAACCGCTACCCGCATTCTCTGGCAATTCGAATAGGAATAGACCTCCAACATGCATGGGCTGTTTACGCGACTCAAGAAGTAAAAACAACTGGTCGACTGCTGTGAGAAGCCGCATAATAAATCCTTTTATGACGATAAGTTGAGTAAGAGTTACTTCTTTTATTATTATTTTATAGCTGACTTTTTATTAAATACTATGAATTTAATAATGGTCATTAAATTTAAAAGCTATTGAAAAAAGTATCCTGTTTGCGGTGAGCTCGCAGTCGCCATTTTACGCATTGGCATACGACCCGCCAAAAACGCTGCGCGCCCTGCCCAGATGGCATGCTTCATGGCATGGGCCATCATGACTGGGTTTTGCGCATTGGCAATCGCCGAATTCATCAGGACGCCATCACAGCCAAGCTCCATAGCCAGTGCTGCATCAGAGGCCGTGCCAACGCCTGCATCGACCAATACCGGTACTTTGGCATTCTCGATAATAAGGCTGAGGGTGTGACGATTCAGCAAACCAAGACCTGAACCAATCAAGCTACCAAGTGGCATAATTGCCACACAGCCCATACTTTCTAATTCTTGAGCGACGATAGGGTCATCTGAGGTATAAACCATCACTTCAAAGCCGTCATCAATCAATACTTTGGCAGCTTTTAGCGTTTCCATCACATTCGGATAGAGGGTTTTTTCATCGCCCAATACTTCAAGCTTAACCAGATTATGCCCGCCTAACAACTCGCGAGCAAGCTTACAGGTACGAATGGCAGTCTCGGCATCGAAACAACCAGCAGTGTTGGGTAAAATGGTGTATTTATCGGGGGAAATCACATCAAGTAGATTGGGCTCATTGCTGTTTTGACCAATATTGGTACGACGAATAGCAACGGTGACAATCTCTGCTGCCGACGCGCCAATGGCGGCGCCCGTTTCAGTCATATCCTTATACTTGCCTGTACCGACCAACAGGCGAGAAGAAAAAGTACGACTCCCGACCGTAAAAGTGTCTTGTAAAAGGGGCGTCGGATGAGTAGCAGTGCTTGTGTTCTCTGACATAACTGAAAATCCTAATGGCGAGTAAAACAAAATGCTATTATAACAAAATCACGCAATCTTACTTGCAGTCTTTTTTGGTTTAGCCAGTTAAGCATAATACGTTTGCCACGCTTTGACACGAGTTTCTTTCTGAGTTTATCTTTATCTATCAGGTCGCTTTTATGATGCAACTGCCGTACAGTTTTGCGAAACGCCATCAAATTTTGGCCATACTTGCCATTGATCCTGAGCTGCCAGCGACTTTGGTGCTGACCAAAGCCACGCCATTATCAGCGATTAATGAGGCAGTGCGATTTTTACAGCAGCAAGGTGTACGCGGTGTGCCCACTTATGAAAGCATCAGCGCCGATGACTTTGAAAAGCGCATGAACGCCGCTTATGCAGGCAATACTGGTGAGTCGCAGCATATTGCCGCTGGGCTCGAAGACCATCCTGATCTTGATAGTTTGGCAGATAGTGTCCCTGAAACTGAAGATCTGATGGATCAGCAAGATGATGCGCCTATTATTCGTCTCATCAATGCATTGTTGTCCGAAGCCATACGTTTAAATGCCTCAGATATCCATATTGAAACCTTTGAAAAACGCTTAGTCGTTCGCTTTCGCGTTGACGGTGAATTAAAAGAAATTATCACGCCAAAACGCCAATTAGCGCCATTATTGGTGTCGCGTATCAAAGTCATGGCCAAGCTCGATATCGCCGAAAAGCGTGTGCCACAAGATGGACGTATCAGCTTGCGCTTGGCAGGTCGTGAGGTTGATGTGCGGGTATCGACATTGCCATCAAGCTTTGGTGAACGCGTGGTTATGCGTCTATTAGATAAGCAAGCAGGTCGCCTGAATATGACGTATTTAGGGCTGTCTGATAACGATTATAGTGAGCTAAAACGCTTGATTCATCGCCCACACGGCATTATTTTGGTGACAGGGCCGACAGGTTCAGGGAAAACCACGACGCTATATTCAGCACTGACCGACCTCAATGACCAAACCCGTAATATCTTGACCGCTGAAGATCCGATTGAGTTTCAGCTCGATGGCATTGGGCAAACGCAGGTTAATAATAAAGTCGATATGACTTTTGCCAAAAGTTTACGTGCGATGTTACGCCAAGATCCGGACGTGGTGATGGTTGGTGAGATTCGCGATTTAGAAACGGCAGAGATTGCCGTACAAGCGTCGCTTACTGGACATTTGGTTTTATCAACTTTGCATACCAACACCGCCATTGGTGCCGTCACGCGTCTGCAAGATATGGGCGTTGAGCCATTTTTATTATCGTCATCGCTGATTGGTGTCGTCGCCCAGCGCTTGGTGCGTACGTTATGCCCGCATTGTCATGGTTGGCAAGTGGCTGATAGTGAGCAAGCCAAATTATTTACTGAAATTGGTATTGGATCAGTTTTAGAGAATGGTGCTGAAACTTTAACAACTACACCTATCAATCTACCCAGACCAGTTGGCTGCGACAAATGCAATCAATCAGGGTTTAAAGGACGGACGGCGATATATGAAGTGGTGCCCGTTGATGATACCTTGCGCCGTATGATTCATAGTAATACCGCCGAGTATGAGCTAGAGGAGTACGCACGTCAGCAGACACCGTCGATTCGTGCGGATGGGCTACATAAAGTCATTGCAGGTCGTACGACGTTAGAGGAAGTGCTACGAGTGACGAAAGAAAGCGCCCTAACAGAGGACGCTTTGATTGTTTAAGATAAGGCTATTAAAAAAACAGTTATTTTGCAGCGATACATTCAACTTCAACGCTGGCACCTGCCGCCAATTCAGCGACGCCAAAGGCTGAACGTACCGGATAAGGTTTGGCCAATTCCGCTTTATAGACTTTATTAAAATCGTCAAAGTCGTCCATGTCTGTCAGCATCGCCATACATTTGACGATGTCTGATTTTTGATAGCCGTACTTTAACAGGGTTTCATTGATATTATCCAATGTTTGCTTGGCTTCGGCTTTGACACCACCTTTGACCAATTTGCCATCTTTAAAACCAATTTGTCCAGACATGTATAGCGTATCGCCCACCCGTACTGCTTCTGAAAAAGGATAATTACCGCCATCACCAAGAAACACAGGGCTAGATTTAGTCAGACTTGCGGTATTTGCCATTGGCGCCGCATTTGCTGTCATAGCAAGGCCTAGTGAGCACGCGCCCACGAGCAACGCCTTAGTTAAATGGGCAGTCAATTTATGGGTAATCTTGGACATCGCTGTCTCCTTATTATACGTTTTTTTCACAATTTTTCTAAATTCACTATACAAGTTTAACAAACATAATGTCTCATCACACTAGATGACACATTATGTCTTACTTATGCTTAACCAGTTATTGGTCGTTTTGCTCAGCTTCGACTTCTGTTTTAGATTCAGTGTCAGCTTCTAGCGGCTTGTCGCTGGTCTTGCCCTGACGGCGGGCTTCTAATTCAGACTTAGGAATCCAAGCCCATGTCATCTCAACCACGATAGGGTCACGATCACTGTCAGACTCACGGTCATGAATGACGCACGGAATCACCATTTCACCTTTTGGCGTATTTAGGATATCTAAGCGCTGTTCATCCGATAAAGACGCCACTGCTGCAATTTGGCCTTTTTTAATCGGGCGATAAAAATTAACCGAGTACGATTTAATCAATAGTACGCGGTCAGAGGGTAGGTTTAAACCCAAAATAAAACCGGTCGCTGTTTCGGCAAGTAAGGTAATGGCGACCGCATGAATAGAGCCAATATGATTTTGCACTGCTTTGGTATTGTTTAAGCTCACCACGACTTGGTTGGGTTCGACCGTTTCATAATAGACGCCCGTTGTGCCTACATATGGCACCACTTTACCAAAGGCTTTGGATAAAATGCTCGAGCGTGCGCTGGCAGGCAAGTATTTGGTAACAGATAACAGTTTGGTGAATTGATTGCTGATGGGCTTGAGCGTGCTGTTGGGTTTTTCAACGGGCGATCTTGTGCTGTCAGAGGTTTTGGCTGGCAATTTATTGGTTAGCTTGCTAGGGAGTTTTTTTAATAATCCTGACATACAAAATTCCTTAATGTAGATAGATTAAATGACGCTTTGAGTGTTATATATTTCATCATAGCAGCTGATAGGATGCCTATTGTGCAAGCTGCCATGCTTACTATGGTACATTAACCGCCGTCTGCCTACTATTATTAGCATGAACTGCTGCGCTTATAAAATAGGGCTAACGTCATGATACCCTAGATGCTAGGAATGCTATCGCTCAATGCAATATCGTATCACTCAGATGCTTTCATAAACAGTGCTGCTGGATGCCATAAAGACAGCCACGCTATAATGATGACATTTTAGCGTATCTTATCGATTATTTTTCTTATTTCCTTTTTTTTATGCTGGATGAAGTTATGCCTGACACGTCAATTCATGTGCCGACCAATATCATTTATACAGGCGTTGCTGGTACGGGGAAAACCTATCGACTGTTACAAATTGCTAAGCGATATACCGACTATCTGCCGAGAGCCGATGAGGCAGATTTGTTGGGGCAGCTATTGCAAGAGCTTAGCTGGCGTGAAATCGTATGCTTGGTACTTTTGGATTTTCAATCTAAACACCAAGACTTGGTAAAAGTGCCTGAAATCGTCAATCATGCGTTTTTTGTCGCGAAAGCGGCGCAGAATGCCCGCGAAAAAAACTTAAGCAATACGGCTTGGTCTGTCCTTCAAATGCATAGCCCTACCAATTCAAAAACTGTGACTTATAAAAACCGTGTCAGCCAAGCCTATTTTGATAAAGATGAGGGCGGTGCGTGGTATTTGCTGCCAGAAAGCTTTGAGTTATTAACAGAGCTATCGCAGCAACTTGCCGAATTTCAGCAGGCGCAGCGTGATAACAGTATCAATCAAAGCCAAGCTAATCCAAATCAAGGTTTTAGCCAGCAGCGCTTTACCATGGTCAGCTTCCATCAAGCGTATGGCTATGAAGAGTTTGTCGAAGGCATTCGTCCTGTCATGGCAGCGTCTAATCATGCAATGAATAGCTCATCTCAAATGAATAGCTCATCTCAAATGAATTACGCCATTCAAGATGGTGCATTCTTAAAACTGTGTCAACGGGCAGCAAATGATCCAGAGCAGCGTTATGCCATCTTAATTGATGAGATCAATCGCGCCAACGTGTCACGAGTATTTGGCGAGCTACTCAGTCTAATTGAGCCAGACAAACGGGCTGGCATGGCAAACGCGATGACCGTTCATTTGGCCTATTCTGGACGGGCTTTTAGCATCCCTGCCAACATTGATATTTATGCCACGATGAACACCCAAGATCACTCTTTAGCACCACTTGATATGGCATTACGTCGGCGCTTTCGTTTTATTGAATGTCCACCGCAACCAGAATTATTACCCATCATTCATGTGCCCCAAAACTCAGAAACTGACAGTCCAGCGGCGATGGTAGATTTGGCAAAGCTATTAGCTGGTTTGAATAATCGCATCATGCAAACAGTGGGAATGGAAGCGCAATTAGGTCATGCTTTTTTATGGTCAGTGACGAATCTTGGACAATTGCAAGCGGTGTTGGTCGAACAAATCATTCCGCAGTTAATGCAAGCGACGGGTGGGCAAGAGGGTACTTTGCAATATATCTTTAGAGATGAGCAGCAGTCACTGCAAGCACAGTTTATTCATGATAGTCATGCATCGAGCAATAACAGTGCGAGTGACCAAGTAAATTCGAGTAATCAAAATCCGCTGTTTACTGGTCAAAATGCATTTTTCGGTCAGTCTATAAGCACTGCTGGCTATAAGATAAATGCCGACCTCATTACGGGGGTAGGCGATTTTGCCAAACCTACTGTCTATCAACGTTTATATCCATAAAGGTGCTCAGCGTTGATAAATAATAGTTTTAGTCATAAAGTCATAGCCAATAATATTGACAGTGCTAACGTTAATGCGTTTGATGTAAATACCATCACTGTGTTTGAACACCAGCGTCTAACAGTGCATGACTTCTTACGGATATCTGATTTCCATTGGTTGATGGCGCAAGAGTTTGCGGTCTTTAGCATTAAGCGCAGACAGGGACAATGGCAGTTAAAAGTCGGACATTATATAGGGGTTATTTTACTGCCCAGCGGCATGACGCTTGAGATATTACCCAAACTCGCGGCAAAAACTTCTAGGGCTCAAGTCGCGCAGCAATCATACCTTTCACAGAATGCTAGTCATCGCCATGCCAGTCATCGCCCCGATATCAGGCAAACTCGCCAATGGGTGCAGGACATGCTATCGGATTTGACCAATAGCAGTCATGCCAAAAATAAGCTACCCAATACAAAAAATCTAGGTCAATTTAGCAGTCAATTGTCGCCGCTATCGATAGCTGTACTGCCATTGTCAGATTGGCTTATCACGCAGTTTTTGCAGCGGCTGGCTCATTATCGACCAAGCAAACACTATCAGACGCAGGTCGATAATCAAGCATCGATACAAGGTCGACTTCTCATCAAAGAACAAATGCGCCACAACAGCATGCAGCCGCATAAGTTTGTCTGTGAGAGCAGTATACTGAGCCAAGACATGCTAGGTAATCGGCTGATTAAGAGCACGTTGATTTTGCTGACACCTTTATTTTTTCAATCAACGCTATCGAAAGCAGATGCGCCTAAATTTTTGCAGGCTTGGCAGCGAGTAGCGGCGTTGAGTTATCAAGAGCTGACACAGTTAGAGTCGATATACAAGCAAGCAAAGCGTCAGTTAGCCGTGCAACCGCTTCGAGCACCGCAACTACAGGCTGCTCAGCAATTGTTAGATATGGCTTATTGGTTACTAAGGCAGTCCAATGTGACAACAGGTAATGGTATTGCGCTAAATAAACCATCTAGGCAAAATCTGTCCTCTCCGCGTTTATGCTTGCTGATTGATATGAATCAAGCCTTTGAGCAATGGGCAAGCCTGCGCATTGCCTCGATGTTTCAGCAAGTGAGTCAACAATATCAGCCGTTATATCAAACGCAAAGTATCTGGCTAACGGATGCAGAAGGGCGCGCATGTCTGTCTATACGACCTGATTTGCTCATATATAAAACTAATGCTAATGATAATTGTCACAATCAGAATGGCACTGCGGTTATTGAAGCTAGAGAAAAAGGTCACTATAGCCATGTCATCGATATTAAATGGAAGCATTTATCGCAGACAGCCAGCATTAGTGCCAGTGATGCTTATCAACTGATGAGTTACGCTCAGGCCTATCAAGCAGGGCAGGTGTGGCTGATTTACCCAGTACAAGATAATGAGCGGTTACCAGTTGCGCTCAGCCAACAAGTGCATGATTATAAAAAGACTGATGGCGCTAACAACCATGATAATAGCCATAATGCTACTGATGAAAAAGTGAGTCCTGCGCCATTGTGGCTCGTACCATTCAATGTTCTTACTGGTACGATAAACGGCAGCTTGCTTCCTGATTGGAATAGAGTATAATGAGCGCTGTCGATGAGTAAGTAGCACTTAGCATCGTGGAGAAAAGGATTTATCATAGTGGTTTTTATGATAAATGAGCGTTTTTTAAGTAATTTAGCAGTTTTTTTAAATTAATTAAAAATAGGTGTTGACACCATCGGCTTTTCCCCTTAATATGTGCACCTCGATAGCAAGGAACGTTAACAAGTTAGTGGCATTGCCAACAACGAGTTAATCAACAAACTATCGTGATAATAGACATTTCGGAGTGTGGCGCAGTTTGGTAGCGCATCTGGTTTGGGACCAGAGGGTCGTAGGTTCGAATCCTATCACTCCGACCATCTATTTTTAAGAGCCTTACAGGCTTTTTTTTATGTATAATGGTTTAGTTTTTGATATATTTAAAACTTGCTTTAGTATATAAAAGTCCTCTAAGAGCGCCTGTAGCTCAGCTGGATAGAGCATCTCCCTTCTAAGGAGGTGGCCGCAGGTTCGAATCCTGCCAGGCGCACCATTTAGCCTGCAAATCTTGCCTTATCAGGCAATAGTTATGGCGGTTGTAGCTCAGTTGGTAGAGCCCCGGGTTGTGATCTCGGTTGTCGTGGGTTCGAGTCCCATCAGTCGCCCCATATTTTATTCTGCATTATCCTCTTCCTCTTCTTGTTCTATCTCATTATAAAAACCTTGTTCTAAATAATAATACTTGCCATTTTTGGCTTTTTTTTGTGCCTGTATGATTGGTTTTAACCTATCTTACCCCCTGCGATTAAAATTTGTAGACTCATCAACCCTTTGATTGTCTATTGATTTACTGGCCTTTTGTCTCATTTATTTTTATTATGGGTTCTCTTTCGAGACGCTCGCTATCTCTGTATGTGCCTTGAACCTGCTTTGTTATTCTTTAACCGCCTTTATATAGAATAGCAAAATATAGAATAACAAAGGCAACGCTTTTAGTGATGCATCATGATAAGGTCTTAAAGCCCGTTGATATATTAGGTCATCCATTAAGAAGTGATCCATTGAAAATGATACGAGTGTTAAGAAAATTAAAGGTCAGTTAAAAAATATATTGAATAGATTTAGTAAGCCTAAGACCGTAGTAGGGATGTGAGTGCTTGTTTGAGATGCGCTGCTATGGATCTTATATTATTGAGGAAGTGATTGATGGACGCATTGAGCGTATTGCTACAAAACGTGCATTTGTTTGAAACCAAGTATTATCGTTTGAATGGGACTGGTAATTGGTCTTATTCCATCACTAGACAAGATACGATTTTATTTTATTTAGTGATGTCTGGGAGCTTTTGTATCGACGTCGGCAATGGTTTGCGACAGGCTCACGCAGGCGATATGATTATGATTCCCAGTGCCCATAAGCATGTGAGCTATGCCTTAGATCATAATGGTGACGATGCGCTACCGCTAGATGAGTTGCTGACTCATTGTAAGGAAAACACCCTTGATATCGATGGCAACGGTGATCCTAACTCGTCTTTGATATTGATTGAATGCAAGTATGATAAAGAAATGATACGTCCTTTGTTATCTGTGCTGCCTGCGATTTTGCCTGAAATCAACGATGAGTCTGACGGTAGGTTTGAGGTCATTGATGTCGAGATTAAGCTGCTGACCTTAGAAGCCGAGCGTGAGCGCATGGGTAAGACCGCAATCATCAATCATTGGGCAAGTATTATGATGATTGAATGTTTGCGGGTTTATATTGAAAGTTTGCCTGAGGCCACAGAAAATTGGCTAAAAGCCATGAAAGACCCGTTTTTGACCAAGGCGTTAGCAGCGATGCATCAAGCGCCCAATCAAAACTGGACCATTCATAAGCTGGCTGAAGTCGCAGGAATGTCACGCTCAAGCTTTGCGCAGCGCTTTAAAGATACAGTTGGTATGCCGCCGTTGACCTATCTCATTGACTATCGCTTGCGCTTGGCGGCTCGTTATCTACGCTTGCAGCAAAACAGTATTGGCCGTATCAGTGAGTTGGTTGGCTATGCGTCAGATTCGACCTTTAGTCAAGCATTCAAGCGCGTTTATGGGGTATCTCCAAAAGCCTATCGCCAACAATATCAACAAGAAAACATCGCATAGCGTATCGTTAATACACCATAAAAGCGTTAAGGTTGCCATTAGGCCCTTAACGCTTTTTTGTTTTCTCATGGTGAAGTATGAGACTTCCATGAAGATATTTCGTCTATGGTTGACAGGTGTTGATAGAGAGTATTTTGACGATGGACAGCTGACAATGTGCTTGTGTTCAGGTACTATGGAATAATGAGTCATTTAGGCGCAAACGCTTGTTTTTAGCGTAAGATATGTCACTGTATGGTGGTCAGATCGTTTGTTCTAAATGATATTTATTTTTGCTGCTGATGGTATGTTATGACTGAACCGACCGCAAAGCCACGCGCAGGAGCCAATAGCCAACAAGGCTCAGCTGTGTCCGCTAAAAAACAAAGCGATATGAATCTAAGCAACGTCAAGCATGGTCGAAAAGACAAGGCGGGTGCGACACCTGACAAAGCGATGTTATTGGCACTGTTTACGCTGCCAGATATTGAAGAGGTAGGTGTTAAAGAGACAGTTGTTAAAGGCGCAGCTGATGAGTTATCTAATACCCATAGCGCGGTGCAACAATCTGCTGCTAGCGAGATGAATATTGCCGAGCAGCGTGTGGCACTGTATTGTACCCAGCATGAGCGTACGCGATTATTATATATGGCATCCGCTGCCACGCGACCTACTTATTTGGTACAAACGCTCAAATCACAATTCGCAGAACATCAGCAATACTTGCTGGCACAGCAGCTTGATAAACGCGGCTTGATGGATATCGATGGATTAGAGCGTCTTTGGCAGCAGCTGCATGTGGTCGATGACATCATCGCTGATATTGTCCGTCATATGCCAGCTCAGCAGCCAGCTGGTTGGCAACTGACCACTCAGGATGGGCGAAATCCGCTATGCTTTGCCACCGTTGGCAAATTAAAGAACAGTAAGCCTATTCGTGATCAAGGCAGTCTAAATAGCTATGTGCTTGGGCACTTCGGCGTGAGTAGTTTTACCTATGACCGCGGCTATTATATTGGACATGTCGTTGGCTACTTATTCAGCTGTTATTTTTGTGCCCATCTATCTATTAGCTATGGTGTTACGGCACTTGGTTCGCAGGTTATAGCTGATTACGATTACGCCAGTCTTGAGACGCCATACATGGTTAGACTGCTACAAGGGCTGGATGGCTACTGTAAAAAACGTATTTATCAATTGGCAGTTATCTGTGCACGATTGAGTGTCTTTGCCAGTGACAAGCGTATCGAGAGAATGCTCATTGCTGAGGTCAACGACTTCGATAAAAAATTGCAGCAGCAGCACTTGGATGTTTTGTTATTGCAAGGTTTGATGCCAGACAGTAGCGATTCTACGCCGCTTTTTTAAGCCATTGGATCTCGATAGATCTCCTTTATAAGTCCTTGTTTATTACCTTTTATTATTGACCACTTTAGGATATTCGCTGCTATGCCCGCTTATCATTATAAAGCGTTAGATGACCATGGCAGTGTGCAAAAAGGCTTGCTCGAAGGCGATTCTGCGCGACAAGTTCGCCAGCAGCTGCGTGATAAACAATGGACACCCGTTGAAGTCAGTGCCGTCAATGATAGACAAAACCAGAATAAAAACCGCTATAAAAAACCCTCTGCTTACGAGTTAGCATTGCTGACCCGTCAATTATCGGTATTATTGGCAGCGGGTATTCCGTTAGAGGAAACGCTTGCCGCCGTCGCCAAACAATCACCAAAAACCCATATTAAATCTCTCATGCTTGCCGTGCGCTCGCATGTATTAGAGGGTTTGAGCTTGGCGCGAGCATTGCAGCAAGCCGCCAGTTTTCCACCACTATATATCGCGACCATTGCGGCAGGGGAGAAGTCAGGTCACTTGGATTTAATCTTGAACCAGTTGGCAGATTACACCGAAAACCGCTTTGCATTGCAAAAGAAAATCCAAGGCGCAATGGTTTATCCGATTGTGCTGATGGTGATGGCAATTGGCGTGATTATGGGTTTGATGAGTTTTGTGGTGCCCAAAATTGTCAAAGTGTTTGAGCAGTCTGAGCAAGCGCTACCGCTCATTACCCAAATTGTTCTTAGCTTATCTAACCTCATTACTCAGTGGTGGTGGCTGATGCTGCTAGTATTAGCCGGAACGGCGTTTTTGTTTTATCGTTTTGCGCAGACGCAAGCGGGTAAGTTAGCGATAGACAGCATCGTGCTAAGGCTACCGATATTGGCGCGGTTATCAAAAGGGCTGAATGCAGCACGTTTTGCCAGTACATTGGCGATATTGGTACGCTCAGGGGTGCCATTGATTGAGGCACTGCATATTGGTGCGGCGGTGACGACCAATTTACACATTCAAAAAACCATCATCACTGCGGCTGATAGGGTGACGGAAGGCTCAAGCTTATCGAGTCAATTAGAAAAGTCCAGTTACTTTCCGCCGATGATGGTGCAAATGATTAAAAGTGGCGAAAACTCAGGTGAGCTTGAGAATATGCTCAGCCGCGCCGCCAATATGCAGGAAGCAGAAGCCACTAACTTTATCAGTACCTTATTGTCGCTACTTGAGCCGTTGATGCTAGTGCTGATGGGCGTGGTAGTCATGATTATCGTAATGGCAGTGATGCTACCGATTGTCAATATGAATGATCTGGCAGGATAGTGAGCACTTAAGCCTTCTGAGCTTGTGTGCCTCCCGCTCACATTTCTATTGTAGCGATCTTACTAAATATTACGCTAGCTTTCTTAAGATTTGCTTACTGTTGTAGATTGTTGACTGAGTCAGGTTTTTATTAGGGTAAAGCCAGCCATCAAGCTATAGTAAGCGTCAGTCAAAAGTTATCCTTATAAATATCACTCGTCATGCTGTGGTTCAGTATTGATGCTTATAAAAGTCAAGGTTCATAACAATATACTTGCGGTGCTAGGGCGTTTCCTTATTTTAAAAATGGTGATAAAAATGAGATAGATTGCCGTCAAACAAGGAAAGTAGCTTCTTAATATCGAGATATTAAGAAGCTATTTGACGATGTTTGGCAAAATTTAGCTATTTTTAGCCCATTTAGAAAGTAAACGATTGAATTGAGGACACGCCCTAGATAAAAATAAAATCATGGTTTATAGTGATAATCGTTTCAGTGCTCATTAATACGCCGATCATTAATGTTACTTGAACGCCACTTTTCCTATTTACATCACCCTGATGCCAAAAGCGATGATAAAAGCGATGACTATAATTGACAAAATTCAAGTAACTACTATGCCAACAAGTGCTATGCCAATAAGTGCCATGAGTGCCAACAAGCCAGCTCCTACAAGAGCACGTCAGCCACTGCCTATGCGTAATAACCAGTCTGGATTTACTCTGATCGAGATCATGGTCGTGATTGTAATCTTGGCAATTCTTGCAGGCTTAGTTGTCCCGAAAGTGGTGGGACAAAGTGATAAAGCTCGCGTCAAGACCACTGAAACAGCGCTTGCTACAGTATCCAACGCCCTTGATATGTATAAGGTTGATAATTCGCGCTATCCGACTACCGCACAAGGTCTAGAAGCATTAACAACACCGCCAGCAGAGGCCAAAAACTACCCAGATGGTGGTTATATCAAAGGCGGCTATCCAACAGATGGCTGGGAAAATGAGATGCAATATGTCGCCCCAGGCAGTGAAGGTCGTCCTTATGATTTATTTTCGCTGGGTGCAGATGGCCAGCAAGGCGGCGAAGGTCAAGATGCTGATCTTTATGCTCAATTATAAGTATTAGCTTGATGAGCAATTAAAATATGGGTAGCTAACGATCCCTTACTTCATAGTATGTTTATTGGTGACGGTCGCTCTAAAGCTCTTAAATATCAACCAATAAGACCTTATTGGTTGATATTTTTATATCAGTAACTAAGTGGCATAGCATTCCATAGATAATGTCAAACCATCCATTTTTCTAAAAAGCTATACGTTTGATACCAGTCATATCGCCCCGCTCATTTGTCATTAAAATCAGCCAGTAGAGGTCATTACTCATGTTTACCAACAAACTCAATTCACAAGCCGTCATTACGAATAAACGAGTCTCTAAGTTGCCTCACGCACTTGCAATCATGAGTACTTCATTGATGATAGGGTTGTCAATGGCATCTATGAGTGCTCAAGCTGCAGGTTTGGGCGAGTTATTTGCTAATAATGGTGCCGCCCAATCGAAGTTTTTGCCTGTCGATAAAGCGTTTCAAGTTATTAGCAGCACTAAGGCCACGTCTAAGGGCACGCGCTTATCTATTAATTTTGATATTACGCCAGGTCATTATGTCTATAAAGATCAGCTTACTCTCAGTTTTCCTAAAGGCGTGAGTGCAACCCCCTTTACTTTTAGTCAGTCGCCGGTCTCCATTGACGACCCAACCTTTGGTAAGGTTCCCGTTTTTACCCAAAAAAATATGGTAGCAACCACGACTCTGACTACTAACAATGGTAAAGGCGCAAAAAATGCACCGATTATCATTGGCTGGCAAGGCTGTGCAAAAGCTGGGCTGTGCTATCCGCCAGAGAAAATCAAAACCACGGTTGATATCGCCGTGACACGCAAATAGACCACAAGCCGATCGACTCAAATATTGGTAATAAATAGAATATTAGGTAATAAATAGGTAGCTCTTCATGTCCATCAAGACAATAAAAAAAACACCATCGCTAACGGTACATCGCTCGTCCAAAAAATCTTATCTACTAGCATTTGCGGTCTCTAGTAGCTCGTTGTTTACAGGACTGGCTGCGATGCCCATGATGACTCATGCGGCAGGGCTGGGTGATTTATTTAGCAGTGATAAAAATGCGGCACAGACGAAGTTTTTACCAGTGAACAAAGCTTTCCAAGTCAGTGATAACAGTAAAGCTACCAATAATGGCACGCGCTTAGCCATTAATTTTGACATTACGCCTGAGCATTATGTTTATAAAGACCAAATCAAACTGACGTTGCCAGCTGGCGTGACCGCCGCGCCTTTTACCTTTAGTCAAAAGCCAGTGTCAATCGATGATCCAACATTCGGAAAAGTACTGGTGTTTGACCAAGCGAATATGGTGGCTACGACGACCTTGAGCAGTAGTAATGGTAAAAGCGTCAACGATGCCGCCGTGGTGATTGGCTGGCAAGGCTGTGCCAAAGCAGGGCTATGCTATCCACCTGAAAAAATTAAAACGACGATTGATATCGCTGCTACAACGCCACAAATTGCAGGAAATAGCGCCAGTACTTCTACTCAAGAAGCTGCTAACAACAGTCTGACAGATAATGACAACACCGCTGAGTCAAGTGCAACGGTTGCCGATAGTCTTGCAGCAGAGCAAGCGCTGACTGATGATGGGGTGATTGATTATGCCTTGTTGGATGATGAGGCTTTAGATGGAGAGCTTGGCGCCACCAATACGATTTCTGGCGCAGATGAACAAGGCGTCGATGGCACTGCGACAAGTGAAGTTCCTACGACAACCAACAATACTGTTGCTGGAAATAATGCTACTGATAGCGATCCTTTTGGTCTGGCTTCTCATCCTTGGTTGGCATTGGTATTATTGTTTTTAGCAGGGCTGGGTTTGGCATTGACACCATGCGTACTACCAATGTTGCCAATCGTTGCCAATATCGTTGCCCGTGAGGAAAACCCAACGGTGAAACGCGGTGTTATTCTCACCACCAGTTACGCTATTGGCGTGGCAACAGCTTATGGTATTTTGGGCGCAGTTATCGCCGTGTTTGGTGAATCATTAGGCATTATCGGCTGGCTACAAAACCCCATTATCCTCATTGGTTTTGCGATTGTTTTTGTCCTACTTGCACTATATATGCTGGGTGTGTTTAGTATCCGCTTACCAAGATTTATTAGTAATAAAATGCAAGGCTTGAGTCAAGCAGGGGATAGCAAGCTGGGCAGTACGGGCGGTAGTTTAATCGCGGGTTTCTTATCTGCGCTCGTAGTATCGCCTTGTGTTTCTGCGCCATTGTTTGGGGCACTGCTTGCCGTATCGACGATTGGTAGTCCACTACTGGGTTTTGCAGCTTTATTTATGCTGGGTTTTGGTTTATCCGCACCGCTTATCTTAATTGGTGCCACCCAAGGTAAAATTATGCCGAAAGCGGGCGCGTGGATGAACTGGGTCAAGCAAGGTTTTGCCTTATTGCTCTTTGCCGTTGCTTTATTATTAATTGAGCGCGTCTTTATCTCACCCGTGATGCTAATGGTATGGGCGTTATGGTTTATGGTTGTAGCGATGTGGGCGTGGAGTTGGTTGGGTAAAGGTCGTATGCTGACCCAAGCATTGGGATTAATCGCTGGTATTTGGGCAACATGTTTAGTCATCGGCGCGGCGTTGGGTAACGATGATAGCTTGCATCCGCTGGCATCTTTAAGTGCTGCTCCGATGATGCAGACGACTGGTCAGCCAGCCATGAGTAATACAACAGATAAAACCGTCACAACGCTGACTGAATTAGATGCCATTATCGCCGCTAACCCTAAAGTGCTTGTCGATGTCACTGCTGAATGGTGTATCGAGTGCCGTATTATGGATAAAAACTTATTTCATAATCGTCCAGCGCAGATGCAGGATTGGCAGTTGGTGAGACTGGATATAACAGAAACTACTGACGATTCTAAAGCAATCTTAGCGCGCTATAAATTGTTTGGCCCGCCAGCATTGCTGTATTATCAAGACGGTCAATTGACCAATCAACAGGTAGGCGAAATTGGTCGTTCAGAGTTTGAACAAACATTGACGATGCTTAATAACTGATACTTAATAAAACGAGTAAGTCTTTTCTAAAGGCTTAACAATATAAAAGAGCCAATGTACTATTCATACAGTACGTTGGCTCTTTTATTTTTACCAACGGTTATCTGTCATCCTGACGCTAAGCATTTGGTTTAGCATTGGTTATTCATATTTACATTGGTATAGTGCAGCGATAACGCTAGTATAGTGCACATATTTTCATTACAATAAAGCAACAATGCTGAAGGCGCATTACTCATCGTAATTGCTGATTTCTATATCTGAATGTCATTACGCTTATTTTAGCGATGATGCTAATAGTCATACTCATTATCTCATATACTCTGCTGGCGATAATGTCAGTTAGACAAAGGACACTTATGTTTTCCCATATCACTGCAAAGCGCCGAACTGTGCCCCTTATTACCACGCGCCAAAATATTTTACTTCAGACGAAAAAGCATTATTTGAATATTGCTGTTGGTCTAGCGCTAACCTGCTTTACCGTGCAAGTCCAAGCTGCCGATAAAACTCAGAGCTATAATGAGTTACCAGTACCGGAGGCGGCGTTTGAGTATGAAGACTATCAGGTGTCACAGGATGCCAATACAGCTGCGCAAGATCGCCAAGTAGTCAGTAAAGAATTTATCGCTCAGCAAGCGAAATTATTTTTTGAATGTACCCAAGTACAGACCAGTGCTGCGCGTTTGGCTTGCTTTGATAAAGTCGCTGAAGAAGGTAAAACACCGACTTACACCACGACCAAGCAGCCAGTAGATTTGGCAAAAACATTTCAAAGTACACTTTCAGGCAATCCGCAAGTGGTCTTTGTAGAAGAGAAATCTACCATTGCTGGTGCGAATACCACAGCGACTGGTTCAGCCGAGAACGGGCCTACTACGACAGAAAGTCTAGGCACAGTTGGGCTAACGCAAAGAGAAGCACAAGTTTTAGAAAATATTGGAGTCACGCAGACCGACATCGAAAAATATACCCCACTCAGCTTGTCTTATGACCTCGATAAAAATAGTGAGCGTGGAACTTGGACCGTCAGACCATACCGTCCGACCTACGTATTACCACTATTTTATACCTTTGATCCCAACTTAAACCCACGCACACCGTCGCAAGATGTAGAGTCGTTTGATTCTAATGATATACGTGAAACGGAGCTGAAGTTTCAGATATCTTTGAAGACCAAAGTCGCCGAAGACTTATTTGATAGCAGTGCTGACTTATGGTTTGGTTATACGCAAGAGTCACATTGGCAAGTCTACAACGAAGACAACTCGCGACCATTCCGTGCCACCGACTATCAGCCTGAGATATTTTTGACTCAGCCAGTGACGGCAGACTTGCCTTTTGGTGGTCGTCTTCGTATGCTTGGCGCTGGTGCCATTCATCACTCTAATGGACAAGACGACCCGTTATCACGTTCATGGAATCGTGCTTACCTGATGGCGGGGGCAGAGTGGGGCAAGCTATCGGTCGTACCGCGTATTTGGGCTCGAGTCAATAATGAGAGCAGCAGCAGTGAAGACAATCCTGATATTGAAGACTACATGGGTTACGGTGATGTCAAATTCTCATATGACCTGCCTGATCAACAAAGCCTAAGTGGCACTTTGCGCTACAATCCAAGCACCAATAAAGGGGCGGCGCAAGTCGATTATATTTATCCATTATCAGAGAATGTTAATGGCTTTGTTCAGGTTTTCCAAGGCTATGGCGAATCCATCATCGATTACAACCACGAAAATACCTCTATTGGTTTTGGTATCGTACTGAATGATTGGAAAGGTTTCTAATATCAGCGCACATTTTGATAATCGTCCATGCGACTTTTAGCGCCTTATCAAACTGGACTATGGCTGGCAGAGTATCTCGATATACGCTGCCAGTTGTGCCGTGTTTATCGCAGCACGCCACAATCTCAGCTATCTCAAAATTACCTCTTATCAAATATTAGTAGCTTGCCAACGGCTGATTCTATATCGCACTCTCTAAAGCCCCTGCCAAACGATCCTTCATTTTTTGCTAATTTGCGCCAGCAATTTAACCACCGTTTTAACAGCGGACTACTTTGCTCGCATTGTCATGACAGTATCGCGTGGTTGCCGAAACCCTTCAATGTTGATATTGCTGCTGGTACGGTTTTATCTATCCAAACGGCGACTTATTATGAGTATCCGCTGCGTCAAGTGATCAGAGCTTTTAAGCACCATGAAGACATGACCAAATTGCCGTTATTGTTACATGCTATACGTCAGCTACCACGTCCTCATGGTTGTCATCATGATAATAGCGTGATTGTCGCCATGCCAACAACCGAGCAACGACTGCTCAAACGCGGCTTCGATCCTGTCAGTATTTTATCGGCGCAATTGTCTAAGCATTGGCAGATACCTTTATGGCATGGTGTAAAGCGCATTGACGACACTGTCAGTCAGCAAGGGCTTACACGTGCTGAGCGCCTGAGTAATCTAGACAATGCTTTTGTTTTAATCGAAAAGCCTCCTGTGAAACGCTTATTATTGTTTGATGATGTTGCGACCACGGGCGCTAGTTTACAAGCATTGGGACGTACACTGCTTACCCCGTCTGAAACAGTTACCATGTCAGATATTCAAGCCAATCATAAATACCATCTTTCTGCCTATGCTTTAGCGCATGGAAATCAGTCTTAAAATCTGTTCCTCTCTATTGATAATCACTAATATGTTGCTAATATGTTGCCTTAACGCTATATTATTAAAATAATATATGTTTATTTGTTATTAATATTCCAAAATACTGTGCTTATCACTCAATAGCATTGCTTATAAAATGCTATTTTCTAAATAGCTTGCATAACTGCTATGGCTATTATTATTGCTATGCAAAACTTTTGTTAAATATTATGGAACAAAAATTGCAATATTTTGATTGAATAACTATAAAAAAGACTGGCAAAAATGATATGAAAATTTGAATTCATTGTTGATATTTTTGGTTCAGTATTGGTATTAGACAAACAATAGTTATTATAAAATTGCCGTTATAAATAGGGATTTGATGTGAACGCATCTACAAATAATCTACCACGTAAGCTACGAGCAACCAGCTCAGGATTTACCCTGATTGAATTGATGGTAACGATTGCTGTGCTTGCCATTATTGTCGGTATTGCAGCGCCTAGTATTACGAGCCAGCTTGCCAATCAGCGAGTCAAATCGACAACAGCTACACTTGCTAATGCGTTGAAAGAAGCAAAAAACGAAAGTTTGATTCGTCGTCAACCTATTACTTTAAGCTATAACGATAGTAGTAATCCCAAAGTGATAAATATTACTGATGCAGATTCGGTGATAATAGCAAGCTACCGTTACGATAGTAAGAGCATTATTAAATCTTCTAAAACCAGTATTAAGTTTGAACCTAGCAAGCGTGTTGATGCGGCAGTTACCTACACTATATGTGATGCAAATACATCGACTATACCTAAAAAGGTTAATGTCAGTAAACTTGCTAATATCGATATTAAGACGGGAGTGTCATGCTAACAAATAAAATAACTCATCAGCGTGGTGTTGGTTTGATAGAGGTGTTAGTCGCCGTATTATTGCTATCTGTTGCAGTATTAGGCTTTAGCGCACTACAAGTGCGAGCGGTCAGCGCCACTGATGAGAGTCTTGTCCGTACTAAATCACTGACGCTCGTTCGAAATTTGGCTGAGATTATGCGTGCTTATCCTGAGGCTTATGTCACAGGCGGCGGCGCTGCTTTCGTCAGTGTTACACCTGACACCGCGCTTGCTATACCTACTATCCAAGCGATTATCAGCAGCACTGCAACTGACAATATTAAGGTTGATACAAAAACCATAAGCCGTAATGGTGCTAACAACTGCTTATCAAATGGCACAACGACTAATGCTGATAGTAAAAAAATTCCAAATAAACTATGTAACATCAGCCAATTGGCAACTCGTGACGCATTGATGGTCAAACAGTTAGCAAAAGATGAAGGTGTGGAGCTTGCCGTGGTTACTTGTCCAGGGACGACCAAACAAGCTATTCAGCAGCAAATGTGTATTGTCACTGCATGGAACGGTACCAAAGCATTATTAGATGATACAGACGTTAAAGCCTGTGCTGGTGCTAATGGTGTTTATAAAACAGGCAGTCAGTGCCTAATATCGGAGGCGTATTAATGTATATTTACAGTAATAGAAGCCATCCTTATCACACTTCGCCTTCTTCTGCCTCAGGATTTACGCTTATTGAGCTGATGATCTCGTTAGTCTTAGGTTTACTGATATCTGCCGCAGTAATACAGGTTTATATCATTAGTACCCGTACCGTGACCGTACAGCAGGGCGCCTCAGAAGTTCAAGACAGTACAATATTTGCATTACAAACCCTAGAAGATCAGATTCGTATTGCCAATTTAGGAAACCCTATTACCAATGTTAACGACACCACAAGAAATGGTGGGATTGTTTTAACAGGTAATAATTTAGGAGACAGTAGCTACGCTAATACTGGTTATCTTACGGTCAGTGCTGGTCAGACAGGAACGAAGGGTACCAACGGCTGGACAGGCATATCAAATACGAATGTTGCTAGCGATCAGCTGACTATTCAATATAAAAATATTACGCAAAATGCTTTGTTTGACTGTGAGGGTGCAGAGATTGTTGCCGGTAGTAGCGATTGGGTTATCGAGCGCTACTTTGTACGCCCAGTAGCAGGAAAAACAGCAGTAACAGGTTCACAAAACTTAGTGTTGGCTTGTGATGCGGGACGTCTGAGTAGTGCAGGTGTTGTTAGTGATTTGGGTGATAACGGTGAGGTAATGATACCCGCTATTGACCAATTTAAGGTGCTATTAGGGACGCTAACAGATGTAAATAATTTAACGTATCTGCCATCAAGCATTTATCTCAATTTAGATAAACCTTTACTCACGGATAAGCCTGCAATCACGACAGTCAAAATTGGTGTCATCGTTCGTAGTAGCACGCCACTAATCAGTAGTGTAGACAAAACTGACTTTAGCGTATTTGGCACAGCACAGACATTAAAAACCGAGAACACTAAATATTATCGCCGCAGTTATGAGTCAACAAATTTATTGCGTAACGCTCGTGTTATGTCGGTAACTGGTATGACATCTAGTAGCAAGTAGCACCACAAAAAAAGAGGACAACATGTCAAATATACCTCATCACCAGTCCCTTAAAAGTTCTGTATCAACACAGCAAGGCGCTGTGCTAATTGTAGTGCTATTGTTTTTAGTATTGATCATATTAGCGGGCGTTATCGCTGTTAAGCAAAGTACGACTGACCTGCGACTAGCCACCAGTGACCAAATCAATACCTTGCTATTACAGTCAGCAGATAACGCCAATCAGAATATTGAACAAAGTATCAATGGCAGTAGTAGTGCTAGTATTTATGACGATATGCTGTCACGTAGTGGCCCTTTTGGGCACTTCATCTTAGATACCAGTAGCACCAACCATGAATATGTTTTTTGTTTCCGTCCTCGTAGTCAGTTTTTTGACATTAATAAGACAACCATTACTGTACCTGGTGGGGGTAATATACTAGGCGCTGGCAAAGGCTATTGTAATCCTGCTAAATCTGCTGACTATGTCAGCGAACGTAATGCGAGCATGACCCAAGTAAATATATCACTGACACCACCAAGTGCTAGCAATGAAGCATTTGGTAGTTATACGATTGGTCAAGACAGTGGCACAATTTCCAGTCAAGCGTTTATGTTTGATATCAACAGCACTTCTGTACTACCTGCTTATGCTGATCCAAAGGTTAATGGTAAAGATTGTTTTGAGCAGACTAGTAAAGTCGATAGCGTTAGCAATAAAGACAACACTATTGGTGGTTGCATGATAAAAGCTGGTGTTCCCAGTAAAGTCTTGTATGAAAAGGCTAATGTAGAGAATAAATCAGAGCGTACACAGTGTGTTGACTTTGGTAAAGGCAGTGGCCTACGTTGTACGCTTCCTTCTACCTAATACTCGTCACTAGCAACTATTTTATAGACAAAAAATCTGTGCAGCTGACCATCGGGATATGATTGACATATGGTTAGCAAATTGAATTGACACATATAAGGAATAGGTCATGCAACATGTATATAGCAAAAGGTCTAACCGACAGTCATGGCCTATCAAAGCTTTAGCGATAGCGGTGGTCATAGGGCTGACTGGTACGGTGACTCAAGCCGCTACTGTCAATAGAAAGCCGATAGGTGACTTGGAGATTTATGCACCAGCCACACCAGGTACGGCGTCTATTTTTATGATGCTAGATACCTCAGGTAGTATGGGTAGTGGTAGCATGCGCAACGATTATGGCCAATCATGCTGGACATCTTCTCAGTCTTCAGAAAAAATTCGTGCCGTTATTTATAAACGTCAGGATGATGGTTCAGCTGCTGATGGGTTGTACAGGGATGAAGATGGGAATACCGTCATAGACAAGACAAGCATTCAACAAGAAATTAACTTTACTCCTGAAGGTTGTACTATTAATGGGACGATGCGATTTGATAGATTGACTCGCCTAAAAATAGCGCTCATCGAACTATTGGCCGATGAGGTTTTCGACTATCAGAACAACCTAAAAGACAGTGGCTCTCTCTCGGATGATTATGAGATAGGCTTCGGTAATTATAGTTATAATGGCAGAGACAGAGCGGGGGTGGTGTTAGTTCCTACCAAGGCACTAACTGCGCCTCAACGAGCAGCATTAATCAATGCAGCAAAAGACTTAGAAGCATCAGGTTTGACACCAACTGCCCACGCGCTAGCAGAGTCAGGTGCTTACATGATGGGTACGACTACTAAAGGTGGCGGCTCAGATAATTATAGTGGGTTTGATGACTCTGTTAGTAGTTCCAAATCTGGCAATGCATATATTTCTCCATTGAATACCCAAGAATGTAGCGGTAATGGTATTTACTTATTAACCGATGGCCAACCAAACGGTAGTCGTACTACTAGATCTAAGAATTTAATGAATGAATCTTTGTTAGCTTCTACCTCTAGCCCTGCATTGTCAGTAGATAGCTG
Source organism: Psychrobacter sp. PG1 (assembly GCF_014897815.1). Taxonomy (GTDB): domain Bacteria; phylum Pseudomonadota; class Gammaproteobacteria; order Pseudomonadales; family Moraxellaceae; genus Psychrobacter. The sequence continues at coordinate 130,871 of NZ_JABUZG010000083.1, forward strand.
TGAAAGTTTGACAGGTGACAGTAGTTCTAGGTCATGGGGTTGTATGGCTAGCTATGCAGCGCTACTACGCAATACTGCCAATAATCCGCTTGGGTTACCTATCAAAACAGCAACAGTTGGTTTTGGTAGTGATTTTGCTGGACTGACTGGCACGCGCACCATCACAGTTGACGGCGAATCAAAAGAAGTAACGGATTGTGATAGCGGTAGTGTCGGCAATGACACTCGGAATTTATGTAAACTGGGTGAGCGTAAAGGTGACAATGAAGTCAAAACCTTTGGTGATGGCGGTTTTTACTATACCGAAGAGTCAGCAGATATTGCTGCCAGTATTGTTGATTTTGCCTCAGGCTTGGTACAGATAATCAATACGGCACCTTCAGGTACTATTACTATTCCAGAGGATCCTTATCGCGCTGCAAACCAACTACCCTATGCCTATCTACCGATGCTCGATCCTAGTATTGCTTCAGCAGCCAGTATTTGGAGAGGCAACCTCAAGAAGTATGAGCTAAATAAAGGCACGCTATTCGGTAATAGCAGCAAACTGCTGTACAAAGATGTCGCAGGTAACCTCGATGAAAAAACTCAAGATCTATGGCAAACCTCTGATTTCAAAGTAGAAGGCAGTATAGCCAACAATAATATTACCGCTGGTGGTGTTTATGCGCAATTGCGTACACCAAGCTCAAGCCTTGGTAGTGTTCGTAGCCTTTATGTTGAGGACTATACTTCGAGCGGTAATACCACACCGATTTTACGTAAATTGAGTGTGGATAGTAGCGGTAAGCCACAAGGGTTTGACAAGCTAATAGATGCAGGAGCGTACAGTCAGCTAAATCAACGCCGCTTACTGAGCTTTTTAGGTTTTACCAGTGTATTAACCAACGATGGACAGCCTACCTCCACGACAGAGGTGAAAAATTTAGTACTGACTCGTCCAACGAATGAAACTAAAGTCTTGGGCGGGGTGGTACATTCTAAGCCTGAAGCGATCTCCTATAGCGCTACTTTAGATGATAATGGGCGTATCACTGATACCCGTGATGATTATGTTTTATTTGGTTCTATGGACGGTGCCTTGCATTTGGTTGATGCTGATGATGGCAAAGAAGAAGTGGCTATCATCCCGAGGTCTATGTTGATTGCCCAACCAGAAGCGTTAGTAGATGGTTCGATTAGAGATAGAGTGGGCGAACCTTACTTTGGCGTTGATGCACCGTGGTTGGTAACAACGGATTACAACTTTGATTTGCCTGGAAAGCAGGTAAAAGTAGAAGAGGTAGCAGGTGAGAAAGGTATGTTTGCCTATGGCGGTCTAAGAATGGGCGGTGAGGCTTTTTACGGGATGAATATTAGTAAAAAAGCTGAACCAAAAATGCTGTTTACCATTACTAAAGCAGGACTGAGTTCAACCACGACTGCTAAATCTAACACTGTCGGTTTTGAGCGTCTAGGTCAAATTTGGAACAAACCAACATCAGCCAAAATTCGTATGAGTAAGGATGCTGACCCTATCAATGTACTAGTGTTTGGTGGTGGTTATGATATGAAATACGAAGATGATAGCTATGTACCAACAGCTAGTGCGCCTGCGAAAGGTAATGCTATCTATGTGATTAACGCCCAATCAGGTGAACTGATATGGTCGACCAGTGGTGAGTCAGGCAGTACAAAGAATATCAAAACCGACAAGATGATCAATAGTATGGTTGGTGGTATTACTGTACTTGATAGAGACAACGATGGTCTTATGGATCATTTATATGCAGCTGATTTGGGCGGACAAGTATTCCGTGCTGATTTTGAGAATGCTCGTCCTGAAAAATATGGTTTTACTGAAGTGGCCAGTTTCTCAAATAAGCGTGTTACACGAGTGCTTAATGCCGCACCTAGCACTGAAGCATTTAAAAAATATGCGTATCGTTTCTATGATCGCCCCATCGTTAGTTTTTATCGTAATGAAGGGATTAGTGGGCAAACCATTGCTAATAACGGCAAGCTCTTTGCGTTAGTCAACGTTATCTCAGGTAATCGTAGTGCACCTTTATCTACTTTGCGTAACAATAATGACTACGCCAATCGTGTCTACGGCATCATTGACACTGATATTACCAACGCTGATTTATACAAAAGTGGATTTACGCCTGTGACGCAAAATCTAACAGAAGGTGAACTGGTTAACTTAGCGACTACCCTTGGCGCTTCTCCTTCTGAAGCGCAGAAAAATGCTGCCAAGGTAAATATGATCAAAGGAAGTAAACAGGGTTGGTATTATCCGTTGACGAGATTCGATGGATACAACAATGTTAGGCATAATAAAGGCGTTGGTGATAGTGCAGTCATCAACAACTTGCTATATACCACGGTTTATAATCCAGATAAGCAATACGGTACAGTGGCTAGCTGTGCAGCTAAGATATCGGGTGGCTCAGAGCGTCAATTATATTGCCTACCTTATGGTGTTTGTATGGATAGCACTTCAGTATCAGGAACGGGTGGCTATATACCTGCTGGTCAGGGTATTCAGGAATTGACCCTTGGCGCATACGATAAGGACAATACAGACGTCAAAATATTGATAGGTACAACGACCATTACTGATCGTATAGAAGCAGCTAATCGTGCAGGATACGGTTTGGATGGTATAAAGAATGATAGTAATATCAAAGACTTGTATCCAGGAGAGACGAGTCGTCCTACACAGGCAACAGGTGATGGAACGGCTGCTGAGTTTTTATTCAATGAGCGCTATACTCTGCAACCGCGAGCATGGTATGAAAGAAAGTAACAGCGTTAGTAGTGTAGCGATAAATGTATACATAAGCTTGCTAAGTACCATCCTTAGAGTCATTAAAAGTAAATGACTCTACTCGCACTCACAACAGGACACCGCGTATGACCAAGTCGCCCATCAATAAGACAGTAAGTACGGTAGCGCATAGCGGTGTACGAGGCTTTACGCTTATAGAGCTGATGATTGTCATTTTTATTGTCAGTATACTGGCTGCCATCGCTGTTCCAAGCTATCGTCAATATGCCATCTTGAATGCTGAGCGTGAGACACAAGCCAAAATGCAGCAATTACAGATACAGCTTGAGAGTTGGCGCTCTAAAGCACTAAGCTATAAAGGCTTTCAGCCGCAGAAAATTGATACGAGCAATAAAGTCACTTATGCCTATGCAGAGAAAGATAATAAAACCATCTATGTACCGGATGGCAGCGATGCGTCCAACTACCGATATAAGATTACCCTCGTCGATGGCGGTGATACGAGTAAGTCGTTAGTATCGACAGGGTTTTCTATCACTACTGGTCGGACGTGGAAGATGCTAGCAATACCAAATACTTCAGGACCTGCAAAGGGTGGCAGTACGATCATGCTAAGCAGCAACGGCATACGCTGTGCGCATAAAACTAATACCATAGCTATTGCTGATGTCAACTGCGGTGCGAATGAGGAAACTTGGTAATGGTATTGATATATAAAGACACTCAGCAATCATCTATGCAGACAACCGTCTCTCAACGTGGCTTTACTTTGGTTGAAGTCATGATTGTCGTCGCTATCTTAGGCGTACTCGCTGCTATCGCCTACCCAAACTATCAGCGCTATGTCATAAAGTCTAAACGCACGGATATGATGAGTGAGCTACATAATGTCGCGGCCGAGATTCAAAGCCGTAAACTGATCCAAGGTAGTTATAGCAATGCTTTAACTACTGGGCTGGGTGGGGACTTTCCTAAACAAGGTAATGCGCTCTATACCATCAGCTTTACCCCCAATCCGCTCACCTCAGAGTGGCGTATCATTGCAACGCCAAAATCGGGCAGTCAAATGTCTAATGATGGAACGCTCAGTCTTAATTATCAAAATAATAAGTGTCGAGGCAGCGTCTGTGGGACTGCAGATGACTGGAATGATTAGAAACAATATGTTTAAGGTAAATAAAGCTGACAAAAATTGTCAATAAGACTTACCTTTTACTACCTATAATAGGTGAACTGACAATTTTCAGTAGGGTAAGAGTAACATTATCTGTCAATTACTATTAGAGTCATGATTTGTTATGCAAAAATAGTAATAATAATCGAGTACTTAGCACGCATGTACATTATAGCCATTAGTTTTGGCACGTTATATGCAACATCTATTACAAGAGAAACAAACATATTATATTACTAAAGATAAAATGCGGCTGTATCAACAACAGCCACTTATCTTTATATACCTAAAGGAGTTCATATGAACACTGCTCAAAAAGGTTTTACCTTAATCGAATTAATGATCGTTATTGCCATTATCGGTATCTTAGCTGCGGTCGCTCTACCTGCTTATCAGGATTATACTGCTCGCGCTAAGCTTTCTGAAGCTGTATTAGCAGCATCTACATGTCGAACCACGGTATCAGAAGTCTATCAATCTGGAAGTGATAATTTACCCAAAAAAGATACGTGGGGATGTGAAGTTGGTGATGATACAACTCCTGCCACAAAGTATGTTCAGAAAGTAAATACTACAAATGCGGGAGCAATTGTTGTTACTGTTAGTAGCGATGATGGCTTACCTACAGAAGTTCGAGGAATGCAGTTTGCAATGGTACCAGTTGATAAAGATGGAGCAGCCATTGTAGCTGGTGCAAAAAATGGTGTAGTTATCAATTCTTGGAAATGTGGTCCAACAGCTGGTAATGTAGTTAAAAAAGCTAATCGAATACCTGCTAAGTATTTACCAGGTTCTTGCCGTGAATAATTAAGAGTTACAGATTCAATAATATTATTAATCCATAATAAAAAGCCAAACATTAAGTTTGGCTTTTTTACGATTGAATGCTGGTAGTAGAATGAATTTTAAAGATTTATTGCCTATGAGTTCGAGCATTATTATGTTGTTGACTCTAAATGCTCATTTAAAAAAACTGTTTAGTTTTATCTTAATTGATTTGATGGTTATTATCACTCTGACTTGTCTTCTAGCGATTATAGAAATAATTAGTTATAAACCAGAGTTTATCAAGAAATATTTTTTTATTTGCCGTAGTAAGTAATTTATATGAAGGCGCAGGATAGACAGAACTTAGTCCGACTGGTGTTAATATGCTAGCATAGGTTGAATGTTTCCAATTCAGTTTCTTATGATTTAATACAGTGGGAGTTACCGTTGATGCTGTGCGCTGTGACATATAGTCAAAGAAGTCTAAAACGGGTACAAGGTAGCCGACTTCAGATTGTAAAAATATTACCCCTAAGCAGAGTAACGCCGTAGCCGTTTAGCAGTTCTCTGACTATACATAGCCTTTCGTATTTGCAAAACCAATATATTAGCTTGGACTATGATAATAGAAGATTGTGGCGATGTCGTACATCAGCCGATATACTGGTAGTATATCTCCCATGTACTTGTCAATAATGTGTATTTCTATATAGACTATCACTGATTAGCAAACGACAAAAAACCACCTAACAGCCCTTTTTTCTGGTGGCCATTAGATGGTTTTTTATTGTCTCAGTATGTTGAGCGGTTGTTAAGTCTTAACTACTTCTCTAAATACTGAATCTTACCTTCCACACCATCCCACTTTTCAGCTTCTGGCATTTGTCCTTTCATTTCTGTGATGTTTGGCCATTTTTGTGCCAGCTCTTCGTTTAGCTGAGTAAACATCTCTTGCCCTTTTGGCACTTCATCTTCTGAGAAGATCGCATTGGCAGGGCATTCAGGCTCGCATAGCGCGCAGTCGATGCACTCGTCAGGATCGATGACGAGGAAGTTCGGGCCTTCATAAAAGCAGTCCACAGGACAGACTTCCACACAGTCGGTGTATTTGCAAAGAATGCAGTTATCTGTAACGACAAAGGTCATAGTGAGGTCTACCTGTTATTGGATTGGCTGATATAGTCCATCCCTTTTAAAAGAGTTACTGTGCTCACCGTGCCTGAAGTATCATTGATACATCTGCACTTGGTTGCCTTGACCTTCTTTTAAATTGAATCAACGATAAGGGCTACATAGAATAGTTGGAAAATAAGGCACATTTTAACGCCTTTACGGCTAATTGACAATTCCCTTTAATGACTAATGATTTTCTTCAAATGATAGAGTAAATCATGCGCTTGTTTTGGCGTTAGGTTGTCAGGGTTTATTGCGCTTAGCTCATCCTGTAAGCTAAACAGCTGATTTTGCTGTGGAATATCAGTCATTATTTGAGATTGATTGGTACGGCTTATATGCGCTTTCTCTGTTTCAGGACCATTAATAGGATCGCATTTATCATTTACTGACTTAGTTAATTCATTTTTGTCATCAACGGTTGTCACGTTTTCTACTTTAATAGGGTCTAATTTTAAGTTATCTGCTAAGTAGCGCTTGGCATCATCCAGTACTTGGGTAGGAATCCCTGCCATTTTTGCCACATGCAGACCAAAACTAGAGCTTGCGGCACCATCCTTGATTTGGTGCAGTAGTAGCAGTTGACCGTCGATTTCACTGGCAGCGACATGGACGTTGCGGATAAGTTTGTCATTACTTCCACTGCTTTCTTTATAGTTTTCCGCCAATTTTGTCAGCTCAAAGTAGTGAGTGGCAAATAATGTCAGGCAGCCAATCTCTAGCAGTCGATTAACGCAAGCATGAGCAATGGCCAAACCGTCAGTGGTTGCTGTACCACGTCCGACTTCATCCATGAGCACCAGCGATTTATTGGTTGCTTGATTGAGAATATTGGCAGTTTCAATCATTTCCACCATAAAGGTGGATTTGCCGCCTGCCAAATCGTCAGCTGAGCCAATGCGGGTAAAGATACGATCGATATCACCAATATGAGCACGCGCAGCTGGTACAAAGCTGCCGCAATGCGCGAGTAGAACAATCAGCGCGGTTTGACGCATATAGGTCGATTTGCCACCCATATTAGGACCGGTAATCATCAACAGTCTTTCAGGGCTTTCGTGACTGCCTAAGGCACAATCATTGGCGACAAAATGGCTGCTATGTTTGGCAGGAGTATTACTGTGAGCATGAACAGGGTTTAGTGCGGCTTCGACGACGACATGACGACCTGCTTTGATGTCGATACTGGTTTGACTGTTATTATTCAAGCCGTTTTTTGAGTGACTATTTTCTAAGCCCCTATGTAAATTACTGCTTTCCATGACACTATCTAAGCTATTATTCTTTTTTGAGTCGTTACTCATGACTGGACGCTGCCAGTTATAAATAGTTGCCAGCTGCGCCCAATTACTAAGCACATCTATTTGCGCAACCGCAGCGCTGAGTTGTTGCAGTTCGGCTAAATGGTTGCTGAGTTCAGTTAAGAGTTCGTGATACAGCTGCTTTTCACGAGTTAATGCTAAGCTTTGCGCGCTTAGATATTCGGTTTCGACAGTCTTTAACTCGTCAGTGATAAATCGCTCACTGCTCTTCAGCGTTTGCCGCCGGATAAAATGTGCTGGTGCATTTTTTGCCTGCATCTTGGGCAATTCAAAATAAAAGCCGCTGACCTTGTTAAAACCCACTTTTAAACTGGGTAATTGGCTCTCTTGACGCGAGCATTCTACCATATCATCCAATGTCACTTGGATATTGTCATGCAGATGAGTCAGGCGATCAAACTCCGCATCAAAACCTGCGGCGAGCATGCCACCATCACGAATATGTGCGGGTGGCTCTGTGATAATGGCTCGCTCAATCAGCTCAGCGACTGTTTGTACGGCAGGTAACTGTGCAGGCAATTGCTGTATCAACATCGGTAACAGTCCTGCCTGCTCATGGCTAATACCTGCATTCGTCAGTAGCGTCGTAAGCTGGGCGCTACTAGCAATACCCTCAGCAAGTTTACGCAGGTCACGCGGCTTAGCGCTCATCAGACCAATACGGCTACTAATACGTTCCATATCGCCAATAACGTTTAAGGTTTCGCGCAATCTGGTAATTAATGAGATATTTCCCGAGCTTTGCTCAGACTGTTTATCAGTATTTAACAAACTGGTTATCGCATCTAAGCGCAAATTGATACGCGCATGCTGACGCAGTGGGCGTTTCATTTGCTGCACCAGTAAGCGCCTACCCATCGGTGTTTGACAATGATTAAGTACAGATATCAATGAGGTTCCATTACTGCTAACGGGGGTAAATAGCTCAAGATTTTGCTGACTATTGGCATCGATAATTAAATAGTCGTCACTGTACTCAACGATAAGTTGGTTAAGCTGTGGCACGTGACGCTGCTGAGTTTGCCGCGCATAATGTATTAATGCTGCACAGCTAGATTGGGCAAGAAGTGCGTCATTGATTCCTAGTCCATCGAGGCGTTGTACGTCAAACTGCTGGCAAAGAGTTGCGCTGGCATGCTCACGGTGGAAGTCATTTGCCGCCACTTCGATAATCGGACAGTCGAGATTTTGACGTAGCCACAGCATCCAATCTTCGTCGATACGGTCGTTAAGTGCTTCGCTAATGATACATTCACTGGGCGCAAAGCGTGCCAGTACCGTCAGCATTTGCGTTTGCAAATTTTTGACATCATCATGGCTATTATTATAGCTGGCACTCAGCGTTTGCGTCGTTAGTGTTCCAGCGGCTAAATCCATTTGGCTAATGGCAGCTTGCACAGGTTGTTTGCTGTTCGATTTAGGTATTTCGATATCAATGGCGACCACAGTTGGCGTATGATTGGGCGCAATTAAAGCATCATCAGTAATTGTTCCTGCGGTCAGGGTTTTAACCACTTCACGGCGCATAATGCTGCCAGCAGCAGATTTGCTTTTATCTTTTTTCTGCTTATCGCCCATCGTCGGAGCATTGGACGGGTTATTCGTGTTGTCAGTGCCAGTGGCTGATTCGTCAATTTGCTCACACACAACGACGGTTTGCCCAGCAGCTATCAACCTTGCCATGTAGCTATCGGCCGCATGAAAAGGCACACCTGCCATGGCAATGGTATTGCCCGCTTTATCCGTACCACGGCGAGTCAAGGTGATGTCTAATATTTGTGCCGCGCGCTTGGCATCATCAAAAAATAACTCATAAAAATCACCCATGCGGTACAGCAGTAACGCTTGTGGATAGTTGGCTTTCATGGTTAGATATTGCACCATCATCGGCGTATGATCTGCCAAGTGATAAACGGTATCGCCTACCATCAACTGATCGGAGGTCAAAGGTGTCACGGTCTGTTGTTTTGATATTGCGTACTTTGAGGGAGTAGGTTTTTCGGCGTTAAGGTTTTGAGCGGATGGCTTAGCGGTCATGCAGAGTCTCTTATAATGCTTAAATGGGTTTTTTAGTCAGCTGGCGTTAAACGGACGACGGTATATACAGATCAGTGTAAAAAATAGATGAGAAAAACACTCGCTTATGAGTGGTTGATTTGCAAGATTCTGGTTGATTTTTACCAAAATAGCTTTATTAAAGGGTCATCATAGCGCGCAAATTTAGCAGTCGAAAAACTAAGAAGTGTGAAGTGTAATTACTATTTTAACACGTCCAGCCGCGCTTTTACGTCGGCAAATATCTACTCGCTGCCCTTGTATCCATCGGCGTCATAACCATATATAATGACGTCACACTTAATTGGGCGATACTTCATTAGGCGACACTTCATTAGGCAGTACCTTATTAATCAGTACTTTGTTAAGAGGTGCTTTGTTAACAACAGGTACTTAGTCAGGTGATGACTGTAATGACAAGGCGGCAGCGGGCGAAGCTTTGGCTAATGCGCACTAATTATCGAATATTTCCATAGGTCAAAAAATTATGTTATCAAAGATTATAGGCAGTGTGGTTGGCACTAAAAATGACCGCGAATTAAAGCGCATGCGCAAAGTGGTCAGCAAAATCAACGCACAAGAGGCTGCGGTACAAGCCCTGTCTGATGAGCAATTACAACAAAAAACCGAAGAGTTTAAAGCACGACACCAACAAGGTGAAAGCTTAGATGCATTACTACCCGAAGCGTTTGCCGTCTGCCGTGAAGCGTCATTACGCGTCAATGGCATGCGTCATTATGATGTGCAGCTGATCGGTGGTATCACCTTGCACGAAGGCAAAATCGCTGAGATGAAAACGGGCGAAGGTAAAACCCTAATGGGTACTTTAGCGATGTACCTCAATGCCATCAGTGGTAAAGGTGTGCATTTGGTTACGGTCAACGATTATTTGGCGGCACGTGATGCTGAATTGAACCGTCCATTATTTGGCTTTTTGGGCATGACCGTCGGTGTCATTTATTCACAACAACCGCCGCAAGAAAAAATCGACGCTTATCAAGCGGATATTACTTACGGTACCAATAACGAATATGGCTTTGATTATCTGCGCGATAACATGGTTTTTAGTTTAAAAGAGAAAAAGCAGCGTCCATTAAACTTCTGTATTATCGATGAAATTGACTCTATTTTAATCGATGAGGCTCGTACGCCGCTTATTATCTCAGGTCAAGCCGAAGATTCTTCACGTATGTACGCGCTGATTAATACCATTATCCCGGTGCTGATTCGCTCAAAAGACGAAGAGGCCAATAAGAATAACGAAGAAGAAGATTTCTGGATTGATGAAAAAAATCGTCAAATCGAAATCAGTGAAAAAGGCTATGAAAAAATTGAGCGCTTCTTAATCGAAGTCGGTGAGTTGGGTGAAAATGAAAGTTTATACAGCCCAAGCCGTTTGCCATTATTGGCTCACGTACAAGCTGCCATTCGCGCCCATCATGTGTTTGTTAAAAACGTCCACTATATCGTCGATGACGGCGAAGTGGTTATCGTTGATGAAAACACGGGTCGTACCATGCCGGGTCGCCGTTGGTCAGAAGGTCTGCATCAAGCGGTAGAAGCCAAAGAAAACGTCGAAATTCAAGCAGAAAACCAAACGCTTGCGACCACGACGTTCCAGAACTACTTCCGTTTGTATGAAAAACTATCAGGCATGACAGGTACCGCTGATACCGAAGCAGCAGAATTCAAATCAACTTATGACTTAGATGTCATCGTGATTCCAACGCACGAGCCGATTGCTCGTATCGATATGGATGATCAGATTTTCTTAACCAAGCTAGGCAAATACAAAGGTATTATTCGCGAAATTAAAGAGATTCAAGCAAAAGGTGCCCCAGTATTGGTTGGTACGGCGACGATTGAAGCCAGTGAAGAGTTGTCTTATTTGCTCGATCAAGAGGGCGTCAAGCATAACGTCCTAAACGCCAAACAACACGAGCGTGAAGCCGAAATCATCGCGCAGGCGGGTAGTCCAAAGGCTGTGACGATTGCGACCAACATGGCAGGTCGTGGTACCGATATTATCCTTGGTGGTAACTGGCAATCGTTTATTGAAGATATCGATTCGGTCAGTCCTGAAGAAATGGCACGCCTAAAAGCAGAGTGGCAAGTCAAACATGACCAAGTGGTCGCGGCTGGCGGTTTGCATATCATTGGTTCTGAGCGTCACGAATCACGCCGTATCGATAACCAGTTACGTGGTCGTGCTGGTCGTCAGGGCGATCCTGGGATGTCGCGTTTCTTTTTATCGCTCGAAGATGACTTGATGCGTATCTTTGCTGGTGATCGCGTCGTAAATATGATGCGTGCCATGGGTCTTAAAGAAGATGAAGCCATTGAGCATAAGATGGTCTCAAAATCGATTGAAAATGCCCAAGGTAAAGTAGAAAGCCGCGATTTTGATGCGCGTAAAAATCTGTTGAAATATGATGACGTCGCCAATGAACAGCGTAAAGTGATCTATGGTCAGCGTGATGACTTGCTAGCAGAGATGGATTTGCTTGAAGCCATTGAGATTATGCACGAAGAAGTCTATAACGCCATGATTAACCAGTTTATTCCACCAGGTTCTATCGATGACCAATGGAATATTGATGGCTTAGAAGACGAGCTTGAAAATGAATTTAAGATTGCGATGCCTATCAATGATTGGCTCGATGAAGATCGCCGCTTAGACGAAGAAGGCTTACGTGCCAAAATCATCCAAACAGCTATCGATCGCTATCATAGCCGCCGTGAGCAGATGGGCGAAAAAGATGCTGCTCAGCTTGAGCGTCACTTTATGCTACAGAGCTTAGACAAGCATTGGAAAGAGCATTTGACCCAAATGGATCAGCTGCGTAAAGGCATTCATCTGCGTGGTTATGCACAGAAAAACCCTGAGCAAGAATATAAGCGTGAATCATTTGAGCTGTTCCAAATGATGCTTGGCGCAATTAAATCTGAGACCGTTCAAGATTTATCACGTGTCCATATTCCGACTAAAGAAGAGCTAGAAGCGCTGGAAATACAGCAGCGTGAGAATGCTGCTCATATGCAAATGCAGTTCGAGCATAGTGATATTGATAATATGGATAGCGGAGCTGAAAAAGCCGCCGCGCAAAATCGTAATCTTGCTGGTAGTGCGGTCGCAGGTGCTATTGTGGGTAGTGGTAATAATGCCAATGAGGCAGACCCATACGCTGGTATGAATATCAGTCGTAACGCCCCATGCCCTTGTGGTTCAGGTCTTAAGTACAAGCAATGTCATGGTAAAATATAGCATTCATAAGCGAATATTGATAATAAACACTTAAGCATTGCTGCTTATATATCTTTAATATTCGTTAGTCTCAAAAGCCCTTATCTAAAATAGATAAGGGCTTTTCTGTATTTGCTCACATTCTTTGTCTCTAAATTATCTTGAATCGACTAGGGCGTGTTGAACATTGGGAATAAAACGATGGCAAA
>NZ_JABUZG010000084.1:0-257778 GCF_014897815.1 Psychrobacter sp. PG1
AGTTTGAGCGTTTTCATGGGGTAATTATGATCTCAATGCATTTGGTTATCAAGGTATGTTCAATCTTAGATAACAACGGTTGACGCCTGATATTCACGCCCTAGAAGGACGTGGTTTTACGGCGCTAGATGATAAAAGTATTAATAATAGAAAACGCTCAGCTTTTGAGTATAACGAAGTTTGGTTGGTTTTTCATAACTCAACGGCTATAACAGCAAAAATACAACGATAATAAAACGAACCATCATGCTGTGATAGTAATTATACTCAAGGCATCAATCATAAAAAAGACGCTAAGAATTATCTTAACATCTCTATATAAAGTCGATTATCAGTATTAATAGTTAAGGTTTTGCAGGCTTAACCAACTTCACTAATGGCGCATAGCCTGACTGCGGCATCACATCGACTGGAATAAACTGTAGCGCACCGCCATTGATACAATAGCGCAGCCCGCCACGATCTTTTGGCCCATCAGGGAATACATGACCCAGATGTGAGTCTGCTATTCGCGAGCGAACTTCAGTGCGTACCATATTAAAAGCGGTGTCTTCATGCTGAGTAATGACTTGCATATCAATCGGCTTAGTAAAGCTTGGCCAACCACAGCCAGACTGGTACTTATCGGTTGATAAAAATAAAGGTTCACCGCTCACCACGTCGACATAGATACCCGGCGCAAATAAATTATCATATTCATGGCTAAAGGCGCGCTCAGTACCGGCATCTTGCGTGATATTGTATTGTGCTTTAGTCAACGTATTTTTCAATGCTTTTTTATCAAATCCTGCATAACGCTTAGGGTCTAAAGTCTCAGCAACGGTACTTACAGGTGCAAGCTTGGTACGCGCAGTACCTTCTGGTTTATCATCGGCAAGGCTTAAATCAACATGACAATAACCGTTTGGATTTTTTGCCAGATAATCCTGATGGTACATTTCAGCTAAGTAGAAATTGTCTAGCGGCTCATTTTCTACCACAATTTTTTGTTTATATTGGCTTTGTACACGTTTGAGGGCAGCATCAATCACTGCTTTATCTTCTTTATCGGTGTAATAAACGCCTGATCGGTACTGCACACCGCGATCATTGCCTTGTTTGTTGAGGCTGGTTGGATCAATCACGCGGAAGTAGTATTTTAAGATAGTATCAAGGTCTGTTTTATCCGCATCGTAAGTGACTTTGACGGCTTCGGCATGACCTGAGCCACGAATCACTTGCTCGTAGCTTGGATTGGGGGTATCGCCGTTGGCATAGCCTGATACAGCGTCGACCACACCCTCGACGCGCTCCATATAAGCTTCTACGCCCCAGAAGCAGCCACCCGCCAAGTAGATTGAGCGCGTATTAATCGCTTTGCCTTTATCGTTATAATAAACGCCCTCTTTTTGTTTGATGGTTTCAATCTTGCTGTTGTTATCTAAGGTTTGCGCATTTGCTGGTTTAGCACTCCCTGCTTTAAGCTCAGCAAAATCATTATTGGCATTTTCAGCGAGAGCATAGGCTTGCTCTGCCGATATATTGCCTTTCACCAAATGCACCAAGTTGCCGCTTTTATCGAGTATCGCCCAGCTTGGATACACTTGCACACCAAGTTTATTAATCAGCTCGCCTGAAGCGTCAGACAATACTGGTAGCTTTGGATAGTCTGCTTGGACGCCTGCATACCAAGTGCTAAAGTCGCTATCGGCTTTTTCGTTTAGATGACCGGGACTGACAACAGTCACGACATTTAAATCAGCGAACTTGGGATCGGTGCGCCATTCTTCGGTTTCTGCCAACGTGCCCAAGCATAATGGGCACCAGCTTGCCCAAAATTTAATCAAGGTTGGTTTATTAGGGTCAATGACTGCTGTGCCCGTGTCACCTAAGCCTTTTGTCAATTGCGGCAGCGCTCGCATTTGCCCAAGCATATCGGAGGGCAACATATCACGTGAGCTAGTTACTCCACTATTTTGCTTGGCTGATTTAGTCGTGCTACTTGCATTGCTCTCCGCACTACTCATTTGTCCACAAGCGACCAATATGCCGGCACTCAGTACTGTCGTGACACCAACGGCACTGGCGTTCTTTAGCCAACGTGATGAATCACGTGGTAAGTCTATCGCTAACTTATTAGTATGACTACGATCATTATGGCGAATTTTCTTATGCGGCATGCGAGGTCCTTTTTACGAAGTCTTACGATCATAAACTGAGTTTTTATACTCGCTCATGGTCTTCTTACGTGGTCAATGAGAGTGGAGAAATCGAGATTTTAGCAAAGCTAATATGCTATTAGAGTATCTTAATAGTATACATCGATGATGGAGTTTAGTTTAATAGTAACTAAGGGGTTGCTACACTTTTTTAACAACAGTGTAAGAATAATGATATAGACAGAAATCTATCATTTTGCAGGTGCCATTTATAAAACAGCATTTAAAAAAACGTCGTATTATTTGTAAATTAAATTTTGGCACCCATAAACTGAGCCACATACTCATCAGCTGGGTTGTGGCGCAATTCACTGGGTGTATCCGTTTGTACCAAACGCCCGCCATTTAAAATACTAATCCGCTGACCGACCTTAATCGCTTCATCGATATCATGAGTGATAAAGACGATGGTTTTGTTTAGCCGTGCTTGTAGCTCAAGTAGTTGGTCTTGTAATTGGGCACGAATGAGCGGATCAAGGGCAGAGAAAGCCTCGTCCATCAGCAATATCGGATTATCGGTTGCTAAGGCACGCGCCAGCCCGACACGCTGCTGCATCCCTCCTGACAGCTCATCAGGGTAACTTTTCTCCAAATTTGCTAGCCCAACTTCATTAAGCCAATGCCGAGCAACCTCGTGGCGTTCTTTGATACTCATTTTTCGCACTCGCAAGCCGTAAGCGACGTTTTGCAGCACCGTCATATGTGGCACCAAACCAAAATGCTGAAAAACCATACTGAGTGTCTGCTGGCGATAATGCTGTAGCGCTTTATCATTTAGCTCTAAAATATTAATAGCAGGCGATGATCTTCCATTTTCTAATAAATCAGCAGAGGGTTTGGCATTAGTGGAGGGCTTAGTAATAGTAGACGGCTTAGCATTAATAGAAGTATCAACCCATATTTTACCGCTGGTTGGGTCAATCAAACGATTAATATGGCGTATCAAGGTTGATTTTCCTGAACCTGACAAGCCCATAATACAATGCAGCTCACCTGCTTTAACGCTTAAATTGATGTCATAAAGCCCGACCGAATAGCCTGTTTGTTCCTTTACCTGAATACTATCCATACCTTCTGCTAATAATGCCAATGCAGACTTTGCTTGCGAGCTATTGGCATTATAAATCTTGCTGATATTTTCCAATTGAATATGGTTCATGATGGCTCTCATTTTTATTTTTCTAGTTATCATTATGATTAGGGCGTGTTGAACATTCGACCATGTCACTGATAATTAACCAATGGGATGCCTGCCAGCATCGATGGTTTTTTGCCGAGCACGCTTACCTTGACCGAACGCTTGCGTAATGCGGTCAATAATAATGGCAACGATGACAATCGCCGTGCCTGCTTGCAAGCCCTGACCGATATTAAGCGTTTGAATCGATTGCAACACATCTTCGCCAAGCCCCGGTGCGCCAATCATAGACGCGAGCACCACCATAGAGAGCGACATCATCACTGCTTGATTCACGCCCGCCATAATACTGGGTAATGCTTGCGGCAATTTAATCCAAATGAGCAGCTGCAAGTGTGTGCTACCGAATGAGCGCCCTGCCTCGATCATCTCGTGATTGACTTGGGTAATCCCCAATGTCGTCAGCCGAATCAGTGGCGGCAAGGCATAAATAATAGTGGCAAATAACGCAGGCACTTTGCCAATCCCAAATAACATCAATACGGGTATCAAATAGACAAAACTTGGCATGGTCTGCATCACATCCAGAATCGGCGTCACAACCTTGCGAAGAATTTTACTGCCCGACATAGCAATGCCAATAGGAATACCAATCACGACGGTCACCAACACTGATACGATGAGCAGTGCCAAGGTATCAATCAATGCGCCCCATAGTCCAAATGCACCAATGAGAAACAGTCCTACGGCGCATGCCAGTGCAAACCAGATTTTACGGACACCAAACCATGCCAATACGCTCACAAGCGCAATGATAAGCCAAGGCGGCATAGTGGTTAATAGACGCTCAATCGGTAGCAATAGATAGGTTAACGCCATGGTACTGACGGTACGAAACACATCGCCATAATTTTGGACAACGCTTGCCAATGTGTTATTAAGCGGGGTTTCAAGCGACCATGAAGGAAAGCTCGATAATGAGGTCGCTCGATTAGTGCTAGAGGCGGTTGCATCCGCAGTGATAGCCTCGCCCGTTAAGCTGATGCCTAGCTTAGCCGCAAGGTTACTGGCTGCTTCATCAGACAACCATGCTTGCCAGACGCTCGGATATTTACGCAAAAATGCTAGTGCTTGCTCATCGCCACTGCGTTTATTTTCACTCATCTCCAAGATAGCGCCATTGAGCTCATCGGAGCTAAACTGAACTTTTTTAAAAACATCAGCAAGCTCTGGATTGGATTCAATAAAGGGGGTAGATACTGCGATACCTAAAGGTGAGACAGGGAAGCCAGACACACAATCGGCGGTGCCATCCGCTCGTAACAAGTCTTGCCAACAGGCATCTTTATGAGCAGGGAACTCTAATGGCGCAAAGTCATATTTTGCCATCAAGCCCGTAGGCTGCCAGTAATAAAATAGTAGTGGCTTATGTTGCTCAAAAGCAGAGGCAATCTCGGCGTCGAGCGCCGCCCCAGTACCGGGATGGGCATTGTTAAATATACTATCTAAACCAGTATTTTTCAGCAAGCGAGTATTGAAAATCTCACACGTCCAACCAGACGGACAATTCATAAAGCGTGATTTGCTAGGGTCTTCGGGATCTTTAAACAGCTCAGCATATTTAGGCAAATCTTGATAGCGGCGTAGACCTGGGTTTTCTTCTAATACATATTTGGGTACGTACCAGCCTTGAGTTGCACCGCCTTTGAGCGTATCACCGATGACTGCTACTTTATTCTGCTCGATGGCTTGTTCCATAATTGGCGAGCGTCCAACCCACTGCTCCCCAATCACTTGAATATCGTTTTGTGACAATGCCGTTTCGAGAGCAGGACCAGCACCCGGCACCTCTTCGATCGCACAATCGTAGCCATCTTCAGCGATATACTTGAGCACCCCAGAGATAAACTGACCGCTCTCCCATGTCAGTGCGCCAAATTTGATTGGTGCATCACAAGCTGCTGATGCCGATACTGGCAGTAACAATACGCTTATGCATAGTAAACTTAACGCAATCCATTGGCGCATAAGGTGTCCTATTTATAATTTTTATTATGGAAATTAACGCCCAAGGCAATAATATTATTGCTTTACGCCAAGCGTGTATTGCTTTTGACTCATTCAGTCGTTGAAGACTAGGCAACGTCTTCATCTAAAACTAATATTGCAATCGTTTAGGCTCACTACAAAGTGTAGCGATTTATAGACAAGATGACAAATGCTCATTAATTTTTTATCGTTTACTTTTATACAAAAAAATAGCACCTACCTCAGTAGATGCTATTTTTTGACATTGCTTATATGATTGCTCACAATGATTAAGTATTTTTGTTTGCTTGAAAGAAAGCTATGTCAACTTTGCTCGCTTTAGCATTTGTTATTTTAAAAACATTGCCATGGCTTTTTTAAACAACCCGCCATAAGGTGGCAACAACAAATTCAACCCATTCAACTTGGATTGTACAAATACTGGTTTCATATGACTAAGACGCTCGAATCCCGCTTTACCATGGTAAGCCCCCGTTCCTGAATCGCCAACCCCGCCAAACGGTAAGTCATGCTGGGCAACATGTATCAGCACTTCATTAATACATAGACCACCAGAGACCGTATTATTACGTACTTTCTCTAGCGCGTTGTAGTTATCACCAAAAACGTATAACGCCAGTGGGCGTGGTCGCTCGTTGACAAAATGAATGGCATCATCAAGCGTATCGTAATGCATCAATGGCAAAATCGGTGCAAAAATCTCGTCCTGCATCACATCACTATCAGGGGCAGGCTCACTCACGATGACAGGCGGCATTAGACGCGTTTCGATATTAGACTCAGCATCAGTAAGCTTATGGATCCCATCGCTCGATAATCCATCTAAATACCCTTTGACACGCTTAAATTGCTCGCCATTGATAATACGTGAGTAATCTGGATTGGTCTCAATATTTGGATAGTGCTTTTCCATCCACTCTTTTGCTAAACGGATAAACTCTTCATGATATTGGCGTTGAATCAGCACATAATCAGGGGCAATACAGGTCTGACCCGCATTTAGTGTTTTGCCCATCATCACACGATTGACGACGTTTTCTAAGTTTGCGCCCTCTAACACGACGACCGGTGATTTACCACCCAGCTCGAGCGTGACAGGTGTTAAGTTAGGAGCTGCCGCCGCCATGACTTTTTTGCCCACAGCCGTAGAACCCGTATAAAGCAGATGATCAAAAGGCAGCTCACTAAAAGCAACCGCAATGTCTACCTCACCCAGTACTACACAAATCATGTCTGGTGAAAAATAACGAGCAATCGCACTGGCAAATGCTTGGGCGAACTGCGGTGCCGCTTCACTCATCTTGATCATAACTCTGTTGCCAGCAGTGAGTGCATCAATCATCGGTCCTACTGCTAAAAATAGCGGATAGTTCCAAGGCACCATGATACCAACCACGCCCAATGGCTGAGGTTGAATTTCATTATGAGCTGGCATATACAGCGCTGAAATAGAAGCTCGCTGAACTTTCATCCATTTTTTACCGTGCTTTTTGGCATGGCTGATACCAGTAAAGCTAGGAAACAACTCGGCAAACTGGGTCTCTGATTCGCTACGATAACCAAAGTCGGCACTGATCGCTTTGGCGAAACTGGCTTGGTTATCGCTAAGCATGATTTCCAGACTGTCTAGTTGGGTTTCACGAGTGGCCCAGTCATTGATTGGCTGCGTGCGACTGAGTGTTTGTAAGCGTGAAAATTGCGCTCGCATCTCATCAACCGTATTAGCAATACTAGGCGATTTTGGCGCAGGTTGCTGCAACATATCCGTGTCGATTGAGGTCTGCTCATTCATGTTTTGATTATTATCTGTCATTTATCTTCCTTGTCATCTGCGTTGGAATCAATATACTCTATTGGGTTAGAGACTCTGTATTTCTAGGGCTTGTCCTCATTTTAAAAATGGTGATAAACATGAGATAAATTGCCGTCAAACAAGGAAAGTAGCGCAAATAATATCGAGATATTCATAAGCTATTTGACGATGTTTGGCAAAATTTAGCCATTTTTAGCCCATTTAGAAAGCAATCGATTAAATTGAGGACACGTCCTAATCAGCGGGTTACATTGATGGCAACCCCTGAATATAAGTAATGCGATTCCATTCATTGCACTTTAATGTAGCGCATCAACGAATCAATGAACAGCACATTAAGTTGACTCCTGCGTCTGTATGAAATAAGTGTCTATAAACACGCATCACAATGCTAGAAATTTCATATTAAGCACTGAGAAATTTTGCTTATTATGGCTACTCCGTTAGGGCATTTATCAGTGTTTTGATTGTTGAGTTTTACAGCGTGACCAGAGATAATCTTGGGTACCAATCGCAAAAACTGCTACACTCACTATCGATATCACGACTGAATATCAGTGATACACCTCTTCGAACCAGACCACAATAAGACTGCGACTCTCATGCAAAACACCACGCAACAGCTTAATGACACACTGATCAGCAAATCTCTAACAACAGCCGATTACGTTCCCACTCTCGATGCGATGCTAGCACGTACGCTTGCACGTATTGACTTAAAAAAACAGCAAGGACTGCGCACACCTGACGAATTATGGATTGTCGATCACAATGATGTCTATACTTTAGGGCAAGCAGGTAAAGAAGAGCACATCTTGCAACGTACCAATACGCCTATTATAAAAACGGATCGCGGCGGTCAAGTGACATGGCATGGTCACGGACAGCTGGTTATTTATTGGTTGTTCGATTTGAATAGCTTGGGCTGGAGTGTGCGCAACTTGGTCTCGCATGCCGAGCAAGCAATCGAAGACGTCATCAATGACTGCTTGCAAAATTCTGCTTCATCAGACACAACAGCCATCAGCGCCCATGCGCGCCGTGACGCACCCGGTGTTTATCTATATGCTGATACATCTGTAGCGGATGACAGTGACAATACCGATATCGATGCACCAGCCAACAGTACCTTCCTCGATGATAAAATTATGCTTGGAAAAATGGCATCGTTAGGCTTCAAAATTAAACATGGATTTAGCTATCACGGTATCGCACTTAATTTAAATTGTGACTTGTCCGCATTTAATGCGATTAATCCGTGCGGCTATGCGGGGATGCAAATGTTACGGTTATCCGACTTTACGGCTATGCAAAAAGAGTCAGATGAACAAACTGGTGAAGCCTTAAGCTATGAGCAAGTGACCCAAAAACTTATTGATAACATTGCTAAGCGTCATGCCGGACTCATTGAGCTACGCGCACTCGCACCCAAGTGAGTTCTTTGAGTCCGTTTTTGCATAATCTTTTTTTGCATAATATCGTGCACGCTTAGACTTAAGCATTGTGAGAAAATTTGAGTCAAACTTGTTATAATCGCAGGCGGCACATATTGGGCACAGTGATAATATCGCAGTGCCGCGACGTTATTCTTTTATCACCACTTATTATTCAAGCACTTAAAACAAAAGCAAATTGGAGTACTTTATGGCAGATTTTAACAAAATTTTGGACGCAGGCGATGTAGACGGCGGCATTATCAACGTAGTAGTAGAAATCCCAGCTGGTAGCAGCCATAAAATTGAGTGGAATCGCGAACTGGCGGTATTTGAGCTTGATCGTATTGATCCACAGATTTTTGCCAAGCCTTGTAACTATGGTTTTATCCCGCAAACGCTTGACGAAGATGGTGATGAGCTTGATGTGTTACTGCTAACTGAGCAGCCACTACCAACTGGTATTTTCTTAAAAGCCAAAGTCATTGGTGTGATGAAATTCGTTGATGATGGCGAAGTCGATGACAAGATCGTCGTCGTACCTGCTGACGACCGTGATACAGGCAATGCTTATAACAGCCTAGCGGATCTACCAAAGCAGCTAATCAACCAGTTAGAGTTCCATTTCAGCCACTATAAAGATCTGAAAAAACCAGGCACTACGGTCGTTGAATCTTGGGGCGACGTTGCAGAAGCAAAAGAAGTCATCAAAGAGTCTATCCAACGCTGGAAAGACCTATAGGCTATCAAAAATTGGTAGAAATGCTAATAAATGATAGCTATTAAAATGCCGCAGTCATTATCGTGATTGCGGTATTTTTTTGATTGAATATTACTGCTATAAAATGGTTATAATAATCAACACTATCGATGCCTATTTTTCATATCGCCATAAGGACAGTCATGTTTAACCCCGACCCTAGCTCAAAACCAGTCAACCCAAAGCTGCCAAGAGACGTCATCATGATGATCGAAAAAAACAATTTAGTGATGGCGATCAAGACTTTGGCGGCAGATGAAGACATTAGTATGGATGACGCCAAGAATAGGATTGATGCCTATGAGACACAACTAAAGGTAAAGCAGCAGCAAAAACTCAACACTATCGCCAGCAAGCAAGGCATTCCTAATCATGCTATTAGCTTTGATAGAGAGCAAGGTGCTGAGGATGAAACTGGACAGCTGATCAAAAATCGCGTCAAAACGACTAAGCAAAGTCGAGGATTCAAGAGCCTACAAAATGGTGTGGACAGCCAGCTTAATGATTTAGGCTATAAAAAACCGCTGATACCCTATTGGCTGAAAAGGCTATTGGTGATTGCCATCATTATGGCTGGATTATTTTGGATATTATGGCGGGTATTTGGTTAAATAGGACAGGATGTTGTCGTGTTAAATTTTTTATAGTCTGTTATAAGTGGTTCCATTATAGCAGTCTGTTAATAGGTTTAGAGGGCTGAAATAGCTGGTTCCCTTGGGGTATAGTCAATGCACTCAAAAAATCAGTTTAGATGAGAGGTTAAAATATTGAATAGAATCTTAGATTTATGCTCACATTTAGGCGAAAGCTTGAGGGGTAATGGTATTGAGAATTTCGCTTTCCCTATACATGAAATGGATAGTGTTTTAGAGGTTTACAGAACTAATAGAGTACTAATTTTAGGTGGTGATATTTATATCAAAAATTCATCTGAAAATTTTGCTCCATTTTATGAAAACTGGTTTTATGAAGGCAGTAGTGTTGAAGATAGTATAATTAAAGCTCAAGACTACCTTAGAATATTTAAAGGAAAAGATTTATATGTCTGCTTCGTAGCCTAAAGACTAACAGTTCAACAGTTCGAAGCCTGTATAGCGCACCGAACCATATTTGAAAAAACCATAATATCAACGGACGAAATTTCTACTTCCCTTAAGGAAAATATAATGAAAAAGCT
The DNA here is from genome assembly GCF_014897815.1 of Psychrobacter sp. PG1. Taxonomy (GTDB): domain Bacteria; phylum Pseudomonadota; class Gammaproteobacteria; order Pseudomonadales; family Moraxellaceae; genus Psychrobacter. The sequence goes on from NZ_JABUZG010000084.1 coordinate 10,569, forward strand.
ATTTTTATTATCGGGAAGTTTATTAATATTAGTTAGTTGTACTAAACCAAATATATATAACCCTAATATTCGAATTAAAGTAGGTGTAGATGGTGACAATTATATAATTCCATTAAACCATATTGTTAGACCAGACACAGGTAGTTACGCAAGTTTTAAGACGGATATGGGTCTTAGTTATTTCTTTTGGCCTAGTGGTCGAGGTCTTACCAATGAAGATGAAGATCCAAACGCATTGCAGTATGATGCGAATATTATAAAATTCCATTGGTCGGCTATGAACTCAGTTATTGAAGGCAACGATATGCTTACTAGGGTCGATATTATAAAGAAGACCAATCGTAAAGATATTAGGCATGACAACTTTGAATTAAAGGCATACGTTGATACTGAGGATAACTCGATCCTATCATATGTAGGTAATATCTACCCAAATTCGTCAACTACTATTCGCTGTTTGATGGCAACCAACAATGATCAAAACAGCGTTTGCCAAATGGAATATTTACATCCTATTTATAATAACAACGTCTTGCTTGAATTCTCAGGAAAAAACCTAGCTAATTGGCAGGCAATTAATACAATGGCTATTAATTATTTGGACAAGTGGCATAAGGATTGAATAAGAAATAGTGCCTGTTTATAAACCTTAGTAAGCAGGACAATCAGACGATATTTTAAAGCTTGTATACAGCGTTGAGCATGTTCCTATAACCGCGCTTATGGTAAATAAAAATAATGATCCAAAAGCTCATTTCATGTACATAACGAAGTACACCGCGACTACCTAAATAACTCAATATACCGATACTATTAGCCTACAGCCAAAGATTCAAGTCCTCACTAGGGAACCATAGCCTTAATTTTTTCTGAAACTATTTTTTTAGACTGAGATATGCATAAAAAACAGGTAAGATTATATCTAATTTACTTTATTTATTCTGTTCAAGATCTTTTAGTATGGCACAATCGGCGTTTGCATCACCTGAGCAATGATCAGCAGAAACCTGTAATAAGCTCACCATATCTTGCAATTGAGCTATTTTTTGGTTCAAAGTTGCGATATGTTGCAGTGTCAATTGTTTAACATCAGCACTCTGCCGATCTGTATTTTTCCGCAAATCAAGTAACTCTTTCATCTGTTTGGAGGAAAAACCTAAATCACGAGCCTGTCTCAAAAAGCATAAGTCTTTTATATCTTGTTTAGAATAGATTCGATATCCTGAATTTGAGCGTTTTGCGGCATCAAGTAACCCAATCTGTTCATAATAGCGGATCATTTTGGGAGAGATTCCTGATTGCTCTGACGCTTGACCGATATTCATAACTTTCCTCCTGATATAAAAAGGGTTAAAGCCAAACGGCTACTTTAACCCTATCTTAATATAATCTATGCTTTAATCGTTGGCACCTGAAAATACTTTAAGCGTAAGGCATTACCTAGCACAAAAACAGAGGATAGCGCCATTGCTCCTGCTGCAAAAATTGGTGACAACAAAATTCCAAACGCTGGATACAAGACCCCTGCAGCAATTGGAATCAGAGCAATATTATAGAAAAATGCCCAAAATAGATTTTGTCGAATATTTTTGATGGTGGCCTTACTTAAAGCAATCGCATTAGGAACCCCTTGTAAACTACCCGACATCAACACTACATCTGCGGCTTCAATTGCCACATCTGTCCCTGTCCCAATCGCCAGACCGACATCAGCTTGAGCGAGAGCGGGCGCATCATTGATACCATCACCAACGAAAGCCACTCGTCCATATTGTTGTTGCAGTTGACGTATTGCATCTACTTTTCCATCAGGCAACACTTCTGCGATCACTTGGTCAATATGTAATTTTTCGGCAATCGCTTGCGCAGTATGGCGATTGTCGCCTGTAATCATGGCTACTTTTAAGCCCAGTTGATGTAAACCTGCAATAGCGGCATAAGTGCTGTCTTTAATAGGATCTGCAACGGCAATAATGGCTGCTAGCTTCTGGTCAATCGCAATATATATGGGGGTTTTAGCTTCTTGTCCTAAGTGCGCGGCTTCGTCTTTAAAGGGAGTAACATCAAGTCCTAATTGCTGCATATAACGATCAGCACCAATATGAACGGCTTGACCTTCAACTTCTGCTTTGATTCCAAATCCCGTCACAGAATCAAAAGTGGTAATCGGTAATAAGCTAATATTCTGTTGCTCTGCGGCCTGAACAATGGCTAGGGCAATGGGATGTTCAGATTTTGCTTCAACCGATGCCACAATGCGCAAGACTTGGTTCTGTTCGAACCCTTGTTGGACATGAAAATCTATTAAGGTTGGTTTGCCTTCAGTCAATGTACCAGTTTTATCGACCGCAATGACTTTCACTTCCTGTAAAGCTTGTAATGCTTCACCTTTGCGGAATAAGACGCCCATTTCTGCACCGCGACCTGTGCCAACCATAATGGAGGTAGGTGTTGCCAATCCCATTGCACAGGGACAAGCAATGATTAGGACGGCAACGGCGTTGACGAGACTAAACGTCAAAGCAGGGTCAGGACCAAAAATAAACCACACAGCAAAAGTCAGAGTGGCTAAGAGCATGACCATGGGGACAAACCACATAGTGACTTTATCGACCAATGTCTGGATCGGTAATTTAGACCCTTGAGCCTGTTCAACCATGCGAATGATTTGTGCCAATACTGACGATTCCCCGATAGCAGTCGCCCGAAAATTCAAGGTCCCATTCTGATTGACCGTGCCTCCGACCACTTGATCACCCACTTGTTTTTTGACAGGCACGGGTTCACCTGTAATCATGGATTCATCAATATAACTTTGACCTTCAACGACTTCACCATCGACTGGAACACGCTCACCGGGACGAATCTCAACAATCGTTTCTGTGGTCACTTCTGCAATCGGCACTTCAATCACTTGCCCATTGTGGTGAACACGTGCTGTTTTTGCTTGCATACCCACTAGGTGTTGAATGGCTTGAGAGGTACGTCCTTTGGCTTTTGCCTCAAAATAACGCCCCAATAAAATTAAGCTTACAATCACAGCGGCCGCTTCGTAATAAACATTCACAGTGCCTTCAGGTAGAACTTGTGGAATAAATGTTGCGACTAGCGAAAAACTATAAGCTGCCAGTGTTCCAACAGCCACCAATGAATTCATATCTGGAGCAAAACGCCATAATGCTGGAATACCTTTTTGATAAAAACGTCGCCCTGGAAAGATGAGTACCAGCGTGGTCAAAACAAATTGAATCAGCCAGCTTTGTTGCGTGCCGATATTATCCATGACCCACATATGAAAAGCTGGAATCATATGTGACCCCATTTCTAGAATAAAAACAGGCACGGCTAGAATTAAAGAGATCGCTAAATCTCGTTTCAGCTGCTGCTGTTCCGTGGCTTTTTTATCCTGTTGAACACTCACACTCTGCTCAATCTGCTTAGCCGTGTACCCCGCTTTTTTAACGGCTTGAATCAAATCGCTGCTCTGTACTTGAGCGTTGCCTTGTACCCATGCGCGTTCAGTAGCAAGGTTGACGTTTGCTTGTTGTACGCCCTCGACTTTTTTTAATGCTTTTTCTACCCGTCCAACGCAGGAAGCACAGGTCATACCTTCTATCGACAGCTCAATCGGCTGAGATGCCAAGATCTTATAACCGGCTCGTTCTACTGATTTGGTTGCTGCGATAAGATCTAAAGGTTGAGACGAGGAAATCATGGCTTTTTCAGTCGCAAGATTCACCTCAGCATTTTCAACACCTTCAACTTTTTTTAATGCTTTTTCCACCCGCCCCACACAGGAAGCACAGGTCATACCTTCAATGGGTAATGTTTCATTGTAAAGATAAGACCTACTATTTTCTGAGTTCATAACACCCTCTATCATGTTCAATCTGTTATCAACAGCATAGAGGTTGACATAATGGTAAGGTCAAGCGTGTTTTTTTAAAATGTGTTTGACCTTACCATCATGACAAGGCTTAAGCTTAGTGATGAAATAAAACTTATTTGGAGAAAGGCTATGAAACTATTAATTGTAAATATGAAATGTGGCGGTTGCGCCCGTGGTGTGACAGCCATCATTCACGATATCGACTCAAACGCCAAAATTGACATGGATCTAGCAGCCAAAGTGGTCAATATCGACACCATCGCAAGTGTTGATCAGATGATGGCTGCTTTAGCAAGAGATGATTTCCCTGCACAAGTGCAATGAATCAGTCTGATAGACGCGCAGTCTATACGATTAACAGAAAGGATTATGGGCTGAATCATTTTGAATTTATTGACCACGCGCGTTTGGTGATATGTCTACTTTTACGTATGAAAAGTGGATAATGTTACCAAAATGAATACTTTATTTATGACAGGAGTTATCGGCAAGCGCATGCAGTATTCCGCAGGATTCAGCCAGCGCTTCACTTGCGCATTTTTGCCGCAACGCTAGTAGATGTTGCTTTAACTGAACCAATTCTTCCATACGTGTTTCTACCGCATCGATATGCTCATCCAATAGCACATTGACCTCACCGCAGTTTTCCTCAGGTTTATCTCTATACTGAAGCAGGGTTCGTACTTCATCCAAAGTCATATCGAGCGTACGGCAGTGCAGGATAAATTGTAGACGCTCAAAATGCGCTTCATTGTACAAACGATAATTGCCTTGGCTACGCGCAGGCTCTGGTAATAACCTCTCTTTCTCATAATAGCGAATGGTTTCGACCGTCGCACTGGTGCGCGTAGCAAGTTCACCAATTTTGATTAGCATGTGTATCTCCTTAAATAGTATTTTCTATTATCTAAAACAATAAAGTAACTATAAGGTTTGCTGATAAAAGATCAAACCCCTTTGTCGTTAAAAGCCTTGACCCTGAAGCTACTATAGGGTTCATAATGTCTTTAATAAGAGGATAAATAACTATGCAATATCATATTGAAGGTATGGACTGTGCCAGTTGTGTTGGCAAAATTGAGCGGGCACTAGCACGTATGCCTGGTGTCTCTGAGGTTCAGCTAAACTTTTCGACTCAGAAGCTAGAATTAACCCTAGAACAAGATACGAGTACTGACGTTAAAGATATCGAAAAAACTATTAAGCGCTTAGGGTTTGGTGTATCAGCGTTAACGAGTCAACAAAATGAGATGGGTATTGATGGTGGTCAAGCAGCGGTAAACGATCAGCGCTGGTGGCAAACCATAAAGGGTAAGCAGGTTATTGGTACTGGGATTTTGATGAGTGCCGCATATATGTTGTCCTTAATTTTCCCTGAATATGGCGCATGGGTTTTTATTGCCGCTGTGGCTATCGGTGTCCTACCGTTTGCCCGTAAAGCTTTTGCACTGGCGTTAGTAGGCTCACCTTTTTCAATTGAAATGCTCATGTCTGTTGCGGCTATCGGCGCTCTTATCATTGGAGAGGCGGAAGAAGCCGCTGCCGTGGTGTTCCTATTTTCGGTTGGTGAGCTTTTAGAGAGCATCGCGGCTGATCGTGCGCGCGCTGGCATCAGAGCGTTATCCTCGCTAGTGCCAAAGACTGCTATTCTATTGGACGCACAAGGACAACAACGTCAGGTGGCAGCGACTGCATTACAGATTAACGATAAGGTGCTTGTGCGTCCCGGTGATAGAGTTTCCGCTGATGGAGTGATTGTTCAAGGGATATCTAGCCTTGATGAGTCACCTGTAACTGGAGAATCTGTTCCTGTTGCCAAAACCATAGGCGATGAGGTCTTTGCTGGATCTATTAACGTTGATGGGGTACTACAAATACGCGTGGAAAAAACAGCGGCAGATAATACGATTGCGCGTATTATTGAACTTGTGGAGCAGGCGCAATCTTCCAAAGCACCGACCGCACGCTTTATTGAAACCTTTAGCCGCTACTATACGCCTATCGTTATGGCGATTGCAGCGCTGGTCATTATTATCCCACCTCTACTGATGGGAGCAGAATGGGGAATATGGTTATATCGCGGTTTGGCGCTATTACTGATAGCTTGTCCTTGTGCTCTTGTGCTGTCAACACCTGCCGCTATTGCCTCAGGTTTGGCTGTCGGCACGCGCCATGGACTGCTTATCAAAGGCGGTAATGTCATGGAGTTGGTGGGTCAGGTCAGTACTGTCGCTTTTGATAAAACGGGTACTTTGACCGAGGGCAAACCTCGAGTAACGGATGTCATTGATTTTAAAACAGTACATGACGATGCTGAGGGTCACGATAAACTACTGTCACTGTTTGCAAGTGTTGATGCTACCTCTAGTCATCCGCTTGCTATCGCTATTGTGGATCATGCCAAAGCCGCTAAGGTAGTGATACCAGATGCCGCTAATACTTTTGCCACTGCCGGTAAAGCCGTTCATGCAACGGTTGCTGGACGCTCTTTGGCCATCGGCTCACCAGTCTACGTCGCTGAGAAAGTGATGTTGCCAGCTGAGCAGCAGATTCAAATTGAGATGCTACAAAATGATGGTAAAACGGTTTCTATTTTGTTTGATGAGCATACGAGGGATGCGCTCGGATTGGTCGCTTTACGTGATGAGTTACGAGAAGATGCACAGCAAGCTATTGCCCAGCTTAATAAGATGAATGTGCGTTCTGTCATGCTCACAGGTGACAATAGCCGTACGGCAAAAGCGCTAGCCAGTCAGTTAGATATAGAGTGGCAAGCTGAGCTGTTACCTGAAGACAAGCTACGTCTACTCAGAGAGATGCAAAGCAATAGTAAAATAGCGATGATTGGTGATGGTATCAATGATGCACCCGCTTTGGCAGCGGCAGATATTGGCATTGCGATGGGAAGTGGCACGGATGTGGCTATCGAAACGGCTGATATTGCCCTATTAAAAAGCCGCGTGATGGACGTTGCTAACCTTATTGCCTTATCCCGCGCCACCATGAGAAATATCCATCAAAATGTCATATTTGCACTTGGGTTAAAAGGCATATTTCTGATAACCACTGTGCTCGGCGTGACAGGACTTTGGATTGCTGTGCTAGCAGATACTGGTGCTACGGTACTGGTCACGCTGAATGCATTGCGTTTACTGCGTTTTAAAGGAGTGTCTTCCCGTTAATGACAGTTAAAAAATAAAACGGTTATGGCTACATCAGTGGCCGTTTTATTACATCTAACTCTTATCTATAAGCAGTCAATGTGCCTACCTTTAAAAAAATCATTACCTAAACCTATCACGCCTTATTCGTATTAAATCTGCGCCGATACTCACTTGGCGTCAAACCAACAAGGCGCTTAAATATTTTACGAAATGCACTGGCATCACTATAACCAACTTTCCACGCTATTTGCTCAACAGGAGACGACGAGAACTGTAGAAAGTCTTTTGCTTCTCCGATGCGTAATCGCTGACAATATTCTGTGGATGTCATCCCCGTTGCCTTATGAAAGCGCCGCAGAAAAGTACGCTCTTCTAACTGCGCGCAATTGGCTAAGGTAGATAAATCAATATCTTGTGCATTGGTTCTTTGTAACCAATGCTGCACTTTTAATATGGCTGTGTCTCCATGGGTGAGGTTGGGTGAGAAAGCACTGTAATAACATTGTTCACGCCTTGAAGGGTCGATTAACAACATACGAGCGGTCTCATTCATCACCTGAGAACCAAGAAAGCGATCTACCATCCTAAGCCCCAAATCTGTCCAAGCCATTGCGCCCCCAGCGGTCACAATATCACCATCCTCAATGATAATACGATCCACATCAAGATCCACATCAGGGAAACGCTGCTTAAAATCCTCTACATAGCCCCAATGTGTGGTTGCCTTGCGTTTGGAGAGTAGTCCTGTTTCGCCCAATAAAAAAGCACCGGCGCAGACAGACGACAGTATCACCCCTGTCGAATGCTGCTCTTTTAGCCATTCTAGCCAAGGTTCTGCCGCTTGCTTTGCAATCGGTGCTTCTAACGTGGGTGGAATGATGACGGCTATTAATTTTCCTATGCTATCAGGATTGCTCGAAAAAGTGCGCTTAGGCTGCTGCTCAGCACCCTTAATTTCCCAGTGGCTGACTTGTAAAGGCAGATCAATTGTATCTTGACGTTTGGCGGCGAGTTTACTGGCCACCACTAATAAATCAGTCAGTCCAAGGACAGCCGCCATTTGTGCTTTCTCATAGATGACCAGCCCAATTTCAATAGCATGTTTATGACTCATATGTCGTTATTAACCTCTTATGTGTCGATGTAGCCACTCGTTAGTGTAGCATAGTACTTGTAAAATATACGCCTATACAGTCACTTCCATAAACAAAAAGGAATTATCATGAACACACAAGCATTGATCGTTGTCGACATTCAAAATGAGTATTTTCCACAAGGTAACTTATCACTTGTAGGTATTAACGAAGCCGCTGATAATGCCGCTTTGGTGATTGCGTCTGCCAGAGAAAAAGGTCATACCGTCATTCATATCCGTCATGAAATGCCTGCTGACGCACCACTCTTTACGCCGGGCAGCGATGGTGTAGAGATTAATGAAAAGGTAAAACCAATAGAGAATGAAGCCGTCATCACTAAGCATTACCCCAATTCGTTCCGTGAAACCAATCTGAAAGAGCTATTGGATAAAGAAGGTATCAAAGAAGTGACTGTGATTGGCGCCATGAGCCACATGTGTGTCGATGCCACCGTTCGTGCGGCAGTAGATTTTGGTTATACAACCACTACGGTTCATGATGCCTGTGCCACGCTTGATCTTGAGTTTAATGGCACAAAAGTACCTGCTGCTCAGGCTCATGCCACTATCATGGCAGCGATTGAGTTTCTATATGGCGAAATGATTGATACTCAAACGTGGATTGCGCGTTAATCCAGAGTTGTTAATCAAATCATGATTTAGTCATGAAATAGACTTTTAAACCCTATTCCGATTAAGAAGGATTTCCTCAATAAGGTAACTATTATGAATATCGTAAAATCACTGACTGGCACCACACTGTTAAGTGGCGTCATGTTGTTAACGGCATGTACCACCTTTGCCAGTCCAGCAGCAAATTCTAACGCGGTAAAACAGACAGCGACCAATACCGTTGAATTTCAGCAAATCCGTAATGCCACAATTAAGCTTGATTATGACGGCACCACGTTTTTAGTGGATCCGATGCTAGCGGTTAAAAACGCTTATCCAGGGTTTGATGGCACAGTAAATAACCAAATACGCTATCCAATGGTAGATCTGCCGATGTCTGTTGACGAAGTGCTTAAGGCTGATGCCATTATTTTGACCCACTTACATGACGATCATTGGGATGAAGCTGCACGTAACCTTGTGCCTCGTGACATGCCAATTTTCACCCAAGATGCAGCCGATGCGGCAATCGTACGTAAAGATGGTTTTACCGATGTCAGAGTATTAACCGAACAAGGCGTTGTGTTTAAAGGCGTTACAATTCATAAAACCATCGGACAGCATGGTACTGATGAGATGTACAAAGTGGCACCATTAGCTGAACTACTGGGCAAAACGATGGGGATTGTATTCCAGAAACCAAACTACAAGACCGTTTATGTCGCAGGGGATACCGTTTGGAATAAGGAAGTGGAAGATGCATTCACTCGCTATAAGCCTGATGCGGTCATCCTTAATACAGGCTATGCGAAGTTAACTACCTTTGTTGATGACTCTATCATTATGGGTAAAGAGGATGTATACCGTGCGTATAAACTCTCTCCTAATGCTCAGATCGTGAGCGTGCACATGGATACGGTCAATCATGCCACCCTCACCAAGGCAGAGCTGCGCCGCTTTATCGAAGAAAAGCACTTAGACAAGCAGCGTGCGCTTGTCCCTAATGATGGTCAAACCTATAAATTCTAGTGCCTGATGGTTGGGTCTTTAAATCTTCCCTGTGTGGCAATACCCAAAGTGTGTTGCTATGCATCGTTAATACGGTAAAAATGAGATCGTTTATGAATATGCCAAATCATTCAGGTAGCGCCCCTTTCGTTCTTTCGGTGCTCGACAATGCCTTCACCGGCGTTGGTCACACGGCAGAGGACACCTTTCAAGAGATGATTGCTCTTGCAAAACTGGCAGATAGTAGAGGCTTTCAGCGGTTTTGGATGTCTGAACATCACGCCATGCCTGGTGCTTCGGTGCCTTCGCCGCAGATGATGGTGGCTCGGCTGACTGGGGAAACTGAGCGAATTAGACTTGGTGCAGGCGGCATCATGCTACCGAATCATGTGCCTTTGGTCATTGCTGAACAATTTGGTATGCTCGATGCGATGGCGCCAGGACGAATTGATCTTGGTTTGGGACGGGCACTGGGTACGGATGGTGCAACGGCTTCCGCTTTGCGTCGGCATAAGGCAGCAAACGATGAATTTCCTCAGCAAGTCGCAGAGTTGTTGGGCTTTTTAGAAAACAGCTTTCCAAAAGACCATCCTTATAGTGAGGTTCATGCGGTGCCAGGTCCGTGGCAAGCTGAGCAAAACCGAGTACCACCATCAAAGACAGCCACTGATGTTTGGATCCTGGGGTCATCGACTTATTCAGCCCACATGGCAGCACAGCTTGGCAGACCATATGCGTTCGCTCTACAGTTTGGTAGTTCTGATGTTTTAAATGCGATGCGCATTTACCGAGAGAATTTCCGTCCTTCAAAAATTCTAGCCAAGCCATACTGCTTAGTCAGCATTGGCGCGATTGCGGACGAAGATCCTGTAGAGGCACGTCGCCAATCAACATCGACTGCCATGGCAATGTTGAGAATGTTTCAGCGCAAGCCTTTTGCTTTACTGCCTCCTGATGAAGTGGCGGCTTTTCAAGGCAATATGCAAGAGCGCCAGATTATTGAACAGTATACCGATCAAACTCTGCATGGCACTGCTGCCGAGGTCGCAAAAGGTTTAGAGAATCTTCAGGAGCAGACAGGTGTCGATGAGATCATGATAGTTGTTCAGGGCTATTCGCGCCGCGCCCAATCGCGTACTGTTGAGCTAATCGCAGATCACTATCGTATGCCAAGTCACTATATCCTGTTGGAAATAACGATTAATGCCTAACCATTAGGCTTGATTGGGCTCGTAAGCTACCCTTGATTCTTAGCTCAGATCAAGGTGCGATTGATCTGCTCATGCACATCTGCCAAATGCATTGCACCGATGTAATGACAGCGACATTCAAAAGACACCAATTCTCATCCAAATTGTAGCCCCTGTGTAGATAATGACTTTTGAGAAAATAGCGCATACAAGTGAAGTTAGCAACCAAGATAAGCCGTGATATAATGACCCGATAATCGATACTTTATAAAAGGTTTACATTATGGCTCGTACAGCTAGCGCATTACACATTTTAGTAAAACACAAAGAACAGGCTGAAGACATTATTGCCAAGCTTCAAAAAGGCGCTAAGTTCGATGTGCTGGCGAAACGACATTCAACCTGCCCATCAGGTAAAAAAGGCGGCAGCTTAGGTGAGTTTCAACAAGGCGACATGGTACCGCCATTTGATAAAATCTGCTTCAGCGGCAAACTTTTCACCCCACATTTAGTAAAAACCAAATTTGGCTGGCATGTGGTCAAAGTACTTTACAGGACATAAGCATTAGGGGCGGAGCTTTCATTATAAGCCGACTGACATATGCCTTAAAAATTATTCTGACTCATACAGGATCTAACATCATGGCAATCACGATTTGAGCTGCCATGATTGACTCATTTATGACCCGAAACGACTTATGATCTAATGTCCGTACCATATCTAAATCTAAATTTGAGTTGAACACACTTTAGTTCCCATAAAAGTGATGATGATAGACAGTTATAAATAGGTTTTGATCATAATAAAGCGTTAAGAACAAAAGGCTGCTACTGCCCTCTCTCCTCTTTTGTATCAACATTAATAATTTTTAAGGCATTAAAAAAGGACACAGCAGCGTCCTTTTTTATTCTAAATCAAGGCTCATATACAGCCTATTCTAATGATGCTCACCAGGAAGTATTCTGGCAAAGGCACGCTGAGCAAGGTTTGGCTTCTTATCGGTAGTCAGTCCAGCGCGGGTGCTTGGGAAAATACGATAACCCATCGACTGAATACCAACATTGATTGCTGGTGCCAGTGAATAAGTAGCTGACGCAAATTTACCCATGTTGCTGGCAATACTGTTTGGTTTATGGACAATCGCTTTGGCAACCATCATCGCGGCTTCATCAGGCATTAACGCAGGCATGTAGCGGTACAACTTAGTAGGCTCAATCATAGGCGTACGCACCAATGGCATAAAAATATTGGTGATCGTCACATTATCGCCTTTCACTTCAGCAGCTAAGCAGCGGCTAAAAGCATCCAATGCCGATTTTGAGGCAACATAAGCGGCAAAACGCGGACTGTTTGCCAATACGCCAATAGAGGAGATATTCACAATTTGACCAGTCTGACGTTCAATCATCGTCGGCAAAACCCCAAGAACTATTTTAACCGCGCCAAAGTAATTGATATCCATAGTACGCTCAAAATCATGGAAACGATCAATAGACTCGTGAACCGAACGCCGAATTGAACGACCAGCGTTATTGACCAAGACATCAACATGTCCGAAATCTGCCAAAATTTGCGTGCTAACTTTTTCGATATCATCCATATTGGTCAAATCACAAGGGTAATAACTGGCATTGCCACCAAGCTCCTCGATACTTTCTTTAACGGCTTTTAGTTTGTCTTCGGTACGTGCTAATAAGATAACATGCGCACCGCATTCACTGAGTAAATACGCTGTACGCTCACCAATACCGCTTGATGCCCCTGTGATAATGACATGCTTATCTTTGACCGCTTTGTTGATTGCTTTTTTTGAGGGATTGGCCATAAAAAATCCTTTTTGTTGTTTCTATGCCTATGAATGTTCGATTACAGCATAGCAAAAAATTATGGCTTAAAGTGAACAAAACCGCCGTCTCAGCCAGATAATTTGACGATTATAAGGATTGATAAACGTATAATCGCAGTACTGCTTAGACTTACGCTTTTCACCGAACATCGATAAGGAGTATCTGTTTTGATTGCAACTCTAGCTCATTACATTGATTTAATTGCTAAGATAGTCGAAATCATAGGTGTACTTATTATGTTTTTTGGACTATTTTTTGCTTTTTATCGAGGGATTCGCCTAACCAGTGGTTTTAATCACGAGACCTATATCGAAATCAGACAAACTGTGGGTAAATCTATTTTGTTAGGATTAGAAGTCCTCATCGCCGCTGATATTATGGCGACTGTCGTCACAGAACCGACGTTACGCAGCGTTTTAGTACTAGGTTTTATCGTACTCATTCGGACTTTTTTGAGCTTGTCACTACAAGTAGAGTTAGAAGGCAAATTTCCTTGGCAAAAAGAAGATACAGTGCTCAAAAAAGAACCACATACCGCTAAAGTGGACGAGCTTTAAAGCTTTTTTTGTCATGTAACAAACGCTTAGCGTGAACCCTCTGCTCACTTACTATCCGTGCGCCTGCAAAAAATCTTCGACCACGCGAAACTGTCCAGCGGTACTTTCTTCGCCATACATTGCTTGGCGAAAAGCATTAGAATTAGGAATGCCTGTGGTATACCAAGCAATGTGCTTGCGAGCGATACGGCAGCCGGAGTACTCACCATAAAAGTCATATAGCTCTTGCAAATGCGCCAATACGATCTCTTTTATCTCATTGACACTGGGTGCATCAAGACTCTCACCAGTGCGTAAGAAATGCTCGATATCGCGGAATATCCATGGTTGTCCTTGGGCAGCACGCCCAATCATCACCGCGTCACAGCCTGTCAACTCATAGACACGCTGGGCTTTTTGCGCACTGTCGATATCGCCATTGGCAATGACGGGAATGTTGATGCTTTCTTTAACTTCGCGTATCAGCTCATAACGCGCCTCGCCAGTGTACATATCCTCGCGCGTGCGCCCATGAATGGCAATCGCTGCAATACCTGCTTGCTCAGCGCGCTTCGCCACACGCAAGATATTCTCACGACCGTTTTCATAACCCAATCGCGTTTTTAAGGTCACGGGGGCATTTACGGCATTTACCGCCGCATCTAGTAAACGGGCAACCAAATCTTCGTCTTGCAACAGTGCAGAACCTGCCAGCCTACGGCAAACTTTTTTGGCAGGGCAGCCCATATTGATATCAATAATTTGCGCGCCATTATCAATCTGATAACGTGCCGCTTCTGCCAATTTATCAGGCTCAGCCCCTGCAATTTGCGCTGAAATAGGCGCAATTTCATTGTCAAAATTGGCACGATACAAGGACTTTTTGCGTGCGTAAAGCGCCGTATCAGCGATAATCATTTCACTCACCGCATGACCAGCGCCAAAGGATTTACATAAACGCCGAAAAGGATTGTCCGTCACGCCCGCCATAGGAGCAACCATGAGGCGGTTTTCAATCGTCAGGCCGCCGATATTCAATGGCTGCAATAAAGGATGATCAGATACTGGTAAAGACGACGGTAAATCAGGAGAATCAGTAGACATAAAAAGCGGCTTGCCATTAATTAAAATAAGATAATAAAAACAAGCCGTTATTCTAAGGAATCGTACGCATATTGCAAGCTATTAACGTGAATAACTTGCATTAAGAAACACTACTTTTTCAACAGTACACCCTTACTTATCAAACACACTGCCCTGCTCTAGTGTGATGTCCTCATCATGCTCCTGCATACGCCACGGCAAACTATCTGGCGACACATTTAAGAAGTGTAGGTATTTTTCGAACTGATCAATAATATCGTTAATCACCGACTCTGATTGATAGCCATATAAATCATAGGTTTGACCACCACGGCGCAAATACACCTCAGCACGATGATGGTGCTCTTGTGGTAATTCATTGGCCATATCTTCCGTATAATAATCAGGAATTTCATGCTCTGACAAACGAACTTCATACCAGAACTCTACATTGTCACCGCGTCTTAATTCCAATACAGCACGGTTATTGACCTCATCATAATTTACATCAGGCAACCAGCCTGTTTCGGCAAACTTCTCTGCCACCTCATGCATCGATGATAAAACCGTACCTTTGATATAACCCAGCACTTTATCTCGCGTTGGTTGATTGGTGATATAGTCAATACGATCACGCCATGCGTCAAGCTTAAGTAGATGCGGCGGCAGATGGTTGTCATTGGCTAGGCTTTGATTGCGATGTCCTTCAATACGTAGCGCGCGCCACATACCAAATGTCGAAATCAATATAATGATCGCAAACGGTAAAGCACTAACGATAGCCGCTGTTTGTAGTGCACTCAGACCACCCGCGATAAGTAGAACTGCCGCGACCGCACCCTCAGTTATCACCCAAAACGAGCGCTGCCACCAAGGCGTATCACTACGTCCACCTGCGGCGAGCGAATCAATCACTAATGACCCTGAATCCGATGACGTCACAAAAAAGGTAATAATTAACAGTACTGTCAATGATGAGACAATCTGTGTAAATGGTAAATTCTCTAGCAATTTAAATAACGCAATTGCTTGGTTGTTTTGCACTTCGCTAATCAGCGCGTCGTAGCCATCAACCATAATCATATGCAGTGCCGTATCGCCAAACACCGAAAACCAAAAGAAGGTAAATAACGTTGGCACTAACATGACGCCCAATACAAACTCACGAATGGTGCGACCGCGACTGATTTTGGCAATGAACAGACCCACAAAAGGCGCCCAAGCAATCGTCCATGCAAAAATAAATAGTGTCCAACTACCAATCCAATCACTCGATTGATACGCTTGCAAGCTAAAAGTACGCTCAACGATATTGCCCAGATAGCTGCCCGTGTTTTCCATAAAAGCATTGAGAATAAAGATCGACGGACCAACGATAAAGACAAATAACATGAGTGCCGTTGCCAATACCATGTTTAGAATAGACAAGCGCTTGACGCCTTTATCCATACCTGCCAGCACGGATACCAAGGCAGCTGCTGTTACTAAGGCAATGATAATAACCTGCACGGTCGTATTAACTGGCACCATCTCTGGTAGCAAATAATTTAGACCTGCGTTAATTTGCGCCACCGACAGACCCAAGCTGGTGGCGATACCGAACATCGTGCCCACGATCGCAAACACATCAACCGTATGTCCGATAGGACCATAGATTTTGTCACCGATTAATGGATATAGCGTTTAATGGATATAGCGTTGAGCGTACCGACAATGGCAAGCCATGACGAAAAGAGAAATACGCCAGCGACAAACCTACTACGCCATAAATCGCCCAAATATGAAAACCCCAATGGAAATAGGCAATTTGCATGGCTTCTTTAGCAGCTTCAATCGTCTGCGGCGTGGAAAGTGGCGGACTGGCAAAATGCAATACGGGCTCTGCTACGCCATAAAACAGCAAGGCTATGCCGTAGCCTGCGGAAAAAAGCATGGCAAACCATTCCAGAAACTTATACTCAGCCTCCGCATGGTCAGGGCCCAATTTAATACTGCCATAAGGCGAAAATGCCAAGGCGATAATAAACATCAAAAATATGGCGACTGCCAACATATAAAACCAGCCGAAAGTGTCGGTGGTAAATGCCAGCACTTTGCTGAACAACTCGCCAGCAGCGTCAGGGTTGATTGCTGTACCGATCACCAATAACAGCATAATCGCTGCTGCTGGTACGAATACAGGCAACAAAATAGTGGAGCGAGGTAATTTACTCATAGAAAGTGATATCCCCAAAAAGTAGCAATGAAAAATAATCTTCGATATAAAGATTAATAATCAGAAGGAGCAGTGCCTTTTTTATAAAAAGTGACTCACAAAGGCGAAAATGCATCAGTTGTTATTAAATAAATACAATTTTTATCACACTATGTTCAAAAACCCCAGACAAGCGCCCAACTTGTAACATGACTTTAACGATTGTTACATGACTATTACCAAGTAATAAAAAAGGCCGCTTGTTAGCGACCTTTTTATTTTGTTCTGGAACAATTTACGTTTTGCTTGTTAATTCGACAGACATCTCGTTTTTTTATTATTAAACAGTAATGGCAGCAGCAAGTTGCTTTGCCATTTCAGCCAGTTCTGTGTGATCAGCTTGGGTCACTGCATGGCGACCGAGCTCATGAATACTCGATGGAATGAGATGTACATGGTAATGAAAAACGGTTTGACCCGCTTCGCTACCATTTAATTGCATCTGAATAATGCCTTCACGCGCAAATACTTGACGCTGTGCTTGCATGACCTTTTTAGCGGTCATTAACACCGCGGCGGCATACTCTGGTTCAAGGTCTGCCAAATCAACGGCTTTTTGCTTAGGAATCACCAGCACATGCCCCTCTGCTTGTGGCATGATATCCATAAAGGCAAGAGTTTTATCATCTTCATAGACTTTGTGATAGGGGATGTCACCGTTTAGCATTTTGGCAAAGATATTGTTATCGTCATACGCGGCTTGCTCATTGGCTTGGGTCATTATTTTTTCCTTTACTTGTTTGATTATTGGTTGCTCGACAGCTTTTAGAAGGGATGGAATAGCCTGTAATATAGTGGACGAAATGTCGTTTAAGCACAAGTTGCTATAGCACTCGTTATTAAAAATTAGCAATACATAAGCTAATCGCGGTAGCTCACTAATTTGGTTGGCGAGTCAGGCGCTTTAAATGTTATATTAACCCTCTACTTTAACAACGCTACGTTTATGGATTCGTCTACTTTGCCGACTCAATCAAATATGAGTAACATTTATACAGAACCTGCTCAAGCAGCGCAAACGTCTATCACAGCTGACTCTGTATTCAATAATGAAAAAGAACCAAGCAGCGCTGAGACTGAAAATGAGACTCAAGCCCCCATTCAAAGCATTGAGCCTAGCGCGCTCATTCTGGCCGAAGCACTGAGCGACAAGACGATTGGTTGGAAAATACACAATTGCAAAATCACTAAAAAGACAGTGACACAGGATTTACCACTACCGTTCTTATATCATTACGACAGTTTAAATGATGCGATTAAGCAAGCAAATCCGCTCACACCTGCCCTACTGTCACAGTTCAATACGCCCATGAGCGCTCGTGAAGCAGCCAAGCTGATTGGTATTAGCGAAGCACTAATCACCAGCCCTTGGCATGTCAAAATCATCGGGTCATTGGTGGTTTTTAGCGAAGCGTTGCAGTTAGCCGTACGCTTGCATTGGACCAATACAGGCAAAGACACCCAACAACTTTATACCCAGAATGAAGCAGACGCTATTACAGCCGCTTTTAAAGATTGGCAGTTTTTTGGTCGCATCGATGTACTCTACAAAAATAATAAGCAAACCTTAATCAGTATAGATGAACAAGCTGAAGGCAATGAGCAACTACTTCGTATTGAAGCAAACGCTGATTATCAATGCTTGCCAGCGACTCATGCGTTAGTGGTTATCGCTAAATTGGAAGCGGACAAAACAGAGCTACCTTGGTTTGAGACGGCGATAGTAGAGCGCGTCGAATAACATCTTGTCTTCCAATTATTTACGATGTTATGACTACTATTGACTTGGCATTATCAATGAATAGTTTTCAGTGATTCATATCTAATGGTATGGTAACGACCTAGTATTATTCACTAGTCCTCGCATTTTATAAAAAGCACACTATCAATATTAAAATTGAGGGTGCACATTTTCACAAACCTCGCCTATTTGTAAGGAATATCACATGGATTATCGCTCAAAAACCTCTACTGGCGGCCGTAATATGGCAGGCGCGCGCGCATTATGGCGTGCGACTGGCATGACTGATGGCGACTTTGGTAAACCAATCATTGCCATTGCCAACTCGTTTACCCAGTTCGTACCCGGCCATGTGCATTTAAAAGACTTGGGGCAACTGGTCGCACGTGAGATTGAACAAGCAGGCGGCGTGGCTAAAGAGTTCAATACCATTGCGGTCGATGATGGTATTGCCATGGGTCATAGCGGTATGTTGTACTCACTGCCAAGTCGCGATTTGATTGCCGACTCTGTAGAATACATGGTCAATGCCCATTGCGCAGATGCCTTAGTTTGTATCTCCAACTGCGATAAAATAACGCCGGGTATGTTGATGGCAGCCATGCGCCTCAATATTCCAGTAGTGTTTATTTCAGGTGGCCCAATGGAAGCGGGCAAAATCTTAGCCAGTACCGTTGGTAAAAGCCATAATACCGATGGTAGTGACAGTAGTGCCATTCGCAAACTTGACCTCGTTGATGCGATGATGGATGCCGCTGATGACAGCATTAGTGATGAAGATGTAGCCGCTATTGAAGCCTCTGCCTGCCCAACTTGTGGTTCGTGCTCTGGTATGTTTACGGCCAACTCAATGAACTGCTTAACCGAAGCGTTGGGCTTGGCATTACCGGGTAATGGCTCGTTACTCGCCACCCACTCGCTACGTCGCGAGTTGTTTTTAGAAGCAGGACGCACCATTGTCTCACTTGCCAAACGTCGCTATGAGCAAGATGATGATTCAGTATTGCCACGCTCCATCGCTAGCAAAGCAGCTTTTGAAAACGCGATGACCTTAGATATCGCAATGGGCGGCTCAACCAATACTATTTTGCATCTGTTAGCGGCTGCTAACGAAGCAGAAGTCGATTTCAAAATGTCAGATATCGATCGTCTAAGTCGCGGTGTACCTTGCCTTGCAAAAGTCGCCCCTGCCTCGCAGAAATACCATATGGAAGATGTGCATCGTGCTGGCGGTGTCTTTGCGTTATTGGCCGAGCTTGATCGTGCTGGATTACTGAAGACTGACGTACCGACCATCCATAGTCCAACGATGAAAGCTGCAATTGATAAGTGGGACATCATGAATCCTGATAATCAAGAGGCTCGCGCACGCTTCCTTGCAGCACCGGGTGGCATACGTACCACTGAGGCATTTTCGCAATCAAAAGAATGGTCAAACCTCGACGTCAACCGTGAGTCAGGTTGCATCCGTAGTGCCCAACATGCCTATTCTACAGATGGTGGTTTAGCAGTATTGTATGGCAATATCGCTGAGCGTGGCTGCGTAGTCAAAACCGCAGGTGTGGATGACAGCATCCTAGTATTTACTGGTCGTGCTCGTCTATTTGAGTCACAAGATGATGCTGTCGCTGCGGTATTGGCTGACGATATCGTTGCAGGCGATGTGGTTATCATTCGCTACGAAGGCCCTAAAGGTGGCCCTGGTATGCAAGAAATGCTGTACCCAACGACTTACCTAAAATCTAAAGGCTTGGGTAAAGAATGCGCCCTACTCACTGATGGTCGTTTCTCTGGTGGTACGTCAGGTTTATCCATTGGTCATGCCAGCCCAGAAGCAGCGGAAGGCGGCGCAATTGGTCTGGTTGAAGAAGGCGATACCATCCATATCGACATTCCTAATCGTACGATTAACATGCAAGTCAGTGATGCCGATTTGGCCACTCGCCGCGAGGCGATGGAAGCTCGTGGCCGCGATGCATGGAAGCCTGTAAGCCGTGATCGTCATGTGACCCCTGCGCTACGTGCCTATGCTGCCATGACTACCAGTGCCGATACCGGTGCGGTACGTGACGTGAGTCAAGTTGAGCGCTGAGCCTTCAATTATTAATCGTTAAAGTATATTGGTAAAAATC
The DNA here is from genome assembly GCF_014897815.1 of Psychrobacter sp. PG1. Classification (GTDB taxonomy): domain Bacteria; phylum Pseudomonadota; class Gammaproteobacteria; order Pseudomonadales; family Moraxellaceae; genus Psychrobacter. The sequence goes on from NZ_JABUZG010000084.1 coordinate 31,161, forward strand.
TATTAAGCCTGCGCTATGCAGGCTTTTTTTTCACCAAAAAACAACGCATATGTCGTTTTGATAACGATTTTTTGCGGTAATCATTATTTTTTAGCGTCATTATAATGGACTAGTAAATATGGCCTCACTCTAACTTTTTAAGATAAACATAACAGCGTGCACCTACCTTATGATTGAAAACTACAATTTATTTTTATTGGTCTGCGGCATCGCTTTTTTACTGGGGGCGTTGTTCCCCATTATATTTAAGCGCACGCCTATCTCTTTGCCTATGTTGCAGGTCAGCTTTGGACTACTCATGGGGTACTGGTGGACGACCTTATCATTTTTAGACCCTATGAATAACGGCTTAATTATCGAAAAATTAACCGAAATTGTAGTGCTCGTATCCTTGGTTGGTGCTGGTATTAAAATTGATACGAAGCTGTCTTGGCAATTGTGGCGGCCAACCGTGCGTCTGTTGCTTATTACCATGCCGATTGGCATCTTTGCGATGGCGGTACTGGGCTACTATGCATTTGGTCTCAGTCTGGGAGCTGCTATATTGCTGGGCGCAGTACTGGCTCCAACCGATCCCGTATTGGCTTCTAGTATTCAAGTAGGGCCACCCAACACAGGTCGCGAAGACACACCGCGCTTTACTTTGACCTCAGAAGCAGGATTGAATGACGGACTGGCTTTCCCATTTGTTTATTTGGCCATAAAAATAGCGGAAGCCTTTAGCCAAGGCAATCGCTTTACCCTTGAGATGCTCTGGTCATGGTTCACTCATGATGTCTTATGGAAAATTGGTGCTGGGCTGGTGGTTGGGATTGTCGTTGGTAAAATTATGGCCAAGCTGGTATTTTCAAAATATAGCCAAAACACCACTATTTCTCAAGGATATGTGGTCATTGCGCTAACGTTAGTGGCTTATGGACTTGCCGAATTTGTACATAGTTATGGCTTTATCGCCGTATTTATCGCGGCATTTGCCTTTCGCCGCTCAGAACATGAGCACAGCTATCACCACAAGCTCCATGATTTTGCAGAACAATCAGAAGGCTTACTCATGTCTCTAGTGCTGGTCACTTTCGGCATGTTTCTTGGTCAAGGATTGCAGTCGGGTGTTGAGCTGACATGGCGTGTTTACATCGTCAGCTTCACTTTCCTCTTGTTGATACGTCCCATTGGCGGGTTTATTGCTTTATCAGGACTAAACATGGCACACACTGAAAAATATGCCATCTCTGCTTTGGGCATCCGTGGCATTGGTACGCTATACTATTTATCTTATGCACTCAACCAAGGTTTTTTCGGTGATGAAGATGCGCTTAAGCTATGGGTCGTCTGTTCGATTGTCATTTTGGCGTCAATCTTTATTCATGGTCTTAGCGCCACAAGGTTGCTTAAAATGACGCCGAATAAATCACATTAACCTTATCGATAGAGCTATTTAGCGCTTTTAAAGCTCCGAATCGATTAAGTTAAGTACCGCTTCCGTTAGTGCAAACTGACGGACATCATTCAGCATCGTGGTGTCAAAATTATGGATAAAGGCAAATGACAATTGACGCTCTGGGTCACACCAAGCCACTGAACCGTTATAGCCCATATGCCCAAACCCTTGCTTGTTTGCATCAACTTTTTCACTGTCTGTATGCTGACAAAGACTAAATAACCGATGATAACCCAAGCGCCAATCCATGTTTGCTGGCATGACGGCATCTATCCCTGTGACTTGCGGTTTGGATAGTTGCTCAAAAGTGCCGCTATTAATAAATGTGTGTCCTTGCCATGTTCCGCCGTTGGCTAACATCGCATAGATGGTGGCCAATGCCTGAGCTGAAGCGACACCATTTGCTGCTGGAATAATCGCCTGTAGTGTCTCACGACTGTGATAATCGATCGCTTGTTTGCCAGCAGGTATGAGTGCCGCCTTATAATTTTTTAGATTAAGCTGACTGGTATTGAAGTACAAACGATTAATATGAGCCGTGTCTAATATCGGTAAAGTATTTTGCTCATCATCTGAACTTAGGTCTGCCGCTTTGCCATCCATTAAAGCTTGCTGCTGCCAGCAAGCATAACTAGGCAGACTAGCATAAGTACGTAAAGTACTTTGTGAGTCGGCTTTTAGCGTTGGTTTATGACGTTTATTACGCAGTTGTGAGCCAGCCTCATTTGATACTTCGAAGTCTTTGGCGAGTCTTGCTACTTGGTTGACTTTATTCTTTGGTACACCAAAATAGCAACTATCAGCAATATCTAAAGGCTCAGTGAGATAATGGCGCAATGCCTCAGCTAAAGACATTTCAGTAACGGCTTCTATGACCCCGCCCAACACCCAACCATATACCAGAGCACTATAAGCGCTGTCATATAGCTCGCCATGGTCTGGTGCTGTGATTGGCATGGCAGCAACTTTATTGAGCATTTGATCCCAATCAAGCAAAGTTTCGCTATCCACATCAATACTCTGAATTGAGAATAAGTTGGCTTGATGTGACATCACGCTACGTAGCGTAATATCCCCTTTATTCTGTGCAGAAAATGCGGGCCAATAATGGGCAATAGGTTGGTCATAATCAAGCATCTGCTGCGAAACCAATATATGCACAAGCGTCGCCAATACACCTTTACCCGTCGAAAAGTTAATCGCCAAAGTATCAGGCTGCCATGGCATCTCTGGACGTGCCATCCCCACACTCGCCTGTGCAATACATTCTCCTGCCTGATAGACAACCACGGCACCCCCTGCTGGTGCATCATCAAGCTGTAAGTCGGTGAGTATTTGCTGCAAACGTTGTTGCAACGTTATATTTATCTGTTGATCAAAAATCTGCGTGGTTTTATTATTATTGTCGATCATGGCTACCCTGCTCCATTTCTATAAAACAGCTAAACGGTAAAAAACTATTTAGCCCCCAATATTAAGTATTCATATGATAAAAAATACATTATTTGCTAAGGCGTAACTGTTCAATATCTCAATATTAGCAATTTATCTTTTCGTTTGCTTAGGGCGTGTCCTCATTTTTAAAAATAACAACGCACCTTAATAAAAAAGGCAACCTAGTGGTCGCCTCTCAGTCATTCAATGCTGCCCAATAATACGTTGTCATCCTTATGGTCTTAACGCGGTACCAACAGACGATTATGAACTTCTTGCTCAAGCTTCGTTAAACCATGACTGCGCCCACGTTCCATAGCGGTGTCCATTTTACGTCCCCGTAGCCATCCTGCGCGTAGCGCCATTGCGGCACCCACTCTATTGCCTGAGCCACAATGCACTGCCGTTTTTTTGCCATGATGTTGGCGCAATATATTATCAAATGCCAATATATTAAGCTGCTTTAAGTCTGCAGCACCATTAATAGGCAGATGCTCATAGTCCATGCCAGCTCGCTCGACCGCTGCAGCTTCATCAAAGCTCAATTCATCATCTGGCTGTAAGTTAATCACTAACTCAACCCCAGCGTTCGCTAAGGCAACCACTTTTTCGTCATTGAGTGCACCGCATACAATGGTAGTGTCATCAGGACGAAAATAAGGCTCAAGAATAATACTAAGATCAACGCCATTGTCTAAAACGTTATTGCCAGCATTCGATACTGTGTCAATAGCTACTGAATGATTCAGTTGATCTGGGTTTGGTACGGCGGTATGTGAAGTCATAATTATAAATTTGTTCGTTATATTTACTATGGTCAATTCCAGTTAAAATAAGTACAAAGCAACCGCGTGTCGATGTATAAGCAATACTTCAAGCGAGGTTAACGCTATCACTTTTCTATCAAGAATCGACCATATTGAGATATTTTTTAGTTAAATGACATTTGTTCTACTGGCTTTTATTCATTGCCACTCTGTAATTTAACCGTACCTGCCAAATGTGGCTTGTCATTTTTAGAACTAAATAAGCCAAACTCACAGGTATCGTCTGTGTCTTTAAGTGCAGCCACCGGATCAGCGATAAGCTCTACTTCGGCTGGCAAAAAGATAGGCAGTTTAAATGACACCTCAACCGTACAAGCATCCGGCAACTCGTCCATCATAGCAAGGCATTTGGCCTTTGACCACATGCCGTGAGCAATCGCTTTAGGAAAGCCAAACGCACGCGCAGATAATGGATGGAGATGAATGAGGTTAAAGTCACCTGAAACAAAAGCATAACGACGACCGATATCTTCTGGCACTTCAAAGATACTATGCACGCCTTCTGGGTTGACTAATGGCTTGACCGTTATTGGACGTGGAGTGCTTTTTTTGTCTTTGCTGCTGATGGGTTTTTTGCTGCGTGACAGATACGTCGAAGTACCTTCCCAAATCACCTTATCTTCTGACTTGACCGTCGTCACAAAATCAAACTGCTGACCCTGAGCATGGTCACGCAAATTATCAAAGGTAACTGACATAGCAACCGTTTCACGCTCACCGATAGGACGATACTGAGTCACACTATTATCGACGTGCACTAGACCCAACATAGCAAATGGAAATGGCTCTTTGACCATCATATTCATTTGCAGCGTCTGAGACAGCACTGAAAAGTAAGTAATAGGTACTTTGCCATTATCTGCAAAACCACAAATTTTACGATAATCGTTTAAGTTACTTTGGTCAATGTGCAAATCGTCCACATAGTAAGTCGCTTGCGGCAATTGGTCTTTACTGATTTTGCCGTTATTACCAATAGGCAATAAACTTTTAACGATATTGGCATAGGTCGTATGCGCTTTCGGCAACGCATCATAATGTTTGTCTGACATAATAAATCCTAAGTGGGGCTTGAGCAAATTTTCTTGGTGTATCTAAAGATGCTATGACATTATTGGTTACAGCCTATCATTGAGCAATGCCACCAGTATTATGCCTAAATTAGGCACAATTCATAGGCGTGGTTTTAGACAATGTAAGCAACTCTCACAGCAAAAAACAATTTGGCTACTGGTTCTCTGTGTTTTTATCATAAAAAAGCCACCCTTGGGCAGCTTTATTACGATTTATGAGCAATTTTTTCGTAAGCATATGTGAGGAAAATTAAAAATACTGATTAATATCAGCTATTTACCATTATCTAAATCATCATTTATACTTACTTATAATTGACACTTACTTATAAAGTGATATTAAGCACCCAATAAGCTTTGACCACAAACGCGAACAATGTTGCCATTTAAGCCACCAGAAGCAGGTGATGCAAACCATGCGATGGTCTCAGCCACGTCTACTGGCAAGCCGCCTTGGCTCATAGAGTTCATACGGCGCCCCGCTTCACGAATAGCAAATGGAATAGCTTCGGTCATTTGCGTTTCAATAAACCCTGGAGCAACAGCGTTGATCGTCATGCCTTTGGCGTTACCTTCTAACTGCTTGGCAGTGGCATTAACCAAACCAATCACCCCTGCTTTAGAGGTGGCATAGTTGGTTTGACCCAAGTTGCCAGCGATACCTGAAATTGATGACACACAAACGATACGTGCATTGTCTTTTAATACGTCGTTGTCTAGTAAATAGCGGTTCAGCCTAGCAATACTACCTAGGTTAATATCGATAACCATGTCCCACTTTTTCTCGTCCATGTTTGCCAATGTCTTATCACGAGTGACGCCAGCATTATGGATGATTGAATCTAATCCGCCACGCTTTTGTGCAGCTTCGGCGATTTGTTTGCCAGCGTCATCACTGGTGATGTCGACGGTCAATACTGAGCCACTAATTTCGCTAGCGACTTTTTGTAGGTCTGCTTGCTGCTGCGGTACATCAAGGCAGATAACGTGAGCGCCTTCGCGAGCCAAAACGCGAGCAATTGCTTCACCAATACCGCGGCTTGCGCCAGTTACCAGCATGGTTTTACCGCCAAGAGGCTGCGTCCAATCGACATCAACATTGCTACCCTTACTAACGCGTACGACTTGTCCTGAGACATAAGCTGAACGAGCGGAGGTGAAAAAGCGTAAAGTCGAATCTAGGTTTTGCTCTGCGCCATCTTCCACATAAATAAGCTGTGCCGTAATACCGCGTTTGAACTCTTTACCGACAGACTTCACAAAGCCTTCAAGCGCGCGCTGAGCCAAAGCTGTATCAATGTCAGAGATATTTTCTGGTGGGCGACCAATAATAATGACGCGACCAGACTTTTCTACACGACGAGCCACAGTATGGAAGAACTCATACACTTCTTTTAATTGATCGGCATTGCTAATATTACTGGCATCAAACAATAAAACTTTAAATTTATCATCGCCGCCCGTATTGGCTTTTGCTTCAACGCCTGCATCAGCAAGGGCATCTTTGATATCATCACTGCTGTTTACATAAACATCAGCATGTACGTCTGACAAAATTCGCGCCACAGACTCACTGACGCTTTTATCATCGCCATTAGCACGACCAACCAATACGCTACCACGTACTAAAGGCTCACCGCTTTCGAAGCGATCAAGGGTAACAGGTAACGGTAAACCCAAATTTTTGGCCACTTTTTTGCCAATAGAAGACTGAACAAAATCACCATAACGGTCTGACATAATATAATCCCTATAACGAACGGTTAGAATAATAGTAATAAATGTAATGTGCCTATTATATAGACTCAATAACCTCATAATTATTGATATTTAGTAAATGAGTCTAAAGCTGGCCTAACTATACACTGCCATCTTAAACAAGTCCAAAAACCGATAATGTCTACAACAATCTGTAAACAAGTCAGTATACAAGACGGTCACTTTTTCTGGATTTAAAAATCACCACATTGTGCTAAAATCAGACCTATAAGTTATAGCAAATGCAATTATCGATAACAATATATTATCAAATCTATCGTTATGCAATGCCAATAATCGATACTAGCCAGTCTACGAAAGTCATATTGATGTCTTTCAAAGCTAATACCGACCTTAGATAAGCGTCACATAGTTTGCCAAAGATATACAGTAAGGTCGTAAAAACGTCTTATCATAAACAGTTATGCGGCGTAATAAGTGATAATATTTGCTTCTTGTTTATTTTCTATTGTTGAATTTTTTAATGTAATCATTTTTATTATTAGCTTTACTATTGTTACCCTCTTTTCTTCTGCCCGTATTTTTTAAGGATAATATTATGAGTAATAAAAACAATCACTCTGATAGCCCTGTTGTTGAAAGCACAGTGGTAAAAGCCAGTGCGTCAAAATCTACTGATAATAAATCAGACAGCGCCAAAACAGAAACGGCTGTTAAAAAAGCTAAAAGCACGACAGCTACAGACACGTCTAATAAAGAGTCTTCTAGTAATAAAGAGTCTTCCAGCACCACAGAAGTGAATGATAAATCACCAGCTTCTACTACGAAAAAGCCAGCATCTGCTGCCAAAAAACCCAGCAAAACCAAAGCCGTTGCTGGTCAAAATCGCGTGGCTATCGTAGGTGGTAACCGTATTCCATTTGCACGCTCGAACGGTTCATACGCTGACGTTAGCAACACCGACATGTTGACAGCTGCATTAGATGGCTTGATTGAACGCTATAACCTACAAGACGAAGTGTTGGGTGAAGTGGTATCTGGTGCCGTCATGAAACTAAGCCGTGACATCAACCTAACTCGCGAAGCCACGCTTAACACAGCGCTCAACCCACATACGCCAACTTACGATATCTCACAAGCTTGCGGTACTGGCTTGCAAGCGACTTTTGCTTCTGCCAATAAAATCGCACTGGGTCTTATCGATTCAGCAATTACTGGCGGCGTAGACACGACCTCTGATGCACCGATCGCGATTGGTGATGGTCTACGTAAAGTACTGATCAAACTGGGCGCGGCTAAAGACAACAAACAACGCCTAAAAGCGTTAATGGGTCTAAATCCAAAAGACTTAATCGATTCGCCACAAAATGGTGAGCCACGTACTGGCCTATCAATGGGCGATCATCAAGCCATCACCACACTTGAGTGGAATATCAGCCGCGAAGCACAAGATGAGCTTGCTTTTAACAGTCATCAAAACCTAGCGCGCGCTTATGATGAAGGGTTCTTTGATGACCTTATTACTCCATACAAAGGTCTGACGCGCGATAACAACTTGCGCCCTGATACTACTTTGGAAAAACTGGCTAAATTAAAGCCTGTGTTTGGTAAAAAGAACGCCAATCCAACGATGACAGCAGCCAACTCTACCCCATTAACGGATGGTGCCTCTTGTGTCCTATTAGGAACCGATGAGTGGGCAAAAGAGCGTGGTCTTAAGCCATTGGCGTATATCGTTCATCAAGAAACGGCCGCCGTTGATTTCATTGGTAAATCTGGCACCACAGAAGGCCTATTAATGGCACCTGCTTATGCCGTACCGCGTATGCTTGAGCGTGCAGGTCTAACACTACAAGATTTCGATTTTTATGAAATCCATGAAGCCTTTGCATCACAAGTGTTATCAACACTAGCTGCTTGGGAAGATGAAAAGTTCTGTGAAGAGCGTCTAGGACTAGATGCACCACTAGGCTCTATCGATCGTAGCAAGCTAAACGTGAATGGCTCGTCGTTAGCTGCGGGTCATCCATTTGCCGCAACGGGCGGTCGTATCCTAGCCACTGCAGCGAAGCTATTGGATCAAAAAGGCTCAGGTCGTGCACTAATCTCTATCTGTGCAGCTGGTGGTCAGGGCGTGACTTGTATTTTAGAGAAATAACTCTTTGACTGCTATTATTTGATTGCTATTACCAGTCAATAGTTAGCATGAATATTTTAAAGCACTCTTTAATCGATGGATTAGAGAGTGCTTTTTTATACCCATTCACTATTCAAAACTGGATATTAGTCACGGTCTTGCTAACAACACAATAATGAAACGTAGCCAACGCATAGCTCTATCGGTAGTTATGCTAAAGTAAGAGGATAACCAATAAAAATCATAACAACACTGATTAGGAGTTTTTTATGGGTAAGATACCTTCGTCCATCAATCCCAAATCCCTTACGCCACAAGAGCGTCAGGAACTTAGCTCACCTGAGCAACACAGTTTTATCGAGCGTATGGATAAGGAGGTTTTTAATGATCAGTTGCCTCGTAAGATGCACGAAGACCTCATCGATACTTATGATGAAGAGTTAGAAAACGAGATAGATGATTATGTGCGTGACTTTCGTTTTGATGGGCGCGAAATGAGTGAGCAAGAAAGACTTGATCGTCGTATGTACTTTCAAGAGTTGGTAAGGCTACAGCGCGAGCTTATTAAGTTGCAAGACTGGGTCGTTGATCGCGGTGAGCGTATCGTCGTCATATTTGAGGGTCGTGATTCGGCGGGTAAAGGTGGCGCTATCAAGCGTATCACGCAGCGCTTAAACCCTCGTGTGTGTCGAGTGGCTGCCCTACCTGCACCGACGGAACGTGAGCAATCACAATGGTATTTTCAGCGTTATGTTGCCCATTTACCTGCTGCTGGTGAAATTGTTCTGTTTGACCGCAGTTGGTATAACCGTGTGGGGGTTGAGCGTGTGATGGGTTTTTGTACCGATGCACAGTATGAAGAATTTTTTCAGTCAGTACCTGAGTTTGAACGTATGCTAGTACGCTCAGGTATTCGCCTGGTGAAGTACTGGTTTTCGATCACTGATGATGAGCAGCATTCACGCTTTATGAGCCGTATTCATGACCCGCTCAAGCAATGGAAGCTCTCAGCCATGGACTTACAGTCACGCCGCCGTTGGGAAGACTATACTAAGGCTAAAGAGACCATGTTTGAGCGAACGCATATCCCTGAAGCACCTTGGTGGGTGGTTGAAGGTAACAATAAAAAACGCGCAAGGCTAAACTGTATTGCTCATCTACTCGAACAAATTCCTTATAAGGAAGTGCCACGTGATGAGGTAGAATTACCCGATCGTAAACGTGATGACGAATACTACCGTGAGCCTATTCCAGATGATATGTATGTGCCACCGCGCTATTAAAAGATATGCTGGCTTTACGTAGGCCGTGTCCTCAATTTAATCGATTGTCCTCTAAATGGGCTAAAAATGGCTACATTTTGCCAAGAATCGTCAAATAACTTATTGATATCTCGATATTATTTGCATTACCTTCATTGTTTGACGGCAATTTTTATCACCATTTTTAAAATGAAGACACGCCCTAGTCTTATGCTCATAAAAAAAGCCGCCTTATCGATATATAAGGTGGCTTTTTTTATACTGTTTATTTATCGTTTAATACTTATCAAAACCATTACAAGTACAATTACATGGTATAGGTGGACTGCAAACCATCTATTTTACCCGCCAATAATCGCTCAACTTCGTTTTTAATTCTTTGACCTGCAATATCAGTTCCAATCTGTACCGCAAAACCTGCCGGTCGACCACCTTGAGTTTTGGCGTTAATCCAAACCACTTTGCCATTCATAGGCAAACGCTCGCTAGAATTGGGTAAAGTGATGGCGATAAATACCTCGTTACCTAGCTGCTGAGCGTCATTGGATGGCACAAATAATGCGCCATTACTGACAAAGGACAAGTAGCTGGCATATAACATTTCGATATTTTCAATGTGACAGGTTAATATCCCGCCGCGTCCTGGCATAGCCATAGTCAGCTTCCTTCATTAAGTTTGGTATTTTTATTTGCTATCAAGGCAGATTTTCTTATAAACAAGCCAATTCTTGCATTAGCTTATCATAGGCAAATTTTTCTTGCACATTTTGTTGCAGAGCGATTTTTGTCTGCTGTAAGCTAGTAGAAAAAAGTGCTAGACCATTATTATCAGGTGGATACTTTTCTAAGGCAGCGGATAGATTGACGTCTTTTTGAAGCTCATTAAGCCCTAAGCAAACACGGCGCATATCAAGTAGCATCAGCTCAGACAGCTGAATAAATTCCGTGATACTCAGTTGGTTTTGCCAATAGTCACTGGCTGCCACACTACTACGTTTACCACTACGCAATGCCTGCCACGTCGTCAACCATAATGCACGTTTGCTATACCATGGCGCTTGTGCCATGGCTATCGCTGCCAAAGGTGCGCCATTTGCCAATTGGATAAGCTGCTCAATCGCAGCCGTTCCGACCGCTTCACGATTGACCGTAGAGCCAAGTGCCTGTGTCACATAGTCAACGGCGATTACAGGCTGAATGGTCTGTAATGGCAACTGCTGCACCCGACTTTTAATGGTGGGCAGTAATTGTGCTGGAGTATCGCTGATCAAAAATAAATGGACTTGAGCTTGTGGTTCTTCCAAGGTTTTGAGTAGCGCGTTGGCTGCGGCAATCGTCATTTTCTCTGCATGCTCTAACACACAGATACGCATCCCTTGACCACCTTGGTAGATAAAAGGCTGCAAGTTACGGATATCATCTACTTTAATCTTAAGAGCACTGTTATTGGCTGTTTTGGGTGATTTTTTATCCTTTGCAGCGTTACTTAATTTCTCTTTATTATCAGCATTGTCTGCACTGATTGGCATACTGATCAGTGGCAATACCTGTAAGCTTGGATGCGTGCCAGACCTTAGCCATTGGCAACTTTCACACGCGCCGCAAGCCCCTGTGGGATGGCTATCACGCTCACGGCATAACAACCAAGCAACCAAACGCCATACAAAAGCCCGTTTGCCCATACCTTGCATACCAGCAGCTAATAGTGCATGTGGCAAAGATTGCTGTGATGTCAAAACTCGCTTGGTCAATTGCGACCACAGATTTTGCTGCCATGGCAATAACGCGGCGAAATAAATGTGGTCTGTAGTATCCATTGTGCCTGTATTTTGCGTCTTATCACTCATAGCTAACGTCCTATCACTTCGCTTGATTATTCAGGATATAGCGTGTTCATGACGCTTTAGGTGAAATATTTTTGCTTAGGCTATTCATCCAATGGGGCTCTGAAATTCAGTCAAACTCATGGCATTTAAGCGGTCTAAATCTTCTTGGGTATCGACCCCTGCAGGTAGATGACAAGCGGCAACTGCAATAGCAATCTGCGCTCCATTTTCTAAAACGCGTAACTGCTCTAGGCTCTCAAGTCTCTCAAGTGGCGTTTGCGGCCAATGCACAAACTGCTGTAATAAACGGACGCGATAAGCATATAACCCTAAATGACGATAAGCATTTTTTGGTGGGTTTCTATGATTATCATTGGACAATACGACATCACGATCACAAGGAATGGGCGCTCGGCTAAAATAAAGCGCACGTTGCAAGTCATTAGCGTGTTGACTGACAACCTTGACCACTGATGGACGCATAAAGGTCTCATAGTCGTCGATAGACTCACACAAAGTCGCCATCACGCTATCACTGTCTGCGACCAAAAGCGCCTTTACCTGCTCCAATAACAACGGTGGCACTAACGGTTCATCGCCTTGCATGTTGACCACGATATCATGGTCAGCCCACCCTTTGATGGCGGCAACTTCTGCCAAACGGTCAGTGCCTGAAGCATGCTCGCTACTGGTCATCACCACATCGAACCCTGCATCCATGCATATCTTGGCAATATCGTCATCATCCGTGGCAATACACATATCATCAGCGAAGTGCGCTGTTTGCGCCTTTTCAGCAACCCAAAGAATCATCGGCTTACCATGTATCTCTAGTAATGGCTTGCCGGGCAGCCGCGTGCTCTTAAAACGAGCAGGGATAACAATATGAGTTTTGGCGGGCATAATCACTGACGACATGGGGTTTCCTATAGCAATTTTTATACGGTTTAAAGCATCATCTATTATTTGCTTTGGTACTGTTATTGTCATTGTTTGCGATATCAATACCTAGCTTTTTTAGCTGCTGCTGCAGATTATCATAACAGCTGTCAGAGAGTTCGGCGGTTACTGGCAGTACCCATAGTCTGTTTATCAGCGTTTGATATTCATTATTCAGCGCTTTATCAGTAGTGGCTTTCGATAGCAACGCTCTTATTTTTACCGCATCTTTACTAGTGACTACGATTGGATATTCGGTATACTGCAATAATTCCGCCAACTCAAAATCATGATGATCAGGATAAGGATGTCCAACGACATCGAAGCCTAGCGAACTTAAAGTATCAAAAAACCGCTGCGGATAACCAATACCGCTCACCGCATGCACTCTACAACCCTTTTTAGGCGCATCAATTTGAGAATAGGATAAAGTAGGTTGCCATAAGAGTTGCAGAGCATCCGCTTCTAGATGCATTGTCAAACGATGGGCTCGGTACAGATTGCTATTATTTTTATTCTTGTCCACTGAATCTGTTGTTAGTGGTTCATGGTAGATGACAGTTGCACCCTGCAACCGCGACATGGGTTCACGCAAAAACCCTGTTGGCAGGAGTTGCTGATTACCAAAGCCCCGTGCTGAATCGACCACAATCCATTCAATGTCACGTTGCAGTGCATAATGCTGCAAGCCATCGTCGGCAATAATAAATTGCAAGTCAGGATGGGCAGCTAACAAGGTTATAATCGCCTGCTTACGATCAGGACATACTGCCATGGGTGCATTTGTCATATTGACAATCAAACAAGGCTCATCCCCTACCACGTTGGGCAAACTGGCGGCATCGACTAAAGCGGGCATTTGACTGGTATCGCCACCGTAACCACGGCTGATAACCCCTACCTTTATTCCGCGTTCTTGCAAATAATCAACCAAGGCAATAATCAATGGTGTTTTGCCACTACCGCCCACGCTAATATTGCCGATCACCATAACGGGAACAGGCGCACGATAACTTGCTAACAGCCCAGCTTTATAAGCTTGACGACGCAGCGTGGTGATAAGTCCGTACAACCAACTAATAGGTAGCAATAGCCATAGCCAAGCGGCTTGACGTTGCCAGGCACGCGTCACTGTCGTTTCAATACTCATGATAGTTTGACCACTTACCTATTCAGCTAAACTTTAACTTAGCACGATTTGAACGTCAAAGCTGCTCAAAGAATAGTCCAATAATTTTATTCAAAGTCGCGTTCATACATTTGCGCATAATGACCTTGCAATTGCATAAGCTCATCGTGCGTGCCTAACTCGACGATTTGACCGCTGTCTAATACGGCAATACGATCGGCTGATTCAATGGTGGTCAGTCGATGTGCAATGACTAACGTGGTACGATCTTTCATCACATTATCAAGCGCTTGCTGAATGTAATACTCTGATTCATTGTCTAACGCACTGGTTGCTTCATCTAAAATTAAAATCGGCGCGTCTTTTAATAGCGCACGAGCAATCGATAAGCGCTGACGCTGCCCGCCAGACAACTGCAAACCTTCAGCACCAATTTCACTTTGATAGCCGTTTGGCATTTTCATAATAAAATCATGAGCAAAGGCATCTTTTGCGGCACGCTCAACCTCAGCTTGGGTTTTATTGGCTAAGCCACCATAAGCAATATTGTTAAATACCGTGGTATTGAATAGGACTACTTGTTGATTGACCATCGCAATCTGCGCCCGTAAGCTCTCAAGCTTAATGTCTTCAATCGGTATACCATCCAAGGTAATTTGCCCAGAAGAGGTCGATAAGGTGCGCGTCAGTAAGTTTACTAAAGATGACTTACCAGCACCACTTCGCCCTACCAATGCAACCGTCTCACCTGCTCTTACCTCTAACGTAAAGTCACGCAAAGCGACCGTTGAGTCAGGATAAACCAGACTGACATTGTCCAGCTTGATTTTGCCCGTCAAAGCAGGGCTAAGCACACCAGTATCTTTTTCTTCTGGCTCATCCAACAAGGCAAAAATAGACTCACCTGCCGCGATACCTTTTTGCAGTTTTTGATTGATATCAGTCAATGAGCGTACCGGCTTGCTGAGCAAACCTGCAGCGGCGATATATGAGATAAACTCACCCGCTGAGATATTGTCGATCACCGATGGGCGTAGTGCGAGCCACACCACAACTGACATGGCGACAGCCATTAGCAGCTGTACTGCTGGCGTATTGATACTGTTGGTCACCACGACCTTCATGCCTTGGCGTAAGTTCTTTTTTGATGTTTTATCGAAGCGTGCGGCTTCGTATGCTTGACCGCCATAGTTTTTGACAACCTGATAGCCACCAATCACTTCATTGGTAATATGGCTGACATCACCCATCGTCTCTTGTATACCCTTAGACAACTTTAGATAACGCTTTGAGGCGATGCGAATAAGCCACAATATTGGCGGTAGCACAACGAATAAAATCAACGTCAAACGCCAATTGCTATAAAGCAAGAAACCTATCAAGGCGACGACTGTCAGACCATCCCGCAGTAGCGTCTTCATAGAGTCTGTACTAGCTGCGGTGACTTGCTCAACATCAAATATCAGCTTGGATGAAATGGTACCAGCAGGATTGGCTAAGTAAAAAGAGCTTGGCAGACGAAGCAATTTATTAAAGACTTCCACTCGCAGCTCATATACCAAATTACGTGAGACCAGAGCAGAATAGTAATTACCCAAAAAGCTACCAACACCGCGGACAAAAAACAGACCAATGATCAATAATGGAAATAAATCCTGTTTGCTTTGATCGTTCTGATTAATGGCATCGGTGATATATTGAAGTAATTTGGCAATCCAAATCTCTGTCGCCGCATTAATTGCAAAGCCCAACACAGTAAGCATTAATGCCCACCAGTATGGTTTTAAATAACTCAGCAAACGCAGTAAGGTCTTATGCTTAGGTATGTTTGACGGCTCTGCTGATAGTTTTTTAGCAGCAGTTTTTGCAGAGTCAGGTTGATATGCTTGGCTCATAAAAGCCTCAATTTGGGGGTCATCATATGAATGGACTGCGTTAAAAACACAGTTTTATAAGAGCATCTATCAATGGCACTAAAGTAGCTATAGGCTACTGCGGTAACGGCTGACCAAGTGGCACGACCGTACTGATATTAAGATTCAAAAATCCCAGTTTACCCGCAATGTCCATCACTCGCACAACCGATTGATGGGTGGCATTGGCATCCGCAGCAATAACAAATAGCATGTCACGATTACTACCAGCTTCTTGTTGTAGCATACTGGTCAACTCTGCCTCATTGCTACTAGCCAGCGTAATACCGTTCACAAGATAACTGCCATCTTCTTGTACTGCCACTTCGATACTGTTTTTCTCTTCTGTCAGCGCAACACCTTCAGCTTCAGGAAGAATAATATTTAAACGACTAAAATGATTAAACGACGTTGCTAACAGCAAAAACACAATCAAAAACAATAAACAGTCAATCATCGGGGTCAAGTTAATTTCGAGCGGCTCAACAGTTGGTTTTCTAAAGCGCATATCACTCTCTTTAATTTACTGAATACTCATGTGCTTGATGGATTATTAGGGCGTGCTGAACAGTCACAAATACTAAGAAATAAATACTAAAAAATAAATGCTAAGAAGTGACGGCAACACCATTATTTGAGCTTAACCCATCCACTGCATACTCATTATCTACAACGTCAGCCGATGGCGCACGATGTGCAGGCACATTCAAGCCAGCAGTAGACGTATTTTCCAGCAAATGATAATCATACAACTCTTGAATCATGAGTCCCGCTTGCGTCTCAAACTGGGCATTAATATCGATAATACGGCGCTGAAAATAACGATAGGCAACCAGTGCTGGAATAGCCACGATCATACCAGCAGCAGTCGTAATCAACGCTTGTGACACACCAGCAGCAAGCATCGTTGGGTCTTGCATCGCCCCATCGGTAATCGCCAAAAACGACGAAATAATACCTAACACCGTGCCTAACAACCCCAGTAGTGGCGCAATCGCCCCTATGGTCCCAAGCATATTGATGTTTTTTTCTAACTGATGCACTTGTACGCTAGCGCGGTTTTGCATATGCATCGTCATCGAGTCTAAGCCATATTGACGATACAGCAGCCCTGTCGCTAAAATATCTCCCAAAGGTGTTTTTTCTTTGACATTCATCAACTGTGTACGACCAATATCCCCATTCTCACGTAAGCGCGTGATTAGCTGTTCGCGCAATCTACTCGGAGCAACTTTATTAAACTGTAAGGTGTGACTACGCTCGATGATGATAACCAATGCCAATATTGAGCACACCACGATAGGTGTCATCAACCAACCACCCGCTTTTACCAACTCCCACATATTGACTCTCTTTTATATTTTTATAAAAATAGCGGCTATCAAAATATCTTAAATTTACAGTATCATGACAAACTTGTTAGCGATATCAAGCCTGTGCTTCTATGTGCTTAATTAAAGCTGCTAACTGATCTTGGTTATGGAAAAATATCTCAACACTACCTTGACCATCTTTTTTGTGTTTGAGTTTGACTTCAGCCCCTAACATATCTGTCAGTCTTTGCGTCAAGCGCTCAACCTCACGAGATTGCGTTTGCTCAGCACGATTGGCTTTAGGCGCAGGCTGCAAGATCGATTTAACCAACTTTTCAGCGTCGCGTACCGTCATACCGCCGTCGATAATTTTTTGCGCGATAATCGGCTGCTGCTCAGAAGATAATGCCAAAAGCGTGCGCGCATGACCCATATCTAGGGCACTATTTGCCAAATGATCTTTGACGGTATCATGCAGTTGATTGAGACGCAGCAGGTTCGATACGGTGGTGCGCGCCTTGCCAACGACTTCGGCAATCATCGCATGACTCATACCAAATTCAGTATGAAAACGTTGTAATGCGGCGGCCTGTTCAATCACAGACAAATCTTCACGCTGGATATTTTCAATCAAGGCCAGTGCGATGGCAAGCTCATCAGATAAAGCACGTTCAATCGCTGGAATGACAGATTTGCCTGCCATTTTTGCCGCACGCCAGCGACGCTCACCAGCAATGATCTCATGAGTAACGAATGCTTCACTCTTGTCTTCATTGGCCAATAACGGACGGATAACGATCGGTTGCATGACGCCATGCTGCTCAATCGAAGACGCCAGCTCTGCAAGCGCCGTTTCACTCATATCACGGCGTGGCTGATACTTACCCGCTTGCAAACGCGTGACATCTATTTGCACCAAGCTGATCTGGTCTTCAGAGGCAATGGCATCTGTTCCATTAACACGACTCTTATTAACCGTACCTTTATTTATCGTGCGCGGCGACCGTGTGGTTCGACTGCTGGCAGTGGTGTCAGAGGCAATAGGTTTGGTCGTTGGTTTTTCACTGGTCTCATTATCATCAGATTGAGCAGGCGTGCTAATATTTAATCTATCAGCGTTTAGCGTTTCAGCTGGCAAAGTACTCTCACGCGCCGCCATGTCGTCTTGCAAGGCAGAGGCGGTGATTTGCTTTTCTTTTTTGATTGACCCCAATAAGGCATCTAAGCCTCGATTGGCAGCCAACCCTCTTTTCTTCGCCATGATTACCTATCCTCTAACGCTAAAATAAAAGCCAAATAATTATTAATACAGCTTACTCATTACTTATAAATACGATATTCAATGTTCAATATCTGTTTGGTCGCTTGTGCTGACAGCACTATCATTGGTGCTAAAAAAATATTAGTCACTTTGTTTCATGACTTCAGCCGCCAATTTTTGATAAGCGCGTGCACCTTTTGACCATCTCTCATAAGCGATAACTGGCAAACCATGCGCTGGCGCTTCTGCCAAGCGAATATTTCTTGGAATATGGGTTTTATACATAATATCGCCAAAGTGCGCTTCCAGCTCGGCAGACACATCCCGAGCCAGTGTATTGCGTGCATCAAACAATGTTCTCACCACGCCGCGGATATATAGCTTTGGATTCAATTCCGTCAAGCGCTCTATCGTCTGCGACAAATCAGCCAAGCCTTCTAATGCATAGTATTCACACTGCATGGGAATAATAACGCTATCTGTAGCAACTAACGCGTTAATCGTCAGCAAATTCAAGCTGGGTGCACAGTCTATAACCACATAATCGTAAGCAGGTTTTTTAGCAGCTATCTGATCATTAACCAAAGCCACCATTGCTGTTTTAAACAGCTCATGACTATCGGTCTTGTTCATTAGGGTGATATCCATGCCAGCCAAATCACGATTGGCGCCGATCACATCAAACCCCGCCGGACTAGTAACAATAGCATCAGACAGCGACACCCCGTCCAATAATACGTCCGCTATTGTCAGTGCTAATTCATTCTTATCGACACCCGTACCACTGGTCGCATTACCCTGTGGGTCTAAGTCAATCAGCAGTACATGCTTGCGCTTCGCAGCCAAGCTGGCGGTCAAATTTACTGCCGTCGTGGTTTTGCCCACGCCGCCTTTTTGATTCGCAATTGCTATGATTTCCATACACTCACTCAATTTAATTAGGGTCTATTACTGTTATTTTACTTTTGGCTTACACAATCAATTTTTCGCTGAACCTTGCAAAACAAAATACTCATAAGTGTGAACAATACGAGTATCTCTATATAATTAGCGCAATCTGTATCGCCATATTTTGAATATCTTGCCATTCAAATATCAACAAAACCATGTGTCACCGACATGTATCACTTAAAAGGTGTTCATAGCTTAGACATTTTTATAGGACAATTCAATTAAATGACGACTATCATGTAAACGAGGCACTTTAAGCTTAATCGTCTTAATATGCCAGTCATTGTCTAGTGCTTGTAGCTCTTCATCGCTTGGCGCTTTACCTTTCATCGCACATAGGTAACCATTATCTGATAAGCGCGGCTGAGCCACTTCGACAAAATCGATCAAACTGGCAAAGGCTCTAGAAGTCACAACGTCATAGCTGGCTTCATGCGCCTCGATACGAGAAGCAATTGGCTGCATATTATTCAAGCCAAGCTCGCTGCTGATTTGCTTAATGAAACGAATTTTTTTCTGATTACTATCAAGTGCGGTGCATTGACGTTCTGGCTGACAAATCGCAATAATAACCGCTGGCATCCCTGCTCCTGTGCCAATATCTAACAGTGACCCTGACGGTAAATGCGTTATAATAGCCAAACAATCAATTATATGTTTGATTAAAGCCTCTTCTGGATCAGTGATGGCGGTCAGATTATACGCTTTATTCCACAACAAAAGCTGGTCTAAGTACAATAATAATGTGCGCTGCTGCGTCTCACTCAAGGATAAATTGAGCTCATTGACCGCTTGAGCCAAGGTATTCGCCAGCGCTGGCAACTGTGCGCCAAGCTTTACAAAGCCAGTCGGATCAATACGGATATTGCCCGTGTTGGCAGAGGATGAAGATGTTTTAGTAAAGTCTGACATACAACGAGTTATCCAGTTTTGACATGTGAACCGTCTATTTTATCATGCAGTCTGCCCATTGAATAGTTGCAGATTGCGCCAATGTGAGACATCTTATACTATCTGAGCCTATATTGAGGCGTTATTGTTCTTTAATCGCCTTAAATGGATGATGAATGATGGCTTATATAGGCGTTTTTAACAGAGCCTGCTAATGATACAAAACTGCTTTTAATGATTTATTTAAAATATCGTTTTATCTTGTAAGATGTTTTTATGAACGATGCAAATTAACTAGAAAAAACCAAGTATTAGCACTCATTAGTAAACTTAATAACACTTAATAGCACTTAATAACCACGCCACTTTCTACAAACGATATAATTTATACCTATGACCAAACAGCCACACATTCCTACCTCTCAATTATCAAGAGACGCTAATAAAAAAGACGCTAATAATATGGCAACACCCATCATTGAATTAAAAAGTACCAAATCAGCAACACCGAATGCACCGCATCCGTGCTTTATTGATATCAAGCAGCGCTGCCTTGTCACCGCTGAGCAACTAAAACGCTATAGCGACCCTGATGAATTGCCCTCGGATACCCGTACGGCACCAGATCTAGATGTTGGCTTTGGTCAGCAGCGTGCCCTAAAAGCCTTACAAACAGCTTTGGATATCAAAGCCAGTGGCTATCATGTGTTTGCTGCTGGTGAAAATGGCTTGGGCAAACGCACCGTCATCAGCCGCTTGCTAACGCGCATTGCCGCCGATGCCCCCACACCTGACGACTGGGTATATGTGCATAATTTCACCGATCCACGTACCCCTTTAGCGCTGCGACTACCTGCGGGGCAAGCCTCCTTATTGCAGCAGCAAGTCAATCAATTATGGCAACAAGCCAAAAAACGATTGAGCCAACGCTTTCGTAGTGACCAATATCAAAGCAAAATCGAAGCCATCAAAAATGACACACATCAAAAAGAAAGTCAGGCTTATGATGTGCTCAATGCGGAAGGCAAACAATATGATTTGGCGTTGACGTTTCGCTCCTTTGATAATAAAGCGGTGTTTGTACATCCCAGTCAACTCGCGACAGAAACTAGTGGTGGTGAGGATAAATTATCTGCTAGCCATAAAAATAAATCCGTGAGCGATAATAGTAGCAAAGCGAGCATTTCTAACACCGAGTATAACGATCCTACGAATGCAGAGCAGAATGAAAACAATACTGAATACGGCAATAGTGAATACGAAGCTGAGCTAAATAACTTTGTCCAAAAAAACCATATGCAAAAACGCTTAAGTCAGTTGACCATCGCGTTAGAGCAGTTAGAAGACGAAGCCAATGATGCGATAGAAGCCCTGCATCGCAATATTGCACGTCGTGCACTACAACCTTTATTTGCCCCTGTTTATGAGCAATTTGCCAGTCACCCGCTTGTCATTGATTATCTCAAGACCGTATTTGCCGACATGGTTACGCATGTCGAGCGCATCGTCAATGGCGATGACGAAGAATTTGTGACAGCAGTTTTGGCCACAACCCCAAGTCGCTATGCGGTCAACGTCATTGTCAGTCACACGCCGGACGACGGTGCACCTGTCATCTTTGAGGACTTACCGACGCACTTGAACTTGTTGGGTCATGTCGAGCAAATCACTCAATTGGGCACGGTCACCACTGATGTCAGTATGATTCGAGCAGGTGCTCTACACCGTGCCAATGGTGGGTATTTACTATTAGAAGCGAGTCACTTACTTGAGCATCCGTATGCTTGGCAGGGTCTCAAGCGGGCGTTACAATCACGCAAAATCAAACTCTCAAGCCTTGAACAAATGCTGACCTTAACAGGCAGCTTATCGTTAGCACCTGCCCCCATTGACCTTGATGTTAAAGTGATTTTGCTTGGTGAAGCAGACTTATATTATGAGCTGTTAGAGCTTGAGCCTGAGTTTGATGCGGTCTTTAAAGTACGTGCGGATTTTCACGATGATGTGCCTCGCAGCAGTGAGCACGAATTGGCGTTAGTCGCAAAAATGGCTGATATCATTGACTATGCCAATCTCTATCCGTTTGATCGTAGCGCGCAAGCTGCCCTACTTGAGCATTTAAGCTTACAAGCAGAAGACCAAGACCGCTTAAGCTTGCACAGTGATTTATTAATCAAGCTATTGCATGAGTCTAACCGCCACGCGCATTTAAGCGGAAAAAACATTGTCAATGCCTATCATGTCACACAAGCCATCGATGATATGGACGAGCGTTCAGGATACCTGCGTGACCTCTATTGGGATGAGCTAAAAAACGGTCAGCAGCTTATTCAAACTCAAGGCAGCGCGGTCGGACAAGTCAATGCGCTAACAGTGGTCAGTTATGCCGATAGCGAGTTTGGTATGCCCGCCCGCCTGACTGCCGTCATTCAACCAAATATTGGTACGGGTGAAATTCTCGATATCGAGCGTGACGTGGATTTGGGCGGTAGTTTACACGCCAAAGGCATGCTGATTATGACCAGCTATTTGCGCGCATTATTCAGCCAACATCATGCGCTCAACTTTAGCGCCTCGCTCGCTTTTGAACAAAGCTACGCCCATATCGATGGCGATAGTGCTACCGTCAGCGAAGGCTGTGCGCTGCTATCTGCCTTAGCAAACGTCCCGATTGATCAATCATTTGCCATTACTGGCTCTATGAACCAATTGGGCGAAGTGCAAGCGGTTGGCGGTATCAACTCTAAAATCGCCGGATTCTTTGATGCATGCCGCGAGCAAGAATTGACTGGGCAGCAAGGCGTGGTCATTCCAATGGCCAATGTCAAACAGCTCATGCTGCGTGACGACATCATTGCTGCCGTCAAAGCGAACGAATTTCATATTTATGGTGTCTATACACTGAGCGAAGCATTGACGC
Source organism: Psychrobacter sp. PG1 (assembly GCF_014897815.1). Taxonomy (GTDB): domain Bacteria; phylum Pseudomonadota; class Gammaproteobacteria; order Pseudomonadales; family Moraxellaceae; genus Psychrobacter. The sequence continues at coordinate 54,194 of NZ_JABUZG010000084.1, forward strand.
TGATGACTGGTTTGCCTATCGATACCATGAACAAGAAAGGTCGCTATCGTAAAGACACGTTGTTTGGCAAAGTTTTAAGTCGTCTGATGTTATGGGATGAAAATCAAGATAACAATGACGATGGTATTGATGATAAAAAGTCCAAAAAGAAAGATAAAAAAAAGCAAAAAGCAAAACGTCAAAAAAAACGGGACAAGAGAAAAAAAGAAAAATGTAAAGACAAGGCGGAGCACAAAGAAGTCATTATCAATGAGGATCAAGGCATCGACAAAAGCATCAATCAAGGTATCGATAACAATGACACTAAAACACCCATTGACGCCATATAAGCTGATTTATAGTGAAATTTAGCCGTGTCAAAACCAATCAATAAATCAGTGTGCTAATTGAAGACATGCCCTAGACGCTATGATGCTTTTCTGCGATGATGAATGGTTAATACTCCGCTAAGCTATACAAAAGCCAACTCGTAATTTCATAAAGGTTATCGCTTAATGACTGTACATTCTACTGACGCCGACCACTCTCATGCTCAAACGAACTCTGTTGAGCAAGCTAATACTGTAGCGGCAGCGGACAGTCATGTCTCAGGAGATAGCCACGTCTCAGGAGATAATAACGATAATCGCCATGGCGCGGCGACGACGGCGCGCCAGTGGCAAGTGCTATCGCAACTACAGCGCAACCGCTGGGTGGGCACAACCCATATCTACGAGCAGCTGATGATGGCAGGCTTTGACATCAGCTTGCGCACTGTTCAACGCGACTTAAATGCGCTGGCAAAACGCTTTCCGATAGAAAAAAATAACGCCAACCCACAAGGCTGGCGCTGGCGTGATGATGCACCACTCCAAAGCTTACCGCACATGAATCTATCGCAAGCAGTCGCCTTTAATATGGTTGAAGCCAATCTAACTCAGCTACTACCACCTGTTATTTTAGATGAATTATTTCCATGGTTTGACTTGGCAAGGCGGCAGCTAAAAAACAGTAAAGTCACCCATTCATGGATCGACAGAGTGCGTATTGAGCCTGCCACTCAGCCACTAATCGCGCCGCATATTGACTTGGATAGCAAAGACAATATTTACCATGCGCTGTTTTATCAATTACAAATCAAAGCCTGCTATACCCGCAGCGATAAATCACAGGCCAGTGAATATCTTTTGAATCCCATCGCTATTATCCAGCGCGGTGTGATTATTTATCTGCTGGCAACTCGTACTGATGATCCAAACTTTACCATTCGTACCTTTGCCCTACATCGATTTGCTAGCGTTGACATTCTCGAAAGCGCCGCACAAACACCTGAGAGTTTCCAACTCGATACTTATTTGGATGCGGGTGGTATGGGCTTTAGCCACCCCTTATTCGGTGATCTGCCTAATCATGGCAAAAACACTGCTATTGAGCTACAATTCACCAAACAAGCGGGCAAAAGCCTGACTGAAAGCAAGCTCAGTGACGATCAAACTGTTACGTTGGATGATGACACGCTGACCATTCAAGCCACTGTCAACCTAACTTCACAACTGGTTTGGTGGTTACGTGGTTTTGGCAATGGTTTATTGAATGCCAAACCAGAATTGTTACATCAAGCCGTATTGGATAAGTTTTTTGATCATAAATAATAACTGCGGGTAATGACGCTCAAATTTAACCGTATTCAGACGATTACCACTATTTAAAAATAAAGAACGAAAATAGATAAGGAATGTTATGCCGACCACTGCCTCATTGCCATTACTGTCAGACAGTTTAAGAGGACTGGGCTTAGACGCGGGAACCTTATTTTTTGCGCTAAACTATGAATTTACCAAGATTGAGCCAAAAGGCATGTTTAAGCGCTTTAAAAAAAACCAGAGTGCTATTGATATTGATTTGGCTTGCGTACTATATGACGACAATTGCACCATCAGTGATATCGTTTGGTTCAAACAATTGCGCGATAAAGCGGAATCAGTGAAACATCAAGGCGACAGTCTCAATGGCAAAGATCGCGGCGAACAAGCGATGTATTTGGCACCTCTTGACCAAGAGCAAATCAGGCTTTACTTAGATAAAATTCCAGCACATATCACCCACATTGCTATGATAGCCAACTCTTACCACGGTCATCCGTTTTCAAGAGTCAAAAAAGGCGAGATTCATCTAAGCGATGATGAGGGCAATCGTTGTTTTGAAGTCAATCTAAAGCAACTGCCACGTGATTGCACGACGCTGTGGGTGGCACATTTACGCCGAGAAGTGGATGATTGGCATCTCACACTGCAAAACTTACCCCTTCCTGCCGAAGATTTAGCAACGGCGGCGCAGCAAGTCGCCCATGAATTGGCACGTGCGCTACCCATTCCACAAGCTATCTAAATACCATAAAATATCCGTTTATTGCTAATAAAAAGGGTGCAACGTTCTGATAACGTTGCACCCTTTTGTTAAACACCCATTTTTTGAAACCTAAAATAATTACTATAAAAGACTTACAGTGGCTCACCGCAATGTGGGCAAAAGTTCTTTTGTCGTTCTTCCACTTCTCTTTCGCGGCGCTCAAGCTCTTGTTCGCGTAATACCTGCAATACGATATTTTGCGCCTGCTCTTTATCCAGTCCCAGCTCACGGCGAATTTTATCGATCATCATCTGATTTTTCACCAAATCAAAATCGCTATCAATCAGCTGCGCTCGAAAGTCTTGTTCAAGCTCTTCACGGCGCTGAGCAAGCTCATTTGCCAAACCAGTCGCTAAAATACCTGCAGGTAATGCCGCCAGACCCACACCTAATATAGTAATAACCGCACCCAATATTTTACCCGCATTGGTAATCGGCGTGACATCGCCATAGCCCACCGTCGTTAGCGTCACCACCGCCCACCACATCGCTTTAGGTATCGACTCAAATTCTTCTGGCTGGGCGTGGTTTTCAACCAAGTAAATGCCGCTAGATGCCGTCACAATCATAATTATTAAAATAAAAATAACCGCTTGGAACGAGCCTTTTTCTTTGCTAATGACCACCAATAAGATGCGTAACGAAGCAAAATAGCGTGTCAGTTTGAGAATCCGGAATAAACGTAAAATACGTAAGAAGCGTAAATCAATCGTAACAAAGAAATTCAAGAAAGCTGGCGCAATGGCGACTAAATCAATCAACGCAGAAGGACTTTTCAACCACTCCCAACGCTGACGCCAAGTGGTGTCATCTGGTTTTTCCTCGGCCACACTCCACAAACGCAGCAAATACTCAATAGAAAACACTACGATAGAGAAATTTTCAAACCAAGTAAAATACTCCTGATAAGGGTAATACCAACTGTCAACCGACTCAGCAATGACCGCTGCTACATTGGTCATGATTAAAAATATTAAAAAGTAGTCAACGCAACGGCTAAACAGCGTATCGTGCTCATCATTTTGCAAAATATCGTAAACGAAAAGACGCAAGCGCCGTATAGATTGGAATAGCATGCCGTCCCTATGCGGTGAAACACCGGTCTTATATTAGTATAATAAAGCAATCATCACAGAATATGACATTAATGCTCGGTCACCATCAGTATTTCATACTCATCACTACTTAGCGATATAGTGCTCTTAGAGTATTACTAGTGATAGGACTGTCTTATTTAGTATGAATCATGATCGATGATTATACTAAATTTAAATAATACATGTAGGCAAACAAAATTAGTACCAGCACAATGGCGATGATAGCGAAGCGTAAGAATCGTTCATCAGCACGTAATTGCTCACTGATATCTTGAGCAGGCAGCAAAAATAAGTTGCATTCAGGACAGCAAGAGTCCATCCGATCCAATATCGTTACAGAACGTGCGTTTGTGCAGCGTAGAGGAGAATTACTACAATAGCCAAGCATAATATATTACCCCTCTTTTCCCACTCTCATTATTCATTCGAAAAGTAATGAGACTATCATTACCGACTCTAAGCTTTTGACATTTTAATATTCTATAAAAATATCAACGAGAGTTTAGCATCATTGACTATAGACCAAATTCTAATGCCGCACCTCTGTATAACATCAGCATGAAGGAATCTAAGTCCTGCTTCACAAATGCTAACTGTCCTAAGTAATGTTTAATTACCTCAACAAATATACCTTTTACGGTAAATTTATGCCATAAAAGCCATTAATATGCGTTTAAAACCTTACAGTAAATATGGTTTTGTATTATAATGGCGTTGTAATGTTACAGGTTAGTCAATAATCATAACATTGTGTATCGGTACCTAATGTCATCCCTCGTTAGATAGCCACCGATAATCTTCTATCACGTTAAGGAATCAAATGATGAAACTACAATCCCTAGTTTTAGCCACTGCTGCTGCACTTACTATGACCACAGCATTTGCTGTACCAGCTGGTACTTGGTCTGTCGCTGCTGGTGCTCACATGGTTGACCCAAAGAGCGATAACGGTACTCTGGCAGATGGCACTATTGGTGTCGACGTAGACAGTGATGTCCAACCAACCATTAGCGGCGAATATTTCGTTGCCAATAACATTGGTATTGAATTACTAGCGGCTACACCATTCCATCATGACATTACCTTAACTGCTGGCGATGCTACTATCGATGCTAAAACTCAGCATTTGCCACCAACTCTATCGGTACAGTATCACTTCGATGGCTACAACATGCCTATGAATGTGAAGCCATTTGTTGGTGTTGGTGTGAACTATACGACTTTCTTTAAAGAAAAAATCTATAGCGATGCTTTCGAAAAATTAGAACTTGATGATAGCGTCGGCGTTGCTGGTCACATCGGTCTTGACATACCTTTTGCCCCAACTGAATACTTCCGTATTGATGCTCGCTATATGGACATCAAAACAGACGCCAGCGTAAAAGCTAATGGTGAGACCATTGAACTTGGTGAAGTTGACATCAGCCCTTGGGTATATGGCGTTGCTTTTGTTAAGACTTTCTAATATAACATAAAGTAATGTGAATAAAAAAAGCTGGCTTAATCGCCGGCTTTTTTGTATCTAAAGTTTAAGCGGCAATGATTATAGATAAAAAGATTATAGATAAAAACGATTGTGCTAAAGTCATTAACCGCTAAAAATCTGGCGACCATTAGCAACAAATTTTAAGCATAAAAAAAGACCATCCTAAGACAGTCTTCTTTTTTCAGATCCTTTTAGTACAAACGATTCTTACAGCAAAATACGGCGCGGATCAGCCAGCAATGTTGCGATATAGCGGGTAAATACGGCAGCATCTGCGCCATTAATCACACGGTGATCGTAAGACAATGATAATGGCAACATGAGACGCGGCTCAAAGCTTTGCTTCTTAGCATCCCAACGTGGCTGCATGCTTGCCTCAGACACACCTAAAATACCCACTTGAGGCCAATTTACTAATGGCGTAAAGGCAGTGCCACCCAAGTTGCCTTGGCTTGATATGGTAAAGCTTGCACCTTGCAAATCTTTAGTAGTGAGTTTTTTGTCACGTGCTTTTACCGCAAGCTCACCAATTTCAATGGCGATTTGCTTCAAGCCTTTATCCTGCACATTCTTGATAACAGGTACGATGAGTCCATCATCCGTTGCCACCGCGATGCCCATATTGACGCTTTTACGTAAGATAACTTGGGTATTGTCGTCGCTTAAATGACTGTTAAAGCGTGGATGCTGTGTTAAGGCATAGGCCGTCGCTTTGACCACGAACGCTAAAATCGTGAAGCCGATACCTTCTGCTTTCATGCTACCTTTTAGCTCGCCGCGCAGTTTTTCCGTCTCAGTGATATCAGACAAATCAAACTGGGTCACTTGTGGCAACAAGGTATTATAGTTGAGCTGCGGTATCGAGACTTTTTGTAGACGGCTAAGGTCTTGGGTTGCTGTTTCACCCCAAATCTCAACGTTGCTCATATCAGGTAAGCTTGGCAGGCTAGCGCTGGCTACATTGCCACTGGCAGGTGCCGATTTTTGAGTGCTTAAGCTTTCTTTAACATGCGCAAACAAGTCTTCTTTTAGAATGCGATCATTTAGCGCCGAACCATTCACTTGGGTGATATCGACACCTAACTGACGCGCCAGCTTACGTACGGCTGGACCTGCATATACGTCAACCAACTTTTCATTGACCTGTGCTTCAGTCAACTTATCAGCTTGCTTACTAGCGACCGCATTAGGCGTTGTAGATTTTTCTGCCTGTTTTGGCTCACCCGTTGTTTTAGCAGCAGCTTTTTCTTCTGCTGAAGGCTTTGGCTCAGCGCTATCTGATGTAGACTCACTTTCATCAGCAGCATCTGTACCACTACTCATGATAACGATAAAGTCTTGACCATTAGCAACCATGTCACCAGTCTGAACTAAGATTTTTTCAATCTTACCAGCGACTGGTGCGGGTACTTCTACCGATGCTTTGTCAGATTCAATCAATAGGATTGATTGATCCGCAGTCACGATGTCACCAACACTGACCATGATTTCAGAAACTTGCGCTTCATCAACACCTAAATCTGGCAATGCATGAGTGGTCGATTTACCAGCGTTAGACGCAGGCTTGTCATTAGAGTCAGACGAGGCTGATTCAGTTGCCGCAGGCTCAGCCTTTGTTTCTGGCTTAGCAGCCGTTTCATCTGCCTTTTGCTTCTCGTCAGCAGCGCTATTTTCTTTAGTGTCTACATTGCTTTCTGCACTGTCTTCTACGCTTTCAAGCTCGATAAGCACCATACCTTCACTGACCTGATCACCAACAGCAACGCTGATTTTGGTGACTTTGCCAGCAGCAGAGCTTGGCACTTCAACCGAGGCTTTGTCAGATTCTAATAGAATGATGTTGTCATCTTTTGCGATGACATCACCCACTTCTACCATAATTTCGCTGACTTCGGCGCTATCAACACCCAAATCGGGGGCTTTAATATCCATGATTTATCTCCTAGTCTTATGATTATTATTCTTTGACATCACCGTTATTAAGTAAAGTCGCATCCGCTTGATCTTCAGCCCGACCCTCATTGCTGATTTCATCATCATCTTCAGCGACAAATTCAGGGACAGGATTTGGATTGACATTACCAGGTGCTGGTGCATCGGGAGAATGATCATAATAAGGCTGTTGTTGCCATGCAGGTGGCTGATCCACATCGATGCCTAAACTTGAGATGGCATCTTTCACCAAACGCATCTCGACTTCACCCTCATCCGCTAGGCGTTTGAGCGTCGCAACCACGATATGTGCGGCATCAACGTTGAAGAAACTACGCAAATTTTCACGAGTATCAGAACGGCCGTAGCCATCAGTCCCTAGCGTCGTGTAAGGACGATTGTCTGGCAACCAAGCACGGATTTGCTCTGAATAATTGCGCATATAATCCGTCGCAGCGACGACGATACCTTCGTGCGGCGCTAACTGCTCAGTGACCCATGGCACCCGCTCTTCATCCATTGGATGCAAGCGATTGTAGTCATCACAAACCATGCCGTCACGAGTCAACTCGTTAAAGCTGGTCACACTCCAAACGTTGGAGGTGATATTGAACTCATCTTTTAGAATCTGCGCCGCTTTTTGTACTTCACGTAAAATAACGCCAGATCCTAACAGCTGCACTTGAGTTGAACCATTGTCTTCGAGCAAATACATACCACGCTTGATGCCTTCTTCCGCGCCTTCTGGCATCGCAGGTTGCTCGTAGTTTTCGTTCATTAGCGTTAAGTAATAATAAACGCGTTCGCCTTCACCATACATACGGCGTAGACCATCATGCATCACAACCGCTAGCTCATAACCGAAGCAAGGATCATAAGTCACACAGTTAGGCACAACGTTAAATAAGATTTGTGAATGACCATCTTGATGCTGCAAGCCTTCGCCGTTTAAGGTGGTACGACCAGCTGTTGCACCCAGTAAGAAACCTTGTGCTTGACAATCGCCTGCCGCCCAAGCCAAATCACCCACACGTTGGAAACCAAACATCGAGTAATAGATATACATCGGAATCATCGGTAGCGCGTTCACAGAATAACTGGTTGCCAACGCTATCCACGTACTCATTGCGCCTGCTTCGTTGATGCCTTCTTCTAACATGTGACCGTCGATGGCTTCTTTATAGCCCATCAAAGCTTCACTATCTTCTGGGGTATATTTTTGCCCAACTGCAGAGTAGATACCCAATTGACGGAACATACCTTCTAAACCAAAAGTACGCGCTTCATCAGGTACAATCGGCACGACGCGATCTTGGATGTCTTTATTTTTTAGCATAGCTGACAACAAGCGTACGAATACCATCGTTGTCGATTGCTCTTTACCATTGCTGCCTTTTAATACCCGATCAAACATTGACAGTTCAGGAATATTCAATGGGATATGCCCACTGCGGCGATTTGGCAAATGACCACCTAGCGCTTCGCGGCGACCTTTAAGATACTTCATCTCTGCCGACCCTTCTTCAGGGCGATAGAATGGTAGCGTCTCTAGCTGCTCGTCAGTAAATGGTAAATCAAAGCGATCACGGAAATACATCAACGCTTCTTGATCGAGTTTCTTAATCTGATGTGATTTATTAACCGCTTGTGTTTGAGCTGATAAACCATAGCCTTTAACGGTTTTGACTAAAATAACGGTTGGCTGACCTTTGGTTTTCATCGCTTCACTGAATGCAGCATAAACTTTCATTGGATCATGACCACCACGATTCAATCGCGAGATATCCTCATCAGATAGCGCATCAGCCATCTCTTCTAACTCAGGATATTTACCAAAGAACTCTTTACGAGTGAACTCAGCTGTACGGGCTTCGTATAGCTGATACTCACCATCGACCACTTCTTCCATACGATGTTTGAGCACGCCCGTTTTATCATTGGCAAGTAAGCTGTCCCATTTACCACCCCAGATAACTTTAATCACACGCCAGCCAGCGCCGCGGAATACAGACTCTAGCTCTTGGATAATTTTACCGTTACCACGGACTGGACCATCAAGACGCTGTAAATTACAGTTGACGACCCATATAAGGTTATCTAGCTTTTCACGGCCAGCGAGAGAAATAGCCCCTAAGCTTTCTGGCTCATCCGTTTCACCATCACCCAAGAATGTCCAAATCTTACGACCTTCTTTCTCTAGCAAACCGCGGTTTTCCATATAGCGATGTACATGCGCATGATAAATCGACATGATCGGACCAAGTCCCATCGATACGGTTGGGAACTGCCAATAATCAGGCATAAGGTATGGATGCGGATAGCTTGATAAGCCTTTGCCGCCGACTTCACGACGGAAATTATCAAGCTGATCTTCGGTCAATCGACCTTCTAAATAAGAACGCGCATAAATACCGGGTGCTGAGTGACCTTGATAATAAATCATGTCACCACCGAAATGATCGCTAGCAGCACGGAAAAAATGGTTAAAACCTGTCTCATATAGCGTGGCACTAGAAGCGAATGTTGCTAAGTGACCACCCAAATCGTCGTCATTTTTGTTCGCGCGCATGACCATGGCCAATGCGTTATAGCGAATCAAAGCACGGATTTTGCGCTCAATGGTTAGGTCGCCAGGGTACATCGGTTCATCTTCAACGGCGATGGTATTGATATAAGCGGTATCGAGACGATTGAACGGCAGGTCTTCTTGAACTGCCATATTGTATAAAGCTTTTAGCAGAAACTGAGCACGATCTTTGTCTGCATGTTTGATAACAGATTCAAACGCTTCCAGCCACTCTTGGGTTTCGGTGCTATCAGCATCCTTATAATAATTCATCACTATTGTCCTTTTTTATCAGTCAGTCCTGCCCGAAGACAGGATATTATTAAATCAAAGTGTTACTTCAATATTGTCGTGCGGGAATAATTTTCTCAATGACTTCCTTGTTAATTTTAAGAAGCGAGATTTATAGTAGGGTGCGGTTATGCAGCAGTATTTGACCGACTCATAACCTGGAGCAGCCTCACATAGCCAAAATAAAAACAGCGCTACTATCCATCGCATATGAACTGAGTATTTAAAAGTGGTTAGATAATAAAATGCTAACCCAACTTTTATAGTCAATTATCAAATGATAATAACTCTTTATTATAGGCTCTTATGCTGCAGTTGTTTATAGCTGTAAAGAAATGGTGATATGACAAGTATTTTTGAAATAAATAATCATTAGTTTTTTTAGAAATGTTTCAAAGAAATATAAGGATTGTTTGCTAACGAGCTGACATCTATAACTAGATACTGTAGCTGGTCATGAAATATCTGCCATTCATCCACTTCGTAGGACTTTTACGAAATTATTGCTTAATATGTTAAGTTACGTAATATATACATTAGTTTAGTTAGTGAAATAATTGAGAACTAGTTAAACGCTTATAGCAAGTTTTAGCTTCTTATAGGAATAATCATATGCATAAAATGCCATACGTTCTAAATTCAATAATTTCACAACTATTCAGTGAACATATATATCGGGTGCTGGCATTGATAGCCGCTATGGGCTTGATGTTGGTTAGTAATACATCCTCTGCAAGAGTTGATAATCCAGGCGCAGTTTGTCCTGCTGGTTTTTCAAAAGACAAACTGACAGATAGCGACTATACCAATTTATTTTTAAGTAGCAGCAATAATAACTACTTTAATGTCGCAGGTAATGCTTCAGATAGTATTCCACTACAAATGAAAATGGATCTTAGCGAATCTAGCACTAGTAATACTAATAATAACTTTAGCATTATAGATGCTAGCCAGTATAGGGTTATAAATATTGGTAGAAACTTTTCTACTCCAACTGCATATACAGATATTACACTAAGCTTTCGTAATAAAACGACCCAACAGCCTCTCTATTTGACCAACGTAGCTGTGAGTGCATTTGATATTGACTATTCAAATTCTGGTAATAATTTATTCGATGACTATGTACGCATTACAGGTACTACTGAATCTGGCTCTATTATTGATGGCACACTACAAACAATATCAGGCTCAAATGTCATATACTCTGCAGGATTAAACAACAGCACTTCCTTCAATTGCCCATCAAGAGATTTAGATACACGCTGTCAAGGCTCTATACAATTTTCTCAAGCTGTCAGTGAAGTGACATTTCGTTACACCAATAATCCTATATATGTTAAAAATGACCCGACTAATCAAGAAGTACAAATTCGCGTAGACAATTACTGCTATGTCCCTCAGTATATATTTTCAGGTACAGTGTTTGATGATAACGGTGGTATTACTGATACCCAAGCTGATGCTAATAACGCCAATATTACTAGTGGTACCTATTTTAATAAACCAAACTACTTTAACGGTGTATTTAATACCCCTCAGGAATTAGGTATTAGTGGGAGTAATGTAAGATTGGCTAATTGTTCTAATACATCTACTACTTATCCAACCCAATCGGTAATTAGAAACGGGGCTTCCGTCGGTGAGTATCAAATCAGTATTCCTAAAACAACACTGGCTAATAATACTAATCTTTGTTTGGTAGAAAGTCGAACAGGGGCTACTTATCCTATTCGCACTAGTAGTGAGAGCAGAAATGTTGGTTTCTCAGCAACCACTTATAATTATCCTAATAACAACTTTGGTAGAGTCATCGCTGCAAATGCCGCTTTGGTATTACAGAAGTACCAGTTTGTGAATGATTGCAATGCCAGTACTTTAGTTTACGCCTCAGTTCCGATTACTGGCGATCCAAGAACTGGGTTCAGTATGGATCCTATCCAAGATAATATCACTCCGCAGCAGTGTATTGCTTATAAGATAACTGCGACCAATCGTGCCAATCTCGCCATCAACAACTTCGTAATGAGTGATGTTCTGCAGAAAAAAGACGTTAAAGGTGCACAAGCCACGTCTATACGTGTGGCACCTACTGATCCTAATGGCAGCTTCGCTAATGGTAGTGTGGATATTGGACTAAATGGTACGGTCCAGACGACTGAGTTAACATTGCCAAAAATAACCAAACGTGATTTTTATTTCAACACCAAATACGGCACTACTGTGAATCCTTAGTAACTATTCCCCCTTGCTATATTATCAACCCTAAAGAATATTTTTTACTGACAAAAGCCCTATCTCTATAGATAGGGCTTTTACCGTTTGTGTACTCCAAAATACCATTTGTCGTTTTTGTGGTGAATATTTGTATTGTTTGCGTGACAATCACATTAAGGAACAATTCTAACTTTATCAGCATCTCTTATTCATAGTTGATTGCAGTTTTTACATTGCATGGGACGAAGTCAAGATTGACTTGATAATAATGGTTTAAGCAAGGAATACGATATGAAAGGTTTTAATTTTTTACGCAGTGCCATATTAGCAAGCTTAGCGTCGGTAATAGCATTAAGTGCTGCTCACGCCAATGATGCCTTAAAAATGGATTTAACAGCCAATCAAGTCACCAAAAACGCCGAAGGTAAGATCTCTTATCTACCAGTTCGTAATGCTCCAGCGGGTACGGTCATTCAGTATAAGGCAACATACAGCAATATTATTAACAAAGATATCCAAGATCTGGCGGTCGTATTACCTATCCCTGCCAATATGGCTTTCACTGGTGAAGCTAATCCTACCAGTGCTCAAGCCAGTATCGATGGCAAGAACTATGCCGATATGCCACTGATGCGTAAAGTCGATGGCAAAATGGTTAAAATTCCGTTTTCTGAATATCGTACCCTGCGCTGGAATATCAAGTTATTACCAGCACAGAAGTCTGCCGCCGTGGCACTTAACACGATCGTCAACTAGACCTCTCCTTCAACTCACAAAATCTTGCTCTTCTAATTTTAGGATATCTATATGAAATCAAATAATTTTAATTATAGCCTGTTAGCCGTTGGTGTTGCTGCGGTGATGGGTATCTCTACTGGGGCTATGGCGGCTAAGCCTACTGGCGGTACTGGCACAGGTAGTTTCGATGTCACTAACAAAGCAGAAGCCACTTATAAGGTTGCTGGTAACGACCAGTCGCAAACCGCTACTTCTAATGAAGTAACAGTCAAGGTCAATGAGCTTAGCTCATTTAGCCTACTTACTGACAACGTTAATACTCCTATCAATCCACAAGCTAATTCAACAGCTACTTTCACACATACCTTAAAGAACGAAGGTAACGTAAATGATAGCTATATTTTAGATTTAAAAAATGTTAACGGAGATGATTTTGATTATAGTGGCTATGTAGTCACTTATACAAAAACTAGCAATGGCACGTCTCAGAACATTACACTTGATGCTAATGGAAAAGCTACTACTGCTATTACTTTGACACCCAACGAAACTGCGAGTATCACAATTGTAGCGACTGCTAACACTGCACGTAGTATGGATAAAAACGGTATCTTAACAGTTAGTGCTGAAAGTGCTTATTTAAAAGCTAAAAATACAGGTACGCCTGCAGCCTATACAGCGTCTAATACAGACAACGCAAAAACCACTACGCCTGTCTATGCTATTACTAAATCGGCAGCTACTAACCTTGGTAACAAAAACTTAGATCTTAATAATGCCAACGCTTATATTGATTATACTATTACGGTCAAAAACGAAGGTAACATTAATGGTACCGCAGTCACTATTGAAGATGCTCTACCTAACGGTTTAACACTAGTCCCTTCTACACAAACGGATATTTATACTGCTCCAGTCATAAAACGTAATAACGCTGTTATTACCGTAACTCCAGAGATTTCGACTAATAAAATAACATTCAAGAATGTTGATATCGCTAAAAACGATGTAATTACCATCACTTTCCGTGCTAAAAAATCTAGTGCTGCTACTTCAACTAGTGATTTCTCAAACTATGCGACCGTTAAAGACAACACTAAAAACGATGTTGATGCTAACACTCCTGATTTAATTGATCACTCAAATGACAAAACCAATGCTGGTGTTGCAGAAGTGAACTATGAAAACCCAGTAGGCACAGGTCCTTATCCAGGTAAAGACGATAACACTAATGCGACAGTAACCACTACAAACCAGACTCGTTCTATAACTATCAGTGAAGGAGTTAATAAAGAAGTGCCTTTGTTAACACCTAATACTGAAAATAAAGTTGGCAATACTTATATCTACACTATCACTAACAATGGTACTGATATTACAGAAGCAGCAACCGCTAATTCTGTTACATTCTCTGTTAAGCCTACTGCTAGTAAAATTAATGGTGTAGATGGTACTACTGATAACACTGACATTAGCATAGCCCGGGTGTTTGCAGATATTAATAACGACGGTGTTTTTAATATTGGCGACATAGAACTTACTGGCACTCAAGTTGGAACGACTTCAGAGTATACCTACGATTTAAATCAAGCAAAAACAACAGGTTTTGCTGCTGGTACAGCTAATGCTATTAAAATAGGTGTGCAAGTATCAACTTCTGGTACTGGTAGTAATCTTGTAGGTGGCAAAAACAACATTAATGACTCTGAAACCTTGACCTTAGCGGTATTACCACAAGGGTCAGTAAATGGTACACCAAAACCTGTTGATGTCAGCACTACTTCGAAAACTACTATGCAAGGTATTAATTTACAGAAATACCAGATAGTTGCTAATTGTGAGGCAGCACTACCTGCTGATAATAATGCTGCTTGGTCGAGCACTGCTACTACCGCAACTTCTGGACAGTGTATCTTCTATAAATTAGAAGCGAAAAATACCTTTACTGAAAGTAATAGAGCTATTAGTAACCTTGCAATTTCAGATACATTGATGTCATCTGTTACGTATCAGGGCAACTTTACTCCTTCAAAAGCAGTGACTGCACCAACTCAAATTGCTGCTCCGTTAATCAAAGGGATTTTTGCCACTTTAAATCCGCAAGAGACAGTAAATATCAGATTCTCTGTAAAACCTTCACAATCAGGCACTAACTAAATAGTAAGTATCAATTTATGAGCATTTTCGAGTGCTTGTAGATCCCCTCTAGCTTGAATTAATCACTTTTCATTATTCAAGCTAGAGAATCTCTACCCTTACCCTCACTGATATTTTATTGGATAAGCGACATATGACTCTATCTACCATGACACCGTCTAATCGTACTGCATTGTGTTCAGCAAAGATCTCTGCGCTGTCATTGGCAATGTTGCTTATGCAATCAAATATCGCGATTGCAGCTGATGCAGCAAACCCTAATCTGCAAATCATCAACAATATTGCAAATGCTAGCTATAACGTCAATAACCAGACTGACGTCACAATATCTAGCACCTCAAACCAAGTACAAGTCAAAGCCTCAGACCTTCCTGAATACGGTATTGAACTCACTCAACAGCCGTTACTCACCGTTATGCCCAACGCCTTAGTTAACTGGGTAAATGTCCTCAGCAATACCAGCTATAGCAACCAGACTGTTGAGCTAACATTGGCTGTATCTCCAACGCTCTCAAACTTAAAAGTCTATCAAGATCTAAATAAAAACGGCGTCGTTGATAATGGTGATACTGAAGTTATTTTCGATAATTTAAGCGCACAAATCAAACTTGGACACAGTGAAAGTATCCAGTTCATCGTGCAAGCTTTATCAGATGTTAACGGCAAAAGTGGCGATACTGCAGATATTAAAATTGGCGCTGTCGTTCTGGAGGACCCATCCGTATCGAGTGTCAACGCGATTGATAGACTGATCATCGTTGAGCCTGAAATCAAATTTACAACTCCTAAGTTTGACGAAAACAAAACCACCTCACAAATCGATGAAAACGTCTATATCGATGCCAGCTATGCGCAGTGTAACGTTCAGCTAGATAAGCCAGATCAAGTATGGGTCACGATTACCTCTTTGTTGACGGGTGACAAATACGCATTGAAAGCGATTGAGACGGGCAATAGTACTGGTAAATACCAGCTATCAGCACCAACACAAAACAATGCCAACGCTATCAATGACAAATTTATTCAGACTCTAGCAAATGATACGTTGACTGCAAGTCTAGACGCCTGTATCGCGCCTTCTGTCGGCACTGGCGCTGAGCAGCTACCAAGCGAAGGTGACTTCACCGTACGTATCGATGACTTAGATACACAAATCAATATCGTCGATGATAGCCCAAGCTTAGTCGTCACCAAAGAAAGCGATGTTAAAAGCGCTGAATTTGGTGATTATGTTAGCTACACCATTAATATCACCAATAGTGGCAACTCTACCGCTTACGATGTACAACTAAAAGACGCCCTACCACGTGGTTTTGCTTATGTAGATGGTAGTGTACGTGTCAACCAAACTACTGATATCAATATCGACCAAGCGCAAACCACTGAGTTTAAAGCTGATGGTAAATATCAGGTGCTAAATTTAGGTAATATGGCAAATGGCGAAAGTAAAAAAATTACTTACCGTGTCTTAATCGGTGCCTCATCATTAGGCGGTGATGGCATCAACCGCGCGACTGCTGTTGCTAGCAATGAGCAAGGTAAAAGCTTAGTTTCAAGAGAAGCACAGTGGAAGATTGAAGTAGAGCGCGGCGTCATGAATACTGATGGCATCATCATCGGTAAGGTCTACCACGATATCAACCGTGATGGCATTCAACAAAAAGAAGATGGCGAACTTGGCGTTGCAGGCGTGCGTATCTACATGGAAAATGGTAACTTTGTCGTGACTGATCCTGAAGGTAAATATAACTTCTATGGTGTCAGTGCCAAAACTCACGTCTTAAAAGTTGACCGCACCACCATCCCTCATTCAACCGAGATGGTCACCCAAAGTAATCGCAATGCTGGCGATGCGGGCAGCCGTTTCGTTGACTTGAAATATGGCGAATTACATCGTGCCGATTTCGGTATCGTTGTCGGTATGGGCGATAGCACTGAGCGTTTGAATACGGAGCTTGTCGCTCGTAGCAAATCAGTGAGCGCTAAGAATGATAGCCTTGAGCAAGCAGTAAAAACCGAGCTAACCCTAGATCCTGACTACAATCGTGACTACGATGATAATGTAGACGCCAGTGGCTGCAACATCAATGGCGACTTAGATCTGGGCAGCAACTGTGACTCTGCTATCGTCAATGAGATGATCAATCCAGCCGCCAATCGTGTTGATATGACCGTAACTACGGTAGCACCGCCAGTAGAAAAAGAGCTGGAAGAATATCTCAAAGAAGTGGCTAACAATGACGTGGCTTTTATCAATTTAAACGAAGGTCAACAGCTCAGCACTTATAAACAAATGGTACAAGTGCAAGCGCCACTGGGTTCAATATTTACACTATATGCCAATGGAAAAGCAGTATCAGAACAACAAATCGGCAAAACTGCTGAGCAAGAAAAACAGAATGTGACTGCCTTTGATTACTATGCCGTCGACTTAAATCGCGGCAACAATATCTTGCGCGGTGTCGCTACTGACGTGAATGGCAAAATTATCTCTGAGCAAACCATTAAAGTATCAACGCCAGACAATTTACAAGCCATTGACTATCGCACTCAAGCGCAGCTAGTACCGGCAGATGGCGTTAGCGATTATCAAGTCGTTATTAGCCTAAAAGACCGTGATGGCCGTCCTTATATCGCCTCAACACCTATCACTATCGATACCAATATCGGCCGTATCAATCTTAATGACAGCAGTAAAGATCAAGCTGGTACGCAAGTTATTGTCTCAGGTGGCGAGCTACTCATACCTGTGACTGCACCGAATGTACCGGGTAAAGGTGAGTTGGTCATCGACACTGGTAGCAGTAAACAGATTATCCCGTTACAATTTACCGCGCAATTACGTCCTCTCATTGCCGTCGGCATCGTCGAAGGCGCGATCTCACTTAAAGACTTTGATGGCAGCAGCATTACTGACGCCCAAGGCGCTTTTGAGCAAGAGCTCAATGATTTCGCTGGTAACGATGACTATACCGCTTCTGGTCGCGCCGCGATGTTCCTTAAAGGCAAAGTACGTGGCGATTATTTGCTCACTTTGGCTTATGACAGTGGCAAAAAAGGCGAGCGTCTGTTCCGTGATATCGAGCCTGGTGAATACTATCCTGTCTATGGTGATTCATCAGCCAAAGGCTTTGATGCGCAATCTACCAGCAAACTCTATGTGCGCTTGGACAAGGGCCGCTCATTTGCTATGTATGGCGATTTAAAAACTCAAATCGATAACGATGAAGGTATTAAATTAGGTCAATATAACCGTACGTTGACTGGCCTAAAAGCCCAGTATGAAGATAGCAATACTCGCATTACCGCCTTTGTCGCGGAGACGAGTACCAGCCAGCGCGTCAATGAGACTCGTGGTCTTGGTATCTCAGGCCCTTATCCATTGGCTGAAAACTTTGATGCCGTATTAGAAAACTCAGAAACTGTCGAAGTGATCACTCGTGACGCCAACAATCCAGGCTTGATCATTAGCCGTGAGACCCTTACCCGCTTTGCCGATTATGAAATTGACCCTATCAGCCGCAGCTTATTTTTAAAAGCCCCTATCGCTAGCCAAGATATCGATGGCAACCCTATTTATCTACGAGTCACTGTAGAAGTAGATGAAGGCGGCGAAAAATACTTGGTCGGTGGCATTGCTGCCAAGCAGCAGTTGACTGATAAAGTCGCCATCGGTGGTAGCTATGTCAACAGTGATGACCCTCTTAACAAAGAAGAGCTTGCTAGCGTCAATAGCGTTATCAAGTTTAACGATAAGCTAAAACTGGTCGCTGAATACGCGATGAATAAAGCTGAGAATCCAAATTTTCAGCCAAGCAATCAAATCAATGCGACAGAATTAGACGGTCAGGACGCAGAAGGTAATGCCTTGCGTATCGAGCTTGACTTTGATAACAAGAAAAACACTCGTGCCAAAGCTTATTATAATGATACTGACGAAGGTTTCGTGACTGGCACCTCGCCGCAGACTGCTGGTCGCGCTGAATCGGGCGTCGAAGTCACTCATTTAATTAATGATAAAAAGACCGCGCTAAAACTAGAAGGCGTACGTACTAAAGATCATACCACTGATGCTAGCCGCCAAGGTGTCTTAGCCAGTATTGAACAGCGTTTGAGCACCAACATCGTTGGCGAGATTGGCTTACGTTATTATAAGCAAGATGCAACGGCAGCTTCACGCAATATCCAAGCGGTAACAGACGTCGTAGATGTGACTGATAACACTCTCTTTAATGACGATATTATCAATCAATCGGCGCTAAATAATGTCAGTGATTCTGAAAAAGATATTGAAGGTACTACCGCCCGCGCTCGCATCACGGCACGGTTGCCCAAGCTCAATGACTCTTTAGTATTTGCAGAATATGAGCAAGATATTGATAACAGTAATCGTAATGCCACCTCCATCGGAGGCGAGACGCCGCTAGGTGGTTTAGGCCGCCTATACGCCCGTCATGACTTGATCAACAGTCTATCTGGTAGCTATGGTCTTGATGATACTGAAGAACGTCAGCGTACGGTTTTCGGTTTTGATGCCGCTTATATGAAAGATGGCAAAGTCTATAGCGAATATCGCATGAGTGACGCCATTAGTGCTCGCGAAGCTGAAGCTGCTATCGGTCTAAAAAACAAGTGGTATGTTCAAGAAGGTCTGACTTTAAACACCTTATTTGAGCGTGTTGAATCATTAGAGGGCGATACCGAAAACACCGTAACGGCAGCTGGCATTGGTATAGAGTATCTTGCGAAAGAAGATTACAAAGCCTCAGCGCGTTTTGAGAAGCGTTGGGGTGAGACCAGTGACACATTGCTAGGTAGCGCTGGTATTGCTTATCGCTATACTGACGATGTGACTCTGTTGGCCAAAGACATCTACTCGCGCGTCGATTATGACGATGGCAATCGCACGATTAATCGCTTCCAGCTAGGAGCTGCTTATCGTGATTATGATAGCAATCAGTTAGACATGTTAGCCAAGCTTGAGTATCGCTTAGATGATAACAGTACTGGCGATGACGCCTATCAAAAAGACGCCGTTATCTGGTCATTGAGTGGTAACTATCATCCAACGCGTCCGTTGACGTTATCAGGCCGTTACGCGGGTAAATATACTCAGTTTGATGCTGATGATATTAGTAGCGACAATACAGCCCATGCGCTTTATGCTCGCGGTCTATATGACATCAGTGAGCGCTGGGATGTGGGTTTGCAAGCAGGCACTTATTGGAACAAACAAGCAGATGATATGTCTTATATGCTGGGTGCGGAAGTGGGCTATAGCCCGATGACCAATCTTTGGTTGTCACTAGGTTATAACTTTATGGGCTTTGAGGATGAAGACATCGCTTATGACGATAGCACTATGGAAGGCGCTTACTTTAGATTACGCTTCAAGTTTGACGAAGACCTATTCAAACGTGATGATCCACGTAAGAACCAGCGTTTGACGACTCACTCTACATTGTAATTTATCCCCATTGTCGTGTTATTATCTGACGACAATGCGGGCGTTATCGCGCTGTTCATCATATTATATGAAAGATATATTTTAATAAGTGATGAGATCAACGCCAAAAACCGCAAGTACCAATACCAATATTGATACTGATCCGCTTAATATGAGGTTTTGCATCATGCCTAATCATGCCAACAAAGCAGCCCATTATAAACAGCCTATAAAGGCTTTATTATCAACCGTTTTTTTCCTGACAATGACCTCGGTTGCATCGGCGAGTCATCATACTCCTGAAGTGGCAGTAACCCATGACGATAATCACTGTGCCAATGATGTTCAAACTCAGTCTCACCACCCAAAATACCAAAGTACGCGCCAACGTGCTATGAACTGTATGTTGACAGAGTTACAAGCGTATCAACAAAAAAACATGAGTGCACGTCAGCAATACTTTGCCTATAAAGCTCAGGCTTGGCTTAACTACGCCATCCATCAAGACAGCATAAATAGTCGTTCACCTGCTGGGCAGCAAGCAGCACAGGCAGCAGAGACGATTTTGACTACCTTAAGAAATGGCAAGGAACAAGATCTCAACCTTATTCAAGACATACCCTCAAACTCTGCTCTCATGCGCCCCGATCTATGGGCAACCTTAAGCGCGCTAAAAGATAGCGGTGGTATCGAGTCAGCACCACGAGAGATAGCCTTCAGCGAGGTCGCTTTAATTTGGGCTGCTACGAACCAGTGCGAGCGCGGCTGGCGGGAATCAGGCATCCATTTTCGCATGGCAGATCGTTGGCTTGAACAAGCCCGCGAAGCATACGTCAATACCCATGATTCACAGACCAACGTCGCTTTGGAAGAGCTGATCGTCAGCTATTATAAGCAATATGAGACATTAGATGCGAGTGCTGATAGTTGCCGTGGGCAAGTATTGATGCCTATCCGTTAAGTCCATTATTACCACTGCTCATCAATGCAGTAAATACAAAAAAGCCGACATATGATGTCGGCTTTTTTGTATTTACTTAGCAGACATTAGAGCATGTTAATCACACTCTAATGTCTATGCATCATCTAAATAGCGAAAAAAACTAGCGATTCTTACGCGGTAGCTTTTCTGGTAGATAGCAACGCAAATAAGCGATAAACGCAGTGTTTGCTTCTTGGATATATTCATTAGTAATGCTTTGGTGACGACGATAAGACAATGTGAATATAGCATTAATAATGCTATAAGCAATCAATAGCGTGTCTTGAATATCGTGGAAACTCGGCATCTCATAGCGCTCTGATAAACGCTTATAAACCAAATCGACGATTTGATGATCGATATCTTCACCAAAACTATCACCTTCAAAATCAGGCGTGTTCGTGTCATAAATGAGCTTGGCTTTGGTTTCGTCGTTATGGAATATCGTCACACAATTATCAATAAGCGCCGTCAAATAGCCCTGCCATCTGTCATAATTACCAATATCTACTGTTTCTACTATTTCTAATATTTCGATAGCATTCAAAAAACGCAATGCTAAAAATATCGCTTCGATGTTAGGAAAAAAGTGATAAGCAGAAGCTCTTGGAATGCCTGCTTCTTCACATACAGCCGCCAAAGTAATGTCATTGATAGGTTGGGTTTCACTTAACTTCTTGGCACCAGCCAAAAGTTTTTGACGGCGCGCACGGCCTTGTTGGCTGGTAAACTTAAACTTATTCGGGACCAGTTTTTTTGCCAGTTCCGAATCTACCAACACATCTTCAATCTTTTCGTCTTTATTTTCGCTCATCATAAGTCTCTTAATGTTACACCCTATTTTATAAATATAATCTTCAATAGATAGTATTCGCCCTAAATTGAAGAATTACATCCTATTAGCTAATAATGTAGCACTGATATTAGCGCTACTATGTCTAATGGAGAGGCATCATAAACGCTTGTACACTATCAAGCAAGGGAGATAAATGGGTTAAAAATTAATGTATAGGTCAACCATTTAATAGCGTTGACCACGTAATGTAAAAAATTTAATCTTTGAGTTTAATTTTCGCTCTTATAATACCATGATCGATGACCCTATCTGTATAGTCCCACTTTAAATGGTCATTGAAATAGTCTACTCTTTCAACCTGACCCAGTGAAAACTTGCTATCAGGAAGAAACTCTTCTGAAACAAATAATTGATCAATCACTTCTGGCATACCTTGATATATATGGGTATATGCCACATCTTTCATCCAACCATAGCGTGCTTGGATACGCGCAGCATCGAATAATGCAACATCGCGCATGCCTTTGTCATAATTAACTTCACCAGTCTCAGCCATCAATTGGGTAGTGACGCTACCAGTGACATCGTTCATATCACCTAACAAAATCAATGGCTCACGAGTATGATGTAATCGCTCTATAATAGACATGCGAATAGAGGCTGCTTCTGCGGCGCGCATACATAAACTACGGAGCTTGGCACGGACTCGAATATTTGGATCGTCCATGTCTTCTAACAAATTGCCACTTTCATCACGCAAGAAAAATGCCCGTTTGCTTTTTAGATGCGCCGTAATAATCGTTATCGGTTGCCCAAAAGCATCGACCCGTACTAGCAATGGTGGACGATTAAAGCGTTGGTAAAGGCCAATATCAGGGATATCAATCACCGCTTTTGGTGCAATATCTTCAAGCAAGCGGCTTTCTAATTGCTCAAAGCGACTAATGATACCAACGGCAGGAGTGTTTTGTGCCCCTTTGCCATGGGTATAAGGGCTTGAACGGTCGTTACTTGCCAACGGAACAACAACATGCTCGGGCTTAAATCCCAACGACACAGCCAACGCTTCAAGCGCATTACTATCCCAGACTTCTTGCACCGCAATAATATCAGCATGAGCTTTTGCTAATAAATCGGTGATGCCGCTTAGCTTGTGCTCGTATTCATCGTTACTGTAAGCTGGCGCATTGTCATAATAAATTCGGTTAGGGTTGGCAAAATTGAGCAAGTTGGCAGTGGCGATATAAAATTGTCTGGCGCTTTTAGCTTCCGCATTATTGTTCATAGATTACCTATTATTTTTATTCTAGAATATTGCTTCCAAAGATGATTGGCTGTTTAATATATTCATACTTAGTAATATACAGCAAAAAAGTCTCCAAAGAAATCTTTGAAGACTTTAAAATAGCATAAATTGAAAGTATTTAGTCTATCAGCAGACCCAAGTCTACAATCAGACTAAGCCCAGTGATAAGGTAGTAAGCTTATATACTGTCTACTTACTTAAATAAAATGTGCTGTTAGTTTCGCTTATTACGATACACGATTCCATGCGTCATACGATGCTTTGCGTGCTTCTTCCCACTCCATGCGTGATTCACCTTTTACTTCATGCCATGAGCGCTCTAATTCAGCTTCATGGTCTTCAAAACGTGCATCCGCAGGGTAACGAGCACGGTTGGCGTACCCTACTGCATAAGCTGGATGTAGATCACGGTCGAAGTCATAACCTTCTTTGTAATAATCAACATTTGCATATTCTGCACGCCAGTAAGCTTCTTCACGTGTTGGATCAATTGCTTCTGCTGCTGCATGTCCTGCACCGCCACCAACGATAGCACCAATCGCACCACCAATAAGTGTGCCAAGTGGTCCTGCCATTGTACCGATTGCTGCACCCGCTGCTGCGCCGCCAAGACCACCAATAGCTGTGCCTACTGGATGCGAACCTGGCTCACCTGTAATGATATCAGCATTCAGATCCTGCTTAGCTTCTTTTGACATATGCTTTACTTCACTGCGATCAATACCGTCATAGTTACTCATAATTTTATCCTTAAATTAATTTGTTATATTTTAGATTTATTAAGTGCTAAAAATTAGCGGTCTTACTCGAATCATGTGTTACTTGAGTCGCCTAAAGTATAGAAATTTATGGATAACAACAGATAGATAGGTTGTGTAAATTGTGTCCAGATTGCGATTGTCTTGCGTTACAGCCTGTATCTTTATAATGATTTTGTAGGACAGTGAAGCGTTTTAAGTAATTTTTCATTGAGTTGTTACAATATTTTAATGTGTCTGTTGAATACTTATAAGGATGTCAATGCTCTATCGATGGCTCGTTGCCACTTATCAAGATGTTGTTCACGGATATCACTGGACATTTGGGGTTCAAAAATCCGATCGACTTGCCATGATGCTTGCATCGTCCCTTCATCATATAGCCCCGTTTTTAAACCTGCGAGTAATGCTGCACCTTTGGCAGTGATTTCTGTATCTCTCGGACGCAGGACAGGCACATCGAGTAAATCAGCTTGAAACTGCATCAATAAGTCATTGTTAGCCGCGCCGCCATCTACTCTTAGCTCAGTTAATGGATGAGGACTGTCTTTTTGCATGGCAATGAGCACATCATAAGTTTGATAGGCAACTGCCTCTAACGCAGCACGAGCAATATGGGCTTTCGTCGTGCCGCGGCTCATACCAGTAATACTCGCGCTGATATCGGAGCGCCAATAGGGTGCTCCTAGCCCTGTGAATGCAGGCAGTAACACCACTTCTTCACTACTATCAACTTGGCGGGCTAAATCTTCGACTTCACTACTGTGTTGAATCATACCCAGATTGTCCCGTAGCCATTGGACAATAGCACCTGCCATAAACACACTACCCTCCAAGGCATAAGTGACTTCTTTTCTGGGTGGCTGCAACATGCGTTTGCCTGACTGTACAATTTGATCGAACGATAAATTGTCTGGACGAGTCGGTGTGGATTTTCGTTGCCAAGCGATTGTCGTTAGTAGTTTATGCTCACTCAGTTTGGGTTTTTGACCAATATTCATCAGCATAAAACACCCAGTACCATAAGTGTTTTTAGCCATACCAGCATCGAGGCAGCCTTGTCCAAAAAGTGCCGCTTGCTGATCGCCCAATACCGCTTGAATAGGAATTTGTTTGGCAAACAGTCCTTTTTTGGTTTTACCAAAGTCACCATCAGATGGTAGGACTTTAGGCAAAATATTCATGGGTATCGCAAAACGGGCGCACAGCTCTTCTGACCACTCAAGCTTGTGGATATCATATAATAAAGTACGGGAAGCATTGGTCACATCAATGACATGCTCGCCACCGGTGAGCTTATATATGAGCCAACTGTCTATAGTACCAACCGCTATTTCTCCTCTACTGGCTCGTACGCTCAATTTCGGATTGTGCTCTAGTAACCAAGCGATTTTGCTGGCGCTGAAATAAGGATCTAAACGTAGGCCTGTAATGCGTTGCACTTCGCTTGTCACATCATCATGGCTGCCATTCATCATGCTACTGGCACTCTCAGCTGCGAGTGTTTTACAGTAGTTCGCCGTACGGCGATCTTGCCAAATGATGGCAGGGGCTAAAGGTTTACCCGTTTGCTTATCCCATATGACAATAGATTCACGCTGATTGGTGATCGCGATACTGGTGACGTCGGTAGCAAGCAGCCCTGCTTGATTAATCACATCATGGGCACAGCTAATCTGCGTTTGCCAAATTTGTTGCGCGTCTTGCTCGACAAAGCCCGCTTTTGGGGTTTGTAAAGTGGTGGGCTGCTGTGCCATTTTTATCGGACACGCACGATCATCGTACAATATCGCTCGACTCGATGTCGTCCCTTGATCCAAAGCCAAAATATATCCTGCCATTACTCACATCCTATTTTGTCGCATTCATTTTTTACATTTATATTTTATAGCCCAGTCTTTATTGATGGCACATACTTTTTGTGAGTAACGCCTATCGTAATAGCCAGTTTTATTTACATTAGCACTGCGCCAATGAGCAATTGCTGACAGTTAAAATAAATGCCATTCATTTTAATCTTGCTCAACGCTATAAGGTGCTGAAATATAGCACACACCACTGTTATATATAGTTTATAAGCTGCTTTGTAGTACAACAATCATAACTAACCATCATTTTCGCTGAAAACTTTTAAAAGTGATCTAAAATCGATTTAAATGCTAATGACTTGATAAACCTTTTATTATTAATTAACAAATGATGTTATTATTTGTCTTAACACCCGACCTCTAACATAAAATCATGGCTTATTCAACGCACAGTAAGCAAATACTGAGCATTGACCCGTCACTATTGTGCCACTACAGTGTAGCGCTTGTTATCCATAACAAAATACTAGCTTCTGTTAATGGTTGACCATATTGAACTGTTTGAACAGGGTTTGACCATAACAGTTGATGTTTTTGATACTTTTTTGCCTGACTCTAAAATACTTTGCATTCTAATTAATGGCTTATGTGACTTATGAAATTTGCTTTATCGACTCTGTCTACTGCGGTGATGACGATTACGTTCATGGGTTTAGCAGCGCCTGCTTTTGCAAGCGCTACTGATCATAATATCGAGTCACCGAATGGGGTCACAGCCGTTGCAGTGACGCAAATTATCGATGCTGACACTCAATACAGTACTCAAAGCAGCATTCAAGACAGCGCTCAAAACAGTACTCAAAAAAATGAGATTCAAAATAGAAGGTCAACGACAGATACGGATATGGGTCAAGCTGAGCAAAAAACTGGCTTAACAACGCTTATCGATCCCATTACCCATAAAAGTATTGATAATAGTTATCCATTAGCAGTATCTAGCCTGTTAAGCCTTGAGCAAGCTCAAAATATTTTATTACAAGTGTCACCGAAACTGGCCGCCAATCAAGCGGCGATTGCTGCTAGTGAATATCAAACGGATGCGCTCAAAACTTTAGACAATCCATTGGTGTTTGCCCAACTATCAGCCAACGCTTACAACTTAGACGCGGATCTTGACTTATCATCATTGAAAAACGGTATTGTTAATGACGTTAACAATGGTGTCGATAATGTGATTCCGCCTATTCCACCATTACCAGATTTGCCGAATTTTGGTGAATTGGTCGGTGAGCGTATCCCAGATTCTTATGAGTTAAAGCGCTCAGGCTCAACGGCTGGTGCAGGTCTGGGCGTGGTTTGGCCCATCTATACTGCTGGACGTACCAACGCTTTGACAGGTGCTTCCAATGCCCGTACCCAAGAAGCCGTCGCAGACAGTCTATTGGATAAAAACGAGCTTTATAACACCCTGATTGAGCGTTACTTTAAAGCACAGCTGGCCATCATTGCCGCTTATTTACGTGAAGATGCTTATGATACCTTGCAGCAGACTGACCATATGGCGCAGCGGCTTTTTGAAGAAGGTTTTATCTCACGTGTTGATCGCTTAGAAGCACAATCTGCGCTTGCCGATGCAAAAAGTGAGTCCGTCAATGCCAATAACGATGCTCGTCTTGCGATGATGGCTTTACAGCGGCTATTGCGTACCGATTATCGTATCAAACCCACGACACCGTTATTCGTTTCTAGCCGTCCTTTACCCGATGTAACCTATTTTCAGAATTTATCACTCACCAATCACCCAGGTCTACAAAAAGTCGCCGCCAAACGCGCACAAGCTGAGCAGCTACATGCGCTATCAGATACTGGTCACAAGCCTACCGTCATGCTCTATGGCTACGGACAAATTGAAAAAGACCCCAGTTGGGTAGCCGGTATATCAGCCAGCTGGAAGCTGTGGGGTGGTCTTGATAAAAATGCGTCACTCGCGTCAAGCAATGCCAAAATACGCCAAGCGGATCTGTCTGAAATCGAAGTCAGTGACAATTTATTATTACTGGTCGAAAAAAACTGGCACGATGTTAATAACGCCCAATCTCGTTATCAGGCATTACAAAGCAATGTAGATCTGGCCGCAGAAGTATTGCGTTTGCGCCAGTTGGGGCTACAAGAAGGTGTAAATACACCGATTGAGGTAGTCCAAGCACAAACGCATTCGCTTAAAGCACGTACTGAACAAGCGCAAGCTGCGAACAGCTATGTACAATCGCTGGCCGCACTCATGCAAAGCTGTGGTACGCCTCTTGCCTTTAATGCCTATCTTAATGCTGCTGATATTCAATTACCGACTTTGTATACTGAGTAATGATTTAATTTGAAAATGATAGATAGTGTGGATAAGCGTTTATATAGTTGATTCGATTTTAAAGTATGACAAGGCAGCTGAGCGAAGAGGTATATTTGATACTTCAAGCGAGGTTAACGCCGCAATACTATTACAGTAGCCTGACCATACTAATTATCATGAAGCTGTCAATAACCATACTATTGCTAACTCTATTGCGAATACTGTTTTATGAAAAACCCGACTTCTAAATTAATAAGTAATTGGCTGCAGCCTTCATTAAAGACGTGGCGTATTGCGAACAACTCTAATGTTTGGGCACACTGCGCGAGCGTGGGATTTTTTGGTTTCTTATCAATTTTTCCAGTAATGGCGGTGTTTGTGCTGCTTTATGGTCTCGCGTTTTCACCAGCTGAGATGCAAGAGCAAATCTCGATTTTGCGTCCGTTTATACCTGATACGGTGTATGAAGTCCTCAATTCACGCCTAAGCGCATTGGTCTCTAATACCACATCCGCACTCACGTTCAGTCTTGTCTTATCGACCTTACTCGCCCTATATGCTGGCTCTAAAGGTGTTAAATCTTTAATTATTCTTATCAATCTTGCCTTTCATATCACTCAAGAGCGCAGCTTCATACAAGGTAACATTTTAGCAGTCAGCTTAACCTTTGGCGCGGTAGTAATCTTGATTATAGCGGTCTCTTCTATTGCTATTATTCCTGTAGGGGCAGCCTATTTCCCCTTCCCGCAAATAGCTAAAACGATTGCACTTTGGAGCAGGTGGCCTATATTGGCTGGCATCATATTTTTAAGCTTTTTAAGTCTCTATCGCCTAGCCCCAAACCGTGACGCCGTCGCGCTAAAAAAACTGGTGCCAGGAGCAGCTCTGGCGACCATTCTTTGGATTGTATTGTCTGTGCTATTTTCAATTTATGTGCAAAACTTTAATAACTATAGCGCTGAGTTTGGCGCGCTTTCAGCTGCCGTGGTCATTATGCTTTGGCTTTATTATTCAGCATTTATCGTCGCCTTTGGTGCGATTTTTAATTCTGAAGCCTTAGAAAGCGCCAAACCTTATGCTGTACGAATGTACTAATAACATACCTTTTATCCTCAATTTTGCTGCTTTAGGAATCTCACTGTCATGACTGAATCTACCAACGAATCAGACGACTCGCGCAAGTTAAACGACTCAGAGCAATCTACCGACTCAGTCAATAACCATAACGATCAAGCAACTGATGCTGAAAATGAGCAAGCAGTGCCTACTTATAAGCGCCATGCAGAAAAAGCGGATAAATCTGCCATGATAAAAAAGGCACTTCTGGCGCTATTGGTTCTGATTGTATTAGGCGTTATTGCCTATGGTCTATATAAAAGCAATCAGCATAGCGAGCCTGAAGTCGTGACTTTGCAAGGGCAGATGCAGATGCAGCAAACATCCATCGCTGCAAAAGTGCCGGGACGTATTGCCAAAATTCTGGTCACAGAAGGTGATGCAGTGACAGTCGGGCAACAGCTAATTGAAATGGACTCGCCTGAGATTAACGCAAAGATTAATCAAGCGCTGGCTGGCAAGCAAATGGCACAAAGTCAGTTAGATAAAGCCGAAAATGGCGCCCGTCCACAAGAGATCGCTCAAGCAAAAGCGGCATGGCAAGCCAACAAAGCTGCTTCTGATTTGGCAGAGAACACTTACCAGCGTGTCAACCGCCTGTATGAAGAAGGCCTTATGGCACGGCAAAAACGCGATGAGGCGTATGCGCAATATCTGGCTACTCAAGATCAAACTGAAGCGGCACGCTTACAATACGACTTGGCAAAAGAAGGCGCACGCAGTGAAGATAAATCAGCGGCGACAGCACAAGTAGCACAAGTCGATGCCCAACTAGAAGAAGCACTGGTGGCAAAAGAAGAAGCCAACTTAAAAAGCCCTATTGCAGGTATTGTGGACAATGTCATTGTCAGCGCGGGTGAAGTCATCGGACAAGGCGTGCCTATCTTGACGTTGGTCAATACCGATGAGCAGTGGGTCGTACTTAATGTCACCGAATCCTACTTAAACCAGTTTGCGATTGGTCAGCAATTTACTGGTACGATTCCTGCGCTGTCATCAGCAAATAAGCCTTATACCAAACAGTTCACCGTTTATGCTACGTCAACATTGTCTGACTTTGCCACTTGGCGCCCGACCAATAATGATGATGGATTCGATGTACGTACCTTCGAAGTAAAAGCACGTCCGACGACTCCCGATGCACGTATTCGCTCAGGTATGAGCGTTATTGTACGCGTCAATCCAGCACTTACTAATGCAAGCCAAGAGTAAGCCATGCACCCGATGAAGTTAAGTAAGGCTTTTTTACGTAGTGCTGCCTATGAGCGACGGTTTTTGACCAAAAATCCGTGGGACTTTAGTATGGTGGTCTGGATACCACTGGCAACCGTCCTACTGATTTGGTGGATATTTTCACAAACGCAGATTACAGATTTGCCCATTGGGGTGATAGACCAAGATAATAGCCCGATTGCCAATACCGCGGTACGCTATTTGGAAGCCAGCCCTACTCTAACGGTTAGACAGCTTTATTACTCAGAGGCTGAGGCAAAAGCGGCTATTTTGCAGCGTGATATTTACGCTATTGTTATTATCCCTGAAGATTTTTCTCGGCATATTTTATCTGCTGAGCCTGCTCCATTAATTTTACAAGTAAATGCTCAGTACGGCACACATTCGGGCATTATCCAAACCAGCGTTCAAGCGGTCGCTGGGACGTTATCGGCAGGCGTTGAGATACAGCGTTTAGTCAAACAAGGCATGGCACCGTCGCAAGCTGCGATTGCTTACTCACCGATTGGCATACAGCGTATCAGCTTATTTAACGCAGCCACCGATTATCAGCAGTTTTTGGCTTCAACCGTCATACCCGCACTGCTGCATATTTTAGCGATGGTGATCGGTGCAACGACGATTGGTCGTGAGCTGCGGGATAAACGACTCGGCCATTGGTATTGCTTTATCAGTACAGGTCATCCTGATTTGACGCGAATCACAAAAAACGAGTCAACATCAGGGCAAATATTAAATGCCGTAGAAAACAACCAATACTTGAGCAAAAACGATCAAATCTCAGTCTCTAGCCATGCGAATGAAGATATGACGGAAAGTACAAACGTTTTAGTATTATTGTTTGGTCTGTTGGGCAAATACTTTTGGCCGACATTGGCCTTTAGCATTTGGGCGATGTTGGCTCTATGGCTTGCCACGCCGCAAGAATCCGTTGCCATGAGCTCAGTGCTTGCAACTTATGCTGGTTTGATATTATTAATAATGCTATCGTTTTGGCTGGGTGCTATCTTTACCTTAGGCTCATTTTCATTACGCATGGGCTTGTCTGCTACTGGTTTTATTTCAGCACCTTCTTATGCCTTTGCTGGTGTGACCTTCCCTTATATTGCTATCAGTGACAGTGCTCGGCATTGGTCAGATGCACTGCCACTCACTCACTATCTAAAACTGCACATTGCACAATTACAGATGCAAGCGCCTGTTGCTGTGTCATTGCCGATCGTCTATGGTCTGGCTATTGCCACGACGATTGCGATGACCCTGACTACTTTATTAACCAAACGCGCTCTGGCGCATCCTGAACGTTGGGGGGCGCGCTAATGTCATTACCACCAAAAGACCATTTATCTTCGACAACGTCAGATTCAACCAAGCAGTCCTCAACACCTAGTTTCTTAGGTAGTTTTTTACAGACCATTAAGGACATCTTTTCTGATAAAGGTGTGCTATTACTCTTACTGATCGCCCCTATTATTTATAGTTTTTTTTATCCTTGGCCGTATTCGACAGAAGTGGTCAACCATGTACCTGTTGGTATCATTGATAACGACAATAGTAATCTATCACGAACCATCGTTCGCTATGCGAGTGCCAGTCCACAGTTAGACACACAGCTTTTTCTCAACGAGCAGCAGGCTAAAGAGGCCATGTGGTCAGATGAAATCGCTGGGTACATGGTCATTCCAAGTGGGCTTGAGCAGCAAGTACTATCGGGAAAAGCGGCGAGCGTCAGCGTATTGGGTAATGGCGGCTACTTTCTGTTAAATAAAAACGTACAGATGGGGTTTTTAAAAGCAGTCAGTACGGTATCAGCAGGGATTGAAGTCAAAAAAAATGTGGCGCAAGGTGCTTATTCAGCAACAGCGGCTGCTAATACTCAAGCGGTACCATTAGTGATTGTCCCTCTATACAATCAAACAGAAGGTTATGGCGCTTACGTGGTGCCAGCGGTCTCTATTCTAATTTTGCAACAAACCTTATTAATCGCCACAGCGATGCTGATTGGTACGTGGTATGAGCAGCGGCGACATGCGACAAGTATCCGTGGTTGGCTTGGGCGAATTGCTGCGCTCAGTATGTTTAGCTTCATTATTGGCTGCTTTTATTATGGTTGGACATTTGAGCTACACCATTATCCGCGTGGGCAAAACATGCTTGGCAGTTTACTGTTCCTTCTGTTATTTTGTCCAACCGTAGCGACACTTGGCTGTGTGCTTGGACTCTGGTTTCGCCAGCGCGAACGTAGTATGCAAATCCTAATTTTTAGCTCACTACCGATGTTTTTTGTCAGTGGTTATCCGTGGCCAGCAGATCAGCTGCCCACAGTTTTACAAATCATACGTTGGTTCGTACCCACGACACCGGGTATCAACACCTCCGTCCAGCTTAATCAAATGGGAGCTAGTATTTCCCAAGTTTCTACTGGATTTTATGCACTAGCCGCATTATGGGTGTTTTACTTTGCGCTACTTATGTGGGTGCGCTGGCATGACGCGAATAAAGCACTTAAAACAGTGTCCTAAAGCAAAAGACGATTGCATGTCATTAGCGCCTACCATCAATAAAAGCCAAATCAATGATCCTGAATCAAAAAAAGCGCCTGCTAACATAGCAGACGCTTTTTTATTTATAACGTTTCAATATTCTATCACTTAAAAAACACGATTAAGACCATTTAGTGCCGCCACACGATAGGCTTCTGCCATCGTTGGATAGTTAAAAGTAGTATTCACAAAGTACTCAAGTGTATTATTACTCTTACACTTCATCACGGCTTGTCCAATATGAATAATCTCTGATGCATGGTTACCGTAGCAATGAATGCCTAAAATCTCCAACGTATCACGATGGAACAAAATCTTTAGGACACCTGAGCGTTCACCAATGATTTGTGCTCGTGCCAAATGCTTAAAAAATGCTTGACCCACTTCGTATGGGACTTTTTCGTCGGTTAGCTCTTGCTCAGTTTTACCGATACAAGAAATCTCAGGAATCGTATATATACCAGTCGGCACGCTTGACACTGGTTCCGCATCGCTATCACCAACCATAAAGGCCGCCGCACAGCGTCCTTGGTCATAAGCGGCAGAAGCCAGAGATGGCCAACCAATCACATCACCAGCGGCGTAGATGTTTTCAACGTCAGTACAATAAGTATCATCTACTTTAAGTTGACCACGGCTGTTTGCTTTTAGACCAATCGCTTCTAAGTTTAAACCTTCAGTATTACCTGAGCGACCATTTGACCAAAGAATGGCATCAGATTTGATGCGCTTACCACTCTTTAGATGCAAGACCACATAATCGTCATGCGTTTCAAGATGATCGATCTCTTCATTACTGCGTATCAGTACGCCAAATTGTCTAAAGTCATGCGCGATGGCATCGCTAATTTCACTATCTAAATAAGTTAGTAGCTGATCTTGGTTATTGATTAAGTCAACTTTATAGCCAAGACCGGTAAAGATAGACGCATACTCGCAACCAATTACCCCTGCCCCATAAATGATGATTTTTTTAACCACATAATCCATTTGTAAGATTTTGTCAGAGTCAAAAACGCGTGGATGGTTGAAGTCTAGAATATCAGGACGGTAAGGACGGCTACCTACGGTGATAATTGCTTTATTAAAGGTGATGGTTTCATAAACATTGTCATCGACTTCAACACGTAGCGTATGCTTATCGACGAAACTTGCCCAACCTTGGATAACTTCAATGCGGTTGCGCTCATAAAAGCGTGTATGCGTACTGACTTGACGACGAATAACTTGACGCGCCTTAGCCAATACTTCATTAAGAGGAACTTGCTTGTATTCCATCGCCTTGGTAAACATCGGATCGCGGCGAAAGTTAATCAAGTTAAATACCGATTGGCGCAGCGCTTTACTTGGAATAGTACCCACATGAGTAGAGTTACCACCCACCTGATCACGCGGATCAACAACCACGACTCTTTTGCCAGATTTAGTCAGTTTCATCGCCGCCGCTTCACCAGCAGGACCTGCCCCTAAAATAACCGCATCATATTCATATTCATGATCATCGCTTTTTAAGCGACGAGAGTCTTTAGCAAATCCAGATTTGATATCGATGCGCGTATCATCAAGCGGATTAACGAGATCAGGATGATGCATGACATCGTCAGTGACTTGTTCGTGAGTTTGTTCAATCTTTTGTTGTTTATCTTTTCCTTGAGTATGCTCAGGGCTAGGCGTGTGACCACTCGCTTTGTTCGATACTTCGGTGTGAATGTCTTCACCGATATCATTGGTCGCGTCGCTTGGTTTTTTACTTCCCATCGTGTCCTCTTTATATTTACTTATTTATTTAATATTTAGACTGTGTATGAATCAATAATTGGTTGAGTCAAAATCACAGGACTAAGGCGTGCCCACCATACGTTGTGACACAATATTTTGCAATGTCCAATGCCCAGTCGCACTTTTCTGTCCCTCATCAATCTGCGGACGAGCACTAATCACGTATTCTGTGCCAAGGCTTGGTTTAAAGTCATCAATCCAATCATAAGGAATCTGAAACACGCTACCATCTTTGCTTGATTTGGCCAGTAAGCACTGCATCGGTAATGCCGAAGCACAGGCAACACGATTGGGCATAATTGTTAACGTTTGCGCTTCTCCCAATACAATGGTTGGGATATAACGTGGCTCAGGTACTGGCTCACGTGAAAAAGGTGACGTTTGACAAGCACTCAGTAAACTGACCGCACTCAGCAAGCTGGCCAATAACAAAGGGGTCTTGCTAGACTTATAAGATGAACGCATAATATTCTCTATGTGATAATGAGATGGTATTAAATGATGGTTATTTTTTGAGCAATCGTTATTGCTAAGCGATTAATTGATTCAATCGGTTAATTGATAGCTTACACTTTACTAACCGATACGGCGTTTGAGACCAGTCATCTGCAAGATACGCGTAGCGATTTCTTCAACGGACATCTCAGAGACATCAAGGCTTGGAATACCATGCGTGATATAAATCCCTTGTATGGCACGCTGCTCCTGCTGACATTGCTGATAGCTTGAATAACGACTACCCGCACGGCGCTCTTGGCGAATTTTTACCAAACGATCGGTATCGATCAGTAGACCAAACAATTTGTCTTTGTGCTCGCGCAATGCTTTTGGTAATTGATTGTCGTACAAATCATCTTCAGTTAACGGATAGTTTGCTGCTCGAATACCAAATTGTAATGCTAAGTATAAAGAAGTCGGTGTCTTACCCGAACGTGATACCCCAATCAGAATAATATCAGCCGCATTATAGTGGCGAGTACGTGCCCCATCATCATTGTCTAGGGCAAAATGTACCGCGTCGATACGTTCTTTATAAGTCTCAGAATCCACATCGTCGTGTGCATGACCTGAATGTCCGTCAGGCTCCACGCCAGTCTCTTCGGCAACGCGTCCAATCAAACCTTCGTACATATCCAAGTTACAGCTTTGGGCAGAATTAATCTTTTCACGAATATCAGGGTTAACAATCGTATCAAAGACCAACGGTAACAAACCATCTCGTTGATACGCCATGTTGATTTGCTCAACGGCATCCTCTGCACGCTCTAAACTATCGACATAAGGCAAGACTCGTGTTTCAAAAGGTACTGAGGCAAACTGACTCAAAATAGCGCGGCCAAGTGTCTCAGCAGTAATTGCTGTACCATCTGAGATAAAAAACGCGGTTCGAATAGCTTGAGAGCTGTCTAAGTTTAGTGCATTGCGGTTTTGAATGGTGGGATTCACTTGTTCAGCTGAATTGCTTGAGTACATAACTTTGACACCTCGATTGACAACACAATGGTAATCTTCATTTGGCTTTTATTTTTAAACGACTATAGACGAAATTCTCGTTTTATATCAGCGCTAATGTTGCACATTTATATAAGGATAAACCGCTACTATTTATGCTCTACATTATACGCATAATAGCGACCTAATAGAAATCAATGTTACAGGCGTACACTTAGAAAGCCACAGTGCCTTTAATCTTATCATGCCGATTAATAACCATTATTGTGCTGACTGGTTACTCATACTAGCGCAGCATTATCTGCTATATATAAAGGCAAATATTATAAGAATATCCTAAAGCTCTTCTGTTATTTATTTTAAACCCTCTATTTATCAGCCGATTTATAAACATATCTTGATAATTAGAGTGGTCTTTACTCGCATTTTTACGTCATCTCAAAAATAAAAAAATGAATAACCTTCTATTAATTATGTAGCAAAGCCCACAATTTGTATCTTTTTGACAAAAATATTGGTTCAACCCCTCGAAATTCTCCAAATATAGCGGTATAATTCACCGTTATAATCTTTACTAAATAACCTTATTTTCTGGAGTTATCATGGCAGCGCAATCTACAGCACTTGTAATCAATCTTGATCAGCTAGGAAAAGACGACATTGAAATGGTCGGCGGCAAGAACGCCTCATTAGGTGAAATGATCAGCCATTTGTCTGATTTGGGTGTTAGTGTACCAGGCGGCTTTGCCACCACATCAAATGCATTTAACCGCTTTTTGAATGAAACTGGCCTGCTTGACAAAATCAACAGCGAACTAAAAACGCTAGATGTTGATGATGTCAAAAAACTTGCAGAAACGGGTAAAAAGATTCGTACTTGGATTATTGAGCAAGAGCTGCCAAGTGATCTTGAGCAAGAAGTACGTCAATCGTTTGAAACGATGAGCGGCGGCGAAGACATCGCGGTTGCTGTACGTTCTTCTGCGACTGCCGAAGATTTGCCAGATGCATCATTTGCGGGTCAGCAAGAGACTTTCTTGAACATTCGCGGCATTGATAACGTCCTAATTGCAATTAAAGAAGTATTTGCATCACTATATAATGACCGTGCCATCTCTTATCGTGTCCATAAAGGTTTTGAGCATGAAGGCGTTGCCTTATCTGCTGCTGTACAGCGTATGGTTCGCTCAGAAACTGGCGCGGCGGGTGTGATGTTCACGCTAGATACCGAAAGCGGTTTTGATCAAGTGGTATTCATCACGTCAAGCTATGGTCTAGGTGAAATGGTTGTACAGGGCGCGGTTAACCCAGATGAATTCTATATTTCTAAGCAATTGCTAGCCAATGGCAAACCATCGGTGATTCGCCGTAACCTAGGCAGCAAGCATAAGAAAATGATTTACGGTGATGAAGGTAGCACCACTAAATCAGTGAAAACTGTCGATGTTGAAAAACAAGATCGTATGCAGTTCTCATTATCAACTGAAGAGCTAACCTCTCTTGCTAAACAAGCCGTGACGATCGAAAAGCATTATGGTCAAGCGATGGATATCGAATGGGCAAAAGACGGCGACACTAACGAAATCTTCATCGTTCAGGCGCGCCCTGAAACGGTTAAGAGCCGCCAAGACAGCAATGTTATGGAACGTTATATCATCGACACGACTAACGCTAAAGTATTGTGTGAAGGTCGTTCAATCGGTCAGCGTATCGGTTCAGGTAAAGTCCGTATCGTTAGCAACTTAAATGAGATGGATAAAGTACAAGAAGGTGATGTACTAGTATCAGACATGACGGATCCGGATTGGGAACCTGTCATGAAGCGTGCTTCTGCTATCATTACTAACCGTGGTGGTCGTACTTGTCACGCAGCGATTATCGCTCGTGAGCTAGGTGTTCCAGCCATCGTTGGTTGTGGTAATGCCACTGAGCTATTGGTTGATGGTCAAGACGTCACTGCTTCTTGTGCCGAAGGTGATACTGGCTTCATTTATGAAAGCCAAATTGATTTTGAAGTACAGACCAACTCTGTTGAGTCTATGCCAGAGCTTGCCTTCAAAGTAATGATGAACGTTGGTAATCCTGATCGTGCCTTCTCATTCACGCAAATGCCAAACGAAGGTATTGGTCTTGCGCGTTTAGAGTTCATCATCAACCGTATGATTGGTGTGCATCCAAAAGCACTACTGAACATGAACAGCTTGCCACGCGAAATTGCACAAGCCATCCAAGAACGTATCGCTGGTTATGCCTCACCGGTTGACTTCTATGTAGATAAGTTGGTCGAAGGTATCTCAACGCTAGCCGTTGCCTTTATGGATCAGCCCGTTATCGTTCGTATGTCAGATTTTAAATCGAACGAATATGCTAACTTGCTTGGTGGTAAATTATACGAGCCATCAGAAGAAAACCCAATGCTTGGTTTCCGCGGTGCCAGTCGTTATGTGTCTGATAATTTCCGTGACTGCTTTGAGCTTGAGTGTAAAGCACTAAAACGCGTACGTGATGAGATGGGCTTGACCAATGTCGAGATTATGATTCCATTCGTTCGTACCGTTGGTGAAGCCAAAGAAGTCATCGAATTACTTGAGAAAAACGGTCTAAAACGTGGCGAAAACGGTTTACGCGTTATCATGATGTGTGAGCTACCAACCAACGCCCTATTGGCAGATGAATTCCTAGAGCATTTCGATGGTTTCTCAATCGGCTCTAACGACTTGACTCAGTTGACACTTGGTCTTGACCGTGACTCAGGTATCGTCTCACATCTATTTGATGAGCGTGATCCTGCGGTTAAGAAACTATTGACCATGGCGATTGATGCGTGCCGTAAAGCAAACAAATATGTCGGCATCTGTGGTCAGGGTCCATCAGACCATCCAGATCTCGCGTTCTGGCTCATGGAGCAAGGTATCAGCTCAGTGTCATTGAACCCTGATTCTGTACTAGATACTTGGTTCTTCTTAGCTGGTGAAGAAGCGAAGTAAGCCGTAACGTTCAGTCACAGCAGTAATTCACACAGTCATTAAAGAAACAATTATTAGGGTCTATTTGAAAAATGTTAAATAGGCCCTAATACTATGTATCATATATAGTGACTTAAGATATGACTAACTATGCAGGCAATTATGCAGATTTTCCTTGCTCGAAATAACGTACAAGCTGGTCCCTACAATTTGGAGCAGCTAAATATCATGTTGGCATCTGGTGAAGTACTGCTGGATGATTTGATGTGGCATGAAGGCTTAGACCAATGGCAGCGTGTCGGTAACTTGACCAATAATCAAACGGTTTATCGACCTACCAACCTTGGCAAGCCTCAAGTTAATGACTCTATTATCAATAATGTAACTGTTTTTCCTGAAGACAACGCTAGCAATAGCTCGGATAGCAAATCAGTTTCATTAGATAGATTGTATGGCAAGCCTGAACGTCCAAAAGACACGGATAAAAATATGAAAGCTGACATGACCACCAATCGTCAGCAAACACCGCACAATAATGTGTCACTAAACAAGTCTAATAGCAATAAGGCTGCGTCTAGCAAAGACAAAGTCGTCGGCAATGTGGTACTTGCACCGATTATGTCGCGAGTATTAGCAACAGCCATCAATGGACTACTCTATCTACTGGCTATTTTTCCGCTAGTGATGGCATTGACCAAAATGGATGTGGATTATACCAAATTCCAAAATATCCAAGACATGGATGCGGCTTATCAGTATTCAATGACACTGATGGAGAGTCTTCCTAGTAGCACATTGATGATGTCGCAAGTGATGGTATTTGGCTTATTTGCGCTGCAATTGGTATTTATCACACTGCGTGGTCAGTCACTCGGTAAGCTGATTACGGGTATTCGCGTGGTGGATCAAACCACCCATCGGTTGCCCTCTTTTACCAAGCTTATTGGTGTGCGTACTTTGTTATTATTTATTATTTATAACTTATTGTTTTCGTTTACTAGCTTCTTAGGGTTCGTGATTATTGCTATTCACTATTACATGGCATCGAAAAGCCCTGAAAATATCGGCTGGCATGACAAATTGGCCAAAACCTTAGTGGTAAAAGCAGATAGTAGTCAGTTAGTGAAAGAACCAAAGATAAAATAGCTTGTTTATTAACAATCCATCTTATTGTTTTGATAAAAAAGCAGCGTGTTATCGTTGCTTTTTTATTGATAGAAAGCAGTTTATTGCTTTTATATTTTATTAACAGTGCCTCAGTGATTAACCTTTGTGTTAATGTCTGACTACTGTTATAATACGGCGCTTTATAAACTAAGCTTATTTCTTATTATTTATTCATAATAATAGCTAGAAATCGGGCTTACCTTATAAATCTCCTTGCTATTAACATAGGGTTAATAGCTACTAATCCGTAAGGAGTCATAATGCGACATTACGAACTGGTGTTACTTGTACACCCAGACCAAAGCGACCAAGTGGTCGGAATGGTTGAGCGCTACATCAAGTTAGTTCAAGACAACAACGGTGTTATCCATCGTTTAGAAGATTGGGGCCGCCGTCAATTGGCATATCCAATCAACAAGATTCACAAAGCTCACTACGTTCTTTTCAACATTGAAACTGACGGTGAAACTTTAGCTGAACTTGAAGAATTATTCCGTTATAACGACGCGATCATTCGTAGTCTAGTTATGCGCCGTGACGACGCTGTCACTGAAGAGTCGCAGTTAGCCAAGAATGCCGATGAAAAACGCGCACGCAAAGCAACTACTCGTCGTCCAGACAGTCGTGAAAACGATAATGACGACAACGACAACAGTGAAGACTAATTAAAGGAGAATACTCATGGCACGTTTCTATCGCCGTCGCAAATTCTGCCGTTTCACTGCTGAAGGCATCACTCACATCGATTATAAAGATGTTGAATTGCTAAAACAGTACATCAGTGATAATGGTAAAATCGTACCAAGCCGCATTACCGGTACATCTACTAAATATCAGCGTCAACTAGCTACTGCTATCAAGCAAGCTCGTTATTTATCGCTACTTCCATACACTGATAACCATCAGGGTTAACCGTTAATTTTAACTAGGAATGACTCATGCAAATTATTTTGTTACAGCGTATCGTCAACCTTGGTAAACTCGGTGAAACTGTCGATGTGAAACCAGGTTACGGACGTAACTTTCTTATCCCTTTGGGTAAAGCACTACCTGCTACTGCAGCTAACATTGAAAAGTTCGAAGCACGTCGTGCCGAGCTTGAAGCTGAAGAAGCGAAAGAAGTAGCTGTTGCTCAAGAACGTGCTGATGCGCTAACTGACGTTAATGTCATCATGCGTGCTAAATCAGGCGACGAAGGCAAGCTATTCGGCTCTATCGGTACTCGTGATATTGCTGAAGCATTGACTAACTCAGGTCTAGAAGTAGACCGTGCTGAAATCAAGCTTCCTGAAGGCACTTTACGTCAAGTTGGCGAATACAATGTTGATATTCAGCTACATCATGACGTTACCGCTACTATTCTAGTTACCATTCTTTCTGAAGATGGCGACAACGAAGAGTCAGCAACAGAAGTTGAAGACGAGAACGAAGATTATTCAGAAGAGTAATTTTTTGAATATCTAGATCTAGTCTAAAAAAGCCAGTAACGTCATGTTGCTGGCTTTTTTGCGTTTTGCTATCGCGCTTAATTGATGATTTTATCAGGTATTTTGAACAGTGATATATTCTAGCAACTATTTGTAATAAATAGCTTGGAAAGCCTATACTTAACAATAAGATACTACCTATAAAGTCATCTTTATTATTGTCACCTGAGTTGATATGCTCGTTGTATTTGATTGATAGATTTTATTTAGATAACGATAGGCTGCAATGACATGATAAATACTGACGACAAATTACGCTGTACCCAAGGCAATCATTTTTATAGCGAAGGTGAAATTTATAAGGTGGGTAGAATCGTTAATAATAAATACTTTCAAATCCTAACCGATAATGATGCAGACCACTGGTATGCAACACTGGATGATAGAGGCATTTATGTGAGCTTTGATTCGAACCTAGGATTAGCAGAAAACGAGAGAGCCTATTTTGAAAAAATCGATGAGCTACAAGCTGAAAGCTAACAGCCTCCTAAATTATTCAAAAGCACTCAAAAGCATTCAAAATTTAAAAACGGTCAATATAATGGCCGTTTTTTTAATTAAATATCAATACGATTACAGGACAGATATGCGACAGAGCGCGGCCACTCAGCGGCTGTTTTCGGCACTTCTTGGTCAGCAGCTATTATCTTGGCTGCATTTATCCAGCCTGCATGACCGATGACTAATACTGGGCTATCTTTTTGTTCAGTTGAAACCTTAACCAACCAACCTTCAACACGCTCAAATAGCTGCTGCAAGCTCTCTCCATGACTGGGCGCAAAATGGGCAAAATTATGACACCACTCATCAATCTCTTGCTTGGTGATTTGCGCCCACCGACATCCATCCCATTCGCCAAAATGAATCTCAGCCAATTCAGGCGCGACGCGACACTCAAAACCACGTTGCGCTAATATTTGCCCGACTTTTAGTGAACGTTGTAAGGGGCTGACCCAAATTGTTTTTGGCAATTGATGCAAACGCACAA
This sequence comes from Psychrobacter sp. PG1, assembly GCF_014897815.1. GTDB lineage: Bacteria > Pseudomonadota > Gammaproteobacteria > Pseudomonadales > Moraxellaceae > Psychrobacter. The sequence goes on from NZ_JABUZG010000084.1 coordinate 97,240, forward strand.
AGCGCTCGATTTTATTGGCAAGACGTTTCAACTTACGTTTATCGACGCCGACATCAGTTTGTCCAATACAAATTCCTTCAGTATTCATCGGTTTGGGATGACGCCAAATATAGAGAATCATGAATGAGTATTGTCCTTGTTGACGATTTGATTTAAATAAAGGGTATAGAAGCAGCCAGTCCGATATAAATAGCAATTTCACTAAGCTGCTGCGTCGCGCCGAGCCCATCGCCCGTGTAACCATCCAAGCGCCTGCGTAATAAACGTCGCATGTAATCAGTGGCTATCAGCGCCAATATCATGGCTAACAACCATTGAGCAAGCCCAATCTGCTGCATCGTATTGGGGAATATAAGTGCGACTAAAATAATAGCCAATATTAGCCAGCCACTGCTATATAGCCCTTGTATTGGCGTCAACTGCTGCGCCATCGGTTTGGCTTTTGCGTGTTCTATCTCTCCACCATAAGGCAGTAAAGACAGCAGGCTAATGCAAAGTAAACGCGATGCGGTATGTCCTAGGATAAGCGCGATGACAGCCATTGATATCGGCATCGAGGCAAGTAAGCTAATTTTGAGTAATAGCGCCGACACCAAACCTAATACACCATAAGTACCTAGGCGCGAGTCTTTCATAATAGTCAGTGTGCGCTCGCGAGTCAGACCACCGCCGAGACCGTCACAGCTATCCGCAAGACCATCTTCATGAAAAGCGCCAGTGAGCTTAATTCCAAAAGCTGTGCTCAGCACTGCAGCAACTAGGGGCGTAAATAACAGACTGCCCAGCCAAAACACGCCAGCACAGAGTAAGCCAACCAGTAAACCGACTGCGGGAAAATGGCGACTGCTCTGATGCAACCATTGCGGATCATAATGCTTAAATGGTGGTACTGATAATCTCGTTAAAAATTGAACGGCGACCAGTAACAATATCCATTCATGCTTTATCAATTGAGCAAGGGTTCGTCTAGGCGAGGATGGCTGATTTGATGATTGTGACATCAGTTGGTTTGCTCACTGATACCGGCGTCACTAAAGCTTGCCATCTCATTGATAATGGCGCAAGCGGATTGCAACAATGGATACGCGAGCGCAGCCCCGCTACCCTCGCCTAAGCGCATGCCCATATTAAGTAAAGGCTCAGCATTTAGTGATTTCAATAAATGCGCGTGCCCCGGCTCAACAGAGTGATGAGCAAAGACCGCGTATTGAGCAACACCAGGCGCTAGGCGTTCAGCCACCAATAATGCGCTACTGGCAATAAAACCGTCAATCAGGAGAATACGCCGTTCACTAGCAGCTTGAATCAGCGCACCCGCCATCATGGCAATTTCAAGCCCGCCCAATGCAGCGAGTACATCAAACGGTGCTTGTGCCTGTTGATGACGCTCTAATACTTGCGTCAAAATATCCGTCTTATGCTCTAATCCTGCATCGTCAAGCCCTGTGCCGCGACCAATACAATCAGCAATGGGAAAATTGCCCAATCTCGCCAGCAAGAGACTCGCCGCCGAAGTATTACCAATACCCATCTCCCCAACAATCAACAGATTACCCGCTAGATTCTTGACGACTTTCATGCCGTTTTCTAGCGCTATTAAACACTCTGTTTCTGTCATTGCAGGCTCTGTTAACGCATCACGACTACCATGACGAACCTTGTAATCCAGCAATTTTGGATGAGGAGCAAAGTCGGCATCCACCCCAGCATCAACAACCTTTAACTCAATATTATGCTGGCGTGCCAGTACGTTGATGGCGGCACCGCCTTGCAAAAAGTTATGAACCATTTGCGCAGTGACAGCACTAGGAAACGCTGATGTACCATGCTTAGTTAAACCATGGTCTGCCGCAAACACTCGTATTTGCGCTTGCTCAATATGCGGTGTGATCGTTCCTTGAATCATGCCCAACTGCACAGCGAGTGCCTCTATTCGCCCAAGCGCGCCCAGCGGCTTGGTTTTTAGGTCTATAATCTGCTGTAGCTGCAGACGTAATTCATCATTTTCTATATTGGCTATAGTAGGCGCGGTAAATATGGTCAAGGTAGGCATCCTGATAATGGTACGTGTGAAGCAAAAAGCACATACTAGCAGAGTATCTAAGCTTTACCATGAATAAAATCAAATATGAGCCGAATAGATTCCCTAGCAGCTTGGATTTACTATAGAATATGCCCCTTTAAAAATCCATATACCTATTGATGCTGCTATTAATGAAATAATAGCTAAATAACAGCATCCACAATTATCGCTATCAACCCTACATGTAGAGACAGTAATGATCGTATTTTGGCTTGTGCTGACCATTCTTTTTATTATTTTTGCCACAGCAAAGTTAAAGTGGCATCCTTTTTTAGTATTGATATTATCAGCCTTTTTAGTAGCGCTATTTTACCAAGTGCCGCTTAATACTGTTGCTAAAACCATCTCGGATGGCTTTGGCGGTATTTTAGGTTACATCGGTCTGGTTATTGTCTTCGGTACTATCATCGGGCTAATCCTTGAAAAAACAGGTGCCGCCATTGTAATGGCAGAAACGGTCATCAAAGTTTTGGGGCCCCGCTTCCCTACTTTGACCATGTCTATCGTTGGTGCTGTAGTTTCAGTACCAGTATTCTGTGACTCTGGCTATATTATTTTAAACTCATTGAAAGAAACATTGGCCGAGCGTTTACATGTATCCAGTGTGGCGATGAGCATAGCCTTAGCGACAGGCTTATACGCAACTCATACCTTTGTACCGCCAACCCCAGGTCCAATTGCCGCAGCAGGTAACTTAGGACTAGAGTCGAATTTAGGTTTGGTCATCATGGTCGGTGTGGTGGTGACAGCGGTTGCTGTACTGGCTGGCTGGTGGTGGTCTAATCGCTTCTTGAATGTCGCTCCCGACAATATCGACGCACTGGACGCGCCAGCAGCGACTTTGCCTGAAAATATGAAGTCACGCGACGACTATAGCAGCATGCCATCCGCAACAATGGCGTTTTTGCCTATCATTGTCCCTATCGTATTGATTTGCTTATCGTCTGTTGCGAACTTCCCAAGTGCACCATTTGGCAGTGGCACGTTGACAGATATTTTAGTGTTTATCGGCAATCCACTCACGGCATTACTGATTGGTTTATTCTTGTCTTTCTTGCTAATTAACACTGAACAAAAAACGCAGCAAATTAGCGACAGCATCTCTCAAGGTTTGGTTGTGGCAGCGCCTATCCTATTGATTACTGGCGCAGGTGGTGCATTTGGTGCCATGCTAAAAGTAACACCTATTGGTGACTATTTGGGCACAACGTTATCTGCGTTAGGGCTTGGTATTTTTATGCCATTCATTGTCTCTGCTGCATTAAAAACGGCACAAGGTTCGACCACAGTCGCCTTGGTCACCACCTCTGCGATGATCGCGCCGTTATTGGATCAAATTGGTCTCGACAGTGAGCTTGGTCGCGTATTTTGTGTGATGGCCATTGGTGCAGGTGCCATGACTATCTCGCACGCCAATGACAGCTTTTTTTGGATTGTCAGTCAGTTTAGTCGTATGAGTGTGGCGCAGGCTTACAAAGCCCATTCTATGGCAACGGGTATTCAAGGCGTGACCAGCATCGTCTTTATCTGGCTATTAACCTTGGTATTTATTTAAAGAGATTCAAAGAGACATTCATGAAAATTTTAATTGCTCCCGACTCATTTAAAGAAAGCTTAGACGCACTGGATGTTTGCCGCGCCATTCAATCTGGCTTCAGCCAAGTGTTTCCAGAGGCTGATTATAAGCTACTGCCGATGGCTGATGGCGGCGAAGGCACGTCTGCGGTACTGTCTTATGTATTGGGTGGACGCTGGAAAGAAGTGGTGGTCAATGATCCACTGATGAGACCGATAACGGCAAAGTATTTGTTATTGCCCGACGCTACGGCTGTCATCGAAGTTGCTCAAGCGTGCGGATTACATCTACTGACAAGCGATGAACGCAATCCTGTCATTGCTAGCAGTTACGGTGTCGGCGAGCTGATTGCTGATGCGTTAGAAGAAGGGGCTAAACGTATCGTGATTGGTCTAGGTGGTAGCGCAACCAATGATGCAGGTCTTGGCATGCTAATGGCATTAGGCATCACATTTCACGATATCGATGGCACTCTACTCACTCATGGTGGTGGCGCACTTGCCAGCCTACATAGGCTTGATAATATAAATCTTCATGTAAAGGTATTAGACACAGTATTTGAAGTCGCTTGTGATGTGACCAATCCTTTATGTGGTCTTTTTGGTGCGAGCGCAGTATTTGGTCCACAAAAAGGCGCTTGTCCAGAGCAAGTCAAAGCCTTAGATAAAGCACTTAGTCACTTTGCCACCATGTGTGGTCATCACGGTTATGAGGACTGCCAACATGTCGAAGGCGCTGGAGCAGCTGGCGGTCTTGGCTACGCGATGATGACGTTCTTTCAAGCTCAGCTAAAATCAGGCTTTGACACAGTTGCTGAGGTGGCTCATTTATCGCAGCATATCGCAGAGGCTGATCTCGTTATCACTGGCGAAGGTAAGCTCGATGCGCAAACAGCCATGGGTAAAGTGGCAGGTGGCATCAGTCAGCTTGCCAAAGCCAGCCATACGCCAGTCATTGCTATTTGTGGTAGTGTTGACGGACTCAAACCTGCGCAAACTAGCCAGTTCGAGGTCATCATGCCCAGTATTCAAAAAGTAGATACCATCGAAAACGTACTGAGTCAGGCTTATGACAATATTGAAACCACGGCTGTAAATATTGCTGCTGCTATGCGCTTAGGTATTAATATGAGATAGATGTTTTTATCATTTCAAAGCAGAACAGAGCCAAACCATTTAATCTGTTTTTTGGCTCCATTCTGTATACATATCACAATATTTCTGGATGCCAGTGTCACAGATACGCTTTAACCCTGCTAACCCACCTACTCTATCGCCATAGACACCATCACTTAGAATATAAATTTTTGCTAATTCGTTTTGCACGTCTTGATATCCTAGCTGATTATAGCTTTCAAACCAATGCGCTGCTTTGCTATAGTCTAATTTTACACCCTCCCCTTTATAATACATAAAACCAAGGTTAAACTGAGCTTCTGCCATGCCTTGCTTAGCTGCTTTTTCGAACCATTCAGCCGCTTTTACGTTATTTTTAGAAACCCCTTGACCCTGCTGATACAGAACACCTAAATTAAATTGAGCACCAGCAACGCCTTGTTCAGCAGATTTTTTGTACCATTTAAACGCTGTTATATTATCTTTAGGGACACCTTTCGCATCGGCATAAGCAATGCCTAAATTAAACTGTGCTAACTTGTTATTTTGCTCAGCTGCCTGTTGCCAATGTTCAAGGGCGCTGATATCGTTTTGAACGACACCTTCACCTTTAGAGTAAAGATTACCAAGATTATATTGGGCTCTGCTATAGCCTTGTTTAGCAGAATGGCTATAGTAGGTAAAGGCTTTTTCATGACTTTGTGGTACAGCTATACCTTGATCGTACATAACACCGATATTATATTGCGCTTCAGCTAATCCTTGACTGGCAGATTTATTCAACCACTCAAAAGCTTTGACATTATCTTGCTCGACATCTGAACCTGCTGCATACATAACACCCAAATTATACTGAGCAATAGCATTTCCTTGCCGTGCTAGCGACTCAATAGTAGCCAAATCACTTATCAACACTGAATCTTCGGCAATAGCAGGTATTGGTAGTCCAGCTATCATATAAGTCATTACAATATTAAAGTATGTCTTTTTTAATAGCTGTATATTCATTATTAGTCCATAGATGTAGCATAAATCGAAAATACATCTAAATAAATTATGGCGTGTTTCACGTTCATATATAGATACTGTTGCTAGCCAAACTGTATGACAAACAAAATGTAAGGCTAATTATTCATGCATTAATGCTATAACCATTTCGTTACTTCATCAATGACAGTATGCAGTCTATTAGAGAGTGCATGCCGTCGTCTTACCGCAAGATATAGCGTCTCGCTAACGGCAACAGGCAGATGATGGCTTTTAATGAGCTCAGGCTTTGGATAAGCAGCCACTGCATGTGCAGGTAGCACGGTAAAGCCTATACCCCTACTCACTGGCTCTAAGATTAATCCTATCTGATTAGAAAAGCCTTTTTTCTCAAAATCATTGATGTGCTGGAATTCAGGATAATTAGCGCTTAGCAGCATACCTGCATGATGGGCACCATCTGGATGATCAATAAAGCCAAGCTCGGTGAGATGCTCCCAGCTCGGCTCTACCGTAGTTGCAGGTGTCACTAATATTAGCGCTTCTTGAGCCATAGACTTACAACTGACTGTCTCCTCATCTGAGACATCCGTCATAAAACCAATGTCAATCTCATGACTTGCCAGTGCCTTCTCTATATCAGAATTGGGTGCAAAACGGTAATCAATCACTAGTTTTGGATACTGCTGCTGTAATGTCAAAAGCTGCGGATATAGCTTGAGTCCCACACTACCAGGCGACATCAAACGCACCAATCCTTCATAAGGAGGATCTTCACCGATGCGCTGCTCCAGATGTGATAAGCGCTGCAATATCTCGCCTGCTTCTTTACAGAGCTGCTCACCTGCATTGGTCAGTGAAAACTGCTTTCCTTGACGAATCAGTAAGTCTGTATCCAACTGATCTTCTAGCTTGCGTATGTGCTGACTCACGCCAGATTGGGTCATGTGTAAGCGTTCAGCCGTACGAGTAAAGTGCCCGAACTCGGCAAGCGCACAAAAAGTGCGCAACCATGTGATATTTATCATTACGATACATAATTATTTATATAATATTTGATAATTTTACATAATAATCGTATGTTTGTATACTGGCCTCATGTTAAATAAGAGTACAACTAACAGGAGCAAAAGCTATGAACAACGTTTATCCAAGGAGTTTTTCGCACATCGGCCTTTCAGTTCCCGACCTAGAAGCCGCCGTAAAATTTTATACTGAAGTAATGGGTTGGTACACCATCATGGAGCCAACAGAGATTGTTGAAGATAATAGCCCGATTGGTGAGATGTGTACTGAAGTATTCGGTTCAGGTTGGGGCAGCTTCCGTATTGCTCACCTATCTACTGGTGACCGTATCGGTGTTGAGATTTTTGAATTCAAAAATCAAGAAAACCCTGAAAATAACTTTGAATATTGGAAAACAGGTATCTTTCACTTCTGTGTTCAAGATCCAAATGTTGAAGAGTTGGCTGAGCGCATCGTTGCAGCAGGCGGTAAAAAGCGTATGGAAAAACCACGCTATTATTACCCTGGTAAAAAACCTTACCGCATGATCTATATGGAAGACCCGTTTGGCAATATCGTCGAGATATACAGCCACAGCTACGAGCTTATTTATAGCGAAGGCGCATACTAAATACAGCTTAATACAGCCTTGGCGTGTATCTGACTGATAAACAAATAGCGACCTCAGAATATGAGATCGCTATTTTTATTTGTCTGCTTTCTACATGAGCAACCTATTATATAAGAGGTAAGCCATGCTACTATTTAGGTAGCTATACATAGCATCTACCAAACGAAACAACCCATTATCAAGGATGATAAATGACAAACTCTGACGTTGCCTTAGACATGGACGACTTTCTCGTTATTAGAAAAGACGATAGAAAAAGTGGCGTGGTCACTCTCACCTTAAACCGACCAAAGCAATTCAATGCCTTATCCGTTGAGCTACTCTCTGCGCTACAAGTGGAACTGGATAATATCGCGCAAGATGACAATATCCGTGTAGTCGTCATTGCAGCAAATGGTAAAGCGTTTTGTGCTGGTCACAATCTAAAAGAGATGCGCGCACATTCAGATGAAGCCTTTCAGCGCGCCCTATTCCAACAATGCAGTCACATGATGCTCACTATTAACCGTATGCCACAAGTCGTGATTGCAAAAGTGCAAGGTATCGCGACAGCAGCAGGGTGCCAACTGGTCGCCGCCTGTGATTTAGTCGTTGCCTCTAATGAAGCCAAATTTGCCACTTCAGGGATAAACGTTGGACTGTTCTGCTCCACGCCTGCCGTTGCTGTCAGTCGCAACCTACCTCGTAAGCAAGCGTTTGAGATGCTCATTACTGGTGAGTTTATCGATGCACATACTGCCTTGCAATATGGATTGATTAATCGAGTAGCGCCAGCGGGACAATTAGAGCAAGTTTTGCAGTCTTTAATCACAGCTATCACCGCCAAATCTCCAGTAGCGGTAAGAACTGGCAAAGATATGTTTTATAAGCAATTGAATATGAGCGTCGAAGATGCTTACGACTATGCCAGTGAAGTAATGACTTGTAATATGATGGCAGACGATGTGAGTGAAGGTATTGACGCTTTTATTGAGAAGCGCCAAGCGGTATGGAAAGGATGCTAACGGTTTGACGAAAATACTCTGACTAAAGAAAGATGACGTTGCTATTATTATGAAGCCATCAAAGCGCCCACAATCATAAATGCAACGGCTATGAGTGATCTCAAAAATGGTGAACTGCACTCTGCCCAGCGAGTGATAATAAAGTATAAATTGGCAAATGGAAGAAATAGATATAACAGCCCCCACAGTACCGACTCTTGGAAGGCTATAATAATTAACTTAATACTATAAATAATGCACATGATGCTTGCGATGACAAGTAAAATAACGCCTATGAATTCCACGTGAATTTCCTCAAAATGTTCAATAAGAAACAAACTATTATTAATTTAAAAAGACATCGAAAATATAACTACCAGCAGTTCGCTTAGCCATTAATGCTAAAAAAATGATGGTTTTGAGAGACTGTTTATTATCTCAGAACTGTTGCTGTCGTATAATAACAGGTAACACAAAAAATTCATAATTTTATAAGACATAAGTTGAATAAATATAGTCTAGTCCGCTTTGGTAATTTATAAAAATAGATTCACAACCAAATCATAAGACGATAAAAAAGGCCATGATATCGCTATCATGGCCTTTTTTATTTAATACGGATACTACGGGCAATCTATTACTCAGCAGCGATAGCTATCATCTCAACCAATAGCTCAGGGCGTGCTAGGGCTGACTCGCCACAAGCACGTGCTGGTGGCTGAATGCCTTCAAAAAAATTGTCATAGACTTCATTCATAGCAGCAAAGTCTGCCATATCTTTGATCCAAACCGTTACTGATAGTAGTTTTGATTTATCACTACCCACTTCTTCTAACAACGTTTGGATTTTTTCCAAACAAGTCAATGTTTGCGCTTTGATATCGTCTTCTGCATTACCTACCTGACCACATAAATAGATAGTCTGGTTATGAATTACAGTTTTGCTCATACGTTGATTGCTATGCAGCTTCTTTATCATGTTATATACCTTCAATTTATTAATTTAAGTCTGTGCTAAATCTGGCAAATACGCTGTTAATTAGAAAAACGCTGGGCACTGAATGGCGCAACATCTACTAATAATGGCTTGTCATGAATCATCTCTTCAACCAGACGCCCTGTCATAGGCCCTAAAGTAAAGCCTTGATGACTGTGACCAAAGGCAAACCATAGTTTTTCATGCTTGTCTGCAGGACCAATAACTGGCTTCATATCAGGCATACAAGGACGCGATCCTGCCCATGCTTCGCTCTCAACCGCATCTTCTAATGGTAAGATTTTGCGAGCCAGCTTCAGAACCGTTTTTAATTGACCAAAGTTCTTTGGTGCATCCATCGTGGTCATCTCAGCACCGGTCGTGATACGGATACCCTGCTGCATTGGGCCCATCACAAAGCCTTTGTCCATATCAAACATACTGTGATTGATGGTATTTTTTTCTGTTACTTTGAAATGCTGATGATAGCCACGCATTGGGAACAATGGCAGATTATAGCCAAGTGGCTTGATCAAATCGTTCGACCATGGACCTGCTGCGATGACCAATTTGTCACTATAATAAGTGTCATTATCAGTAATGATTTTCCAACCTTCACCGTCTTGTACGATTTCTTTTACATCGCTCTCTTTAATTGTACCGCCCATCTCTTGGAAGTTTTTCGCATAGGCTTTTACTAGCGAGCTTGGGTTCGATACTTGCCAAGAGTTTTTCCAATGAATCGCACCAACGAAACCTTCAAAATTAGCGCTAGGCTCCATGGCTTTTAGCGCTTCAAGGTTTAGTACGTTATGCTCAACGCCTTGATTGCGCGCATCAATGGCTGATGCTTGTGCTTCTTTAAACGTCTCTTCAGAACGATGCAATTGCAACCAGCCGTCACGAGTGATTAGTTCGTCAGCACCAGATGCTGAAATCATTGTCTGATGCTCACTGGTACAATGCGCGATCAGTGTCTGCCATTCTGATTCTATTTTTTTGACCGAAGCGGGCGTAGAGTATTTCCAGTACTGTAGCAGCGCTTGATGGTAACGCAAAATTGCTGGGATACGATAGCGAATATCAGTACCTTGGTTCGGCAATACTCGGATCATCTCAGTCAGTTGACGAGGAAAAGGATGGGTATGAATGGCTTCGCGCTGAATCAATCCTGCATTGCCATACGAGGTCTCTGACCCTGGCAACTTCTTGTCTAACATCAGTACTTTTGAATTATTTTTTTGTAAATGCCACGCGACTGACGTGCCAACCATACCTGCACCGATAACGATCACTTCATAGCGCATAACCTATCCTTTTCTTATGGTGTTAATACAAAGTATCAAATATGAGGGTCTAACGGAATAAGGTGGTAATAGTAACGCATTGAGCTGAATATTAAACCCCAATCTCATAAATATTTTTGCTATTAAATACTTTTGGTTATAGGGTTTTAAAGAAAGTATTTTTGATAGGAATAATGAGAGTTTGGTTGATAAAATAGTAATGATTAGCCATCATTTTTAAAAATACTAGATGCGACTTAGTGCTATCAATTTCTGTGCTATAGTTTGGTCTTTTTTCAATTTAGAAATGATCAGCCGCCTAAGCATTTTAATTATAAAATTTGATAAACAGTATTTATGATGTGCCAGTGAGGTCAGGGCTAATATTTTGATGATTTAGAAGGTTTAACAAATGAGTATTTACGCACAAAGACTGGCCTCTCAAATTGAGTTCATCAAGCAGTGTGCTTTGATGAAAAAAGCGCCTACTCAAGATTTTGCTAAACACAGTGATTTCACTTGTACTGAGGAGCAATTATTAAGCTTGCCGGGTATCAACCTTAACATCACCGACGATACCTCAGAGGACGTTTGGCTTCGTTTAGAGCGATTGCGTGAAAACTCAGCACCTAAACCCAACAGCGCACTGTTAGCACATTGGTTAAAGTTTCCAGCTAAGTTTAGCGAGCAGCCTTCATTAAAAGAAAAAACATCTGTGCAATCATTCATCGATGATGGTCTTTTGTCCTCGGGCGCTACAGAGGTATTCACTCCGTTTGAAGTTGAAAATAATCATAAAAATGAATCGTTAGAAGTAGATGAGCCATTACAGGCAGAGGTTTACTTAAAAGACTTTCCTGACAGAGCATCTCTACAAGATGAATTTAACGATTACCTCAAAAGCATTTGGCAACCTTGGCTAGAGCAAGAGAAACTCGTTCGCCAAAGCATTGCTTTGTATTCTAGCCTATTCATGCTGAATCAACAGCTTCAGGGCAATCTCGCCGATGCGCAGCTAGAGCTGGTATGGGGTGTAGGGGTTGCCCTACGAAAAAGCACGGACGACGAGAAAAATAGCAAGCAGATAAAGTACCCCCTATTGACACAATCTGTTGAAATTACCTTAGATCAAAAAACGATGGCATTACTTATCAAGCCTACCTTATCTGCTCCCACGCTTGAAACGGAACCGTTTTCTATAGAAGAAAATCAAGGTTTGGCCAAACTATTAAAAAACAGCAAAGACTTTTATGATTCAGAAGATGTGTCATTAAGTCCTTTTTTGCCAAGTAGCTATGAGCCTATACTAAAATCAGCCGTCACTTTGCTTGACTCCTCTGGCGCTTATCAGCCAGATCATACTATTGCAGATGATCGAAAAATCCCTAAAGCGCAAAACAACCTGATTGTTACTAACACATGGGTCATTATGGCGCGTCCTAGAAGTAACAATATTTTTTTGCAAGACTTAAACAACTTATCCATTCAGCTAGAATCGGTCACTGATATCGATTTGCCGAGCGCCCTTAAGGCAATGCTGACAGAGCCTGCTACAGAAAACAAAGAATATATACTGCCTGCTTATCGTGGTTTGTCTATGGTGAGTGGCAGCGATAGCTATATCGGTACGCCAGCCGAGCTATACTTCCCCAAAGCATTCAACGATGAACAAGTACAAATCATAAAGCAGTTGGATGTCCACGATGGAGTCGTCGTTCAAGGCCCACCCGGTACAGGCAAAACCCATACTATTGCCAATGTCATTTGTCATTACTTAGCACTTGGCAAGCGGGTACTGGTCACGTCGATGAAAGACCCTGCTCTAAAAGTACTGCAAGGACAACTGCCTGAATCTATTCGCCCTCTCGCCGTTAGCCTACTGACCAGTGAAAACGAAGGGTTAAAGCAGTTTGAACATACCATCAAAAAAATATCGAGCGAAGTGTCTAGTATCAATCGCGAGGCCTACAAAAAAGACATTGTCATGTTTGACACTCAAATTGATACCATCCATGCACAGTTAGCCAGCACTGATCATAAAATTACGGCTTGGGCACGGTTAAACCTTGATGATATCACTATCGACAATGAAACGATCAAGCCCATAGATGCTGCGACTGAGGTTGCTCAAAACAGACAGCTTACCGAAAGCTTTCCCGATAAGTTGGGTATCGAAGAGACCTTTAAACCTCGATTTACTCATGCTGATATCACAGCGCTAAAAGATGCAAGAGTAAATCTCCGCAATGATTTGGGTTATCTTAATAAAAAAATTCCTGCGGTTGCAGACATGCCGCCTACCAACGCTATCAAGCAACTTCATAAGGATTTGAGCTATCTCAATGAGTCGCAAACAGCTGAGCAGCAAGGAGAACTACCAAGCTTAATAAATGACAGTACTAGTACGATAAATATTGCTCAGGAAATCACTGCCAGTACATCTCGTTTGACTGACCTGCTACAAAAGATTGTAACGGCTGGCCAGAATTGGACGACGGATATTCAGCAGCATTTAGCTAATAAAACTAAGCAAGACATCATCGGCCACCTCACTATACTAAACGATGAAATCAAAGCCATTTTTGATGAGAGAACGATTTATTTAACCAAACCTATTGCGATGACTGATGATTTTGATAAAAATCCAGAGCTCGTTGACGCGGTTAAAAACTTATCTGAAGGCAAAAAGCCATTTGGTCTCGCTGGCATTTTTGGTAAATCTGCTGAGAAGAAAAGCCTTGAGTCTATTACAATAGTCTCGTCAGCGCCATCAAGTACGGCAGACTGGCAGTATATATCCAGCTTTATAACGTTTAGAAAAAAATCTCAAGCGCTTATCCTTCGCTGGAATGCTTTATCAAATGAGCTGTCCTTACCGATATTTGAAGTATCGCCCAATAATCTGTCTGCGTTACATTCAGCCGTTCATCTATACGATGAAATCGTTGCTAGTCACAACTTGCAGCACAGTATCAAGCAGGCGTTAAGCACTATATTTATAGATTGGGGTGTTATCTCTACAGCACCTTATAACAAAGATATTTTGACTGAGATTGAAAGTGTTCTTAAACAACATTTAAAGAGACATAATCTGGCTGAAAGTCTCACGTTAAAAGAGACCTTACTCAATAACCTTGCTGACTGCAAAGGCACTATCAGTGAAAAAATGACGGCTTTTGTCACTCAAAATATTGGTGACCCGAGTTTATCTGATGATGAATTACAAGCAGACTATCAAGAACTGCTTAATGAGCTGCAACGAGTAAATAATCTTGCAACAGACTTACAGACAGTCGCTGACGTTACCCAACTCATTGAAGATAACGGTGCACCGCTTTGGGCAAAGAAATTGCGTTATGAACCTCATAATAATTCTCAAGACACCTTGGCATCAGATAACTGGCAGCAGATTTGGCGAATTGCTAGATTGACTAGCTTTATAGACAGCATCGATGGTCGCAAGGAATTGGTGCAACTGGCCAAAACTCGTGGCAATTTAGAAGTAAACTTAGTCAGACTCTATCAAGAAGCCATCACTAAAAGAGCATGGCTAAAAGTTGCAGAAAATGCGACGCCAAACGTGAGAGCCTCTTTAGAAAAATACCGCTCTGCCATTATGCGTATCGGTAAGGGAACAGGCAAAGGCGCGCATTATTATCGCCGTGAAGCGCGCGAAGCTTCTGCGGGAGCAAGTGCTGCTATTCCGTGTTGGATTATGCCGCATTATCGTATTTCTGAGTCCTTGCCAGCAGAATTCGGCAGTTTTGACTTAGTTATCATCGATGAAGCCTCTCAATCTGATTTAACAGCATTGCCAGCCATCATGAGAGCCAAGAAAGTGTTAATCGTTGGTGACGATAAGCAAGTGTCACCAGAAGGCGTAGGTCTCGATATCGAAAAAATTCGCAATCTGATGGCACAGTATCTGAGCAATCAAGTCCCTGTTTATCGCTCACAGATGTCGCCTGACCGTTCAATCTATGATTTATTTAAAGTCGTTTTTGCAGATAGCAGTGTGATGCTAAAAGAGCACTTTCGTAGTGTTTCGCCTATTATTGAGTTCTCAAAACGTGAGTTTTACAATCATGAGCTCATACCACTACGCAAAGCCAAACCTTCAGAACGCTTGGACCCTCCATTAATTGACGTATACGTTACTGATGGCTATCGAATTAATTACTCGGATATCAATCCTTCAGAAGTGAGATTTATCGTCGATGAAATCAAAACAATCGTTTCTGACCCAGCTTATAAAGGTAAAAGTATCGGTGTGGTTTCATTGCTAGGTAATAAGCAAGCGCATAGCATTATGGAAGCACTCAACAAAGAACTGGATGAGGCTCTCATGACTACTTTTGATATCGCTTGCGGTGATGCTAGAACCTTTCAAGGTAAAGAGCGCGATATCATGTTTTTGTCATTGGTAGTGGTACCCGGAGCGGCCCATGCACAAACGAGAGATACCTTCGCACAGCGGATGAATGTCGCTGCTTCAAGAGCGCGCGATAGAATGTATTTGGTACGCAGTATTGAACTGGATGAACTAAGCCAAGCTGACCATTATCGCGCTGAACTCATCAAACACTTTCAAGCGCCATTTATGCAAGACGAAGAGCAAGTAGCTGACTTGCGTGATAAATGTGAGTCACCCTTTGAACAGGAAGTCTTTGATATTCTTGTAGAGAGAGGTTATCGAGTCACCCCACAGGTGAAAGCAGGTGCATACCGAATCGATATGGTAGTAGAAGGTGAAAATGATAATAGCCTAGCTATCGAGTGTGATGGTGACAGATATCATGGACCTGATAAATGGGACAGCGACATGCAGCTTCAGCGTATTCTTGAGCGTGCTGGCTGGAAATTTTGGCGCTGCTTTGCCTCCACTTTTGTCACCCGTAAAGATGAAGTCATTCAAGATTTATTATTAGAATTGGAAGGTTTAGAGATTTATCCAATAACTAGAGACACTTCCTATCGCAGCTCATACGTTGAGTCTAGAGTCGTCACTACGGTTGAAGAACCCATACTCGATATTGAAGCTGAGACCTAGACATTTATAGCCTGCTAGATACTCAGTTCATAGCGACTATCATAATTATCTTAAGAAAAATCCGTCTTTTATCAAAGCACGGATTTTTCTGTTCTTAACTATATTTGAATTTAAATAATTCCGATACGAGGAAGCCGAGTGCAAGCTATACATTAGTATGGTTATCGAGGCTGACGATGTAGCTGATTTATATGAACTTGACTATACTTAAACTTAAAGAATCACCATTCACTACAAGCCACTATTTTACCTAGCTTGTTAATGCAGACAGACGTACCATCACTTTTCTCTTCTATCTGCGCTGTACCATTATTAAAATTGAAATACGTTGCACCAAAAGAAGTAACGCTCATCCTCTGTACTTTATCGTCCGAGAACTTGAAAGGAATGACAGTTCTATTGGCACCATCTATGAAGCCCCAACGATTACCTTTACGCACGCCAGCGAGCTGCTCACTAAAAGGTCTTATTTCATCATAAATGAAAGGGACAGCAACAGCTCCCGTCTTGGTAACAAACCCCCATTTATCATCTTTAATTACACCGAGCAGACCTTCATGAAAACCATAGTGTCCACCCAAATGACCATCCAGACCGTCGTATTGCGGGGCAACAACTTCTTTACCGTTAGTGTCTATAAGACCCCATAACTCCGTATTAAAGTCATAAACAGGAGCCCTGTCATTGCTAAAAAAATCCATCATGGCGTAGTTATTTTCAAAACTGAGAATAACTTTATTGTTAGTATCGATGACACCATATGCACCATCTTTTACAACGACAATTTTACCTTGATAAACAGGGTTTGCCCAAACCTCATTATATTTATTATTAGGATCTATTAAGTTGTCGTAAATAGTAGGTACGACCAGTTTACCTTGTTCGTTGATATAGCCGACTTGATCGTTTTTTAAAACAGGAAAAAATCCATCGCTGTACAACCACGCCTCAACTTTATCAAAATCTTTGAGACTAGCTGTTACTTTACCTTTTATATTGAGTAACGCTTGTGGACGATAATCGTCATCATAAGCAACAAATAGATGCTTATTATCAGTACATTGAATATTTCTATAGTGACTCGTCGGCGGCATACAGTCCTCAACAGCTAAAGCAGGAAAACTACTTATTGAAGCAATAATTGGGACTAATAAAGCTTTAGCTATTTGCTTATACAAAACCTAATACCTCGAAATATTATTACTGTGAATTCGATAAAACACTACCACCACACTGGATCATCATTTTCCAGACTAGGATGTTTAGCTATATCTACAGTCACTTCATCAGCAGACAGCTCAGCGATAAACCGCGATGGCTTGTCAAAATACCCTGAATAACTGGCAAAGTAATCAGGTGCCGTTAGATACAGTCTGCTCTTGGCGCGACTACAAGCAACGTAGAATAATTTTCGTTCTTCTTCTAGCTCCTCAAAATCATCCAAAGAGCGATAGTGCGGCGTGATACCATCGACCAATGAGTTAACAAACACCACTGGCCACTCCAGCCCTTTGGCACTGTGAATGGTCGAAATAGTCACTTTATCTGTGTCATTATCCTCTGGTTTATCCATGGCTGCGACCGAATCATTAGGCGGATCGAGTGCCAAATTTTCTAAGAAGTTATCAAGGCTACTGTGTTCTATTGCCAAATTTTTGAGCACACGAAAGTCCTCGTTGCGCTCTCGCCAATTTTCCTCAATCGTTTTTAGGATGGGAACATAAAACGCTAAAACATGCTCGATGACTGTCTCGACGGATTCAGCCTGATTTGCCTTAGTCAGCGTATTATATAAAGGCTCAAGCTGTGCGCTTTTTTTAGCAAACTTTGGCGTGAGTAGTGGCTCAAAGGAGTTGTCATCGGCATTAATCGCTTGGGTCAAACGCGTCGCGGTTACTGTTCCCACGCCTTGGAATAAGGTTAAAATGCGATGCCAAGCAATCGTATCATTCGGGTTGTAGAGGACTTTAACGAATGCCAAAACGTCTTTGATATGTCGCCTTTCAATGAACTTGATACCGCCCACCACAATGAATGGAATATGACGCTCCATAAATTCTAACTGTACATAATTGGACTGAAACGAGGTTCGGCACAGTACCGCAAAATCATTGTAATCATGATCTGACTTTAGCTCGATGATTTTGTCAGCGATATATTTTGCTTCTTTCGTCTCATTGCTTAGGCGGCTAAACACTGGCTTATCCCCACTTATCGATACGCCAGAGTACAATTTTTTTTGATAGCCTAGCGTGATTTGCGCTGACAGAGCATTGATATAATCCAAAACAGCAGGCGTACTGCGATAGTTTTGTTCGAGCTTAATCAGCTTGGCATCGGGATAGGTCTCACCGAATAACAGAATGTTTTCGTAATTGGCACCGCGAAAAGCATAAATACTTTGATTGTCATCACCAACCACCATCAGCGATACCGACTCAGATGCACCAATCAAATCTATCAGCTGCTTTTGCGGAATATTGGTATCTTGATATTCATCAACCATGATGTAGCGATATTGGTTTTGTAGCATTTGGCGAAAGGTATCATTCGTCTTTAAATGGCGCACGACCTGACTGATAATATCGTCAAAATCGTAGAGATGATTGGCACGCTTATACTCATGAAAATCGACTGCCAATTGCTCAATAATCGGAATATGTACGGCGATATCAGGATAACTGCTTTCGATTAAATCACGGATATGAATACGTCTATTCCGAGAGCTAGAAATGATATTTTGCAGTGTCTTTTTGCGCGGGAATGCTTGGCTCTTATTTTGCGCGGGATACTTTTTTTCTTTGTGAATTAAGTCGATGGCATCTTCGCTATCGCCCGTGTCTAAAATCGTAAATCGTGGATTTATACCGAGTAGCCCTGAATATTGGCGCAATAGCATATTGCAGAATGAGTGAAAAGTACCACTGGTGATATCGTTGAGCCGTTTATCAGTTGGCAGCTTATCCTTTACCAAGTCTTCATCAGACTGTTTATCAAATAAGGTATTCGCAAGTAAGGTTTTGGCGCGACCTTTGATTTCATTCGCTGCTTTACGCGTAAAAGTCAGTAGCAAGATGCTTTTGGGCGTGACCCCACTCTCTAATAAATAACTGGTACGGTACGTGAGCGTTTTAGTCTTGCCAGAGCCTGCACCAGCAATGACTAGCACCTTGCCGTCGATAGTTGTGGCTGCTAATAACTGGTCAGGATTTAGTTCACGGGCATAGTCTACTTTTAATCCTAATTCACTATTCAGCCTGTCACTTAACAGCTCAATATTTGCAGCATTATTAGCATCGATTAAATTTGCCTCTAGCTTTTTAATTGCCTGCTCAAGTCGTGCCAGCTTGGACTTAATTTCGATGAAGTTCTGTGGATAGTTATAGCTGTGCGTGTCAAAAATCGTGGTAGTCATTATAGGGTTTTGCCTTTCATTTTATTTTAGCGGCCTTTATCGATACGGCGCATTTATCATTTATACCTAGGGCATGTCATCAATTAGCACATTAATACAGTTAGCGTTAATAATGAGGTCTGCTCGTACAGTGTAACGAGTCGTAGGCGCTTACCTGTTATACGCCGACAAGCCAAACTATCGTTTTATAGCACAGCTTACCATAATCGATAAAACAGCAAAATTGCCAGTCATGACCGAACGCAAAATCTCAGTATACAACACAACAACCTCACCCCTATTCAGGTAAATTTGCTACAATGTGCCCAATTTTGATTTATCATTTAACCAATCTTTATACCAACTGATTTTATTATTATATTGAGAGAATGTTATGGGTTTTAATTGCGGCATCGTCGGCCTACCAAACGTGGGTAAATCCACCTTGTTTAATGCGTTGACCAAAGCGGGTATCGCCGCTGAAAACTTTCCATTTTGCACCAAAGATCCCAACACGGGTATCGTACCAGTACCTGACCCACGCCTAAAGAAATTGGCTGATATCGTTAAGCCTGAGCGTGTATTACCAACGACGATGGAGTTTGTGGATATCGCAGGTCTAGTCGCTGGTGCTTCAAAAGGCGAAGGCATGGGCAACCAGTTCCTAGCCAACATTCGTGAGACTGATGCGATTGCGCACGTCGTACGCTGTTTTGATGATGACAACGTCGTCCACGTTGATGGTCGCGTCAGCCCGATTGATGATATCGAAACCATTAATACTGAATTGGCATTGGCAGATTTAGAGGCCGTTGAGCGTGCCATTCACAACCAAACCAAGAAGGCTAAAGGTGGCGACAAAGACGCGCAAGCATTACTTGATATCTTCAAAAAAGTTGAGCCATTATTAGCAGAAGGTCAGGCAGCACGCGCCGCCAATCTGGATGCAGATGAGAAAAAACTCATCAGAAGCTATGGTTTAATCACCCTAAAACCAACCATGTATATCGCTAACGTCAGTGAAGATGGCTTTGAAAATAACCCTTACCTTGATGCGGTACGCAACTATGCGACTGGCGAAGATTCTATCGTTATCGCTCTATGCAACCAAATCGAATCTGAAATCGCTCAGCTTGATGAAGACGACAAAAAAGACTTCCTAGCTGAGATGGATATGGAAGAAGCTGGTCTTGATCAAGTCATTCGCGGTGGTTATGACTTGCTAGATATGCAGACTTACTTTACTGCTGGTGTTAAAGAAGTGCGCGCTTGGACGGTTGCAGTTGGCGCAACGGCTCCGCAAGCTGCTGGCGTGATTCATACCGATTTTGAGCGCGGCTTCATTCGTGCCGAAGTCATTGCGTATGATGATTTTATCGAATACAACGGTGAAAAAGGCGCAGCTGCCGCTGGCAAATCACGCTTAGAAGGCAAAACCTATATCGTACAAGATGGCGATATCATGCACTTTAGATTTAACGTGTAACGTTAAGCGGTACATCCTGACTGATAGTTAATAAGCCGATGTTGGAAATTCTCCATCATCGGCTTTATTTTATCTTAACATTGTTATATTATAACATATCTTTATTTTACTATTTGAGGACTTATACTGTGACTGACTATTTCTCTTTTTCTAGATTTGCCAGTGTTGCGCTTGTAGGAAGTATCATGACAGGCTCTCTATTGGGCTGTCAGCCTAATACAGAAAGTGATACGGTAGTATCTGAAGAAGTAACGCCCGTAGACGATCACGCTGAACATGCTCATGAAGAGCACGATGCTATGGAAAAAGGTCATGAAGGACACAATCATGAAAGTCATAGCCACGAAGAAAGCGCGCACGCAGGCCACGATCATGCAGAACATGCCAGCAACAGCACACCATTCTCTTGTGAGCCTACTGCTACTATCGGCGTGTCCTACCATGATGATGCTCCATTGCAGACAGTGCACCTACTCATCGATGGTATCGAATACGATTTGACCGCTACTTCTGATAGCGACGCCAGTACTGAAAAAACCATCTATACTAGTGATATCGGATTAGATAATACCCATGGCATTATATGGCAAGTAAATGGTGACAAGGCAACGTTGCGAAATAAAACATTGGGCAGCAATGTAGCTATCGAAGAGGAAGAGGTGCTTTTTAACTGCCAGAAATCTTAGTAGCTGTACCAAGGGCGCTATTTTGCTATGCTAGAGGCTCCCTTGGTTTCGGATGTTTCAATATGCTAACTACTCCAACCTCTTTGCCGTCTCCTACCACACAATGGTCTCATCTCCTCAACTCGCAGCGTCTTGGTGCTGCCAAAAAGTTTAACACCAATACGAGTACTCGCTCTCAGTTTCACAAAGACTACGACAGACTGGTATTTTCTCACTCCTTTCGGCAGTTGAATCAAAAAACCCAAGTCCATCCATTAACCAATCAGCTCGGTATCCATACACGTCTGACTCATTCGCTTGAGGTCTCCTCTATTGGACGCTCTCTAGCAATGATGGCAGCAGAAAAGCTCCATGATAAATTGGCCAGCGGTCTACCAGCAGGCGTATCGCCAGCCGATGTCGGTGTCATTGTACAAGCAGCGTGCCTCGCTCACGATATTGGCAACCCGCCTTTTGGTCATGCGGGAGAGTATGCCATTCGAGATTGGTTTAGGCAGCCTGACCCTCAAGCGATATTACAAAAGTTAAGTAGCAACGAGCGCTTGGACTTGCTGGCCTACGAAGGTAATGCACAAGGGTTTCGACTGTTGGCGCGTAATGAGCACCATCCCGATAAAGGTGGTATGCGTCTCACTTGTGCGACCTTAGGCGCTTTTATGAAGTATCCGTGGCTTGCCTCTCACAGCAACGATGACAATGATAAATACCATCAAAATGTACAAAAATTTGGCTGTTTTTATAGCGAGTCAGCACAATTAGAAGAGTTGGCAGCCTGTTTGCATTTACCGCGCTCAACACAGCACGATGGTTTTGCACGTCATCCGCTGGCTTATTTACTAGAAGCGGCAGACGATATTTGCTATGCCTTGATCGATTTAGAAGATGGTATCAATCTCAATATGCTGACCTATAGTGAGGTTGCCGCCATATTTTATGAGCTGATTGGTAAGCGCCCTAACAGTATCAATCTGCCCGTACACATGTCTGTCAGGCAGAGCTTAGCGTCATTGCGAGCCCGTGCGATGATGCGCTTGGTCAATACCGTGACCGATGCTTTTGTCGCCAACAGTGATGCATTGCTGGCTGGTACACTACAAGGCAGTTTATTTACCCATTGTGATGCAAATGTGCAAAATGGCATCTTGCAGGCCAAGCAATTGGCACGTGAGAAAATATTCAATCACCCAAGCAAAGTACGTATGGAATTGATGGCCAATCAATGCTTGCACCGATTATTAGACGCCTTTATACCACTGGCTTGGACAAACGCAAAAGCTACCCCTATCTCCTTTGAGCAGCAGCGCCTACTCATGTTGTTACAGCCACATCTTGATGAGCATCGGCGGATATTATCAGATAATGTCTATCACAATATCTTAAATATATTGGACTTTATCACTGGGATGAATGATCATGAGGCGTATCGATTGGCACAAGAGTTACAAGGCCATTGGGGTACGATGGTTTAAAAGACCCGTGCAGGTCTAGTAAATTAACACAAGTTGCGTATTTCAGTCGTATTTTTACGCTGAAATGAGTATGATAAACCCTTATTGGACAATTTTGAAATATTATGAGCAGTCGCGAACAAAAGAAACTTCAAACTCGGCACGCCTTTTTTAACGCCGTCCTTGATTTATGTATGACAGGGCAGTCTTTTAGCTCAATCAGCCTCCGGCAAGTAACGCGTGAGGTTGGCGTGGTGCCGACCGCATTTTATCGGCATTTCGATGACATGGAATCGCTTGGTCGAGCATTGGTGGTAGAAGAGCTAGGCGGTACGCTGGCGATCCTAAGCGATAGCTTGCAAATTGGGCGTAAACGTAGCTTTGATCGCCAAATTGCTAAGAGCATTCAGCTGTTCTTGTATATGGTCAGTGATCAGCCTTATTACTGGCAATTTTTAGTCAGTGAGCGCTACGGTGGCTCAGAAGCTGTACGCAAAGCCATTAACGAACTTGTCAAAAAACATGCTCAAAGCTTGGCTGATGATTTAGCGCTACAGCCTGCTTTTACTCATATCAACGCCTATGACCGTCGCCTACTGGCTGAAGCTGGGGTAAATATGTTCTTTTCTTGGATTATCGATTGGTTGGAGCTGACTTATACTGAAGACCATGATGATGAAATCGATCTGAATGAGATTGAAGAAAATAAACAGCTGATGCTCCATAATTGCACTCGCCAAGCACAGATGTTGTTTTATGGTGCTTATAACTGGAAATCTACGGAAGAGACGCACTTAGGAGATTAGGTGGCATCAGATATTCTACCGCGGCACTGATTGAGACTCTTTTTAGGTGGCTCAACGTTAGAAACTGGGTCTAAATGCCCATAAACGCTGTGTCACCACTTTAATTTCTTTGGCTTGTTTATTATTGCCACTCTCATTATTGCCATTATTATTGTTAGGCGTGCTGTTATTCGCATTACTCCCTGCTGCCGCGCTAGCATCAGTCGCAATTTTACTAATCAGTACGGTTGCAAACCGTTGTCTTTGTTGACCAAGACTTGCACTATCCGTTGCGGTAATAAGCGCCAAAAAGGCTTGGCTATCGACTGCGAGCAGTGGTTTTAACGCCTTTCGCTGATCATCATTCAAGCTGCTCAACATCGGCAATTTCCACACATCATCGATAGAGGCTAACGCCTGCTTTGCCCGCATATCGACCAACCCCTGCATCTGTTGGCTGGTTGCGCCATCTATCAGTGCAGCCAGCAAAACTGGACTGGCAGTATTGACATTAATAGGCACATGATAAGGAACCGCCGTAATATAAGGACGTAGTGCCGCTAGTACTTCAGCATTTACCCCTCGAATCTCTTGCAATTGATCGACACTGACCAATGCTTGATTGGGCAAAGTCTTACTCGCTGAGCCACTTGATTGCTGAGCATAAACCACACTCTCATCACCACCGTCTTGGTAAACGTCGCTATCCGTATCTTGATAATCAAGAACAGCAATGGCAATATCAGGTTCTAGATTTAATTGTGTCAACAGTCTTTGAAATATGGCTAAGGCGGCGCTATCAACCACGCCATTCTGATATAAGTTATTAATATTAAAACGACTGGCTTCATCACGCAATTCGATACTGATGCTATGATTGGCTAAAAGATAAGGCGGTAATGGCTGCGCCCAAATGTCTTGCTCACTATCTGTGTCATTCAGCTTATCGTCAGCACGAATCATCGTGATGGCTAATTGCTGACCAGCATTGATATCTTGTGACAGCTGATTTTGATCAAACAATAAGCCGCTACGCCTAATAGCAATCTTTTGACTGGCAAGCATCGCCCCCGCCACCACGGTAATACTGACCACCAATAGTAAGATAGTGAGCAGCGCTACTCCGCGCTGAGAGTGCGCTGTCATTAAATTAAACCGCCTTTATTATTGACCCAATGGTACATGTTAAATATTACTTCCTGCATTGTTATTTACATTGCTATTCGGGTCGTCATTATTAGTCTTATCACTACTATCGTTATTGCTACCATTGCCATTATTAGCAGCATTGTTATTGCTTTTATTGGTATTGTTAATTGATATTGGTTGGGGCGCAAGCGCCCACTGCCAAGTGATGGGCATATCCTGATAAGTAAAATTGACAGTAATGCCTTTGGGCAATAAAACCACTGCTGGCTTGGCGTTTACGGCATTGGCCGTTTGCCCAGAGGTTGTCTTTGTACTGCTATTGCCGTTATTACTGCTGTCTGCATCTGGGAATTTGGTGCTCAGTTCAGGTAAATATGCTTGCCAACGCCCTGCGGTAACGCCTTCTAGCAATACACTGTCTAGGCTGATGCTATCGCGCCCACCATCGATGCTGGTATATTGGCGGCGAATTAAACGCTCATCGGCAAAAATGTATTCAATATGCTGGACACTCATGCTACTTTGATAACGTGGATCGGGGTCGGCAAAACGAACAAAGCTGACATGCTCACCATCCAAGCTCATAAAAGGCCCAGGTACTGTTTCATTGGCTTGGGCGCTATTGTTTGTGCTATCACTGGCATTTGTACTGTTACTTGTCACACTGATATTTTGAGTATTTGGTATTTGATAAGGGATAATTTGACCCATATCTTGCTGTAGCTGCAAATAAGCATATTGCAAAACAGCTAAGTTATCAGCATGAAATTGTGCACGTTCTCGGGCGCGGTTGACGCTATCAAACACCTGCCAGCCAGCCACCGCCAACATCGCAAATATTGCCATGGCAACCATCAATTCAAGTAGCGTAAATCCACGCTGCGACTTCACGGATTGCCTCCAGACTGCCCTGCAATATCAGCGCCCAAACTGCTTAAGTCCAAACTACCAATGTCTTGCTCTGCATTGCTCAATATTACGTTGATATCCGTCACGGCTGTGCGCGTCTGTCCATCTATAATGGGTGCGACAGCGATATTCACCTCTTTTAAAGCAGGCGTAATGGCATCATTGACCGTCATCACTACTTGCCAATCACGCCCTTGAGCATTGATTGTTTGTGTGCGATTGGCCGTCAGCCATGTCTCTTGGATACGCAAATCAGCGGCCGCGTTCTGTGCGACAAAATGTGCCAATGTACGTGTGCGTAAGACATCCACTGAGCTGAGATAGGCACTACTGGCACGGCTAGCAGCCACCGCAACAACTGCTAAAATTGCTAACGCTACCATTACCTCAATCAGAGTAAAGCCGCTTTCATGCTTTGATAGCATTGGCTTTTTGTTTATATCAGCAGATATAATGCCATCCTTATCTATCATCAGTTACAGTCCTTGTCCGATCGTCATACTACCATCAGGCATAATAGTAATGACCTCGCCCACCAGACGCGAATTGTGCAGCACCTCAATGGTGACAGGCGTTGCTTGCCCTGTACCAAACCATAATATCTGTGGGACTGCTTGATTGGCAAACCAAGGCTGCAATGTTTGTCCCTGTTCAGGCATTGATAGATTGCCAGCCTCCAAGCTTTGCACCCTTAAACTAACCCCAGCAGGTAACTCTGGCAAACTGACTTCTGGCTCAATCTCCCAGCTAGGTACTGGCTGTTGCTTTCCCATCGCCCCCGACATATTTGTCAGGTCAGCAGACAATTCCATCGAATTTTTAGGCGTGCTGTCCATGCTATTTGACGGGGTATCATTGGTCTGATAGGCAATATAAGGATTTGATAAAGTAACAATCACAGGAGCTACTTGACCTTGTTTATCTGCTTGCAAGCTCAAACCCATCGGCTGCATACGCTCAGCAGA
Organism: Psychrobacter sp. PG1; assembly: GCF_014897815.1. Taxonomy (GTDB): domain Bacteria; phylum Pseudomonadota; class Gammaproteobacteria; order Pseudomonadales; family Moraxellaceae; genus Psychrobacter. The sequence goes on from NZ_JABUZG010000084.1 coordinate 123,754, forward strand.
CAACAACCGTACATAGCTCAACGAATCCGTTAGATGTTCATAAAAAGCACGGTTTTTACGCGACTCACTACTGCCCACCGACAAGCTCATCATGCCAGCAAAGATAGACAGAATAACGACCACCACTACAATTTCGACAAGGGTAAAGCCCTGCTGTGCCTGAGCAAAGTTTGAGGATTCATAAGGGGAAATGTGAGCGTTTCGTACTAGAAAGGATTTATGCTGATAAACCAGAGGTAAGAGACATCTATCCGTGTTTTTATACTGCAAATATTGATGACTTAAGTGTGAATAGCAAGTGACCGCTGAGCTGGAAGGAATCTTGGCAGTGACCGGCATATTGCACCTATAAACCTATGAGTAGGTTGTGGTATAAAGAATAAAACTATAATTGGGCGGTACAGCTGGTAAGCATATATCCATTTTTAGCATGGATGCACCGTGCTGCGATAACGAATATAGCAACACGAATTTAAAAAAATTGGGTTAAAAGACCATAAGTTAAACAAAGATATTAATAACTGGTATTACGGTGCTCTTCTGACTCAGTATCGATTTGCTCGACCAACTCCTGCATATCTTCATCCATCACCTCATCGTCGGCCGCAGGATAATGGCTCGGCAACTCAAGCATTTGCTGAACGAAGGCATAACGCAGGGTATCACGGCGACCCAAATACCGCTGGTAAAAGCTTGAATTTAATAGTCCAGCACCGCCCTGACCCATCGCCCAAATCGAGGACAAATAGTCGCGCGTGCTCAAACTACTGTGCTGCTCTTGTAAATACGCACTGATAATGTCAATCAAGCGTTTCATACGCTGACGGCGAATATCATATAGCTCACCAAATAAACGATTAAGACCCGTCACTGATGCAGCCAAACGCTCTTCGATTTGATTGAGCAACATGGCTTTTTGTGGATTAAATAACTGCTGAAAGATCATACGAGCAACGCCTGCTGATGGACAATCATCAATACGATTAATCTCAAACAGTTGTTCTTCATAGCGGATAATAATACGCAAATAGAGTTCATCTTTACTGGAGAAATGCTTGTACAGTGTACCTTTAGCCAGATCCAGCTGGTCTGCCAAACTGTCTAAAGTAATATCACCATCGCCCGACTCAAGTAGCAATTGCTCTGCCATCGCTAAGATATTCTCTTCTCGTGCCTTGAACTGATGCTGACGACTCATAATCTCTCCTAAAACCTGACAAGATTAAGCATATGACCATCTTGTGGATGAATGCATCGGCGACAAGCGTATAAGGTCATACAAAGTCTGCTCGAAAACCACCAAAGGAGATATGCTTATGTTTGCTAAATAGTCATTGATAATCATAGGCTTATGCTCCACATCATAAGTGCAAATAACCTAAAGCAACAGGACTGTATCATAAATGACTGAGTGGTCATAGCATAACCATTTTAGTGATACTGTGCCAGTAAATTCTCAAAGTTTTTTGCAGTTAATACCCCAACATCATCGCTACTACAGCCATACATCTCTGCCAAACAACTGGCGACATACGGTACGTAGGCAGGCTCATTCGGTCTACCACGCTTGGGCACCGGTGCTAGATAAGGACTGTCAGTTTCGATAAGCAGTCTGTCTCTAGGCATGTTTTTTGCTGCATCTTTAATCATTTGAGCACTTTTAAAGCTAACAATGCCCGAAAATGATATATAAAACCCTAAGTCAAGTGCACGCTTGGCCGTCTCCCAATCTTCGGTAAAGCAGTGAATAATACCGTGTTCAGCGCCTTCTGATTTTAGGATATCAATCGTATCTTCTTTAGCATCACGCATATGAATGACGAGTGGCTTTTGCAGGCTTTGACTGGCATGAATATGACGAGCAAGACTGGCTTGCTGCTCTTTTTTGTTTTCCGTTGACCAGTAATAATCTAATCCTGTCTCCCCAATCGCCCATACATGGTCGGCATCAGCGGTTTCGATCAAACGCTCAACCGTCGCTGATTGTAAGACACTAATGTCCTCACAAGGATGAATACCGACGCTCATGCCAAGATTTAGCGCCTCATCGCTATAGGTGCTGACAATATGAGCAATCTCATCATATTCGGCAAAATCACACATAATTGCCATTGCCCGAGTGACATTGGCAGCTTTCATCGCGTCAATCGCGCCAGACAATTGACCATCATACTTGGTTAAATCTAAACGATTAAGATGACAATGGCTATCAGTAAACATAAGTAATCTCGTTAATAAAAATGAATGAATAAAAAATATTAGGTTTAAAACCTTAGAGTATTGATTGCTCCAAAGGCAACTGTTTTCAAGCAAAGTTTAGCGTTACACTATCAGAGTCATGGTTAACCGTGTCTGAAACGGTATCAAAACTGACTATATTCTTGACATGAGCCTTGATATAAAGACAGCTAATCAACCATAGAAGCCATTCGCTAGCGAAAACATTACGCCTTCTACTCACTTTTCATAAGCCCATCATTATGAACCATAAAAAAACCATCAGCCTTTCTCCGATTATAAAAACATTATTACCCAAACAGCTCTATAAAAAGCGGTTTTTGTTACAAGACAAAGGGCTCAATAATCATATCAATATCGCCAAAGATGCACGCATCATTGGCAATTCGACCATTACCATTCGTAAGGGTTATGACAATCACATCACTATCGGTAAGGGCGGCAAATTTAATCAGTTAAAAATTGACATCAACGGCAATCACAATCAAGTCACGATTGGAGAGCACGTTAAATTCTCGGGGCGATTATTGGTTGTCGGTAATTATCTACATATTTATATCGGCAATCATACCACCGCTATTGACTGCTATATTTTGGCGCGCGATAAAAGTGTGACCATTGGTCAATCATGCATGATATCACGTGGTATCGAAATTCGAGCGACTGACGTTCACAAGGTCTATGATATAGACACTAACGCGCGAGTGAATAAGGCACATACAGACGTCAGTTTAGGAGACCATATTTGGATTGCCGCCAATGTAACCATTTCTAAAAACGTCTCTATCGCCAGTGGTTGTATTATTGCAGCAGGGGCATTTGTCAATAAACCAGTTGAGACGCCCAACTGCATGATTGCTGGTACACCAGCCAAAATTATTCGCCAAAATGTACGCTGGGAGCGTTAAAGAGTTAAGTTACAAGGCAACGTTTTACTAAAGCAAGCGTTAGCCGTTTGATGTCAATGCAATGGCACCACTCGCATTACTTCTTCTATGGTCGTCAGCCCTTCACTAATACGCTTTGCACCCGATAAGCGCAATGGCTGCACACCTTCGCGGTACGCTTGCTGCTTAAGCACATCTAAATTGGCATCGGCGGCGACCAGTTTTTTTAGCTCATTTGACAACGGCATGATCTCGTACAGACCAACGCGACCTTGATAGCCCGTATGGCGACAATGCTCGCAGCCTTGCGCCGTATAAATTTGCGCTGGAGCGGGCGCACGCCAAGGCTGAACCAATTCCTGCCACTGAATAGCAATTTCACTGTCTGGGATTACGTCTAGAGCTTTTTTGCAATGCGGACATAAGGTGCGTAGCAAACGCTGCGCCATGACGCCTAATATCGTCGCTGAGGTTAAAAACGGCTGAATGCCCAAATCATGCAAGCGAGTAAGTGAGCTTGGTGCATCATTGGTATGCAACGTCGAGAGTACCAAATGTCCAGTGAGTGATGCTTGTACTGCCATATTGGCGGTTTCGGCATCGCGAATCTCACCAACCATAATGATATCTGGGTCTTGGCGCATCAAAGAGCGAATACCATCGGCAAAGTGCAAATCAACCCCTGGATTAACCTGCATTTGGTTGAAAGCTGGTTCAATCATCTCGATAGGATCTTCAATCGTACAAACGTTAACTTGTTCTGTGGCGAGCTGCTTAAGCGTACTGTACAACGTCGTAGTCTTACCTGAACCCGTTGGCCCTGTGACCAAAATAATACCGTTGGGATGCGCTGTCAGCTCATGCCAAGTATCGAGCTGTTTACCTGACAAACCAAGCTGAGCAAACGAGCGCACCAGCACTTCAGGGTCAAATACCCGCATCACCAGCTTTTCGCCAAAGGCTGTCGGCATCGTCGATAGGCGCAGCTCAGTTTCTAGACCCTTTGGCGTACGGGTTTTCAACCTACCATCTTGTGGTTTGCGTTTTTCTGCCACATTCAGTCGTCCTAATATTTTAATCCGCGCCGTCACCGCGACAATGATTGCCAAAGGCATCTCATAGACGGTATGTAGCACGCCATCGATACGAAAACGGACTTTACCCGTCTCACGGCGAGGCTCTAAATGGATATCACTGGCTCGCTGCTCAAAAGCATATTGCAACAACCAATCGACAACTCTGACAATATGTTGATCGTTGGCATCAGGGTTGGTATTGTCGCCCAGTTGCAATAATGCCTCAACATTGGTGACATCAGCCGCCGCCCGCTTATGGACACTATTTGCTCCTGCAATCGCTTGGGTGACTTGGTAAAACTCTTGACGGTAGCGATTGATTTGCTCAGGATTGATATAAACCGTACGATAGCTTTTAGACTTGATTAATTTTTCGATACTTGTCTGCCACTCCGTACAAAACGGCTGGTCTGTACCGATGACGACTTCATCATTCGTCACTTCAATGGGCAAAATATGCTGTGAGCGGGCATATTCAAAGGACATCAGTTGGGTCACGGCTGGGACATCGACTTTTAATGGATCAATACGGACAAGTGCCATGCCTGCTTTGGCAGCCAACCATTGATTCAACCATACCAAAGTCAATTTATGCTCAACGTTTTTATCGAGTGCATGACCGTTTGGCAGACCAAATTCACTGATGGTCAGGAGTGGATGCTGCGCTTTATCACGGCGGCTCGTCATCACTAAATTGTAGCCACGCTGATCAATTACCTTATCTGCCAATAGTTCATCTAAGCACCAACGTAAATCAATCACGATTGAATATTTCTGAGCAGACATATTTTTCTTCTTTTATTATTGATGCGTTATTTATTGAGGAGTGATTTATGGATAATTCATGCGGCAGTAATGGCGTCACTGGGCGCTACAAGCTCACTTTCACAACAGCCATTATCTGCAATTGCCCTGATTCTATCAACTGGAAGCTCACATCGACAGACTTATAACGCATGACAAACGGCGTATTGATCTCCGCGCGACGATAGGCTGGACGCGGGTCTTGCGCAATTAATGCTTTAATAGTCTCGATATCAGCAATGAGCAATTGCTCTTGCATTTGTCGAATAAGCGTCGCTACACTATTATTTTTTGCATGAATAGCTTTCTTATTATTTTTATTTTCAGTCTCATTGTCATTTTTATCGCATCGTCCAGCATCAACCAACGTCATAAATTGCTCGTAAGCAGACTCCGTGATAATTATCTCTAATAAATCTGGCGCAGTTGGCGCAAACCCGCTTTTTACATTGCTGAGCGCATCGCTATAAGCGACATAGGGCTTAATATCGATAATCGGCGTACCATCTATCATATCTGCACCGCTAATAATAAGTAACACGCGCCCATCACAAACCTCGATACTTTCAAGCTTGACGACAGATAACCCAAGCGCTGAGGGTCGATACATACTGCGACTGGCAAACACCCCTATTTTTTGATTGCCACCGAGCCTTGGTGGGCGGACTTGCGCACGAAAGTCAGTGCCGCTTTTGCCAATGTGACTGTCTTTATTGGTATAGTTATGATGAAACTGCCAACTGATCCAGATATGGCTGAACGCGTCTAAACCGGCAAATGCTGCTGGCGAGTCATAAGGCGCTATCATCTCAATGATACTGGTGAGCGCAACCAAGTTCGGCTGGCGTGGCGCACCAAATTTCTGTGATAGCGGCGCGCGATGGTAGCCAATCATTGGCGCATGGTGGTAACCCGCCAAAGAGATATTATCATCGGACATCATGTTTCTCCAAAAAACCGTTCAATAGTAAGCATCTGCTTTTATGAGAGCGTTTAGCACATATTATCCAGTGATACAAAATTACTCACTAACGATATTCCATTTTATCATGCCCCATCGTCGCTGCCAGACGGATTTTTATTTTAAATTTTGGTATTATGAGCCATAAATTCGATGAGAGCCTTTATTTTTCAACCCTTATAAGCCAGCAACAGCCATTGTCGTGGTTTGGCAGGTGACAGATTCAGTCGTATCTATCCTTAGACCTTATCAGTCCCTCTCCTGATTTTAAATGCTCAATAAGGTGTTAGAATATCGCCCCATCACATTGATTAAAACATCGGCTATGCTACTTACTTTGCATGACAGAGGTTTTAAACGATTGGCTGTTCCAATAGTGATTGAAAATTTACTACCCTTCTATACCCTTTTTCATTGAAAATTTTAATTTAACACTCATTTAAACTTAATAAAACCGATAGCAACTTATTAACGAGGACTTTATGTCAAAACTTCGCACCGAAACGGTCACAGAGGTTCATCACTGGAATGACGCTCTATTTAGCATCAAGACAACTCGCGACGATGGCCTGCGCTTTCGTAATGGAGAATTTGCGATGATCGGAATCGTTGTCGATGGCAGACCGCTATTGCGCGCTTATTCGATTGCTAGCCCGAACTACGAAGATCACTTAGAATTCTTTTCTATCAAGGTTCAAGATGGTCCATTAACCTCGCGCTTGCAGCATATCAAAGTTGGTGACGAGCTGTTGGTCAGCAAAAAACCAACGGGCACTTTGGTACTAGATGATTTACTGCCTGGCAAAAACCTTTATATGCTCTCTACAGGCACTGGACTGGCGCCATTTTTATCGTTGGCACGTGATCCTGAAGTCTATGAACGCTTTGAAAAAATCATCTTGGTACATGGTGTGCGCCATGTCGATGATTTGGCGTATCGTGATATGTTTGAAAACGAATTACCTAACGACGAGATCTTTGGTGAATGGTATCGTGAAAAATTCATCTACTACCCAACAGTGACTCGTGAAGATTTCAAAAATCAAGGTCGCGTGACTGACTTAATGACCTCAGGAAAGCTCTTTGAAGACATTGGCTTACCGCCGATGAATAAAGAAGACGACCGTGTCATGATCTGCGGTAGCATGCCATTTAATGCTGAAGTTTCAGCGATTTTGGATGATTTTGGTTTGACTGTTTCACCACGCATGGGTGTCCAAGCAGATTATGCCGTTGAACGTGCTTTTGTAGGCTAAACCAATTTAATTGAAAATTATATCAAATAATTCTTGACGGATAAAAATAGGCTGCTATAATACGCAGCCTATACAGAGTTAACCCTGTAGCCCAATTCGATAATCTCTATCTAATAGACCTTATCTTCTAACATGCCAGTGTGATGGAATTGGTAGACATGACGGATTCAAAATCCGTTGCCTAATAAGCGTGTCGGTTCGAGTCCGACCACTGGTACCAATATTAGTAACAAATCAGCCTCCTCATCAGGAGGTTTTTTTGTGCCGGTAATATTATTGCTATACTTACTTCTCTATTTCAGATTGCAGCACCGCAATTATCTTAATGGGCACGGCAAACTCCCACGGCATGCCAGCATTACAATAAAAATGTCCGTCACGAAATGATACGATATAAGCCGTAAAATCATTACCACAATGATCCATCATTGCTTGCTCATCACTATCATCACAAACCGCACACCATACTTTTTTATCGCCGCGTGCTAGCATCGCCCTTGTTAAATCGCTCCCTTTTAGTTCATTATTCATCATCAGCTCCTTAGTCATTCTAAACTCTCTAACATCAAGCTCTTAAAGAGTTAATTTTACCAAAACTCCATTTTCGATCTTGGCATGAGCGATAAGTAATGTCTTTTTTACATGGTCATAGAGGCGCACAAGGCATTACTTATTGTTTTATAATCATCCATTAGCGCGGATACTATATTGTAAAACACCAGAATCAAAACTGTAACATCTAAATGTGAGATTTATGACAAACGGTGAGGTGGATACGACAGGTGGTGCAAGAGTACAAATGAGTTTGATTTACAGTAGACTTAGATAATTCAATAGCAGAAATATGTTTGCTAAATACGATTTTTTTGAATTAATACTTCTGTTTATCATTAACTAACTCTATGATATATAAGATTTATGACATATAAAATTATTCATATATCATTGCTAGTGTCCTGCTAACCTAGCAAAGGAGTCTATCGATAAATCCAAATTTTGACACTCAATCAAAGCGCTTGAATCAGGTAAAATAGTGAGTATGACAACTTCTATAAATGCTAGCCCTCGTAAAATCATTCATATAGACATGGATGCTTTTTATGCCAGTGTGGAGCAGCGTGACTTTCCTGAACTGCGCGGTAAGCCACTGGTGGTTGGTGGCGATCCAAGTGGTCGCGGCGTGGTCGCAGCAGCCAGCTATGAGGTGCGTAAATTTGGTGTACGCTCTGCCATGTCTTGTTATGAGGCGCGTAAACGTTGCCCAGAAGTCATTTTTGTTAGACCACGTTTTGAGGTTTATCGCGCAGTTAGTAGCGATATTCGCCAGATTATGTACCGCTTAACGCCACATGTTGAACCATTGTCTCTAGATGAGGCGTATCTCGATGTTACAGGGCTCAAAGTCCATAAAGGCTCAGCTACCTTGATGGCGAACTGGCTAAGGGCACAAATACTAGCGCATACTGGGTTAACCGCCTCAGCAGGTGTGTCGTTTAACAAGATGTTGGCTAAAATTGCCTCTGATATCAATAAGCCCAATGGTACGGCCATTATCACGCCAGCGGACGCTGATGCCTTTATCAGTACGCTACCTATCGAGCGTTTTCATGGTATTGGTAAAGCCACTGCCAAGCGCTTACATGCAATGGGTGTAAGTACTGGCGCGGATCTCAAGCGAATGCAAGCAGCTGTCTTGGTGCAGGAGTTCGGCAAGCGTGGGCAGTTTTATCACGATATTGCCCATGGGCGTGATGAGCGTGCTGTCAAATCTGAGCGCGCGCATAAATCTGTGGGTTCTGAGACCACATTCAAAGACAATCTAAATGACAACCATGAATTACGTATACAAATTTATGAACAAAATGGTGATGCCTTTCATCAATTGCAACAAAAACAGCTGGTCGCCTATACCATTACTCTAAAAGTTAAATACGCAGACTTCACTCAAATCACCCGCTCACACACGCTATCGACTGCCTTTAACAGTGCTGATTCTGCCCATTATTGGTTGGACAAACTGTTTTTAGACATTCCTCGTGAGCTACCTATCCGCTTAGTCGGTGTTACTTTCTCTTCATTAGCACCTGCCGCCCAATTGTTGCCGCAGTTAAATTTGTTTGAATAACATACTGACGCTTATCGCTTTTGTTGATGATTCATTCTAACAATTAATGCTTAGGCTATTTAATATACAAACCCTTTTGTGCGCATAAGTCCTTACTAAACTGCCCTTTCATGACATGGTTTCTGCTACAATTACGCCAAAATTTACATTCATTTAAAGATTAATTATGAACGATTTTCACACTATAGACTCTACTACTGCCGCCTCAATTGATGCCGAAAAAAACAACAATGGTTTGAACTATTTGAGCGTTGATGACTATGATTATGAGCTGCCAGATAGCCTGATTGCACGCTATCCTCTCTCACAGCGTTCTGCCTCAAAACTTTTGTATTTGCCTGCCAATAATCAAAAAGACTCTACGCTTGTAGAAGATCGCTTATTCACTGAGTTACCTGAGTTATTAAATGAGGGTGATTTGATTGTATTTAATGATACAAAGGTGATGAAAGCGCGTCTTTTTGGACAAAAGGATACTGGCGGTAAGCTTGAAGTATTGATTGAACGTTTGGTTGATATCTCAGATTTAGAGACAGCGACTTTATATGTAGAGGCTGAAAAATCTGTAGAAGCTGCAAATGACAAAGCCGTGAATCAAGAACATATTGCACTTTGCCATGTTAAAGCCAGTAAAGCGCTCAAACTTGGACAACACTTGCAGCTTGCTGACGGTCATATGAAGGCGGTGATGATTGGTCGTCAAGACAACTTATTTATTTTAGCGTTTGATGCGCCGATCTTGCCGCATTTAGAGCTTTATGGTGAGCTGCCTATTCCCCCCTACTTTGAACGCCATGCGGATGAGACAGACAATACTCGTTATCAAACGGTTTTTCATGATCCAACCAAGCTTGCGAGTGTGGCTGCACCGACTGCAAGCTTACACTTTGATGAATCGGTACTGAGCAAACTTGCGGCAAAAGGTATTCGTACGGCTTTTGTGACTTTACACGTTGGCGCTGGTACATTTGCGCCAGTAAAAACGAACAACTTGCTCAATCACACCATGCATAGTGAATATGCACATTTACCACAAGCAACCGCTGAGCTCATCAATGAAACCCATGCGAATGGTAAACAAGTCATCGCTATTGGCACCACGGTCACACGCGTGCTCGAAACGGCTTATCAAAAAACAGCCGTTAATGGGCAGCCTCTCTCCAGCTGGTCAGGTGACACCGATATATTCATTTACCCAGGGTTTAAGTTTGGTGTGATAGATCGACTATTAACCAATTTCCATTTACCCAAATCAACGTTATTAATGCTGGTCTCGGCATTTTCGGGTAAAGATGCCATTGAGCATGGTTATCAACATGCGATTAAAGAACACTATCGTTTCTTTAGTTATGGCGATGCAATGCTGCTCGACAGAAAGCGATATTAAACAATGCTTAAACATTTTTTGCATTGTCCACAACAGTTGTGAAATAAACTGGTAAACTAAATGGTATTTTGTTATAACAGCACAGATAACTTATATCTTAAAGGTCTGCACATGTCTTGTCATTTATCTCATCGGTTGACTACGGTACATCGCGCGGTCTCGATGGCACTAATTTGTTCCGTAGGCTATGCGGCTCTCGTATCGAGTGCACAAGCTGCAACGATTGGTAAGACTGTTGTGACCTCTGCCCAGCATGAGCCGCTAGCTGCGAGCATTATGGTCAGTGATATCCGAGCCGCTGACTTTTCAGCAAGTTTGGCAAACTCTACTATTTATCAGCAAATGGGCTTGGCCCAAACTGATTCGATGACCGTACGTTTTAAACCTACCTCAGCGACCAGCGGTGAAGTATTTATTACTACTTCACAACCTGTATCTACACCTTTTGCTGATGTGGTTTTGAACATAAATGATAAGGGTCAACGCAACGTCATTCCCAAGACATTGTTGATGCCGCTCAATAGCCGTTTGCCCATTGACGCGCCTAAAAATATCGTTACTGGCGCAAAAAAACCCAATCTACCCAGTGTGTCCTCTAATACGGCTAAACCGTTGACCGTTAGAGAAGGTGCACCGCCGCCATTAACATTATCACCTATACTAGCGACTACTCACTCGTCAACGAGCGAGTTGGTGGCGTCTAAATTGCCAGCACCTAATATCCAAGCACCTACAACGACTCCTACTTCGCAAGGCAACAATCTTGCTTATGCGCCTAGCCGGCTAGATAATGGTCGTTTAAACAACGTTAACAATACTCTTAACGCTAACGACAATGCTCGTAATCCAACCAGTCGATTAGACAATGGTCGCTTGAGTGTAAATGGCAACGTTACCACAATGGGTAACAGCAATATCGACCTCAATTCTGCTAAGAATGTAGCGAATGATACAGCCCTAGTCAATAACAAGACCATGCCAATAGATAATAGTCTATCAGCTACAGCTGTCACTGATAAGCAGCTCGATATTTTGAATATTCAAGTCACTCGCCAGATACAGCCAAGTAGCAAATCAGAAGCTGGCATGATGACTGCTTCTCCTATTATGCCAACGCCGAGTGACAACAAAGCGAGTACACCAAAAGCCAGTCTTGACACTAGCAATACAGCTGTCGCCACTGTCCCATCTAGTTTCACCAACAACGCCTCTATCAGTACGGCAGCCAGCACTACTACTGCGTCCCAATATCAAGTACAGCGCAACGACAGTCTATGGATTATTGCACAGCAAATTGCGCAAGAAAATGACTTAGACATTCAAACAGTAATGAAGCAGATTCAGACGCAAAACCCTGATGCCTTTATTAATAAAGACGCGGGTCAACTCAAAGCGGATGCCAAGCTTAGCTTGCCCAGTTACGATGTCGTACCATCACAACAAAAACTAGAAGCGGCGATTGAGGCGCAAAGACAATATAGCCGCAGAGCAAACACCCCTGTGGTAAAAAAGGCCGCAAAAGCACCCTCTAAAAAACTGTCTGAAACAAATCAAGTCGCTAAACAGCGTAAAAAACCCATGATTACTAAAACACAAACGTTGCCAAAAGCACAATTTTCAGTGCTCGCACCTGGTCGTAATGGCAACGCAGATGGCACCCAAGCAACATCAGCAGCGACAACAGGTAATGGTCTCAGCACAGATATATTAGCCACGCTCAAGGCCTCAAGACAAAGTACCGCAGCTCAAGCTCAGCAGCTGTCAAAAACCAGCAGTGCACTTGATAGCTATACAAGAAAAATTCAATTACAAAACCAAAAACTGGCTGAGCTCCAAGCTCGTCTCAAAAAACTACGCAATCAATAATTGCCTAACTGATCAACGCAGTGTGCTGTGATCATAGGCGTGGGAGTAACTATGGACAATATGCTATATATCATCGCCGGATTGGTACTTATTCTAATAGTAGCCGGTTTACTATTGTACAAAAAGAAAGCGCAAAAGCCCTCAGCGCAGCCGGGAATGAGTACCGCTACGCCAGCTCCGATGCCAAAAACGGATCACAACACTCCTGCCCAAAGCCGCAAAGATGATGACAATAAGTTTGATCATATTACGATTGCCCAGCGCTTCATGGATCAACAGCGTTATGACAAAGCCATTGAAACCCTCAGTCGCGGCCTAAGCGAAAAACCGAATGATGGTCAATTATCTGTTAAATTACTCAGCATATACGCGACTATTAATCAGCCAGAGAACTTTAACAAAGTTTATGATGCCATCAAGACGCAAAGCGACCCAAAAAGTCTTGCGCTAGCTGATGAGTTAAAAGCTTTATTTTCGGAAGAGCAGAATCAAGTCGCAGCAAAAGAGGCACCCGTAGAAGATAATAGCCATTTTGAAAGCATAGATTTTGACTTACCGATTAATCAAATCGATAGTAAGAACGCGCTATCTGATCAGCCAGCAACCTCTGAAGATAACCGTAGTACGCTGATAGATGACAGTATGTCTAACTCGTCAGTAACAAACACATCTTATGAGGCCAGTCTTACTAGCGACAATGTAGAAAATAACTTTGATCTTACGCTGAGTGATTTAGAGAATAATATTGGCGCATCTGAGGCGACTGATACGGCACCAGTCACATCACCATTAGAGATGATGGACGACGAAAGCCTGAACACTGCCAATATCAACATAACTGATAATGATGTCGCGGTGTCCGCAGAAGATAATGATCTCAATGATCTTAGCGATTTTGACTTCAGCTTTGATTCATCTGAAGAAACTGATGCGCAGGCAACGGATTCTGTCATTCCAGACCGCCCTGATAGTATTAACGAGGAAATGATGCTAGAAGATGACGCGTTCATTTTAGACTTTGATGATCTAGCAACTGATGTCGATAAAGGTGTTGACGAGACTGTTGAAGCATTGTCTATCAACACTGTCCAGAATGACGAAGAAAATGATTTCACTTTGTCTTTAGACAGTCTCGATGCGCCAAACAACATAGAAACATTAACAGAAAGCGAAGCGCCTGTACTTGAAGAAAATAGTGATATTGATAACTTCATTATTGAAGAAGATCGTTTTGAAACCGAAAGCTTTGAAAATATTAATCTCGAAGCACAATCGCTTGATAATAATGATTCAGAATATGCTCTTGCTGAAGAATCTAGTGTTACACCGACAGCCCCGTTGCTATTCGATGATAACTCTTTATTAGACAATGAATTCGATACTCACTCTTCAACAGCACTCAGCCCAGTTGCTCAAATTGAGGACGAGTCGGCCCTTACCGCCGAAGAAGATACTGAAACGGCAGAAGACTTTTCCTCGCGCTTTGCGGCCGACTTTGACTTTGTCAAATCATTAGATAGCACTCAAGTTACGCTAGATTTGGCAGGCCAATATTTACAATTGGGTGAATACGACAGTGCCAAACGCTTATTGAATGAGGTATTAATTCAGGGCACTAGTGAGCAACAGAACCAAGCAAAAGTATTACTAGATCGTACTGCGTAAAAGCCCCATCGTTCTTTGGTCAGCAAGTATTCTATAACACTAAGAATACTTGCTGATTTTTTTTGCATTTAACCTTTATACTATTTATTATTACTGAGCGCTATTAGCTATTAGCTATTAGCATCCAACCTTAAACTCTCTTTTTTATCACATACTTCTTTATTACGGCTCATACTATGCCATTTTCTGCTATGACAAATACATTATCCAATCCTGTCCAACTCATTTATGCTGGCGGTACTTTTGGTAGCTATGGACGACCCTTAGCACCGTTATCAGCAGAAGTATTCTTACCGACTTTACAAAAGCTATTGACTGACCGAGATAACGCTAACCACTTGCCTCAAATCTCATGGCTGGATAACGCCTTAATTAAAGACAGTAGCCAATTTACCCCTAACGACTTTGTACATTTTTATCAGCTTTTGCTAGCAGCCTATGCACAAGGCGACAGGCGTTTTGTGCTCATCACTGGTACAGATACTTTGAGTTATTTGGGTGCCTTTTTAGCAGAAGCGTTTGCTGGCAGTGATATTTGTATAGTCGTCACTGGTAGTATGCGCCCATTGTTAGACAGCGAGGTGATACATTCCTATGATATCGATGACCATAGCGACGCATGGGATAACCTCAGCGATTCACTAAAACTGGCTGCTGCTGGTGAGTCGGGTGTGAAGATTGCTTTTGGCGGTGAGTCTTGGCCTGCGCAAACGGTACAAAAAATTCATAGCCATGATTTGATGGCATTTACGGGTCACTCCAGAGCCGCCTATCCTGCCAATAGTTATATCAAAAACTTACCGGATACCCGCCGCCAGCATTGGCTCGATGATCAGCAAGCAATGATTGACTATATCGAATCTCGGGCTGAGCAAGCACGCATTCATGCTTTATATTGCTTGCCAAACGACACTGAGGTAATGACTAGCCAGCTACAGGCATTATTATCACAGCCGCCATGTGGCATTATCCTGTTAGGATTTGGCGCAGGTAATGTTCCTTATTCGCAAGCGCTAGCAGAGGCACTAGAGCTTGCTTATAAAAACGGCCACATGGTGATATGCGCTAGCCAGTCTCCATTTGGCGGTGTCAGTGACAGCTATGCGGCTGGTAGTTGGCAATATGAGTATCATGTTATTGCTGGCGGACGCTTAACGATTCCCGCTATCTATGCACGATTATTATGGCTATTGCTGCGTTATGACAATCCCACTCGGCGCAGACAACGTTGGTTGAACAATGTCAATCAGGCGGGCACCACTATCAAAAAACGTTAGACTATCGTTAAATATATTTACTTTATAAGCGCCAATACGAAAATGTCCAATACCAACCATGTCCGAGATTAACATGTCCGAGATTAACAGCATCAACGCTGAAATGCCCCCAACCTATACATTAGCCATTGCAATTGAGTTCTTGGGCACGCGCTATCATGGCTGGCAGCGACAACGAGAAGTATTAGGCGTACAAGAAGCATTAGAAACCGCTATCGGTAAAGTCGCAAATGAGACGGTAGAGGTCGTCGCGGCTGGTCGTACCGATGCAAGCGTTCATGCCAGCAATATGATTGCCCACTTTACGACACGTGCCTATCGTCCTACTCATAACTGGCTGCGCGGGGTAAACAGTCTATTGCCTGATGATATCGCCTTGCGCTGGATTCAACCAATGCCTGACGACTTTCATGCGCGTTTTGGTGCCATTGCCCGTCGCTATCGCTACATCACGCTGAATCAAGCACAGCGCCCTGCTATTTTGAATCACCAAGTTACTCACATCTATGAACCGCTCGATTTAGCAGCGATGCAACTGGTGGCGGCTGAGATCGTCGGTACTCACGATTTTAGTAGCTACCGCGCCGCTGCTTGCCAGTCTAATCAGCCGGTACGCTCAGTCAGTCACGCAAGACTCTTTGCTCATGGTCAGTTTATTGTTTTTGATATTCAAGCAGATGGATTTTTGCATCATATGGTTCGTAACTTAATGGGTACCTTGTATGCCATCGGTCGACACGAATTGCAGCCAGAAGCCTTTTTAGATATTTTAGCCAAAAAAGATCGTACTATCGCACCGCCTACTGCCTCTGGTGATGGTCTATACTTTATCAATGCTTACTATCCTGAGCATTTTCAACAACGACTGCCAAATGCTCCTTTAACCCCCATTTGGCTAAATTTACCTGACTAAATAAATAGAAGTTGGCATACATAACGGTTACAGGCTGTCAAGTAAAAACCTAGTGCTGTATTGCTTTAATCCGCTAACTTACGTATAATATGGGCTTATTTTTAATTGATTGATACCAACTATGGCAAAAGACGATATTATTGAATTTGAAGGCGAAGTCATTGACACCCTTCCAAATACCCTGTTTAGAGTTCGTTTAGAAAACGGACACGAAATCATTGCTCATATCTCAGGTAAGATGCGTAAGCATTATATCCGTATCTTGACAGGTGATAAAGTTAAGGTCGAAATGACACCTTATGACCTATCAAAAGGTCGTATTACTTATCGTGGCAAAAACTAATTTCTTATACACTAAAATGGTTATAAAAGCATTTATATATATACAGCTGGTTGCTAAATGGCTTCTTTTCGCTGATAGCTGATATAGACGCTTGGGTGGTTTAACTGATAATAATAATGAAAATGCTAACCTGCTCATTATTGCCTATCAATATTTTAGTTATTCAGTCTTAGTTATTTGTTTTTATCATAAAAAATACCGCTAAATTTCAGCGGTATTTTTTTGTCTAAATTTTATGAGTTGACTTCCTTTCAAACTTTTAAATCATGATTAATAAGTAGCATGGTTAAGAATTAGCATGATTAAGAAGTAGTGAGGCACTATTTAAACTCGACCGTCGCACCATTTTGAATCACCCCTAGCAAAGCAAGTGCATCCCAATTTGTCAGGCGTATACAACCCGCTGAGGCTTGACGACTAATACGATCAGGATCTGGTGAGCCATGAATACCATAAGAAGGCTTACTAAGCCCAATCCATACTGAGCCCACTGGATTATTGGGGCCAGGTGGAAGAATAGACTTGCTACCGTCTTTAGCAGTATAAGTATAATTAGGCTCATGTACCTTCACCTCTACCGTATGTGTCCCTGTTGGTGACGGTGTTGCCGTACTACCTACTGTGGTCGGATAGCTGGCAACTAAGTTGTCTTTATCATCATAGGCATATAGCGTTTCAGTGGCTTTATCAGCAACGACTCGACTAACAGGCTTGATATTTGGATTGCCAGGATTATAAACTGTGATGGTTTCGCCTGCCGTAAAGCTAGCCTTAGGGTTTAACGCTTTGAGATAGCTTTCACTGATATGGAATTTTTCTGCTAGCCCTTCTATGATGCTCTCGTAATACAATCCCTCAAGTTTGGATTTGGCTTCAGCACCAGCTGGTATTTCTGTCGTCTTAATATTAACATCCGCATCAGTTATCTGATAACTGACTAGCACTGGCTGCACCGTGAGTTTTTCATTCTTTGTCAGCGCTTGCCATGTTTCGTTGTTTAGCGTGTCAGTAACTGCCAAACCATTTGCTTGTTGAAACGCTTGCATGGCCTTGCGGGTATTTTTGCCCCAATAACCATCAACAGGGCCTACACCATTGTGATGCCAATTTAATAAGGCTTGCAATTTAGTACCGATGATACGGTCGATACTCATCCCCTCTTTCCAAGTAGCATTATTCACCTTTTGCGCAGCAACTGATAAATTGTCTGTCGTATACTTGATAGTAGGTAAAAATTTGTTCGAAGCATTTGCGGTTTTGCTATCACGTGCTAGCTTTTGGCTAACGCCATTGGTCACAGGGCTGACCTCTTCAGCAGCATTCGCTTTATTAGCATTATTTTTGCTAATACTGGCTTCATCGTTATTGGTCGGTGCTTGATTGTTAGCATTTACACTATCCAGTGGTGCTGCAATGCTCTGCCCCATGAAAACTGCCGTAGAAAAACCAATCATCGCTACTGCTGTGCTGATTTTTTTTAATTGATACACCTCATGCTCCTAATTTTTTATAAAAATAATAAGTTTTATTTTGTTATGTTGTCATCAAGGCTTGTTATTTTGAGTTGTAACGCCTTCATAACCAACTTTACTCAAACGCCTTTTTATCAGCTCTCTTCTAACGTGAAAGTCTGAGATTCTAGTGGTTTGTAAGCTGTTAATAGTGTCATATTACCTTGTGAGCATATAACAGCTTTATGTTAATAAAGCCCTTGTCCTGCGGTGTCTGTGTTAAAACAAGTACTTTTTTACAACTATCTGGTTTAGTGTGTTACCGCTAGAAAGCGATTAATAATAAACATAAAAAAACCCATAATTTGCTGAGCAAACTATGGGTTTAGAACGACGATAAACGATAAAGATGAGAATTTTTCCCTATCAAAATAAAACAGGGGAAAATTCAATCTATATCACTATAGTGGGACTAGAGTAATTTAGCCAATACTGCTTGACCCATCTCTTGGCACCCTACTTGCTTCAATCCAGCTTCACTACTGTCTAAGATATCAAGCGTACGCAAACCGTCATCAAGGACATCACTCACTGCTTGCTCAATCGCTTGTGCCGCTGCTTCTTGCTTAAAGGTATAACGCAGCATCATCGCAACCGATAAAATAGTCGCCAATGGGTTGGCTTTGTCCTGCCCAGCAATATCAGGCGCTGAACCATGACACGGCTCATACATCCCTTTGCCTGCTTCATCAAGACTGGCTGATGGCAGCATACCGATAGATCCAGTGAGCATAGCAGCCTCATCAGACAAGATATCACCGAACATATTGCCTGTCACCATGACATCAAACTGCTTAGGATTCTTGATCAATTGCATACAAGCATTGTCAGCATACATGTGCGATAACGCCACGTCGCTATAATCTGCTTGCTGCATTTGGGTCATCGTTTGCTTCCACAGCTCGGTGACTTCTAATACGTTTGCCTTGTCCACTGAGCAAACTTTAGCTGCTGTGTCTGCTGCTTGCGCACGCGTTTTTGCCAATTCAAAAGCAACTTTGCCGATACGCTGAATCTCGCTTGTGCTATAGACCATGGTGTTGTAGCCTTGCTGTTCACCATTCTCTAGTGTGCGGATTCCACGTGGCTCACCAAAATAGATACCACCAGTCAACTCACGAACGATAAGCAAATCCAAGCCTGAAATAATCTCAGGTTTGATACTAGACGCATTGACCAACTGCGGGTAAAGCTTTGCCACACGTAGATTAGCGAACAAACCAAGCTCACCACGTATTTTAAGTAAACCACGTTCAGGGCGCTTGCTGCGTTCAATACCATCCCATTTAGGGCCACCGACCGCTCCTAACAATACCGCATCTGCTGCACGAGCACGGTCTAGCGTCTCATCTGGCAAAGGCTCACCCGTTGCATCAATGGCCACCCCGCCAATCAATCCAGATTCAAGTGTCAAATCTAACGCAAATTTCTTATTGACCGCATTCAGTACGTCAATGGCTTGAGTCATGATTTCGGGACCGATACCATCGCCCGCTAATGTTAAAATCGTTGCCATACTAATCCTTGTGGGTAGGTAGTTTTTTATTTATGTTAGGGCGTGTCCTCATTTTAAAAATGGTGATAAAAATTGCCGTCAAACAAGGAAAGTAGCGCAAATAATATCGAGATATTGATAAGCTATTTAACGATGTTTGGCAAAATTTAGCCATTTTTAACTCATTTAGAGGATAATCGATTGAATTGAGGACACGCCCTAATACTATAAATTTACGATATTTTCCTAAAAACGATTTTTAGTGCCTTCAATAGCACAAAAAATCGTGGTCAATTTACTATTTTTGAAACTCAAATAGGCTTTAAGCTTTGGCTTTTACTTTCGATGATGCAGGCAATGCTTTCACGATACGAGTTTCTACAAACTCTCCTTGATGCTCAGCAGACAGCTCTTTACAAAAGCGGCGCTGTACGGTGTTGCCTTGATACAGATCAACACATAGCGGCTGTGGTGAAGCGGTGTCTAATAAACTGCCAGAATTATCGTTAGATTTTTTCTGATAAGCCCGTAATTGATAAGTATCAGCGTCAATAAAATCGTGAATTAAAGTAAAACGCTCAACATAGCCCAGATTGTTTTCTGGATAGAAATTCACCTGTACTTC
Organism: Psychrobacter sp. PG1; assembly: GCF_014897815.1. Taxonomy (GTDB): domain Bacteria; phylum Pseudomonadota; class Gammaproteobacteria; order Pseudomonadales; family Moraxellaceae; genus Psychrobacter. The sequence goes on from NZ_JABUZG010000084.1 coordinate 144,183, forward strand.
GCGTTTTGCAGGTTTTACCCGCGCATAATAATTGGTTAGACCCTGCATGCCTGAGGCAGACAAAGGTACAATTTTAATCTCATTTTTATGAGCGAGTGGTGTCATATCTATGTTTGCATGCATTAATGTTTGTGCATGCTTATTGTTGGTATGACTGCTGGTATGACTTTTGCCCTTTGCACTCATATCTTTCATCGCGACCAGCATGGCAGGATTGATAGGCTCATGCGTATCAGCCCCTATCACTCGTGTCTTATCTATCCTTGCAATTTCACAATGATAAGTTCCTATACAGGCAATATTAACTTCACCCGCAATCGGTTGAATCTTACCTGCCCATGCTTTGGCGTTTTCTGCCTCATCTATTTTCTGATACCCAGTCAATAGCTGACAGCCTGACAACAATAAGCTTGCGGCAACAACCGTACTTGTCCATAAAGCATAACGTTTTTTATTCATAATGGCGGCTACTATTTATGAGAGAAATAATAAAATATCGTAAAAAAACTACCCTTCATTTTAGCCAGTTCACCGCCATAACTCAACGTTACATTATTACTGTTCAGCAGTTTTATAAGTAATGGCTTGCAGATTCATTATTTATGCTCGTACATCGTTAAATATCCATGGTGTTTTTTGCATTATATTATGCTCATAATCTTTAATGGCATCGCTTTGCTGCAAGGTTAAACCAATATCATCAAGGCCATTTAACAAGCAATGTTTGCGAAAAGCATCCACGTCAAATGCATATTCTTTACCTGTTGAGGTGATGACGACTTGGCGTTCAAGATCTGCGGTTAGCTCATAGCCTTCATTAGCAAGCGTGTCTTTCATTAATGTATCTACAATTGCCTCGTCCAAGACAATTGGTAGCATGCCATTTTTAAAGCAATTGTTATAAAAAATATCGGCAAAGCTTGGTGCAATCACCGTACGAAAACCATATTCAGACAACGCCCATGGCGCATGCTCACGACTAGAACCACAACCAAAGTTGCGGCGTGCCAGCAAAATCGTCGCGCCTTGATAACGTGGCTTATTTAGCACAAATTCTGGATTGATAACGCGTGTGCTATTGTCTTGACCAGGATACCCTTCGTCAAGATAACGCCAATCATCAAACAAATTGACGCCAAAACCTGTGCGTTTAATAGACTTTAAAAACTGTTTTGCAATAATTTGATCGGTATCGACGTTTGCGCGATCTAATGGGCAAACGATACCCGTTTGAGTGTTATAAGCTTGCATGAGTTTTCCTTAAAATATCGATTACTAACGTAAATTTTTTTGACGGTCTAATGAATCTTAAAAGAGCGTGCCATTTGTTTAACAATACTTGTCATTTTAGTTTTTTCACTTTCAGGATAATTCAGATGTAATACTGCTTCCTGACCATCCTTAACTTTAATAACATGATAAAAAACTTGACCGTCTTTTCTATAGCCGCTTGCTGTATAGGTTTTATCTTTTAACAGCTCGTAAGTAACTGTCATGCCTGTTTTATATCGATGCTGCTTCTCTTTTAGATAATCACTATCTGTATAAAAGAAAACAGTTGGTGTATTACTCCCAAAGACCAAAATAGTGGCATTAGAATTGGGTAACTTAAAATGACGACCATCACCATTATCTGCCTCAGGCAACCATGCCAATTGATTTGGCACATCGACACAATAGGCAAATCTTCCATTACAGTAATCACGAGCCATTGCTAGCTGAGAGCTACCCAATAAGCAAAATAAAACAAACAGCATTTTCATTTTTATGCTCTATAGAAATGCAAAGTTAAAACGTCCGCACATCGACAAAGTGACCCGCCAATGCGGCGGCAGCGGCCATTGCTGGGCTTACCAAATGGGTACGACCACCATTGCCCTGACGACCTTCAAAGTTACGGTTAGACGTTGAAGCGCAGTGTTCTTGTGGCTCAAGCTTATCCGCATTCATGGCAAGACACATCGAACAACCCGGCTCACGCCACTCAAAACCCGCCGCAGTAAACAAGGCATCTAAGCCTTCTGCTTCAGCCTGCAACTTCACTTGCCCAGAACCTGCCACAACGATGGCTTCTTTGATATTGTCCGCGACTTTACGACCTTTAATGACTGCGGCGGCATCACGCAAATCTTCGATACGCGAATTGGTACATGAACCAATAAAAATGCGATCAAGCTGGATATCGGTAATCTTTTGCCCAGCGTCTAAACCCATATAGGTATAAGCACGTAACCAGCCTTCTTCTTGTGCTTCATCTGCCGCTTGATCAGGTGTTGGTACAGATTGAGTGATATCGACAACCATTTCAGGAGAGGTTCCCCAAGAGACTTGTGGCGCTATTTGGCTACCATCCAACTCAACCACGGTATCAAATACCGCGTCATCATCTGAATATAAGGTACGCCAGTAAGCTTCCGCTTGTGCCCATTGCTCAGAGGTTGGCGCATAAGGACGACCTTTGACATACTCGATGGTTGTGTCATCGACCGCAACCATACCCACGCGAGCACCCGCTTCGATTGCCATGTTACAGACGGTCATGCGACCTTCCAAGCTCATCTCTTCAAATACTTGCCCAGCAAATTCGATAGCATGACCTGTCCCGCCAGCCGTGCCAATTTTGGCAATGATAGCCAATACCACGTCTTTTGAGGTCACGCCAGCACCAAGCTTACCAGTGACACGAATTTGCATATTTTTTGATTTCTTTTGAATCAAGCACTGCGTTGCCAATACATGCTCAACCTCTGATGTGCCGATACCGTGCGCTAAGCAGCCCAGCGCGCCATGAGTAGCGGTATGAGAATCACCACAAACAACCGTCATACCCGGTAACACCAAACCCTGCTCAGGGCCAACGACGTGTAAAATACCTTGACGAGCATCATTAATCATAAACTCAGCGATATCGAATTTGGCGCAATTTTCATCCAATGTCACTACCTGCAAGCGTGATACCTTGTCTTTGATACCAGGCACGCCTTCTAAACGCTCTTTAGTGACTGTGGGTACGTTATGATCAGGACTGGCGATATTAGCCGACAGGCGCCACGGTGCTCTATTGGCTAATTCCAAGCCTTCAAATGCTTGCGGACTGGTCACTTCATGCAACAGATGGCGGTCGATATAAATCAGGCTCGAACCATCGTCACGCTTGGTGACTTCGTGAGCATTCCAAAGTTTGTCATATAACGTTTGACCTGCCATGTTGCTATCCTTTATTAGTTGCTAATTACTGGTTTTTTTACTTGCTTATAGTCATTCCACTATAAAAGTATTACTGCGTTAACCTCGCTTGAAGTATTAAATATACATCTACACTCGGTTGCCTTGTACTACTTTTAAATTGACTCGACTATAGCCTATGGTAAAAATTTTATACGTCGCGATACTTTATCATCAGCGGCATCGTCAGCAGCGCTTGTATCAAAATCGATATTTTTATATTGGCGATTTTACATTGATGACCATTATCAGCGCTTAAAACGTGCGATGAGCTGCAAATAGTCAATTTAATAGAATAAATATGTCACAATACGCCTTGATGTCTTGTGATTATAGCAGGCTAATCCTATAATAATAATTGATGATTTTTGCCCAGACGCAAACTTTTATTTCTAATACATTGTGATTGGGTCAGCCAACTTTTATTTATAGCTCGCAAAGTAGCTAAGGACATCCGTTTGAACACCACAAACTTGACGACATTCGTTACCGTTATGCACACTGGCAGCATCTCAGGTGCCGCAGAAAAACTGTTTATCACACAGCCTGCCGTCAGTAAACGCATCAAAAATTTGGAAGATGAATTCAACATTACTTTGTTTGATACGGTGGGACGCGGCATTGTACCGACCCAAGCAGCCAATGAAATGCTGCCGCACGCCAAGCGTTGGCTAGAAGATTATGAAAATTTTAAGATTAATCTGCAACACTCTCAGCATATCGTGTCTGGTAAATTAGTGATCGGTACCAGTCATCATATTGGCTTGCACCATTTAGCGCCTGTACTTAAGCATTTTATCCAAGCTTATCCTGCCGTACAACTAGAAGTACATTTCGTTGATTCAGAAAAAGCGCACAAAGCCGTACTCGATGGCGATTTATCATTAGCATTTTTAACACTGCCGCCCGTTTATGATAAGCGCTTGACCTATCATACGCTATGGTCAGACCCTCTTTACTTTATGACAGGTACGCTATCGCCTTTAGCGACCAAATCTAATGTGACACTAGAGCAATTGGCACGCTATCCTGCTATTTTACCGTCTGCCAACACCTTTACCAGTCAAATTACCTTGGCTGAATTCGCCAAGCACAATCTGAAACCTTATGCCACGATGAGCACCAATCCTCTTGAGTCTATCCGCATGCTGGTTTCTGTTGGTCTGGGATGGTCTGTATTACCGCAAACCATGATTAGTCAGGATTTAGAACGTATCGATATGGCAGACAATATAGAGTTACAACGCTATTTGGGTGTGGTTATCAATCCGAAATTGACGCAATCTAGCAGCGTTACAGCTTTGTTAGACTTGTTAGCGCCTATTGAATAAGACTCCCGCTAAATGAGGATTAGAGCGTGCTATGGAATCTAAAAAGCACGCTATTCGCATTTATGACCCTCATGCGTTATAATACGCTTGACGTTGTTTTTATAACAAAAATTTACTATAAGAACACTGATAGTCATATATTGAACACTTCGAGTAATATATGATGGTTAACAGTAGGTTTAATGGTTTTAAATGATTGGTTATATAGGTGGCCGATACTGATAAATGAGTCGCAAATGCGAGCAGTCGATATTATTTAATATGACATTCTTATTGATCTCTAAGCACTGCGAATTCATATTAGCCCTAGAACAGCATCAATCATATAAAACTAACAGCAGATATTGAATAAAAGCCATTATGTCCTACTTAATGGCTTTTTTCGTCTTTAGATATTGTTTGGGACATCGTCTTATAACACTTAATCTTTATAGTTAAAATAATTACCGCCAACCATGTTGGTTAAGGACAATTTATATGAACGGAGTTTCTAGTGGCGTGCTGGTATCACTTGGCGCCTATTTTTTAGTGATGATTGGTATTGGCATTTACGCTTACTTTAAGCAAGCCAATGATACTGAAGGCTATATGTTAGGAGGACGCAGTTTAGGTCCAGCAGTTACTGCACTATCGGCAGGTGCATCAGATATGTCAGGTTGGTTACTACTTGGCTTGCCCGGCTATATGTATGCTGACGGTGTCGTAAGTATATGGATCGCACTTGGTTTGACACTTGGTGCATTTTTAAACTACCTTATCGTGGCACCGCGCCTTCGCGTTTATACCGAAGTGGCTGACAATGCCATCACTCTACCCGATTATTTCGCCAACCGCTTCGAAGATAAGTCGCACATGCTGCGTGTTATCTCAGCCGTGGTTATCATTTTATTCTTCACGGTTTATACTGCTGCAAGCCTAGTAGGCGGTGGTAAACTCTTCGAAAGCTCGCTCAATCTTTCTTATAGCACTGGTCTATGGGTCACCGCTGGCGTTGTCGTTGCTTATACGTTATTCGGTGGTTTCTTAGCCGTTTCAATGACTGACTTTGTACAGGGTATCATCATGCTATTTGCGATGGTCATTGTTCCTGTCGTCGCTTTCACTGATTTGGGTGGTATTTCAGCCACCACTCAAGCGGTTAGAAATATCGATCCGAGCTTGCTTAACATTACTAATGGTATGAGTATCCTTGGTATTGTGTCATTGATGGCATGGGGTTTAGGTTATTTTGGTCAGCCACACATCATTGTACGTTTTATGGCCATTCGCTCAGTCAAAGATGTCCCTACTGCTCGTAACATCGGTATGAGCTGGATGATTGTCAGCCTTATCGGGGCACTGATGACAGGTTTTGCTGGTCGTGCTTATGTGCAAAAGACAGCGATGACTTTAGATGATCCTGAAACCATCTTTTTAGTATTTACGCAGTTTTTATTCCATCCATTGGTTTCAGGCTTCTTATTAGCGGCAATTTTAGCTGCGATTATGAGTACCATCTCATCACAGCTATTGGTAGTATCAAGCTCATTGACTAAAGATGTCTATAAGTTATTTTTTGATCAAGATGCACCTGAGGCGCGTCAAGTATTGGTCGGCCGCATTTCCGTAATCATTGTCGCCGTTGTTGCCATTTTACTGGCGTCTAATCCAGAAAGCTCAGTATTGAATTTGGTTTCTAACGCTTGGGCAGGGTTTGGTGCCGCATTTGGACCGTTGGTTATTTTCAGCCTAATCTGGCGCGGTATGAACCGTAATGGTGCAGTTGCTGGTATGGTCGTTGGTGCATTGACGGTTATTCTATGGATTTATGGTCCTTTCCAGATGAATGGCATGGCACTCAATAGCTGGTTATATGCTATCGTTCCAGGCTTTATCTTAAGTACAATCGCCATTTTTGCGGTAAGTATCATGACAGGCGGTCCAAAAGCCTCTGTTACTGCGAAATTTAAAGAAATGGAACTTAATTTAAATAAATAAGCTTATCGATATAATTATCACTATAAAAAAACCTCGCCATTATTGGCGAGGTTTTTTATTGATGACTATTAAATATAATACCTAGGACATTGGTACATAAGTAAGCTATGGTTATTTCTATTAGAGATCTCATACTTAGCTAATAGCGCTATAACATTTCATAATTCAGGTGTTAACTTTTCACTCAATCATCACGCTTGTAGCCACTTATGCTATGTCATTAATCATCTAACTTGTTAGTGTAAGATATACTACTGAATAAATTTATAATGCACCTCAAATATCAAAGATAAATGGATAAGCAGAACTACCTCAGCGAGGCTAAAAAGTTAGAGATATGGCAGTTATGATATCTATTAGCGCTGAGAGGTCAATGAGTCTTGGATTTAAGTGTGTTTCAAGAAGCGTATATTTCAGCTGAAATATACTTATGATCATCATAACTCAATGATGTTGTGGCTTATGTTTGAGGCAAATATCGTTTCATTGCAGGCAAGAAACCAATCACCGCCTTCTTAGACATCGCCTAAAAAAGGCTGTCAAATAAATTTATTATTTTGCTAAAAACCTTTATGCACACTTTAAAGTCGTTGATTTAATGTTCTTTTATATCAATTTCTATTTCGAACACCGATAAAAAAGCGACCCATCACGGATCGCTTTTTTTATGTATTGATACTGCTAAATATACGTATTATTTAGTGTCTTGGTAAGACAATTTTACACCGAATATGTATCCATCATTGTCTTGAAAATCACCAACAATTTTGTCACTTGGCAACACACCTTGGGCATCGCCAAACCATAGGTATTTGCCACCTGCTGATACTGCCCAGTTTTCTGTCACGTTATACTTTGCACCCAAACCAGCGCTGTAATAGCCTTCGATAGGACCTAACGACGTGACAGGGTTACCAGCACCACTATCCCAACCAACGGTACCACTAATTGCAAGTGCTGGCGCAACACGCTTGGCTAGACCAAGCTCTACTTGCCATTGATCCTCTTCGTACTCAACCAAGTTTAAACCATCAGGTCCATAAGATCTTTTACTAACCTCATTATATAGTGGCGGCGTAATCTTAAAGTCACCCCAAGGTACCCAGCGCACTTTTGCAGTTGCTAACGTCGTTGGGTTAATACCGGTTTGAAAATCAAAGTTTACGGATTTAGGAGTAGTAATTTCCATATTACTGGTGCGATTGGCTGCAGCTGGATCACCAGCTAAAGCACCTGCAATCGGGTAATTTTCAGCAATCTTCATGTTGTGGTCGATTTCAGAGCGATAGGTCAGCGCTGCTTTTAAGGCAATTTCAGGTTTGCTATAGGCAATACCAGCTATATAACCATAATCCATATCAGGGCTGTTACGTGAGGTATAGCCAGTAGCAGGACCATAAGCCAAACCTCGTAATTTCACTTCAGACTCAATACGCTGAGCGACTGGACCACCGTATACTTGAAACTCTTTATTGGCACCAAATTTTGCCCCAAGAATAGCTGTCAGGCTGTTACTACGTACTTCAACATTAGTACCTTCCCCTGCATTAGCTGCTTCAGCATTTGCGATACCTACTGCTCCACGCAAACCATCTAACTGCGCTTGCTGTTCATCTGTCAAGACTCCAGCCGTTTCTCCTGGCGTGAGCGCACCTATTCCAGCCAAAGCTGCGGCATAAGTGGGAGCTTGATTGTTAGTAATGGCAGCGACAGAAGCATCAAGATCGCCTTTCGACACAAAATTGTTGTCGCCAGTGTATTGCGCTGCTGCGCCAAAGGGCTCATCATATAAGATACCAACACTAAAGGTTTCATTGATATCTGTTTTTACACCATAACGAAAAAAGTCATAATACTCAGCGATATCGCCAGTCTTATCACCTCTAACATAGGTATTGTTGCTAGGAACGTTATTGGCACTATCATAACCACTAACGTCAGCATCGATATAGGTGTAAACAGCTTCAGCATAGGTGCCATCTTGGAGGAAGGCTGTGACATCCTGACCTGAACGGTCAAGACCAGCAGCATTGGTTACGCTAGCTACAGAAAAAGCGGCAATCGCTACTGCAAGAGTTTTTAAATGAAAAGTATTGCGCATTGTGTATCTCCAAACGTCCTTGTTGTTTTACTACTTAAATAATCAATATGTAGCATTGCTGCGCATAACTTTATGATTATAAAAGTCGTGTCCTGAGATGAATACTAATGCCTTTTTGACACTAAAACAACAATTAAAGTGCTTTATTTCCCGAATATGACTGGACAGTACAAATAAGATACAGGTACAAAACTAATATCTAGTTTTTCATTCTGATATTTTTTAAATTGCTCTCAGTATTTTTTAGAGATAGCAGGCAGATACTTATCTGTTATAACTTAATAATTCTAAAATACTCCAATCCTTTATTAAACTTAAATACACTGGCATAAAAAAGCGACCCAATCAGGATCGCTTTTTATTATTTAGACTATGGATTTATAAGTTAGCAAATTACAACTTATATTAGTTTGCTTGGTAAGAAAGCTTCACGCCAAGTGCAAAACCATCGTTGTCTTCAAAGTTACTAACCACGGCTTTAGTCGGAATTTGGCCTTTAGCATCACCGAACCATAGATATTTACCACCAGCTGATACTGCCCAGTTTTCAGTCACATTGTACTTGGCACCCAAACCAGCACTGTAGTAGCCTTCGATAGGACCTAGCGAGGTTACAGGGTTACCAGCACCACTATCCCAACCGACAGTACCTGTCACTGCTAATGCTGGCGTCATGCGCTTAGCGAGACCTAGCTCAATTTGCCATTGATCTTCATCGTAACTAACTAATGCCAAGCCTTCATCATCTTTTGTCGATACTTTACTGACATCATTGTATAGTGACGGTACGATAGCAAAATCACTCCAAGGCACCCAACGGACTTTCGCAGTAGCTAGCATGGTAGGATTGATACCCGTCTGGAAATCAAAGTTGACTGATTCTGGCGTGTTGATTTCAATATCAGAATGTCTGGTAGTCGGCAACGCTAGGCCAGCGGTAGCACCTGCAGCCGTAGCAATTGGAAAAGTCTCAAAAGCTTTTGCATTGTGCTTGATTTCAGAGCGATACGTCAAAGCAGCTTTAAGTGCAATTTCAGGCTTGCTATAAGCCATACCAGCGATCCAGCCATAGTCTTGGTCATTACTGATGTGAGTGGTATAACCCTTGGCTGAACTGTATGCATCACCGCGCAATTTTACATCTGCCTTTACGCGCTGAGCAACTGGACCACCATAAGCTTGAAACTCTTTGTTAGCACCAAATTTAGCACCAAGAATACCAGTAATACTCTCAGTACGTACTTCTACTTGCGTCGCTTCGCCCGCTACTGCTGCTAGACCTTTAGCGGCTTCAAGACCAATAAGCTGACCTTGAGCGGCTTGTAATTCTTCAGCAGTTAGACCACCTGGATTACCTGGAGCAAGCGCCCCTTGCAATTGTGGTATTAATACGTTATCGACATAAGCTTCGGTAATATTAGGGTTTTTTGTAAAGTCTTGAATGATAGCGTCACGATCACTGTCGGTAACGAAATCGTTTTGACCGTTATAATCCGCAGCTGCACCAAAAGGCTCATCATATAAAATACCGATGCTAAACGTGTCGTTAATATCTGCTTTTACACCATAACGGAAAAAATCATAAGACTCTGCGATATCATTGAGCTTATTGCCTGACAAGTCGTTACCACTCACATCGGCATCGATATAAGTATAAACAGATTCGGCGTAGGTGCCATCTTGTAAGAATGCAGTGATATCTTGACCTGAACGATCAAGACCAGCAGCACTAGCAACGCTAGCAATAGAAAGAGCAGCAACAGCTACTGTGAGAGTTTTCAAATGAAAATTTGCGCGCATTATGTATCTCCAAACGTCCGCATTGTTTTACTACTTTACTTAATTTTAATAAGCAAGCAGCATCCGAGGTGGAGGATAGTAATGATTTTCGAACATTAAAACAACTGCAAAAACACATTATTTCCCGATTATGACTGAACAGTATCTGTATTTCATAATGCGGATATAGTGGATATTATAGTCATAAATTTTCAACCATTTAGTTTTTGCAGATATTAATAATGAGGGGGTCTTTCTGCCATTACATCAAAAGGTGCAATGCCGCCTTCAGGATCCTGACTTTCCACTTGTTTATAAATCAGCTGCAACTGTCGTTGTAATGTCTGAATATCTTTATCTTGCCGCGCAATCACCTCATCGAGTCGCTCTACTGTCATCTCTAGATGCGCCATACTCATCTGTAAATCAATGACTTGTTGCGTTTGTAAGTCAACATGCATAGCTAAAGCCTCGTTCTGAGCTTTATCTTGAGAATTAAATTGATTCATATTTTTCTCTGAATTATCATAAACATAAGACTGGTAGGATTCATTAATGAAATGGCTCGATGACCGATAAAAAGTAGCAATTAGACGACGATGCTCTTTATAAAATAGCAGCCTTGAACAAAAGTCATAAATAGTGCGGATAAAATCATTTACGCTCACTACAGTCACGTGATGGCATGTTATACTGCTCGCAATTTTGCAGCAACCCCTACCTCACTATTATATAAGCTTAAGATATTCTATGGCTCTGATACATTTAAAAGATATCCACCTCGCTTTTGGCGTCGCTCCTGTTCTTGATGGCATTGATTTTGCTATTGAAGCAGGTGAACGTGTCTGTTTAATTGGCCGTAATGGCGAAGGCAAATCCACCTTATTTAAGCTAATTAACGGCACCTTACAACCTGATAGCGGCGAAGTCATTATCAATAGCAGCGTGCGCGTGGCGATGCTAGAACAAGATGTTCCCGAGACAAGCGGACGTATCCTAGACATCGTTATGGGTGGTAGCAGCCGCACGGCTGAGCTGCTTATCAACTACAATGCCCAAACAGATTTATGTGCCAATGGCGACATGGATGCTTGTGAGCGTATGGCAGACTTGCAGCATGATATCGATGCGGTACACGGTTGGGATTTAGAACGAGAAGCCACCCGCCTGATCAAAACCATGGGGCTGGATCCAGATGATGATTTATCTTCATTATCAGGTGGTCGTAAGCGCCGTGTACTACTAGCACGCTCATTGGTCACCAAACCTGATGTACTGCTGCTCGATGAACCAACCAACCATTTAGACGTTGATAGTATTGAGTGGCTAGAGCGCTTCTTATTGGATTGGCAAGGCCTGACATTATTATTTGTCACCCATGATAGAGCATTCGTTAACAAACTATCGACGCGCATCATTGAGCTAGATCGTGGTCAATTAACCAGCTATGACGTCACTCAAGGCGAAGGTGGCTATGCACGCTATCAAGAGCTAAAAGAACTACAGTTACTCGCTGAAGAAAAAAATAACGCCAACTTTGATAAAAAACTGGCGCAAGAAGAAGTATGGATTCGCCAAGGTATCAAAGCCCGTCGTACCCGTAACGAAGGCCGTGTCCGCGAGCTAAAAGCATTGCGTGAAGAGCGTAGCGATCGCCGTGAGCAAGTCGGTAATGTGAACATTACGATGGGTCAAGGTGAGAAAAGCGGTAAGCTGGTCTGTAAAGTTAAAAACTTACATCTTGAATATGATGGCAACGTATTGGTTGATAATTTTACAACCACTATTATGCGCGGTGATAAAATCGGCATTGTCGGACCCAACGGTGCGGGTAAAACCACACTGATTAAAGCCCTACTCGATATTTCTGATGATGAAGTCACAAAGACTGGTAGTGTTGAATTAGGCACTAACTTAAAAATCGCTTTCTTTGACCAGTTGCGCGATCAGTTAGACCTTGAAGCCAGTGTGGCGCAAAACGTCTCTGAAGGCTCAGACTTTGTAGAAGTGGGTGGTCGTAAGACACACATCATGAGCTATCTACAAGATTTCTTATTTGCCCCAGAGCGTGCGCGTACCCCTGTCAAAGCACTATCAGGTGGTGAGCGTAACCGCGTGCTACTTGCAAAACAGCTATTAAAGCCTGCCAACATTCTGGTACTTGATGAGCCAACCAACGACTTGGATATGGCGACACTTGAGCTACTAGAAGAGTCCGTCGCCAGCTTTGGCGGTACGATTTTGCTAATCAGCCATGACCGCTCATTTATGGACAATGTCGTTACCTCTACTTGGGTATTTGACCAAGATGAAGACGGCAAAGGTATCGTCAAAGAGTATGTCGGTGGTTATCAAGAATACTTGGTACAGAAAAACCGTGAGCAAGCCGCACACGCGGCTAGAGCACCAGCCAATAATGCAAATACTGCCAGTAAAGTTACCAATAAGACAACTGCAGCAAAACCTAACAAATCTGCTAAAAAGCTCAATTTCAATGAACAGCGTGAACTGGATAATTTGCCAAAAGAAATCGCTGCATTAGAAGCTGAACAAGCGCAATTGCAAGAGAAACTAGCAGATGGCTCATGGTTCACCACTGACGTTAATGCAGCGACTGCCGCAAGTGAGCGCCTACTGACGATTGAAGATGAGATGATGAATAAGCTTGAGCGTTGGAGTGCGCTTGAGAGCTAACGTTAGCGACTGAAGCGATGTTTTATAAAACTTCGAGTTTTATAAGATATGAAAAATAATGAAATAATCACCGTTTTGTTCTTATAAAGCGGTGATTATTGGTTTACGACTACTTACATAGTAGTTAGGTACTGAAAGTTAGTGAACATTACCTTAATTTCGAGTATCATTCGCTATTGCAAAATATCCTTATTAATTATAAGGTCATCACGCTTATAATCCTTGCCAAAAAATCTATGTGAGACATTGATAATGCAGCTATTTTGCATCAATTCTCCTATTCAACCTTAGAGTATGTTCTATCAAGGTTGCTTTATTTTTAACGCAATAATTTATTTTATCACCGAAATAGCTTAGAATAGCAACAATTAGCAAAATTAGGCACAGCCAAAGTGGCTTGATATTGTACATTTTCTAAGCCACAAACCCAGTGTGGGATAATCCCATTTCATTCACCTGGAGGAAGTATTAATGAGCCAAGCCGAAGGCGTTAACGTACAACGCCGTAGAGTTCTTATTGCCTCGACTGCCGCGATTGGTGCAGCTGGGGTAGCTGCTGTGGCAACACCTTTTGTCCGTTCTTGGTACCCAAGCGCTAAAGCTGAGGCTGCAGGGGCTGCAGTGACCCAAGATATTGGTTCTATCGAAGCAGGACAGATGATCGTTGTCAAATATCGTGGTAAACCCATTTTTGTGGTCAAACGCACAGAAGATATGCTAGCGACTTTAGCGTCAGTAAAACCTTTACTGTCTGACCCTGAATCTGATGCATCATTACAACCTGAATACTGTAAAAATCCAGAACGCTCTATCTCGCCAGAAGTCTTGGTAGTAGAAGGCGTCTGTACACATTTAGGTTGTGCACCAAACTACCGTCCTGATGTTGGCGCGGCTGACTTGGGTGGTAATGATTGGTATGGCGGATTTTTCTGCCCATGCCACGGGTCTAAATATGACTTGGCGGGTCGCGTTTATAGTGGCGTTCCTGCACCGCTTAACTTACCTGTCCCAGATTACAACATGGATGGTACCATCTTGACGATTGGGGAGGCTTAATATGAGCATGGGTAAAAAGTTAATGCATTGGGTGGACGCACGCTTTCCAGCGACCGAAACCTATGAATACCATATGTCAAAGTACTATGCACCAAAAAACTTTAACTTTTGGTACTTTTTTGGCGTGTTATCAATGGTGGTATTGGTTAACCAATTGGTAACAGGTATTTGGCTGACCATGATGTACAACCCAAGTGCCGAAGGGGCATTTGCATCTGTTGAATACATCATGCGCGATGTCAAAGGTGGTTGGCTTATCCGTTACATGCACTCAACTGGCGCATCTGCGTTCTTTGTGGTCGTATATCTGCATATGTTCAGAGCACTGCTATATGGTTCATACCAGAAACCACGTGAGCTTATTTGGCTCATCGGTATGGGTATTTACTTAGCATTGATGGCAGAAGGTTTCTTCGGTTACCTACTTCCTTGGGGCAATATGTCATTTTGGGGTGCACAGGTTATCTTGAACCTTCCTGCTGCTCTACCTGTGATTGGTGATGGGCTTGCAGAATGGGTACGTGGTGATTATATTATCTCAGGTATCACCCTAAACCGCTTCTTTGCTCTACATGTGGTTGCTATCCCGCTTGTACTTGTGGGCTTAGTATTCATGCATATTGTAGCGCTACACCATGTGGGTTCGAACAACCCTGATGGTATTGATATCAAGAAGCTAAAAGATAAAAATGGTGTGCCGTTAGATGGTATTGAATTCCATCCGTACTACACAGTGCATGATATGATTGGTATCGTGGTATTCTTTATCTTGTTCTTTGCAGTGGTATTCTTCTTCCCAGAAGGCGGCGGATTCTTCCTTGAGCCACCAAACTTTGAGACAGCGAATTCATTGAAAACGCCAGCACACATTGCACCAGTATGGTATTACACGCCATTCTATGCCATTTTACGTGCGGTTCCTGACAAGTTGGGTGGTGTGATTGCGATGGGTGGTGCGATTGCCGTACTATTCTTGATTCCATGGCTAGACAGATCGCCTGTACGCTCTATACGTTATAAAGGCATTTTATCTAAAATTGCTTTAACCGTGTTTGCGATTAGTTTCTTAGTTTTAGGTTACTTAGGCGCGACGCCAACGACACCAACAGCAACATTGATGGCTCGTATCTTCACTGTCTTGTATTTCTTGTTTTTCTTACTGATGCCAATTTATACCTCTATTGAGAAGTGTAAACAGCCACCAGAACGCGTTACCGGAGGTCACTAATGAACACGCTAATTAAATCCCTAGCGGGTCTAGGCTTAGGCGCGGCATTAACCTTGACGGCTGGTACTGCACTGGCAGCTGGTGGCGGTGGATGTGGTACATTCACCAATGCTGAGGGTGTTGAAGAACACTTAGCTTGTAGTACTGCTCCTATTGATTTTACCAATAAGGGCTCGCTACAAAACGGTGCGAAAATCTTTATGAACTACTGTGCTGGTTGTCACTCTGCACAGTATGTTCGTCACTCGCGCATTGCTAAAGATTTAGAGATACCACCTGAGTTGGTCGAAAAGTATTTGATGGTCACCACCGATCAAATCGGTGATCATATTAATGCTGAAATTGATCCTGAAGTACAAGCATCATGGTTTGGCGCAGCGCCTCCTGATCTATCACTTGAAACCAGACTACGTGGCGATGACTGGGTATATACTTACCTGTTATCGTTTTATGAAGACCCAAGCCGTCCTTGGGGTGCCAATAACTTAGTACTTGCCAATGCGGCGATGCCTCATGTATTGCATAATATGCAAGAAGAGCTAAGTGCTGAAGAGTTTGAATCCGAAGTGGGTGATTTGGTTAACTTTATGGCGTGGATGGCAGAGCCTAACCGTCATGACCGTCAAGTGATTGGCTTCTTTGTGATTTTATTCTTATTAGTATTACTCATTCCAGTTTACTTATTGAACAAAGAATTCTGGAAAGATGTAAAGTAATTGAGTATTAAAAAATATATTTTTATCGAAAAAAAGGCACTACTCTGGTAGTGCCTTTTTTTGTCTCTTAAAAGACCATAAAACACTGAACCATAATTTAAAACAAGGCTCACCCGCAATGTTTACGTACCTTGCCTTGATAATCAGGGCAACTTTGTTTACGATGATAGGCTTTACTATTAACATTAGGCTTTCATGATTGATGCGAACGACATTCCAAGTAGTCAGCTGATTTTATACGCTGATGACGGCTACGACAGTCATGTAGTGCGCCTATTACTTGAGGAAAAAAAGCTTGCCTATTATCTATCACGCTTGCACTCTGAACGGCCTGAAGATTTAACCGAGCTGAATCCCTATCACACCTTACCTGTTCTGCAACAACGTGAAATCGCACTGTATGAGATCAACGTTATCTTTGAGTATCTTGAAGAACGTTACCATACAAACAAGCTACTACCAGATACCCCGCAAGAGCGTGCCCAATTTCGCCAACTGGCTTGGCGTATTCAGCATGATTGGCTGGTACTCGGTAAGCGTCTACTCATGCACCCTAATAGCTTTAATAAAACACAAGCTGCTATTGCGAAAAAACAGTTAAGCGATTCTTTGATTACTCTATCACCACTGTTTGCTCATAAACCTTATTTTATGGCAGACGATTTTGGCTGGTGTGATGTATTGTTAGCACCTTTGTTATGGCGACTTGAAGAAATGGGAATTGAGCTGCCACGCGCAATTAGTCGCCCCTTATTTGATTATCAACAGCGGGTCTTTGAGCGTACTAGCTTTCAAAAAAGTGTGCGTTAATTAGGGTGTATCCTCAATCTGAGCATTAAACCTTAAATGGGTCAAAAATGACTAAATCTTTGTCAAACTGTGTCAAATAGCTTGCTTATATTTCGATATTATCAGTACTATTTTATTTGTTTGGCTGCAATTTTTATTACCATTTGCAAGAGCAGGACACACCCTAGACAATGCTTAACCGCTGTCTTAAAATAGAAAACAACAAAATACCTTTAAGTTATTATCTTCAAATTATCAGTATAGGAAACCCTTAGATGAGCGAAACCACCTCTATTACCCCAACACGTCCTTATATGGTGCGCGCGCTTTATCAGTGGATAGAAGACAATCAACTAACGCCTTACCTGATGGTTGATGCCACTGCCGAAAACGTACAGATTCCAAGGGAACACGTGCAAGATGGTCGTATCGTATTGAATATCGCCAGCCGTGCGACTGGTAATATGAGTATGGAAAATGATTATATTCATTTTAGTGCGCGTTTTGGCGGCGTGTCACAAGAGATTTGGGTACCAATGACGTCGGTGTTAGGTATTTATGCGAAAGAAAACTCGCAAGGGATGTTTTTTGACCCCAATGAATATGACAACTATCAACCTGAAGATGATGCGATAGTAAGCTCACAGAAGAGCCCTACTGCGGCACCTAAAGCCAAACGTGATAATAAAGCAGGTTTAAAAGTGTTGAAATAGTCAATTTTTCGGTATAAAAAAGGCTGGTCGTATTATATACGGTCAGCCTTTTTGTGATTAATCTAAAAGATTTATCATTGTGCACTTTCAGTTAGCATATAAGATTACTAGGTTCTTGGCAATGTCACGCCGCGTTGACCTTGATACTTACCGCCGCGATCTTTATAGCTGGTTTCACATACGTCATCAGCATCGCTTTGGAAAAATAGCATTTGTGCCACTCCTTCGCCTGCATAAATACGCGCTGGTAGATTGGTGGTGTTGCTAAATTCCAAAGTGACATGCCCTTCCCATTCAGGCTCCAGCGGCGTCACATTGACGATAATTCCGCAACGGGCATACGTTGATTTACCAAGACAGATCGTCAATACATCGCGTGGAATACGGAAATATTCCATGGTGCGTGCTAGCGCAAACGAGTTTGGTGGAATAATGCACTCGTCACCGATGACATCAATAAAGCTTTTTTCATCAAAGTTTTTTGGATCTACAATCACTGAATGAACATTGGTAAAAACTTTAAATTCAGGCGCGCAGCGTACATCATAACCATAGCTTGACGTACCGTAGCTAACCAAACGCTCGCCTGTATCATTAAAACGTACTTGACCCGCTTCAAACGGCTCAATCATGCCGTGTTCTTCAGCCATTTTACGAATCCAGCGGTCAGACTTGATAGACATTGTTGTTCCTTAGCAGCTATAAAATAAAATTTACGATATGAACGGTATTTTGATAGCGACGATTATACGGAATTGAGCGCTCAATTTATAGGCTTGCCTGCGTTTAATATAAATCTACAATCAATACGACAACCGCCTACCATTTTGCGAAATGATCTTCTGCTAAGCCCATTATCTTATCGATTTCAATCACGTCATCTTTTAGACGAATCTCACCACTATAAAAGCCAAGCCATTGCTCAAATATACTGGCAAGCACACCAAAGTTATCTGTCTTTTTATAAACGGTTATCGGCGTGAAAGTTAAGTCAATATCAACATTGCTCCAGCCTAGGTTTTGATGATAGATGCGCCAAGGCTGTCGCGTATTATCTATGGTTTTAGCATTATCATCCTGCTCATTAGCTGGCAACTTTAAACCATCACGGACAAACATCACAGGCGGTAAATAATAAATCTGCCCATCCAGCCAGCACGCATTTTCGCTAACCCCTGTTTCATTGACGCCCATCGCTAGATTTAGGGCAAAATGACGACCGTCTGGCAAATAACTATTGATACAACTCCAAAACCAATTGGTCTTGTGACGCATATAGCCAAGCGTCCAATCGAGATTGGCGATAGTCGTTTCGGAAAAGTGGATTTGTTTGGCTTGAGCATCAGTGTTAAATTTTGAATGGGCTTTAATAAGCAAATGACCAGCTAGAGCAGTTAACGGTTCTTTTTGAGTAAAGGTCCAGCCACGCCTGCCCGTTGGTGTGCAGACTGCTAATGGCGCTGCTTGCCGCTGTAGCGTCGCATCAAGCGTAATGTGTTTACTGTCCAATGCTACTGCGATTTTTGATGGCGTAAAATCCAATGTTAATGTGAGATTACTATGGGTAAATGCCATTTGCCCTTGATAGCAATCGCCTTCTAACTGTGTGTGATGCATCAACGGCTGCAATGCTTCACAAACCTCTAACTGCTTAGTCTCATCATTATAAAGATAAACAAAGGCACTGGTTGCCAACTTAATCGTTGCCAATGCCAAACAAATCCGATAAGGCGGCTGGATAATTTGAATAAAGCAGAATTGATTGGCTTTTAACTCTTTGCGCCAGTTTGGCAGCGCCTTTTGCGAAATAAGATGACTGTGATAGTCCAAATAATTGATATTTTTAACGTGAGCAAAAACACCAAAAATAGGCTGACCATTTTGAATAAGCTCGTTAAGAACAGCTGGCTTAATGCTGGTAGATAAGTGTTGCTGATCTTGCTCATTACGATTTTGATTCATGATTGAGGCATCCTAGCCAAATTTTTCTAAAGGTACTATTTTTCCTTGATAACTCACGGCAGTATGTACAGTTTTTCTTTTTGCCTTCGCAGAACCCACAAAAAACGCTGCCGTTATCACCTTAACTTCAATGCTGGTCAATCCATCTGCCAACCTTTCCGTCACATTTGCTGATGGCGTTTGCTACTCCCGTCTTTAGAGTAGCAAACGGCCATCAGTTGATTGTTTGAGAGCTCAATCGCATATATCGGCGAACGGAATAATTTCAGTCACCTATACTGTTTGGGAATATTATCTAAATGTCGTTGATAAATTGATAAGCTCGCAATATTCCCTGTTTAAAAATATAAGTTCTTTAACGATTTTCTACTTAAGCTGTTCTACTATCACTAAGAACTACTATTAAAAAATACGTTTATCATCGACAGGCTTGGCGAATTTATTAATATTGGCTTCGATATTTTTGGCAATGCTAAGATAGTACGGCGCAAACTCATCATCGGCTAATACGCTCGGCTCACCTTTATCCACTTGTGCACGAATACCTCTGGCCAATGGCAACTGACCTAACAGCGGCACCTGATATTGCTCAGCGATTTTTTCGCCGCCGCCTGTGCCAAAGATAGCTTCTGTATGATTACAGTTACTACAGGTATGCAGCGCCATGTTTTCGACTACGCCAAGTACTGGGATGTTGGTTTTGTTAAACATCTCAATGCCTTTTTGCGCATCAAGCAAGGCAATATGCTGCGGCGTCGTGACAATCACCGCGCCCGTTACGGGAATACGCTGCGCTAGTGTTAACTGAATATCGCCCGTACCCGGTGGCATATCAATGACTAAGTAATCTAGCTGCGGCCAGTTGGTTTGGTTATACAGCTGCATCAGCGCACCAGTGGCTTTTGGTCCACGCCATGCGACAGGCGTATTGTCACCATCGAGCAAGCTACCAATCGATAACATCGCCATGCCATGCGCATTGATAGGAACGAACTGCTCATTTTCTAGCTCAGGTCTGACATTATTGACGCCCAGCATGGTTGGCATACTAGGGCCGTAGATATCGGCATCGAGCACGCCAACACGGTTGCCGAGCTTTTGTAATGCCAAGGCGATATTGACAGTAGTGGTTGATTTACCAACACCGCCTTTACCTGACGCCACCACGATAATATGACGAATGCGCGGATGCGCTGTCAATGATGCTTGTGTCGGTGCGGCTTTGGTAATCGGCGGTTCGGCATCAGTTGTCTTATTATTAACTGAAGACTGACTTTGGCTGTCCATTGCATTGGTGGTCTTGGGCATTGCCTTCGGTAAGCTTGATCCTGTCCCTTTCGCTGGCGCTGGTAGACGGACATTCATGTGAATCGCTTTGATACCGTGCGGATGTAGCAGCTGCCCAAGCTCTTGTTGGATGATTTCAGGGTTACTATTTACGGGAAGACGCAAATCTAAGGTAAGCTGATCGCCATCGCGCTCAAGTCCTGTGACCATGGTGGCAATGCTAATGGTACCTACTTCGTAACCAAGCAGCACCTTGTCCACAGCACTATCGCGCTCTGCCCGCTGCTCTGGTGTTTCTGGTTTTTTGGTGGAGGTTTTCTTCATAAAGTTAAACATAGCGACCGTTACTGCCTATACAAGTGGGTAGGTATGGTAAAACAACTCAATTGATACTGTCGTAAATAGCGTAAATAACATAGCCCATAAGCTTTTTAGCCAAACCTTTTACAGTGATAGTGTAGCTGAATTGGATAAATAAAAAAACCACAACGCTAGTGGGACTAGGCTTTATAGCAGCGTTAACCGATAGACAAAAACTGTGAAGCAATAAACAAATAAATAAGTACACCCGAGGCATCACAGACAGAGGTAATCAAAGGCGCACTGGCAGTGGCAGGGTCAAAACCCAATTTATTAAGCACAAAAGGTAAGCTCATACCAATCACACAACCAATCATTACCACCGACATCATACTCAGTGCCAGCACTAACGACACCACTGCATCACCACGTACATAACCGATGATTGAGATAGCCACCGCCATCGTCGCCCCAAGCATCAACGCAACCACTGCCTCTCGACCCAATAATGAAAACCAGTCACGCATGACCACATCGCCAGTCGCCAAAGCTCGCACCATCAAGGTCGCTGACTGCGAGCCAGCGTTACCGCCACTGTCGACCAATAAAGGTAAAAAGAACACCAATACCAAATTGGCGGCAATCACATCTTCAAAACTGGAAATACTAAAGCCTGAGAGCAAGTTGCCAAATACCAAAAACACTAGCCAGAATACGCGCTTACGGTATAACACTCGAACGCTGACGTCTTTTAATTTGCCAACCATGGTCGAGACACCGCCCGACTTATGGAAATCATCGGTTGCCTCATCACTCGCCACATCCATCGCATCATCGTGGGTAACAATACCGACCAAGGCACCACTATCATCGGTAATAGGCAGCGCAATTAAATCATAGCGAGCCACGACTTTCGCAACGTCTTTTTGATCATCATTGACATTACAAGACACTACTGTGCTCATCATAATGTCATTAATCAGCTGCTCAGGAGCCGCTAAAATAAGTACTCGTAAAGAGACAACGCCTAATAACTTACGCTCATCATCAATCACATAAGCATGATAAATAGTCTCGGCATCAGGTGCTTCTAGGCGCAGTGCTGCCAATGCCTCAGAGACAGTCATATGAGCAGCTAAAGTCGCATAATCAGACGTCATCAACGCACCAGCAGTGCGCTCCTCATAGGCAGATAACTTACGAATATCTTCACGTTGTGCCTGTGCCAAGGCGGGTAACAAAGCATCCCGCTGCTCCTGATTGAGGTGCTTATATAAGTCGGTACGCTCATCCGCAGGCATCTCGCCTACTATTTTCGCTAACACAGCCCGAGGAAATACATAGGCAAGTGCAACCTGAATATCCGTTTCTAAATAGGAGAACACGGTAGAACGATTGGGCAGATGCTCAAGTAGCTGCCATGCAAGATTTGGCTCCATGAGTGCTAGAACATCGGCAATATCAATCGGGCGCAAATTTTGAAGTTGATTGATTGATTGCTCAAACTGCTGTTGCTCGATAGCACGGCTTAATTTTGCTGCAAGCGTTTTTGCAAAATTCTTATCATTCATTATACTTACTCCGTGCAACCCGAAACGCTATTCAAGCGCTCATAAAAAAGAGCCAATCTAATTGGCTCAAATTAATATAAAACTAGATGCTAATGGATTGGTCTTTTATTAGCAAGCCCATGATTCTTAAACCAATCAAACAGCCCGCAAACCCATTAATTCACCACTCAGTTAATTCATAAACCACCCATGACTGGCAACGATAGACTGACCTGTGAAGACATTGCTCGGGAATGCTGCTAAAAATAGCGCTAACTGAGCAATATCATCGACGGTCGTGAATTCTTTATCTACCGTATTCACCAGCATAATATCATTGACTACAGATTCTTCACTGATACCTTTTTCGGCCGCTTGTTGCGGAATTTGCTTTTCGACCAATGGCGTTTTGACAAATCCTGGGCAAATTACATGCGTGCGTACATTATGCTCAGCGCCTTCTTTAGCCAATACACGGCACAGCCCAAGTAACCCATGTTTCGCTGTGACGTAAGGCGCCTTAAACATGGATGCTTCATGCGAATGGACTGAACCCATACAGATGACCGTACCGCCTTTGTCATCTTTATACATGTGCTGTATCGCCGCTTTAGTGGTCAAAAACGCCCCATCTAAATGAATGGCAAGCATTTTTTTCCAATCCTCAAACGCCATTTTATGGATCGGATCGATGATCTGAATACCAGCATTGGAGACGAGAATATCAATAGCACCAAAGGTATCGACAAGCTGCTGCACACCAGCGTTTACCGCCTCCTCTGAAGTCACATCCATGGCAATGGCCAGTGCGCGTCCGCCTGCCGCTTCAATAGCATCAACGGTTTTCTGAGCGGCTTCAAGATTAATATCAGCAATACCAACCGCTGCGCCTGCCTTCGCATAAGTCTCAGCGATATCACGTCCGATACCGCTGGCAGCGCCGGTGACCAATGCCACCTTGCCAGTCAAATCTTGTTGTAATGTGGTCGCCATATTTTATAGTCCATTATAAATAGGTTTTTTAGAGGTTTGTGCCAAATATATCTAACAAGCTTATTGAGCAATGCTCACTGGCGTTTTTTCTTGTAGCTCATCAAAGCTAACACCTTCTGCCAGCTCAACTAGCTTTAGACCGTTGTCAGTAACATCTAGTACAGCAAGTTCGGTAATAATCCGATCAACCACCCCTTTGCCCGTCAATGGTAGCTCGCAACTGGCAAGGATTTTTGGCTCGCCGTGTTTATTGACTTGTTCCATCAAGACAATCACGCGCTGCACGCCAGCGACTAAATCCATCGCACCGCCCATGCCTTTAACCATTTTTTTGGGAATCATCCAGTTGGCCAAATCACCTTTTTCTGACACTTCCATCGCACCCAATATCGCAAGATTAACATGACCACCGCGAATCATCGCAAACGACTCTGAGCTACTAAAATAACTGGCACCCGCTTCGGCAGTGACGGTTTGTTTACCCGCATTAATCAAATCTGCATCGACATTTTCTGCCGTTGGAAACTCGCCGATACCTAATAGACCATTTTCAGACTGTAGCCAAACATCGACATCTTTAGGGATATAATTGGCGACTAGGGTTGGTAGTCCAATGCCTAAGTTGACATAATAGCCGTCTTGTAGCTCTTGTGCGGCACGCTGTGCCATCTGCTCTCTTGTCCATGCCATGATAACTTCCTTATTTTTATAACGACCCCAAAAAATATGATGAGCGGTGTCAAACTCACTTAGTCTACTAGATGTAGCACTTTCACTCGTTTTCCTTGCCACTCAAATCTTTAGGAATAGTATGACAATATTCTATTATTAATTTAACATTTTAAAAAAATCTATAAAGCCTTTAACTAAGGGCCTTCAACGGCCTTAGTCGTGGTTTTTTCAATACGCTTTTCAGGATTGCTATTCAAGACGATACGCTGCACAAAGATACCCGGTAGGTGCACGTCATCAGGATCAAAGGTGCCCGTCTCTACGATTTCTTCGACTTCAACAATGGTGATTTTTCCTGCCATAGCGCAATCTGGATTAAAGTTACGCGCCGTTTTATTGAATATTAAATTACCTGCTTTATCCGCTTTTTGCGCTTTGATTAATGACACATCAGCGCGTAATGAGTGCTCAAGTATATAAGTACGACCATCAAAATCACGGGTTTCTTTGCCTTCAGCGACCAGTGTGCCAACGCCAGTTGCGGTGTAGAAAGCAGGAATACCAGCGCCGCCCGAACGTAGTTTTTCCGCTAAAGTACCTTGCGGCGTCAGCTCAACTTCTAACTCGCCTGCCAAGTATTGACGCTCAAATTCTTTATTTTCACCGACATAGGATGAAATCATTTTTTTAATCTGGCGCGTTTGCAATAGCAATCCTAAGCCAAAGTCATCGACGCCTGCGTTATTACTGATGCAAGTTAACCCTTTAACACCACTATCACGCAATGCGGCGATTAACGCTTCCGGAATACCGCACAGACCAAAACCACCGATAGCGAGCGTTTGTCCATCGCTGACGATGCCTTTTAGCGCTTCTTCGGCACTGCTATATACTTTTGATTGACTCATGCTTATCTCCTTGCAAGTCTATTTTTTGTTATTAACTTCTATCATCAATGATTATGAGTGGCTGACATCACTCAATATTTCCATATTTATATTAATACATTTTCTATCGATATATAATAATTAAAAATCCTGTGTTAACTTACCATATTATTCTCGTAGCGAGAAGAGAATAACCATAGGAATATACAAGCCAGCGCAGTAGCGATATATATGATGGGTCAATATCTTATTAAGACAGGATTTATGTTTAATAAAATATCAAATATTGGCTATTTTAAGTAATTTTATTGACCAATATCACTATGCTCTGCATACTCGCTGACTGAACTTTGCCAAGGAGGGCGATCATGTTTAGTACCTTTGCTATTGTCATTACTTTATTATTACTGATGTTTTTTGCTTATCGTGGTTATTCCGTGCTGATATTAGCACCGATTATGGCGACATTAGCCGTACTATTATCAGGTGATTTTTTAAGCACAATTCCTGCCTATACCGATGTCTTTATGGGCGCATTGAGTGGATTTTTACTTAAGTTTTTCCCTATATTCTTGCTGGGTGCATTATTTGGGCGTTTGATGGCAGACTCTGGTGCGGCGACCGCGATTGCCAAAACCGTGGTCGAAAAGCTTGGTGCCAGCAAAGCCATCTTAGCGGTTATCTTAGTTTGTGCCATTTTAACCTATGGTGGCGTCTCGTTATTTGTCGTGGCATTTGCTATTTACCCCATCGCCAAAGACTTGTTTAAAGCCGCTGATATTCCTAAGCGCTTGATTCCGGCAGCGATTGCCTTAGGCTCATTTACCTTTACGATGACGGCATTGCCAGGTACACCTGCCATTCAAAACGCCATTCCGATTCCTTACTATAATACCAACGTTTTTGCCGCGCCTATCTTGGGTATTATCGGCGGTACCATCATGTTTATTTGCGGTTGGTTATGGCTACAATCACGCGCCAGAAAAGCCAATGCAGCAGGCGAAGGCTATGGTCAGCATGACGAAGAGGATGTGGGCGGCGTTGGCGCAGCCAAAAAAGAAACTGAGGTATTAAATACGCATCACACCTCATTTACTATTGCTATGATTCCACTGGTATTGGTCATTGGCTTAAATGCTCTATTAACTTACGCTGTCTTTCCATCAGTGGATTTTAGCGGCTTACAAGCTCAGTTTCCTGATCTAAATATCGCAGGCTCACTGGGTTTATGGTCAATTATCATCTCGTTAGTCGTGGCTTGTGCGGTGTTAATTTTGTTACGTATCGGTCATTGGAATAATCTGCAAAAAACCATCAACCGTGGTACTTATGATTCGATGTTGCCGATTTTTAATACCGCCTCAGAAGTCGGTTACGGCGCGGTTATCGCCTCGCTAGCAGGCTTCCTCATCATTCGTGATAGTATCTTAAATCTAACGCCTGACAATCCTTTAATCTCAGAAGCGGTGGCGATGACCACGCTGGCTGGTATTACTGGTTCGTCATCTGGCGGTTTAAGTATTGCCCTCTCGACGTTGGGTGAAGACTATTTAAGAATGGCGGTCGCAGCGGGTATTGACCCAGAGCTCATGCACCGTGTTGCTGTGATGGCAGCGGGTGGTTTGGATACGCTACCGCATAGTGGTGCGGTCATCACCTTACTTGCGATTTGTGGTTTGACCCATAAGCAGTCTTATCTGAACGTCGCCATGGTGACAATGGTGATTCCACTTATTGCTGTGGTCGCCGTTATCATTTTAGGGACGATATTTGGCTCGTTCTAATGTTCTGGAATGAGGCATTTACTAAACCTTAAAGATAATTAAATGTAACGATTATTGCTTGATACCGAAGAGCCCACTGAGCGATTGCTTGGTGGGTTTTTTATGCATGCTTTCTCATTACTACCTCTAAATACAACCGACTATTTATCTCTCATAATTGATTGACACTCTATATACCGTATAGAGTTAATCGCTTTATTAGCGACTATATTAATTACTCAGGTAATGTCACAAATTTGGCTGAATTACGGTATCATAGGCACACTTTTTTAAATTTTTATTTGCTTAATACGTTTTAGTATTGATAGTTTGATATTAATAGTATCGCGTCTAATAGCTCAAAACCGCTGAAGACGTTTGATAACCAACCCGTTTATATAAAAATATAGGTGATTTTGTGCGTGAGATTCTAGTAACCAGTGCTCTTCCTTATGCCAATGGCGATCTTCATTTAGGCCATCTTTTAGAACATGTACAGACCGACGTTTGGGTACGTGCGATGAAAGCACAAGGTCATCAAGTCACCTATGTCTGTGCCGATGATGCTCATGGCACTGGTATCATGTTAAAAGCTGAAGAAAATGGCGTCACGCCAGAGGAGCAAATTGCCTCGGTGAAAGCGTCGCATGAAGCAGATTTTGCTAAATTTTTGATTAACTTTGACAATTATCACTCCACCCACTCAGAAGAAAACAAGCATTTCTCTGAGCTGATTTATCGTCGCTTGAATGATGCTGGGCATATTAGTACAAAAGATGTCGAACAACTATTTGACCCTGAAAAACAGTTGTTTTTAGCCGATCGTTTTGTCAAGGGTACTTGCCCTGAATGCGCAGCGCCAGACCAATACGGCGATAACTGTGAAGTTTGCGGTACCACCTATGATGCAACGGATCTTAAAGACCCGCATTCAACGCTATCAGATGCCACGCCTATTCTAAAAACGTCCAAGCATTACTTCTTTAATTTGCCTGAATTTGAGCAATTCTTGAAAGATTGGACGCGTAGTGACAATCGCTTGCAAACATCGGTCGCCAATAAACTACAAGAATGGTTTGAAGCAGGTCTGGCAACGTGGGACATTTCCCGTGATGCGCCCTACTTTGGTTTTCAGATTCCAGATACCCCAAGCGATGAGCCAGACAAATATTTTTATGTTTGGCTCGATGCGCCAGTCGGTTACATGGCGAGCTTCAAAAATCTGTGCGATAAACGCGCAGGTACAGACGAGGCGCTTGATTTCGACCGTTATTGGATGCAAGAAAACGAGCATAAAACCGAGGTGTATCACTTCATCGGTAAAGACATCGTTTATTTCCATGCGCTATTTTGGCCTGCCATGCTTGCCGGTAGTGAGTTCCGTACACCAACGGGTGTTTTTGCTCATGGCTTCTTGATGGTCAATGGCGAAAAAATGAGTAAGTCACGCGGTACTTTTATTAAAGCCGAAACGTATGCTGATCACTTACATCCTGAATACTTGCGTTATTATTTTGCTAGTAAACTGTCTGATAAAGTCGAAGATATCAACCTTGATTTAGAAGACTTTATGCAAAAGGTCAACTCTGATCTAGTTGGTAAAGTGGTCAATATCGCCAGTCGCAGCGCTGGATTCTTGGTCAAAAAGTACGACGGCATGCTCACAGAGATCTGCGCTGAACCAAGTTTATTAGAAGATATCACCAAAACGGGCGATGAGATTGCTGCCGCTTACGAGAACCGTGAGTTTTCACGTGCCATGCGTTTGATTATGCAATGTGCTGATAAAGCCAATGAATATATCGATGAGAAAAAACCATGGGCGCTTGCTAAGGTTGAAGGCGCAGAGCAAGAAGTTCAAGATGTTTGCTCGGTCGCGATTAATATCTTCCGTCAATTAATGGTTTATCTTGCGCCAGTATTGCCTGAGCTAACCGCCAATGCCAAAGCGTTTTTGAACATTGACGACTTAAGCTTTGCCAGCCGTAATGAATGGCTATTGGGTCATAAAATCAATAAGTTCAAGCCTTTGATGCAGCGTATCGAAGAAAAAGACGTTGCCGCGATGGTTGAGGCATCAAAAGAGTCTTTGGCTCAAGCTGCTGCTCCAGTTGCTAAAAAAGATAACAAGCCCGCAAAAGAAGCTGATGCTGAGACGAATACTGAGACGAATACTGAGACAAATACTGAGACAAATACTGAGACAAATACTGAGCAAACTGACCATATCGGTATCGAAGACTTTGCCAAAGTTGAGATGAAAGTCGCTCACGTTTTAGCCTGCAATCATGTCGAAGGCGCAGATAAGCTTTTACAATTTACCTTGGACGTTGGCGAAGACAAACCGCGCAATGTGTTTAGCGGCATCCGTAAGTTCTATGAGCCTGAGCAATTGCTAGATAAAAAGGTCATTTGCGTGACCAATCTTGCCCCGCGCAAAATGAAGTTTGGTATCTCAGAAGGGATGGTGCTATCAACTGGCAATCCAAAAACCCAGCTGACAGTGGTTACTTTACCTGACAACTGCGTGATTGGCGATGTGCTTGCTTAATAGTTAGGCTTACTCAACAAACAAAAAAGATGTCCAGCTGGGCATCTTTTTTATTGTCCAAAAACTATCGCTGGTCAATCGCAAAAATCAGTGCTTATATAGAAGATAATATCGATGAATATTGATTCAGCACGTTCTTTATAGAGGTAATGACAAACGCGTTTTAATTTCTTATTGCCATAAGTTACATTACTGTCATAATATGGACGTAATGATCAATGGATTGATTACTTTGATGTTAGCCCGTTATCTCAGCATGCACATAACATTGACTCGGGTAACCTGCACTCTCTAACCTATGAGCCCCAATAAAATGACCTTTGCTACTACTTTACGCTTCAGCCTATTCGGTGCTGCTATGAGCGCCGCGCTTGGATTAATTGGCTGCTCAAACACGACCGACACTGCTGCAACGACAGATACAAGTGCCGCCGCAGATTCTGACAAGCCTGCCAAGACATTAGCCATCACTCAAATCGTCGAACATCCTTCGTTAGATGCGATGCGTCGCGGCATTATTGATGAGTTGGCAGATAATGGCTATGTTGAAGGCCAAAATCTAACCATTAATTTTCAAAGTGCTCAAGGCAATACAGCGACAGCAGGTCAGATTGCGAAGCAGTTTGCAGGAGACAATCCAGATGCCATCGTGGCAATCTCGACGCCATCAGCTCAGTCTATCGTTGCGTCAACTAAGACGATTCCGGTTATTTATACGGCTATTTCAGACCCTGTCGCGGCAAAGCTCATTAATGAGAACAATACGCCTATCCAATCTAATGTGACAGGACTGTCTAGTGAGCTACCTATCGAGCCGCAACTGGACAATATTCAAAAAATTGCGCCTAATGCAAAAACCATTGGCTATGTTTATAGTCCAGGTGAGGTCAATTCGGTGGTGGTACTCAATCAACTAAAAAAAGCTGCGCCTGCGCGTGGGCTTAAGATATTAGACGTAACCGCCAATCGCCCAACGGATGTGGCGATGGCGACTCGTAGCCTTGCTGGTCGTGTTGATGTGATTTATACCTCACTAGATAATAATGTGGTATCCGCCTTTGAAGCGATGGCAGGTGCTGCCAATGAGCTTGATATTCCTGTCATTGCCTCAGACGAGTTCAGTGTGCGACGTGGTGCAACTGCGGCACTTGGTGTCAATGATTATGACTTTGGTCGTACCACAGGCAAAATGGTGTATCGTGTTTTAAATGGCGAAGCAGTTAGTAGCGTTAAGCCTGAAGTGATGAATACTTTAACCTTATATGCAAGCCCGAAACATGCGGCTGAGCAAGGCTTCAGCCTGACTGATGAGCTGCTAAAAAATGCCATTAATATCGACAAACAAGCGCAGAGTGCGGATAAATAATACGGATAAATAATACGGATAAATAGTTTTGACAAGTAGCACTGAAAAATAACATTTAGCCTTCTATATAGATGGCTCGCTTTACCCTTTATCCATCTATACCTTTTATCTATAAATTAAATAATGTACGGACACATTATTATTTTCAGGAGTGAGACCCATGTTGTATCAAAATCGTTTTGGTCATTTTAACTTTAGTAAAGCACTATTATTAGGTGGCGTTTGTACTGCCATCTTGACTGGCTGTAATCAATCAGCACAAGATACCAGCACCACTGATACAGCTGCGACTGGCGATGCAGCCACGGCTATGAAGACTGTCGCAATCACAGCTATCGTCGAACATCCAGCGCTTGATGACGTCCGTAAGGGCGTTATCGACGAGCTTAATGAAGCAGGCTTTAAGGATGGTGAAAATTTAAAGGTTAATTTCCAAAGCGCACAGGGTAACACTGCCACTGCTGGACAGATTGCTAAGCAATTCGTCGCAGACAATTCAGACGTTATCGTTGCGATTGGTACTCCATCAGCGCAGTCAGTAGCTGCTGCTACTAGCAGTATCCCTTTAGTATTCTCAGCAGTCACTGACCCAGTTGCCGCCAAACTAGTGACCAAACTAGATGGCTCTGGCACCAATGTCACTGGCGGCTCTGATGCCCTGCCTTATGAGCCACAAATTGAATTGATGCGTCAAATCATCCCGAGCCTGAAGAATGTCGGCTATGTTTATAGCCCAGGCGAAGTCAACTCAACGATTATCTTGAAAAACTTAAAAGAAAAACTGACACCACTAGGTATCAATGTACTCGAAGCGCCTGCCCAGCGTAGTACTGATATTGCGATGGCAGCACGTAGCCTCGAAGGTAAGGTCGATATGATCTATACCTCAACCGATAATAACGTCGTATCGGCTTACGAATCACTATATCAAGTCGCTAAAGAGAGCAAAATCCCACTGATTGCGTCTGACACTAGCTCCGTTGAGCGTGGTGCCGTTGCTGCATTGGGCGTGAATTACTACGAGCTTGGTCGCGAAACAGGCAAAATCGTGGTACGTATTTTAAATGGTGAAAAAGCAGGCGCTATTCCTGTCTACACCCCGCAAATGTTGGATCTATACGTTAGTCCAAAGCATGCCAAAGAAGAAGGCATTACTTTGTCACAAGCGGTTATCGATAAAGCAAAAGAAGTGGTAGAATAACGCACTTTTATAGCTAGCTCATTACAGCTATCATAAGGTAGATATCGAGTTTGATGGATTTGGTGTCAGCCGTCATCTACCTTTATGCGATGAGGCTAAATGTTTAACATCAGAAACCCAGCTATGAATCAGTAGGCTGGGCTTCTTATTTAAACCACATTGATTAAATATAAAGTATTTGCGTCATTTCTAAATTTGCCCTTTTTTTAATCAAAGCTTTGAACCTAGGTAGCTTATGATAGCTGTTGATCGTGACATGTTTTGGTTTACCCTAACCGCAGATTGTTTAATCTGTTAAATTCACCGCTTAGTCGTTTAGCTAAAATTGACGTATAGATGAGACAGCGCTGATCTATATCACGCACTCATTCTATGAATCGATATTAGAACGTTAGTTGCTAAACGCTTGGTTATGACTTACTGATCTCTTATGTCTTTAATTGCTTTTTTTGGTGCACTTGAAAGCGGTCTGATTTATGGCCTAGTAGCACTTGGTGTGCTGATCTCATTTCGCACCCTCGACTTCCCCGACTTGACCGCTGACGGTAGTTTTCCACTAGGTGGCGCTGTCGCTGGTATTTCTATCATCGCTGGTGTCAACCCATGGCTTGCCTGTGCTTTTGGTATGTTGGCAGGTTCAGTCGCTGGTATTGTTACGGCATGGCTACACGTCAAACTTGGCATCCTGCAACTACTTGCCAGTATCTTGGTGATGGTCGCACTATATTCTATCAATTTACGGATTATGGGTGCGCCGAACTTGCCATTATTGGGTGAAACCACGGTCTTTAGCACCTTGGTCACTGATGGCAACGGTTATTGGATGCGCTGTCTAATTATTGGTGTCGTGGTGATAGCTGCCATGTTATTTTTAAACTGGTTCTATAGTACCGAAACGGGTCTTTCGATGCGGGCGACGGGTTCCAACCTCCGCATGGCACAGGCGCAAGGCATCAATACCTCATGGATGACCATCATTGGTATGGCGATTTCTAATGGTTTGATTGCTCTAGCAGGTGCATTGTTTGTGCAGACTCAAGGTGGCGCAGATATCTCGATCGGTATTGGTACCATTGTCATCGGTTTGGCAGCGGTCATCATCGGTGAAACCATCATTCCTGCCAAGCGAATTTGGCTGATTACCTTTGCCGTGGTCGTCGGTGCGGTGCTGTACAAGCTATTTATTCAGGTGGCGCTATCGAGCGATACGCTCCGTAGTATTGGTTTTGGTCCGCAAGATTTAAACTTGATTACAGCGCTACTCGTCGTATTTGCCTTGGTATTGCCAAAAGCTAAAAATAAATTTTTAAGTCGTAAAGTTCGGGCTTAATGTCAATGTGCAACCATAAGGAATAATTATTATGATGCAAGCTACAGATTTGCGGTTGACCTTTAATCCTGGAACGCCCATTGAAAACCCTGCCCTACGCGGTATCAATCTCAACATCGCTGATGGTGAATTTGTCACTGTCATCGGTACCAATGGCGCGGGTAAATCAACCTTTTTAAATGCGGTCAGTGGTACCACGCGCGTCGATAGCGGTTCAATCTTATTAAATGGTATCGATGTCACCAAAAAGACCGCGCACCAACGCGCCCATTGGGTGGCTCGTGTCTTCCAAGACCCGATGGCGGGGACTTGTGAAGCATTAACCATCGAAGAAAACATGGCGCTGGCTTATAAGCGCGGCGGCAAACGTGGTTTGAGCTTTGCACTCAACCAAAATAACCGTGATTTATTTCGCGAAAAATTATCAGTATTAAAATTGGGGCTAGAAAATCGTCTGACCGACCGTATGGGTCTGTTATCCGGTGGTCAACGTCAAGCCGTCAGCCTATTGATGGCTTCATTGCAACCTTCCAAAATTTTATTGCTTGATGAGCATACTGCTGCCCTCGACCCTAAGACTGCTGCTTTCGTTTTAGAATTGACCGATAAAATTGTAACGGACAATCAGCTTACAACGATGATGGTTACCCACTCGATGCAGCAGGCATTGGCGCATGGCACCAGAACAGTGATGTTACATCAAGGACAAGTGGTATTAGATGTGGCTGGCGATAAACGTCAAGGCATGACTGTACATGACTTACTTGATATGTTTGAGCAA
The DNA here is from genome assembly GCF_014897815.1 of Psychrobacter sp. PG1. Classification (GTDB taxonomy): domain Bacteria; phylum Pseudomonadota; class Gammaproteobacteria; order Pseudomonadales; family Moraxellaceae; genus Psychrobacter. Next base: position 178,435 of record NZ_JABUZG010000084.1, read on the forward strand.
ACTCGCGGCGAAAAAGTCGAAGATGATAGCTTGATATTGAGTTAAATAACTTAGCAAAATTCTTCAACTCTTGAAAAAATAGAACGTCTGTTTAATATCAGGCGTTTTTTTATGACTGCTTTAATTGATACGACTGTCTTAATTTTTAAGCATCAAGCAATACTAACTTTTGAATCAACTCACTGACATGTTGTGACTGCATTTTTTTCATCACTTGTGAGCGATGCACCTCTACCGTGCGGACCGATATATCTAAATGGTTGGCGATATTTTTATTCAGATTGCCTTGCAGTAACTCATTGGCGACCTGCTTTTCTTTATCGGTCAGCTGCGCATAAAGATTTTTAATATCATAAAGCGTGGCGCGTTTTAGAGTGAGGTCTTGCGCACGCGCAAGCGCTTCTTGTAGCCGGCGGCTATTAATCGGTTTTTCCAGATAGTCAGCCGCACCTTGCTTCAGCATATTGACAGCATCAGCAATCTCGCCATTTCCCGTTAGCGCTATCAATGCCATAGGGCTGTCCTGTTGACTAAGGTGCACTTGTAGCGCTTGACCACTCATCTCTGGCATCATCAAATCACTCACAATCACTGCTGGACGATAGATATTGACTTGCTGTAAAAATATCAGAGCACTTGCCCACACTTGGGTCGATAGCCCTAAGCTGCTAATCAAAAAATCACAGGACATGCGCACACTTTCTTCGTCGTCAATGATATGAATGATAAGCGATTCTGGCGTAATGCCTGATAAATCGTCAGACAGATGACTGCTTTCATCTTGCCAGCACGTAGGCTCATTTGAGAGTTGATTAGACGTCATATGTGACCTTATGGCTAAATACATTATTGATATTCATTAGAGTTTTTCGTCATTATTCGCTAAAGATAATGACAGATAAAAAGATATTTGTGCGCCCACCGTGTTTGACAGCTGATAGTTAGCATTGGTTTGTAGCAACTGTATTTTACCGTTTAAGCTACGTTTAAAGCGTCGGTGCTCGCTGCTCATTACTTGGTAAACTTGCTCAATTTCAGGTTCGGCATCAATATTATTTAGCTGCATCATACCGCCCAGCGACTTGCATAAGCGCTGACATATCATCAGTCCTAATCCTAGACCGCCTGCTTTCGTTGATTGAGTGGCATACTGACTGGGTAGGTTCTCTGGTAGGTGCTGTGCTTTAAGCTGGGCTTGATCAAAGCCGCCAGCATCATCGCTTAGATGCAATACCAGCCATTGCTTGCCATCGTGTTCTTCTGCCTGACAGCGTAGCATGATATTGGTCGCCCCTTGCTGCGCAGCATTGGTCATGCTATTTATCAATAACTGATCTAATAATAAATTTGGCAAGGTTAAATGCTGGTAATCACTTGCCAGCCAAAAATTGACACCTACTGCTTGCTCACCCAATAATAAGATGCACTGTTGATAGATAGCTGCGATATCGACACGAGTTTCATTCGCTTGCGACCGTCCAGCCCAGCGGCGAATATTAGTCACTACAGCAGCGACGCGTTCTGTTTCACATACAATCTGCTGTAGAGCATTCTCTGTTGCCGCACTATCAAGTGGCGCTATGTCGATAGCATTTTTAGACAAACTTGCGTGTTGACTGCGTATCAATAACCCTTGCGCATAATTTTGAATGGTTGCCAGCGGCTGATTGATTTCATGAGCGATAGCACCGCTCATCTCACCGATGACCGCAAAGCGCTCTGATTGGTGTAACTGCTGATCATAATCACGGATTAGTCTATTTTGCCGCACTATCTTTTTTTGCCGCCGCCATGCCAGCCAGCTCATCCAAGCATAATTTACTGTCGATATCAGGATAACCAAAATAATCACAGCCATCCACAATCGATGCGCCTTTATCCAGTCGATCATATGCGCGCTCAGCTGCTTTTGGGCGGGATGACGATTCATCTCATAAAGGATGCGCTCAGCATCGCTACTCGATTCTGCTGGCAACCAGCGCTGCTCTGCTTGACTCTTGCCAAATAAATGTTGATTGATCTGGCGCACCAAAGCATCTGGCGCTTGCTCGGTCGCTGCCAGTGTCCAATTTGGATATATTTTCGTTGAAGAGTGGCAGCTAGATACAGTGGCGACTGGGTGAATGAGACGGTACTGCTTGTCATTGATTTGACCGCGCCTTGCCATCTCCTCCATCAAACAAAGCGGCGTAATGGCAGCGTCTACCTTGCCACTAGCCAAGGCATGCAAAGTGCGCTCTATCGGATAACCGACAAACTGTGTTTGATAGTGACTTGGCGTGATGCCATTTTGCTGTAATAAATGCGCGCCCAATAAATAACCGCCAAATGCGTCAGTGTCGACGGCAGCAATATGACGTTGCTCTAAATCCTGCAAACGATAAATATCACTGTCGGCAGCAACCCATAAAGCACTGGCGACCTCTTCCATCGCACTCGGCTGTTTTAATGGCGTATATTCATTTAGCTTATTAAATTCATTGGCGAGGGTGACTGTCGTCGATAGCTGATTTTGCGATTGTTGCCCATTAACACCCTCAGCATCAAATCCTTGATTGCTAAAAATTTTATCACGAGGACTTTTATCACGAGCGTTTTGCGCATTGCTATTTAATTGAGCCGTCTCTGTTTGTAAGGTAGCCAGCCAGCGCCACCTGATGGTATTCATTTTTATAAACTGTACTTGCGGGCCAAGCACTAGCGCAAACTGCTGTGCTTCTATTTGCTGTTGCCAATTCTCCAGCGCCAAAGGTACCAATATCACGGTGTCATCTGATAACTGATCATTAAGCTCGTCAAGCCACGGCTGCCAGCGATTTTGTGCGGCTGTTTCGCCTTGCGGTGCCAGCACACCCAAATAGTAGGTCTGGGCGGTTGCCTTGGATAGCGGCAACCAAGCAACCGATGCCACAACGATAATAAAACAGGTCTTTAAGATAGTCCAAATTTTAGACTTTTTATGCATACACCTAGCCTTATATTTGACCTACTAAACGTACATTATAGTAAAAACCTTAATTCTAATGTGGTTTTCCACAATATCACAATATTACCCGCTACCCTATACTAGATGACAGTCGTGTAACTTTTAATTCGCTGAGCTTAAAGCACAAATATTCGATTTCAATTTTGATTTCAATAAGAATGATTAATACACCTCATGAAATATGGGTGATGAATTATAAGCTTGGTAAAAATATCTTATGGAGGGCGGGCTTATGAAAAAATGGCCACTGATTATAATAATAGCAGCCATCATCGGGCTGGTGGTTGCCTTTATTATTGGGCAATTACTGCCAAATATGCGCACCAGCAGTAGCGATATCGAGATCAATATCACTGATCCTGCTCTCATCAAGCAGGGCGAATATATCGCTCGCACTGCTGACTGTATTGCGTGTCATACCACGCTCGATGGCGAGACTTATGCAGGCGGTCTGCCTATGCTAACGCCACTTGGGGCAATTTACTCGACCAATATCACACCCGATCAAGAAACTGGCATCGGCAACTACAGTTTCGCCGACTTTAAAAATGCCGTTAAGCATGGGGTACGCAGTGATAATAAAGCCTTATATCCTGCTATGCCGTATCCCTCTTACCAGCTCATGCCAGAAGAAGACTTAGCCGCGATGTACGCCTTCTTTATGTCCGATGTCACAGCCGTCAAGCAAGCCAATCTAAAAAGCGAGCTACCTCCGATAGCAAACTGGCGCTGGCCCTTGGCATACTGGCAGGTCTTATTTGATCGCAAGCGTGACTTTGTCCCTGAGACAGACGACGCACTATTGACTCGTGGTCAATACTTAGTCGAAGGTCCTGGGCACTGCGGCTCTTGTCATACTGGGCGCGGTATTGGCTTTCAAGAAATCGCTCTAAGTAATGCAGATTCTAACAAGTATTTGAGCGGTGCCATCATCGATGGTTGGCGCGCCAAAAGTATCCGCGGTGAGCATCGCGGACTTGGCACTTGGACGGTTGCAGAATTAAATGACTTCTTCAAAACTGGTCGTACTGATACCACTGCTGCCTTTGGTGCCATGGCCGAAGTGGTTGAGCATAGCACCCAGTATATGACCGACTACGACATCAACGCCATGTCATCTTATCTAAAAACATTAACGCCAGCACCAAACAAAGAAGCCACACTGCCTGCGAAAAAAGACATCACTACGCAAAAATTACTAGATGGTGACTATGATTCGCGCGGTTCGATTTTGTACGCCGAATATTGCCAAATTTGTCACCGTGTCGATGGTAAAGGAGTCGCGCGTATTTTCCCAGCGCTTGATGGCAATAGTGCGGTTTATTCTAACAATGCCGATTCGGTCTTACAGATTACCTTGAGCGGTGGTCGTATGCCTGAAACTCCACATGACCGTATGGCATTTACTATGCCTGAATTCAGCAATCTTAGCGATGCAGATGTGGCAGAAGTGGTCAATTATGTCCGCAATAGCTGGACCAACCAAGCGCCTGAAATCGATGTCAATGACGTGGTAAAAATGCGGGCTTTCCTCGCCAAAAAACCAAAAACCAGTACGGATATTGCTCCAGACTTAAGTATTGACGCGCAAACAAAAGGAGCAAAATAATGAAAAAATCTCCACTCAACTTGCCTACTATTGCTCGCGTTATCTCTCAAAAAATGACCATAGGCAACTTAACCACCGCTATCCTTACTGCTTCAGCGCTTAGTATCGCCGCTATCAGTAGTGGTTGCTCGCAGCCCGAGCCTATCGAGCAGAATGCACCTGAGTACGGCTTAGTCACCACTGATGATGCCAACGAAGATATCGGCACTTATGTGCTGCCGCAAGATACGGCTATCTTGGATGAACCAAATGCTGATGAGATATTTTATGGTAAACGCTTATTAAACGAAACTAAGCGCTTACTGCCAGAGCATGTGGGCGCGCAAATGAACTGTAACAGCTGCCATATTTCACAAGGTAAAATTCCACTGGGTGATCCGTACATCAATAGTTATAACTTCTATCCGCGCGTGATGCCACGATCTGGTAAGGAAGTTGATTTAACCAAACGTATTAATGGCTGCTTCCAGCGCTCAATGAATGGCAAACCGTTGAAACCTGAATCCCCTGAAATGCTGGCAATGTTGGCTTATATGAAGTGGCTATCGCAAAACACCCCAAAAGAGCAAAAAGTCGATATCCAAAATACGGGTAAAGTGGATGAATCATTAACCCCAGACCCTGTCCGCGGCGAACAAATTTATAAAGCTCAATGTGCAACTTGTCATGGTGATAATGGCGAAGGCATCAAAGACAGTCGCGGCGATATCGTGTTCCCGCCACTGTGGGGCGATGAATCCTTTAATATCGGTGCTGGTATGGCACGTACTTACAAGGCGGCAGCCTTTGTAAAATACAACATGCCCATGGGTATTCAGACCAAAGGCTTATGGGGTCACGGAAATGTGCTGAGCGATCAAGATGCCGTCGATGTGGCGCACTTCTTTACTCATCAGCCGCGCCCTGACTTTGCTGGTAAGGTCAATGATTGGCCAAATGGTAAAAAACCTAAAGACGCGCGTTACTGATATCTTAAGAAGACGGTATTTATAAAGACTTTACTTAAGAGGACTTCACTTAGCAGACATCATTCTATGCTCGCTTGTGAGTGAGCATTGACACGATAAACCTTTAAGAAAATGCATTTTTCTTAAAGGTTTTTTTGTTATCTATCAAACCCGCGAAAGAGGACGCCATCCGACATTAGGGTGGCGGTGAATTTCGCATCATTTTCAATGTTTAAATTACATAATATGCGCCTGAATCCAGTATAATAATTAATTATTGTAATACTTATAACTCACCACGAGCATTTATGAAAATCAACAAAGCGTATAAATTTAGGCTTGAGCCTAATACGGAGCAAGAGGTTATTTTAAATAATCTTGTCGGCTCTGCACGTTTTGTTTGGAATCAAATGCTGGCAATCTCATTTGAGATGTTTGCTAAAGATGAGTTTATTAATGCCACCAATCTGGTTAATAAAATTATAGATTTAAAAAGTAATCCTGATTTTAACTTCCTAAAAAGCAGCTCAAACGCTGTGTCTTTACAACAAAAAGTACGCGATCTGGCATCGGCTTGGTCGCGGTTCTTTGATCCTAAAGTACATGCCAGATTAAAAGACAATAAAAAGAAACCTCGCAAACCCAAGTTCTTTAAACTGGCTGACGGCACAGAAATCCAGCTACGCTCGTTGATGCCAAGATTTAAGCGCAAATCCGATGGCTGCGACTCAATTCGCTTGGTTCAGTTTGATAAATATTGCCGTGTTGAAGGTAATCGAGTAAAACTGCCTAATGGCATTGGCCTGGTGAAGTTTAGGAAGTCGCAAGACATCATTGGTACAATTAAAAATGTCACCATCAGCAAGAAATCAGGGCACTGGTACGTGTCTTTTGGTACGGAGCGAGAACTGGATGAGAACCCTCGTCACCCTGCCACAAGCGCCATTGGCTTGGACATGGGTATCAGCAAACTACTCACCACTTCAAACGGTCAGTACATCAAACCGAAAAACAGTTTTAAAACCAATCAACTCAAACTTGCCAAATTGCAACGAGGGTTAGCAAAGAAAGTAAAATTCAGTGAAAACTGGAAAAAGCAAAACCGCAAGATTCAAAAGCTACACAGCCACATTGCTAATATTCGCCATGACTACTTGCATAAAGTCACCACCCGCATCAGCAAAAACCACGCCATGATTGCTTGTGAGGATTTAAAGGTCGCTAATATGTCGAAATCAGCCAGCGGGTCGGTGGAGAACAAAGGTCGTCATGTTAAAGCCAAGTCGGGATTAAACAAATCAATCCTAGATCAAGGCTGGGGCATGATGGTTAATATGCTTGAGTACAAACAGCAATGGCGCGGTGGGTTACTGATCAAGGTAAACCCACACTACACCAGTCAAACCTGTTCTCAATGTCAGCATATTGCTAAAGAGAATAGACAAACTCAGTCTAAATTTGAGTGCGTCAAATGTAGGTATGTTGCGAACGCTGATTTTAATGCGGCTCGTAATATATTAGCGGCAGGACATGCCGTTTTGTCTGCGGAGGGAGGATGCAGTAAGGGTCGCCCGTTGAAACAGAAAACAAGCGACCTTCGTGAGAAAGTCGCCTAAGAGCATCTGCTTTTAGAATCCCCCACTTGAGCTTGGCGAAAGTGGTGGGAGTATGTCAAAGTTAATGCTTCTACAAACTTCTCGCTCGTCACTATATAGTTGCTGTATATCAAAGTTCGCTACCGCCATTTACTATGAGGTCTGTCATGCGCAAAATTCCTGTCTACTCCCACCCTGCTGCCGGTTGGCCTGCGCTGATTTCCTCTACTCGTAAGCTGATGGATTATCAGACTTTTTTACGGGGTAGCGTAAGTGTGCTAAAAAGCAACCAACCTAAAGGCGGATTCGACTGTCCGGGCTGCGCTTGGCCTGACCACAAATCACATAAAGCCATCGACGTCTGTGAAAATGGTATCAAAGTCATTGCTAGTGAGACCATGACAAAAAAAGCCGATGCGCAGTTTTTTGCGCGACATAGCGTCACTGAATTACAAGGCTGGTCGGGCTATGAGCTTGAGCATAGTGGTCGTTTATCAGAGCCTGTATATTATGATGCCGCGCAAGACCGCTACTTACCAATCTCTTGGGAAGCTGCTTATCAATGTATCGCTGAGCAGTTAGGACAGCTTGATTCGCCAGATGAGGCGCTATTTTATACCTCAGGCCGTGTGACCAACGAGCCCGCCTTTATGTATCAGCTGTTTGTGCGCTGTTTTGGCACCAATAATTTACCAGATTGCTCCAATATGTGTCACGAACCAACGTCGGTAATGCTCGGTAGACAGTTGGGTATTGGCAAAGCGACCGTGAAATTGGAAGACTTTGAGCAAGCCAAACTGATATTGATGTTTGGACAAAATCCTGCGACCAATCATCCACGCATGCTTGAAATGCTTGCTCATGCTCACGAGCAAGGCTGTCGAATCCTCTCAATCAACCCTATGCGCGAACAAGGCTTACGTAAATTTAGAAATCCGCAAAAGCCCACGCATATGGCAGCTGGTCAAAGTGATGAGATGGTCGATGAGGTCATTCAAATTCAGATCGGCGGCGATGCAGCACTCTTGACCGGTATCGCTAAGTGGCTGACTAAAAACAATAAAATCGATCAAAGCTTTATCGATGAGCATACGTCAGGATATGAGGCACTCGACGCATGGCTGCGCCAACAATCATGGCCTGATGTGGAACGCGGGTCTGGTATCAGTAAAGAGGAAATCATTATTATAGCAAAACTGGTAGCGGCGAGTCCTGCGACCATTTGCACCTGGGGCATGGGCATCACTCATCACGTCCAAGGCGATGACAATGTAGCGATGATTACCAACCTATTATTATTAATGGGTATGATTGGTATTGATGGCGCAGGCGCGTCTCCCGTCCGTGGTCACTCTAACGTACAGGGCGACCGTACCATGGGCATCCATGAGCGCCCTGCACAAAAGCTACTAGACAGCCTTGAGCGTGTGTTTGAACGTCCGATGCCGCAAGAAAATGGCTTTGATGTGGTCTCTGGTGCAAAAGCATTGATTGCCGGTAAGCTAAAAGTATTTATGAGTATGGGCGGTAATTATGCCGTGGCAGCACCTGATACCAGTGCAATTCAGCAAGCTTTAACCACCACTCAGCTCAATATTTTTGTCGGTACTAAACTTAATGAAACTATGCTGTATCCGGGCGCGAACAATCTTATTCTGCCTTGCTTAGGTCGTACCGAACGTATTATTACTGCCAAAGGTGAGCAATTTGCCACTATCGAAGATTCCATGTGTCAGATTGTACCCACTCGAGGCAACCTGAAACCCGTCAGCGATACGTTGAAATCTGAAGCACAAATTGTGGCAGATATCGCCACTCATTTGCTTGGTGCTGATTCGTCCATTCCTTGGCAAGCAATGAGTGAAGACTTTGACATCGTTCGTGATTATATCGCCCAAGCGATTGACGGTTTTGAAGACTTTAATCAGCGTATTCGCGAAACCGAGCGTGGCTTTCATTTGTACCATTCTGCGCGGCATCGTGTGTGGAATACTGACAGTGGCAAAGCGCAATTTGAAGTACCACAATACCCTATCACCTACGTCGCAGCACAAATGGCAGAGACCTCTTTAGCCTTTCACCATGACAAAAAACCCAATGATAATACTAATAGTGCGCCAAACAATGAACAAAAAATTTGGCAATTGACCAGTGTCCGTAGCCATGACCAATTTAATACCATGATTTTCGGATTTGAAGATCGCTATCGCCAAACCACTCGCCGTGATGTGTTGTTTATGCACCCAGATGAAATGACTCGTTTGGGTTGGCAAGCAGGTGACCGAGTAATGGTATCTCGCCATGCCAGCTCAAATGGTTCAAATAACACAGACGGTACCGCTCAGCCACGCACGCTAGGGCCGTTAGTATTGACTGAGATGGATATCGCCGCTAACGCTGTCGCAACTTATTATCCTGAATGTAATGATTTATTTGATTTAGACACGCATGCACCAGACTCTCACATACCAGCGTATAAATCGACGACCGTTGTTTTGCAACGCGTTGAGGCAAATGCTGTTACGACCGATCATGCATAGTCAGCAACGGGCGAATCATTGAATGATGCATATATTTAAAGGAGATGATAATTTTGGTAATGACCATACGATATAACGAGGTATTATGATTGCCCAAAGTGATACTGAAACTGACGCAAAATATAGCGATAATTTTTCGGTAAACACCCTAACAGATAAGACGTCAGAAACTATAGAGTCATCTGCAACGCCGCTTGCACGTAATCATTGGGCGCAAAAGCATCATTATCCGACAGATAAGTATAACTCTAACAACATTATTGAGACCCGTGTTGCTAAGACTAATATTGCACAGACCCATATGCAGCAAATCAGTATCGACTGCCAATCAGCGAGCTTAGCAGTGGAAGCTGCGGTTGCTATCGTTATCAATGGTATTCACTATGCGGTACTGATGGCAAGCCCTCACCAGCTAGAGTATTTAGCCGTCGGCTTTTTGTCTAGCGAAGGCTTAATTCAGCATAGTCATGAGCTGCTTGATTGGGAAGTTACCCAACTGAATGATATTGCAGATTATCAAAATCTCACGCAAGATTCATTTATAAAGGAACGATTTATAAGAGATGCTACGGATGAAAGTTTAGAATCTGCAGCATTTGAACAAAGCTTATCGTCACTGCAAGATTATGACATTTATGTGGTGGAGCTAGTACTAAACCAGCGTTGTCATCAGCGTATCCAAGCGCAAAAACGTCAGCTAGCAGGGCGTACAGGTTGTGGTATATGCGGCATCACAGGGCTAACACAAGCACTGCCTGACTTGAGTATCTATCGTCAAAACAGACAAAAGGCAGATACACCAAGTCTTGACTGTCTATTAGCAATACGCCAGCAAGTCGATGCGATGCAGCATACTCACCAATTGACTGGTGCCGTACACGCCGCTGCGACGATGTATAATCAGCAGCTATACCTATTCGAAGATGTAGGACGCCATAATGCGCTTGATAAGCTGATCGGTTGGCAACTGCGCAATAAAATAGAGATTAGCTGCGTCCTTATGACCTCGCGCCTATCGATTGAACTGATACAAAAATCGATTCGTGGGCGCATCCCTTGGCTAGTCGGTATGTCTGCACCTACCAGTACCGCAGTGCGTGTCGCTGAGCGTTATGGCTTAGGATTAGCGGGTTTTTTGCGTGATAACAGAGTCACTTACTATTCAAATTATTCAGACCTATAAAGTTTTATGCTCGACTCTCTCATTAAGCGCACTTATTCATAAACTCTCATTTGCAGCGCTTTAATGACAGACATATAACGCTGATTTTTCGATAATAAACGGTCTCCTTTTTAGCTCAAACAAGACCTTTTTAAAACACTATCTATTCCCTATCTCGTTTTATCAAACACACAACGAAATAATAAAGATATTATTTCGTTGTGTGTTTGATAATTATGATGTTTTTTGACGAACCATTCCTAATTTTAAGCTTGATAATAGCTTAATTTGACCTCTTAATACTTTGAATAGCCATTAATTTATGGTCAAATAAGGAGAATTGAGTAGATAATTCGCATTTAGCTAAAAAATAACTTGTAATTTAAATTATATTTGCTAATATAGGCGTCCTTGATTGGCTGGGTGGCAGAGTGGTCATGCAGCGGACTGCAACTCCGTTAACGCCGGTTCGATTCCGACCTCAGCCTCCAATTATTTAGGTTAAAATTTTATTCATATTATATTAATTTTAGCTTGCTTTATTAATATAAATGCTTATAATAGCGACCACTATCTAACAAGTAGAAAGCTTACTTTTAGATAATACAAGTTTTGCCCGGGTGGTGAAATTGGTAGACACAAGGGATTTAAAATCCCTCGCTAGTAATAGCGTGCCGGTTCAAGTCCGGCTCCGGGTACCATTACATAGTCCTATACTATCTTATAGAACAGCTAAAGCCCCTGATATCAGGGGTTTTGTTGTATCTGGCGTTCTATACTGTCTTATGAATCTATCCTAATCCATGCACTTTGAGTATACTGTCAAGTATACCGAGTTTTGAGTCTACTCATGGAGATCTAGGATATGGAAAGAAAAGCGATCAGTTCAGACCGAAGCATCAGCAGCCATAAGCCTGAAGGTAAGAAGTACTTCGTTGCTGTCAAAAATCATCCTAAACTATTCTTAATGGTACGTCCTACTGAGACTAAGTCATGGATGTATCGCTACTACCCGCCTTCAAATCCTAAGCAAAGCATTATCTCCATAGGTATATATCCAAATATCTCATATGCTCGTGCCTGTGAAGTTTGGCGTGAATATGAAGACCTACTAAGCAAAGGGGTTGACCCAAAATTACATCGTGAAGAAATAAAGAAAAGCATTATTAGTAAAACTAAAAACTCTTTTAATCATTTTGCATGGGAGTACTTTGACGGTCTAGATCAAACTCAGAAGAGCAATACCCTCATTCGTAAGAAAGGTCGTCTTGATCTTATATGCAAATATATTGGTGACGAGCCAATCAGCGAGATCACCTCTCCTAAAATGCTTGAAGTCCTGTTAGACATTCAAGCTAACTCATTAAATAAAGCTGGCAAACCCACAGATAAGGCTGAACGCTGTGCAGGTATCGCCAGCGACGTATTTGTCTATGCTGGTGCTCGCGGCTTCTGTAGTAGCAATCCAGCTGCCTTGATCAAAAGCCAATTGGCTAAATCGAGCTATGGTCATCGTCCTGCGATCACTAAGCCTAAAGAATTAGCTAAGCTGCTACGTGATATCGAGACTATAGAAGGTGATCCAAACACTATCAATTCCCTTAGGCTATTAGCATTACTCTTTGTGCGTAATGGTGATCTACGCCGTATGCGCTGGGCTGACTTAGATCTGGAAGCTGGTAGGTGGCGGTTAAAGCCTTTAAAAGGCCAAGGCAAGGTAAATATGGTCAAGGACATGGTCGTGCCCCTACCTCGTCAAGCAGTAGCTATTTTGCGTGAGCAGCAGCAAATCAATGGTCATACTAAATTTGTCTTCTACAGTGAGACAGCAAAAAAGCATCAGATCATCTCTGATGCGACAGCGAATAAGCGTTTAAAAGATTTGGGCTACAAAGACATTCATTGTGCTCACGGCTTTAGAGCTACAGCGAAAACCATCTTACAAGAGCAATTAAAGTATCCTCTCGTGCTTGTTGAGATGGCTTTGGGTCATACAACCAAAGATCCTAATGGCACGGCATATGGTCGATTCGAATACATTGACGATCGTAGTGATATGATGCAGAAGTGGGCTGATTATTTAGATGCTTTGCGAGAAGGTAGAGATACGGCAAAGTTTAGAGCGGATGCGCAAACCAAAGCTGACTCTACCGCGCAGCTACAAGCATTAATTGATCAGCTTGGTGAGGACAAAGTGCTTGGATTACTTAGCCGTAAAGTCTCCGGCTAAAATTTAAAAAAATATTGAGCAATATAATATTTACTAAAAACTGTTATTAAGCTAATAGCAATAGATTAGGAAAGCTGCGAAGCCTATCTCATTTTATCAGACGTTTGATCGACATAGTAAACCGCTTGCGCTAGCCTATCGATCGCTTTGGCCTCTTCCTTACTATAATGATCTTTATTGATCATACTCGACAAACCCCTTCGCATTCTTGTTATATATCCTTTCGGATACATAAGCTTGCAAGTATCTTCATAAGATTCTTCTATGTATCTATAAAGGTTCTTAATGTGGGCTATTTCAGACTCTATGCATCGATTACTGTTTCTAAGCTGCACATCATCATAGTTTAATTTTTTTGTTTCTGACTTGAACTTCTGAATATTCTTCTCACGGCCGTTAACAGAGGAATAAAGCAAGGCTGCAACTGGAATAAAAAATACAACGCCTAATGCAACTATACCGCCATTAATACCGTCCCCACCTGATACTAGAGAGCCACCGCCAAACCATGCCAAGGTAGCATTAGTTTCTGCAGCACCTGACAAAGATTGGATAGAGGTTCCAGTGGAAGCATTTCCAAACATTGATACCAAGCCTAATAATGCCATAACTAAAATAGCGCCAATCAATGCACCAAACATCACTGCTACAATTGGCTTTATATAAAACTTTGATATACGTTTTAAAGGGTATAACTCCTCTGGTACAAAGCTATACGAGTTAAGTTTTTGCTCTAGTTCATATTTATCGTAAGGCTGTTTACACAAGCTTTTACTTTTTTCTATCAGTTTAAAGTTATGGATAGTAGTATTTTCTAGCTTCTTTAATAAAGCATTAGTTTGGTTACGCACGTCAATATGTTGGTTAAACGCATCGCTATATTTTGCAAAGCTACTTTCGTATTCCTGGTTACTTATACTCATAGATGCTTGATCATCAATAGTATTATCAATTGGTAATGCTTTGATTTTACTACGAACTTTTAGTTTTTTAAGTTTGAAACGCCTGTCGCTTTTTATTTTTCTTATAACAGCAAATAATATTACTCCTAGTACCACGACCAATACCACCCAACCGAGCGTAGTTACTTCAGATGTCATTGCTATATCAGTCGTGTCCACTGCGGTATGACTCCTTTTACAGATACTCTATGCATCAAAACAGTTTAAAAATCAAAATCACTCGTAAATGAACGTCTTACTGTATATTTAAGCGATTTGTATTCTTTGTAGTGAGAAGTTCCGCCTACTTTTTCTTCTAGCTTTAAAACAACCTCTTGACCGTTAAGCTCATCGATTCTACGCGTGAAAATCAAGTTTACCTGCTGCTCACGCGCGCGAGGGTTTTCTGAGCGTAAATCGAATGTCATCTCATAGCTATCTGAGATCAACTCACCTGATTCAGTGTAGACACCTACTCTCAGCATACGGGGCTGATTTTTTTCAGTGACAGGGGTGCTTTGATATAAGCTAACGGTAAGCTCCTCTGTAGTAATTAGAGAATTGGATCCGCGTAAAATATCTACCTCAACTGCTGTAGTATCACTTTGCCTTTTTTTATTAATGCTAACGACGGGAACGACAACTTCCTGTAATGATGCTCCGCCATGTACAAAGCGGCTTCCCGAGCCACTAAGTCTTAAGCGATTAATCGACTTAGGTATCTGTACTTCAACATCACCAATTAAACCGAGCGCTTCAGAGCTAAACTTATGCAAGCCTGGTGAATCAACCAATCCCTTACCCAGTATAAATCGACGATCTTTGTATAATATTTCTTTGCCTCTTACTTCAGCACCTGAAAAATCGCTCTGATCTATCTCACGGTTTTGGTAAATAAAACCGTGATCAGCCGTGATTAAAATGTTATTAGCATTAGCTGCTGCTAGCTTCTTAATGATTTTCATTAAATCGCTAAGCGTCTTTTCTGCCGCTTCAAACGCCTGCCCTTCTGAGTGCATTTTGTCGCCAGTATGATCTATCCGATTATGATAAATATAAATGACGTCGTTAGCTTTTAACAGCTCTCGACTGCCCTCTCTATTGAGCTGCATAAAATTATCGGCAGTGATCGCATCTCCTCGATCTTGCAACGCAGCTTTAAGTATCTTACTTCTATTGGACGTTCCTTGAGAGCTTTGACCATTCACAAGCACTGTGCCTGAAGTGTTGTCTGCTATGGATAATGTATCGTTTGGTAGGAGCGCTGCCATACCAAGCTGAGTATAGCTAGGTAGCATAGACAGCATAGGCGCTATATCAGCACTGTAACGATCTTCTTGACGTATTAAGCTGACCAGTTCATCCGCTATCTCATAGCGCATGGCATCTGAGATGATAACGTATATCTTGTTGTTGTTATCTAGAAACGGTTTCACCCAATGACCAAAAAAGTTATCCTGTCTGAGAATTGCCGCAGCATTCCATTGGCTTTCAGATTCTACGAATTCCTGAAAGCGATTACCTAACTTAAGCAAATAGTTATTAGAGTATATATTCTCTATTTTATCGTTAAGATGGTTGAGCAGTGACACCTCTCCTGACTCAAGTTTATGGTAGATAAACTTACGATAAAGCTGATCAAGCTTGTACCAAGACTGGGTATAACGCTCTACCCCTTGTACAAGGCTATCCATATCGATTTTGACTTGATTAAAAGTAGCTATAAACTGCGCTGCATTATCAAGGGCTTGGTAGGTATGCTCAAAATCAGCGTACCAGTGACTCTGACGACGCTGGCGAATCCAGATGGCCATTTGCTCAGCGGTAAAGTCACTTTGCAAGACTGCATTAGCTAGCGCGCTAATTATCTTGTTATCGATTAAACGGAAGTAGTCTATATCGATGAGCTGTTTAAAATCTCTACTACTAAGATCATCTCTAATATCAAGATCATCAGAAAATTTATCGGATAACATCTCAAAGCTGTCTTTATATTGTCTACTATCTTTCCAACGTTTCAGAAATACCAAAGCATCATTGGACAGCTTTACCTGACCATCCGTTGCCATTGCATAGCTAGACTTGAAGAGTTCAATGGCAAAATCATGAATACTAGGCTCAGTAGAGTTATAGCCATAGTAGCGATTCATTTGCTCCCAGAAAAAGCCATCAAGAGCAGATCGACTAATCAGACTCATCTTTTCATCTTTATCATTGGCTAAGTCCTGCAACAGACTCTCAACGACTGTGTCCATTTTAGGCTCGCTCTTAGCACAAACAGCCAGCATCTTTAGCTGAACCATACCTGAGCTATCACTGGGCTCTATAAGCTTGCTTAGAGCATCTTTACGGCTTTTAGCGCGAAAGAACTCTGCATGATCCTTTAAGACCTCTGCAAACTCAATACCTAATGATAACTCCGAGAGCCAGATAGCAACTTGGTCAGTACGAAATTCCCCGTGAGCCAGCTGTACATCCAATAGCCAATTATCTAATAGCGCAGGCTGAGCACCTGCACGATAAAGCAGAAATTTTTGATTAGGCTGCTCACGTATTATTTTATATTTAACACTGAACTCATTGTTATCTAGGACAATTTTTTCAATATTCTCTAATACTAGACTGTCAAAGTCATCACGCAGCTCATGCTTGGCATCGTACCAAAAAACAATACGATGTTTTTTAAAGAGCTGCTGTAATGCGTTGATGATGCGATCATTCATTAGCTAAGCCCCGTCACTTTCTTTAATGCTTTACCAAATTTAGGGTAGTTTACTTTTACACCATCATCTAGGTCTATCTCTATTTGTTTGGTCGCTAATGGATAGAGTACGTCGCGCTCATAATCTTCCATCTCTGTGATCATTTTGTTAGTGATATCTAGCTTTTTTTGTGCTTTTGTTTTTTCACTTTGGCTTTGACTGGCACTAATATTGATCATAGTAAGCTGGTCTTTATAAGCATTAAGCTTAGTACGGAATTCGCGTAGATAGTCATTGAGTACGATACTTACCGTATCTGGCTGATAGCGATGCATGTAGATAAGCGCACTAAAGCTACCACTAGTGAATAGCCAATATATTGGACGTTTCTTATAACGTTTTACGTGATCGTCATAGAAGTCTTTTAGGAAATAGTCACGAATATCACGTGGCTTGTCATTCTTGCCAAGCGACTGCTCAATGAATTGCATATTGCTTTCATACTGCTCTTCACCAAAAGCCACTTTGATGAATTTACGGAAGCGCTCAACAATATCATCGCTGAACCAGCCATCATCTAAAATAGGAATAACGTTGTTTTTATCAGGCATGAAACTTGGATTAGGTATCTGTTCAAAATACTGCTCTATTTTGTCACCTTGATTGGCAAGTATCAGCCCAGGCTTGTCTAAGCTATAGCGACCAAACATACAGCCAACGGCATACGAGATCAGCTCACGCATGGTATCAGCTAGCAATAGCGCCTCTAGCTCATCGTCTGTCTTATCGCCACCATAGCGATAATACGGATTACAGGTCAGAGTAATCTCTTTAAGAGGTACTTCTGGAGTTAACTCATCTTGCAGACCATAGGCGTCAATAAAAATACGATTATTTTCTTCTTCTAACCGCTTCATGTCATCGGTCATTTGTTGCCAATGAGTGCGTAGCTCTTTATAGGTATCCGATAATTTTGACTGGCGATATTTGCTTTCAAGCAGTGGTAAGGTAGTAAAATCCCATGAGTCTTCGTAAGAATCCCAGTCCTTTTTTGATAAAAGCACCATGCTCTCAATATAAGAAAAGTTTTCCTGAGTTTCACTTAACGGAATTTTAGCTACTATACCTCCATTGAAATCTAAAGTAGGCGACATTGCTGATAAGAAATAATAAGCAGCTTTAGAATTTAATAATCCAAGTAAAGTATGTTTATCACTTAAAGTTATAGGGAAAAGCATCTGCCCTTTAGTATCAAATAAAGATCCATAACCATTGTCTCTAAGTGAAAATTCATCTGAAGATAGTGATGACCATGTTAAACCATCTTTAAAATAAAAATCCTGATTCCAGCATTTGGAATTATTGCGAGTTATTTTCCCAGCTTCTAAGTCATTTCTTTTTTTCTCTTTTATGTCATACCCATCATTTTTCCAGTTGATCGAATAGTCTTTATTACCATACCACTTGCGGTAACCACCACCTTTATTTAGAGGAAACCATTTTGCTTCAGACTTAACGGATTCTTCTCTATTTCTACATGAAGGTTCAAAATGACCTATACTAACTTCATACCAAAATCTCAGGAATAGATCGTTGTTACCAGTTTGCAGTCCTGCTCTAAAAACCGCACTATCACTTAATGGTTTATTTTTGAAACAACTTATAGAGTTTTCACTAATCCAATAAGCAATTGGTTTGCCAGGTATCTCGTTAAAGCGATTAACGGAAGTTTTGAATATTAATTCATCTTCAATGTTATTTGCAATTCTTTTAATTAATGTATACTTCGCTCTTTCCGAGCTTCCATCTACTAGTCTTAAGTAGCTACCAATATATTCTAGATTGGGTGTATTAGCTAAAACAAATGCCGTAGTTTGAACTTTTTCCCCACTAATAGTATCAAAAGCTCGTGAGCCAAAATGAGCCATCGATAATATAGTATTACTCTTTAGAATGCCCTCCCTAAGCCTTTCGTAAGAAGATATAAACATCCAACTATGCATAGTAATCATTGCAATTAGTCCATGCTCTATCGTAAGGCTTATGCTACGTTCAATGAACATAGCAAATAAATCATACTTACTATTAAAATATTCTTTTTCAGCCCATTTTTTTAGCCTAACGTTCATACCTCCGCCACCCATATATGGTGGATTAGCAACGACAATATGATATTGTGGACTTAAATAATCTGCTTGTTTTAAAAGCTTAAGTACCTTTTGATGAGTATGACCTAAAAATAACTGCCCTGAGACATCAGTCGCTTCCAACTGCTCTAAAATTTCAGCAACATTTTTTAGCTTTGGTCTGATCAAAGAACCAAAATTATCGACCTCATCAAACTGGCGCAGCGTTTCCTCTAAGTCAGCGGTAAATATATCACGGCCGATAAAGTCCATATACTCATCTAACTCATCGTCATCAAAACTGATCGGCTCAAGCACACAGATATTTGGACGTACGCCTGTATTGAAGAATCGACGATGACGATCACGTGCTTTCATAGTCAATGCAAAAGCCGCCAACTCACCAGCTCGTTCATCAATCTCAATACCGTACAAGTTATGCGTTAAGATAAGCGAAGGTATGTCTGCTGCACCATAGCCTTGCTCTTCATAGATCGCGTATAGCAGATCAAACGCATAAGTCAGCATGTGACCTGAGCCACATGCTGGATCGCAAATTTTAAGATCTTCTGGACGCGCTACCTTGAGATAATCAGAGTCATCATTATCATCAGCAGGCTTTATATAGTATTCCATGCTGTCTGCTAACTTGGACTCTGGATGATTCAGCAACCATAATCGCCCAAGCGAGTTCTCTACCAAATAACGTACGATCCAATGTGGCGTGAATAGCTGAGTAGCCGCTGGAATATTTTCTGGTGTCACTTTCTCATTTTTCTTTAATCTTGCAAATACATCATCTTTTTTATCTGATATGTAAAACTGATACAACCAACCAATGACTTCAACGTCTTTACAAGCGCTTGCTGGCATGGCTTCACGCATATCAGTTAATACTGAGCTACTGGACAGCAAGTCATCAGGCATTAGCAACTCTGTATAGTCGTCGATACGCTGGAATAAGAATGGCATGGACTCATGCCATTGATTACAGTATGCGACCAGTAGCAGACGATAAACTTCTGCTTCAGGATTTTGACTGGGCGCTCTGCCATTTAACAGATTGAGGATTTGCTCACGGACTGGTTCTGATACCACTCGCTCATCAATGTCTCCAGCCTTTGCCAGCGCCAGTACTTCAGGTTGAGTATCATCGGCAGCAGCAGAGACCACGAGGCTGCGGTTATAGCGATTCATATCCATGAAGCGAAGGGCACAGAAACGGTTGAACCAGATGTATGCGATACGCTCGACGATTTCCTGTTCGGACTGCTGCTTGATTAGCTCCTCTAGCTTTTTAACAGCGATAGGATTCTCACGTCTGGCTAAACTTTCTTCTGCGCGTACAAATTTGAGCTTAGTAGCGACTTGCTCAATCAAAGTGACACGTGCCTGTTGAGCAAATTTTTTGAGTTTGGTCGTTTCCATTAGATATAGATCCTTTTACCTTTACGTATTTCGCTGAGCAGTGCCTCACTCATCGCCTCTAGATAACGCTCTACATCGGTCTCGTTCTCTATCCAAGCTCGATCGTAATCCACCCTGATTTTGTTTGAGTTGATATACTCATTTTTAGGCTCACTCACCTGTTTAGGCTCAGATAGCGCAGACACTTGTGATTGGTCTTTATCACTCTTATCACCGTTGTTAGTACTTACCTTTGCAGGCGTTGGTGGTGGCTTGGGCGTTGCCATTACTACCATTTTCTGCAATAAAGTTGCATAGCCCTTGTCTTCAAAGTATCGCAATCTATCATTAATAACGGCAATCAGCTTCTCTTCATTCACCTTATCAATCAGTTGTGTATAAGGAGCGTCAAGTTCTGCCTGTCTGATATCTGGAAGTTTTTTATACTCATCCATCTCTTGCATACGCGACTGCATTTGTTTAAGCGCTTCAATCGATTGGCTACGAGCTTCCTGTAGGGCATCATTGACCTTGTCTTTCAAGCTGCCTAATAGCACTTTGACCTGTTGGATCTTACTGCCTTTATATATAGAGGTATCGTTTAGACTGGCCTCAAGCACCCTCACCTGTTCTCTTTCGATATAATCAAAGTTCGCTGATTGATCTTTCAAGAAATTTTGAGTGTTATCATATATTTCTCTTTGAGAACCATTCATAAAATTGTAAATAGGATCTATCAGCTGCTCTTTGATCTTCAGAAGCTCATCTTCAATATCTTCGTTAAGGTCAGTTAAAAACCATGCGTAGGATGATTTTGAAAGCTTTTTGATTTGCTGAATAGCGGGATCTAATGCACTCAAGAAAGGATATCGTGCGGACTGTGCATACCAACCCTCCAAATCTTGTAACATCTCTTTGAATGCATCAATCGTTTCATTGCCTAGTGCTTTTGCCTCATTATTACTAGCAGGCTTAGCAAAAAAGTCTTCATAAAACTCTTTGAGATGACGAACTTGTGACGAAGAAAAGTCAACTTGGGGCTCTAATACCAGGTTGCTTTGACGTTGACTATTTACTAAGGCACGCGCAAGCTCTCTATCCTCAAGTATGCTGCCATCCATTCGAACTTCGACCTTGCCATTTACACATAACTTTGCAAGGGTGCTGAGTACAGCGGCGTATGACCATCCGTATGGTTTTTTTTCAAACTGTTCTAACAACCCTTTTACTGTCGTCCGTATAGCCGCACTAGCATTTCTTTGGATAAAAGATAATACATCACGCTCTGGCTCAGCTAATGCGGTCGTATCGTCACCCAGCATGTCTTGTTGGGTAGAGTCGAGAATCTTGGCAACATCAGCCTCTGTGTAAGATACATCGCGTAACATACGTAGATGTGGATATGCTCTAGAAACAAGCTCATGGAAGCCTTTTTCAATACGTAACTGGGCATCTTCTGAGCTAATATTTAGCTCCGTACCTGCTACGAGCAACTTTGCCTGACTCATGAGACTTTTTATTCGCTGTAGCAACTCGGCCTGACGCTTAGTATTTTGTTGTCCTTTCTCGCCTAAGATACGTTTTACCGTCTCTTGCTGAGCAATAGAATAGTTTTGCTTGACATATTTCTCTGTACGTTTGTACATCGTTATATCACTCATCAAGCGAGAGTCGGCTGGCAGGATTACAAATAATTCATCGCTAGAAAAGGTAGATTTATTAGACATCATCTCTTCATTTTCAGCATGCTCATAAAACGGGCTGATGACATTGATACCTATCTCGTATTCACGACCATATAACTTATCATCAAGCTTTCGTGAATAAGAATAGTCTTGTCCTTGGCTACCTGATGCGCCGCTACTGTAACGAATCTTGCGATTTTTAATCACTTGATCAAAGATTATGCTTTCAAGCTCAGTGGCAACATCAGCTGCTTCCACTTCTGTATTTTTTATTTCTTCTTCAATATCTTTTTCTTCGTCCGTCAAATACTCGTACATATCTCCTGTACGTTGTACATAGGTCTCGTCCTCTAGTAGATTAAGCGCCTCTTCAACACGCTGACGAAGTACAGCTACATCCTCACCAAAGCTACTTAGCATTAAGACACAGATATTACGAATTGTGGATTTGAATCCATCAACATATTTCACTAAAAACAATGCTTTTAATACCTGTACTGCAAATTTATTATCTAAATGGGTTTCTGCATTGATAACAGCTCGTTGAATGTTGGACTTCAATGCGGTACGAATACCTTCAAACATTAAATCAAAAGTTGCTAGCTGACCTATGTCATGATCACCTACTTTTATTGCTACTTGTTGAAACACACCCAACATCGAACGCTCACCAACTGAGCTATGCTTACCCTCAAAAGCATTATGTAAGGATAGATCAGCAATCGCAGACTGAAACAAGCTGAACTGGTAAGGGATGAATGGATAGCTATTTATAAAGTGTTCTTTGTCTTTAAAATTTCTATATGTCTGTGATCCATCAGCGAAATCAAACAGCGTTTTAAAATTGTTTGACTGATTATCATATATGCCAGATAGCAACTGAGCGCCTTCATCAGTCTTAACGAGGAGACGCTTTTGGATAACTTCTGCTACGTTGGCACTGGTTAGCTTCATACGGTTAGCAAAGCGAGCTTGAATTTTTGAAAAGTCATTACTTTGTTGCTTGCCCATCTCACCAACAACAGTCCCCATATCTTCTTGGGCGGTTACAATAATCCAAGAACGCCCACGAGACTTGGTCGCTAAGCTCTCAGCGATAGTCTGAAGGTTGGTCATAAGCTTAACGTTTTCAGCTATATATTGCCCCACCTCATCAACAAAGAAGTTTAGACGAAACTCAGTGTAGCCATTTTCTTTAATCTGACGCTCAATATAATCATCAACTTGAGAAGCGAAATCTTCAATCGATACATGATACTGACTACGGTATTTATCTAAAATACCCATAGCTAGCGCCTGATCTTCTCCAGTAACCTGACTATAAGCTTGAGCAATATTCTTTGCTTCAAGTATTGCCTGCTCACGTCCTTTTTCCCAAGGCTTATTAGCGATAGATTCATATGCCTCTTTGAAGCTACCATAAAGTTTTCGACTATCGAGGTCACGTTCAAACTGAGCAATATGTCCCTGCTTACCGTAGTAGCCACACATTTCATCGAAAACTTTAACAAATACTGCCAATAAAGCATCAACCTGTGTCTTACTAATAACATCTGCTTTTTGGTCAATGTTAAACAAAATGCTTTTAGAGGGAATCGCAACCGCGTTTGTGATACCAGAGCTCAATGCATCATTATCACCACACTTAGGCAAGAATAACTCCAGTGCCGATGTGTTATCTATTTGGCGATTCTCAAGTAATAGCGCCAACATTTTCAATAAGTGTGATTTTCCCGAACCAAAAAACCCAGAAAGCCAGACACCATTAGCAACCTGATAGTCATTGTAAGCATCGAAAAATGATATTAGACGATTTTCTACTTCATCTGTTAATACATACTCTTCTAACTCTAGGCGTAGGCTGGCTTCATCATCAGCTTTAATTACACCTTCAATTGGACGGTTTACTGGTTTTTGAAATATTGTTTTAAGGGCAGTCATATCTGTCTCATTATGCTTCACAGTGATAAATGTTGAATGCTCGATAGTATTTGTCATCATGCAGTCTGCCAAATAAATCAAGCGATGCGCCAGACTCTAAAGAATGAGTGTAGGCTCCTGGAAAAAAGATAACGGTTGGTTTTTCTTTGGCTGTACTTTGTAAGTTATTCAAAACGTTATGCGAACGTATATACGGGAAAACCTCACCAACACCTGATAGAAAAAGAACATCGTATTCTGTACTACTTAGCTTCTTAGCAATCGCTGGTGCCAAATGAGACTCAGGATCTAAGACTCCTTGAAGCAACTCTTTCAGCTGTTCTTTGTCAATCTGCTGTTCCATTTCTAGTATCTGATCAAAAATTTCGCGTTCTTTGAGTAGCTCTATAGACAGATCGTACAAATTTATAGCCAAGATATTGATACCATTTTTCTGTAACTGCTTAGTTAATTGGTCTTCAAGACGCAGCATCTCGTTTGATTCTTCAGGCCTAAAAGGACAAATGAAAAATGGAACCTCATTCCCTAGGCCTTGCATCTTAAGGAAATTCTCACTTGAAATGACAGAAAAAAGATGATCATAACTTTTTTTATCACATGCTTGTACGTTGCTCATAGTCATGACAGCACTTCCTTATATTGCATTTTCAGAAATCGTGAAGTATTTGATATCTCTACTACCATTACGCTTTATCGTTTCTATTAGTCTTGAGCTCAACATAGTGGCTTGAATATTATTTTTGCTGTCTAAGAAATTGGCATCACGAAGCATTTTAAATAATACCTGTCTAAGCTTTTTCCTGGTACTGACACTTAAACTATCAAGCTCACTATGCCAATCACACTTTCTATTCAGAAACGTATCAAAATCTGAGTGTTGAAGATCTGGTTTGAAAGTGATAAAGCGCTCTCGTAGCACTTCAGTAGCAAAATCAGCGATAAACTGATAATAACGACAAATCGCAATCCACAGCATATAGGCTTGATCTTGGTACTCAGACTCTGTAAGTAACGTAAGCTCTTCAATATTAAGTGTACTCAAGCGAGCTATAATTTCATGGCTTAAGCGTTTAAGTGTACTTAATGCTCTAGATTGAAGTAAATTCTCAGCAATCACTTTGTCTTTCACTAAATCCCAGTCGCCTACTTCAAGATATAACTTGGCTATCGTTACTGACTCTGTCTGAAGTAGCGCACCAGCTGTAAATGACATGTTGTATTTTTGGCTATTCATCTATTTTTAACCTGCTTAAAAAACGCTTAACCTGCATATAGAGGTTGATCGTTTTGGATAATGCTTATTGTTTATTGCTATAAGGTAACGCAGGCCAGTATTGTACATGGTTCTGTATATTGCTTAAACATTATGTGTATAACTGAGATATGCTGAAGAAACTGTAGAGGTAACCTAAAAACTCAATAAAGAGCTTACCATGATTAAGAAAACTAGAACTTATGGCACAGAATTTAAAGCAGAAGTCGTTAAGAATATAGCGGACAATAACGGTAATATTTCAGCGACTGCAAAACAGCTAGGCACAGCCATGTAAACGTTATCCAACTGTCATAATCAAGGCAGGCTTATCGGCACGGAACAATATGGTCCGCTTATGGCGATTCTTCTGTTATCTGTTTAATAAAACGTATTCATCACAACTAGGCTTATCGCCATTATCACAAGCTTTACTATACCAATCTCTTGACTGCTTTTTATCTTGAAGAACACCTCTGCCCTCAAAGTACATTAAGCCCAGACTGTTTTGAGCTAAAGCATATCCTTGATTGGCCGCCTTCAAATACCATTTAGCTGCTTTTACATCATCTTTACTAAAGCCAGTACCTTTTTCGTACATATCGCCAATATTATTTTGAGCTCCGGCATCTCCTTGATAGGCAGCTTTTAAATACCAATTCATCGCCTGATTATAATCTTGTCTAACGCCTCGACCGTTATGGTACATCCATCCAAGATTATACTGCGCATCACCATACCCTTGATTAGCGGCTTTCCTGTACCACTCAACTGCTTTAACAGAATCTTGACTAACGCCGTCAGCATGCTCGTACATCCATCCAATATTAAATTGAGCCGATGCATTGCCCTGTTCTGCTGCCTTCTGATACCACTCAAATGCTTTAGCAGTGTCTTGGGCAACACCATTCCCTTCGTCGTACATCACACCAAGGTTAAATTGAGCTGACGCATTCCCTTGATTAGCTAGTAAACTCGTCGTATTAAAGTCTGCTGCAATAACAGGTGCTGCAAGCCCTACTGACAATCCAAAAATTATTAACCTGTAAAGAAACATCTGTCTTACTGTTTGTAGATTCATACTTTTTCCTTTTCAATTATCCAACATCTGGTCTGTCAAATATCTTGGAACACCTGAAAAATACCCCTTCATCGTCATCCTATCAAAGCTATAGACATGCGCATGAGGCGCTTCCCTACAGCGCCCTACTAGCGGTTGCTTTTGATCCGGCTTGCCATTAGCCAGCTCTATCAATCCTGAGCAAATTGGACAAGTTGCAGTAAACTCTGTGACTCTCGCTACATTCAGCCTATCTTTATCCCAATACATCTCAATATCCGCATTAACGACATTAATATTTGCAAAGAACATAGGCGCTTTAATAACACGATAATAAGGTAGTCTATATAACGGCACAAAGAAATATCGCCAGTTAAGATAAGCCAGAGGAATAAATGCCACAAAAAGTATGGCTTGCCAAAGCTTAAAATTTGGCAAATCGCTTAGTAATAAAATGACGAGTAACGAAAATATAGCAATAAAGATATCTACCAAAAAACTTAGCATCAGCAAGATCATTAGCAAAACGCCTCGAAAGCTTAAGATCTTTAGCTCACCCTTTTTGAAGAAAAGCCGAGTGAATAAAGATGGCTTAATCTCAGAAGCCGCTTTGCGCTCATAAGTAATACTACTTAAATCTTCGTCGTTCTCAATATTTTCATCAGAATCAAAAACAGCAGATTTAGCTATCTGCTCTTTCTCACACACTTCCTCATTTTCAATAGCTTTGATGCTCATCCATACGAGGGTTCTGTTTTTGGCACCACCCTCTGATACAGATGAAATAACTTCTGGTAAATAACCTATAGCATTAAACGCCTGTTCACAGTCTGGTTGTGACTCAATAAACCTTATTAACTCTACATTTAATCTATCCGTTTTTATCTTATTTTTAGCGATTTCACTGCTTACAGTATTTTCATTTACGCCTCTAGCTTTGGCGTAAATAACTTGCCTCGATAGCTTCTCAGGCTCAAACTCTTCATCTGAATATTTTAGTTTGTTGAGCTGTGCGTCAACTATTATTCTTAGACAATGATCATAAAAAGTATTTCTTGGAAAATTAAGCAATTGTTTTTTGAGCTCTTCAAAAACAACTAAGTGTATGTTTTTCATAGATAAATACCGATTAAAACCCTATTATATCCCCTATAGCAGTCTGTTCCAGAGGCAGAATTCTTCTCATAATTACCTCACTCCTAACCAACTAACAAGAGGATGGTAACTATGTCAATGTCAATCGCTGTTAATGAGCAAAAGCAAATCGTCAATGTTAAGCAAGTCGAGCGAGGGCTGGCTTGTATGTGTTTTTGCTTTGAATGTGGTGAGCCTGTAGTGGCTCGTAAAGGTGAGAAAAATGAGCATCATTTTGCGCATCTCAACAATAAGGAAAGTTGCACTATCCACCCTGAAAGTATCCTACACAAGTTTGCCAAGCAAGTCATTATGGAACAGAGGTATTTAACACTGCCATCACTACCTGATGACGAAAATAGCGAGGATAAAACTTGGGAGTTTGATCAGCTGATTGAGGAACAAGCTGTTGGCTGTATTCGGCCTGATATAGTCGCAACGGTTGACGGGGAAATGATGTTTATTGAAGTTGCTGTGACTTCTTTCATCGATACCGATAAAGCGGATTTTATTAAGCAATTAGGTATTAAGACCGTTGAGATCGATTTGAGAGAAATCATTACGCAAGGTATTGAGTTGCCAAGTGAGGAAGCAAAGGATCATATTTTAGACTGCGTCACTAATAAGCAGTGGATATTCCCATCACCTAACTTATTATCAATACCAGTAGCCCCTACACCATTACCTGAGCCTCTTTATAATTGCCAGAGCAGTACTGATGAGAATAGCAACGAAAGCTTTGATAAAGGCTATACGATCTATCGCTTTACCATCAACCATGCTTGGGTAGATGTCAGGGTCTTTAATTCAGGCATGGTGTCTATTAAGTGTGTGACCTATAACCATGATGTTGTTGAGATACTAAAGCAATGGCGTAACGAAGGGGGTGGTCAGTACAATCAAAAATATAAGTCATGGAATTACTTCAAGCCGTTTTCAGACACTGTCTTTCAGCGACTGCAAGAAATGGACATGACCCCTACTGCTTAAACATGATTCTATTTGATAATACGGAGAATAAAACTATGACACTCACTACTATGCTACTAATTATAATCCTACTAATGATTGCTCTACTTGTATGGACTATACAGCGAATACAATTGCAAAATAAGGCCTTGCTACAGAGTGAACAGGATGTTGCGCAAATTAAGAACGAGATGCTTGAAAGAGAAGCAGGCTTTCAACAACAATTAGCAAAGGACATTAAAGTGGCTCAAAAGCGTTCCAACAATATGCAGCGCAATGTACTAAAGGGTCAAATTGGTGAGCAGTTCACGCCCTTTATTACTGACTTTCCTTACAACCCCTCAGATTGCAGATTCATGGGTGAACCGATTGACTACGTCATCTTCCAAAACTTGCACGAATGCGCCGATGGCAATGTGCCTATCGAGGACGTGCATCTCATTATTGCAGAAGTTAAAACAGGAAATGCTAGGCTAAACCAACGACAGAAAATCATCAAGCAAGCTATCCAAAATGGTCAGGTGAGCTTTAAAGAGCTTAGGATAAAACACTGTGAAGATACGGAAGATATGCGTGTGAATGTTAGTGCGTAGTTCAGTCTTTCTATTCACTCCAACCTTTATATATACAGTCTCTATAATTTTCTTAAAACATATTTACTGGAAAAACAAAGACCATTCATTAATCTCTAGAGAGACACTTAAGTATTTGTTTTATATAGACATTCAATGATAGAAATTCCATTAATAGTCTTTTTTAATGAAAAGACTATTTTTGCAACAGCATTAATCCTAAATAAAACACGATACATTTTTAGTAAAACGTCATTATTAATGGAAGCATGACAGTTGCAAGTATATGACATTCATTACCAGCAAATTCAATTTCATATAAAGGGGGTTTTCATCAATGATATATATAGGGGCTATTTAAATAGTACAAACAATCGTATAAAGTTATCTAAGGTAGAAGCTGAAAATCTATCATACTTCAATAAAATTAAACGACCAGCGCTAGATCTTATATCAAATCAAATACATGTTGAGTTGTTGGAAAAACAAGCACGTGAACAGCTATCTATCTCAAAGTCAGCTTAGTGACCTAATACTAAGGATTTCTATCTAACTCCGAGCATTCTACTATTAACTTGTCAGATTCTTATCTACAAGTTAATACATCTGAAACACCCTACAAAAACTCTCTTCAAGATTATATTGAGCTAACACAAGTACTATAACTACGTGTGCCTTCATAAACTCAACAATACTACATGTGCATTAATATGCTATATTATCAACGAAACCACAATATTTTGTTAAAAGTGACTTAATATGATTACTTATATTCGCTTTAATAATTTTTATTCTTACTCAGAGTCTACTGAGGTGTCATTCTCTTTGGGTAAGCAACCTACTAAGACTGACTATGATTTTTATGTTGATACCACACAAGACCAGTATCGATTAAATAAAGTCACCGCTGTGCTTGGCGCGAATGGCTCCGGTAAAACGCAGCTATTAAAAGCCATTGCTTTTCTTCGTTGGTTTATGTGTGAATCTACTAGCAGCCTTGACTCAGAGCAACCTATTTCTTTTAGCCAATTTGCGCTAAGCAATGATGAATTTTCTGAATTTGAATTTGGTTTTTTACTTAAAAATGCTGATGGCATTTATGATGAGTATCGCTATGAGCTAACGTTAACACAGCATAGCGTGGTTAAAGAGGCATTATACAAAAAGACCAGTAGCCAATTTAGCTATATATTTATACGCCATCATGACGGTGACGAGCTTAGCTATAAGCATCGTCACTTTGTTATCCCTTCTTTAGCGGATGATGTGAAAAAAAATGCCTCACTTATCAGCTATGCCAATTTGCTCGATGAGCCATTGGCAGAAGCCATTTTTGATATGTTCAATCACTATAAAACTAATGTGGTCTCAATGGGTAGGCTTGGTAGCCTTAGCCAATCTATACCTGAAATGACAGAATTGTTTGCTAAGGATGATGGTTTAAAACAAACTGCTGAAAAGCTACTTTGTCAGTTCGATACGGGCATAGATGAAATTAATATAAAAAGCGTGATGATGGTAAACGAAGGTAAACAGCAAGAAGTACTGCTACCTTTTGGTGTTCATAAAGTGGGTGATGAATCATTTGAGCTTATGATTTATGAAGAGTCTAATGGTACACAATCAGCCTATAGCTTGCTTGGGCTCATACTGCCAGTACTTAAGAATGGTGGTGTCGCTATTATTGATGAGCTTGATAATGACTTACACCCCCTACTGTTACCTGCCATTTTTGATTTGTTTCGCTCATCGCATCATAATCCTCATAATGCTCAGCTTATTTTTAGTTGTCATACCCCAGAGGTGTTTAACTTATTGAACAAACATCAAATTTATTTGGTCGAAAAATATGAGCAGGCTTCAGAAGCTTGGCGGCTTGATGAGATGGAAGGAATTCGTAATGACGATAACCTTTATGCAAAGTACATGGCTGGCGCGTTTGACGCGATACCAAATCTATAAGGGGCTAGATTATGGCAAAGCGCAAACCTACTAGGTCAGTCAACAAAACCACCCTACTCGTAATGGGTGAAGGTGAACACGACAAGGCGTTTTTAAGTCATATGAAAGACATCTATCATGAAAGGCGCTCTGGCAGTAAAGTAACTCTTGATTTTTCGAGTGGTGGCTCACCGCACGATATCATCAAAGACACGGTTAAAAAGAGTCGTCACGTTGATTATGATCAGAAGTTTATTTTGATGGATAGCGATGTTCCGGTTAAGCAACAAGATATTAAAGCAGCTAAAGATTCAGGTATCACAATCTTATACTCAACACCACTATGCCTAGAAGGCATGTTGCTTAGCGTACTGAAACAGAATATTCCTCATACCGCGCAAAAGTGTAAGAGTCTGTTACACCCACAATTGTCCGATAATCCAGTGTTACCGAAAAGCTATGATCCCTTATTCGCTAAGCGAGTGCTTGATGAGACCAATCATGCCACAGTCGTAATGTTACGCTCATTATTAGGCATTAAACAAAAAAAATAGCCGACTCACTTTTGAGTGAATCGGCCGATCTATTAACTAAGCTGATCTTGCTTCAATTCTGTCATTAATCCAATTAGCGATTTCGCTCGCTACCCACACTATCCTTACCTGTGTCAGCTTTACCTTCTTGGGGAACGTTGGATCGTAACGATCAGATTTTTCATTGATCATTTCATAAATCGTAGAACGACTAAGACCAGTATAGCTACTAACGTCTTTGATACTCAATAGCTGAGGAATATGGTTGCATTGCTCAATAACTGGTTGTGCTATATTTAAGTTTTCCATCATTAGCTCCTTGTAAGTGAATGAGAGCGTTTCCTCTCATATACTTACCGAGTCCCATATTTATTTACGGCGTCCTATGCAGTCCTACCCCCTCCCTTATTTAAAGCAATAAAAAAAGAGCTGAGTCATTCAGCTCTCTCTTATGTCGCTTATGAACCTTAACTATTTCAGCTCACTGCTGTCACACTTTTCCGAAGACCTTGCTCAATGCTAGTCACATTGTGGGAGGCTAAACCACTCCTAGGCTTGCCTATTTGGTTATTACTAACAGCGTCTATTTCCATCGGATAAAATTCCTCAGCAACTTCCGCTAGATCATCACCATCAATCTCAAAGCATGAATTCACATATCCTTGTTTTGCAGCTTGCTCTAGTGCTGCCTGATCAAAACCGTGTTCACTAAGCTCTTTATCTATCGCTTGTGCATCCTGCACCGCTTGCTTAAGTGTCACACCATCACGTAGCGTTAAATCCACAAAGTAAATTGGCGTGCGATAGCTTTGCGTCGTGCTTTTACCGCGTAGGGTTAGTTGTAGTGGCAGACAAGACAGCTTATTACCGGATACTGCTGCAAAGTAGCTAAGGCGTGCTGCAAGCGTGCGAATACTGTTAAAGCCTGTGGTGCGAAAGATAAACGTACCCAGCTCATCATCTTCAGAGAGATTGGCGTAAAGCCTGCCATACGGCTTACAAGCACCGCCTTGCGCCAGTGGACAGCGATCAGGTGACGGGCAAGGATGGCTTTCAACGCCTTTACTGGTTCGACGCTGACATTGCTCACCATCACCCACGCATAATGGGCGTCCGGTCTGTCTATCAAACAAGGTGTACTCAGCACGTAGGTTTAGTTCAGGATCGTTAAACAGCATACGTACGGGAATTTGTCTGAGCTTGCCTTCGTTATTTGCACGTAGCTTTTCGTCTAGTGGATGATTGATCCAGCCGTCTTTATTTTGTACTTGGCTAGTAATGGTGAATTGATCGTCTTTAGCAGGGAGGCGCTTGCCGTCCTTTTGAATGACACGCCCGATGCTGATACGACCTAAAACTGGCGGGGTAATTGTTAGACCTTTAATCATGGTGATATTCCTTCTGTTTTTGATAGGTTTTGTTTAGCCATAAAAAAGCCCACCTGTGACGGGTGGGCTGTTATGCGCTTAATTGAGTGTCGTAATTTATTGATTATGATTGATGACTGAGACTTGGCTTAGTTATCGTTAAGAATCACAAAGCGACGACTGCCCGGGCGTATTTTATTAAACTGATCAAGCATTTCAGGATGCGCTTTGGTTAGCGCCTTGCTATCAAGACTGATGCTGTCTTTCGAGCGTTTCCAAGAAATAGCACCTTTCTCGAATACTGCAATCTCATTATCTTGAATTAAGCTTTGCAGCTGATGCTTCACTTGATCGTGGCGCTGCTCTAACTCCTGCATGTAGTCACGGTAGCTAAGCAGTTGCTCAAATAACTTGTTAGCTCCCTCATCTTCACGCAGATCAACCTTGCTTGACGGCTCAGGGGTTGGATACAGCAGCTTTAGTGCACGAGCTGCTGACTCACTATGATCAGGCGTTGGTGGCGTGTCTGTTTCCACGTACTGCCAGAACAGCCGCTCATGCTCGATGATGCTTGCAATCAGCTTCTCATCACGCTCAACCTTAAATATCTTGGCTTCATGTCCACAGATTAACACGCAGATATGCGCCGACGTTTTACCTGTGACCGCCAGCTGATGCTGCACTTGGCACGTCACATATAGCGGTACGCCATGCTTCCACAACTTGGCACCATGTTCCCCTGCGGTTTTACACTCGAGTATCTGCACCTCATCGCTACCCGTGATTGCGTAGTCTAGGTTTGCCAGCATAAAGTGGTTGTCAGAATCAGGATGCTGCAAGATCGCATTGACGCGTCGAACTTTATTGCCCGTATGCTGTTGATAATATTTAGCGACCATTGGCTCCAAGGTATTGCCCCAGTACAGTGGCGAATAGCCATCAATGTCATCCTCTAAGTGTGAATGCAGACGACCAGTCTTAATCATCCACAGCTCAAGCATAGAGAGATACGGATGGATACCACAAGCTGCTGCGGCATCAGAGCTGCCAATGCCTTGCTTGCGTACCTCAAGCCATTTCTCATGGCTTAAGTTTTTGGTGTTGACCAGACGTTTTGCGGTGGTTGATTGAGTGGTGGCTATGGGCGCTTTCACCTTAACGGTTGCACGCTTGGTTTGTCTTAGCTGAGCGATATGGTTCAATGCGATTGTGTTCATGATGAACTCCTTCGTTAGATTTATTAGCGGTTAAATAAACAGCATAAAAAAACCACGCCTTAAGACGTGGTTTAATTGGTTAAGTTTAATACAGTTAATTAAGCCAGCATGAGCAGCGATTCCTCTAAACCCTTTTGTTTGAGCTTAGCGCCAGCACCGAACCATGCTGAGTTGAGACGGTTATCGGTATTCATAGCACGTCTTTCATGATCAACATATTCAGTGATACTGCATAGCAAGCCATAAGCCGTATCACGAGCGGCGTCAAGATCTGCTCCGCGTCCTTGACCGTTAAACATCTGCATGACCTTGTTCATGGCTTTAGCATTGGGTACGGCGTCTTTCTCTTTCTTAGCACTGTTAAACAAGATAATGTTGTTGTCCTGATCATTAAATACACGGCTAAGATAATTGGCTGCTTCTGCTTGGGTAACACGGCGCTCAGACAATTGCTTCATCTCATAGCTGTGTTCATCCCACTGCTTCACTGAGACGCCCAATTGCTGCTTGACCTTATCGGCATCAAATGAGGTACTGTGTGGTACTTTAATGACGCCTCCTGAACCATCCGCTAAGCTGATTGCCAAGGTGTTATTGCAGACCACACGTATCGATGTGAACTGTGCTGTGGTCGCCAGAGTGCCGTCACAAGCCGTTGCCAGTAACAGATATCCATTACTAACATCTTTCCCCTTAAGCGTTGCTGACTGGCCTGTACGGGCCAAGGCCCATAGCTTTCGACCTCCCTTCAATACCCCAGCAGTCTCAAGCTCAAAGTCAGACTGTTCCGTAAGATCACGATAGAATTCTAAAATCTCACGAGGCTGTACTTCCTGATATCGTTGACTGACCACCGATAACGGCTCAAAGTTATCGCTACGGTACAATACCTTCTGCTCAGCAAACGGCAAGATCAGGTTATGCCCTTTGTCGTTGTTCGCCATGTAACTGACATCTGAGGATTCGATACGCCAATCAAGCCCTGCTTGCTTCGCCCAAACCTCGATAGGCTGCTTGGGAGCCAGCTCATTACCTAAACCATGCCAAGGGGTTTCGCCAACGTATGCCATTGATTCGATTAAATGTGCCATTATGATTTTTCCTTTTAGATTTGATTATGGGTATTGGTTATATAGATAGGTTAAATGCTGAAAGTTCTTGAGCAGGTATTGCATAAATAACTAGGTCTTGCTGCTAGAGTGATCAAAGGCGGCTGCTGTAGCTTATCTTTAGCCAAGCTGATCGCAGAAGCCAGTGCAGTACCTACTACCACACCAATAGCGGAATTAATTTTGTAGTACCTACAGATACTCACACCAAGCCCTGATAGGGCAGATTGTGAGCACAGTTGTTCGAAGATATTGAAAGGACTGTCAGTATCGGTAGTGCTTGTGACGTTGGCTGAATGACAGTGTGGGCAGATCGGTCTCATAGAGAACTCCATAAGTTAAGCGCATAAAAAAAGGCCTGCAATTAAGCAGACCTTTAATTAGGATGGATTGGGGTTAAACAGTCAGGAGAGCGATGCTTCCTGACTGATCGCATAGGAATACTATATATCTGAATTTATTTTACTATGGGCGGTAGTCCGCGACGTTTAGAGGTTCTATAAATACCATGACCAAAGGTGCGCATGTTTGGTAGCCACAGTTTAAGTTGCTGCTCATCTTTACTTGGCTTCGTTAAGTATAAAGCTGAAGCTATAGCGTTTTCGACTTCCTGAGGGTTATCACGATGAATCATGCCGATACCTAACTTACCGTATTGTTGGTACTTCTGCTTAATCTCTGGATCGTGGTAGCTATAATATTCACCTAAACCACCAGTTATAGTCTTCCATTTCTCGCCGACATCTTTAGCAACGTGCCAGTCACTTTGTCGCTCTGAGCCATCATACATAAGCAGTAAATGACAGTGTAATCCACCGTTGATTCCCCCTTGCTCAATAGCCCAAGCATTACCCTGCAAATGCTTAAAACAAGTTTTCTTATTACCGATAAGATCCCGTAGTTTACTCATGTGATCATCAAAGTTCTCGATAGATACATGATTGCTCGTCTTCTGTGCGTATTTTAAATCAATACGAATAAATAGCAGTCTTGAATAATGGTTAATCAGATTATTAACATAGAGCTCCAATTTTCTTTTGTTTTGAGATTCTTGATAAATGAACGCATGACGTTCATTCTCAATATCACTTTTATAGTAGGACAATGTAGTGATAAGTCGCTGGGTTTTATCATGATCCCAAATCACGTTTTCTGGATAGTCATTTCCAACAATAGCGTTGGTGCTATAAATAAATGCGAAAACTGGCTGTGAATAAAATAGCTCAGTATTTAAGTGTGTAATGAACGGGCAATACAACCATTTCAGTTTATTTATGGTCTCGTTAAAGCTA
Organism: Psychrobacter sp. PG1; assembly: GCF_014897815.1. Classification (GTDB taxonomy): domain Bacteria; phylum Pseudomonadota; class Gammaproteobacteria; order Pseudomonadales; family Moraxellaceae; genus Psychrobacter. Next base: position 214,752 of record NZ_JABUZG010000084.1, read on the forward strand.
ATAGCGTTTGCCAATATATCTGTAACCAGACTATGGACGTTAGCGACAACTTGAGGTTGGTTGAAGTTTGAATACGGCATGATTTTGATCCTATTGAGTTAATGTTCATAGGGTCAGATCAGTCCGTATTTTTATAATGTGCAGTGCTGAGAGGTCAGCTCTCAGCACTACAATAAAGCACCTAGTGTATTCAATAATATATAGAACCCACTAAGGATAAGCTGCTGTAGTGCAGCTATTTTTCAACTAGCATTGCAGAATGACGTAATAAGCGATAGCAATTCGCTATGGTTTATAGGCTTATGGTTAGGATGGAGTTAGGATTCTAGATGTCATAATAATTTTAGTATGATTGGCACCCTTAAAGGTATATTCTACGGTAAAATACATAATTACTAATGACGTTTTAATGACGTTTTAATGACAGTAATTTGATGGTCTGAAATTTGATGATAACGTTTTTTTTGGGATAGAGTAATGAGCAAAGATGAATTTCGATTTGAAACCAGTCCTTTGAATTTGACTGAACGGAATGCAAGATACATTGAAAAGAAGGTGAATTATCTTAGTGCATATAGCGCTTATTGGTGCTTATTTGAGTTAAGATCTTTAGGCGAACTCTCCCTACAAGATATTCTAAAAGACGATACTCACGTCAAATCTAAGCTAATTAATATTCTGAAAAGGAAAAATTGTAGCCCGAAGTTTTTGGATGGAATTTTACAGGTGAGTGCTGACCAAAGCATACCTCTGTCTTACGTCAAATGGTTTTATGAAGATGATAGAACAACCTTGTGGATTAATATGGTTTTGAGAAAACATGGTATCTTAAACGACTATATAAGAACAAAATCAGACATTGCTATTTTTGCCCATAACCTAATTTTCAATACAAATTTACAGTTGATAGGAGGCATAATTGATTCGAATTTTGATGCTTATAACGACTCTTTAGTGCTGCGAAAAAGACAATCTTTAGAATTTCTACAACAAGCTTATAATCGCAGTAGAATCAAATTAAGTGAAACGAAATGGCTGGATAGTTGTAACGACATTCAAGTTAATCATTTGTATATATACATGCAAAAAGCTCACGATCTAAATAATATATACGTAAATGAATTAAACAAGAAGCCCGGTAGCTATCCTAAGTTAGCTCTATTAGTGCCTAGTCTTAATCAAGCTTTAATCTATGCCGACAAAATTATGATAGAAGAATCGGACACAGATAGTAGGCGTGATCATATACTAGCCTCACTGGATTATTGGACGTTTGACAACTCCCGTTTTGATAGTGAAGATATTACGGGAAAAGAGTACAAAATATATAGCAGAAGCATATTTGTAAAAAAAATGAAGGATGTTTGTAGCTCGAAGGCGAGTCGTATTCGTGATAAAAAGATAAAAGAAAAAGGCTTGGAGCTTACTGGTAAAAATAAAAAAGCTCTAAAGCTAATTGCTAAGAAACAAGGTAGAACACAAGTACAAATGCTTAATGATATCGTAGAAAGCTATGATCAAGCCTCTTTCTTAGAAGTATCTAAAACTACTAGCGCTGCCGCTGCCTATATAGCGGGTAACTATGGAAAACGCTACGATGACTCATTTGAAACGCAGCAAAGCCTGAAGGCTAAACAGGCTAGCTCTGAGACTATATTGGTACATAGTGATAGCGAGGAGATTACAGAGGATGTTCCTGGCACTAATATACTAGAACCAATAGCAGGCATTGAAAGTGAAAACCGCAAGTGTGTTGAATATGCTGATATTGATGAATGCATTAAGAATGACGAGCAAGTTAAAAATGCTAAACCAAAGGATTTCGATAATCGATGTAAAAACTTAGAAGACGCTGATAATAGTGCTACTGGCAAATTAACAGATGAACTCATTATTGCTATCACTCCAAGCAAAAACATTGGTACACCTATAGACATCTCTACAATTGAAACTGTACAGCCTGTGACTAGCTCACATGCCACTGAAGATATTTCAGCTTCAGTTGAGAATCTTCACAACATTGATGATAAAATATATGATAACGATCCTTTTTTGATAAACGCTAGGGTTATAAGGCAAAAAGTTGGAAGAACATAAACAAACCAACTAGTAGTTAGTAGCTCAGTACTGATAGTAGAGCTATCAGATCTCTGTTACGAAATTACTATAAAACTGAAAAACTAACCTTAAGTATACTCACAAGTGTACCGGATTATTTTTCTAAATATTTATCCTTATATATCAAATACTTAATATCATACTATCGTTCCGGATCCGGGTACCATTATATTAAAAGGCTTCCAAGCAATTGGAAGCCTTTTTCTTATTGTGCATTTTCTCTTATTAAACTAATTTTTTTCCACTATTTAGACAATTTGCTAGTAATCAACTGCTAGCTTTACTGTTAAACGTCCTTCTCACGTTTAGGGTAATAAGCTATATCAATTGTATATAATCAATAGTTAGCCACATCCTATTATCCCATTCTGAAAAGGCAAACCTTGTGTCGTAATAAAAAATAGATAGAACGATCCTAACATGATAAAAAAAGCAGCCACTTTCATAGTACTTAACGGCCTATTGGTGACACTAGCCAGCGCAAGCATTAATTTGGAATCCGTGAGCATAAATAAACACAGTGCCTGCATAAAGATAGCCTTTAATAATTGCTCATAGATTAAAGGACCGCGAGTTTGTTCAACAAACAGCAGAATCGATATATCTACGATGATCATAGTGAAAAAGGCATGTTTAACAGAGCTATTTAAATACGCATTTCCATTGTGTCGCCTGGCTCTTTTCCTTTTTATATAACTCGTGGTAGGTTGAATAGTCATCGGGTTGGTTGCGTTAAAATACCAAATGGTTTCCCACCTTCCTTTAGTCATGTCTGGCATGATGTCTTCTGCTTGAAAATGTTGCAACTCCTGACTGGCAGGTGACCACCAATATCCTGTCTGCGGACAAGGCTGATTTGCCTCACAACGTGAAGATTCCAGTACTACACTACTGCCACCACCACTATCCGCGATACGCTCAACGAGCATCCAAGTAACAGGAGCTCTACCGACAGCGTGTGTCGTATCAGGGTCATAACCGACATTAGCTTCATTTGCTAACATGCCATCCAATAGCACTTGAGCACTGGCATCTGCTCGATTTGGTACATAAATGCCAGCGACAGGGACGACTTCATCTACCTTAACGCTATATTGTTGGTTGAGACTATAGATAGGCCATGATTCAGGCGCATTGAGCGCTCCTCTTGATTCAATGCTATAATTTTCTATTAAGTCGTATAAACACCAACCAAAATAACTGGTTATTCCCATGTTAAAAGCGCATAAGCTTGCCTCTCTTTCCCATTTCTCATAATTCAGCTGTTGCTGCTCTGGCATCCAGTCGGTATCATAATCCATACTGATAGCGCGAAAATCACTCTCAACATTACCACCATATCTTATTGCTATTAAATCGCCATTTAACAGCTCTTGATAGCCAACATTTAAGCTGTCTAGAGTATCACGCAGGTTTGGCAATACCCGCTCGCCCCAGACGATATCAGGTTGTCTGTTAATAGGACGCGTTCGGTAATCAAAGGGCAAATCATTGACGAACAGTTCTAATGCGTATTCAGCAGCTTCTAACATATTCGCAAAGGCATCGCGCATCTCTTTAAAGTAAGCAGGTGAGCTATAGCGCTCTAATAAGTAAATCTCTTGCGGTCTTATGATGTAGTTATTCATTTTTTATTGATTCTCGTACTGTCTAATCGACGTTGGCTAATCAGTTTTCATCTAAGCAATCACCAGCATCACATACAATATAGAGCCAATAAACCAAGTCGCATTAATAGCCATTCCTGAATACCATTTCCGCTTAACGGCTTGATTTTGGTTTGCAAAAGCTGCTTGGCGCTCTGCGGTGACAGGCAGAATATTATATGGGTTGTTTTGCCCATCCCACATGAGCCGACGTTGCACTTCCGGATGTAGAGCAGGATTAGCGCTCGACTGGTATATATTACCCTCGGCTAAATCTAAGTAGCTAACCGTACAAGCGCGCAACCAACCCATAAAAGTCACCTCGTGGCGTAGTCCTGTTAAGCCTTTGTTTTTCTTCTCTTGAGCAATATCAGCACAGGCAAAGAGTAAGGTACTGATGTCTGTCGGACAAGCATGAGCATATCGGGGATCAAGCGGTAGCTCTTCAGCGGGACGTTCCATATAGGTGCGAATAAACGCCCACTGGTCGTAAGGGTTTAGTTGCATGTCTTCAAAGTTAATAGATAAGCTTGGTTCTCTTGTTGACTCATCGATGACATGCAGATTCAGTACTTCATACACCAAACCTTCATTGCGTCTTACGGAGGCTGTGATGTATTTATAATTAATCAGATGAAAGATAGGGGCTTGCTTACGGTTATGCTCGTAGTAAGCAATCTGCTGGGTATTTTTTAGTAGTAAGATTTTGTGGTATCGAGATTTTTTAGTTTTAAGTTGTTTTAAAGTTAGAAAAGGAGCAGTGAAAAAACTAATGAGGATAAATATTAGACATATAATCGCATAAAGATAGTAGATTAATACTCCTTCCTTTATTACTGAATTGAACATAGCGTAAATTAAGAAAAAAAACTGTCCAAGCAACCATAGTGAGGCATAAGATGCCAATAAAACTAAGTTTTGAATAGAGTTAATAATAGGATGAAATAGCAGATAGTCTGGATTCACCTCATGAATAAGTGTACTTATTCTATCAATACTGGCTTTTTTTTCTTGGAAATTACCAATCTCTCCTTCATAAGGGCGACTGAGTATTTTACCGACAGGAGGTATAGGAGGAACAGGTAAGATCATAGTAGCATTCAACTCAAATGTATTGTTTCATCAGATTTTTTAATATTTATTATTATCTAGATAGCTTACGTTTTTTAAGGGGTATGACGGATTGCGGCTACTATCAGGCGTATAAGTAACGATCACTTTTGCCTTGCTAATATTATGGGGTTCAAACTTTAGTAACTGTGTATCAATGGTAAATTGAGATTCCGACTCTTTTTCAGTCACTTTTTTTGTCACTATCGGTATTAATTTCTCAATGGCTAATGACGTAATATTACTAGCAACGGGTTCATCGCTGGTAGAGTTATAGAATGTCGCTTTATATAGGTTTTGTGCTCTGCCATTTTTGTCAGCGACGACTTCTATCGTCAACTGGCTTGCTTTGTCCCAATTGCCAATGTGAACCTGACTTTCAAATAAGGTCAGATGCTCTCGCACACTGCCGAATACTGGCGGTAGCCTTATTTCACTGGTTGAGTCAACTTTATGCTCTACAGGCATTCTACCTTGAAAGGTTTGCAAACGATTATTGGCTAAGAATAAGGTGCTCGCAGTGATAAAGCCACTAATGTCATCTGCTAAACTGTTAAAAGCGGGCTGTGTCTGAAACGGGTTTATCAGGTAGTAGTCTTGTCCTCGCATAGCTTTATGACCAAACACGCTGTTGTCTAGCCAATACTCTATTAATACGTTTCGTTTATTATCATACTTATAAGCTAAACGCTGAAAGCTATAGATTATTAGTCAATCATCCTAAGCAATCACCAGCATCACATACAATATCGACCCAATAAACCATATCGCATTGATCGCAATTCCTGAATACCATTTCCGCTTAACGGCTTGATTTTGGTTTGCAAAAGCTGCTTGGCGCTCTGCTGTGACAGGCAAGATGTTATATGGGTTGTTTTGACCATCCCACATAAGCCGTCGCTGAACTTCCGGATGTAGTGCAGGATTGGCACTGGATTGATAGATGTTGCCTTCGGCAAGGTCTAAAAAGCTAACTGTACAGGCGCGTAGCCAGCCCATGATAGTGACTTCATGGCGTAGTCCTGTTAAGCCTTTGTTTTTCTTCTCTTGAGCAATATCGGCACAGGCGAGTAGCGATGTGCTGATATCTGTTGGACACGCGTGGGCATATCGTGGATCAAGCGGTAGCTCGTCTGCGGGACGTTCCATATAGGTACGGATAAACGTCCACTGGTCATAAGGGCTGAGTTGCATGTCTTCAAGGTTGATATTTTGAATGGCTTGGTTGGTTTTAGGATCAATCACATGCAGGTTCAAGGCTTCAAAAACGACGCCGTTGTTACGTCTGACTGAGGCGACAATATCTTTATAATTAATTAAATGAAAAACAGGCGCTTGCTTACGATTATGCTCATAATAGGCAACTTGCTGGGTCTGCTTTAACAATACAATTTTATTATAGTAGGATTTTTTATTTTTAAACTGTCTATATGCTATATACGGTAATAATCCGAATGTTAGAATGAGAAGTACTTGCATAATCATTCCCAAAAAAAATAAAAAATCCATACTCTTATTAAATAAAATATCATAAAAAATAACAACTGAAATAAATAATATTTGCCCAAATAACCAACTAAAGCAATAGGTCATTAAAAAACCAACCAATTGATATGAGTTAATAATGGGGTGAAACAGTAGGTAGTCTGGGTTTACCTCATGCATATCACGGCTCAGCTTCTCTACGCTGGCTTTTTTTTCTCGATACGCAGGTATGCTCCCTTCCCAAGGTTTACTTAGTAGCTTTTCGATGGGATGGGTATTGTTAGGAGGATTGTAAATCATTATTTTTTTTGCAACCTTTCTTTAGTAGCTATTATTATCCAAATAGCTTACGTCTTTTAGAGGGTATGGCGGATTGCGACTGGTATCGGGCGTATAGGTCACAATCACTTTTGCGTTATTGATATTCTGCGGTTCAAACTTTAATAACTGCGTTCTAATAACAAACTGATCGTCTGCCTCCCCTTTTGTCACTATAGGTAGCAGTTTCTCAATAGCCAGTGATGTGATATTACTAGCAGAGGGTTTGCCAGTGGCGGAGTTATAGAATGTCGCTTTATATAGGCTTTGTTCGCTACCGCCTTTATAAGCGACTACTTCTATAGTCAGTTGACTTGCTTTGTCCCAATTGCCAATATGAACATTACTTTCAAATAAGGTCAGATGCTCGCTTACACTGCCCAAGACTGGCGGTAGCCTGATCTCACTGTTTGAGTTAATCGTGTGCTCTACAGGCATTCTACCTTGAAAGGTCTGCAAACGATTATTGGCTAAGAATAAGGTGCAAGCCGTGATAAAACCGCTAACATCTTGCTCCAAACTATTGAAAGGCAACTTTGACTGAAACGGATTTATCAGATAATAGTCTTTTGTCTTCATGGCTTTATGACCAAACACGCTGTTATCTAGCCAATACTCCATTAATGTATTTTTTTTATCATCATACTTGTAAGCCAAGCGCTGAAAGACATAACTTAGCGTCATGCCAACAAACATGATTGCTAATAGTGGTAGTGCGGGCAGCGCAGTTGGCGAGGCTATCGCTAGCAACCCTAGGTTTAATCCAGCATAAGCTGAAGCACTTATCGAGAAAGCAGCAAGCCCCGTTAAACCAGTTGAAACTCTATTACCATCATTAAACTTACGATAGCCATAAATCGCTAAACTGCCTACCTCAAACGTCGCGCCAACAACTCCTATCCATCCTGCTCGGTAGACCAGCTTGTTTGCAAAGCTGGTCTTGCCTAGTACGCTAGCTCCTGAAGCGGTCACATCCATACTAGCAGTCACCAGTGCAAGCCCTGAGCTGACTGTTCCCAACTGCTCTTGCGTTAGCCGTAGTGGGTCACCTGCATATTTCAATCTGGCAAGGGCTGGCACACTAGCAATCACTGCATGGAACTGAAAATATGCGATAAAAACAGACACGACACCCATACTTCCATTCGCTATTTTTTGGGCACTATTGTGCCATTCAATGCCTTTAGCTGCTAAGTCGCCATTTAACAGCTCTTGATAGCCAATATTAAGACTATCTAAAGTATCACGTAAATTCGGTAATACCCGTTCGCCCCAGACAATATCAAGTTGTCTATTGATGGGACGCGTACGGTAATCAAAGGGTAAATCGTTGACAAACAGTTCTAATGCGTATTCAGCAGCTTCTAACATATTCGCAAAGGCATCGCGCATCTCTTTAAAGTAAGCGGGTGAACTGTAGCGCTCTAGTAGGTAAATCTCTTGCGGTCGTATGATGTAGTTATTCATTTTTTATTGATTCTCGTACTGTCTAATCGACGTTGGCTAATCAGTTTTCATCTAAGCAATCACCAGCATCACATACAATATAGAGCCAATAAACCAAGTCGCATTAATAGCCATTCCTGAATACCATTTCCGCTTAACGGCTTGATTTTGGTTTGCAAAAGCTGCTTGGCGCTCTGCGGTGACAGGCAGAATGTTATACGGATTGTTTTGCCCATCCCACATGAGCCGACGCTGAACTTCCGGATGCAGGGCAGGATTGGCGCTTGATTGATAGATATTGCCTTCGGCTAGATCTAAATAGCTGATTATGCAGCATCTAGCCCAATCACCAAGACGAAACTCATGCGTGGGATTTTTAAGATAATAATCTTTGGAAGCTTGAGCAATATCAGCGCAGGCAAATAATGATTGACTCATATCAGTTGGACAGGCATGGGCATATCTTGGATCAAGCGGTAGTTCCTCTGCGGGACGCTCCATATAAGTGCGAATGAATGCCCATTGATCGTAGGGGTTGAGTCGCATGTCTTCAAAGTTAATAGATAAGCTTGGTTCTCTTGTTGACTCATCGATAACGTGCAAATTAAGAACTTCATAAACTAAGCCTTCATTACGTCTCACTGAGGCAGTGATATCTTTGTAATTGATTAGGTGAAAGATAGATGCTTGCTTGCGATTGTGTTCGTAATAAGCAATTTGTTGAGTCTGCTTTAGCAATAAGACTTTATTATATCGAGATTTTTTAACGACAAGCTGCTTAAATGTTAATAAAGGAGCAAAGCCAATTAATATTAAAAACAGAATAATCATGCCAATTGGAAATAAGACTATCAGTTCGAATTCTTCAATTATTAAGTATTTAAACGACACAAACAACAATATAAATAGACTTTGTCCAAACAACCATGCCGCCCCATAGGAGGCTAAAAGCCATAAATTTTGAATAGAATTAATCACTGGATGAAACAGTAGATAGTCTGGGTTTAACTCATGAATAAGCGAACTTAATCTCTTAATACTGGCATTTTTTTCTTTAAAATTAGGAATACCGCCCTCATAGGGGCGACTGAGTATTTTACCGACAGGAGGTATGGGAGGAATGGGTAAGATCATAGTTAAACGATATGTGATTAGCGAGCAATGTTAACTAACTATTATAAGCCACCACTGCCCACGAAAACAAACTTATGTTAATTAATATCGCTACTATCCATCTAAAATTGACTTGCCAATTCTTACCTTGAAATGCCCTCTGTGCTTCAGTAGTGATTGGCTGTATCGGATAAGGATTGTCTTTACCATCCCATGTCAGTAGCTTCTTTACATCAGGATGTAGAATCGCCCTTTTGACACATTGATAATGACTGCCATGAAACAAGTTACCTAAAGCATATACTGAACCTATAGCTAGCATGCCCATAACGGTTTCCCCACTATGTTTCGTGTTTATAGAACCCTCTCTTCGATAGATAATGTCGCTACAAGCAAATAATGATTTGCTGGTATCAGTAGGATAAGCCTGACATAGCTTTGAATCTATCGGTAGCGCTTCACTTGGACTTTCCATGTAGGTGCGGATAAAGGCCCATTGCACTCTTGGATTCACGTTATAGTCTTCCAATTTTAGATGATGGGTGATATCTCCGGTCTCGGCGTCGGCAACGTATAAATTAAGCGGTGTATATGCCCGATTGCCTTTGTCTTGATGCAGGTCTGGATGGATGTCTTTGTAGTCTACTATTTTTAGCTCGTAGGGCTGTCTGATTTTCCATAGCGGACGGTAGTAGTAGGCTATCTTTTGCTGCTGTTTTAAGAAGTAATATTGGGTGCGAAACGGTTTCTTGATAATGAATTGATAGAGGAGCAATATTAAAGGTGTACATGATGGTATAAACATGAAGAGTGTAATAAACACATTTAAAATAGACCAATCGTCTAAATAAAAATAAGATATGTCTGCGATTAAACTAATTACGAAAAAAAAAACAGAAAAATAAACCCATCCAATAGCAAAATAAAAATACCAAAAGTAGGCGGGGAAAAAGGTAAGGTAGTCTGGATTTATATTATGAATTTCTCTATTAAGATAACCGATATCACTTTTATGATCGTTAAGTAGCGTATTTCCTATAGGCTGAGTGTATGGACGTTCAAGCGGTTCATTAAGTTCACTAATATGTTTAGCGAAGTCGTCGCGTAGTTGCATGTTATTATCCCTAATTACTTTTATCTAAGCAATCACATACAGTAATAAAAAGGTAGCCAATGATTTATTAAGACAACCACCCCAAACCAATCACATACCAGAGTTTATCGACCATGCTCGGATAGTCACCATGTGGTCTTGCCGCGCCTATCATGTCTATAATAAATGCACCGATAAACAGCATGATAATAGTAGCAATAATAATACCTACACTGTAAACAATGGTCTTCCAAATAGGCTGGTTATTCTGTTCAAGGTTGCCCTCTGGTAAATGTTTGTTTAAATCATAAGGGTCATTGGGATCAATCTGACATTCCGCTTCAATAGCTTTGCTAAACTGATGGCGGTAGCTGGTCAGCATGGAGATTACACGCCCTACATAGCGCAGTGCTAATAAAGGTAGAACCACTAAGGTCACAGGATGAAACTCAAAAGTCCGTTCTGGATACTCCATGTTCTCATGATCATGATGCACCTCATTGAGTATCAAACGCTTAAATGACATCAGTGGGGTTTCACGCTTTTCATGTATAGGGTAGATGTAACGTATTGCTTCTTTGACTTCTTTTAGTTGCTGGTCATCGCCTTCCATATAACGACGGATAAACTCAAAATAACTGATTAAACTTTTATCAAAAACTTCATCTTGAAAGGCAAGTGCAAACATACCGGTAATGGTTTCGCCGTCTTTATCAAATGTCACCGCTCTGATGTCTTTATCTTCATTGATATAAGCAATAAAAAAGGTTAAGTCATCCCAGTTATATACTTCTACTTTGCGATTATACTGACGAACGTAGACCTTACGGGTTTTACGGTTGAAGCGGATAGGAGAATGCCGTGTGGTAAATAACTCGGTTGAGAGCACATTGATTAATGGAACAAAGAATAAGGTCATAGAAAAAGCGAGAATAAGACCAATACTGAGAGATACAATATCAAAATCTGTTGTGGATTTTACAATCAGATAGAGGATACCATTACTCACAGATAGCCCCACAAACCCTAAACATAATCCCCATCCTACCGCATCACCACGTCGTCTTTCATTGCGCCCTGTAGTCTCAAGATAAGTCGAGTTAAACTGTACCACCGTTTGTTGAGGGTGCAATGGCACATCATAGTTTTTATATTTATCCAAAGGCACTGTCTCATGGATGCCTTTAACGTCTGCAAGCTTCTGCCCTACCGCTTGATAACCTGGGGTCAAAAATGGCGGTTTCTTTGTCAGTCGAAACCGCCCTTCCATGTCTACAAGATATGCACTCATTTTTAGTTGTCCTTAATGTCGTGGCAGTTTGAGCAGACTCTTATCAAGTACAAACCTCATTCCTGATCATTAATTGTGCTAAGCATCTTAAAAATATTATGAGTGGCATTGGCTTCTAAGCCGTTGTAATTCACAAGAACCAATTCATTCAAGTCCTCTGTCGTTGGATCATTGTTGATATTTATCAGACCTTGTATACCAACTTTGACTGACACATCGCTATGCTCTGATACAAACTTCATTAACTGCTGCCTGAGCTGCTCTTGACGCTCGTTTCTAGTAATAATAAGTAGCTTACCACCTGAAACTTTTAATATAAGCTCATCACCTTCTAATATTAAATCGCCAAAGTATCGATCTGTCCCTCCTTCATACTCACTGATCGGAATATCATCAGGATTGGTTGCAAAGTTTTCAAAATATAGCTTGTTCTGCTCTTCTTCAAGCGCTTCGAGATACTCTAATCTCAACTCTTCTGCGGTCTTGGACGTATTATCAGCATAAGAAGTGTCAGCTGCCATAGCAAGTTGCGACTGACTAACTCCTATCGTAAATAGTAGGGACACACACAACCACATTTTAAATAAGGTCTTTGGAATTGAATGATTTACCATATGTAAAGTTCATTTGTTATTAGTAACTGATAAGGCATAGGTTATCTATCTTAATCATCCAACTGATTGGTCTCGTTAAAATACCAAATGGTTTGCCATTCAAGCCGCTTCATCTTTGGCATGATGTCACCTGCTTTAAAGTGTTTAACATCCTGACTGGATGGTGACCACCAGTGACCCGTCTGTGGACAGGGTTTACCTGACTCGCAGCGTAAGCGTTTTGGTGCGACATTATGGCTACCGCCACCACTATCCGCGATACGCTCAACGAGCATCCAAGTGACTGGTGCATCACCGACAGCTTGCATGGTTTCAGGATCATAACCGACGTAAGCTTCATTTGCTAACATGCCATCCAATAACACTTGAGCACTGGCATCTGCTCTACTAGGTACATAAATACCTGCAACAGGGACAACTTCATCTAACTCAACGCTATATTGAGGATTGAGACGATAAATAGGCCACGATTCGGGTGGGTTAAGGGGTCCTCTTGATTCGGCAGTATATCGTTCAATTAAACTACCAATTTTCCAGCCAAAATAACTGGTTATTTCTAAGTTAAAAGCGCGCGTGCTTGCCTCTCTCCGCCATTTTTCATAATCAAGTTGTTGCTGCTCAGGCATCCAATCGATATCATAATCCACGTTAATAGCGCGGAAGTCGCTCTTAACATTACCGCCATATCTTATTGCCGCTAGATCCCCTTTTAACAGCTCTTGATAGCCAACATTGAGACTATCTAAAGTATCACGTAAATTCGGTAATACCCGCTCACCCCAAACGATATCAGGTTGTTGGTTTAAGGGGCGCGTACGGTAATCAAAGGGTAAATCGTTGACAAATAGCTCTAACGCGTATTCAGCAGCTTCTAACATAGTTGCAAAGGCATCACGCATCTCTTTAAAGTAGACGGGTGAGCTGTAGCGTTCTAGTAGATAGATTTCTTGGGGTCTTATGATGTAGTTGTTCATTTTTATATTTTTAATTCGGCCTACCGCATAACTCTGGATTTGAATAACTACTATCTACACCGAAACTCCAATAATTACAATACATCTTGCTATAATATTCAGACGATATATCAGTTTGCTCTACATAACTTGATGGTTCAAATGGATATAGTTCTAGATCAAAAACTATAAATCCTACAAATGCTCTTATAATTAAAATTAAAATCGGTATGATAAGAAACCAAAAAAGCCTTAAAATAATTTTTTTTAAGATTTTAGATAGAAGAACTGGAATTGACAAAGAAATGATACAAATTAAACAGTTAAATATAAAAGCTATATAATATAACTGATAAACTTTTGCTGACGACTTAGAAGCCCATAACCAAATAAAACTATATTTAGATTCTAATAAGAAAACTGAAACATAGGTAATATTCAATACGATACACATAGAAAGTAATATAATAAAAAACACAATTTTAAGCTTATTTTTTTTATAGCTATCCATCAATTCTAAATCCTAGTCCAGAGGTTTGAGTATTATTTTTTATGAAACTAGCGCTTACTTCCCAAGTGTTGTCATAGTATAAAAAAACCGAGTCACTACCCTCACATCCCATTGCATGAATACAGTTACGTTCTACAAACAAGTCTCGAAACTCATAATATGTTAATTTAGCTGCATCATCCTGTTCAACAATCACTACAACACTACCGTCCAACAGTATTCCAAATCCTGCCTTACCTTTATTTTTTGCGATATTTAATGCTGCAAATCTAGCAGAACTTCTTTGCGTAAGGAACTGCTTATGACGTGCTAATGGCTCACCTCCCGGAACAGAATTAACAAGTTGACGACTGTATTGATTGTTTTCGCCATATTTTAAGTTGTTAACAATTAGAGGGTACAATCCTCCGATACACGTGTATGCGTTGCTAGGCGGATCTCCGTATTGAACAACCCACTTATAGTTACTAGTTTGTGAAACGCTCCATAGGCTAGGAAAACTACTACCATATCTTTCACCTGTCCCCAATACAGCAATCCCTTCATTGCCTGTAGTACCAAGAGAAAGATTGTAGTGGTCAACTAATTTAGGACAGCTGATAAGAGGTTTTTATTAAAATAGCGTTTCTCTTTTTCAGCTGGTGTTAAATAATTATTGAAAGTATGCGGTCTCACGGTTTGATAATAGCCCCAAATATAATTACTGATGGCGATCTTAGCTTCAGTAATATCCTCATAACCGCCCTTTGGCATCCATTCTGTCTTAAAGCTTCTAAAGAATCGTTCTGTTGGGGCATTGTCCCAACAATTTCCGCGACGGCTCATACTTTGCGTCATGCCATTACAACTGACCACGGATTCAGCGAATATCTTACTGGTGTAATGAGTGCCTTGATCAGAGTGAAACAACACGCCACTTGGCTTTAAGCGCGTCTGATACGCCATTTGTAGTGCTTTAGCGGTCAATACGCTATCAGGGGAATCTGATTGAGTGCTTTGAATCGTTAAATATTTGACGAATTAGTGCCTTGTACTTGACGATTTCCAAGCAGATGGGCGGCGGCTTTAGTCCATAGTAGTAACTGCTCTTCATCACGCCAAACAGCTTGCACAGAAGGCTTTTACTTATCCGTCTGTCTTGCTCTGCAAGCTGACTGATTAACGATAGCCGTTCAGGCTGTCCAAGGCCAGCAGAGCAGAAGCCTTTTTTAGTATATCGCGCTCCATAGTCAGCCGTTTAACCTGTTTACGCAGTTCTTGGAGCTCTCGCTGCTCATCTGTTAAGGCGTTGCCGACTTTAGGTGCTTCGCCATTTATTTCTTGACGGTACTGAGTCAGCCATTTCTGCAAGGTGGATTTGCCAACGCCCAGTGAGCTTGCCACATCGGGTATTTTACGTTTGTGTTCAACGACTAAGCTGATGGCTTCTAATTTGAATTCTCGGGTATATTGATTGCGCTTGTTGGTCATACTGTTTTCCTCTTTAGGTTAGTATAACCTCTTAGCAGCTGTCCAATTTTATTATGCCACTACAGTTGAACTGTACTACCGTACGCTGTGGACGTAGTGGTAATCCGTAATTCTGTTGCTGATATAAGCGGTAGGCTTCATACTCTTTTTTATAAGGCTGACCTATAGTGTTATAGGTTTTGTTCTTTGAACGTCCCGTTAGATCAATAAACATTTATGCTGTTTCTACCTATTTGAGTCAAAGTTGCTATTGAATGGCAAAGGCTAATGTAATTAAATCCACCGAAACAATAGCCAATCCCACAGCATCTTAAAGAAGCTCGGATAATCACCATGCGGTCTTGCTGCGCCCATGATATCGATAAACAAGGCAAAGACAGACAAGCCAATGATAGAACCAACGATAAGTAGCACGCCAATACCCGCTTTTTCTAGTAAGCTGTACTCTCGCCTTGGCGGATTGGGCGGGTTTTTATTTAAGTCAAACTTGTCCTTGGGGTCTATGTCACACTCGGCTTCTATCTCAAAAGGAAAGTGCGGGGTGGTTGATGTTAATACGGCTAGGCGACGTCCCAGTAGTTTTAATAACCAAAAAGGTGTTGCAGCTATGTAATGCAGATCAATATCGAGACTAGTTTCAGGATACTCCATATCCTCCCATCTGTTATAAAATTCAAAGCGACTACGCTCAATGCTCTCTTTAACAGTTTCTTTACGCTTATGAATAGGAAAGACATGTCTGATACTATCCGCTACATGCTTGATGTCTTTATTGGTCTTGCTGTTCATATAGGCGTTTACAAAATCAAAATGATGTTTTAAAAACTCGTTTGGGCTGGTATGTATAAAAGGTAGACTAAAGGTGCGCTGAATAATGCCGCTGTCATCTACATCACAGCAGCGAATATCCCAAGGAGTGTTGATATCATTCTGCATATGAATTTTTAGTTTATTCCAGTCGTAGGTTTCCACTTGTTTATTCGCACCAATAACATAGACTTTACCGTTTTTGCGATTAAAGCGAACAGGAAAATAGGTATAGGTAAATAGCTCGCGGCTGAGAAGTCGAATAACAAACCAGAGTATTCCAAAACAGATTACTGTAGTAATAAGGATGCCTAAAAAAGCAATACTTAATCCATCATCTGAGTATACTAAATAAGTAATGGAAAGTCCTACGGCACACCCAAAAGTTCCTAATAAAAATGCAGCACCTTGGATGTGTGTTATTTCACCACGTTCAGACTCCCATCGATCAACTAGCTCCATATAAGTACTGTTAAACTGCACTACTGTTCGCTGTGGTCGCAGTGGTAGTCCATAGCGCTTATCTTGATATAATGGATATACCTTATACTCTTCTTTATAGGGTTGGCCTATAGTATTATAAGTTTTATTTTTCGAGCGACCTGTTAGATCAATAAACATAATATAGTCTCAACTTATCAATCATGTAGTTACATTTATAAAGGTTATAATCAAAGCATGATGAAAACTAAAATAACTATTAGTTTTTATTTTTTTCTAACGCGTCTAATTGACGTCGTAATTTTTTTAGTCTTCGAGCTTTTTCTTCTGCTTTTTGATCATTAATTGGCAGGGATTTGTTTTGTTTCATGACAAGTTCAGTTCGGTCACCTTTTTTGAAATCTATGCTAAATGCTTCTTTAGATTGTTGTATTGGTGAAGTACCTGTGATTTGGTAATCATAATCATCAAAGTCTACTGGGTCATAATCTATAGTAGGCTTATAAAAATCGTTCATATCTAAAGGTTCGGCATTGGCATTGTCTCTATCAAGTCGTTGTCTCGCCATATCAAGCTCTTGCTTTACTTCAGGACTATACTCAACAGGTTCATACTCAATATCTTTATAGTCAAGTGGCTTGTCAGCTTCAAAATATTGATAATCAGGTATATCAGTACTAGAGTTAGATGTAGCTTTTTGATTGTTTGTTGAATTCACAGAGCTATTGCTAGTATCTGAGCCACTGCTGGTTGATTGATCATTATCATCGGATGTTGCTGCTATACTTTCAATGGCTGCTTTATACGCTGCTATATCTGCTGCATGAGATAACCGTAGGCTATCGCTGCCCCAAATACTGTTCTGTATCCATTCTTGAAGCGGTGACAAAGTGAATCTAGCGATTAAAAATCCAACACCAATAGCAATAACAAATAATACCACGCCTATACCTGTCCAGCTGATACTAGCACCGAATAGTATTACACCGCCTTTTAAACCGACTGCTACTACTGCACCAATACCTGAAACTCCAGACACAAAATATAGTCCTGACATTATTGCATTGCCTTTATTTGCAGCTTCATCATAGGCATGGTAAAAATCAAAGCCAGAGAATATAACAGCAGCGCCTATATTAAGTCTTTTTGCCCACCAAGCGTTTTTACTAATAGATTGAGTAAGAGACTCTTTTGTGGCCGCTGAAAGTGCTGGATTTTTAACTTTTATACCTTGTATAGCAACGCGTTGATCTAATATTCCGCCATATAAAAAACCGATACCAGCAATAAGCTTTGCACCGCTCTCAGATACCATTGCTTTTTGTAGTCCTTGCTCTGTAGAACTACTATAAATACCAGCAGCCAAGCTCATACAGGCTATAGCCTGCACCAATGTACCACCCGTAGCTAGTTTGTTCGATATGCTATCTGCTGCTATTCGCGGTTCTATTATCTTAACGAACTCATTTGAGGCAATATCGACAGCATTCTGATAGCGCCTTAAACGTGCTTGAGCTGTTTTGAGATCTGACAAAGCGCCTATATGACCACTTTTAGCTGATGTTTCTAGCGCTTGCAAACGGTCAATTGCCGCTGCTCGTGTAGGTGTACGATTGTTGCTTATAGTTTTGAAGACTGAATTTGCTTCTTTTGTATCTAGCACTAATGTTGTGCCAGTTATATTAGCGTTTAAATCTACACCATCTAAAACTTTTAATTGGTGCATCATTAGACGAGCATACTTTTGCGCGCTCGTTTTTGAGTTTACACTCGTTTGCGTGAGTAGTACATCTGTCAGTCCTGCAATAGCTTGTTTTTTAGTCCCTGCAAATCTCAGT
The DNA here is from genome assembly GCF_014897815.1 of Psychrobacter sp. PG1. Classification (GTDB taxonomy): domain Bacteria; phylum Pseudomonadota; class Gammaproteobacteria; order Pseudomonadales; family Moraxellaceae; genus Psychrobacter. The sequence continues at coordinate 233,006 of NZ_JABUZG010000084.1, forward strand.
TGCATGATCGGAGCATCAAAATGCAACCCTATTGCATACATAGTTTGAGATATAGTAATGCTACTTGCTTCTTGACTAATTACTTTCAATAATGGCGCACTTAATTGTTCAACAGATTGTTGAATAATCTTTGATTTTTTTAAGATATCATCAGTGTGTTTGCCAGCACGGGTTCCTAATAATGAGGACCATGACGCTTCGAGTACGTTGCTCATCGCAATACCAGAAGCGCCAAAATCTAAGTTTTCCCAATTAAGATTCTTATTACCTTCTGTAGTAACTGCATCGATACAATTTTGATAATTAAAAACTAGAGCGCGGAGTAGGTAGCTTTGCTGATCATTAATGTCTTTAGTCATTAAATCAGCGTATAGTTTAATAGATTCAGAATCATTTACCGTAACCCCTATGCATTCTAAAACTGTCTCGGTATATGACATACCGCTAACCACATCACTGGTATCAAAGTTATACTGCATCTGATCTTTTAAAGTACTGTCGTTTTTAATGAGCTCATTATGAGCTCTAAGAATATATGTTGCTACTTCCTTAAAATTTTTCTCTATTTCTTTAACAGTCACACTATTTAAAAATTCATTCATTTGTTGCTTTCTGTAAAGCTTCTCATACTCTTTTGTCCAAACTTTATTTGCCTGCTTTTCCGCTTCAATCATTATTTGACTTCGTTCGCCAGCTGTCAACGTTAGACTAGCAGTAAGTTCTAAATCTTTATCATATTTGTAGTCATATTTACTAAAATTATCCCTTGGGCTAAAATATACTAATTTTTTCTCACGTAAACCGCTAATTCTTTTTTCATTGTCATTTAACAAGAAACTTTCTTTAACGCTAGATTTTATTGAATATTCTAACCCATTGATAATATTAGCAACATCCAATTTATGCTTTATATCTGTAGAGTATTTTTTTTCTAAACCTTCTTCATGCTGAATTAAAAACTCATTTAAATCAATCAATTCGCCTATACGATCATCAAAGATAACTTCTATAACACGATTCGCCATTTTATTTACTTCAATATCTTTTTCTTCATGATCAGCAAATATTTTGCGCAGTGCTTCTCGCTCTAAGCCTCTATATGGCTGATAGTTATCTTTAGTGAAAATATTGATTTGATCACTATAGTATTCTGACGAAAATATCCCATCTTGACTTGGGGAAGCAGGGTTAGTATCGTATCCCCAATGCCCACTACTTCCCGCCTCACTGTCTAAGATAGCATCAGCTAGTAACACTTTGATCATATTATTAGTTTTAGCACCATTGGCATTATTCTGATGTCTTTCGATAACTACTTTTGTCCATTTAACAGGGCTATAAGCAAGCCATAGGGTCTCTATATCATTATTTGGATTAGGAATACGGATAAAGCTGTTTAATGCTGAACAGTTATCACCTCTATGACAAGTATAATCAGAAATTGGTAAATCAGGGGTTTTAAATGTATTCTGCACATCGAATTGCTTTAAATAACGATTTTGTGTAACAACATAGCCATACCATCCCCCAGTGTTATCAAGAATATAAATGTAGCCTTCTCTTAGTAGTCTTCGCGCTCTATTGATAGAGCTACCTTCCTTAAATAAATTGTTGGCTTCTACTCCCCATCGTTGAGGCAATATCGCAATTCCATCAGCCAAACACTGCTCACATCTCTCTGCCATGACCTTACTCCTTATCTTTTAATTATCTATTTCTACTAGACCTGACTGCTCATAGCACTCATACAGCCATCGGTTCATCATCGTCATACGATCTACAGGGTTGGTAAGATGCGTGGCGGCGGTCAGTTGAGTATTTGCTTTGTCTAACCAACTAATTAATGTCTCATATTGATTCAATATCAAATCACAACCACCAACACCCTTTTTCACAAAGAAGCGATTGAGCATACCAATGTCATCTAACTGGTTCTGAGTGAGTGGACAATAGCTTGACTGATGTTGGATATAATTCGTATGGTCAGGGATATAGTGATGAATATTATCTACGCTGTGCCAGTTATCACTTAATGAGAGCCAAAGCCGCTTAGGATAGCCATAGCGATTGGCAATATAGTTATGTTGGTTTAACGGTAACAAGTGAATCAGTACTTGCGCGTCTAAATAGCGTAGATGTTTTTTCTTGCCACCTTTGTAGATGATTTGATTAAGACTAAGTGTATGGGCGACTTGCTTAGTATCAAGTTTGAATAGGTTTAAATCATTAGTAGTAGCTGGCGATTGTTGCCATTCAGGCTCATTTGGCAAATACTCCTGAGCACTAATTCTAGTTTTGTTCGCTCTTATCTCAGCTGGGGTGTAGTCAATCAGTGTTAGTAGCCCATGATTACGTGATAATAGTTCACACTCCTGCAAATGCACCTCTAGGATATTACTGATATCTGGGCTTAGCGTGACTATGACTGGACTATCGATCATGTGGTAGCTAAGCAACTCTTGCTGTAATGAATGTATAGCATCGGGGAAAGTAGAATTAATCTCGCCGATCAGCTCTGTCTGGCTATAATGAACAATCATGACATCAAAGGTACTGAGCACCCTAGCGTCAAGCGTTTGCGTCTGTAAGCTTACGCTCAATGGTTTTTCTGGTTGGATATTCATTATGCTGTCATGCTTTTATATCTGTGTGTGAGATTTGAGTAAAAGTCATTTTTATCATAAGTCGGTACTAGCAGCATGATTGTCCTCAGCTTGCTCTGACAGTTTCTCACAAGCTTCAAACTGCATCTGTTTCATCATTAGGTTGTTAGCTGCTCCACCCCCACTACCCCAATCCACTTTACTGGCCTTATAGCCCACCTGACTTGGTGTGATAAACGTCACATTACCACCCGATATCTCGATGCCACTGCCCGCCGCTTTTAGGGTTAGCGTATCAGGCGCGATAATCTCAATACTGTCTCGACTATGAATACGTAGGACTTGCTCACTATCAAGTCGCATTTGCGCTTGGTGCGCTTGTATAGTCACATCACCATGAGCGGCGGTATGGGTTTGGGCTTTGTTTGAATAGTAGTGAATGTCTCCTGCCACCAGCTGATTCATTTGCGTCTGGCTGTGATGATGAGTATTGTCTGTCGCGTGGCTATGTGTATTCTTGGTGCTGGTATGCTGACTGTGTTGTCCGCTTAGCATCGCGAGATGACGCTGAGAGTCGATCAGTAGATTAGGTTGTTGCCATTGTCCTGACTCGCTTAAACTTGAGTCATTGGTATCTTCGCTAAATTGGGCAAAAGGTGTTTGCGCATCTTCTTTACTACTGCTTTGCTTGTTATTGCTGCTGCTTTCTAATCCCACGGGCTGATGGATGTCAGCTAGCTGAGCGTAAGCTTTTTGGTGCTGGTCAGCAGTTTGCAGTTTGCTATGACTGTCATGACCCATGTGGCTATTCGATGCATTATTCATATTGTGACTGCTAATATGAATACCGCTGCTGCCTTGTATAGTACTAGCTGCTTGGGTTTCGATGCTAATACCGCGTCCTCTAGCTTTACCACGTGTATGGTCGGTTTGCTGATACAGATGTCCAATGGTCAGGCTAGACTGGAAGCTGCTGCTATAGACATTAATTTGCGGACTGTCAGGATGGGCATCAAACATTAGCTGATTGTAGCCATTAATGAGGCTGTCTTTGGTCGCCTCTCCGCTGCGACTGCTATCGATGCTTTGAGTTTTGATACCGTCTATAGGATGAGCATGGCTTTGATTGATAAACCATGCGGGGCTAGTGGCGTCTATGTGGTCAGAATCGCTAGTCAGACTATTGTGCTGAGCATCAGAATTACCCTGGCCGTTATGGGTGCTACCGATGATGATAGGATGAGTAATGTCGCCACCGATGAAGTCGATAAGGACGTGCTGTCCATGACGCAAAGGATGGGTCTGTCCCATGTGGTCAGCGACGAGGTGACTGGCGATGGGTATCCAATGCGCGCTGTCACTATTGTTATCCTGCCCATCTTCTTCTTGCTGCCAGTGATATCTAATATGGGCACGATGGTTACGGTCATGAGTAATGGCGCTGCTGTCTGTATCAATAATACTGGCACTCATCAGACCTGTCAGGCTCGGATGCGGTTGTCCAAGTTTGTCCAGCTGTTCCCCATAGGGAATATGGTGATGGTGCGGAAATGGCAGGTAGCAGGCGCTGATATGATGGACGTTATTATCATTGTCGTCATCATTATCATGGTTCGTATTGGACTGCAAGGTAATAGGATCAAAGGGTGCTGCCCCCAACCAATCCGTAGGAATATGATTATTAATGTGCTGATGAATAGACACTAAACTGATGGGATCGGTTAAATAAGGGTTGCCATCGATATAGTGGCTACTTGGCAAACTCAGATGACGGATATTACCAGTGAGGCTGCCTAGATTGGCACGCTGCTGCTGGTTCTGCTGGTAGCGGGTGGCGAGCTTATCGAGACTGTCATCATCAAAACGGCTATGACTGTGCATAAAGCGCTGATGCGTGCTGTTTGATGAGTCGATAGGTTGCTCGCTACTGCTACTGCCAGTATAGATACTCATCAAGCGACTGTCATAACGATGTAAGTCGCTTTGCTGAGTATGCTGCGCAATACGGGGACGAATGGCAGTGATGCGGTCTTGTCTATCAGCAAGGTTGGCAGGGTTTTGACTGAGGATGCTTTGGATATCATTGACATCAGGACGCAATTCTTCTCCATCACTAGGTAGTAAGATTAGAGTGTGCTTGTCGATGTCGTGACGGTAATAGCCTGTGATGCCATAGGGAGCAAGGTATTGGGTTAGATAAGCAAGATCGGTTTGGTTGTATTGGACGCTGTGCTGAATATGATAGTTGCTGTCATCACTGAGGCGCTCGTCAATCTCAACGTTCATATCGTATGGACTGATAATATCGGTAATTAGCTCACTGAGACTGAGATGATGATGACGGCGATTATGACTGTTCAGGCGTAATTGACCTAAGTTAGGTTCACAGATGATGCGGTAGGCGGCCATACCACTGTTACTACCGAGAGCAACGACTTCGGTGATGATACCGTGACGGGTTTGGCTTGGCAGTAGCGTGTCGCCCGTATGCCAATGTATCGAGAGACTTTGCCCTAGCCATTGCTTTATATCCAGTCCTGCCCGTGGATGCAGTAGAGTAATGCTAATACGGTAGCCGCAATAGAGGGCGAGCTGGCGCTGCTGATAAGACTGCTGTCGTTGATCTTGATGATAAGGGCTTGGGTAGGAAGTAGGCACTGGCATAAGCGCGGGCTTACTCCAAACGCTGTCGGGCAAAGGCATGCCAAGTAAGCTTTCAATCAAGTCAGCCTGTTGAATGAGACTGGTAGCAATATCAAGATGGGCACTACTCAGTTGCACATGCCGCTTTGTTTGAGTCCATACCATGGTAAGCCCTTTTTTATCAGTCCAAAGGTGGAAAGTTTAATATTGCAAGATTATAATTTGTGCACAGATTGCCCGTTAACTAAGTATTCATTTGTCGTTGATTCAATTAATAGCCATCGTCAGATGAATCACGTTTGGGTTTGATTCCAATCATGTCAGAGAGTATCGCTAACTGATCTTCGTTTTTGATGATATGAGTGAGCCATTGGTCGAGCGGCATATCCGCCCAATCAATCGCCCGACCGAGTAAAAACGTCACCGGGCTGTGCGGCTCATTGGTCGAAAAATAATCTTGAATTTGACCTAATAGTTTAAGCGCTTGCTGACGATTGCTTTGATGATCTCGGTTACTAGGATTAAAACTGGTTGAGCTAATATTTTTTGTGCTAGCAGCTTGTCCACTACTATCAGACATTGCACTTTCACCAATACTGTCCATAGTATCGGCTACGCTTTCTTGAGCAGAAACACTACTAGTATCAGAATATTCTGGTATCAACGGTCGCAAATGTTGGGTCAGGGCAACCAATAAATCCGTGACTGGTGCGAAGACTGGCGCATCCATGCCCATCAAATCATTTAACTGATCAGTCAGCGCCTGCCACTGCTCAGTAACTTTTTTAAGATTACTCATCAGTGCTTGTTGCCAAGTCTCACTACTGGTCTTGATGGCGTGGTTATAGTCACTTAGCGTTAATTGATTGGACGTTTCGCTATCGGGATTTTGCTGACGCTGCTTATCATGATCACGCGCGGTTAGATAGTAATTGTAGTTATATTTTTCTGTCTTTGTATCAGAAAGTGATAGCTGCTTAATATCATCGGATAGCGCTTTGACGAACCATGACAACAGCCCTGCTCTGATGTCCATACTGTCTTCTTCACCATCTAGCGGCGGATACATAGTGAGCCAATACTCGTCATTGAGTGTCTGTAGCAGACTTAACCCCTGACTAATACCTGCTAAATGGTCGGTGTGACTCAACGCATCGACATACCAAAGTGCCAGCTTCATATCTTTACTAGTATGGCTGAGCAAATCGGCACATTGGTTTTTGACAAAATCCCAGTCAGCCACTTTTAGTTCAGTGACCCAATTGCCTTGTGCCAGTAATGGGTCATCTTCTTGACGAGCAGCAACGATGGCATTAATACGTGGATCGAATATTAAGTCTTCACCGACCCCATGACGACTGCCTTCAATCGGCGCAATAAGAGTGTCAATATTATTTACTAAAGAGTTATCGTTACTCATTATAATGACTCCTCTTTAATAGCCTTTTTAGTAGGTTTTTTGCTGGCGACTTTTTTCACTGTCGGCTTTTTAGCTGAAAGGGGTTTTCTTGGTGGTTCTTTAACTTGATCCTCAACTTGATATTCAGTTTCATCTTCGCTGTGTTGCGCCATTTGATTGAGCGCCACAACGGCATCAGTATCCAGACGGTAGGCAAAATTATCGTCCGCATCGACGAATACGGTAATTTTCTTTAACACACTTTGACTGTCATCATGAGCCAGTAGCTGACCCGCCATCTGCGGCAGCAAGGTATGACTGATAATCGCATCGGCGTTACGTGCACCAGAATCGACCTCATGACAACGCGATAAAATCAGCTCAATCACCTCATCATCAATGACACAAGGCACATCATAATTGTTATGAATACGGCCAGTGATTTTGTCCAGCTTAAGGCGAATAATTTCTGCGAGCGCATCATCCGTTAATGGATAATAAGGAATGACCGTTAAACGACCCAAAAACGCGGGCTTAAAGGCTTTATACAAATGCGGATTAATGACTTGTTTTAGGCTATCACTGTCTGGCAGGCTAAAGTCAGTAACACTCGGATCTGTATTGATACATGCCTGCATAATCGCAGACGAACCAACATTACTTGTCAATAAAATAAGCGTGTTTTTGAAATCAATTAAACGCCCTTCGCTGTCTTCCATCACCCCTTTATCAAAGACCTGATAAAACAAATCCAATACGTCTGGATGGGCTTTTTCTACTTCATCAAGTAAGAGTACGCTATAAGGACGACGGCGAATCGCTTCGGTTAATACACCACCTTCACCATAGCCAACATAACCTGGAGGCGAGCCTTTTAACGAAGCAACGCTATGGGCTTCTTGATACTCTGACAGGTTAATCGTAATAAGGTTACGCTCACCGCCGTACAGCACCTCTGATAGCGCCAGCGCGGTTTCGGTCTTGCCTACACCACTTGGCCCGACGAGCATAAACACACCTTGCGGACGATTGGGATCATCTAAGCGGGCTTTTGCGGTATGAATCCGCTTGACGATAGCGGCCACCGAATGATCTTGGCCGATGACCCGGGCTTGCAAGGTATCAGCCAAACCCAAGATATGGTCTTTTTCATTACCTGCCATATCATTCAGCGGTATTCCAGTCCAATCTGAGATGATCTGCTTGATGACCTGACGATCCAATACGGGATGAATAAGGCGCTGCGTCTCTTGTACTTGTTTTAACGATTGCTCGATACTTTGATATTCAGCTTGTTTGTCTAAGCGCTCTTTTGCACTAAGCGCATCAGAACCATCTGTCTTGTCATTCAACTGCTGATTCAAGGAATCAAGCTGATCATTAAGCTCGCGCTGTTCGTGCCAACGACTGGTCATATCAGCAATGCTTTGCTGATTGGTTTGGCGCTGCTCATCTAATACGGCAATTTTTTGGCTGACTTTTTCTTTTTCGTCCACACCGCCGATACGCTCGAGCTGCTGACTGAGATTATTGATATGCTGCTCTAACTGCACCCCTTTGGCGTTTAATCTGTCAAGTTGATTGGGTATGGCGGTCTTGGATAAGCTCACCCGTGCCGCCGCCGTGTCTAATACACTGACCGCTTTATCAGGCAGCTGCCTATCGCTGATATAACGTGCGGATAACTCAACCGCCGCTTGTAGCGCATCGTCATCGATTAATATACCAAAATGATTCTGCATCTTGGCACTTAGACCACGAATCATCGCTACTGCTGTCTCTATATCAGGCTCATCGACTTTGACGACTTGGAAGCGACGTGACAATGCTGCGTCTTTTTCGAAGTACTTTTTATATTCTGACCATGTCGTCGCCGCAATGGTTCTGAGCTCACCACGAGCCAGCGCAGGCTTCAGTAAGTTCGCCGCGTCATTTTGACCCGCTTGCCCACCAGCACCAATCAAAGTATGCGCTTCATCAATGAATAATATAATAGGCTGTAGCGAGGCTTGTACTTCTTCAATGACTTGCTTGAGACGGTTCTCAAACTCCCCTTTGACGCTTGCCCCTGCTTGCAGCAAGCCCATGTCAAGACTACGTATCGTCACATCTTTGAGCTGATCAGGCACTTGACCGGCGACTATCTTTTGCGCCAATCCTTCTACCACTGCTGTTTTACCTACCCCTGCCTCACCCGTCAAAATAGGGTTATTTTGGCGGCGACGAATCAAAATATCGATCAACTGATGAATTTCAAACTCACGGCCAATGACAGGGTCTATTTGCTCTGAACTGGCTTTAGCAGTCAAGTCATAAGTATATTTATCCAACGCAGGGGTTGGCTTAGCTTCAGTTTTCTTAGTGTCTAAAGATTCTTGATTGTTAGCATCATTGTCTGCACTATTCGCACCATCATCAGCACCCTTATTGACGCCTTTACTATTGGTAATTTTATTACTGCTTGATCCACTGCCCTCAGTACTACCGAGACATTGACGCTCATAATCATCTTTTAGGGTAAAGCGGTCGATATACTGTAGTGGCTCAGGAAGAGTTTTGAGTAGCGACTGATAACGCTCATACGCCAATAGCACGAGCAATATATGACCAGAGCGAATTTCTAGCGGGCTATTTTTATCAGCACTTTGATTATATTGGCTACTGGCTAGCTCCCACGCATCTTCTAGTAACGCCATCAAACCTTGACTAAATACTGGCGTTGAGCCTGTTGCCTGACCAAAGGTGTTTAGCAAATCAGTTATATCTGCTAGTAATGACTGCTGATGAATCTTATTAAATTTAAGTATTTGAGCCACATCATTGTGCGGCGTGGCAATCAGTTCATGCAATAGATGGACAGTATCGACTTCACGATGCCCATTATTAATACAAAGCCTAGCTGCCTGCTGCAAACACTGTCGACAGCTTGGGCTTAAGCGGGTAATCACAGCTTTTAACTGGCTCATAATCTTTTCCTTTAACATTCTTATTAGACTTAATACCAAACCCAAAAAGTAAGATTAGCTGTGTCAAACTCGCTTAGCCTACAAGACGTAGTACTTTCACTCGTTTTCCTTGCCACTCTAATTTCTGTGAATGGTATAAAATTATTTTTATTAAACAGCAATATAAAATTGATGCATGGCTCTTCATAATAGGTAAAATCTGTCTATTAACCATGAAATACTTACTGAATCGGCAGCGCATAGCGAGTGTCATCATGATGCTGCGTCGCAGGCTGCGATATCAAAAACCCACCCTGACCCAAACCACCAAAACTGCTCTCTGATAATGACAACGGGGTGATGTATTGCTTGTCTAACTCGAGTTGCATCTCGACCGCCAAGCAAACACCGCACCATTTACGGATAAAATCAATAATGACTTGATACATATCCCCTGCTGGTAACAGTCTTAAATAGCGTTTGGCATCCAACTGATGAAACACAATTCTAATCTTGCTATCAAACTGTACGACGCGCGCACCGCAAAATGCGGACAACCCAAGGGCAGCATGCTGACCACCAAGTGCTGTCTGTTCACTGGCTGGTAGATCAAACCACTCCGGTACGAATTGCTCGACACTGACGGTGCTATCTAAAAAATGCGACAGTACATGTGACAACTGATCGGCTGTCAGGCGTCCTGGGGCGATCATGCCAGCATAAGCAATCAAGCTATCGATGGCGGTTAGCTTCTTCGGCTGACGCGCCAATGCCCGCAAGCTCAGTAGATAGTTGTCTTTTTTATTATTTATCTCATACTGTAATGGCAAGTTATAAAACCAACTCGCTTGCACGTACAAATCCGTCAATCGATGGTTAAATAAATCTAAAAATGCTGGTGCCGCTTTATCTTTTGCATGATTGACTCGCGAGGCTAGATGGTCGGTATACATCGCTGGCAAGGCTGACAACGGGCCAGTTAATCCAATAATTGCGGGGCAAACCTCTATCCGTCTGATTTTTAATGAACTAGCCTTTACTTGACCATCCTTTAATGAGCTGCCACTGTCTTCCATATTATCCTGAGCAATGAGCGCCATCGACTCAATTTCAGCTTGCGGATAGGCCAATGACAACGAGGCACGGTAACGTACCTCAATAGGTGCATACCCCATACTGACTTCATGCCGAACCAAACGTAGTGCTTGTAATAACTCATAAGATTGCGGCGCCGCCATTAAAGCCGTTAAATAAGAGGACTGAGACCGCTGCGTGGCTGACATCTGTATATCTCCTCTTTGGTTACGGCATCACTGATGGCCAACTCGACGAAGCTATTTAAGCTAGCGTGATAGCCAAACACATGCGCCAATAAATGGGCAAACTGGCGGATACTCACTCCAGCAAAATTCTTTTGGTTGATTTGAATATTGATCAGTGTACCGCGCACAAAACCAGGCTGTGGCAAGCGCTGAATACGTCGAGCTTCGATACTGGTTTCGACAGACACAATACCTTCGACCAACAGTTTGTTAGAAGCAGACTGGGTAATGTCGTATAGCGATAAATACTCTTTCATCAGCTCCGCATCTTGGGCGGCAAGCGATAAAAAATTCAGACTAATCAGCGATATCAAGCGCCAACGTTCCTCACCGGTATAGTCGAAGCGTGCCGTTCTGGTCGGCTGCTTTAGCAACGATAAGCTGCTAAAGCCAGTCATCCCTTCGCTAAACAAATCGCCACGGCTTTGACCGAATACCACTTGAGCCGGCAAATCTCTATTGGTACACAATAAAGACGCACTCATGCTCACCGCACCTGATAAATCTTCGCGATTTTTTTCTACAAACATAATCTGATATTCAAAACCCTGTTTGAACTCAGCCATATCCTTATCACGTTTGATATGGTAATAACGACCATCATCTTGCTGCTCATAATGATTGAGCGCATAAAATGGATGATATTCACGTTGTATCAAACGATTGTCACTTTGCTTGGACTCTATGACTTTATTAACCTCATAGATTTCATGTTGAAACAGCGCACGAGTATCGGGCACTAAATCGTAATAGATCGAACGATGGGTCACTTGAATAGGCTTGGCAGCCGCCTTGAATAAATTGACAACGGGCGTACAAAACAGCTTGATACTGCTGGCACTGAGCTGCTGCAAGTTTTTTAGGCGGATGGTATTTTTTTTATCAAATCTAAAGTAACAGCGAATCTCAAAGCCATTGCTATCGATCTTTAAATTTGGACAAACCTTACCAAGATTAAGGCGCAAGAAATTGAATTTTTCAGGGAAATAGAAGTATTCCTTTAATAAGGCAGAGGCAGCATTACTCACTCGATGACTCGGAAGAATTTGCTGCTCAGGATCGAAGCCTATAATCTCAAACGGACTACCCGTAATCTTATTGACCTGCCTACCATGCAGATGCGTTTGCTTGACATCACACCCTAGTAAATCCCATAGACTAGTACCCTGACTGGCGTCCTCGTCTATATACAAATCTAACGAGTGGTTTAATAAGGCTTGATAGTCAAAGCTTGAATTAAGCCCCTTAAATTTGATACTGATACAGCCATTCAGCAGTCCATGCTGATTGTCATACACCTCTTGACGAGTTTCAAAGTCGACGCTATCTATCTGTAGCGGCAGCAAGGTCACATCTTGGGTTGACTGAAACTGGCAAGGCGTGCCATTTATTTTTTGGCTGGCGAAAGGGCTGTTTTTAGGGACTAAGACTGCCTCGCTCATCGCATTGCCCTGTACGCCTAGATTAAACTGTGCAATAGAGACCGATGGAAAAGGTTTGAGATAATCGGGATAAACGACTTCTAATAGAGATTCGGTAAAATCAGCGTATGAATCGTCCAATTTTTTATTGATGCGCGCACTGATGAGCGAAAAAGCCTGTATCAACCGCTCTATATGCGGATCATCGACGGTATCGTGCCCCATCAACAACCGATTGGCTATTTTGGGATATTTTTTGGCAAATTCTTTTGACTGTTTATTAAACAGGCTAAGCTCATGCTCAAAGTAAGGAAGTAAACTGTCCATGACGCCTCAATATATTGATCGCTGCTAACTGTATAAATTGAGCGGTAGTAGTAGTTATTTCATTAATGGGATAATGATTATTTTATTAAGTAACGCTGAGAGCTTGGCTCAAAGAACGCATCGAAGCTGACCAGCTCTTGTGCTGGATAAACCTTTAATAATGCTTCAATAGAAAAACACAGTTGATTGACATCAACAGCGCCAATATCTAGCGATACGCGAACGTTTTTTAGCCGGGTATCTTGTTGCTCGACTGTTTGGGCTATTTGGCGACAGATATAATCACAGTCAGTAGGATTGGCACTGCTGAGTCCCACAAAATCTAATATGCCAAAATTCAATATCGATGAGCGCACGTGTTGATAGGCCTGAAGCTTACTTGACACCACACAACGCGTATTTAATAAAGCTTCAAGGTCTCGTGCGACCGAAGACTTTAGCTCATCGATATTAAGACGACGAACCACGAGCTCATGCGACAAATGACGGGGCTGATCATCAAATAACTGCTCGAACAAATTTGGACGAAAGCCAATTTCTTTGTTAGAGGCGTTAGTGGCGTAATTCATTGATATAATCATTCCTATTTAACAAACAAAAAAGAAAGGCCTAGATATAAACCTTTCTTTTTCGGTACGACACAATAGATGACACCTGATACAACCTAAATTAGGCGGTATAAGTAGCAGTGTTGTTGGCTAGTGACCATTTTTTAGTCACAGCGCCTTTAGCAGTACCATCGATATCTTGCTGGGTGTAAGTCCACTCAACAGCAGCATATTTGATACCGACTTTTTCGATTGGTACGCCTTCAGAACGTACCGTTGGCTCGACACTTGCGATCAGCGCATGCTTAAGTTTTACTTCAAGATATTTAACGCGTTTGTCACCGTTGGCACGATAAAAATCAATTTGAATCTCATCAAAAGTATAACCAGCAGAACACGCTTCCCATAGTTTAGGACTGGTTGAGTCCAAATCTTTCATAAACGTCATGTCAGCATGCTCACAACGCTCAGAAGTATGGCCACCAACGCTACTTGCTGTCGCTGATTTTGGCTGACGGATCAAGTGATCCCAAGTATTTACTTCAAGCCAACCTTTATGCTCGCTATCACGAGACTCGCCATCAATTTTATATTTACCGCGGAACTGAATATAAATATCTTTCATATCACATACCTTTTTTTAAAATTTAAATTTCACGTTAGTTTTTAATAAACGATTAGCTGTTGCTAGATTGCGGCAGTTGAGTGACCAGACGCAAAGAAACAGACAATTCGTCAAGTTGAAAGTGTGGTCTCAAAAAGACCACGGACTTGTAGACACCAGGCTTACCCGGCACTTCTACAACTTGTACAGAAGCTTCGCGCAGTGGGTACTGGGCTTTTGCTTCTTGTGAGGCGCCGTCATCTAGCAAGACATAACGAGAAATCCAGTCATTTAAAAACGACTCAACATTACCAGGTGCTAAGAAGCTACCTACCTTATCGCGCATCATTGCTTTTAGGTAATGGGCAATACGTGACACCGCCATAATGTATTGGATCTGCGTCGATAGCGCAGCATTGGCATTGGCATCATCGTTTTGATAAGTTTTGGCTTTTTGCACGGATTGCGCGCCAAAAAAAGCAGCGTAATTGGTATTTTTGCAATGGACTAACGGGATAAATCCTAAGTCGCTCAACTCTTTTTCTCGGCGATCGGTGATAGAGATTTCTGTTGGACACTTAAGTGCCAAATCCCCTTCATCCGTCTTAAAGGTATGAACAGGTAACCCTTCAACCAAGCCACCACCCTCAACGCCGCGAATGGCAGCACACCAACGATAGTCAGAGAAAGCAGCCGTCAAGCGTGAAGCAAAGGCATAAGCTGCGTTCACCCATAGATAATCGTCATGATTATTACCAGAGACTTCTTCCGTAAAATTAAATCCTTCAACCACCGTGCCATCTTTAGGATCGTAAGGCAGACGACCTAAAAAGCTGGGCACGGTTAACGCAACATATCGCGCATCTTCTGACTGTCTGAACGCGCGCCAGCGGATATATTCAGCGGTTTCAAATATCTTTGACAAATCTCGCGGGCGACCAATGTCGGTAAAGGAGTCGAGACCAAACATTTCAGCGGAAGCCGCCGACACAAAAGGTGCATGAGAAGCGGCCGCAACATGAGACAATTGCTCAAGCAGATACATGTCTGAGTTTTGGCGAGTAAATTCAAAGTCACCAACGATAGCGGCATAAGGTTCACCACCGAAGCTACCGAACTCTTCTTCGTATATTTTTTTAAACAGCGTGCTTTGATCAAAATCAATTGACGATTGAAAATCTTTAGTCAGTTCGCGCTTCGTAGTATTCATCATACGAATCTTTAGCATGGATTCCGACGGAGTCTGGCTACATAAATAATGCAAGCCACGCCAGCTGGACTCTAGCTTTTGAAACTCGGGCGCGTGCATGACGGTGGTCAGCTGCTTGGAGATCAATGCGTCAATTTGGGCAATACGCGCGTCAATCGATGCAGCCAAATTATCTGACAACGTTACGGTGCCTTGCATGACTTCATTGGCAAGCTCTGCAATTTGCGACTTGGCACGATTTTTTTCGTCATCAGACTTGGCAACGTTACTTTTATTGACGATTTCTTCGAGTAAGTCGTAACTATCATTATTTAACGCATCAGGTGCTAGATTTTGCTGGGCTTGGGCACTCATCGTTTAATCCTCACCGTCGGTTTGATTTTGTTCCGCCATTTTTTTGACTTGCTCAGTATTTTTAAGCACGTCATCTAATAGGTCTTCAAGTTTTTCGTTGGCTGATATTTTGTTGCGTAAATCTGCTAAGCGATCTCGTGCTTGTACCAATTGCTTTAGTGGCTCAATTTGATCAGCAACCGCTTCAGGACGAAAATCGTTGATACTATTAAATGCCAAATCAACCGCGAATTCGCCACCTTTATCACTTAAGTCATTGCCTACTCGAAAGGTCGCACGCGGTGCTAGACCTGACATCACCTCATCAAAGGTATCCAAGTCCACTTCGACAAACTTTTTGTCCTTAAAGCGTGGTTGTTCAAGGGTGGAATCTCCTGAAAACTCTCCCAAAACGCCAACGACAAAAGGAATTTCCTTGGTTTCGATCGCATCGCCTACTTCAACGTCATAAGTCAGATGCACCCGAGGCGCACGTACTTTTGCGAGTTTCTTTTGTACACTGTCTTGCTTTGCCATAATAAGTTACCTCAGCAATGTCTAGTTTGAACGCAATATACTGAATGGATCAGTCGATTCGGCGTTACTTTTTTTGGTAGGTGAAGGTTTAGTAACAGGCTTAACTTTTGGTGGTCGTGGCGGTTTTTTTACGGCTGGTTTTTTCTTAATAGGCTTCGATGCTTTTTTTACAGACACGTGGGGCTGAGGTTTTGATTTAGTGCCTGATCTACCGCTTCTAGGCTTGACGACTGGCGCTGGTGGTTTCGGCAAAGACTCATCGTAATTGAAACCATAGATATCACCATATATTTTACTTAAAGCGTACTGATACTCCTTCAAAAACGCTGCGTCCACTTCATCAGTGAGATAATCTGATTGCAGCTGGCTTTGGGAGACGATAGCGCTGCTATTGAGTAGTATCTTTTTTAGCTTAGCAGTGCCTTGACCCAGATCAATGGCTTCACTGGCTGCGTAAACAGCATAAGCATGATAGCCATTGTTAGAATAAATCTGCGCCAAAATCTCCCATGCTAGCGAGTCATTAGGATTACGAGATACTCTTTGATTCAAATCCGTGACCAGTTGATGCAGTTGCGGTGATTTTGCATCAGCATTTTTGAGTGCCGAAAATTGATTTATGATGCTAGAACCGGGGTCTTTTTCTTGTATGACAAGCTCACTATGGGCGGTAGTCATTGCTGAACCCATGATGAACAGACCTGCCAAAAACGCTTTGGATAGCGTAAAACTGACTCTAATATTGCTTCTGATACTGGTCATTGTAAGTCGGTGCTCGCCATTATTGGTGTGAGATAAATACATGTGCCTGCTCAACATTATTTTAATTAGACGCGTTAACTAAAGTGGTGATATTGGTGAGCGTTTCATTCAGTGTTGCCTTATCACCACTATTCATCAAACTATTATCGTGATAAGCATCAATATTACTTTCCATCACTTTAACTGCTGAAAGCATGGCAAGCTGACGTGCATCAAGCCTTTCATTATCAACGCTTAGAGCCTCATTAGCTGCTCTCAATGCCCGTGCATAGCGTTTTGCGTCGTAGTTATTTTTGGCAATAGTCATCCACGCTTCACTGCTAAGTTGATTGCCGTTTGACAAATAGGCAAGCGAAGGCTCACTCAACTGCTTCACTATTGGTTTGCTGACCGTGGTTTGTACATTTTTCTGAGCAGTGGTGCCACAACCCGCTGTCAATAAAGACGCGCTAAGTAAGACTGATAGCAGACCTGCGGTGGCAAGTTTAGTACGATAAATAGGATTCATAACAACAGGATCATCACTAAAAATATAAAAGGATAGATTTTTTAAAAGAAATAAATATAACTAAAGTTCATTAATCATAAAAAATCAATGAGGTTGATTATACATATACTTGACAATATTTCAATAAACTCTATACTTTTCTTAATAAATAATTTAGTAAATCACCCATTCAAGCCATTTTCTTGGTATAAAATACGCAGTAACGGTACCCTTCTTATGCCTTCTAAGACCAATCGTCTACATAATATTACCGTTCATACTGATAATCCAACGATAAACACCTTTTACCCTGTTTCGTTTTGCGGTGCAAGCGGCATTAATCAATCTGACAATATTGACATACTAGTGTTTAGTTATAATTTTATCGAATCGAACGCTTGTTTATCATTAATCAATGCTCCGATATGCTTAACCACGTTTTCCGCTGATCGTACCGCTAGCTGTCGTACTGGGCTGATACGCGGCATCCGTTATCAGCAATCTGATGGCGCGATGCACTTTTATACTTTAGAAGTTGTTAGCCCCGATTGGCAGTTGGCACAGTCGATACATACCCGCAGTTTTATCAATCAATCGACGCTCGATATTGTTACCCTCATCCTTAGTGATTACGATTTAAATTGGCAAATATCTGAGTCTCTTTTGTCATCAGATGATGAATCATCCGCACGTTTATCGGCACCTTTATCCATGCGTATACAGTCGGATGTCAGCGACTATGAATTTGTTACTGGTCTGCTCGCTGATATTGGTATATCGACTTTATGGGTGTCAGGGAATTCCGTTGATGAGCTTGGCACGTGGTGGTTGGTTGATGGTTTAGACACAGGCGAGCTCATACCGCTGACCTATAGTTATGCTCAGTCATCCGTACAATCAGGTCAAGATAGTGTCAATACGCTACAAATGAGGTCGCAGCAACTTGGCAGTGATAGGGTAATAGTACGAGCAGATGGGTTGGCGGCAGATACCATTTATGAAGGTCAAGCAGTAGATGAGTCACTGCTTGCGATAGATGACACGACGGTATTAATTGGTGCACCCTCTCGCGTGAACAGCGAGGACGCCGCTACTTATATAGCAGAGCAATGGATATCTGCCAATCGCTGTCAGCGCGAAACTTATCAAGCGACGGGTGCCCTGCGTGGTCTGAGCGTCAGTAGTCCAGTGAGTATCAATAACCTACCCTCTATTGGTAGCTTATCCACGCATTGTATCGCGGTTACCTTAATCGGTATTGAGCCTGACAACGATAGCGTGTCATACCATCATCAAGTATTTATCAAACAGTGGTTACAGCGCACTGCTCAGCATATGCACTGTCATGCAATGAATCACAATCACTTTTCAATACCCGATCATGGCTTTGACATCGCCCGCGATACTGGGGTTTGGGTATTAGCGACGTTACTTGACGCTGCTATTCCTTATTGCCCTTATCCCAGTTCTTTATCCTTTGCCAGTAGCACTTACACGGGTCTCGCCCAAGCTCGTACTGGTGACACAGGTTTATCAGCTTCCCCCAGCTATGACTCAAGTGTCAGCACTGACAATCTACAGCAAACTATTACTACGTCTGTCTGGTCAGGTATCAGCCCTCATGATGATGGCACTACCCCGCCACTGCGCTCATTGCAGCTGTCATCGGGTAGCACGCATGGTTGGCAGTTTGCGCCAAGGCTTGGGCAGTCGGTGCTGCTTAACCATTGGTACGGTGATATAGACAGTCCTGTGATTAGCAGATCGCTTTATGACGGTATCGGTATGGGTGATGTCGATGAAAAAGACATCACCACTCGTGATAGCGGACTATCGAATAGACATAACTTACAAGGCGGCGCGTCCCCTAGATGGCATGGTGGTGGTTTGGGTCATTCGCAAATTAGTGAAGATGATGGGCACAGTGGTTGGATCTCTGGTATTGCTCAATATGGGCTGACTTCTGATTCTGAGGTGACCATGAGCTTTGATGACACGCCTAATAAAGTCGGTCTCCAGTGGACGGTGAATACGGACAGCAAAGCCAATGCTGAGACACCAACCATCACTTCTAGCGCCACCTTTGCCTCTGATGAGCATGTGCTTGAGCTTGGCATACTGCGTCATCGTTTTAGCAATCATCAATCATCAACCAGTGGTCAGGGGATTAATCTAGCCACCGATCATGGACTACAGATCAGTGGTGATACAGGCGTACTGCTCTCCACTTTTGGTGTCAGGCATAGTCAAAGCGAGCATGAGTCAGCGTGGGTCAATGATGCAGGACAGCGGCAATTAGGCTTAGGAGCTGAGCTGAGTGAGACATTAAAAGAAGCCAAACAAGCACACTTGCAATCTACGGCAGCCATGCAGACCGCCAATCAATCGATAGAAGTGTTTAAAACCAGCGCACAAATCATCGATGAGACGCTAAATACGGAAGTATTGGGCGCTGCTGATGTGATGCTGGTCAGTAAAGACAGTATCTTAGCGTCAGCAAGTAATACCCTATGGACGGCGAAAACAATCGTCAGACAATCAGGCAGCACCCAGTCGGATGTGGTGGCATGCAATTATACGCTGACGGCAAATACGATTGACTCGCTCTCTGGGGTTGGTGGTCAAGTCGATCTATCAGGCTTACATATCAGTGCCAATAGAGAGCCACTAGCGATACAAGCACAGGGTGGTGAGTTGCAATTACACAGTCAACAAAGCATGACGATTGGTAGTGAGGCTGGACAGGTGAATGTGTCGAGTCCGAAGCGGATTAAGCTGCAAACCTCAGCAGGAGCATCCATTACGATTGATGACAGCGGGATTAAGCTGGTGTGCCCGGGGGTGATTAAGATAAAAGCGGTGAAGAAGGGTTTGGTGAGTGGGGCTAAAGTGAATGCGCCAGTGGTTGCTTTACCGACCTCGGGATTGTTTAGTAAAGCGTTTGATTTAAAAAAGCTTATTCCTCAAGATTTAATAGACAAAGGTATCAGCTATAAGATTATTAATCACACAAGAGGTACTGAGATTGAAGGTAAGCTTGATGAAGAGGGTCAGACACTAAGGGTGTTTGGTGATGAGGCTGAGAAGATAGAGTTAGAGCTTGATGCGATTACTGTTAGAGAAATAGATATCAATGATTTAGATCTTGACGACAATTTTGGGGATGAAGATGAAGATTGCGGTTGCTAAAGTCCAAACATGCTCGGTATCTGTTTTACTGAGTGTTCTATTAACTATGGCTGGATGTAATACTCAACAGTCTGTTAACGGATCAAAATTGGTTAAAGATGAGCCTTTGATTATAAATTCTGATTGTCAATATGAAACTGTGTTTGATGACAGCATACCAGCGCGAGTCAGTTATTTTGATTATATGGGGAAAAAAATTAAGTTTGTACCTGATCCTGATCATTTTTGGCAATCTACTGTTGCAGGCTGCTTTAACACTAATCAAGGCTTAATTATCATCGGATTAGACCGAAATCATCCAGCAGAGTCTGTTGCACAAATGACTTTATCTACTTATTTATATAAAGATAATAAGTTTATTTCAAAGAAATACTTAAATCAAGCTTGGAGCTGCATGCCTGATCATTCAAGGGGTGAGTTTTTAAATAAATTTAACTTAACTATAAATATCAAGTGTAAAGATAAGAAAGAAGGTAATGAAAACATAACTTCATCTTTTGATCAGAAATTTAGTATAGGTCTACTATGAGCTACACTTATGAAGATAAATTGAACTTTATCGTTGATATTTATTGTCCTATTAGAAAAGTATCGTTCGAGACAGGTATGTCATGGAAAACTATGCTGGCTCAAGCGGCCCAAGAGACAGGCTGGGGTGAGAAAGTACTGCCTGGTACTAACAATATTTTTAATATCAAGCTTGACAGCAAATGGAAAGGAAAAACTAAGGTTTTTAGAGTATGGGAAGGAAAGAAAAGCAGTGGTAGGTATGAAAACTCCAAATTTCCTGTTTTTGATACGCAAGAAGAAGCTATCTATGATAGAGTCGACTTCTTAAAAAGAAATCCTAGATATTCTAAAATATTTAGCAAAGATATATTAGGAAACTTTGAAAAGGAAGTCCAAGCTCTTGAAGATGCTGGATATGCTACACATGCAGACGAAAAGACTGGTGAGTTAATTTATGCTGAATTACTCATTGCAGTTTTTGGCCCAACAATGCGAAAAGCCATAGCACGTGCAGAAGAAAAAGCAAGTTGTGTCATTACTGCGGCTGTATTTAAAAAAGGTGTAAGCGGTGAGCCCCTAGCAAACACTAAAGTTCTCATAAAAACTGATCATAATAAATATATCGATAAAAAAACTAACGGCAAAGGTATTATAGAGGGAATAACCTCCAATCTTAATGGTTCAATAAACTTTAATCTTGATAGTAAAGAATTTTCATATTCTGTTGCTAATAAAAGAAAATTGGCAATTGAAGTAAATATTACCAATGATAAATTTGTGACGAAAACAGTCAATCATCTAACTGCTGATAATAAACCGATATATGAAAGTAAGAGTACCACAACTAATAATAGTGAATCATCTACTGCTGATTCAAAAAATTCTAATAATGTGACTTTCAACATAAAACTAGTAGAAGCAGACACAGGCAAACCCCTACCAAACACAACCTATCATCTTGAGTATAAAAACAACATCAAACCCCATAAAACTGACGGCTCAGGTATCGAATCAGGTATAACAGCTGATGTTAGCCAATCTATCAGCGTCTACCTTGATGATGACAGTGGCAAGAAACAATCTATTTATAGCATGGCATTTCCCGTTATAGGTGACCTAAACGGGCAAACCAAAATACTCAAAGTTCCTGTGGTAACCCTACAACTCATATTTGTTGATAAAAACAAAAAGCCTGTCCCTAACTATGAGTTCAAAACAGTCTATCGCGGTCGCATCTCTGAGATTAAAAAAGCCAATGCTAGAGGCATAGCCACTGTCAAAGCGCTAGCGGGTCAGAAACTAAAAATCATTCATGTAGCAGTAAATAAATTTACCAGTAATATCGTCACTGATGGGTCAACTAAATGGACATACAATACTGACAAGCTGATAGGAGATCCTAGCAACTCTCCTAGCTCTACTAGTAATGTAGCTACCAGTACACCCTCCTCCTCGCAAAAACCGGATAATACGAAGCCAAGCGCTACTGACAAAGGTAACATTATACGTAATGACAAAATCACGCCAAAAGGCCCAACAAATGAAATTAAAACAGATAAAGCAAAAATTACTATTAAATTTCTAGATGAAGATACAAATAAGCCTTTGTCAGGATTAACCTATTGGACTCAATCAACTAAATACGGTAAGAATGCTTCTACTACTGGTAGTGATGGTACAAGAGGCCGTACGCATGATTCAGATGTGGGTGTTAGCATTGGAGTATTAGTCAATGAGAATGGGAAGGAAGTTAAAAAAGGTACTATCGTTGCTAATAGTGATAAAAATGGTACTGCTTACGTTTATAAGGCTAAGAAGCCTAAAATACCAAATATTGAAGTTAAATTTAAGACACAAAGAACAGATGTGGTTACTGAAAAATCTAAAAACATTTTGCGTGAGCTTGCCTCCCAATATGGAATGAAAACAATATATATAACAAGTACGTTGCGAACACCAGAAGAGCAAGCTAGTGCAATGTATAGTAATATTGCTAGTGGTAAAGTCATTAGATATGCTGCGCCAGGAGCAGAAGTAACTCGTATCTGCCAGAGCGGTATAAAAAAAGGACTGGGTAGGAATAAAACTATTAAGAATATGGTATCTAGGATTTTAGAATATGATAAAAAAGGCATGAGAGTATCTAAACATTGCGTCAGTTTTGAGACTTATGCTAAGAAAAATATCATTGACCTGGGTGTCAATAGTAATGGATTAACTACCAATGCACAAAAGCAAAGATTCCAAGATATTTGTGATGTAGCTTTAAATCAAGGTAAGCTTTCAAGCTTTATATCTCCTCTTAGAGATAAAGCTGAGCCAGCTTTTCATCTCGAAATACCTCAATAGATAAAGAAGTTATATTTTATGAAAAAAACACTAGTCTTATTGGTTATGTTAGCTCTACAAGCTTGTAGTGATACTACTGCTCAGCTTTCTGTAACCGATATCCATAATGACAATGACATAAACTCAAAGTTAGAGACGAATACTACTCAATCATCTTCAGATACAGATACAGATACAGATACAGATACAGATACAGATAGTAGTATTCCAGCAGGTATCTACTTTTCTCACAAGAAATGTAGTTCACAAAAAGACTGTAAAAACTTGAATCATGAAAAAATCGATGGGAAGTACTATCTATCTCGAAATCAGGGTTCAAATGGGGCTACGTACTACTTATTAGTTAAGGATAATGCTTACTACCTTTACAGTTTACAATTTTTAGATGAAGATTTAAGAGCAGTCGGCTCTTGGTCACAAATGAAAGAAATCAATGCAGTAGACTTATCTTTTGAAATAGAGTCTATTGAACAAGTCATGGGTTCAGACTACATGGGCAGATACGACGATGATAACCTAAACAATAAACTTAATACTTTAGCTAATCAGTCTGGTTTGCTAGAAATAGGTAGCCTATTAGAAGGTAGCAAAATATCTACTCATGAAACTATCAAATTTTTGCCTACAGAAAATGGGTATAAGGTTGACTGTAACGACTATATAAAAAATTATGAGAAAACAGTGGATCAGTTATTAAAGCAAGACATGGCTGCTGGTTATCACTTCTACTATGAATGTGCAAATGGAAATGAGATATATTTTAAAAATTTAAAATAATTAATAGAGATGCTTAACTATATTCTGATATAAGTATCAAAGTTGTATAGTATAACTAGTCTTATATAGAAGCCACTATTCCATACGCACCCTACCCCTGCCTTCAAATCCGTACGGTTAAACTTAGGATATTTAGTTACGCAGCTTGACGATAATAGTCAAACCACACCTGTCTTGGCGATTTATAGCCTAAACTCTTTTAAACTCTTGTTTGGTTTTGGTACAGCTCGATATATTGTGTGATATCGTTGACTGCTGTAAACCTTGTTTTATAGTCCTGATGATATACAAGTTCATTATTCCTTGCGGAGCAGTGCTCCTCACCCGATAAGCTTTCTATGGGTGCGTTGTCGAAACAGTTGCCTTCACCACTCATTGAGCCTTTGAAATGATGCGGTTTGATGATCTTGTAGTAGGCATGACTGAGTTATGCCGAAAAAACCGTATATATAGACTTGATAATAGACTTTTCTAGTTATCACTATTGAATAGTGAATGATATTTCACCTCGATAAACATACCAATATTCTACGCCAAGCGCATTAAAACCAAACCAAAAAAAATCCGACCACATTAAGTGATCGGATTTTTAATATTTGGTGGAGATGGCGGAAACTAAACTATAAAAATAAGTCATTGATTTATATAAATATATAAAATTAAAAACAAGACAATACCAACCATAATACCAACAATCGTTTTTGATAATGACCTTTTTTGGCTGTTTGCTGCGCCATTAGATATTATTTTGTAATTTCTTATGAGACCTGTACTCTACTCGCTTATATTCAAGCTAACTGAGGACAC
>NZ_JABUZG010000084.1:257815-417171 GCF_014897815.1 Psychrobacter sp. PG1
CTCTAAAGGCTTAAAGCTCATTCACTAACACTCACATAGTTATCAAGCTTGCAGCTATAGTAGCTACTTGTGTGGAAAGCGTTCGATATTAAAA
Organism: Psychrobacter sp. PG1; assembly: GCF_014897815.1. GTDB lineage: Bacteria > Pseudomonadota > Gammaproteobacteria > Pseudomonadales > Moraxellaceae > Psychrobacter. The sequence goes on from NZ_JABUZG010000084.1 coordinate 257,910, forward strand.
CGTCCACATGCCAACAATTATAAATATAACGATTAGAATCTATAATTAATAGCTTGGCGTAGCTTACCGACGCTTATAGATGTTGCTCAAATATCACTAATCGGTTAAAGTCGAGTAAATATAAATTTGTTGAGTATTGAGCAATGAAAAGACTGGTAGCTTTGGGTGTGATATTGGCATTAAGTGGGTGCGGTGGTGGGTATGATAGCTTGCCACCACAAGTAAGTAACGGCAATGGTGGGACAGTTGGTGCGGGTGGCAGTTTTCCTACCAAAGAAGATGGTAAGTGGAAATACGGTGATGTAAGCAATGAAAGTGGCGTTTTTTCATTATCCGCTAGAATAGATGCTACTAACACATATATCGTGCCAAAATATCCAAACCTTAAACAGCGATCATGGATTGACTTAGAAAAAAGAAAGATGGCAGCAGGTACAATATCTAAAAGATTTACTATCTTTGCACCAGAGCAAGTTAAGTGCACACCAACCTGTGATATAAGAATTAAGTTTAATAGCCAGATAGCGACTTATAAATTTGAGCAAAGAGTTGAGGGCGTATTAACCCCGATAAATGATCAGGTATCATCTGAGTTGTTTGATAAGACCACGCAATCCAATAGCGCTACTGTTTACCTACCTATCGTGGGATTATCAGACGATGTTGAGTCCGAATTTAACCTTAGAGGCTATAACAAGGGTAAGATGACATTTGAGAGTCTATAACAAGGGTAAGATGGCATTTGTTGCTTCACTCAATATTATTTTTCCTGTTTACCGTTTCAATATTTCTCAACATGATAGGGCGGTCTAATTGTTCAGGACTTCGCAAGCTGTGACCGCTGCCTAAGTGATTTTTATGCGTCCGCGTAATTAAAAGTTTAGGGCTTGCACTTTGTTTGCATGGGGTTGTTTTGCTAATGACTGCACGCGCTCAATAATGGCGCTTAAATGCGTGCGTTTTTCGTGCGTTTCTGTGCGTTTAGCTCGCATAAATTCGCATTGCCTCGCGATACCTGTCCGAAAAGTCCCTTATGCTGCCTCATGTTACTTGTCGCGAAACTATCCAGCATGGGCAAAATATGCCCCGTGCGCTTACTGTTCCATAAACTACCCCTAACGTGTCCAACAATACATTTTTAGCCCTCTTACGGTGTCCGAAAAGTCCCTTACGATACCTGTGCATAAAGTCCCTTTTATGGACTTGCAAAATTACCCTTAGTCGATTTAGAACAGTCCGAAAACAGTCCCTTTTTATGGACTCCAAAAACCACCCTCTGCGATGTCCGAAAATTACCCCAGTCCTTTTAAAACAGTCCGAAAAATTAGCCTCTTACGATGTCCGAAAATCCCTTTTTCATAGTGTATGAAAACCCCTGTAATTGCTGTTTGCCTCGCTTGCGCGCGCGATACTTGTCTATTAATTAGCTAAGCCCTTATACTGTATAGCTTTGTGATATTGGCAATGATGATTGATTGCCTTGCAAAATGTTAGCATTTGTCAACATTGGGCGGCGTGTGATTTGGTTTTGAATATCAGGTTTTATCAGGTTTTGGATAACAAGTTTTGACAAATTGGCGGCTGTATTAATCGGCTTTGAATGTAAGGTTTTGTAAGGTTCTAACGTGTCCGAAAACTACCCTTTGCATGAGATAGGCTCAAAACTGGGCGCATCTAAAAACTAGGGGAAACCTAAGGTTTTTGAGCGTTATAAAAAGGCTTGGTTTGTCCAATGAATGCCCCCTTATTAAGTTTTAAACCTTAACATACCTTAACAGGCTGCCAGTGCTCAAACTGTTTTGAATGTTAACAAATGACAACATGCGGCGCGATGTCTGTTGATCTAAAACATGGAAACCTTAGGGTTTCTTTACACTATAAAAAAAGGCAGACGATAAACGCCTACCAATATCACTTTATACCTAAGAAAACGTGCCTAAACTGCCTAAATAGCTTGTAAGTCTTGCCATGTATAGCATCAAGTTAGTAATGCCCCCGTCCTAAGCGTGCCTAAATTGCCTTTATTGTGCCTAAATGGGCATGTTTTTAGGACGGTTTAGGCAAAAAAGGCACGGTTAGGCAAACGCCTTTACTAAGCAAAAACCCCTAGCTATATGGTCTAAGGGCTGTTTAGGCAAAAAAGGCACGTTTCTAGGTACATATGCTTATATAAGTAACTTAGGATTAATATAAATCACTTTCTTTTTACCCTCCTCCATCTGTCTTATGTGCCCCATACTTTCTAAGTTATCTAACTCGTTTTGCAGCACCTTGTTATTTTTACGCATTGGCTTAGGTGCGCCATTGTAAGCATCAGTACGATTTAACATAGGCGGATTTTTACCCCTCGCTTTATCCACTAGCCAGCTGCTTAACTTCTCACTGTCGTTCTGCTCACCTGTAGGCGTTGCATCAAGGTAGCGTAAGCGTTCGGCTGTGGAATACTCAACCAGCATAAAAGCGCGCGTTATATCATCAACCGTGATTATCTTACGTCCCTCAAAGAACGCCATTAACGAGGCTATGCGGCTCGCATTTTCTGCCATGCGTGAAGCATACGCTTTTAAATATTCCAATGTCTGCCCGTTAGCTTGGCGGTTCTCTATCCCCTGCATGTGACTGCAAAATACTTGTTCTGCACCCTCTGCCCATTGCATTTTGATGCGCTGGGGCTGTCCTTGTGCTGTCGTAGGCTCATTGGCTGGTAATGGGTCAAGTAAGCTCTGACAGCGTGACCAGTATTCTATTAAGTGTGGATTATCATAAGGGCTATCATTGCGGCGCTTAGCATCGTCCCATACTCTGTGACCGCGCAAGTCAGGTGGGCAAGCAATCAAAGCACGGGCTAAAAACCCTTGCCCATTCATCAGTGGGTCGGTTAATGCTTGCTCTAATACTACCCGTTGACCTTGTAACAATAGCGTCATGCGGACGCTGTGGGCATCGGTTTGCGGTGTGGCATAGGCAGACTTTTGCGAGCGTAAACGGGACACTTCGCCATCACTCCATAACTTAGTGAGTGCTGATAAGGCGCTGCCAGCGGTGTCACCTGTCATGGTATGACCATTAAAAAACTGCCCTGCTTCGTCTGTTGTCCATGATGCGTTATTCATCTCACCACTGATAAACCTATCGAGTATCGGCTCAATAGTGGCATCATCAAACAAGGTCTTAGGGTTTTGGGGCTTTGGGTTGTCCTCTAAAAACTGGGCTAACTCTTTACCTTTTAACCCTGCCTTGTCACTGTCCCACGCTGCTATGTTGTCTAAGTAAATGGCGTATTGCTGGCGCTCATACTCTTTGATTTTAAAGTGAGTCAAGCCCATTGCCTGTGTTTTACCGCTACCGCTTTCCCCCTCTGTGATTAGTATTAGACTGGTTGGCATGTGTCCGTGCCCCATCGGTGCATCAATAAACCGCTGCCCCATGTGTGCCAGTGCGCCTAAAACACATTGCCCTGCCATCGCATCAGGTACTTGCGAGTAGTGCGCTATCGCCTTAACAACATGCTTTAGCAGTCCTTTAAACGCCTCTATGGGGTATGGGGTGGGTTTGCTGGGATCATTGGCTAAAGGTTCAGGCGTGCCCCATATCTCGCTTTGTAGGTCAATGATGATTGTATCGTCATCGGCTAAAATAGCAGCATAGCTAGAATGATTATCTAGCTGTAGCAGTACGTCAAAAACAGTAATAACCGCTTTGACGTTGCAGCCTGCCAGCGGCTTACATACCTTATCTTTCTTATCTATGGTGGTAAAGATAGTAACGGGCGCTACTTCGGCAAAATGCTTTACCATGCCATTGAATAGCAGACTATCAAGGCTTACCAATATCGTAACATTGTCGTTTATTAAGCATTGAGCAAGCATTACAGCGTTCTCAAGCGTGTCATCAATCGCTATTAGTTCGCGGTTGCTGTCCAATGTGCCAATGATGAAAGCAGACGGCTGCATACGGTCAATGATTAGCGGCTTTGTATTGCCATTAGGGGTTATGCTGGCAAGGGTGACGGGTTGGTCTTGATTATCGCTTAATACTAGCCCTATCGTGCCAGCGGTGGGCGCTCTCCTGCCTGTATCAAAGCCTGTGGTTATGGTAATATCACTATCAAGGTGCAATAGCTTATTTTGTATGCCTAACTGCTCACATTGGTCATATAAACTTAGTAGGGTATTGTCATCTGCCAGCCCTTGCCGTGTGGCTGCATTAAACCTACTTATCATGTCTAAGCCTGTGCTGAATGCACGGGCTTTTTCATGGGCGGCGGTTTGTGGTGTGGTAGTCATCTAGTCCCCCCTTGCTTGTGACTGGTTCGGCTTACGCGCTGCTCTATATTTCTTGTAGTAGCTTTTGCGCTTGGCGTGCTTACGGCTTTGCTTTGGTGGGTAGCGTTTCATTGGCTGCCCTCCTTGCCGTAACCTGTCATTGCTAGGGTGTCGTTAATGCTTTCTAATTGCTCATATAGTAGGCTTGCCCATGTGTCGGTGGCATCATGTGCTAGGTGTTCCAGTGCTGGGATTGTATGCGCTTCTATCTTGTCATAGTGCATGAGTGCTAATAGCTGTCCAACATCATATAATGCAGTAGCAGCCCCATCAATATCACAAGCAATATCCGATAGCATGCGTGACGGTATTAAAATCACTTCGTCATCATTAGGATTGGTTAAGTCGATGACCTTACATTTTTTGTTTAGGACAATAGACAAGCCGTCATCATGCGAGCCGTTAAGGGCTTGATGCGCTGGTGTGCTATTAGTTTGAGTGTTTGAGGTCGTACGGATTGAATTAGGCATGATTATGCCCTCCTTGCGTTGTTTTTTGAGTGAATGCCACGCTATACGGTAAAAGTATAGGGTGACGGGTCTTACTCTCGGTCACGCAAGCAACCGCCCTGCATATTCGCCTTTCGGCTCTTTTATTTTGCAGCGTCAACCCGTCATAGTTGGTTAGCAAGTGATTTGCTATAGATATGATGGTTTGCCCCCTTGATACGCTTAAATGCGCTTGTGGGGCTATGCTTGAATAGATAGTGACAGCTTGAGAGGCTGCGGCGCTATTATCAGGCATAAAAAAAGCCAATAAGTAACGGCTTGGCGTGCCGCTTGCGTGTTCTTTTGAGAGGTCTATATAGTAACCATTGTTGGTATTGGTTGCAATCAGTTTTGCATCGACTGGCTGGCAAGCAAGCAATGCCAGTGCTAAGCCAATACCTGCCACCCATGCCATGAATATGGTAAAGCTAAGTAGTAAGCCGCGCTTATGTGGCTGTGTGCGACTGTGTGCCCCGTCACGGGCTTTTAGATTGGTTTTGGTATGATTATCACTCATAGCGCGTAACCTCCATTTCAGGCATTGATAGAACACTGTCCATCTGTTCGCTTGCATCAGTGGCAAACAGTGAGTCCCTAAACAATGCAGCAATGACGGCTTGAATAACGCCTTTAGATATTGGGTCGTTTGTCTGCACGGCTTGCAATGCCATAGCATAATGTTCTGTATCAATTGATAATAAGATTAGCTGCTCGTTGATATGCTCGAGTGTGTCTGCTATCTGTAATAGTCTGTCGTTTGATTGGCTCATAATTGCACCCCACTAGCGTTATTGTTGTTATCTGTCGGTTGGTCTATCCAGTAGCGTTTAAAGCGTTTGCCGTTATTCTTTACCCATTCATCTTGAATAGTTATACCTTGATCTCTTAGCTCACTGATACGCTGTAAAAAGCACGTAATATTGTATAGATCGTATGCTTCATAAGTGGATAGGCTTTTGCCTGCCAGCATGTGATTAAGAATGATTTGCTTATATTTTTGCTTTGTTTGCCGTGTGTTCATGGGTTACACCTCGCTAGTGGTTGAGGTGTGGCTGTTTAGCCAATGATGTACTTCGGCATAGCTCCATGCGGTCATGGTAGGGCTTAGCTTCTTGCCAGCTGGAAACCTCCCGTCCTTACTCCATTCAAACAAGGTGGTTTTGCTAAAGGGTAGAAACGGGAGTATGTCCTTAGCTCTACCCATGCCAGTAGTAGGCAGTTGCATAGCTGGACTGTTTGCGGTGGTTGGTTCGGTATCGTGCGAGGTGTCACCAGTAAAGGGAATTACTGGCGTGTTTTGGGTGGCTTGTTGCTTGTCCATGTGTCTAGCTCCATGATACGCCGTAACGGTGTGCTACGGTTCATGTGGCTATCTTATGGGGTAGGGTTGTTCGATAGTTCTAGTTAGAAGTTTAAGAGTTCTAACTAGAAGCTAATTAGAATTAAATACTATTTTCATGAGCAAGCTTTAACCAGTAAGCAATAACGTCCTTACTCACGCTATTACCTTGTTTTTCAATAGCTCTTTGTATTCTCCCATTACTATCAGTTGAATAAGGTTGTGTTAAGTCTATGCTTAACAGCTCACTGGTAAGTGCTGCTATAATTTTACTAGCATTATTGGCTGTTCTAGGGTGCATTGGCTCATCTTCACTTGATAAATACTTACCTTCTAAATTTCTTATTTTTTCTAGTAAATCTTTGACTTCATTTTCCTTTTTCTTCAATTTTTCAATAGCGCTATCATATATATCAGGATCAATATTTTGGCTTCTCGCTATCTTTTGCTGTTCTACTTTGAGTTTTTCTTTAAATTGGTGTCTCTCTTTTATATAACTAAGAGTTGTGCGAGCATCTATCGTTAATGCTTTTTCACATTCTCTATATGAATGCCTATCTAAACCTATGTGCTTCATGCAATCTAATTCTAGTATGTCTTCTACCTTCCAACACTTATCATTAAAAGAGTCATCTAGGTCATCTTCTAGCAATCGCTCTAAGAATTCCTCAGTTGGGTAGAAGCTGGGATCGTCGTCACTATAAGCATCGTAACTATAGCGGACATATGTAAGAACATGGTCTAAAGACTCTATAAATTCTCTACTAGTCCCTTCATTAATACTACATAATATATCTACTTCTGCTCCATTTTTATCTACTGTTATATAATCATGACGGTAAAAATCTAGTTTTAAAAATTCATCATTATTGATTAAATATTGTGTTATCAATTGCCTTCTATCATCAGCATAGAGTTCTAGCAATTCTATAAACAAATAGAAGCTAATAAACTTATCATCGTCTTCTGTTTCCCAAGATAGTTCTTCATCTTCTGCCTTTCTTATCGCTTCGTAAATAATTCCCACAATTCACACCCCTACACCCTTAAATCAAAGTAGGTGCAAGGCAGTGACAGCATAAGGGTGTGAATAGCTGTCGTTCGGGTAATTAGTCCTAGCCTTGCATAGTCGTTACAGCATGATGTTAGCCATGCTTTTGTTTTTGTTGTTTAAAGCTCGTATGTATGACGTTATCCAATTTGCCAGCATAAGCATCATCAATAAAGTTTGCCCATTGGTGCATCATGTCTATTCTGTATGGTAGGTGCTGCGCCCCGTTATAGGCTGCACTAATTTTGTTCTCTCTATCATGTGCCAGCTGTAGCTCTATAGCTTCGTGCATAAACTCTTTTTCATGCAATGTGGTACTAGCAAGCCCTCTAAACCCGTGCCCCGTCATCTTGCCTTTATAACCCATATTCCATAGGGCATTAATAAACGCGCTTTGACTGTATGGCTTACGGGTTGAGGTATTAAAGAAAACGTACTGATCCGAAAAACCTAGCTCTTTGATCTGCTTCAATATCGCTACTGCTTGCGGTGCTAGTGGCACAATATGCAAGCGCCTAGCTTTCATCTTTTCAGCTGGGACAGTCCATAAGCCGCGATTAAAATCTATGTCCTGCCATTCCATAAAGCGCAATTCATTGGTACGCACAAACGTATAGCATAAAAACCATAAGCCTAGTTTCACCAATACATCACCTTGATAAGCATCAATGTCTTTGAGTAGCTTAGGTAATTGCTGGATAGTGATGCGGCTATGATTGACGGTTTTGTGTGGCTTGATGGCTTCGGCTAGGTCGGTGGCTGGGTTATGTGTGGCTAGTCCATTGCGTATGGCGTGCTTGAATATCTGCCCTATCTCTCTAATGGTACGCCTTGCCATCTCATTAGCGCCGCGGCTCTCTACTGCTTTACCAATAGCCAATATGTCAGGTGCGGTAATGTCGTTTATATTCTTTTGACCAATAGATGGCTTAACATCGCGCATATAGGCGGAGTAGTTACGGGAAAAGGTGCTCTCTGCTAGGTAGGTTTTGCGCTCGCTATACCATGACTGGGCTATGTTATCGAAAACATTTAAACCGTCTTGGCTGGCTTGCTGCTCTTTCTTATGATCTTTGGGGTTCACACCATCAGCTATTAAGCGTTTGATCTCAATATTGCGCTGGCGTGCATTTTGTAGGCTCATTACTGGATAAGTGCCAATAGTCAGGGTTTGCTGCTTACCTTGCCAGCGGTAGGCACTGATCCATGACTTAACGCCCGTATAACGCACCCATAATTGCAGCCCGTTACCATCACTATGCTTGTCAGGTCGCTTTGTATCAATCGAGGTGCTACTGGGCTGTAGCTTATTGATAACGGTATGAGTTAAGGGCATTGGACTATCCTTTGTTGGTATTGAGCGCGTGTATAAACTCTAATACCAACAATAATACCAACATTCTATATGGGACGCCATACCCCTATATAACCCTCAATCCTTGAAAAACGCCCAAAATAAAGGGCTAACAGTCTATGACGGTCAGCCCTTTATCAATGTTTGGTGGAGATGGCGGGAGTTGAACCCGCGTCCGCCAGCATTACGCTCATGAATCTACATGTTTAGTTTCTGTCTTTAGATTTAATCCGCACCGATCCGACAGTCAGGATGGATTGGACGATTCTCTACTTTTGAACCCAAGCGATTGAGACAATCACTTGTGGCGAGCCTACATGCGGACGCTTCAACTTAGTTGACTAACTGTAGGTGATCAGCAACTAAGTAAACAGGTTTAAACCATGTAAACAGGATTTAAGCTGCTAGAGCGTAATTTTCGTCGTTTGCGACTATAACAATATATGTTTGATTAACGAGAGGACATATACTCTCGACATGCATCATTGAGTTTCATTACCAGCGTCGAAGCCAGAACATCCCCAATAAGGTCATCTATTATATAGGACTTATAGGTCGACTTTCAACATATATAATATCTATATTACATTACGTTACAGCTGAACTCTCTAAGCCAGTACTTTATTGAGCCATTTACCAATATTTTGAATCTGCGGCATGCAAACTTGATGTGCCATCGGATAAGTATGATAAGCAACATTATAGCCTTTAGCGGATAATAACTGCTGCGCCTGCTCGCCCAAAATTACAGGAACAACTGGATCATGCGTACCATGCTCAATCAATATTGGCATATCTTTATTAGCAGCGCTATAGCTAATATTATCATTAGTCGCTAGATAAGTAGAGAGTGTCATCAAGCCAGCTAAACGCTGCGGGTAGCCAAGTGCCACATGATATGCCACTGCACCGCCTTGCGAAAATCCTGCGATTACAATGTGTTCAGGCTTAACACCACGCTCTATCTCACGGCTGATCAAATCACGGATTTGCTGCGCAGACTCTTCAATCTGAGCGATATCGACTTTACGCTCTAGGCTCATCTCTAAGATGTCGTACCATGCTGGCATTATCATACCACCATTCACCGTCACTGGGCGCTTTGGTGCATGAGGGAAAATAAAACGCACTGCCATATCATCCGCTAAACCGAGCTGTGGTACCACTGGCTCAAAATCATGACCACTCGCGCCCAAACCATGTAGCCAAATAACGGCTCTATCTATCTTTTTTTGCGTTGGATTATGCTCAACGATGACCGCATCTAAATAGTCACTCATATTTTTAAATTCCTTTAAATAAAAATGGTAGGTACATCAAACTTATTTTTAGTAAAACTGAAATTCGCACTATATTTCAATATTTTTTATAATAATACTGATTATTTTACAGCCTTTCATCAGAACCGCTAGTCAAAAAAGTCTTCGCTAATAATGCCAATTTCCATCAACTTTTCACATCTTTTAAGGCCTGATAGCAAAAGCGAGTGCGACTTTTGTGCTACGATAAATTCGTCAACTTAGATAGCACTCTAGCTACTACTGTATGATGCCCTACACTCATTTTTCAATGTTCGTATCTCATTAGATATTAATACCCCCTTCATCTTAAATAGTTTTTCTTTATATAGCGATATAGAGCTTATGACCCATATTTTATTGGTAGAAGACGATCCTGCTATCGCGATGTCACTGAAAGTCACTTGCAAACGTGAAGGCTGGCAAATCACTTGGCTTGATAACGCCAGTAGCGTGTTGCCTTTTCTGCGCAATTTACATAATAGTGCTGAAGCGCAAGATCTATCGGCGATTATTTTGGATGTTGGGCTGCCAGATGGCGATGGTCTCAGTCTCTGTCAACAGATACGCCACACCCCTGATATTAACGGCTTAAAAGACATTCCTATCATCTTCTTGACGGCGCGTAGCGATGAGATCGATCGTATTTTGGGTTTAGAGATGGGCGGCGATGACTATTGTGCCAAGCCATTTAGCCCGCGAGAGTTGGTCGCCCGTCTAAAAGCCATTTGGCGACGTGAGCAATTATTGTCTCAGTCCTCCACCTCCCATACAACAGAAGCCAGCGATACAACCAATCCTGCATCTCCAAATACTATGTCAGGACAAGCGTTAACGTTTGAATGTCAGTCTGGCATCTGGTACTACCAACCACTCAATTACTCCTTGATATGGCAAGAGCAGAAGCTTGAGCTAAGTAACACAGAACGCAAAATCTTATTAACCTTGTTAAAAGCCCCTAATCAAGTCTTTAGCCGTGAGCAACTGCTGAGCGCGGTAAGCGACTATCCCGATCATCGCTTGGCGAGAACTATAGACAGTCATATCAAGTCCATTCGTAAGCAGCTGGCGACCGTCGACGCGAGCATTGATGTCATTCATACCCATCGCGGCTTGGGTTACGCCTTGTGTCCAGCATAGCTGCACTGCCTATAGCCATATTTTAATTAAAACCGATATTCTATAACGTCAAATAATACACCTAAAAATATGAATCCTAAAACCAACGATAGTGCTAATAGCCATCCTAATACTCATATTAATAAGGCTGATAACAGCGCGCATGTCAGCCAAAGTAATTGGTATGCAAAACTGCATCCTATCGGCACCGCGCAGCAAACGACTAAACCAAAACGACTACTGAATTTAAGTATATTTTTTAGGATTTGGCTCGCGTTGGCGTTAGTGCTGATTATCTGCGGTGTGGTCGCATTTACTCAGCTGTTTGGTTATGTCAAACCGACGGCACAGCAAGTCATCGAAGATACGTTGTTAGATACCAGCAAATTGCTGGCAGCAAGTTTGCAGATGCCGTTATCTTCAGGACAGCTATACGATGAGCAGTATCAAACGAAACTCGATGCGGCATTTATCGGCACGCCCACGATAAGTAAAACAACAGATCCAGAATATAAAAATAAAAGTCCTAGCAGCTTTCGGATATATGTCACCGATGATAAAGGGATTGTCATATACGACTCACTACCCGAACCTGACAATGATGAAGGACAAGATTACAGCCGCTGGAATGATGTCTATCTAACGTTAAATGGTCAGTATGGCGCGAGAAGTACAACGCTAGATCATAATCAGCGAGATGGTACGGTGATGTATGTGGCACAGCCAATAAAGGATAACGCTGACAATCTCATTGGTATCATCAGCGTTGGCAAACCTGTCGCTAGCGTGTTGCCTTATTTAGACGATACACGCAATCGCATGCTTATCACAGCGCTGCTCATGAGTATTGCTGCCCTTATATTAGCAGGACTGGTCGCCTGGTGGCTCAAGCAAAGCATCAGCCTTGTGACCCAATATACCAGTGCACTGGCAGAAGACACCAAAAAGCCCTATTTTTACTTAGGTCATGAGCTTAACAGCCTAACGGATACCATTGAGTCTATGAAACATCGATTGGAAAATCGCGCCTATGTCACCGACTATGTTCATACCCTGACCCATGAGCTCAAAAGCCCGTTAACCGCCATTCGTGCCAGTAGTGAGTTGCTAGAAGACGATGGGCTTGATAAAGAAGATCAACAGATGCTCATCCAGTCCATTGGTGAACAAAGCATCAAAATGCAACAATTGATTGATCGGCTGCTATTACTTGCCAAAGTTGAGCAACCGACTTTTAAGCTGAATCGCCAGCTGACCCCTCTACTACCGTTGTTGCAAACCCTTGCAAAAGACAATAGCGCTAAATTGCAACAGCAGCACCTAGCGCCTATCGACATCTATCTTAATGATAAACGGGTGACTGAAACAACAACTTTATCGCCAAATACCTTGGCAAATACCAACGTCTTCGCTGACCAGTTTTGGTTGGTACAAGTGCTGCAAAATGTATTGGACAATGCCATTCATTTTGCCGATAGCACAGTCGTTATTTATCTGCAAAGCATCGCGCAACATGGCTCAGCGCAAACTGTGACTATTGATATCTTTAATAATGGTAAATTGCTCCCTGAGTATGCCGTTGATAAAGCGTTTGACCGTTATTTTAGCTTATCGCATCAGAGTCAAGCTGCTGAAAAAACCTCAGATCATCTATCAGAATTTTCAGCAGAGAGTCACTCAACATCCGATACTACGCAAACACAGTCTAGCATGGCTAGCAATACCTTAAAAAAAGGCACTGGCCTTGGTTTAACCCTTGTGAAGCAAGTTATTGAGCATCATGGCGGTCAGGTAACTATTAATAACGTCCATGATGATAACGATAAAATTGGTACTGATAAGAATCAACGTTCTGGTGTCATGGTTAGCTTAACCCTACCATTGGCTTAAAAATAAGCATCTATGCCAGTCCATGAATTTTCCATCATTCCTACACAGGTTTTCTATCTGCTTGTTTTACGATAGCGTTATTCAAATTCGTAACCCCTATTAAGGATAGAAAGACCATGAAAGACGCTATTGAACAAAACCAAATTATAGAAAACTGTTTAGGCGGTAGTCGCCATTTTTGCCTACAAGCGCTGTCAGATGAAGGGATTGATAGTATCGCTTTTGGGCATTGGTTAGCCATTCCCAGTCAACAACTACTATTGGTATTTCGCCACCAGCAATGTGTGGCAGTTGACCACTATCAAGTAGCAGCTTAAGAATTCATTCAATTTACTGATTAAATCTTATCAACTAAGTTGCTGGCTTGTTAATTATTTATAAAAAATCAGTCAAAAAAACCCTCTATCATGTCTAGTTAGAAACACTAGTTAGAAATAATAGAGGGTTTATAATTTTACGGTAAACAATCTAAGTAATAGATGCTACTGGCGGCTTAACATCCGCATTTTGGCCGCGATGGCGCAAATAGTGATCGAGTAAAACAATGGCCAGCATGGCTTCTGCGATAGGCGTGGCACGTACCCCTACACAAGGATCATGACGACCTTTAGTCAACATATCAACCGACTCGCCTTGTGTATTGATACTCTTGCCAGCCGTCGTAATACTAGAGGTTGGCTTCAGGGCAATACTGACACGGATGTCTTGCCCTGAAGAGATACCGCCCAAAATACCACCAGCATGATTGGCAGTAAAACCGTCTGGTGTCAGCTCATCACGAGAGCTATGACCGAACTGTCCTGCCACTGCCATGCCGTCGCCGACCTCAACGCCTTTAACAGCATTGATGCTCATCATCGCATGGGCAATATCTGCATCCAAACGATCAAATACTGGCTCGCCAAGTCCGACTGGCACACCGCTAGCGATAATCTCTAGGCGTGCCCCGCAGCTAGTGCCTTCACGGCGTAAACTATCTATCAAGGTCTCAAAACGACTGACAGCATCGGCATCGGCGCAAAAAAACGGATTGCTATTCACAAAGTCCCAATCAATTTGGCTTGAGTCTAGGACATTGCTGTACTCACTGCCAATTTGGGTGACATGACCACGGACTTGCACACCTAAGCGCTCTTGTAGATATTTTTTAGCGATAGCACCTGCCGCCACGCGCATCGCAGTCTCGCGCGCTGAGGAACGCCCGCCGCCACGATAATCACGAAAGCCATATTTCATGCTATAGGTATAGTCGGCATGACCGGGGCGAAACGTGTCTTTAATCTCGCCATAGTCTTTGGACTTTTGATTGGTATTACGAATCAGCAGGCCAATAGAGGTGCCGGTCGTCTTACCCTCAAACACACCAGAAATAATCTCAACTTCATCGGACTCACGGCGCTGGGTAGAGTATTTAGACGTGCCCGGTTTGCGGCGATCTAAATCGATTTGCAAATCATCTGCGGATAAGACTAAGCCAGGCGGCACGCCATCGACGATTGCCATAAGACCTGCACCATGCGACTCACCACAAGTCGTGACTGTAAAAACCTGTCCAATGCTATTGCCTGCCATATTTATCCTTAAACAAATGAAGTCGATTTTTAAGTAATGAAGTCGATTTTTAAGTAATGAAGTCGATTTTTAAGTATCGCGTAAATCTCGATGGTTTTATTGCTCAATAGTTCTCTTGCTTGATAGCTTTGTTACTTTATAGCTCTATTGAATGCTATCTAACAGTTGTACGTAAGCATTGAACAGCTCACGATGTGCCATAAGCTCATCATAAGTAATCGCAAAGACACCGTGACCACCGTGGGCAAATTTCAACCAATCAAACTGAATTTCAGGATAGGCTTGCTTTAATGCCCACTCACTATCACCTACTTCACAAACTAACAAGCCTTCAGGGCTCAGATAATCTGGCGCTTCAAACAAAATACGATGCACCAAATCCAGCCCATCTTGACCCGCGGCTAGCGCATGCTCTGGCTCATATAAAAATTCAGGTGGCAGCTCTGCCATAATAGCCGCATCAACATACGGCGGATTGGTGACTATCAACTCATACTGGTGTTCAGCAGGAATCTTAGCAAACAGATCGGACTCAATCACATTAACCTGATGCCCAAGATCATGATGATCGACGTTAACCATGGCTACTTCAAGCGCACTTTTATCGATATCAACAGCATCAACCAGCGCATCAACAAAACGCGTCGCAAGTGCAATAGCAATACAACCAGAGCCAGTGCATAAATCTAAAATACGCTCAGGCTGCGACAGCTGCTTGACCTCTAAACCGTGATCATAAAATGCAGCAGCCTGCTCGTTGACGCTCTTACCAAGTGGTTTGGCAAGCTCATTGACATCAAAATATGGATGGAACTGCTGACGAATCAATTCTGCGATAGGCGATCTTGGAATTAGCACCCGCTCATCGACATAAAAAGGCAAATCACAGAAGTATGATAAGTTGATCAAATAGCTTAATGGTTTACGCTCAGCGATACGCTCTTCTAACAAACTCAGTACCAACTGCTTCTCTGATGTGGTCAAGCGACAATCGAGAATCTGCTCATTGGCTGACCAGTCTAAAGCCAGAGAATGCAAAACAATGGCGGATGCTTCAGCAAACTCATCGGTGGTGCCTTGTGCAACGACCACATCATAATTACGAAGCTGGGTGACCGAAAAGCGAATAAAATCACGAATACTGACCAATTGCTCGCGGGCCTCTTCTAATTCTGCAGGCAAATTGGCAAATTGATCGTCTTCACCCAGAATCCCACTCTCTAAATCAAACACCATTTCACTCTCTAGACCATCGTCATTGAAGTATTGATTTTGAAATTCTTCTGCGCTCATTGTTTGGTCTTCTGACATATCGCACCTTGCTGATTACATGTTCACTGACTACATGCGGATGGGTTAAAACGCCTTTTATTAAAAGCCGATCTATTAAATAAAAATTTATTCACCATTATAGACATAAACGCTAAGTTGCGCCAATTTTTGCAGTTTTATATTCATAAAAATGGCTCTAAAAACAATGTGAATAATGAGGATTGTAAGTAAGAATAGCGCATCATCTTATGCATACCCTCGCTCAGTTATTGCCCAACTGTAGTGAATACGTCAACGGTTGACGTTTGGCAAGACTTTAATGAAAAAAGATGTGTCAAAAGTTTGCGAAGCATTCAAATTATGCGCATAATAGCCCCATTAGTTATAACCATAAGTATCCCAATATGATGAAAATGAAGCCTCTTATTACCGCTATATCAATTGCTGTCGTTACTGCCAGTGTCAGCGCCGTTGCCGCACCTGATGATAATACGCGCACCTTACCAGTACGAACCGCTGACTCAATGCCTAGCATTGCCAAAAAAGTCAGCCTTAATGTACAAGAGAATCGCAGTAGCTCAATCGATGGTCGTGCTCCTGTCGTAGCCACGCCTGCTTTAAAGCCTAATATGCCTGACCGTATGACTCAGCTGATTGACGAAAAGCAGGAAGTCGATGTAGAGACAGCGCAACAAGCAGTCAGTGCTGATAACATGACGGTAGAAGAACTGGCTCGTAAGGATGTGCAGTCTGATAGCACTGACGATATTAGTGAAGGTCAAGCCGTCGCTGCCCCTACCGCAGCCATATCTGATACTAGCCCAGCAGATACTTCTATCAAAAGCATCGAAGATGTTAATGGTAAAAAACATACCACGCTGAATTTGTCGAATTATGCCAAACAAGTAAACGGTGCCACATGGACACCGAATATGAAAGTTAACTCGGCAATGACAATCAAAATGCAGGCACTGCTTGATTGGAACCATGCTTCTCCTGGCGCTATCGATGGCGGCTGGGGCATGAACAGTAAAAAAGCGCTGATCAACTTTCAAACCATGAAAGGTCTGCCAGCCACAGGTAAAATGGATCAAAAAACGTGGGATGCGTTAAATAAAAATATCCCAGCGAATAAACCGGTACTCGTGACTTACACCATCACTGAAGATGATATTAAGACCAACTTTGCTAGCACACCTGCAGGTTCAGAAGCCAAGTCCAAAATGAAAGGCTTATACTATCAAGACATTAAAGAGATGTTTGGTGAGCGCTTCCATATGGATGTGCGTTATTTAGATAAGCTGAATAAAAATAAGCAGTATAAAGCGGGCGAAACCATCACTGTTTTAAATACCCGTACACCACTTAAGCAGCGCATTAACCGTGTGGTTGCCAATAAAGCCGATAAGACATTATATGCTTATAACGGCGATAAGCTGGTGGCTACTTACCCAACGACAATCGGTAGCGATGCCACACCATCGCCACAAGGTTCGTTTAAAATCATTAACAAGGTGAAAATGCCTTGGTACAAAGCAACCGTTGGTAAAGGCGCAGACAAACAAATACATATGCTACCACCAGGACCAAATAGCCCTGTTGGCGTCGTATGGATGGGCTTATCTAAACCTTCATATGGTATTCATGGTTCACCAAAGCCTGAAGGCATCAGTCGCCAAGCCTCTGCAGGTTGTGTGCGTTTGACCAACTGGGATGTGTTAGAGGTTTACGCCAATATCGAAAATGGCGCGACTGTTGAGCTTAAATAAATTGAGCTTAATTAATAAGTCATAAATGATGAATAAAAAAAGACCTTACTATCAAGGTCTTTTTTTATGGCTGATAATCGGATTTATTGATTTAAATTGACAACATTATTCATTTTTATGCTTTATAGCCTTCTTCATTACCAGTAATGCTACCGACTTTTTTGGTAAAAAACATGCCTGCAGGGATGGACACCAAAACGCCCAATGCTACTGCTATTTGGATATGAGGTATTTCATTAAAACCTGTGACTAAAGCGCCAATCATAAAAACGCCAATGGTAACGGTTGCTGCGATTGAATAGATAACAGAGAATAATGGCCAGTTCATAACTTATTCCTCATTTTTATTGTGGATATAGTACCTTTATACACTAAACCCACAAAGAAAGTAAGTATTTCCTATAAACCTGCGAGCCAGCTATAGTAGGTGACTAAGCATAAAAAACCCTGTTAAAGTTAAGGTTTTTATTGTTATAAGTTAGTGATGCATAATTTTACTATTTTAAGTATTACTACTTAATGACACTGCGCTCTATTTAGTGGTAAAAAACCCATACGTTGTCCTCTTTTTATCATTACAATAATGTCTTTCTTTTACTTTTTAAGAAAGCTATTTGCCATGACCTCACCTGAAAACAAACCCTCTAATGATTCTTCAGTTATAAAAGATGCCTCAAGCACGGCCAATTATTCAGACAAAAAAGTGGTGCTAACTGACGCAGATGATAGCTCTGTACTAGATAGCACTGTTGAACATACTGAGTCTTCAAAAAGCTCAGAGACTCATGATGACAATGACTGTGGCGAGGATATGGCTTGTGCACAGCCGCCTGAAACAACGATAGCGATAAAGTCCATTGGTGCTGACGAGGTAGTGGCAACGTTAGAAACCGCTCAGCCCAACAATGAGTCTGAAACAACTAAACTTGAAATCACTGGGCTTGAGACACCACTATCCAATGAATCGTTAAAATCGACAACAGCGCCCAATCATAAAAATCTAAAAAATGTATCAGCAGAACATGCTCAAGCAGAAGAAGATAACGCTTACGAGCAAAATTCTCAAGAAGATGCTGAGGTAACGGTAGAGGCAGAGGATAGTGCCCCCGCTGATGCACAGAGCACTTATCCTATCTCTGATAACCCTCAGCAAGAAAGCAAAGCAAATAGTAACAACGCAAAACCGTCCTCAATTGATAAACAGCCAGACACGCCTAAAAATAATGACACTATCGTAAAAAATACTGTGAAAGATAAAGTTGATAATCAGGAAGAACTAGAAGACGAGATTAAAGAAAAAAAAGAAGCTAAATTGGAGTCTTATAAGCAATTTGTTGCCGAGCAATTCAGCAATCAAAAGGTAGACTATCCAGAAGTACGGGTCAGAATCGAGGCCAACGCTCTGCCTAGCAAAATATATTTCATTATGAATATACTTTCTGCCATCATCGCCAGTTATGGGTTAGTGACCAATTCAGCTGCCGTCGTCATTGGCGCCATGTTGGTTGCCATGATGTTAGGTCCCATTACTGGCATAGCGTTAGCGATTATTGATCATCGTATGCCATTGCTACGTAAATCACTGATTACGGTTATCGTTGGTGTGTCCTTAGTGGTATTGGTTGGTTTTATCGTCGGCTGGTTACACAAAGATCAGCCACTGACCGCAGAGATATTATCGCGCACTCAGCCAACCTCGATGGATTTAATGATTGCGCTGGCAGGGGGTACTGCTGGTGCTTATGCGATGGTTTCACCGCACCTATCAGTGGCAGTGGTCGGCGTGGCGGTAGCCACTGCATTGGTGCCACCTCTTGCCGCGAGTGGTATCTTATTTGCCAATGGCGAGACGCAGCTTGGACTTGGGGCACTGCTACTGGCGCTAACCAATATTATTGCTATCCAGTTTACCAATGCTTTAGTACTTTGGTTATTAGGCTTTCGCCGTTTGGTCGATGACGATTATAAATCCAGCACCTATTTGACCTTTTTACGGCGTAATGCGGTGACGTTATTATTGTTAGGTGGCTTAGGGACATATTTGACCATCAACCTACAGACCAATGCCAAACAACAGGTTTTTGAGAGTAGCGTCAAAGAAGCCATCAATAGCTACTTTATCGACAAAGGCAACGTGCTGACCAATACTCAGTTTGATACTTCAGAAGAAAATAAAGTCGTACGTGCGGTCATTCGCGGAGAGACGACGCCTACCTCATACGATGTACGGCAAATCGAAACCGTCATTGCTCAAGATATGGCAGAGAATTTCCCTGAGTATTTACCCATTAAGCTACAGCTACGCTACTTGCCAGTACAAGTCATTGAGTCTAATCCATTGATACAAGATAAACTGGATAAGACTGATGCGGCGATTTTGACCAATTAGCTTTTTTGACCAACTGGCTTTAAGATGCGCTACAAATCCATCGAGCATCTACATGCGTAGAATAACCTAGCCGTTGTAACTCTTGTACCAAGAGCTTGGGCGTTTGTGCTAAAATCGTTTGCAAAATTATTTTACTCAATTCTATTCGCCAGTAAGGAGCCGCTGTGAGCCAGCCATTTCGCTCAGCCGATATTCGTCAAGCTTTTATCGATTTTTTCATAAGCAAGCAGCACACCCCCGTCGCCTCATCGAGTTTGATTCCACACAATGACCCGACATTGCTATTTACCAATGCCGGTATGAATCAGTTTAAAGAAACGTTTTTGGGTATGGAGCCACGTGATTATACCCGTGCGGTGACCTCGCAGAAGTGCGTACGTGCTGGCGGCAAGCATAATGATTTGGATAATGTCGGTTATACGGCGCGCCATCATACGTTCTTTGAAATGCTTGGCAACTTCTCGTTTGGCGATTATTTTAAGCAAGCCGGTATTGGCTATATTTGGGAGTTTTTAACCTCGGACGAATGGCTTGCGATTGATAAAAATCGCTTGTATGTGACCATTTATGAGACCGA
Source organism: Psychrobacter sp. PG1 (assembly GCF_014897815.1). GTDB lineage: Bacteria > Pseudomonadota > Gammaproteobacteria > Pseudomonadales > Moraxellaceae > Psychrobacter. The sequence goes on from NZ_JABUZG010000084.1 coordinate 278,353, forward strand.
TGACGAAGCCTTTGATATTTGGCATAAAGACATCGGTATTCCTAGCGAGCGCATTATTCGTATTGGCGATAATAAAGGCGCGCCTTACGCCTCAGACAACTTTTGGACGATGGGCGATACCGGTCCTTGTGGTCCTTGTACTGAAGTCTTTTATGATCATGGTGCCGATATCGAAGGCGGTCTACCGGGCACACCTGAAGAAGATGGCGACCGTTATATCGAGATTTGGAACTGCGTCTTTATGCAGTTTAATCGTCAAAAAGACGGCTCTATGCTACCGCTACCAGCGCCAAGCGTAGATACTGGCATGGGACTTGAGCGTATCAGCGCCATCATGCAAGGCGTCCATGGCAACTACGAGATAGATTTATTTGTACATTTGATGGATGCGGCGGCTGAGATTTTAGAGATTGAAAACCAGCAACAATCGTCATTAAAAGTCATCGCTGACCATATTCGCGCTGTTTCATTTTTGATTGCTGATGGCGTGACACCAAGCAACGAAGGTCGTGGTTATGTACTGCGCCGTATCATTCGTCGTGCGGTACGTCATGGCAATAAACTTGGTGCTGACAGTGAGTTTTTCTATAAAATGGTCGCGCCTTTGGTTGCTGAAATGGGTACGGCGTATCCTGAGCTAAAAGATAAGCAAAGCGTCATTGAAAATGCCATTCAAAAGGAAGAAGCACAGTTTGCCAAAACTTTGGCACAAGGCTTACGTCTACTTGCCAGCGAGCTGGAAGGTCTAAAAGATGGCGACACGTTATCTGGGGAAGCCGCATTTAAACTGTACGATACTTATGGTTTCCCGGTCGATTTGACTGCGGATATCACTCGTGAGCGCGGTATTGTTATTGATGAAGCTGAATTTGATGAGCATATGCAAGCGCAACGTGAGCGTGCTCGTGATGCTGGCAAATTCGACGTTGATTATAGCAGTGTCATTCAAGTAGAAAACCCAACGACCTTTATCGGTTATGAGCAGCTTGCAGAAGATGGCGTGACGATTGATGCGCTGTATCAAGATGGCAATCCAGCAGCCAGCTTAGCTGAGGGCATGGAAGGCGTCGTGGTACTTGACCGTACACCGTTTTATGCTGAAGGTGGTGGTCAAGTTGGTGAGCTTGGCGAAATCCGCACTGCAACTGGCGTTTTTGAAGTGCAAGATACCAAAAAATCTGGTCAAGCCATCATCCATTACGGTGTCGTGACCATGGGTGACATTAACACCAAACAAACAGCCGATGCGCAAGTCTTGTCCAGCATCCGTGCGGCTAGTGCCAAAAACCACTCTGCCACGCATTTATTGCATGCCGCATTAAGAGAAGTATTGGGTGATGAAGTCACACAGAAAGGCTCATTAGTATCAAGCGAAGTCTTACGTTTTGATTTCTCGTATGACAAGCCTGTCAGCACTGCTGAAATTACGCGTATCGAACGCTTAGTCAATGAGCAAATTCAAGCCAACACCCCTGCTCGCATCGAGAATATGTCTATTGACGAAGCGATGAAACAAGGCGCTATGGCATTGTTTGGCGAAAAATATGGCAGTGACGTTCGTGTCTTAACCATGGGCACTGACAGTATCGTCGATGGTCAGCGCAAGCCCTTCTCTATTGAGCTTTGTGGTGGTTTGCACGTTAAACGTACTGGTGATATCGGTGTGCTAAAAATTACCAGCGAATCAGGTATTGCTGCTGGCATCCGCCGTATTGAAGCTGTCACTGGCATGAATGCGATTAAAAACATTCAGCAAAGTGAGCAGCAGCTGAGCGAGCTTGCCAGTCAGCTAAAAGTGAAACGTCCTGAAGTGGCACAGCGCGTACGTACCATGGCGGATAAGCAGCGCGAACTTGAGAAACAACTGGAGCGCTTAGAGCAAAAAATTGCCAGCGCCCAAGCAGCCAATTTACTCGATGAAGTGCAGACCATCGCAGGCACGCCGGTGCTTATCAGTACCTTAAGCGGTATCGACGGCAAATCTATCCGCACCCTGATGGACGATATTAAATCTAAACTTCCTGATGGCGTGATTGTATTGATTGGTGATAAAGACGAACAGTTAGCCCTAGCTGCAAGCGTGGCAAAATCAGTCACCGCTAAAGTAAAAGCTGGTGATATCATTCGTCATTTGGCAGGTGAGCTGGGCGGTAAAGGTGGTGGTAAGCCAGATTACGCACAAGGCGGCGCGCCAAAGTCTGGCAACAGTACCGCGGTTATCAACGCCCTACCTGCTTGGATTGAAACTCAGCTTAGCTAGTCCTGAAAAAAACATGAATACAGCGCATCACTTGGGTCTACTACGCATAAGATACGCGATTGGTTATAACGGTTATAACCAATCGCCATGTATCTAAGCGCTACGGGCACTTAACGTTGTGACGTAGATATGATATAAAGGTCAACGTTTATATGCATCGTGCGTGCATTACCTAGTCAGCACTACTGAATACATAAACGAAAAGCATGGGCGCAATTCTTATAATACGGCTTTATCTATACAAGCATTGATTGAGCGTCACATCCGCATATTGGCTCTCATTGATGATAATAAAAGGCCATTAATGAATAATAGGTAGATTTTTATGGCGTTAATAGTACAGAAATACGGCGGCACCTCGATGGGCAGTATCGACCGCATCAAAAACGTCGCCAAACGAGTCAAACGCTGGCATGACAACGGTCATCAAATAGTTGTTGTCGTCTCTGCTATGAGCGGCGAAACCAACCGTTTGATTGATCTAGCACGCCAAATTAGCACTCAGCCTGATCCCCGTGAATACGACCAAATGGTCTCAACCGGTGAGCAAGTATCGATTTCATTGCTTGCTATGGCGATTAAAGAGCTTGGTGTAGGCGCTCGTTCATTTACTGGTCGTCAAGTCGCGATTAAAACGGACAATGCCCACAATAAAGCCCGTATCGAAAGCATCGATGACAAAAATATCCGTGAGCAACTTGATGCAGGCAATGTCGTCATCGTCGCAGGCTTTCAAGGTATTGATGACGAAGGCAACGCGACCACATTAGGGCGCGGCGGCTCTGATACCACAGGTGTCGCTATTGCTGCTGCCTTGGGTGCTGATGAATGTCAGATTTATACCGATGTTGATGGCGTTTATACCACTGACCCTCGTGTAACCTCAAAAGCCAAAAAACTTGAAAAAATTACCTTTGAAGAAATGCTGGAGATGGCAAGTCTTGGCTCTAAGATTTTACAGATTCGTTCGGTAGAATTCGCGGGTAAATATGGTGTACCACTGCGCGTATTATCTAGCTTTGATGAAAACAACGATGGTAGCTTCGACCAAGAATTTCAAGACAATGTCGGCACCTTAATTACGATAGACGAAGGAGACAATATGGAACAGGCAATCATCTCAGGTATCGCTTTTAATCGAGACGAAGCAAAAATAGTCGTGCGCGGTGTACCTGATCATCCTGGTATTGCCTCTGCTATCCTAAGCCCGATTGGTCGTGCCAATATTGAAATTGATATGATAGTGCAAAACCTCTCTACCAATGGCACCACCGACTTTACTTTTACTGTCAACCGTACTGACATGGACAAAACCATGAAAGTACTGGAAAATGAAGTCAAAGATGAGATCGGTGCTAAAGAGATATTGGCTAATGATGAAGTCGTTAAAGTCTCTTTAGTCGGCGTCGGCATGCGCTCTCATGCTGGTGTTGCGAGCCTCATGTTCCAAACGCTTGCTGAAAACAATATCAATATTCAAATGATATCAACCAGCGAAATCAAAGTGTCTGTCCTTATCCAAGAACAGTATTTAGAAAAAGCCGTTAAATCACTACATACCGCATTTGGTCTGGATCGTGAAGATGGCGAAAGTAAAATCGCTGGGCTATAACTTATTTTAAAACGCTTAGAATAATCGATTTAGCATTAACAGTTATGCATTAAGTCAGTATCAATTACTTTCAACAATGTATTAATTTAAATAGGGTCTTTTTAGATCCTATTTTTATTTTTTATTATTGCTAGGGTGAGTATTTACCCAATAGTTTTGTGAAAACCCGTGACAGTCTCTGTTATGCCCCCTATAATGGGGCTTTCATTTGGGCTAAATGAATCTACCTATCATTACCGCTATTGGCACAATAGTAAGCATTGTGGTTGTCATTGATACATTGTCTTTCTAGTGCTGCGGTAATGTCCTGCAATTGAGAAGTAATCTGATGAGTAATAATTTGTTGATGCGACATAAGGAGTGTGACGCATGTTAATTTTGACACGCCGCGTGGGCGAAACGCTAATGATTGGTGATGAGGTCAGTGTGACGGTCCTAGGTGTCAAAGGCAATCAAGTACGTATCGGTGTCAATGCACCGAAAGATATTGCCGTACACCGCGAAGAGATTTACCAACGTATTCAGCATGAGCGTTCTGTACAGTCGCAAATGCAACATCTTGAGCAGGGCAATTTTGCGCCTTCATTTGATGACGAAGACTATTTCAATCGCTAAGTTACATACTTTCACTTTTTAATCTGCTCTGAGGTCATTTATTTATGAGTATCCGCCAATCAGATGTATCGGCTCTACTTAATGGTTTGGATAAAAAAGCCATTGGATTCAATGATGTCATCAGTTTTATTGATGATTTTTATCGCTACGCACCTGCCCCGTTTGTGAACGGTATGGTACACAATGCAGCTGGTGAAAATGAAGGTAGTGCGAAAATTTTTGGCTTTGCCAAGCACCATGGTCTGAACCAATTGGACACGCTAAAACTGTTTGGCGAGCATTATGCCAAAGTTCAAGCAACTCCTAACGGTACTGACCATGCCAATATCCGCAATTTTTTACATTGGGGCTGGCAAGGGTTTTTGATGCAAAAAAACCCATTAACGGTTCGCCCTAGTGTTGATACGACGGCGCTTTAAAAAATTATTAAATAAGAAAAGGCCACGCTGATTAGCGTGGCCTTTTTTATGTGCTTCATTTTTTATTAGAAAATTTAGCCATCAGCCTATTTATCACGAAACTTGACGGGTTGGACTGCGCCTTTCGGATTAGGCATGTTTGGATAATGATGCTCATGCTCGACATCACATTCTGCCCCGACGATAGAACCATCGTCTTTGACTGGCTTATGAATATAGCCTGTGCGCTCAGCAGGTGGTAGATGCTCGTGCTCCCACACCATCACCGCTTGCATACAGGTCTCGCGCTGCTCAGCGGTCAGCTTGCGACCATCAGGCCACTTACCCAACTCAATCGCCATGCGGAATTTATCCACCACTTCTGGCGTTAAACTTGCTAATATCGTTTGCTTATCCATCCTGCCTATTCTCCACTACTATTTTTTATAACATATTTTTTATAACGTTTTTATATAAAAGAGACACTTATTCGTCGTCCATAATATCATCATCCACGTCAAGACTGAATTCCTCAGCATGGACGTTCCAGTGCAATTTAGTGCGACAAGCTTCATAAAAATCAAACCCTGGCGGGTGCAATAAAGTAAGCTTATCTGGATGCTTACGAATATAGAGCCGTTGCTCCTGCTCAAGTGGCACGCTTGGCTTGCCGTCGGCACTGACCATCGGCTGAGTGCGATTGTCTTCATGAATGCGAATGCATACTTCGCTATTACCGCTCACCACAATCGGTCTGCTAGACAGCGTATGGGGATGCATGGGCACCAAACAGATAGCATCCATACTCGGATGAATAATGGGACCGCCGCCAGAGAGTGCATAGGCCGTTGAACCGGTAGGCGTTGCTGCAATCAAACCATCACTATGCTGACGATAGACATCTTGACCATCGATTTTCATCTGAAAATCAATCATATGAACCGATTTTCCCGCATGCAATACGATATCATTGAGCGCCATGTCTTCATGAATGATAGTACGCCCTTCTCGTATCTCCATCGTTAATAGAAAACGATGATCCAACTGATAATCACCCATCAGGACTTGGCGCAATTTAAACGCCGCTTCATCAGGTTTTACATCCGCCAAAAAACCAAGCCGACCACGGTTGACGCCAAATACAGGCACACGGTAGCGTGCCAACGCTTCAGCCGCGTGCAATATCGAGCCATCACCGCCAACAACGATGACCAAATCACAAATCTCACCAATCAAACTACGCTTAACGATTTTGACCTTTTCAATCTCAGTAAGGTTCAAAGTGGGCAAGTTCGCCGTTTGCACATCCATAATCAATGTGAGATTCATCTCATTGATAGTCTGGGCAATTTGTACCAAACTTTGAGTGACACTACGTTTACCAGCGCGGCCCATAAGCCCAATACGCCTAAAAGCAGGGTTTTTGATAGCGTGGAACAGCTCTGATTCATGTAAGTGCGGCAATCTTGCGGATTGCGCTGAGTTTTCCATAAAACGACTCGGCATAACGGTAAATTACTCGCCAATGATAGCGATAAACGAGCGTTTAGACTAGCATGTTTATGAATTATCGTTGTTAACTGTCGTAATCAACCCCATATAAAAGCCATCGCACGTTACTCTTAAACGTGTTTGTTTAGCTAGGCAATACGCCAAAATACATCAACTAATAATAGCTCTATAAGGTCGTGAAGCCTTGATGGCTGTCACGTAAACACAGTTGACAATAATGGCGGTTTTGCTAAAGTAGCTAGCATCATTATTATTTATATTTTATTAAGGACAACTTTATGGCCAATCCTATTGTCAGTCGCGCAGAACTTGCGATCGGCGGTAAGCCAATGACGGTCAAGGGCGTGATTCAAAAGACCAGTCTATTACTTGGATTATCTGCGATCACTGGTGTGGGCTTTTTCTTTTATGCCCTTATGGCAGGTTTGTCGCAAGGCTTTATCACGATGGCTGCCTTCGGCAGTATGTTTGCTGCTTTTGGTCTCGCGCTTTTTATCACTTTTAAACCTCATAAGGCCAAAACCTTTGCGGTGCCTTATGCACTGTTAGAAGGCATATTTTTAGGCGGCATCTCGCTGTTCTTTATGCGGATGTATCCGAGTGTACCAGTGACCGCTATGTGTGCCACTTTTGTGACGGCAGCCGTTATGCTAGGGCTATATCGCTCAGGTCTGGTCAAGGTGACTGAAAAGTTCCGCTCAATTGTGACTTCAGCATTGATTGCAATTATGCTGGTTTATGTGGCGCAATGGGTACTTTCTTTAGCGTTTGGTTCAAGCTTACCGTTCTTATTTGAAGGTGGTGCTATCGCTATCGGCTTTAGCTTATTTGTGATTATCATCGCTTCTTTCACGCTGTTATTAGACTTCGATAATATCGATCGCGGTGTGGCAATGGGTGTCTCTGAAGACTACGAATGGTTATTCAGTATTGGTATTCTTGCCACGCTCGTATGGATGTACATTGAATTTATGCGTTTGCTAAGCTACTTGCAAGACTAATCTAAATATTATTTAACAGTCATTTAAATAAAAAAACCGCCTTGGCTATTCATATAGTTAAAGGCGGTTTTTTTATGGGTAAAGTTAAATACTTATGATAGACATACTGTTTGGAAAAATGTGAGCAGCAAGGAAGATGAGTCTCAGTACTACATTAGTAGGCTAAGTAAGTATGGCGCAGCTAATCGTTTTTTTGAATAGGTATTAAGCACGCTTTAAGCGCAGCGCATTTAAGACCACAAACAATGAACTTAATGACATACCAATAGCAGCCAGCCAAGGTGGCACATAGCCTAACGCTGCTGGTATTAGCACACTGCCATTATAAATCAGTGCCCAGCGGAAGTTTTGTTTGATAATACGTTCCGTTTTATCAGAGATACGCTTAGCCGCAGTAATAGCGTCGATTTGACCATTTAAGATAATACTGTCACTCGATACTTGTGCCAAATCTGCCGCCCCCGCAATAGAAGTCGAGACATCTGCTGCGGCTAGCACTGGCGCATCATTAATACCGTCTCCCACCATCAACACTACGCCACCTTCCGCCTGTAGTTTTTGAATGTGAGTAACCTTGTCTGTTGGCGATAGACCATTGTAAGCAGAATGCATCCCTAAGCTTTCAGCCAATACCAGCGCTTGCGGGCTTGGGTCACCAGTCAACATAACTGTCTCAATACCCAACTCTTTAAGCGTATCGAGCATGGCTTTGGCACTATCACGCACCTTATCATTGAAATAGAAGCATGCCAGCGCTTGCCAAGTGACCGAGTCATTTTGTTGACAAGATAAAACCACTGCTGAGCTGGCGCGCTGTGATACTAAATCAATGACCATATCATTATCAGCATCGTTTAACGCAAAATCCACATGACCAATTCGATATAATACGCCATCAATCATTGCCTCGACACCGCCTGCTGGATAATGCTGTAAGGCCTGCGTCGATGGCAAATGCAACTGATAGGCAGCGGTAAGCAGCGCGTGTGCAATAGGATGACGGCTCCCTACTTCTAGAGCCGCAGCGATGGCTAATACCGTATCTTTTTGCTCATCTGTAGCCGTTGCAATATCATTATCTTTAAGCAGCTCAATATTTAATAAATTCGGCTTACCATAAGTTAAAGTGCCTGTTTTATCAAAGGCGACATGAGTGATTTCCGCTAAAGTTTGTAGCGTATGTCCACGCGTCGTCAAAAAGCCATAGCTTGCCAGTCGATTGGTCGCGACCGTCAGCGCAATCGGTGTCGCTAAAGACAGCGCACAAGGGCAAGTCGCGACCAATACCGCGACCGTAGCCCAAATCGCTTGACTTGGGTCAACGATATACCAACCAATGAATACCAAGACAGACAATACCAAAATACGCGCCACAAACCATCGTGCCAGCTTGTCTGCTTGCTGTGCCAGTTTGGGCTTTTCACTCATGGCACGGTTCATCAGCCGATCAATTAAGCCAATTTGGCTGTCTGCTGGCAATGCTGTGACCAGCATCTCAAACGGTTGGCTATCGTTTTGTGCACCGCCGACGATATAGTCACCTTGGCTCTTGATAATCAAGTCGCCCTCACCCGTCAATAGGCTTTGCGACACGGTAGCAGTCTGGCTCAGCAAAATACCATCGCTGATGATTTCAGAGCCAGCCTCAACTAAAATGATATCACCCACTTGCAAACTATGGGCGGTGACCATTTGTTTTTCTTTTGCCTCATCTGCTGTTGTTGATATGGCTGATTTTTGAGTACGCGTGCGTTGCCAGTCTTGTGCAATTTTTGATGTGAGCTGATGAACATTGGCATCCATGCTTTGCATAAAATTAGGCGTTGGATTGGCTGATGTGCTCGCCTCATTTGTATCCAAATTACTGACTTGATTGCTCACGTCTTCATTTATAGCTGTTTTCTTGAGCTCATTTTTCTTTAACTGCTGTAATATAAGCTCGGCGGCTTCTTTATCTTCCGCAATTTTTTGTACCAGTACTGGCTCAACCACAACCAAGTCATTGGCCATGGTGGCGGCTTTTAGGCGGGCATTATGCTCAATGTAACGCCCTGCCAGTAAAAAGAAAATAAACATACTGACCGAATCGTAATAGGTTTCCCCTTGCCCAGTGATGGTGGCATATAGGCTCGCGAAAAAAGTCACAATCAGCGCGATGCTGACGGGCACGTCCATATTGACTTGACGGGCACGAATTGCCGACCACGCTGAGGTAAAGAACGGGACACCCGCATAGAAGAAAACGGGCGTACTGACAAATAAAGACACCCAGCGCAAAAAATCACGCTGAAATATTAGCATATCGCTGTATTCACCAAAATAGATGGCAACGGCATACATCATCGCTTGCATCGAGCCCAACGCGGCAATGCCAAGACGTATCAGCATTTGGTTGTTATGACGCGCCAGCATCGCCTCATGCGTATCTTGACGATAAGGCTTGGCTTCATAGCCGATTTCATTAATGGTGGCAAGAATACGGCTGATCGGCAGCTTATCCTCGTTCCAAATCACACGCATACGCTGATTGGTCAAATTCACCTGACATTTACTGATACCCTCTAACTCATCGAGACGCGACTCAATTAGCCAAGTACATGCCGCGCAGCGTAGGTTATTGACGGACAGCTCTGCAACCGACAGTCCGTCTTGAGCATAGACGAATTGTGATTTGATCTCGTCATGGTCATACGCCTCAAGGCGAGTCAACTGCGTCGGTAGACTTGCCGTACGATTAATCTCTGAGCGGTCCAAGTAATACTGCTCAAGCCCTGCCTCTACGATGCTTTGAGAGGCTAACTGACAGCCCATACAGCACATCTCACGCGGCTTACCCAATATCTTGGCATGGAACGGCGGCTGCGGTACAGGATCACCGCAGTGGAAACAGTGACCTGCGAGTGGCAGTACTAAACCTTCGATGATAGAGTTATCTTCATAATGCTGGCTGGTGGTCGATGCCATTGATGATGGGACATTGGACATAATCGCGCTTACTTCCTTTAGACAGGTTTGCTCGAACCTTATTCGCTTTAAGTAAACTTACTATCACTAACGAGACTCAACGCCTATGCAGAAGACTTATCTAAAACAGCTATTTTAAATAACTTTCAGCACGGCTCACAAAAAATAAAACAATAACAGTAGCGGTTAATTCATAAAAAACACATCGTTGGCGCGTCTCTAAACTGCTATCGTGCATGGCTATGTGACATGGTTACATGGTGACATGAAGCTAATATGACACTTATATAACAATGATACTGCCAATCTAAAGCTTTTAATGCTTTGTTAGCAATGACCGTGTTTTAACAGAGATTATACTATAAGCAAGTGCTGTGAAGAGCATAACGACTCACAGCTTAAAATCAATGAATGCCTGCGTTGACGATGATAGATTGAAAAATTTGTCAATTTGCGTCATTATGAGGCAGTTTTTTATACCAAAATGGTGCGACATCAGTGCAAACATCCAATTCCAAGTTACCAAATACCAAGTTAACACAGTCCTCTAAATCTGTTAACCACACGCTCCCTTCACAGCAGCGTGGGTTGGTATTTAGTAGTCTTATCTTAATTGTCATTATTGCTGGCATGGTGCTCTTGGCGCTATATTTAATCAAACTTGATCGCACCATTACTCATAAGTTTGAGGGTAAGCGCTGGGATATTCCTGCTAAAGTGTATTCGCAGCCGCTTGAATTGTATCAAGGCGCGAGTGTCGACAAAGATACGATGAAGACATGGCTGGAGTTGCTGAACTATCAAAGCAACAAAGCTTATGATCGCACAGGAACCTATCATAGATCAGGTAATACCTACTTTATTCATACTCGCGGTTTTACTTATAGCGCCAACGATGTGGATAAAGAGCAAGTCATAAAAATGACCATTGCTGGTAACAAGATTGAGTCCGTACAAAGCACTTTGCCTGCCAAAAGCGGCATCATTCGCTTAGAGCCGGTGAGTATCGGTGGTATTTATCCTGACAGTAATGAAGATCGTTTGGTCGTCTCGTTAGATGAAGTACCACAACCACTCATTGATGCGTTAATAGCCACGGAAGACCGTGCGTTTTATGAGCACAAAGGCGTCTCTATACGAGGCATTGCACGTGCCGTACTGAACAACTTCTCTGGTGGCTCTAGACAAGGCGGCTCGACCATCACTCAGCAGCTGATTAAAAACTTCTATCTCAATTCAGACCGTACGCTGAAGCGCAAAGCCAACGAAGCGTTAATGGCAGTATTGCTCGAGCTACATTATAGCAAAGATGAAATTCTACAAACGTACCTCAACGAGATTTATTTGGGTCAAAACGGCAACCGCTCTATTAATGGTTTTGGCTTGGCATCACAGTTTTACTTTGATAAACCACTGAATGAGCTGCGCTTGGATCAGCAAGCCCTGCTAGTCGGTATGGCAAAAGGCCCGAGTATCTACAACCCACGTCGCCATCCAAACGACTCAAAAGCGCGCCGTGACGTCGTGCTGGGCAACATGCTGGCCGTTGGCTCACTCAGTCAAGAAGACTATGAAAAAGCGCTAAAGCAGCCACTTGGTGTTGTGGACAAACCTGTCGAAGGCAAAAGTCAATTCCCTGACTTTTTGGATATCGTCAAGCGCGAGCTGAATACCGTGTACTATTCTGATGACCTCAAAAATGAAGGTCTTATCATTATCAGTACTTTAGACCCTATTGCACAATTAGCCGCAGACAAAGCGGTTGATAGAAAATTGGGTGAGCTGCGTCGTAATAGTAGCAAAACCAAAGACTTGCAAGGTGCCTTAGTGAGTGCCAATCCTGAGACTGGTGAGCTGGTATCTGTAGTGGGCAGTGGCAGTGAATTTACCGGCTTTAACCGTGCGGTCGATGCCAAGCGCCAAGTGGGTTCGTTATTGAAGCCTATTATTTATATGACAGCGCTTGAAAGTGGGCGCTATAATCTTGCAAGCTCAGTCGATGACTCACCGATTACCGTCAATCTAAGCGATGGTACTAAATGGAACCCCAAGAACTATGACAATCGTGACCATGGTTATGTGCCATTTACCACTGCTTTATCAAAGTCTTATAACCAAGCAACGGTACGCTTAGGTATGGAGTTTGGGGTCGATACCTTTGCCAAGCAGTTACAGCGCATGGGAATCAAAGAAAAAATACCACCTTATCCATCAGCATTGTTAGGTTCTGTTAATCTTAGCCCAATGGACATGCTTGGTGTCTATCAAGTCTTTGCAACTGGTGGCTTCCGTACGCCTATCCATAGTATTCGCACCGTCATTGATGACCGTGGTCGTATTTTACAACGTACTGGACTCAACACTCAGCGTAGTATTCCGCCTGAGACCAATTTCTTAATTAACTATGCTTTACAAGATGTGGTCAAAAACGGTACTGCCAAACGCGTGCAATCACTTGGTAGCAATCTAAATCTTGCTGGCAAAACAGGTACCACAAATGATTACCGCGACGCTTGGTTTGCAGGCTACAGTGGCAACTATGTCAGTGTGGTTTGGGTTGGCCGTGATGATAACAAGCCAATTGGTTTAAGCGGCGGTACTGGCGCATTGCCAGTTTGGGTTGACTATATGAATCGCTTGAAACTGACGCCTGTGGCACTACCAGAGCCTGAAGGTATTGAATGGTTGTGGTTAGAGAACAACTCAGGCAAGTTGTCTAATGAGCGCTGTGCAGATGCACGCTATCTGCCTGTCCTGTCGGCATATTTACCAGAAGAAGCCAGCAGTTGCGCTGTCGGCTTATATCAACAAGATCGTGCTCGTGAACAAAACCAGCAGCGCCGTAGTGAAGGTTTAGAGATTCCAAATGGCGAAGCTGTTGATAGCGACAACCAGGAAAACAGTGATGGGTCAAATGGTAATGATGCAGAAAGTCGTGCCGATACTTGGTATGATCGTGCCGTTGAATGGTTCTAAAGTTATTTGTGAAACTTAAAAAAGGTCTCAATCTAATGTTATTTCTCAAGCGAACTGTATCAGCTAGGTCAGCCGTCATAACGTGGTCTATCAAAATCAAGCCAGCCAATAAGATGCTGGCAGTCAGCGCTCTAGCTGGCATGTTGAGTTTGAGCGCTTGCCAGACTGCGCCGACTGCATCTACCGCGATCAAAACGGTACCGACTCAAACGCTGCCATCATCGCAAACAGCTAAAGCCCCCATAGCGACTGTGACGCAAGCGCCCATTGTCAGAACAGAGGACGAGGACGACTACCCCATTGAGCCTTATAACTCCTATGAACCAGCCGAATCAACCAATCCATTGACTCAAGAGACGCCTGTATTTACACCATCTAATCCTGTGTTGACCCAACCTGATCCAGTTATTATCATCCCTTCGCGTGATGACTACATCATCTCTGAGCCGTCAGCACCGTCACACAACGAATTGCTAGAACAGGCAAGAAAAAACTCGCAGCAACGAACACAGCAAGCTACCACCAACAATAGCAACCTGCCAGCATTTCGCAATTTGATGCAAGCAGGTATCAGTCAACTAAAAGCTGGCAAACTGACCAATGCTGAAAACAGCTTTACCCGTGCACAGCGCCTAGCACCTAAATCTTCTGCGGTATATTTCTATTTGGCGCAAGTAGCATTAAAAAAGAACCAGCCGCGCAAGGCAGAAGCCATGGCACGCCGTGGTCTGAGTGTTTCTCAAGATACCAGTCGTCGTCGCGCGCTGTGGCAAATTATTTTGCAATCAGGACAAGCCCAAGGCAACGCTCGCGTCATCAGTGAAGCGAAGCAAGCCTTACGCTAATATCAAGACATACCGAAGTGAATAGATACCAAGTGATAAACTTGGTATCTATTCACTTTTTATATTCTGTACCCGCATCATTTATCCAAAATAGACATTCATTTTTAATTAAGGTTATCGTTATGGCATGGCAACAACTGCATTTACAATGTGAAAAAGCAAACGTCGATTTGGCTGAGGCACTGCTCCTAGAAGCAGGTGCATTATCCATCGCCTTAGACGACGCAGGTGACCAACCTCTATTTGAGCCCTTACCTGGTGAATCACCGCTATGGGATGAGGTTATTTTGACAGGGCTATTTGATGCGACCACCGATGCTGGCAGTCGTCAGGCAGTCGAGCAGCTCAGTCATGAAATCGCAGCACAAGTGCAAGCCACTCGTATCTGGCTCACGGCTGTCGATGATAAAGATTGGGAGCGCGAATGGATGAGCAATTACCATCCTATCGAATGTGCTAATAATTTATGGATTGTGCCCAACTGGCTGACGCCGCCCAATCCTGAGGCGACTAATATTATTATGGATCCTGGCCTAGCTTTTGGTACAGGCTATCATGCCACTACCCGCTTATGTCTTGACTGGTTAACAGAACAAGATCTAAAAGACAAAGTGGTGATTGATTATGGTTGCGGTTCAGGTATTTTAGGCATTGCTGCTTTGTTATTAGGTGCACGCCACGTGTATGCCGTCGATATCGACCCACAAGCAGTGCTGGCAACCAATCAAAATGCCGCACGCAATCACGTTGGGGATCGCCTGCAAGCGTTTTTACCAGAAGACTTCACTGACTACTGCGCACAAAATAATGTGTTACCTGTAGACGTAATCGTTGCAAACATTCTAGCCAAGCCGCTTATTGGCTTAGCGCCTTACTTCGCCACCTTAATCGCACCAAAAGGTCGCATTGTATTAGCCGGTCTAATAGAGTCACAAACCGAACAGGTAACGGCGGCTTATCAACCTTATTTTGCGCTTGATGCAAAGCATGCTTTTACAGCGCAAGAAGACCAACATTGGCAGCGTTTATCTGGTACATTTACAGGCTAGCAACATTTAATTACATCTGTTACGATAGAGGGCAGTCAAATGTCATGCATTTGACGCCACTCTGTCCTTACTCATCATTTATGGACATTTACAGCTAATATTTAAAGCTGATACAAAAGGCAGTATTAGCACTATAGGCAACTATTAGCGAGTGGCTAAGCGGTATTGATAACCATAATTTTTTGGATTCGACCCTATGACCACGCCCATAAAAACTCAGTGCCCTCATTGCCAATCTTGCTTTAAAATACAGCAAACACAGTTGAATAAAGTAAACGCCACTGTTAGCTGTGATCAATGCCAACAGAGTTTTTTGGTCAATAAACATCTTATCCTCACTGCCGATGCTGTCAGTACTTCCGCGATTCAAGAAAATACAACGACTGACACCAATACGCTAGCCGATTCAAATGGACATCCTGCACAAACCGCTGACAATCATAATAAAAATCAACATGCAGTAGGTGCTGCTAAGTCACCACTCACTCCTCCATACTCAAAAAATGCTTCATCTGATACTTTAATTGAGGATGATTTGATTCATGACGGCTTAATCTATGATGATATGGATAGCGATGAACCAGAAGAAAGCGTTTTGGAGTATGATTCTCTAGATAGTATGGATGCTTGGCTGACTCAAGCAAGTAATATGAACAATAGCAGTTATACTTCTACAGCAGACAACCAACCACCAAGTAACCTCTCTAAAAAAACAGATAAAAACAACGCGTCATCAGCGAAAGTATCATCTGATGCTACAACAGAAAATTCCTCATCAGCACAAATGGCGCTCAGTTCAGCAGCCGCTAATGATATTCATGCCAATGTGGATGATACTGCGGACAATTCTTGGCTCGAAAAACTCCTAAAAGAACAAAATAAAAGCGAAGAGGTTCGACAAGACGATACCGATTTATCACAACTATTGCTCGATATGGGTGTACCACTGAAAGATGAAGCGCCAACCTCCGAAGAGCGTGTGAGAAAAGCACAAGCAAAGTTTACACCTACGCCGCAGAGACGTTCTATCGCATCCTTACTATGGACACTAGGATGCTTAGTATTAGCACTGCTGCTTTTTGCTCAATACGTCATTTTTAACCTAGAAACTTTGATGAAAAACCCAGTGCATGCAGAGCGCTTACAATCAGTATGTGCAGTCGCTGCCTGTAGTTTACCTAGTGCCGATCTAACAGCATTCACGATTACCAACCTTAATCATAAATCGAGTAAGATTAAGATGGATGGAAAGTCGAGCGATGTCAGTGCCACATTAAACAATCAAAGTGCCAAAGCACAGCTGTATCCGAATGTTAAAGTCAGCGTATACGGCGCACATGATATGATTGGAGAATTCATCGCCACGCCAGCTGATTATCTATTAAGCAAGCAAAGCCAATTAGCGGCGAACAGTAGTCGAAACATATTATTTACCATCCCTGTTGCTAATAGACAAATTCGAGAAGTGACTATAAGTCCTTTGTATTGAATGGATAATTACCAACAAAATACTGTCTATCTATAAACAACCTCGTCTCTTAAAACTTCAGCCGTCAGAAAAACGTAGGCAGGTCGCAAGTTCAGTAGTGATGCAAGTGCGACACAGCCAGTTATATTTTGTGGCAATGTTATAATAGTAAGCATATACCCTAGTCATACTGCTGCCAATATAAGGTTAATCTGTCAGCGCTAAACGATATTAATTTGATATAATACCCTGATATCTTATGGTTTGACTCTTTCCAATCCCAAGGACATTATCTTATGGCACCTCATGCACAGCATAATGCCAGTCATTTTGCCACAAGCTCTGAGCATCCTGCCGATTATAGTACAGCTAACCATCATTCAAATCGTCATGTTGACTCCTCATTAGACAGCGATGCAAGCCACCGGCATGAACCACTGCGCGTACATGTGGAGCGTGTGGTACGACAGTACTTCGCGATGCTAGGTGATGAGACGCCGACCGACTTGTATGAGCTTATTTTAAAACAAGTTGAAGAGCCGCTATTGTCGGTTGTCCTTGAAAAAACGCGAGGCAATCAAACCAAGTGTGCACAAATCTTAGGTCTGAATCGTGGCACTTTACGCAAAAAACTCAAAACTTATGACTTAATGTAGCATCTGCTATATGCATTTCTCTGTCTTTATTACCAATCATTATGTATGGCAATTTAACGTTATTGATGCTATCCACCATGATATTGTCTGCAAAAATTGTCATTGTCACCTTGCCAGACGTTTACGTCAGGCTTTTTTTATGGAACTTTTCTTATGAGTACAACCCCACTTGCTCTATTGTCAGTCTCTGATAAATCTAATATCGTTGAATTTGCGCAAGGCCTTATTAAGTCAGGCTTTGGCTTACTGTCTACTGGCGGTACTTATCGTTTACTCACAGAAAACAATGTTGCTGTGACCGAAGTATCCGATTACACGGGTTTCCCTGAAATGATGGATGGCCGTGTCAAAACGCTACATCCTAAAATTCATGGTGGCATCTTAGGACGCCGTGGTACAGACGATGCCGTCATGAGTGAGCACGCGATTGAGCGTATTGATTTGGTTGTCGTGAATTTATATCCGTTTGCTGAAACCATTGCTCGTGCGGATGTCACCATGAACGATGCTATCGAAAACATCGACATCGGTGGTCCTACGATGGTGCGTTCTGCGGCGAAAAACCACGCTCATGTGGGTATCGTGACTGATCCAGCAGATTATGAGCGCATACTTGCCGCTTTAGGTGATGGCACCGAGCTGACACCTGCTTTGCGCTATGACTTAGCGGTTAAGGCTTTTGAGCATACTGCACAGTACGACGGAATGATTGCCAATTTCTTAGGTAGCCGTGTCAATGAAAACCAGCAACCTGAGAATTTCTCACGTACTTTTAATGTGCAGCTCGAAAAAGCACAGGATCTACGCTACGGCGAAAACCCACATCAAAACGCTGCTTTTTATACAGAAAACCATCCGCTAAAAAGCCAACAAGCCTCTATAGCGACTGCTAAGCAACTACAAGGTAAGGCACTGTCTTATAACAATATCGCCGATACTGACGCTGCCCTTGAGTGCGTCAAAGCCTTTAGTGCACCTGCTTGCGTTATCGTTAAGCATGCCAATCCTTGCGGTGTCGCTGTGGATAACGATCAGGTAACCGCTTATAACACTGCCTTCAGTACTGATCCTGAGTCTTCTTTTGGCGGCATCATTGCTTTTAACCGCCCATTGACGTTGGCAGCTGCTAAAGCCATTATCGACAACCAGTTTGTAGAAGTTATTATTGCACCAAGCATCGAAGATGGTGTGCTTGAAGCGACAGCTGCTAAGAAAAATGTCCGTGTCTTGGTGTGCGGCGAACTGCCAGCGCCAGATCAACGCGATAGTCAGCTTGACTACAAGCGCGTCAACGGTGGCCTGCTAGTACAAGAGCAAGATCTTGGTTTGATTACAGCCAATGACTTAAAGATTGTCACTGATGTACAGCCAACAGAAGCGCAAATCGCTGATCTATTATTCAGCTGGAATGTAGCAAAATACGTCAAATCCAATGCGATTGTTTATGCCAAAGGTCAGCGTACTATCGGTGTTGGTGCTGGTCAGATGAGCCGTGTCAACTCAGCGCGTATCGCTGCTATCAAGGCTGAGCACGCTGGATTGGCTACTGAAGGTGCTGTTATGGCATCAGATGCCTTCTTCCCGTTCCGTGATGGCATCGATAACGCTGCCCAAGTCGGTATTGCTGCTATTATCCAGCCAGGTGGGTCTATGCGTGATGATGAAACCATTGCTGCGGCAAATGAGCATGGCATCGCGATGGTATTCACTGGTATGCGTCATTTCCGCCATTAAATTGTTCCGTATCACTTTGAATAGTAGCATTGATAGCAGTATTGAATTTCGTATCGCTATTAATGCTAAATCTTTATGATTAGGACTTACGCAAAATCTAATAGACATTGCTAATCTCAAGAATAACGTAGTAGCATAACAGTCATGAAAAAGCCCAAAGTAACCCGACTAGATTATTGCCAATATCTCATGGTGAGTCAAATAAACTACACCATTACCAACTATGCGGACCATCATCCTGAGAACATCAGCCATGACCGTATCAACCGTTACCTTAAAGGCGACAAGCTCAAACCTCGTCTAGTATGGGAGCAAGTCAAACAAGACCTTGTCGCCGATGCTGAGGGTTACTTGCTCTTTGATGATACTGTATTGGACAAAGACCATAGTCACAAGATAGAACTGGTCAACCGCCAGTACAGTGGTAATGCCAAACGCTTGATTAAAGGCATTGGCCTTGTGAACTGTATTTACGTTAACCCGCATACCCAGCAGTATTGGGTCATTGACTACCGTATTTACGACAAAGCCATCGATGGTAAAACTAAGCTTGATCATTTAAAAGATATGCTACAACACACTATCGAATACAAGCAATTGGCATTTAAAACGGTACTGATGGACAGCTGGTATGCTACCAAAGACATCATGCTCACTGTTGATGGTTTAGATAAAATCTTTTACTGCCCGCTTAAGAGCAACCGTTTGGTTGATGACTCCAAGGGACAACGCGCATATACCGCAGTCAGTGCTTTACAATGGACTGAGGCCGAACAAGATAATGGCAAGTTAATTAAGATCAATAAGTTCCCTAAAGACTATAAAGTGCAACTGTTTCGGGTAGTGGTGAGTACTCACCGCACGGATTGGGTCGTGACCAACGATACCACTCAAACTCATCGTGATGACGTACAACAGGTGTGCGCCATACGCTGGAAGATTGAGCAGTTTCATCGTGAGATTAAGCAGTTAACGGGTATAGAATCTAATCAGTGTCGCAAAGCACGTATTCAGCGCAATCATATTTGCTGTTCTATACTGGTTTGGATTTGCTTAACTCGTATTGCTAGGCAAATAAAGAAAACGGTGTATCAGTTAAAACATGGCTTACTTGATAACTATCTGTGCGAGCAATTACGCTCGCCTGAATTGGTGGTTGCGTAAGTCCTAATGATAAAAGTAATACTCATTAAAAAAGCCACTGTAGACAGTGGCTTTTTTATGCTTCAAACTTGAGAAGATTATTTAGAAAGAATGACTAAGTAAGTATCTCAAGTTTTCCTTAATAGCTTTATTTCTAACGCCCTTGCGCGTTTGCTATATTGGCGTCATTAACTTCAACTTTATATACCAAGCGTAGATAATCCAAGTAATCTTGTAGCTGATCTTGCCCCAAGTTATCACGAATGATGGCAGCCGTTTGTGCTCTTTGCACATCAGATAATGGCGACTGCTCCTCTGTTTTAATACGATCACCGACCAACAAAGTCGCGCCCATCTCAGTCTCACTGGCAATAGCAACGACGCCATTATTAGCTGCTTGCTGACTAAAGGCCAGTCCGCGTTCTTTCTCTGTCAATAGAGTGGTTTGGCGATTCACTTCACCTAATGATTGAAAACGTACTGGCTGTTTATTGATATCAGCAGGCGTTTTAATACCAGCGGCTAATTTCTTCGCCTCTTTTAGCGCCAATGCCGTGGCCTTTTCTTGACGTAATATCTGAGTGATTTTTGGCGTAGCAGCAGCTAAGCTAAGCGTTTTCGTAGGACGATAGTTGCTTGGTTGCACCCATACCGTCCCGTTACCAACCTCGATACCTGCGGTTACTGCCTGATCTTGAATCGTAAACTCATCAAAAGCCTGCTTAATCACTGCTGGTTGTGATAGCTCCGATTTGTTGTTTTCTTTACGATAATCCTTGATACGTTTTAGCGTTACGTTCTCTTGCTGAGCGATGTCCTCGATACTAAAGCCATCTGCTGCCAAGTCATTAATCGCTGTCACTTTATCTGCATAGATTTCTTGACGCTTATATTCTTTCGCTTTTGCTGTCAGCTCTGCACGCATACTTTCTAGGCTTGGGATTTTACTACCGTTATCTTCGGTTACGGTAAATATCTGGTAGCCAAAGCTAGTCTTAATAGGTGCTGTTACATCACCCACGCTTAAGCCCTCTAAAGCCTGCTCAACTGCTGCGGCATCATTACCAAACACAGAGGGATTAAAGGTACCAATATCGCCACCTGTTGCTCCTGATGGATCATCTGACTCGGTTTTAGCCAATGCCGCAAAAGACTCACCTTTATCCAAGCGAGCTTTGATTTTGGTCGCTCTGGTCTTCGCGTCTTTACCCGTTAATAGGATTTGACTGATCTTACGTTCATCGACGACCGCTAGCCCTTGCTTATAAGCTTCATATTGCTGCTGCAAATCCTCTTCCGTAACCTCATTCACTTGAATGGCTTTAGGACTTAATTGCAAATATGCCAAATCTACCATCGCCGCACTTTTTAGTGTGTCTTTATTGGCATCATAATAGGCTTGTATATCGCCTTTGCTTAACTTGACCTGATCTGCATAATCTTGCCAATTAAATCGATGCAGCCAGATATTGCGCGACTCAAGTTGTAAGTCAATCAATTGACTGACCGCTTGCATTGGATATACTGCCGTGCCAACGATACTGGCATTGAGCTGATCAAGGCTTAACTGATTACGGAACTCAGAAAATAGCTGATCTTTCGTCATACCACGCTGGCGCAAAAAGTTTGAGAATTGCTCGTTAGAGAAATTACCTTCTGCGTCCTTAAAAATTTCTTCTTCACGCAATAGACGATTAATCGTGTCATCAGAGACTGTCATACCAAGCTTGCCCGCTTGCTGCTCCAATAGCGTACGATCAATGAGACCTTTGAGCACCTGCTCGTGCAATACATCTTCATTCAATAGACTGGCATCATCAACTTGTTCTAGTATTTCAGTACGACGGTTATTTACGGCAGTCTGATACTCGGACAACCCTACGCTTGCTTCACCCACCTGAGCGACTTGGTTGGGATCGACCCCACCTCCAAAATAGCTTTCGACACCCAATAGAGCGAGCGGCGATAGGCATAAAATCAATAAAATGCGACCTGGCCAGCTTTTTAAGAAATCGCGCAATTTATCCATAGTTATCTCTGCTTTATAAACCTATATTGATGAAAAACCATTGTAATATTACTATTAATATCAACGCTATCTAAGCAGGCAATGGTAAGAATAAGAACGTGTGAATTTGATATAGAACAACAAGACTGAGTAAAACAGCCTTATTTGAACAACGCATCTATCGCGCGCCCTATGATACGTGATTTTTGATGCAGACTCAAAATATTCACGTGGTATGATACAAACTATAGCGATAAAAAAAGCACCTAGATATTAGGTGCTTTTTTATGATTCATACCATGACTTATTAGCCATGCTATAAACCATATGATGCTTTACTATTAGTAAATGCCGTATTCATTCGTATATTACGTCGTTATACAGCATCTACTTTTAAAAGAACGGCTTAGTTTAAACGCTCTTTTAAGTTTTTACCTGCTTTAAAGCTTGGTACTTTGCTTGCTGGAATGCTAAGCTCTTCACCCGTCTTAGGGTTACGGCCAGTACGTGCTTTACGGTCTTTTACGCTGAAAGTACCAAAACCAACCAATGAGATGCTATCGCCAGCTTCTAGCGCTTCACCAACACTTTCCATAACAGCATTCAATGCATCGCCAGCTTGGGTTTTGTTTAGGCCACTTTTGTCTGCGATGCTATCAATTAATTCTGACTTATTCATAAAATTTCCTTCAAGTTTAAGGGGGATAATAAACGCTCACGCCAAGCATTGTAACGCTCTCATAGCATTTAAGCAATAAAAACTGCCTGACTGGCGTATTAACAGGTTTCGCTTTGTTATCGTCTTTATATCAAGGCAGCATAAGGAGCGCAAGCGATTTTACATATTTTTGCCTACTGTACTACGTATTTGACACTCAATGTTACGCAAAGCCTCTGCAACGGTTATAACTGCTAGCAACCTTGGCTTTTTCTAACGTTGACTTAGCTAGTCAACCTCTATACTGCCTGATCGTTCAAAGAGATGTTATCTCGTACTGAGGCATCGCCAGTCATAAATATCTGTGTCCTTGTTGATTACCAAATTGCAAAGTAATAATTTTCCGACTGACAGAAACTAGCGTTACTTTTTATTATAAAGGCGTTACTATAAGCAAAATATCACTGCACCTTTTGGGTCAATTTTGACTCTTGTTTGTCTTTTGCCTCTAATTTACCAAATATAAAACGGATTATTTACATGAAGCGTTCTACGTTGTCTCACTCTTTTCTTAATATCATTCTGGTGTTCATCGAGTCGGCGCTGACACTATTGTTACGTTTAGATCCCGAACTACGTAAGGCCGCTTACCCACTTGCCAAGCAAGGTACTGTCGTGGCGCTACGCTTGTATCTACCGCATGTTGAGGTGTTTGCCACGTTTAGCACCAAAGGCGTATTATTAGACGCAGAGTTACCTATTGACCGCAGCGAACCTGACGTCATTATTAATGCTTATAGCATCCAAGTGATCAATGCGATCACCACTCATGACAGCGAAACCACCGAAAAACTACAAATGCGCGGCGAGTCTGTTCAAGTACAGTTGGTCAAGCAGTTTATTATGCAGCTCGGTCTTGGCAGCTTAATTCAAGGTCTTATTAAAAAGATAAAAGGTGGCAAAGGTAAGACCAAGCCGTCTGATGCTGAAATGGCCGAAAAAAAGGATCACTATAAGCTGCGCATCAAAGAGCAACAAACCCAAATAAACACCTTAACTATTAAAAACCGTGAGCTTGAAATCACGGTTAAAGAGTTACAGAGCAAACAAAAAACGCTGATAATCGTCACCGTGGCTGCTCTCGTCATTATGATCGCAGCCATTATCGCGCTATTGATGAATTAATGTCGCCAACGACGACTTATCAATGACAGCTTACCAATGACGGCTGCTTACTTTACCAAACGCGTTTGATGCCGATTAAGGCATATTAAGCGCTTAATATACTAAGCGCTTAGATGACTGGGGCGTATTGAACATTCAGCACGCCCTAATATAATTGATAGTCGTTAAAGAAAAAACTTAGAACTCAAACCTCAAGACTGTATTTTAGTATTTCAAAATTTTAGTATTTCAAAAATGCTAGGAATCAATGTTCTCAATCTTATAGTCCCTCCTTTTAATACCATTGTTTTTATCAATCATGGTGATAAGCTCGATTAACCATTCAACCACACTTTAATCTTGACTAAATTACTCAGGATTAAGTATAATTGGCTTAATCGTTGCACACATCGGGTTCATCATCTGCTGTTTAATAACGATAAGACACAACTTAGCGGTTATGTGATTTCATCAGTAGCTTTCATATTGCGCTACAAGCTGCCACCACTATCATTTTGCTAAGGTCGTTGTTAAATAAAAATGACTTAAAAGTTTGGAGATAACACATGCGTTTGACTACTCGAGGCAGATATGCCGTTACTGCGTTACTGGATTTGGCATTACAAACCAGCCAACAAGACACTGCAGTCTCCTTATCTGATATCGCCAAGCGGCAATCGATTTCTATCTCTTACCTTGAACAACTGTTTTCCAAACTTCGTAAGCGTGGTCTAGTCACTAGCATCCGAGGTGCAGCAGGCGGCTATCATCTAGCTAAACCGTTGCATGAAATAGATGTCATGAGCATCATATCTGCCGTCGATGAGTCGGTTAATGCGATGCAGTGCGAAGGACGTGGCGACTGTCAAGGTGGTACAATGTGCTTAACCCATGATTTATGGTGTGCACTGTCCAATCATATCGAACAGTACTTGAAAAATATAACATTAGCGCAATTATTAGACATGGAAAATGTGCAGTCAGTGTCAGAGCGTCAGCACAGCTCTACCAAAGAGATTTCCATAAAAGATATCAACACTATTACCCTATCGAACAGCGAGGCAAACCCAGCATGAGCCAACATAACAACCTTATATACTTAGATTATGCCGCCACTACCCCAGTTGCAAAATCAGTAGCTGCTAAGATGAGCGAGTATCTGACAGTAGATGGCATCTTTGGTAATCCAGCCTCGCGCTCGCATGGCTATGGCTGGCAAGCAGAAGAAGCGGTAGAAACAGCGCGTCAACAAGTGGCTGAAGTCATTAATGCTGATCCACGCGAAATCGTCTTTACCTCTGGTGCAACAGAATCAGACAACCTAGCCATTAAAGGTGCAGCGCACTTTTATCAATCTCGTGGTAAGCACATCATTACCAGCAAAATCGAACATAAAGCCGTATTAGATACGTGCCGTGAGCTTGAGCAGGAAGGTTTTGAAATCACTTATCTTGAGCCGCAGCCAAGCACTGGGCTAATCCTACCAGAGCAAGTTAAAGAAGCATTACGTGACGATACTATCTTAGTATCACTCATGATGGTAAATAATGAGCTCGGTACGATTACTGATGTCGCTGCCATTGGTGAAATCACTCGTGAAGCGGGTGTGATCTTCCACGTCGATGGCGCACAATCTGTTGGTAAAGTATTGATTGACCTTGAAACCACGAAGATCGATTTGATGAGCTTCTCAGGTCACAAAGCCTACGGTCCTAAAGGTATTGGCGCATTATTTGTTCGCCGTAAGCCACGTATCCGTTTGAAAGCAGAGCAGCATGGCGGTGGTCATGAGCGCGGTATGCGTTCAGGTACATTACCGACGCATCAAATCGTTGGTCTTGGAGCAGCATTTGCTTTAGCTAATGAGCGTTATGAAGAAGACCATGCACATGCAGCTAAATTACGCCAAAAACTGTGGGACGGTCTACAAGATATCGAAGAGATCTACCTAAATGGTGATCTTGAGCACAGCGTGCCTAACATTGTAAACATCAGCTTTAACTTCGTTGAGGGCGAGTCTCTCATGATGTCACTCAAAGACTTAGCCGTATCATCAGGCTCAGCCTGTACATCAGCAACGCTTGAGCCATCATATGTATTACGCGCTATTGGTCGCCCAGATGAATTAGCACATAGCTCAATTCGTTTCAGCTTCGGTCGTTATACCACAGAAGAAGATATCGATACTGTCATCAAACAAATGCATGAAGCGGTCGATAAATTACGTGCTTTATCACCACTTTGGGATATGTACCAAGAAGGTGTTGATTTAGATTCAGTCGAATGGGCTGAGCACTAAAATTACCGAAAGCAACGACATAGTTATCAAACAGAACCATTAAACGATTGATCAGACACTTATAAATCCAGTTTTTATAAATACGGTTTTTATAAATACCGTTTCTATTAACTAAATGTTTGACCCCAATTATCGATGAGTAGTTAGACATTTAAAGTCAGTAATTGACTGCTCATCATCTAACTAGGAGAAAACCCCATGGCCTATAGTGACCAAGTTATTGATCATTACGAAAATCCACGCAACGTCGGCAATCTTGATAAAAATGCCAAAAACGTTGGTACTGGTATGGTTGGTGCCCCAGCTTGTGGCGATGTAATGCGCCTACAGATTCAAGTTGATGATAACGGCATCATTGAAGATGCACGCTTTAAAACTTATGGCTGTGGTTCAGCAATCGCTTCAAGCTCGCTCGTGACTGAGTGGCTAAAAGGCAAAAGCTTGGATCAAGCGGGCGAAATCAAAAACAACGATATCGCGAAAGAGTTGGCCTTACCACCAGTAAAAGTGCATTGCTCTGTACTTGCTGAAGACGCCATTAAAGCCGCTATTAGCGACTATAAAGGTAAGCATAGCGCAGCAGTAGAGACAGAAGAAGCGGCTAGCTAAACCTATTAGCGTAAGCATTGTACTTCTAAGTACACGGTCTTAATGGCCGTACTTTAGTAGTCGATGTATTGAACAGCTACTAACGCTAAAGAGGTGACAATAACGCTAATGTAATTGTCACCTCTTATTTTCTAGTGATTCTTAACTGGTCGTTATTAAGATTTTTTTGGCAAGTGTGCTATTTTCATTGCCAGTTTATACAGATTTTTTTGATTGATATTTATTATTGATAGTCAATGGGAGTTGGCATGATTGAAATGACAGAACGCGCCGCTCAGCATGTTCGAGACTTTTTGGACAATCGCGGCAAAGGCGAAGGCATTCGAGTGGGTATCCGTACTGCGGGTTGCTCAGGCTTAGCTTACGTTTTAGAGTTTGTAGATACCCCTGATGAAAATGACACGCGTTACGAAAGCCGCGGCGTTAACATCTTTATTGATCCTAAAAGTTTGGTGTATTTAGATGGTTTGTTGATGGACTACGAAAAAGAAGGCCTTAACGAAGGCTTTAAGTTCACCAATCCCAATCAAAAAGGCGAATGTGGTTGCGGCGAGTCTTTTACCGTTTAATGCTTCAAAGGTTGAAAACCCTTGAGCTTAGAGTTTCCTGACTCTATATTTAAGCCACAGTAGATATGTTCTCAGCTAAAGAAAACTTTCAAAATAAACAACAAGCAAGGCGTATGATATGACAGACATTACTGCAGAAGCCCAGTTTGATAATTTCTTTGCCCTATTTGAGCAGCCTGTACAGTTTGAAGTCAATCAAGAGAGTCTCGATCAGCATCTACGTCTGCTACAAAAACGCTATCATCCTGATAATGTCACCAAGAATCTAGCCAATACTACGCAAGCGCAACAGCAGTCTGAGCAGGCCTCAGCGTTAATCAACCAAGCCTACCAAGCGCTAAGTGCGCCTGATAGTCGTGCTAGCTATCTACTAGACATGGCAGATCAAGCACAGAATCTAGAGCATTCAATTGCAGACTTGGACTTTTTAGAAGATGCGATGCAGATGCGCATGGATTTAGATGACGCTATCGAGGGTAAGGATCGTGCGACATTGCAACAACTACACCCTCAAATCACCGAACGACTGGCAAAACAGTCTAAGCGTTTTAATGATGCTTACCAAAGCCAAGATTGGCAAACGGCGATTGATGCGACACAAAAACTAAAATTCTTAGTCAAATTAAATGCTGACGTGACTACTGGTATCGATGAGTTAGCAACTGCTGAGCATTCAGATGATGATGATTTATACGTCTAACTAACTGACGTATAAGCTTGTTAATTTATTTTATATGCCAAATTTATTTATAAATGCTATTAGCTTATGACGCTTATTTGAAAACTATATTATAAGCGATGGTTAAAATAGTCACAGCGATGCCGTATAATCCCTTATTTTAATCACTTTTAATCGCTAAGTATCTTCGTTTTCACGTGCATACAACGCAGTTAAACTACAATAGTGCGCTTATCATATTTGTTCCATTTCACTTATTAATTTTATCTCTTTCATTTTATCTTTGAGTTATCTTATGTCTTTATTGCAAATTGCCGAACCCAATCAAAGCGCCCAACCCCATCAGCATCGTTTTGGCCTAGGAATTGATCTTGGTACTACGCGCTCATTGGTCGCGGTAGTACGCTCAGGCAAGGCGCAAGTCTTAGAGGCAAGCGCAGCTACCGATACCTTATTACCTTCTGTGGTCTATTATCCAAGTGTAGGTAAGCCGTTAGTTGGCTCTGATGCATTAGCCCACTTAGCGGATGATCCAAAAAATACGATCGTCTCGGCTAAGCGTTTTATGGGTCGTAGTCAAGCTGATATCAAATTCTCTCATCCTTATGAGTTAAGCAGCAGCAAAGATGAAATGCCAGCATTTGTGACGGCTCAGGGTAAAGTATCGCCTGTTGAAGTATCAGCACGTATTTTAGCAGCGCTTGAGCAACGGGCAGCGAGCGCATTGCCTGCAGACAGTATCGAGGGTGCGGTCATTACTGTCCCTGCTTATTTTGATGAAGCACAGCGGCAAGCGACCAAAGATGCAGCTCAAGCAGCTGGTATCAATGTGCTGCGGTTATTAAATGAGCCTACGGCTGCTGCCGTCGCTTATGGTCTAGATCAACCGACGCAAGATGGCGACAAAAAAAGTTATTATTTAATTTACGATCTGGGTGGCGGTACTTTTGATGTCTCTATCTTAAAGCTGACTGATGGTGTCTTTGAGGTATTAGCAACGGGCGGTAATAGTGCGCTCGGTGGCGATGATATTGATCGTCTTATGACCAATTGGCTTATCAAACAATTAGCTATCGATCCTAAAGATGTGAATCGTCATGACAAGTCAATACTGGCGCAACAAGCCAAAGCTTATAAGCAAGCATTGACTGACGATGAACAAGTTGATATCGATATTACTGTGAATGAGCAATCTTACCAAGGTGTGCTTCGCCGTACAGATTTGCTGGCTATTGCAGAGCCAGTTAGCCGCCGTACATTGAGCGTATGCGAACAAGTCCTGCGTGATGCCAAGCTTTCGAGTGCTGATCTAGACGAAGTGATTTTGGTCGGTGGCTCTACTCGTATGCCTGCTATACAACAAGTCGTGACGGAGTTTTTTGCCAAGCAACCACTTTGTCGTCTAAATCCAGATGAAGTCGTGGCTTTGGGTGCTGCCCAAACGGCGCATCAATTGGTCAATGGCGATAGTAATAACAACCTACTATTGTTAGACGTAACGCCGCTATCGCTTGGTCTTGAGACCATGGGCGGCTTAGTTGAAGTACTGATTCCACGTAATACGCCTATCCCTGTCAAAAAACGCCAAGTGTTTACCACCTATCAAGATGGTCAAACAGGCATGGTGATTCATGTGGTACAGGGCGAGCGCGAGACAGTAGATAACTGCCGTTCATTGGGTCGTTTTGAGCTATATGGTATCCCGCCGATGAAAGCTGGATTTGCTCGTATTGAAGTGACCTTTAGTATCGATGCGAATGGACAGCTAACCGTCAGTGCACAGGAAACCACAACCAAGACAGAAAGTAAGATTGAGATTGTGCCTTCTTATGGGTTATCAGATGAGCAAAAAGAGCAATTGCTCGTCGCAGGATTCAAGCATGCAGAAGAAGATAAAAATACACGTTCTTTAATCGAAACTAAAGTAGAAGCGGAGCGTGAAGTATTAGCGCTACAATCTGCCCTTAAAGAATTTGCAGCCTTATTGTCGTCTGAGGAGCAACACTCATTGGCTGAGCAAATACAAGTGTTGCAAACAACGCTAAGTACTGATGATTTGGCACTTATCGAGGCACAGCAAGCAAAGCTCAAGCCTCACAGTGATGCCTTTGCTGCCCGTATTATGAATCAAAGCGTTAAAGCCAGCATGGCAGGCACGAATGCCCAAGATTGGTAGCAGATACATTTAAAATATGACTTAGTCACCATACTAAGCTCATTTCTTATATTTTTATTCTTTTAATTGATTAGCACTGGAAAGACGATTTATGCCAAAAATTACCGTACTACCGCATCATGAAATTTGCCCTGAAGGCGCCGAAGTCGAGCTAGAAGCTGGCAGCAACTTATGTAAAGCGCTATTGGAAAAAGGCATTAAAATTGAACATGCATGTGAGATGTCAAAAGCCTGTACCACATGCCATGTGGTCGTCCGTAAAGGTTTTAATAGTTTAGATGAAATGGATGATATTGAAGCCGATTTATTAGATCGTGCTTGGGGGTTAGAGCCTGACTCACGCCTATCTTGTCAGGTCATGCTCGATGATGAAGACTTAACCATTGAGATTCCTAAATATACGCTCAACCATGCAAAAGAAAACCACTAAACGCTAGAACACGTCCTAATATTACAGTTTACTTCATTAGATAAAAAAGCCAGCTATCATAATAATAGCTGGCTTTTTTGCGCTTGATTTTATAAACATTATTTTTGGATAATTATTTATGACGATTGTCATTGATTGTCATTACGTTTGCTTGCTGCCGCTATGTCAGTTGCCACTTTTTCTTGCTCCTGCTCGACACGTTCAAGCGCAAAATTTAAGCGTGCTCTGATATCTTGATAATCATTATCCTTCATATCTTTAAAATTTAGATGCAAATTAAAACCTGGTAATGTGTGATCAACCCACTTTGATAAATGACCTTTATACGTATCTGGATCTAGCACTTGCCATGCATTTACCTTGCTATCAAAACCCTTTAACTTGAACGCACCTGCATGCTGACAGTCATAATTATGACAGATATAATCGTAAGTACTCTCACTGACTAGTATCTCATCTTTACCAGCGCTTGACTCCAGTCTTGCCGCTAGATTGGCCTCTTTACCAATAAGAGTATAGCTTAGACGATTATTACTACCAAAATTACCAACATGGCAATAACCTGTGCTGATGCCGATACGAATGTACAACCCCTCAAAGCCCATCAATCGCCATTTCTGCCTCAAAGTTCGCATCTCTCGACGCATATCTATTGCCATTGCAATACAGTCTAAAGCATCTTGGCGCGCACCGCGACTATTTGGCTCACCGAAAAAGCAAACCATGCCATCACCAATAAATTTATCAAGTACGGCGCCATGCTTGTTTGCTATCAATGTCATACAATGCATATAAGTATTTAAGATATCAGCCAAATTGTCAGCGCTCAAACTATCTGACAATTCCGTAAAGCCAACGATATCTGAGAACATAATCGTCAGCTTAGCACGCTTATTAGCAACGATAACTGGGCTATCAGATTTTACGATAGGCTCCCAGACTTGTGGAGGTATGAAGCGCGTCAACTTATTAATGACGGAGACCATAGTGCTTAATCTCCCAACGGCCTGATTAGCACGAGTTTCATAACCAATATACTCTTGGTACACATGCCAAAACTGATACAGTATGACGATCATACTGGCTAATAATATTATTGGTGTGGTCCAGCCTTCGTGGCAATCTATGTCAGCACTGCTTAGGGTAACGCTAACATAATAGAAAACAATGAAGGTTATTACAGAGACGGCAATCAGTTTTAAATGATTTTCAGGGCTACTAATAATAATTCTGAGTGCTATGAGCGCGGCTAAGCTAAGCGAAATAACCGTGCAAAACTGTATCGACCCAATAACTACCGATAGTAAAATGATAACAATGTTAGACGTCCAAAAGCTTTTTTGGCGGCGATAGTTATAAATCAAAATCATTAAACTTGGCAGACAAACAATAACGAGCAGTGCCATTGAAGTAGGTCTAAAATTAAAATGTACAGCGAGGAGTATGACCGTAAGTATTAAAACGAAGACTTCTGGATAGTCAAATCGATAAATCCCTTCATTTTTTGAAGAGTGATTTGGTCTCAGCGTGTCTAAAAAAGGCATATGAAGTATTCGCTCACGTAAAACAGGCTATGTAAAAAATTAAAAGGCTTGAGGATAGCACACGCGTACTACCTGCCTCTATGCCAAGTTGTGTATAAAATTAATCAATGATTACATTATACTTTTTAAATGCAACAAAACCCATGTCACTGATAGCCAAAAGCCTACCACTCATCACTCATCTTGTCTTAATACGCTACCAAATCAGGATTATAAGACATATCATTTGAGCCAAACACAAAAAATCCAGATAATATTTATCTGGATTTCACATACTTAAAACCTATTAATATATAAAAATTAAGTCATGTAATAACCGAGCATAACGTTGGCACATAACCGTAAAACGACTAAGACACCAAAATAAGGCTTAACTTTAAACGTTTAGTCATTTTTCTAGTTATTTTGATGGGTCAATCGATGCCCAGTTAATTGATACCTAGTTAATCGAAGCCTAGCCAATAGAGTATCATTATCAATTTGCCAATCAACTTACCGACCTATTGCTACTCAGGTATTTATTACATTTGCCAGTCAAACGGCATTTGATGATGACCACGTAGCGCCATCATTAATGTCTGCTGCATCTGCGCCAGCACCTCTTTAGTATAAGGAATAGCAGGGACACCCCATACTGGATTTGGCCATTGCATGTCATTTTGATAGCGAACGATATGATGAAAATGTAGCTGTGGTACTTGATTACCGAGTGCAGCTACATTCATTTTATCAGCTTGAAATGTCTTAGCTAGCTGACTCGACAACCAGCTTGACTCACGTAAAAACTGTGTTTGATCGGCTTCAGATAACTCATATAACTCTTTGATACCTGATACACGCGGCACTAATATTAACCAAGGAAACTGGCAATCATTGATTAAACGACAAGTCGATAATGGGAAATCACCCACTAAAAAACTATCGGCAGCAAGTTTATGATGAAGTTGGAACATAATGACGGTTCTCTTGTTATGACACTCAGATAAAAGGAATATGAATCTAGAAAAGCAGAATTTAATTTACTAAAAAACAATAGGCTAAATATAGGATGTCGCTATTTTATCAGTTATCCGACCGATAAAATAGCGCTATGACTCATTGTCTTGACGTCCTACTTGAGCACCGGCTAGCTGACTTATTAAGCTGATTTAATCTACCGAAAATCATTGCTAACCTCTCAAAATGCCGAAATGCCAAAACAACTACGCTGACTCTGCCACCGTATGCTCGCTAAAATAGCGTAATAACTCTTGTATCGCGGTGACGCGCTTTTGCGGCGTTGCCAGTTTATCAGCATCTTGATAACGAATACCAGAAGCACCGTTCATACGATAACGCTGACCATTGCTCTGAATCAACTTAATAATCGCTAAGGCATCGACTGGGGTATCAGGCGCAAACTCTAACGTCATGCTATTACTATTTGCATCAATCTTATTTATTTTGAGCGGCTCAGCTTGTATACGCAGTCCGTGGATGGCGAATAACTGCTTAGTTTGCTCTGGTAATGTACCAAAACGGTCAATCATTTCGGTACGAATATCAATCAATGCCTCTTTATCATCGGCATTACTGATGCGTTTATAGAACAATAAACGCTGATGGACATCATGCAGATAGTCTTCTGGTATCAATGCTGAGCTATGCAGATTAATCTCACTGGTCAGCGACAACGGTGTGCTTAAATCAGGCTCTTTACCCGCTTTAATCGCCTTAGTTGCTCGCTCTAGCATGTCCATATATAAACTAAAACCAATCGCCTGCATATTACCACTTTGCTGCTTACCGAGTATCTCACCAGCACCGCGAATTTCTAAGTCTTCGCTAGCCAGCATAAAACCTGCACCCAGCGTATTGGCACGTTCAATCGCATGCAATCGGCGCTTAGCATCGCCTTTAAGCCCTTTAATAGATGGCACAAGTAGATAACAATACGCTTGATGATGACTACGACCGACACGACCACGCAGCTGATGTAATTGTGCCAAGCCAAACTTATCGGCGCGCTCAATGATAATGGTATTGGCATTGGGCACATCAATACCGGTTTCGATAATGGTAGAGCATATCAAAACGTTGAATTTTTTATGATAAAACTGCTGCATCACTTGCTCAAGTTGGCGCTCTTGCATTTGCCCATGAGCCACGCCTACTCGCGCTTCAGGCACCAATTCACGTATGGTTTCTGCCATACGCTCAATGCTCGCCACATCATTATGTAATAAATAAACCTGCCCACCGCGCAATAGCTCGCGCAAGATGGCCTCTTTCATTAAAGCATCAGTTTTTTGCATGACAAAGGTTTTAATCGCCAAACGTCGTGCTGGAGGTGTCGCGATAATTGACATGTCACGCATACCTGAGAGCGCCATATTGAGCGTTCTAGGGATGGGGGTTGCTGTCATCGACATACTATCCACATCAGTCTGAATCGCCTTGATACGCTCTTTATGGCGCACCCCGAAGCGATGTTCTTCGTCGACAATCATCAAACCTAGATTAGAAAACTTCACATCAGGTTGTAATAGTTTATGGGTGCCGATGACGATATCGACTTTACCTGCTGCTAAATCTGTCAACACCGTTTCTTGATGCTTTTTGCCACCAAAGCGTGAGAGCGTCTCGATACGCACTGGCCAATCAGCAAAACGATCACGGAAATTGTCTTCATGCTGACCTGCCAGCAACGTAGTAGGCACCAATACTGCCACTTGATAACCTGCGCTGACAGCAATGAATGCTGCCCGCATAGCCACTTCTGTTTTACCAAAACCCACATCACCGCAGATGAGCCGATCCATTGGTTGGTTTTGTCGCATGTCTTCCATCACCGCATGAATGGCATTGGCTTGATCCGGCGTTTCTTCAAAGGCAAATTGACTGGCAAAGAGCTCATACTGTGATGCATCTATTTTAAAATGAATACCGACTTTAGCCTCACGACGCGCCTGCATATTAAGCAGTTCAGCTGCCACGTCATGGATTTGCTCAAGCGCTTTTTGCTTAGCCTTATCCCATTTGCCGCTGCCAATTTTATGCAATGGTGCAAGCTCAGGATCACCGCCGCTATAACGGTTAATCATTTGTAAATTAGCAACGGGCACATAAATACTGGCATCACCGGCATATTTTAAGTGAATAAACTCTTGCTCACCGTCGCCCACATCTAACGTAATCAGCCCATTGTAACGCCCAATACCATGCTCGATATGAACAACTGGGCTACCTTCGGTTATTTCAGTAACACTTTTAACCAAAAACTCTTCGGACACCCCGCTTTGACGACGACGGCGTGTTTGCAATACTTGGCGACCAAATAACTGCGTCTCACTAATCAGCACCAAACGCTCGGGTACATAGACGCCGCGCTCAATGGGCGCAACGGTTAAACCAACCTGCGGTAGCTTATTACCTTTCACATTGTTGGTTTTGTCCGCTGCTAGAAACGCTGCAAAGCTGTCATAAGCCTTAATGTCAATCTTGCCTTTGAACAGCTCAATAAGAATCTCACGACGACCAGCTGTTTCAGCAACGATCAATACTGGCGTCGCTGTTTGCGCTTGTAACTCTAAAAATTCTAATAGCTGGGTAAGAGGCTCAGCCTTTTGGTGGTTAACGGTCAATTGTGGCGGCTCTTGCGCACTGAGCGTCACCAAGCCTTGCGGCTTATTTTCCGTCAGTGGCAATTGAGGCTGTAAATCTGATTGGTGTTCAACTTGTAGCAACGAACTGTCTGCTAACAACGAATCATCGCTGTCAATCGCAGCGACATCCGTCATGCTAGCCAGCTCATTGCGCGCACTGAGAATCACGCGCGGATAATGATTAAGATGCTCATTTAAAGTATTCGATAGCAAATATAACCATTCAGGCGCGACAATAGGTTTATCGATATCATGACGGCGCTCTTCATAGCGGCGCTGAATTTGTGACCAGTAATCTACCTGCTTTTCATTAATCAATTCATCAGTGATAAACAGCGCATCGCTTGGTAAGTAAGCAAATAAGCTACTCTCTGCTGTCCACGCTTTTAAATCAAAAAATAGCGGCTGATAATATTCAAGTCCGCTACTAGCGATACCTGCCATTACGTCTTTATGTAGCTCAAACTTACGACTGCTCGCATTAGGGAACATCGTGGCGAAGTTGGTACGAAACGTCTCACGCCCTTCATCAAGCGGAAATTCTTTAGCGGGTAGTATTTGGAATTGTTCGATAGGTTTTGAGATATCTGGCAGCTTGTGTAGCAGTGATAGTGACTCTTTGCCCATGCTACTATCGTTGCCGCTCATCATTGTTTTGAGGTCATCAACGGTCAGTGTCCGCTGGGTTTGCGGATTAAAAAAACGAATGGTCTCAATCTCATCATCAAACAAATCTAAACGTAGTGGAAACGGCTGACCCATGGCAAAGATATCAATGATACTGCCACGTACCGCGAATTCACCCGGCTCAAAAACATTCTCAACGGCGCGGTAACCTGCCTTTGCCAGCAATCCGCGCTGGGTATTGATATCAAATCGATCACCAACACTCAAATCAAAATGCTGCCCTATCAGCCAGCTTGGCGGTGCGACACGATGCATCAACGCCTGAACCGAGATGAGCAGCACACCTGACGTTGGCATATCGGTTAATAGATTGATACGCTCACTAACAATGTCTTGATGCGGTGACAGCTCGTCATAGGTCAACGTCTCCCAATCAGGAAACACATAAGCATCGACGCCGCAAAATGCCAATTCCGTCTCTATCTGATTGAGCTGGTTTTGGTCACGCGTCACCACAACTTTTAATCGGTCGGCAACATTCCATAGCGGTGTTTGCACCAGACTTGCTAGCCACAAACTGCTGACAGCACCATGCACAGGTGCCAGCCATCGCCGCTCGGCATTCTGGATAGGAAACAACTGCTGGTTAATTGGTTCAAACGCGTCAGTCAAAGCAGTGATAGGCATAAAAAGTAGGATCAACGTTAAGAGTCAGAGAGCTATTATACGAATATTTCAGCAATTACCAAAATTTATGCCGTAACGGTTTGTCACTTAGTATTTTTATTAAAAAATCAATAGCCAAATAGTTGATAAAACTTATATTCGTATATAAAGACAGGATGAGTAAATGTAAAAACCTCAACGGTTAAGCTGAGGTTTTTGAGTTATATGCATTAAGCTGTTTTTAGATTAATGGCTTATCGCTAGCGATAATGCCGTTATTGTCTGCATAAACAAACATACCAGAATTTAGTGTTAAATCACCAAAGCTGATTTCAAGATCGATTTGACCTTCATCGCGGCGATTTGATTTACGCGGGATACAGCCGAGTGCCATAACACCGATGTCCATTGCTGCCATATCATCAACATCACGCACGCAGCCATAAACCACAACCCCCGCCCAGCCATTATCAATCGCTGATTGCGCAATCATATCGCCGAGCAACGCGCAACGCATCGAACCACCGCCGTCAACGACCAATACTTTGCCATTACCGTCTTTATCTTTGCCATCGCTGTTTAATAACGATTTTACGCGGCTATTGTCTTCAAAGCATTTCACCGTCACGATTTCACCGCAGAATTTCTTTTTGCCGCCAAAACTATGAAAAGACTTACCTTCGATATTAGGCAAACACACCTGCGACTCAGGATTGGCATCCAATAAATCACAGGTCACAAAGCTCTCTTTATCCATCGTTATTGATTCTGGCATGTCTGACATAGTGACGCTCCTTGTTATGTATGATTGGTTATTTATGACTGATTATTTATGATTGGGGCTTAATGTTAATTGTTCCTTTAACTTAATACTTAGGCTATTTTTTAACTTTAGTCATCGCTAGCATTTGCTTATTTTCGATGATATCAGTGGTTTGGATAGCTGGTTCATTACGGTATTTATTACGCTGATAAACATCATGCGCACTCATCGCCATGGCAATGGCAACGCGTTTGGCGGAAATGGGATGCAGTGACAATGATTCTGAAACTAAGGGCGATATCAGCTGAAAGGCTTTTTGACCAATACTTTCAAGCGGACGACCTTTATGCTTGCCAAGTAACAAGGACGGACGGAAAATAACTAGCTGCGTAAAACCTAGCGCCATAATAGATTGCTCAGTTTCCGCTTTTACGCGATTGTATAAAAACCGACTATGAATATCAGCATTCATGGATGATAACAAAAAGAAATTTTCAACACCTTTGTCTTGGCACAGTTTGGCAAAATTGACATTATAATCATGATCAACCTTTCGAAAGGCCTCATCGCTACCAGCCTGCTTCTTAGTCGTACCAAGACAGCTAAAAGCGTCCGTCTTTCTATCAACACCAACGCTGGCAAATATTTCAGCCAAATTATCAAAATCATTAACCTGATAAAAACGCATGCTGGTATTGATATAGCGTGGCGGACGCCTTGCGATCACAATTAACGTGTCATAAAGCTCACTAAGCTGTTTGACAAGATGCTGTCCGACCAATCCTGTCGCGCCAATTACAATTGCTTTTCGCTGCATAGCCTATCCATTTATAGTGTGTTGGAAAATAGATGATAATGAAAAATCTGATTTTAAAGCCTATCACCAAAGCTTTTCATCTTAGGGCGTATCTTCATTTTAGAAATGGTGATAAAAATGAGATAAATCATAGTCAAATGAGTACAATAGCGCAGATACTATCGGAATAGTAAACAGTATCGGGATATTAACCAGCTATTTGACATTTTTTTTAACATTGTTTGGCAAGATTTAGCCATTTTTAGCCCATTTAGATGTCCATCGATTGAATTGAGGACATGCCCTAGTATCATACCTAAATTAACGCATAACTGAGGGTATTCTATAGAATTTATTGTAAGAGATTTTATCGGCTAAGCGATTTATTCACTCATAAGCGGTTTTTAGTGCAACAATATTGATAAATATTTCAAAAAACAGCTGAGCAGAGACACAAAAACTGTCATATATATGATCACACAACTTCTTTAAGCATTAATCATCAAATATATTGTTCTAAGGGCGATAATTTGCTAAGATAACCGGCTTTACACGTTAACGCTGTTTAATTATTCCAAACAGTTTTGGCGCTTGCGATGCTCTATTGCTAATTTAGGTGCCTTTAATAACAGATAGGTACTTTAATATTAGACATCGACATCATGTTTGGCGAGACGGCTGCTCGTTACCGATGATGGTTAAACCCTTTTTTATTGTAATCCACATTCATATTTTTATCTGTCTTTATCAAGGAGATTCGCGTGGCTAATACTGCACAAGCTCGTAAACGCGCCCGTCAAAACACCAAACGTCGTCAGAACTCTGCGTCACAACGCTCTATGGTTCGTACTTACTTAAAACGTGTTGATGCGGCTATCGCAGCTAAAGATTATGACGCGGCTACCGAAGCTTACAAAAAAGCGGTACCAGTTCTTGATCGTATGGCTGACAAAGGTATTATTCATAAGAATAAAGCTGCTCGTCGTAAGAGCCGCCTGAACAAAACCATCAAAGGCCTACAAGCTTAAGATTGGTAACGTTTAGACCACATCTCGCCTTTATAGCGTGATGACTAAAACCTTGTTACTGGTTCTAATACTGGGGCAAGGTTTTTTTATGTCTGCTTGAAAAGTGAGTAGTAATCTTTTAAATAGTATTTAGATCCATTTCACCTCTGGTGGTAAGAGCAATGTATTAGGATGAAAGCCGGCAGCACGGTAGTCTTCTAATAAAGTATGAATCGGGCGCACATATACTTCACCCCGCCAAACGAAGTGTGCACTGGCTTGTTCAAACGGCTTATCATCAAACCACAAAAACACGCCTTCCATCATCTTTGGCCAATCATTCCAATCAATCTCGACCACATCAAACATCACTGCTAAAAAAGCAG
The DNA here is from genome assembly GCF_014897815.1 of Psychrobacter sp. PG1. GTDB lineage: Bacteria > Pseudomonadota > Gammaproteobacteria > Pseudomonadales > Moraxellaceae > Psychrobacter. Next base: position 318,611 of record NZ_JABUZG010000084.1, read on the forward strand.
ACAATAAAGTATCATGACTAACAGCAAGCATGAGATGCCCTTGCTGCGGCTGATGTTGATAAAACAGCGATAAAATATCGAGACCGCCTTGGTAAGCGTTTTTGGTACCTTCAAGATTGCCTTGCAAAAATCGATTAATAAAGTTGAGCACGCCAATTTCTTTAAATACTGGATTTGCTATTTCAGGCTCAGTCACTAGGCTACCAGGCTCTACCAACAATGACTGATGCGTAATATCACGTTGTAGTCCCGCCCCTGCTTGCATCAGCTGCGCCGTGTCAATACAGCGTCCAATCGGACTTGAGATACTGTCTACATCAAGCGAGTACGGTAAATGCCCTGCCAACCAACGCCCCCAAGACTTCGCTAGTACTCGACCTTTAGGTGTTAGGGGTAATTGATAACTGGCAAAACCATTGCCATCAGAGCGCTCACGTAAGGAATGTCTGGTAAATAAAATCAGCCGTTTATCTTCAGGCAATAAGCTGACTGAGGAAATCATACTATCAGGCAAGTGCGAAGGCGCCGGAGCACTTGGAGTATGACTCGCAAGCTTTTCAGCAGACAGTTTTGAGGGATTGTTATTGAGATATTTGCTCATGGTAGCAAGCGTAGCAGATTTTTTGATATGAATGAACAAAATATCAGTTCAATTGTAATATTGCTTACGAGTCTAGGCGGTTAGACTTTAAAATAAGCGTTATTTTATATTCGCTATTTTAAAAAGACAGATCAAAGTGACAAATAACTAAAAAGATATTTACTTTTGAATGATTAAAATTACTTAGCCGATATCAATGACTTTGTCCCACGCGAACGCTAATGCAGTGCTGCTGACCTCATTTGGATACGCACGTGGATTGACAATGACTCGTGTATTACCAATACGGTAATCAAATGCTTCGTGTGTATGTCCATGTACCCATAGTATTGGCGCCCAATCTTCATGCATCCAGCCAGATAGATCACTGACAAAAGCTGCGTTACTTGGTAGATTCGCATACTTCTCAGACACCGATAATGGACTGATACTATGATGACTCATCACAACAGTTTTTTTGCCAAGTGTTTTGGCGGTGATCAATGCTTGCTTTAACCATTGACGCTGCTTAGCATGGATTTGCATCGATACTTCAGGTGAAAAAAGCTCGCCTCCAGCATAGATTTGTTTATAGTCACGCATAAAGCGCATAGCAGCAGCTATAGTATCTTCATTGGCCTGATATTGGTAATCTGTCCATAAAGTACAACCTAGGATACGTATGTCACCAATATCAATATGTTGACACTGTAGAAAACGGACGCCTTGCTGCGACTGGGCATTATAATTATCCCAAGTCGCCAGCTTTTTATCAAAATGTAGCACATCTTCATTAAAGTATTCATGATTGCCAGCTATCGTAATTACAGGCACTTGCAAACGTGCTGCCTGCTCTTGTAGCCATGGCATACCACTATCGCTGTTGGCAGTATCGCCCGCGACTAATACCACGTCTGCATCAGTTTTGGGAATATGCCCTAGCGGATGTGACTGACGCGCATAACTGTCAATATGTAAGTCACTTAAAATCTGTAATTTCATAAGCTCTAAGATCATTAAATAAACGTAAATAGTTTAGCACTTTTTGATATACCCGCAAAAATTAAAAAAAGACAGCGGATTAGGCTGTCTTTTTTATCATGCTGACACTATAAAATGCTAAACGCTTTTTAAATATCTAAATATTTTATAAGTATCTAAATACCTTGGAGTATCTTTTGTAATTTAGCCGCAGGATCTGCTGCCTGAGTAATTGAACGACCAATCACCAAATAATCAGAACCATCGTCTAACGCCTGTTTTGGCGTACAAATACGTTTTTGATCATCTGCATTGTCGTCTAGCAAGCGAATACCAGGGGTAATCAATTTAAAATCCTGACCACATAGTGTCTTAAGCGTTTTAGCTTCTTGCGCTGAACAGACCACACCATCAAGACCCGCTTGCTTGGTTAACTGTGCCAATCGACTCACTTGCGCATCTAGACCATCGGTAATACCTGTTTGCATCAATGCTTGATTATCCATAGAGGTCAGCACGGTGACGGCTATCAGCAAGGTATCAAAATTACCGTCTAACAAGCGCTGTTTAGCCAATGACATCGCCTCTAAGCCCGCGCTGGCATGCACATTCACCATCCATACGCCAAGCTCAGCTGCCGCTAGTACCGCTTGAGCGGTAGTATTAGGAATATCATGGAATTTCAAGTCTAGAAATACGTCAAAATTACGCTGATGTAGCACCTTAATTATCTCAGGACCACAGCGAGTAAATAGCTCTTTACCCACTTTTAAGCGGCATGATGTTGGATCTAACTGATCAGCTAATGCTATCGATGCCTCCATCGTCATATTATCTAAGGCAACGATGACTGGGGAGTTCATTGTATTATTCATGGTTTTACCATATCTATATCAGAATTATCAAAACACTATATATGGACTGCTCATAGATCAGTACAAAATATAATTTATTCTCGCTTTTGTTTGGTAAGTGTCGCGCCTTCATCTACAGTAAGTACTTCTGCGTCTTGCACTTGCACATTGGTTGCTGTCGAACCATAAACAGCTTCTTCCACCGTTGGCGCACTTGCTTGGCGATCAATGACAGCATTGGCTTGTGTCAGTTGCGCTTGCAAGTTCACATTCGCTTTTTGCAAACGCGAGATTTCCCACTTATTCTGTAAGACACGGAAGATAAGCAGTGCCAACAAGATGCCAATAACAATACCAAGCATAAGGCATAAAATCAGCAGCAATCCTAGATTCATCGTCGGTGCTTGAGAAAATAATAAATTTACGCCAACTTCGGTATTGTTTGCCAACACCAAACCAAGTGCATAAGCAAAGCTCAAAAACAGCAATACAAATAGTAAAAAGCGCATGAGACGTCTACCTCGATTTGGAATGTCGTTAGTGTTTTAAAAATAGCACTCTAAAACCTTCATCAACCCACACATTTATATGCTTATAAACTCACTAGTGATAAGTTCTAGCAAAAATGGCTGGCAAGCACTCTTGTTGGCAATTTTACCCAATAAATACTTTATAACACACTTAGCTATTTGCTACTGTATCATTGACTGCTTCACGTAATGCTTTACCTGGTTTAAAGTGCGGTATCGCTTTGGCAGGTACAGGTACGCTTTCTCCTGTTTTAGGATTTCGACCCATACGGGCACGACGATGGTGCAGACAAAAACTGCCAAAACCACGAACTTCTACGCGTCCATCATTGGCTAACGTATCGGTCATCAAGTTTAATATTTCACGTACTGCATCATCGACTACAGTATCAGTCATATTGTCACAGTTCGCACTTAAATTACTAATAAATTCGGACTTGTTAATCGCTTGCTGCATTATTACGCTTGCCTTGTTGATTAATGGATAAGATGACTGTGAATTGGACCATCATTTTCGATAGCTGGTTACTTTTAAGACAAGCCATACATCAAGATCATAAGGATAAATAGCCATTCACTAAAATAATCTCAGTGTCTTAAATAAGTAATAATTCACATCTCGTTACTCAATGTTGCAAATGATAGCGGATATTACGGTAAATGGAAATAAGAGTTTGCCTGTTTGAGCAAAAACCTCATTGATTAATAGTACACTTAAAATTTAAGCAAAAAAAAAAGCGACCATAGTCGCTTCTTTTATAATCTTATATCAATAACGTGCAGCTTACTGCATTTGCTCTTTGATCAAGTCACCAATTGTTTTTGGCTGTGCATCAGAACTGGCAGTAGTACTAGTCGTGCTAGTGCTGCTTAGCTCTTTAATCGCTTGACGCTCTTCAGCTTCGTCTTTCGCTTTGATAGACAAGTTGATGTTGCGAGTTTTACGATCAACACTGATGATTTTAGCTTCAACGTCATCACCAACGCTCAAATGCTTAGTCGCATCTTCAACGCGATCACGTTGAATTTCAGAGGCACGTAGATACGCTTCAACTTCGTCAGCAAGCTCGATAGTAGCGCCTTTAGCATCTACTTCTTTTACTTTACCATTAACGATAGCACCGCGGTCATTGTTGACTAGGTATTCGTTGAATGGATCAGAGCTTAACTGCTTCACGCCTAGGCTGATACGGTTTGCTTCTGCATCTACTGACAATACCATTGCTTCAACGGTGTCGCCTTTATTGTAGTTACGGATAGCGTCTTCGCCAGTTTCGTTCCAAGAGATATCAGATAGATGAACAAGACCATCAATACCACCGTCTAGACCGATAAAGATACCGAAGTCAGTGATTGATTTGATCGTACCAGTGATTTTATCACCGCGCTCATGTTTCTTATCAAACTCATCCCATGGGTTAGCAAGAGTTTGTTTGATACCTAAGCTGATACGACGACGTTCTTCATCGATATCAAGAATCATTACTTCAACTTCATCGCCCACTTGAACAACTTTTGATGGGTGGATGTTTTTGTTGGTATGATCCATTTCTGACACGTGTACTAGACCTTCAATACCTTCAGAAATCTCAGCGAAACAACCATAATCAGTTAAGTTGGTGACGCGTGCTTTAACCACACTACCTACTGGGTAAGTGCCGCCAACGTTATCCCAAGGATCAGTACCAAGTTGTTTTAGACCTAGGCTAACGCGATTGCGCTCACGGTCAAACTTCAATACTTTAACTTTTAGGTCTTGACCAACTTCAACAACTTCAGATGGATGCTTGATACGGCGCCATGCCATGTCAGTGATGTGCAATAGACCATCGATACCACCTAGATCAACGAATGCGCCGTAATCAGTAAGGTTCTTAACGATACCTTCGATCTCGATGCCTTCTTCAAGCTTGTTCAATAGCTCTTCGCGCTCAGCTGAATTTTCAGCTTCCATAACTGCACGACGGCTAACAACAACGTTGTTGCGTTTTTGATCAAGTTTGATAACTTTGAATTCTAGCTCTTTGCCTTCAAGATGCGTGGTGTCACGGATAGGACGAACATCTACCAATGAACCTGGTAGGAACGCACGTACTGAACCGATATCTACAGTGAAACCGCCTTTAACTTTGCTTGAAATGATACCTTTTACGATTTCATCATTATCAGCGATTTTTTCAAGGAAGTTCCAAGTTTCAACACGTTTGGCTTTTTCACGTGAAAGCAAGGTTTGACCCATGCCGTTATCAACCGCTTCAACCACGACATCAACGCTATCGCCAACTTCAACTTCAAGTTCGCCTTCTTCGCTTAAAAACTCTTCACGAGCGACGATACCTTCAGACTTCAGACCAGTATCAACAGTGATCCAGTCATTATCAATGGCCACAACAGTACCAGTGATAACCGAGCCACGCTCGATATCCAGACCTGTTTCTTCGATGCTCGCTTCAAATAGTTCAGCAAATGATTCCATTATGTCTACCTTTGTATAGCCGTATCCTGTCCAGCACAGTACGGATCAAATTTATGATTGCATAAAACGAGAATACTGGTTTTATATCCCATACAATCATATATAAAAACGTTTGTTGTTAGTAAGCACATAACTTATTAAACTTACTAGCAACAACTGTCTTATATTGCAATGCCTTATACTTTTAAATCTCTATGATTTAGAAAGAATATTTTTATCACTCTCTAGAGATTATTAGCGTCTACTACTGTGATTTTATACTAAAATCAAGCGTATAGGAAACTTTTTCATACTTACTAACTTGTTTTTATTAACTATTAAAGAAAATACCTTTATCCTGACAATGTCTTTTCACTTGTGCATAAACTGCATCAGCATCTAAGTTAGAGCTATCTAGTAGTAGAGCATCTTCTGCAGGCTTTGATGGTGCAGTCGCTCGATTCTCATCACGATCATCACGAGCTTTAATCGTCCCTAAAATCGCGTCAAAATCTGCCGTTTGACCAGCATTTATTAACTGTGTTACGCGGCGCTCGGCACGCGCTTCAGCACTGGCAGTCAAATATACTTTTACATCCGCATCTGGGAACACCACCGTTCCCATATCGCGACCATCAGCGACCAATCCAGAACGAGTTGCCATATCTTGTTGCAACTTTAGTAATGCTTGACGAACTTTTGGAAATACTGCTATTTGTGATGCATAGCCGCCTACGGTTTCATTACGAACTTGCTCACCAACCGCTTCATCATTCACTAAGATATCAACACGTCCTGACACATTGTTAGGTACAAAAGCAATCTCTAGGCGCTGCGTTAATACTAATACAGCCATCTCGTCAATGGCTTGGCTTCCGTCTGCCCCAACTAATCCCGCTTCAAATGCTTTGAGTCCAACGATACGATACAGAGCACCTGAATCTAGCAGTTGATAATTCAATGCTTGGGCCAAACGCCACGTCACCGTACCTTTACCTGCCCCACTTGGTCCATCAATGCAGATAACTGGATAGCGCAACACTGGCGCTTGGTTATCATTACTGCCAGAACTAAAGTTATCAAGTATAGCGTTATCAGCTGTAGAGACGGTCATAATACTCACTTAATAGTAGACGATACTGATACGACTTAGTGCATGCTAGCTGCAGAACAATATTTACTTATTTATCAAACGCTTGACAATTAATTCATCATTTCGTCATCAAATAGGGCGATATTATAGCAAAGAAACCTACCCATCACTAGCAGCAAGACCGATATCTTGTTAATTGCTTATGAATTGTCTTTCCTTTTTGCCGCTTTTCGTCGTTCACGGAAAAAGGTCTTAAGCATCTGGCTGCTATGCTCACGACATAAGCCATTATGTACTTCGATAGCATGATTATAAAAAGGCTGTATCGGTAAATTTATCTGACTACCAACCATACCCGCTCGTGGCTCGCTTGCTGCATAAACCAATCTATCTACCCGCGCATGAATGAGCGCTCCGATACACATCGTACAAGGCTCTAAGGTAACGTATAACGTTGTCTGTAATGGTAAACGATAGTTTTTTAAGCGCGCACACGCCTCTCTTAATGCAACAATCTCGGCATGAGCGGTCGCATCGTGACGCCCAATCGGTTCATTGAATCCTTGACCAATAATCTGCTGATCGTGTACCAGTATCGCTCCTACCGGCACTTCTCCACGCTCAGCACCTTGTCTAGCAAGTTTAAGAGCTAGGTTCATCCAGCTCATATCTTGAAGTGACCAAAATGCGCTGGCTTGCATATCTTCAATAACTAACTGACTATTTGCGGTTGGATATGGCTTCAAGCTTATATTTTGTTTATGTTTCATTTATTTTGACAACTATTGCGGTAATTGCCAATCGATAGGCGTTTGCCCATACTGTACTAGATAATCATTGGTCTTAGAAAACGGCTTGGAACCAAAGAATCCACCACGATTGGCAGCAAGTGGTGATGGATGTACAGCGGTCAGAATAAGATGCTTATCAGTATTGATATATTTGCCTTTTTTCTGGGCTTTACTGCCCCACAATATGAATACGGTATGTTCTGTTTGTTCATTAACCACATCAATCACCGCATCGGTAAACTGCTCCCAGCCTTTATTTTGATGACTATTTGGCTCACTTTCTCGCACGGTCAGAGAGCTATTTAATAGCAAAACTCCTTGCTGTGCCCAGTAAGTCAGGTCGCCATGTTTTGAGGGTGCGATACCAATATCACTCGCCATCTCTTTTAACAAATTATTGAGTGAGGGTGGCTTTGGAATGGCTTTGGGCACTGAAAACGATAAGCCCATTGCCTGCCCTGGTCCATGATATGGATCTTGACCTAGTATCACGACTTTAACTTGTGATAAAGGGGTCAGGTTTAACGCGTTAAATATTAAGGGTGCTGGCGGATAGATACTACTTTCTGATTGATAGGCTTCTTTTAAAAACGCACGCAAGTTGTCCATATTGTTAGAAGTTAACTCGTCTGCTAATGCCGTTTTCCAATCTTCTGGCAAGCGCACATTGTCTAAAATTGCTTGTTTTTGCGCTGGCGTTTTTGGCGTTTGTTCATCGAATAATTCCATAGTATGTCCTGTTATATTTGTTATCGATTAGATAAATATCGGGTAATGATGCGTAAACCAATCTCGCACATGAATGGGAGCTCGCGATTTCATACGTTGGTTTTGTTATGAATTATAGCAATAAAAAAACGGCTACCACAGTAACATGGTAACCGTTGTTATTACATTAGTAGCAAAAACTTAGCTGGCGAGTGACTCAGAGTCTGGATGTGGCTCATGAGTCTCAACGACCGTCAAGATAATACGACTATCTGCTGATCCTTTATATGTAGAGTTATAATCCGTCTTACCACTGTACTTATCAAGCTTAACAGAATCACCATCTTGTTCATCATTAGCTTCAGGCTCTAAGGTGAGATGTACTACCCCACCATTGACCAAATCACCAAACAAAATCATACTTGCCAATGACTTTTTGATCTCATCTTGAATCAGACGCTGCATTGGGCGTGCACCCATTAGGCGATCATAGCCTTTGTGAGCCAAATAATCGCGTACTTCGTCATCAATCTCTAAGGTGACTTGTTTATCATCAAGCTGGACTTGTAGCTCAACCAAGAATTTATCAACCACAGATACCACCACGGAGGTATCTAATGGGTTAAATTGGATGATGGCATCTAGACGGTTACGGAACTCTGGCGTAAAGACACGTTTGAGCGACTCCGTATTATCACGGCTATGGTCTTGCTGAGTAAAGCCCATTGAAGAGCGGCTAATACTATCAGCACCGACATTGGTCGTCATAATCACAATGACTTGCTTAAAGATAGCCACACGACCATTGTTATCAGTCAACGTACCATGATCCATCACTTGCAGTAACAAGTTGAAGACATCAGGGTGCGCTTTTTCAATCTCATCAAGCAATAAAACACAATGTGGATGTTGATTGATTTTTTCAGTCAACAAACCACCTTGATCATAACCGACATAGCCAGGAGGCGCACCAATCAAACGCGATGCAGTATGGGCTTCCATATACTCTGACATATCAAAACGAACCAGCTCTACGCCTAACAAATTTGCCAATTGACGTGAAACTTCGGTTTTACCCACCCCAGTAGGACCGGCAAACATAAATGAACCAATTGGTTTATCTGGTGCTTTGAGACCAGCACGCGATAGCTTAATAGCATCCGCTAATGTTTCAATGGCCTCATCTTGACCAAACACTAAGTGTTTAAGATCACGATCTAAGTGCTGAAGAATACTCTTATCATCACTCGATACTGACTTGGGAGGAATACGTGCAAGCTTGGCAACAATCGCTTCAATATCTGCCACATCGATTTTCATCGGTGGTTTTTTCTTAGCCTTGGCACTTTTTGACTCACTGAACGATTTGGCACGATCATTAGCTTTTGCAGTTTCCGCTTCATCCTGCATTTCGCTATCGCTATACGTGTCACCACCGAGACCCTCAACATCGGCATCAATCTGAGCATCAAAATCTTGCTCTATATCCGCAATGAAGCTTTCTTCTGCATCAATATCATCAGCATCAGGAATCACGCCTAAGCGCTTATAGGCACCTGCTTCGTCAATCACATCAATCGCTTTATCTGGCAAAAAACGCTCGTGAATATGCTTAGCAGATAATTGAACGGCGGTGACCAACGCTTCATCGGTATATTCAACGTTATGAAATTCCTCATAACGAGGCTTCAGACCACGTAAAATATCAATTGTATCGTCGACACTGGGCTCTTTGACATCAATTTTCTGGAAACGACGTGACAGTGCATGGTCTTTTTCAAACACTTGACGGTATTCGGTAAAGGTGGTTGAGCCGATACAGCGCAGCTCACCATTAGCAAGTGCTGGCTTAATCAAGTTTGATACGTCCATATTGCTACTCATTGACGACCCTGCACCAATAATCATATGAATCTCATCAATAAATAAGATTGCATTGGGCTTTTTCTTTAGCGCATCAAGCAGTGACTTCATGCGTTTTTCAAAATCACCACGATACTTAGTACCAGCGATTAATGAGCCGATATCAAGGCTATAAATCACACAGCCATTCAATGGTTTAGGTGCTTTATCATTAATAATCAACCACGCCAAGCCTTCAGCGATAGAGGTCTTACCAACACCAGGCTCACCAACCAATAACGGGTTATTTTTACGGCGACGACATAATACTTGCGCGGCTCGCTCAATTTCAGGGCCACGTCCAATTAGTGGATCAGTCTTACCTTCAGCCGCACGCTGGTTTAGGTTGGTCGCAAACTCAACCAAGGGATCTTTACTGGTTTTTTCTGAGGCACTACGGCGTTCGCCCGTCATAGAAGCACGTGGCTCGGATGGCTCGTCTTTATCTTGACCATGCGATAAGTATTGGGTCAACTCAAGACGACTAATACCCTGCTTTTTGAGCAAATAAACGGCATAAGTATCGTGCTCTGAAAACATAGACACTAAAATATCTGAGCCTTCAACAAGGCGACCACCACCAATAGATTGTACATGGAAAATAGCACGCTGTAGAATACGATCAAAGCTTTGGGTCGGCTGCGGTGACTGCTCGGTGTCTGCGTCTACCGTTGGTGTATGCTTATTGATATAAGCTTCTAACTCGGTACGCAACGTTGAAACATTGGCATTACAGGCAGTTAATGTATTGGCAGCGTGAGTATTCTCTAATAACGCCAATAATAGATGCTCAACAGTGAGGTACTCATGCGATTTTTGGCGCGCAAGTGTCATTGCTAAACGCAAAGAAACTTCAAGATGACGACTTAACATAACGACTTCCTACGGTTATACCTATCTTTATAATTGATAGCTTTATGAATGAGTTAGTAAGTAAATCAGGGCGACAGATGGATTGTTCAAGGGCTAAATCTGTATTATCAAAAGACAGCGCTAAATGATATTGACCATGTATTACTCAAGTAGCAGTGCTATCTACTTGTCACCAATTAAGCGTTTTGATCACTCATACTTGCTTTTCTTTATCTCAACACGATACTTAAGAAGAGTCAATCTATTAACACAGACTAAAATGTATCAAGGCGTACTGCGCATCAATATTTATAGTAACGAAATAGTATGAAAGCTTCAAAAACTGAGCAAATAAAGGAGAAATCGGTAATAGAATAATAAATGAGAGAATGAAAGATACAACTGACTTTTTTAAGCCATCAGCTGATTAAATTATAGAAAAATTCAAGTTAATAGGATGACTAGAAAATGATACGAGTGCAGCAATCATTTCTATAAAATTTAGACAGCTGTTTGATGTGATGACTTAATATAGATAAGGGTATATTAAAGAAAAATCAAGGTTAGGACATTTTTATAATAAGGAATTTATGAGTGACTGCTTGGATACAGAGTGCCTATCAAGCTCACAATGAGCGGTTTTTAGAGCTTGAAAGGGTTTCTAAACGATAAAACCATTGGAAATAATAAGATAGAAACACGAGAAGAAGATAGAACTTTAAATTCATATTTACGCTATTTTCTTATTCGCCTTGATGTGGCTCAATCTGGGTCAATAATGGATAGCCTTCACGATGTGCCAGACTATTTACCTTTTTGGCTTTGGTCTCAGCGATATCTTTAGGATAGATACCAGCAATGCCTTTGCTACTGTTATGAATCGTCAGCATAACTTCGACTGCCGAATCCATACTATGACGAAATTCGGACTGCAAAATATAAACGACGAACTCCATCGGCGTATAATTATCATTATACATAACGACGGCATACATAGGCGGCTTAGCCACTTCTGGCTCTGCTACCAGTACATCTGCTTGTGGCGAGGTCTCGCCATCCGTATCACCATCTTGTGCACGGTGAGCAGGTATGGTTGGAAAGTGCCAATCAGCAACAGTTGGCAACGCTTGCAATAGGGTTTGTTTTATCATAATTGGCATACAAATTAATGGTTATATTTATAACAGAATAAAGGGCGCTAGCAGAGGTTGGCAAACGCAATGCTTATTATAGCGCTCTTAAATATGAATAGATTAAGGCTCAATCGGACTTTCGTCGACTTCAGGTAAATCTAAAAGTGATAGCGGCATATTATCAACTCGGTCGCCAAGCTTCCAATCATAGAGCTGCTCTACTTGTTGTCCGCCAGCTTGTAAGCTAAGTTTGACTTGTAACGGTTTAAAGCCTGATGGCATCATGAAACGACCACGAATACGAACGATACCTTCAATAGTATAAACTGGAGGATCTAGCGGCACCTCTACAAAATCATCGTCATTGAGCAACGTCAACGTTGGCTTTAGGCGTTTGGCTTTGCCATCGCTAGCAAGCATGCCTATATCGAAACCATATTCGAAGGCATTTTCAGGTAACGGCTCAATCTTTGCTGCTATTACTTGTAAAGGCATGCCGCCTTTGTCACGAAGGACATCAGCATATAATTCATTCAGTTGAGAGACTTGTCTATTCTCAACCGTTAGTTCTTGCTGGTTTTCACGCAACTCTTTGATGTTCGCCAAGCTAATCGCCAGCTCCTGCTTAGCAGTAGCGGCTTGATTGGCCGCTATTTTATGACTAAGACGCAAATCTTCCAGCGCTTCTGTTGCCTCAGTGCTATTGATCATCGCTTGCTTGGTTTCAGTTTGCATAGAATGAAAGCCACGCTGATATCCTAATTTATGACCGAATATCAATCCAACAATGGCAGTCACCAATATGACAACGACAAAGAGAGCCAACACCAATGTGGATGCCCCTTGTTGGGTACCACCTACCTTAGTTACTGAACTAGCATTGGTTTTAAGAGAATGCGGACTACGCTCTAAATGATACAAATCAGAGTCTTTGCACGATGAAAGTGCGGGCTGTGAGCAAAAGCGTCGTACAAGCTTGACACGCATTTAGACAATATCTCTTAACAGTAATGGCAATATTATAGCGGAATTTATAATCAATACCTAGCACCATAAATGTGAATGATTTGACCACAGCTAAACATCTGCTACGGAACAATAGGTGCAAAGTTTAGACCCATTGTTTCATCGAATCCGAACATGACATTCATATTTTGTACCGCTTGTCCTGCTGCGCCTTTTACCAAATTGTCTTGTACGACAATCACTGTCAATTCCGCACGTTCATTGTCTTGATGCACAGCAATGCGTAAACGATTGCTGGCGCGGACACTACGGGTATCTGGATAAATACCTTTTGGCATGACATCAATAAACGCTTCTGATTCATAGCATGTTTCAAATATCTGCTGCCAATCAATAGCAGCACCCGCATCCGTCAGCTCAAGATGAATAGAGCTCAGCATGCCACGTATCATCGGCACAAGATGCGGTAAAAAACGAATGCGATGGGTGAACTGGCTGTCTAATAGCTGCGCCACGCCTTGCTCAATCTCAGGCAGGTGACGATGTCCTTCAACGCTATAAGCTTTAAAGTTATCAGTAGTTTCAGCATAATTAAGCGCAAGTGAAGCTTGGCGACCAGCGCCAGAAACACCAGACTTTGCATCGATAACGATGCGTGATTCCACCAGTCTCTCTGCTTGCTTATTTTGCATATCGATTATTGGTTTCAAACCCAAAATAGCAGTGGTCGGATAACAACCCGGATTACCGACGACTAAAGCAGTGGCAAGTTTATCGCGATTGACTTCAGGTAAACCATAGACAGCTGTCTTTAATAGCTCAGGACAGGCATGCGACTGCTGATACCAGTGTTCAAAATCGGACAGTGACTGCAAACGAAAATCAGCAGCCAAATCAATGACTTTCACACCGGCTTGCGTTAGCGCCTCTGCTTGCTTCATCGCTACGCCATGTGGAGTGGCAAAAAAGACCACATCACACTTTTGCAGCGTTGCAAGCGTCTCATCGCCCAAGTCGCTAAAGACAATATCTGATATACCGCGTAAGCTTGGAAATATCTCATCAGCGCGTGTACCAGCTTCGCTACGCGAGGTTAGCAAATCAATAGATACTTCAGGATGCGCAGATAACAAGCGAATCAGCTCAATACCCGTATAACCTGTACCACCAACAATCGCTGCTGAAATCATAAGATATTCCTTTTTATTTTACTTAGTAAATATCAGTGTTTGTTAAACAAATCTTAGATAGAAAGCTCGCTTATATGCCTGAACTTTGTCATTTTTGGATTCAAGCGGCTTTAGATTTTATAATCGTGCACCGCATCGATGAATACTTTGGCATTGTCAGGATTGACCCACTGCGTAATACCATGACCTAAGTTTGCTATATAACCGGTTTTTTCGCCGCTCGCATAAGCACTATCAAGCATTGCATTTACTTCAGCACGAATCGTCGCAGGTGAACCATACAATGTTGCTGGATCCAAATTACCTTGAATGGCTTTACTACTCTGTAGTTTTTTATGCTGTTTGGTCAATTGACGCTGACTTTCAGCCAATACTTGGCGTGCACGATCAATGGGCATCGTCCAATCTAATCCTAAAACATCGGCTTGACTATCTGCTTGCACATCCAACCATAACCCACCACCTTTGGTAAATAATACCACTGGTATTTGCGGATGGCGTACTTTTAATTCAGCGACGATACGCTTATTATAAGCATGAGAAAAATCAATAAACTGACGATGACCAAGCGCCCCGCCCCAACTATCAAAAATCTGTAGAATTTGAGCACCAGCGACCACTTGTGCATCTAGATAATCAATGACAGAAGTGGCTAATTTATCTAATAATTGATGCAGAAAATCAGGGTTACTATACAAAAAGCCTTTAGTATAACGATAGTCTTTTGAACTGCCGCCTTCGATCATGTAAGTGGCCAATGTCCACGGACTACCAGAGAAACCAAATAACGGCACTTGACCATTTAACGCTTTGCGAATGCTCGTCACTGCACGCATGACATAATCAAGAGAATCATTGGGTTCAAGTACTGGCAATCTATCTAAGTCTACTTGCGTACGAATAGGATGTTTAAACTTAGGGCCTTCGCCCGCCTCGAAGTATAAGCCTAGACCCATAGCATCAGGTATGGTCAAAATATCACTAAATAAGATAGCAGCATCTAAATCATAGCGGCGTAGTGGCTGTAAAGTGACTTCAGTGGCGCGGTCCGTATCTTTGCACAGACTCATAAAGTCGCCCGCTTCTGCACGAGTTGCTTTATATTCTGGTAAATAACGACCAGCTTGACGCATCATCCAGACTGGCGTGGTGTCTATTGATTCAAAGCGTAATGCCCGTAACAATCTGTCGTTCTTTAAAGGCGCAAACTCTTGCTGGATCGAGTTACTATTGTCTGAAGCACTCATGTACAAATCTCCAAAACAACACCGCATTCATGATCATCAATGAATACGGTGCTGGATAAAATAAGTTGAATAAAAGAATATTAAAACGTTTAGATAGCGACAATCTATTCTAAAAAACCACAAATAATGAGATATTCGCTAATAACAATTTATTGGTTAATATCTCTCGTGTTAACAATCATAAGAATAATAATCATTAAAAGTATTTGTGCTTTTTAGAGCGTCATTTGCCGTTGGTCTTTAATCAATAATATCGTGCTCATATTTGAAATTAGATGAATACCATGAATGGTCTACATGGTCAGCGCTAAATTATCACGGTGTACCATGACCACACGCTCTTCATTATTACCAAGAATTCTATCAAACTGTTCAGTACGCTCGCGAGCCACTCGGCAAGCATCACGAGATGAGAAGTTCACTTGTCCAACCGCTAAACGCTCGCCCGTATCTTGATGCACCACCTCAACCACGTCACCTTCATCGAAATCACCGCGTACTTCCACAACGCCGACCGGTAGCAAGCTCTTGTGATGCTCAACTACTGCTTTTGCTGCGCCTGCATCGACTATTAGAGTGCCTGACATACGTAAATGTGCGGCAAGCCATTGTTTACGTGCAATGATTTTGTCTTGATCATTGGTGGTCAATAAAGTACCAACCGCCTCGCCTGATACCACACGAGTAATAACATCATCGATAGCACCGCTCACGATAACGGTTGGACAACCACCCATCGCTGCAAGACGACCAGCACGAATTTTGGTCAGCATACCGCCGCGACCAAGCTTGCCACCATCCCCTGCAATATCAAATAAGTAATCCGCCATCGCACGCTCTTGGCGAATCATTTTTGCATTAGGATTGTCACGTGGGTTGTCCGTAAACACCCCATCTTGATCAGTTAAAATGATATATAAATCGGCATTGACCATCGCCGCTGCCATCGCGCCCAAAGTATCATTATCACCAAATTTAATTTCATCAATGGTAATGGTATCATTTTCATTGATGACTGGTAGCACGCGCCACTCTAGTAATTGTGTCAGTGCACCTGTCGTATTGAGATAACGGCTACGATTAGACAAATCATCATGCGTCAGTAGCAACTGCGAGCTTTGGATACCATGCTGAATTAATGCTGACCACCACGTTTCAATCAAACCCATTTGACCAATAGAAGCACAGGCCTGTAGTGCGGCTAGTTTCTTCGGGCGCTCCTCAAGGTTCATTCGTACCACACCTTCAGCAACGGCACCTGACGATACTAGCAGTACTTCGACGCCTTGCTTGTGCAATTTAGCGATCTGCTTTGCCCACTCATATATGGCAGTTCGATCCAGCCCTCGACCGTTATTGGTTAACAACGATGAGCCAATCTTGACAATAACGCGCTGAATATCAAAGTTGCGAGTTTGTTTAATAAACCTTGCTTCTTCGGTCGTGTTTTCTATGTCACCTGCCATATAAACTCCTGTCTCTCATGTGAATTGATTACGGGGATTGATCTAAAAAATTCAAGTATATCAGCTCAAGCCTGTTAGCTTAAGGAACATAAATGACCTCAACACCATCTTCGTCGTCATCGTCAAAATCAGCATCGTCGTCGCTTAAATCTACACCTTCGCGAGCCGCTTTGCGGGCCGCACGATATGCTTCACGCTGCGCCTCAGTGTTTAGACGTACTTCTACTTCTAAGCGCTCAAAACGGGTTCTTTGTGCTTCAGCGAAGATAGGATCTTCTAGTTCACGCTCACGCTCTAGCTCAATCTCATTCATTAAATGATATTTAACTGCATCAGTCCCTTCACCCATTAAGGTTGACGTGCGAAATACATCGCCTGTCCAATCAAGCTCGGCGACAATATGAGTACAAAGCTCATCTAACTCTTCGTCAGGCACCTGATCAATTTTGTTTAATATCAAAATCTGGGGCAAGTTGGATAACTCAGGCGAAAAACGCTCAAGTTCATTCAAAATAACACGAGCGTTGGCTACCGGATTGCTGCCATCAATTGGCTTTACATCAACCACATGTAACAGACGACGAGTACGAGCCACATGTTTTAAGAAACGAATGCCAAGTCCAGCACCTTCTGAAGCACCTTCGATCAAACCTGGAATATCTGCCATCACAAATGAGCGATGACGACCGATATCAACCACACCTAGATTCGGAACGAGGGTGGTAAACGGATAGTCAGCAACTTTTGGTCTAGCAGCAGAGACTTGACGAATAAAGGTAGATTTACCAGCATTAGGCAAACCAATCAAGCCAACATCAGCCACAACTTTTAGCTCAAATTTAAGAACTTTTAACTCACCTTCAAAACCAGACGTCGATTTACGCGGTGCTTGGTTGGTAGAGCTCTTAAAATGGGTATTGCCCAAACCACCATCACCACCTTTGGCAATCAGTAACGTCTGACCAAGTTCAATCAAGTCACCCAACACTTCGTCAGTTTCGGTATCAACTACCGTGGTACCGATAGGTACTGGTAAAAACAAATCATCAGAGCCCTTGCCTGAACAGTTTCTACTGTGGCCATTCTCTGCTCGCATAGCATCGTGACGACGGGTATAACGATAGTCCACTAGGGTGTTGGTGTTATCCTCTGCAATGACGTAAATATCTCCGCCCTTGCCACCATCTCCACCATCAGGTCCACCACGTGGGACATACTTTTCTCGGCGAAAACTGGCGATTCCGTTACCACCGTCACCTGCTTTTACCGTTACGACGGCTTCATCAATAAATCGCATCTTACGTTCCTTTATTTACACTCTAGTTTATAGACTCAATAGCAGTCATATACTGCTTCTTTTGCCTATAGGTATCTTTTAAAAAATAGGAGACTTGCGTCTATGTTGCTATATATCATTATATCATTGCTTTATTTATGACAATAACACCCGATAACCAATTGGACTATCGGGTGCGGTATATATTAACTCAAAAAATCACATCTATTTGTCCATGCTAAAAGTGACTATCAAAGTACTTTCTTATAAAGAGTACCTCAATATTAAAAACTCACTACTGCTGTACAAATGTATTAAGCTGGAATCTGTGTATAACTGATGCCTGCCATTTGTGTGGCTAAACGTAATACTTGCGTACTATAGCCAACTTCATTGTCATACCAGATATAAACAATGGCATGATTGTCGGTCAAAATAGTCGCTTGGGCATCAACGATACCTACATGGGTATCACCAACAAAATCTGTCGATACCGCTTCGGTAGAATCTGTATAAGCAATCTGTGTTTGCCACTGACTGCTATTAGATACTTTACGCATAAACTCGTTTAATGCATCAGCATTTTCTGGTGCTGTTTTAAGATTCAAGTTTAAAATCGCTAAGCTGACGTTTGGCGTTGGTACACGGATGGCATTACCCGTTAGTTTACCACTAAGCTCTGGCAGTGCTTTACCAACCGCTTTAGCAGCACCCGTACTGGTAATAACCATATTCAATACAGCACTACGACCACGGCGATCCGCTTTATGATAATTATCAATCAAGTTCTGATCGTTAGTGAATGAGTGAATCGTTTCAACGTGACCGTTTTCGATACCGTATTCATCGTTCAATACTTTTAACGTTGGGGTGATTGCGTTGGTGGTACAGCTCGCCGCACTGACGATGGTATCTTCACCGACTGTATCGTTGTTTACACCATAAACAACGTTTTTAATCTCACCGCCAGCTGGGGCTGTTAATAGGACTTTTTTCACACCAGTCGATTGCAAATGCTTGCCAAGACCCGCTTCATCTTTCCAAATGCCCGTATTGTCAATCACTAACGCATCATTAATACCGTAAGTCGTATAATCAATCTCGCTTGGATCTTTAGCGTAGATGACCTGAACAAAGCGACCATTGATAATCAAGCCGTTGTTTTCATCATCAACCACCACGCCACCAGCAAAGCTACCATGAATCGAATCACGCTCTAGCAATGAGGCGCGCTTGGCCAAATCGCCAGATGCCGCAGGACGTACAACAATGGCTTTTAACTGCATACCTTTAGCACTTGACGCTTGTGATAATAGCAGGCGAGTTAAAATACGACCGATACGACCAAAACCGTATAACACGACATCAGTCGCCGGATTAACAATAGTGCCATCAACATTAACTGCTTGAAGTGCTGCTTGTAAATCACTGTCATTAGCGATTAACTGACCAACATCAACCTGTGCAGACTGAAGCTTATCATTGGCCGCTAGCGCTTTAACCATGGCTAAAGTGTCAGCGATATCAATAGATTTAGCGTCTTGGTTACGCAAAGCTACTTTTTGATGCAATGCCAATATTTGACCAACTGACGTCGTATTTAATGTGTCACCGAACAAGGTCACTTGTACGTCTTGCTCATTATAGAGCTTATTCAATAGCCCCATCAGCTCAATCGCTTGTTGCTCTTGATTGTTGTAGTTGCTTAAGTGGTCTTGATGTAATTGGCGTAAGGTATCAGCGTTGCTCACGAGAAACATCCTTATGGTCAGTAATGTGTGATCAGTAAATGATAGAGAATACAGATTAGATAGATTATGTGTGGTCTACGCAATCACTCTAGTATGGCAACCGCACGATATCGGTGTCAGTTATTGATGTAGAGTATTGAGATCGCCTAGATTTTAGCCTAAAACGGCCTATTTTGCCAGTGATAACCGATCTGCTAGCGCTTATAAAGCATTTTATTGAGTTGTGGAGGTTATTATGAAAATAAAGGCAGCCAATTATGCTGCCTTTTTGTTTATTATTGCCAGTATCAAATAGTGGATGATAAAGCGACATTACGATTTAACACAGTATCTAGTAAGTGATGCTCGTTATGGAACGAGGCTAACTGTTTGATTGGTCTGCGAGGTTAACTTAAATTCTTTTAAGTCATAGCCTTGCTGTTGAGCGATTTGACGATATTTGGCATAGGTTTCTTGAGTGACGTTTGGCGAACGCGCCAATAACCATAAATATTTTTTATCAGGTGTTCCTACTAAAGCAGTCTTGTAATCAGCATCACGTGCTAGTACCCAATAGTCGGCACGACCAACTGGCAACCAACGAATCCACGATGGTAAAAATGTGACCTTTAACTTGCTGCCTGACTCATCAACAGGCTTAGCGATACCCTCAGAAGTAATACCAGAACCGTCTTTCTGTACGCATTTATTAGTGACTATGATACCTGAACCGTCGGTTTTTTCCGTATAATTGGCAGTGACATCACTGGCACAATTGCGCTGAAAATACATGGGCAAACGACCTATCTCATACCATGTTCCTGCATACTTTTTTAGATCAACGCTATCCACTGTGGTCGGTGTACTTGCAGACTTATGAATGATGGCATTTGGCTTAATTGACAACGTCTCTGTGGTGGTTCTATCCGTAGTGGCGTTAGCAGTTATATCAGCTGTAGCATTGACCGGTGGCGTCGCAGCATACGCTGAAAATGCGGCTAATGGTATGATAATAGCTAGGGCTATACCCGTATGCTTGATAAGTCCATTCATAAATATACGCTCCGGTATTTCTTTGTATGATGAGTAAGTAGAGGTTGATGATGAATCAGTATTTTGCTTTGAATGGCGGTTCTGTCCAGATTCTTTTTGCACAGGAGAATTTATTGAACCATTTATCTTATCCCCTAAAAAATCTGATATTAACGGTTCTTTTTCGCTCAACTCTTGTGACCATTTATAATCGTTAGTGCAGTGACCCCTATCCTTGGTACAGTAATCACTAACGAAATTACTGCTTTCGCTATGTTTTGAATCGCCGTCTTTGTTATTATTGCTGTTAGTCATAGTAGACTCTTTTGCCCGTAGTGGGCTCTTATCGGCGCTTTTATATCCAAAATAGTGATCTTGCGAAGACGTTTTTTTTGCCAAATGGGTAGAATATTGGTCATTTAGATTATCATGGTTGTAGCTAGCATCGTTGCTGGCGTTACCTGTCTGCCGTGTACTATCCTCATTCAGATGATAGTGGCGCGACTGGGTAGTCTGCTTAGATTGAGAACCAGCTTCCTTTGTATCAGACCATGCTGATTGAGGTAACTTATTGGTTTTCATAGAGGTACCATTATTGATAGTGACTGTTAACTATTCTTCTTATATGCCCTATATGTACTCTCATCTTCTGTGCGTCTTCAACTTTTAAAAATATATTGAATGTAAAAGCTGGCGCTGCAAAAACCAAATATCATGAGAGGACTTAAGAGGTATATTGATAAGCAATTCGCTTATAAGAATATAGAGTAAGTACTCTTTGTTTAGGTGATATATTAATGGCAGCTCGACTATTAAAACAGTGTCGCAATGTAGGAAAAAGCAACGGTTTGTAAGTAACTATGCGTTTATGCAGCAGAATAAATACCGAGTAAACACATAGTTACTGATTGGATAAATATATTAAAAATCAATTATTTGCCCTGATAGATGCCAATTAATGGCAATTCTGGTTCAGGACTGGTCAGCATTGGTGCCAACACTCCCTCTATTAGTTTTTTACTATTCAAAGAACTGTCGAATACCAGCAACACTGATACCACCATGCTCTAATACTTGATGAATCATCACAGGTGATAAACCACCCAAACCGATAATCGGCATGTCAGCCAATTGTGCCAATGCTGACCATGATTCCCAACCAAGTGGCACAGTATCAGGATGTGTATGGGTAACTAGTACAGGAGACAAAAAGGCGCCAATGACGGGCGGTAATTGCTGCTGTAACCGATTATGAGCCAGTTTATTGGCAGCATCAATACTGGCGGCATCATGACAACTGACTATTAACGGGTAATTTTTAGACAGCACTCTATCTTGTGTATCTTCCGACCATTGCAACAATGCGGTATGAGACAGCTGATTGGCAACGATTGAATTGGTAGTGGTTGTATCTTTCATTGCTAGCGGCGCTTCAATGGTTAGGGTCTGTCCATTGACATCACAAGGGACAATCGCCTTAATATCTGGACGCATATGCATCAACTGCGCTGCCATACTTTCTGAGCCAGCTGCCTTTATTCGAATATATACCCAAGCATTGGCTGTTAGCTTGTTTTGATGAAAAGTCAGCCATGCGGCCATTGGATCAGGTGAGGCATCAAAATGCGTCAATGGATAGGTAATTGCTATCGTTGTTGGCACACTGAGCCATTCGAGAATCGTCTGGTTAGCAGCGGGTAAATGATACTTTCCTGCTAATAAATCTGCCTTATTTACCCACGTTAGCGCCTGACCTTCTAGCCCATATTGGCGATGCTTATGCTGCTCATACTGCTGCGCGGTCAGCTCAACCTTATAAATCTGTAAACTGACCTGCTTATCACCATAATCATGATGCAGACGTCCAAGCTTGACCATCGTATTGTCACAAATTTCAATGCCTGTCTCTTCAGCGACTTCCCGAATCAATGCCTGCTCGGCGTTTTCATTGGCTTCTATTTTGCCACCTACAAATTCATAGCGATTGCCTTGATGCTGGGCGGCGTTTCTAAATCCAAGTAAATATTGGGCTTTATGATGAATGACCGCAACTGCCACGTTTACGATGAGTACTTTTTCGCTGTTAAATGAGCCATCAATGTGGTTGTCTGCTTCATTTGGCATCGGCGTCTCCTTTATTACTGTTTTTTTAAAGTGCGATTTGATAGGTTTATACCTTCAAAAAACCAAGTCAATTTAAAACCAACTTATTGATTTATAATAACAATTAGATAATTTTTATTTATTTAAACCTCATTTACAAAAGTTGCTTTAGATAAATTTACACAATGACTGCATTTTATTTTATCAATTACCTTGCAAAATTCTTCAATGTAAATGATAATTATTATCGTTAAAGATAGTTACTGTATCGCCATTACTATTCAGCCATTTTTTATCAAAAGGAATTTACTATGAGCATGGTTATCTCTCGTTACTTGAATTGCCGTGAAAACCGTTTACCAACTTTGCAATCACAACACTTATTTGCACTCACTAAAGAAGTGCGTATTGAGCATGAGGGTGAAGAGTATCGACTACGTTTGACACGTAATAATCGCTTAATCCTGACCAAATAGATTAATATCATTCATCATCAATATTAGGGTGTGTCCTCATTTTAAAAATGGTGATAAAAATGAGATAAATTGCCGTCAAACAAGGAAAATAGCGCCGATAATATCGAGATATTAGTCAGCTATTTGACGCCGTTTGGCAAGATTTGGCCATTTTTAACCCATTTAGATGACTATCAATTGAATTGAGGACACCTCCTAACCTACCTATAAAAAAACGCCTTCATTCAAAGGCGTTTTTTATTGGATAAAACGATGCGATTTAGAACTGCCAACTGTAAACCACATCCACCGCGTTTTCTGCCGCTGAGGTTGCCTCTACATAAATACGTCGAGTTAACTGATAACGAATAGATAAGCTATTTTGAGCATTAAACACCCCTACCCCGTAGCGTATATACAAGTCAGGCGTCACGTAACCGGTGACGTTGACGTTGGTGTCTTCACTACTGCCTGAGGCATCAACGGTCAAGCTCTGAAAACCAAAAATCTGACCGATTTGATTGGTTAGATTACGCGTGCCACTCAGTCCAAAGCTTAAGCCCGCGGCGGCTAGGTTATTCGTCACTTGCGATTTAAAGCCTTGCTCACTGATTTGGGTGGCGCCCTTGTTATTAATTCGACCTGTCACCAAAGCATTCATCGCCTGCTGTTGGGTCAAACCTGCATTATTAAAGACAATAATATTGGGGCTTTCTGTATTGCCTTTGACACGGACACCTACGGTTTTGCCACTGATCGTTTTAACCGCCTCAATACTGAGGTTAGGTTTCATCACATCACCGTTAAAGCGCACTTGTCCGTAGTTAAGCTCTAGGTTCTGACCAAAAGCGTTGATATTGGTACGACGTGATACTTGCACCACCCCTTTTGCACGCATGACACCCGTGCCATTTTGAGTGATATTAATCGCACCAGCTAAAGGAATAACGGCACCAAAACCACGGAAGTTGATATCATCACCCAAGTCGACACCGATATCCGCATTGATTGACCAAGGTTTCGATATTGCCAATACCTCGTCAATATTGCCAATGAGACGACGATCAAGAACTACTGCATCCTCGGTTTGAGTAATGATATCTTCGCTGGCTTCTGGCGGACGAATGGTCGCTGACGGTACGCTGACCGCCCCTTTAATATCAACATAGCGATCGCCTGGACGCACGATGATATCAATATCAGGATTGATTTCTGCCACTAACAATGGTGGCTGGGTAATCACCAAACGCTCGCCGCTGACGCTAAGCTTGGCTTGGAGTTTTTGTTGCCAATTAACGGTACCAGCCAAAACCCCTTTACCCGTACCACTGCTGAAGGTTCCATCAATAGTCGCTTGCGTGCCACGAATTTTGGCGTCAGTATTTACATTGGTTAAATTAATGGGCAAATCAAGCATCGCAATACGGCCATTAGCAAGTTTTACATCGCCATAGAATTGCGGCTTATCTAATGTACCGCCCAATCCTCCTGCCATCGTGACATTGCCCTCTAGCACTCGCATACCTGGGAAGAAAGGCTTGAATATCGCAAGGTTAAGCTCATTCAATACCAAAGCGCCCGAAATTGGCTTAGGCGTTTTATAAGGATCAACGACCACTTCAGCATAGCCACGCGCACCGCCACCAGTGTTAATATCGGTACGTAGTTTGATGCCCTCAGGGACGGACAGTGCAATCAATGAGACCCGCTTATAAGGCAGAGTGACGGGTAAACTATCACCATCTTGAATCAAACCGATTTTGCCGTTGTCTGAATACAGTGTGGTATTAATCGTCGGTGGACGACCACGTTGCCAGCCAACAATCGCCTTACCATTAATTTTGCCATGCCAGTCGATATCTTTGGGTAAAAAGACAGATAGTAATGACGTATCTAGATTTTGTAAGGCAATATTCACCTCACCTTTATCAGGTGACGCGATTAAGTTTTCACGTAAGCAGACCTTGCCCGTTTGATCAGTGGCTTGCCAGCAGTGCGCTGCCAACTGTACTTTTAAATCGTTATTATTGCCATTTTGATTGTTGGGTAAATTAACAATTAACTGCGCTGGCTGTAACTGATTTAAGGTCGCATATTTGGATTGAACACGGCCCTTACCGATGACGCCAGACCAGCTCAGTTTATCCCGATTGAAGCCGCCTTTAAGCCTTGCGCCAATCGTGAGCTGCTCATTGGCAACGTCAAGATTGACCACATGCGCCTGCTCAGTACCATTAAATGTTGCTTTAACGCTTTTAAAACTCTGTCCAGCTGCATCTAAGCCTTCAGCGGTGATAATAAGCTGACTTGGGCTGTTTGCTAAATTGACCAGCTTACCGCGCACGCGACCTTGGCGCAAAATAAAGCCCGGCAGTGCAATCCGCTCACCAACCAAATCGATATAAATAGTTGGCAGCGCTTGTCCTACTGGCTGTGATAAGGTCGCACCGCCAGTGACTTTGCCAGCCAATTTATCTGACAACTGATCCAGACTGGTGATATTAATTTTGGTTTGTAATTGCTTAGCATTGCCATTAGCAGTGACATAATTATCACCCCAACGTAGCACTAAATTATCCGCGTTTAAGCTGTCTATCAAGGCATTTACTTGCTTATATTGCGCCTGTGCATCTTGCGTTTGTAGGCGCTTGAAATAGCTTGCTAAATCTTTTGGCAGACGCATCTTCGCCGCTAAGCTACCCTTAGCACTAAGCGGTTGACCTTTTAGCATACCTCTTAAATCAATTTTTTTGATATTAATGATTTGCTGCGAGTCACTCCAGCGCCCATCCGTATCGATAGTGCCGGTGATAAGGCTTGGAGTATCTTTGAGGAAATAACCAATATTAAAACGATCCATCACTGCGTCAATATCCCACGCAATGCCTTGACGTACATCAACTGTCCCTTTGGCATCAATACTGCCTGCCGCGCCCACATGACGGAAACGCTTAATACGAATCAGCTGATCATCACCACTGGCATCAATGGTCAGCTTGCCCGCTGGTAATTGCTCAGCATCTAGCACTCCATCGAAATTCACCGCAAAACGTTGCAGTTTGCCTGCGGCATTTTTACTATTCTTAGGCGCAGTTTGCCACTCGCCCCTGGTTTTTAGATCACCAGTGATAATCGCTGGATTGTTGGGTAAAAAATAACCCAAATTAAATTTATCAAAGCGACCATCTATCGTCCAGCCGATATTTTTACGCAAATCGATGACGCCCTTGGCATTCACTGCGCCCGCTTCACCGTTGTAATTGAGCTTACGAATACTGATAAACTTTGGCGTGCCAGCCGCATCAATAGATAGGCGTCCTTTTGGTACATCTGCAGTATCGACTTGACCATTGAAGCGCGCATCGAACATAGACAGCTCGCCACCAACGATATCGATTTTGGCATCACCTGCACCCGTTATGCCAATAGCACGGCCGTCTTGAGTCGCATCAAGTTGAGCCTGCAAGTCGGTCTTGTTTAAGGTGATAATATGACGCTGACCACTAACGCCACCTTTAGTAATAGTCAATAAACGACCACGCGCGCTGACACTACCGGTTAGGCGCTCAAGCGGCAAATCACTGCGATACTGTTTGGGTAATAATCCATTGGTACGCGCATCTATCTGCCATGTGAGCGGACGCTTTTTATTTGCCAATTGAATCTGCCCAATACCTGATAAGTCGCCCACAACCCCTTTATAATTCAGGCGATTGATGTCGATGACATCCCCAGCTTTGCGCACGCGCACATCATAGTTGCCTTTAGGAGCGGCATTCAATTCATTAATGACCGCATTGGCATCTACTGATAACCGTGAGCCACGAATGATGACATCCGCCTGTCCACGCGGACTATCAATATTACCGATATTAGGCACATCGCGGCGGATTAGGTTTTGCCATTTAGCATCGATATACCAAGGCGCTACCTGTGTCGACTTCGCTGACATTTTGCCTTGGACGATATTGGCATTCACATGCTCGCCATCACGTTGACGCAAATCTGCATCAAGCTCTACGTTACCAGTGCTGTTTTTCTGCTGATAATGTAATGACAGTCGACCATTCAGCTTTTGCGGTGCATATGCTTTGAAATCAGCATAGTCATCAGGAATAACACGGCGAATATCAAAATTGCTACCTGTCGCTCGTATTTTTGCATCAAAGCTGTCTTGCCAATCTAAAATACCTTGCAGAATTAAATTTCCAGCTGGCACCTGAGCATCTAAGCGATCAATACGTAACTGACTGTTTGCAATGACGGCGCGACCTTGATAGTGACCAGACGGAATGTCTTTAGCCGTCAGCTCAGTATTGATACGCAGACGTATTTCAGAGATCACCCCTGTCGCGGTAGCAGTACCACTTTTTAAACGAATTTTTTGGCTTTCAGCATAAGGGATCAAAATATCATCCCATTGCAATTTTGCCTGGAACGGCGAATCCTGATCTAAACCTTGTACAACAAAATCACCGCTCACATCGCTGTCATTGTAGCGACTACGAACTTTACCGACCGTACGTTTTAGCGTCCCTGTTGCTGTGATATTCAATGGGTCAACATAGGCTTTTTCTAGCGCACTGACTTCTGCAATCGCGCTTAAATCTAGCGGATAGTCGCCTTGTAAATCAATTTCACCTTGTAAGGCACTGATTTTGACGATATCAGCATATTGTAAATCACCGCGACCAACCGTTACCATGCTACCGACCCATGTCAAATCACGAGCAACAATATCCTGCACAACGATGGGCTCTTTGGTCACTTGTTTATAAGTAATATTTTTTATTTTAGCGTGATCAAAGCGTAAGTTCACTGGTAGCTGTAACGTTTTATAATCGAACGGCTCACCCGTTGGTGGCTTGTTATTGATAATCTCAATGGTTTGTATGTCTGCATCACGCAGATGCACTTCTTTGGCAAATATGGCACGCCAGCCTATCTTGACATAAGCTTTATCAACCAATACTTCAAGGTCTTCAGTTGCCTTGATATCGATATCAGTGACCCAGATACCATCACGTAAATTACCGCGACCATATTTAAAATCAATGCCCGTCTCAGCACTGACTTTTTCTAATATAAACTTCGTACCCGACTCTGTGCCCATTGCGTAAAAAAACACGGCAAACATGATGGCCAGCACAATTAAAATAAGTACCAGTAATTTGAGCAAAAATGACAGCGGATACCAACGTCTGACGGCACGAGCGTCGCGCTGTGCTGGATCTTCATCTGGGGCGTTATTAGGCGGGGTATTTTTTGTCAGCATGACACTCAACTACGTTAAAGAATGGTCACCGGCAATCGGCACGATAAATAAGGAATACAACGGATATTGCTAATAGCGCGTATTGAACCTGTCTCAATTTCACTAACGGAGACGACTTAATAATGATCAATACGCGCTAAATGATGTCACCACTGGATTGCATGGCTATAAAGGCGAGCCAATAAAGAAATGCAGTCTAACGGGTATGCTTTCTTCTGTCACCCCAGCAGCCACATCAACTCGTACCACACCGACTGGCGATGCCCAGCGGATACCAACACCGACGCCGACCTTTGTCTCAGTCTCGAAGTTTTTGTCGTAAGCATTACCCACATCAGTGAAGAATGCCCCGCGGAATCCTGGTTTAAATTCATAATTATACTCTGCACTACCAACCGCAAGCACTTGCCCACCAGTCAAATAGCCCTTGTCGAGCGGTGACAAGCTCTCATAGTCATAGCCACGAATACTTTGGTCACCACCCGCAAAGAAGCGTAATTTATAAGGCACATCATAAAAATCATCTGCCCAGATGTAGCCTGTATTCAGACTGCCCAGCACTTGATGCTTTTGCTCATCGCCAAAACTATAAATGCCGCTGACACCCGCGCGAATGATTGCCATATTAGTGTCGCTAAGGGCTTTATCAGCCCCTGCTTCAAGCGAGTAATACTGACGCATACCGCGAGTCGGATTGGTCACACTGTCTACATCGGTTTTGTTCATACCATAACCAAATAGCAGCGCTTGCTGCTTAGGCTTAGAAGAAGTAAAGCGGATAGGTAGGTCGTCCAACTCTGTCTCATCGACCCCAGTCTCTAGCTCATCTAAACGGTAATTCACAGAGTAGCTGCGATTCCAGCCACTGTCACGGCGAATATTACGCGCCAATGCCGCTTTTAGCGTCGTAGTAGATAGGTCGAAGTTGCCTTCACCTTGGTCGATGACCTCTTCTTCATAGGTAAGACGCGCATCTAATTTATCGTTAAGTGGATGTTTCCAAGGTCGACTGGCATAAACAGCGACGTTTTTGGTAATTCTGGAAACTTCGGTCTCTGCACCGGCTTGATAGCCTTTACGATTGAGCAAATTATAGTCTATTTTTGCCGTCGCTCGCACGCCCGTATCTGTGCCGTAACCAAGACCTACTTGGGCATCGCGCGGCTTACTTGAAGAGACAAAAACATACAACGGTACTTTTTTACTTTCTGCCACTTGTCGCGGTGTTTTTCGACCAGCCAGCGTTGGTGGTACAAAGTTTTCATCAGTGATTAAGCTTTCTTCATCAGGGAATATTTTTTGCGCAATATTACTGATGCCGTCGCTTATTTTACCCAAAAGATTGTCCGCCTCTTGGTCTTTTTCATCCAATACACGGTCATTTGGTAAGCGGCTCAAACGCTCTGCTTTTTGTTTGATAGCTTGTAGTTTATCAAGTGTTGCTGCATCAGCTTCAAAATCGATCGCCGCGATGTCGGCGGGATTGACTGTTTCACCGCTATTGGCAGTCGTATTACCCTCACTCTCTGCGTTATTTTCATCACCATCATCAGCGTTATTGTCTTGATTAACACGGCTACTATTAGAAGCAGCTGAGCTTTCAGCACCATTATTACCCGCAATGTCTAAGGCGCCATCACTATTAATATCGTCGTCGAGTGTGCTGCTATCATTGGTAGGCGTGTTATCAAAAGCCAAAGTACTGGCTTCACTGCGTTCATCTGGCGGCAATATCGACTCAACGTTGACTGTATTAAAATAACGAGTCGCTGATAAGTCATTGCTAAACTCGGTCACCGCTGGACGATAAAAAGGGTCACCGGGCTTAAAGTCGAACAACTGTTGTAATAGTGACAACTCAACAGGTAGCTTGTCAGGATCTTGGGTTAAGGTGTTGGTTTCTTCATCGTATGTAAAAAACACAACGTCATCAAACTCATAACGATCACCAGTGTTGTAGACCAGCGACACATCTGCTGTATTATCTGGCAAGATAATATCAACGGATTTGTTGAGCCAATATTGATCAAAATAGCCATAAGTATTACTCAGCGACTCAAGGGCCGCCTTGCTATCTTTATAAACACGGTGATTGAAGATATCACCCACTTGTGGCGGCAAGTCTTTTTCAAGTGCTATATATTCTGGTTGTTCACTGCCTTCACCGCGAATCTCAACAATACGGCTATCCACACGTACCGGCTCGCCCAGCTCTTCGATAATGACATCGATCGTGTCAGCATTGCGCTGACGTAGGCGTAACGTAATATCATAGTAACCCACTGCTTGGGCTGCTTCTAATGCTGTTTGGCGTAGGCGTGGCAAGGCGGCCGTAAAGTCGGTAACTGACTGAACTGTCGTATCATCAAGGGCGGCCTTGATGTTTTTCATGGGCTGAACGTCATTATCCGCTTTGGTGAGCTTTGGCTTACCATCGACAGCACCTTCAGCGGTCGCCTGCCGTAGATAAATTGTGGTATCTACATGTGGTAATGCCATCACACCTGCATTGAATAAACGGTTATAAAGGCGTTTCACGATATTGCCTTTATTACGAGCCATTGGCTTAGGCTTACTCGCTTGTTCGATACTCTGGTTTATTCCCTGAGAGTCCGCTTGATAGTCTGGCAAGTAGTCATCAGGATTGATGATATCTGACGTTGTACCATCTTCATTGGTCTCATCACTGGCATTGGCGACAATCTCATTATCGAAAGTACCGGTTCCATCCACGCGTCCACTACTGACAGAGTCGCTAACATCGATCGGACGCGACATAACTTCAGCCGTCTGTGCACTTTCAGCGGCGCTCTCATTCCTACCTAATGTCTCAAGATTGTTAGGAGTTGGCAGATTGGTCGCATCCAAATCCACATCTAAACCAATAGGCGGGGTTGTATCATCTAATGTAGCAATTGGCGCGTCAAAATCTCGATCGTTATTGCTGATATCATTATTATTGTTACTGTAATTGTTATTAACGTTGGTACTATTAATGTCCGTACTATTAGTGATGTCATCAATATCTTGGGCATTCTGCATATCCATCGCAGCCAGCTCACGATCAATCTCCTCGGGCGTCATCATCTGATAACCCTGCTGCTGTATGGCTGCGGCTTGTTGCAACAAGTCATCATTGGCGCCAGCCATATTATCCATGGCATTTACCTGAGAATTAGCCATACCCTGAGACTGAGGAGCTGGTTTTTTAGCGCTTTTATCTTGAGCATCAGACTTCTTAATGCCTAGGCTTTGTTCGCTGTACTCATCCAATACTGACTGATCGATAATGCCCTGCTCTACTGCCTTTTTTAGGCGCAATGCATCCAAAGCGATATCGAGCTGAGTATCATCATCTGACAGTGTGGTTGATTGAGTACTGGTTGGTTGACTGTTTGATTGATCGACAGCTATTTGATTGCTCGTAGGTTGTTTAGGAGAACTGATATTATTTGTGGTATCAGCCAATGCAGCAGGTGCCATACCGAAACCCACTAGGCTGGTCGCTAGCGCAGTGAAAAGTGCTGAACGCGTAAAATAAATGCGCGGCGTATTGCCATGAGTTGTCACAGCTGCTGTACGACGTGTTTTTTGAAGACCGTTACTCTGAAAATCTTGAATTTTAATATCCTCTCGAACATTATCCGTATCACACTGCATCATCGATACATTGCGCGCGAGCGTTGAAGGCTGGTGTTTCATGTGTATTTCCTATCACCTCACGCGGCACAATATTATGAACGATAACAATCGCCTAGTCTTACCGGTGAATAAACTTATAGCAGTTGGCTGAATTATGGTTTACTGTCTTGCTTTGGATAATGACCGTTTATAATGCAAACCTTGGTGTCAGATTAGCACCCTGTTTTTATCAAAAAATAGACATGCGTGAGTGGTAGCAAGCCTTTGAGATCACTCACGCCTCGCGACGTAACCATGCAAAATTTACAAATCATAACTTAGATAATTATGAAATCATAGTGTCGAGCGCATGTATTTTTACCAAAGCCTTGCTATTATACGGCTTAATATTGATAAAACCTATGCTATATTTCGATAAGTTTTTGATACTGTTAATAATTATATCGATAATTACTTTCACTTTAAAAGCGGTATTCAGCGCTTTTCTTTGATCTAGCAACCGCGACCCGTCTGTAGGAATTTTCATGGCCAATCAGTTTCAATTATTTAAGCACCGCCGTTTTAGCGCCATGTTTTTTACCCAGTTTTTGGGCGCGTTTAATGACAATATTTTTAAGCAAGCGCTCATACTGGTTTTGACTTACACCGCTGCGAGTCAGTTGGGCATGGAAGTCAGTATTTTGAATAACTTGGCCGCGATGTTGTTTATTTTGCCCTACTTTTTGTTTTCTGCACTGGCAGGACAAATCGCGGATAAATTCGAAAAATCAAAACTCACACGATTGATTAAGCTGCTTGAGTTCGTAATTATGGTAATTGCGGCAGTAGGGTTCGTGTTTGAGTGGTACGCATTGTTATTTGTTGCGTTGTTTCTCATGGGCACTCAATCTACTTTTTTCGGGCCTATTAAATACGCCTATTTACCACAAGCGATGAAAGAAGATGAATTGGTTGGTGCTAACGGTTTGTTTCAAATGGGAACGTCGTTAGCGATCTTGCTCGGTATGATTATCGCGGGTGTTTTAACTCAGATAGCGCAGCCGCTCTATTGGATAAGTGTGACAGTATTGGTCATCGCCGTATTGGGTTATTTTGTCGCACGATTGATACCCCACATGCCAGCGATGCAGCCAAACCTAAAAATCAACTGGAACATTGTGACCACTAGTGTGGCGACGGTGCGCTACTTATATTCATTGCCTTTTTTGTTCTTTGTCATCCTTGGTAATAGCTGGTTTTGGTTTTATGGCGCGACGTTTTTGACCCAAACGCCAGAATTCAGCAAGGTCATCTTACATGGTGATGAATCAGTGGTTATTTTCCTATTAACCTTATTTTCTGTTGGTGTGTCGATTGGCTCATTATTATGCAAATCACTAACCAAAAACCAAGTCAGCTTACGTCTTTTGCCCTTTGGTATCGCCGGCTTAAGTATTTTTGCGATTGATTTGTATTTTTCACTGTCAGGATTGAATATTAACGTTACTAGTGAGGCGTTACTTGGTATTAACGATTTATTTGGGATGAGTGGCAGCTGGCGCGTGTTTGCTGATTTATTCTTTTTGGGCTTTAGCGGCGGTTTATACATCGTACCGTTATATGCCTCTATGCAGGCCTATGCACCCAAGAGCCACCGCGCGCGCGTCGTTGGTGCCAACAATATCTTTAACGCGATATTTATGGTCACCTCAGCGATTTTCTCTATTGTGATCTTGAACGCTTTGGGATTCAATTTACCTCAGTTATTTTTGGTGACAGGACTCATAAACATTGCCTTCGGTGCCTTTTTATACAGTAAACTCAATAAGCATATTAAAAATGCAGTCATCCAAACGCACGATGAAGTGGCTCCATAAGTAAGATTGACATGCTGCTATAGCAATCGGTGTGTTATCAAATGGATAATATTGGTGCTGATAATTTAGATTGTTTGCTATAGTAATACCTATGCGTTAATCACTATCATTATTTTAGAAAAACAGATGCTGTTTTTAGAAGAACAGATGCTGTTTTTAGAAGAACAGATAAGTTTAATTTTTTGATCGTATTTAAGCCATCAGGAGTGAATCATGGCCCTGCGTCCCTTATCCAAAGTCGACCAATTGTTACTTGGGGTCGATAAGGCATTACGAGCTGTCGTACCACATTCAAACCCTAGCACTCGTCCACTACCAGTCAGCAGTGACGAGATTCCTGAGCTCACTATCACCGAGGCGCGACATGTCGCAGGATTGATGCGTATCAATCATACTGGTGAAGTATGCGCGCAAGGTCTGTATCATGGTCAAGCATTTGCCGCCAAAGACAGTGGCGTCAAGCAAGCCATGCAGCAATCAGCCGAAGAAGAGGTCGATCATCTGGTCTGGTGCGAGACGCGATTAGACGAGCTTGGCAGTCATGCCAGTATCTTTACGCCATTATGGTATGGCATGTCTTTCGGTCTTGGCGCAGTCGCGGGTGCCATCTCTAATGAATTTAGCTTGGGATTCGTCGCAGAGACAGAAGCTCAAGTCAGCGAACATTTACAAGAGCATATCACCCAATTACCAGAGCACGATAAACGCTCAAGAGAGATACTGGCACAAATGGATATTGAAGAGTTGCATCATCGTGAGTTGGCATTAGCAAGTGGCGGCGCAGCGTTATCACCGCCTGTACGCCATACTATGCGCTGGATGGCCAATCGCATGAAAGCCACGGCATATCACTTGTAATTGCCATCTGTGATAGCAGATTTTGAGCGATAGGTTGTGATGATAAGTGCGTTGTGATGGTAATTACAGTGCGCTTTATTATTGATATTGCTCTCATTTACCCTGCTGTCGCTGGCATGACGTACACGCTATCGCGTTACTATTAACAATCCTACTACTGATAGCGCTCAGTTGAATTTGTTAGGGTATTAAAAATTTGTATGATTTTGCCGCAAAGACATGAGCTAATAACCATTCAATTGCTAAATAACAACTAAATAAATTAAGGTAACGATTTTTATGAAAGCCATCAACCAATCGACTCTCTCTGCCCGTGCGTCTAGCAAGTCGCCTAAACTGGCAACTCTGACAGCACTGGCCACAGCTTGTGCCATGCTATTATCAGCGCCTGTCAATGCGGCAGAAACCAATGCAACAACAGATGCTGCAAAGACCGATACTACTGCCACATCGGTGCCTAGTGCCATGGATTCTAGCAAACGTGTGATTCGCCTTGCTCGACCGACTGCGGCTAGTACAGCACAAGAGGGTACTCCATCCACTTTACCGACTGCAGCGGTGACAGCCAATACTCAACCAACTGACCTTCAAAGCAGTAGTGTTCCACAAAGCGCTCCTTTGCCAAATAATGCTCAGCCGTATCGTGCGCCAATGAGTACATTGCAACCACAAGATGTTGTACCAGCACCAAAAATACCTGAGTTCACTGGCACCACTCGAGTTTATGAGCCTGGTCCATTGACCGCTACTGGTGTCGACCTGCGTAGTGGTCAGCTTGCCAATATACCAACGCCGCAAGTGCAATTGTCGGACGTAAGCTTTGTACCGACTGTGTTGATTCCTCAGCAAAACGGTAATAACAACGATCAGCTAGATGTGAGCTTGCTTGATGACTTTATCGAAGACGTCTCACCTAATGCCCGTCATTACCCACCAAACTTCCCTAATCGCTCACAGCGCCATTATACGCGTGAAAAAATCAAAGTATTGGCTGAATGGATACAGCCTGATGCTGAATCACCAAATGCCTCTTATGATGTATTGATTCGTGCTGCTAAACTCAATGGCATGGGACGTAACTTAGATTTGGGATCAGACTATACGATACGTGGTGGAAAATATGTTGACCGTGCCATTAAACTGCAACCTGATAGCGGCGAAGCCAACTTCTTATATGGCATGATGTTGTCAGAAGGCGGCGGCTTCAAAGAAGGTCAAAAATACCTAGACCGCGCAGTGTCTCTTGGCTATACCGAAGCAGAGCAAAGCTTGGCACAGTCAGACTTATTAAGTGATCGCCGCGATAATGCATTAGAGCGCTTACGTCGTCTTGAACAGAAAAATCCTAACAATGACATCATTCGTCAGCAAATCAAACTTATTGAAGAGGGTAAATTCTACATTTGGGATATACCTGCGCCTGACATCAATGTTAAGCCTGGTGCTTAACATTGATTAGGTATTTGAATGTCATTAAGTGAATTTAACAAATACCATGATTGCTCCATAAGCTAGATTGACTCGACTAAGCCCCTGACTTTATATCGAAATTACTTCAATATAGAGTCAGGGGCTTTTTTATGTCTAGCAAAACTCCATTGAACCCAACTTGTTGTCTACCTTATTTAAATGCGTATTCGATTCGATTATCGAAGTTTAAATCGTGTTTTTGAAATTTAAATAAAATAGTTTAATGCGAAAAGTTACGCTACACTTCTTCTTATAAATTACTGACTCAATCATGCTTTTACGACTAACTGGACTCACCTATGACTTTTGCTAGCCCTATCAAAAATATGGTGACGCATGCTAAGAAAACCCCATTTTCGATCACATCAGTCGCCTTGATAGCCGCGGTAGCATTACTACCTGCGTGCAGTACGGTATCAGTGAATAAGCAAGCGTCAGCGAAGACGATTACTGCGCAGCGCGGTAACATCGTCACCACCAAGAAACTAAGCAGTGATACGGCATCAGCGCTCTTATCGGCAGGGCTCAATGAGCAAGCCTGTATGCAGCAGTTTGATTTATGCCTCACTCAGCTTACTGACAGTATTTTGAATGAACACTACCGTCCTGCTTTGGCAGTTTTTGCAGAGTTACACTACGCAAAAGCGCGACAGCTTTCTGCCTCTCAAGACTGCCGCAATGCGCTGGCTCGCCCGCCACTTGATCCTTATTATGCCAACGCACCTTTAGAAGATACAGAAGCTAAAGTCCAGCAAGAAAACACCAATCGCTGTCTAACAGGTTATCAAGAGCGATTATTCGATGCTATCAAATCCAGTTATACCTATTTATTTTATGACAGTTTGACGCATGATTTTAAGGGCGCAGATCAAGACAAAAGCCCCTCTCAGGCACAGAACCGTATTCCAAATGACACCGATATTCAGACCCAAGACATCTATAATGCCGCCAGTAATGATGTGATAACCCAGCTGTATAGATCAACCAACGGCTCAAATAAGTTGATGGGCGGCACCAAAGTAGATTATTTGCCCACATCCGCTAGCCATCTTAATGACAGTAACCAAGCCGCGATTGCCAATTACTCACCGCTCAAGGGCAAACCTACTGATCAAGTCAACGTCATGAAAATACAAATTAATGATTATGATCTTGGTGTTTATTTGCCTAATGAAAATAACTATTTGCAAAATGCACATAAGCAAACCTCTGCACTAGCAGACTTGGTTTCCACTTACGAATTACGCCTCTCTGGGCTTAACTCAATTAGCAAACGTCCAGGCTTAGGTATCAGCTTGGTGGCCTCACTGGATGACCGCTATACCACCACGATTCGCCAATTATTAGTGTCATCATTGTCAGGTCGATTGACCAATGAGAAAGATGGAGACACAGATGAGAGCAAGCCAAGTTCGCGTATCTACCCTACTGGACATTTGCTATTAACAGGATTGATTGAACCAAGCGGCGATAGTGTACTGGATGTACTAAGCAGTCGCAAGCTCGATATTCATTTACACAACCCATACCAAAGCGAAATCGTTAACATCCTTAATAGTGACTATCCACTGGCGGCTAACTTTTCTGCAGGTTATGGCTTGTGGCTGTCTGAGAACCAGTTAGATGGCGTAGGTTATCTCAATTTAATCACTCGCCAGCCAGAGGCCAGACTGCCCAAATTATTCATGCTTGAGCCTTATGATCCCAATAAGCGCGTCCTGATTATGCTGCATGGTTTGGCTTCTAGCCCTGCCACTTGGGTCAATTTAACCAACGATATTCTCAACGACGATAAGTTGCGTGATAACTATCAAGTGTGGCAGATATTCTATCCAACCAATTTGCCCATTTTAGAAAACCGTTATCAAATACAACAGTTAATCAACAGCACCTACGAGCAAACTGATCCTAAAGGACAAAATCGCGCCAGCAAAAACAGCGTGATTATCAGTCATAGTATGGGTGCCATTATCGCTCGCATGATGCTATCTGATGAAAACTTGGTCGATGACCTAGATAGACTAGACGATCAAAATGTGCTGTCTGACAGTGAAAAACGTAAGATTCGTGACGCACTTAAAGCATCATTTGGCGAAGATCAGCTAAAAGAACGCTTTGAGCTAAAAGCCTTACCACAAGTAGATACGGCTGTCTTTTTATCAGCGCCTTTTCGTGGAACTGACTATGCAGATCGTTGGTTCACTCGAGCACTGCGCCGTATTGTCTATTTGCCAGTCGGTTTGGTAAAGACTGTCACGGACAACTTAGCAACCATTGCCACGCAAGGTGATTTGGCACAAAACCCTTTGGGTGCTTTATATTTACAAAATGGCGCAAGTCAGCTAAGCGATAAATCTTCTTTTATACAGTTGACTAAAGACATCGCTATCAATGATCGCATTACCTATCACTCTATCATTGCCAATAATGATGCCGATATCACTAAAGGACTGGCGCAAATGCAGCCAGCTGGTGCAAAGATTGACTTGTCGCAAGCAGTAGAAGATACCGAAGATGAAATAGTCAGTACAAGTAGTTCTTCTGATAATTCGACGTTACCTGCCCAACCGCTGGTTGCAGCCGTCACTGTCGATGAAGATATCAGCCAAGCGCTGACTGAGCGCCTATCAGATGGCATCGTGCCTTATACCAGTGCTCATCTTGATGGCGCTGCCTCTGAGACGATTATCAGCGGTGGTCATAGCATTCAAACTAACCCGCAAACTATTTTGACATTACGCCAGATTTTACATGAACAATTGCAGGAATAATGATTGCTTGTGTCATATAGCGCTGCACTGGTCTTTGCACTTTAAAATTAAGAGTAAAGCAGATGGCTTTGCGACTTTGTACTGTGTTGGATATTTGTGCCTATACTAGTACACAAATAAAACATTACTGTTATTAAGGTAAACTTGATAACAGTAATGTTTTCCCAAGCGATTAGTCTGATATATCTGGGTTTATCTCAGCAGTTTTTAATGACTCTCAGGTATGCGACCAATCTGTTGCGCAGCTTGCGTGTGCATCGAGGGAAGCGTATAATATATTGACAGCACCTGACAGTAATGTATTAATTTATAGGGATATAAATTACTTAATTCAGCTAAACAGTCGTTAGCTTAGCCGCACTCTATCCCTAAGATTGCTCGCTAATCAACACTGAGCCATTGCCCGTACTACTTTTTACCTTAATCTATAGACGATTGCGGGCAGTTACTTGAGCGTTTTATGGAAGCCAGCGCTATTCAGCTAACAGATAAGGGTAACCGTTTATGTTCGCTACGTTTATGATTGACCAGCTCGATGCGCTGATGCTCGCGCGTATCCAATTCGCTTTTGTTATCTCGTTTCATATTGTTTTTCCCGCGTTTTCTATCGGACTTGCCAGCTGGTTGACGGTGCTTGAATTCCGTTGGCTCAAAACAGGCGAGCCAATTTATGCTGAAGTGTATAAGCATTGGGTCAAAATATTCGCCGTGGTATTCGGTATGGGCGTGGTATCCGGTGTAGTAATGTCCTACCAGTTCGGTACTAACTGGGCGGTCTTTTCTGACAAAGCCGGTAACGTCTTGGGCCCACTACTCGCCTACGAAGTATTGACCGCGTTTTTCTTAGAAGCATCCTTTTTAGGTATTATGCTATTTGGTTGGGGGCGTGTGAGCAAGCGTATGCATTTCGCTTCCACTGCCATTGTCGCCATTGGTACACTGATTTCAGGCTTTTGGATTTTAGCCGCCAACAGCTTTATGCAGACGCCGCAAGGCTTTATGATGGGCGCAGATGGTCTTTTATATCCTACCAACTGGCTTGAGATCATCTTTAGCCCTTCATTCCCTTACCGCTATGCTCATATGATGACAGCGGCATTCTTGACGACTGCCTTTGTCATTGGCGGGGTTGGTGCTTATTATATTCAGTCCAAAAAACACACCGAACACCGTCAACATGGTCGTGTCATGCTAGGTATGGCCATGATTATGGCGATATTTGTCGCACCCGCTCAAGTATTGATTGGCGATGAGCATGGTCTAAATACTTTAGAGCATCAGCCAGCCAAAGTCGCAGCGATGGAAGGTATTTGGGAGGATGAGCGCGGTGCAGCGTTACGCCTATTTGCTATTCCTGACCAAGAAAACCAGACCAATAAATATGAAGTGAGCATTCCCTATGTCTCAGGTTTGATTCTTACCCATTCGTTAGATGGCGAAGTAAAAGGTCTAAAAAACTGGGCACCTGAAGACCAACCACCGGTGATGATTGTATTCTGGGCATTTCGCATCATGGTTGGTATTGGCATGTTAATGGTGCTGGTCGGCTTATTTAGTATCTATAAATACTTTAAAAAGCAGCAGTATAATCCCGAAAGTGTCTGGTTCCACCGTGCTTGGATGATGATGACGCCACTTGGCTTTATCGCATTACTGGCGGGCTGGTTTGTGACCGAGACAGGACGTCAACCGTGGACTGTATATGGTGTGATACGCACCGCAGAAAGCATGTCACCGCTCGCAGCACAGCAAGTAGCAACCACGTTGATTGGTTTTATTGTCCTCTATATATTTGTCTTCGGTGCAGGCAGTTTTTATATTCTACGCTTGATCGCTCAAGGGCCAAAACCGTACGAAGATCCTGCCGATGATAATTTCTATGAGCACTCAGTGACCGAAAGCCAAGGTCGTGCGCTCAGTGGCG
Source organism: Psychrobacter sp. PG1 (assembly GCF_014897815.1). GTDB lineage: Bacteria > Pseudomonadota > Gammaproteobacteria > Pseudomonadales > Moraxellaceae > Psychrobacter. The sequence continues at coordinate 359,751 of NZ_JABUZG010000084.1, forward strand.
ATAGCAATCCTGCTAAGAGCACTGAAGAAGATATAGATACTCCTGCAAACGACGTCGATGATGGAGGGTTACGCTAATGTTTAACTACGGTGATGTATTAGACTTACCTTTAATTTGGGGCGGACTGATCGCTCTATCCGTCTTTATCTATGTATTGCTTGATGGCTTTGATTTGGGCTGCGGCATCTTGTTTCCCTTTGCTGGCTCAGATAAAAACCGTAGCCGCATCATGAACTCTATTGCCCCGTTTTGGGATGGTAACGAGACTTGGCTAGTATTGGGCGGTGGCGGCTTGTTCGCTGCTTTCCCAGTGGCTTATGGCATCATTATGACGGGGCTTTATCTGCCTGTTACTTTTATGCTATTCGGTCTAATAATGCGCGGTGTGGCATTTGAATTTCGCTTCAAAGCATCTTCACGTCGTCACGTATGGGACACTTTCTTTTTTGTTGGTTCAGTCGTTGCTACATTCTCTCAAGGTATTATGCTTGGGGCGCTTGTACAAGGTCTTGAGGCAAGCAACCGCCTATATACTGGTGGGCCGTTTGACTGGCTCACACCTTTCTCGATTGTCTGCGGCTTTGCCATGATTATTGGTTACGCCTTACTTGGCTCTACATGGCTCATTATCAAAACTGAACATACCCTACAAGTCTGGGCACGCAAAGTTTCTGGCTGGATGCTTTCTGCTTTGATAGTGGCAATGATCGTTGTCACAGCGTTTATGTATTTTTCAGACATCAATGCCCTCGAAGGCTGGTTTGGCTTCCCAGGTCTACTATATCTAGCGCCTATGCCAATCATTGTTGTACTATTATTTTTCTTGATGCGTAAAGACTTAAGTGGTGAGCGCGAATATCGTCCTTTCTTGTTAACTGTGGCGCTGTTTTTGATGGGTTATATCGGGGTTTGCTTTGCCATATTCCCATACATCGTACCCTATCAGATGACAATTTATGAAGCAGCCGCAGCTGACACCTCACTATCCTTTATGTTAGTTGGTGCCGTCATAATGCTACCGATTATCCTGAGTTATACCGCTTTTGCCTATTATACCTTTAAGGGTAAAACGGGTCATGAGCATATGTACTAAGGGTAAATAAAGGATATAAAAGTGTGGTACTGCAAATATTAGCAGTGGCCATACTTTTTAGCTAAGCGCACTAACACGCATTGGGAGGCGAGCATGAAGAAGCTCAGTAAGAAACAGTCACAATGGGCATGGTTCATTGGGCTATATATAGCAGGGTTTGCCGTTATTTTTACGATTGCTCAATTAATTAAGCTGGCTATGGGTGTTTAGCAGCTATTTATTACACACTTATCCATTGCTATATAACGTAAAAAAGCAGCGCCGATTAATCGGCGCTGCTTTTTTTATAAGAGTGCTTATAGAAGGTTAATGAGAACTAAGCATATTAATCTAAGCGCCTTGATGGTTATCGACACCATTGCTTTCGATAAACTCGTTTACCTGTGCTAAGCGTTCAGGCGTGCCCACATCTATCCAATTATCACAAATGACTTCAGCCGTAATTTGAAACTTTATCATCGCTTGCTTGAGCAATGGCGCCAACGCTGCTGGCTGACCTGAAACCAACCCATCGACCAATCGTGGTGACATCACACTAATGCCAGCAAAGGTATATTTGTCTGCACCATCAATCGGCTGTTCACTGGCTAAACCATTATTGATGGCAAAATCACCGCCGTTATTATGCTCTGGATTATCAATCAATAATAGATGTGCGCGCTGATCAGTACTCAGCTCATAATCTTGCAACTGCGCAAAATCATAGGTCGTCCATACATCTGAGTTCACTAAGATAAATGGCTCATCGCGTAGCTTGCCAGTTTGTAACGCCTGAAAAATACCGCCTGCGGTCTCTAGAGGCTCATCACCCTCTACTGACCAATGCAATTTGACGCCATATTGCCTGCCATCACCCAGTATATCCATCAGCTTATCAGCCAGCCATGACGCATTAATCGTGATATCATTGATACCAGCCGCTTGTAGCGCTTTAATGTGCCAGACGATAAGCGGTTGCCCACCCACCTCCACCAGAGGCTTGGGCGTATCAAGTGTTAACGGACGCAGACGCGTGCCCTTACCAGCAGCCAAAATCATTGCTTGGGTAATCATTGCTCGGTTAATCTCAGCCATGTGCGCTCCTTTTTTTATTTTATTGGATTCTACATTCAGATTAAAAATTGCTGATATTTTAACGCAATTTATCAGATGAGAATTCGCGTCAAATGAAACTTGCAAGTGGTTCGTTCTAAATATATTGCTGTACGAACTTACTTTGATAAGCTGGCAGTATATTATCTCTGAGACTCTCATTAAACGGCGCTACTGCTTGTTGCATATGCTGGCTACCATGCGCCTCCAACCATTCTAACTCGAACATTAAATCACGCATCACCTTAGGAATATCCGCCAAATAGCGGTCTTTGCCATCTCGCTCAGACAAGCGAATAAAAATTCCCAACACTTTTAAATGTCGCTGTACACCCATGACATTCATATCGTTTTCGAGCTGCTCTATGCTATCTGCCGTAGTCAAGCCTGCCTGCTTTTGCAACTGCCAAAAATCATTAATCCATGCAGAGACTTGGCTCTCTGGCCATTCTACATAAGCGTCTCGCAGCAATGATACTAAATCATAGGTATAAGAGCCGATGACGGCATCTTGAAAGTCAATCACGCCTAAGCGCGAGCGATCCGCTTGGTCTTGCATTAGGTTGCGACTGTGATAATCACGATGGACGATGACTTGTGGTTGCTGCAAAATCTCTTTTATTAAGGCTTCTTTTAAAGTATTCCATAATGCTTTATCAAACTCGACACCGATATAAGGTATAAACCAATCGCTAAATAAATCCATCTCACGATCTAATAACTCGGTATCATAATCTGGCAATTGATGTTGCGACTTGGCTGTTTCAACTGGCACGGTCTGTAGCGCGACCAACGTCTGCATTGCCAACTGATAATGCTCATCTATCTGCGCAGGCGTCGCATCAACGAGCAGATGAGCGAACTCTATCGCACCAAAGTCCTGTAACACCAAAAAGCCTTTCGTCACGTCTTGCGCGATGAGCGTCGGCACATTGATCGCCGGTGCCATCAGCTTAGTCACATTGATAAACTGGCGCATGGCGTCTTGTTCGTCCGCTGAATCCATAACAATATAATGTGCGACTGTCGTGTCATTACTGTCTGACAGCTGGATTCTATGGTATTGGCGAGCACTTGCGTCACCGGGTAGACTATCGAGTTGGAACGCTTGACCAGCAAATACTTGCTGCAACCAGCTCTCTAATTGTTGTAGACGGCTATTGAGTTTGGTATCGATCATATTAGGCTCTAAAAGTATTTTATCAGTCATAATGGGCATCGCAGGTTAAATATAAGTCATAAACAATTAAAGTAGTGATAAGTCAGGCAAAACCTTGTTAAAATAGCAACGTCTTGAGCCAAAAAAACTGCGATAGCAGGCGTATTGGGATATCATTCGACATCTAGCGCTGAGCATAACCTCAGCAACCATTCAAAAAACAGCTTGGCTATATTATAAATTTTGGTAAATAGTGTAGCTGATTTGGTTTTTTTTGACTATGATTAGTCGTCATTATATGTAAAACAGCCAAATTCTTAAGATAGCATTATCAATCAGTGATTTTTTAGGCGTTTATTAACCGCCATACATGATTAATAATATGGTTACTAAATTCAGTATCGCAATCCAATAGGCTCTGCAATCATAGGTGTGCCCTTGTTATATTCTCCGCTTTACCAAAGCATCCGTTTGATCTTATTTGGTGCCTTAGGCTTGTCCAGCCTAACCGTTAGTGCTGCGCCCAGCAATGCTGACACACAGCAAACTGAGTCGCTAATCACTGACAGTAGCACCCGTTATATCTCTGATGTTACACCTGATGCCAATCGCAGTAGTGTCCAAAAAGACAGTGACTATAATGATATCCGCTATCAAAATAGCAATAATCAAAAAACTGACTTTCAGCGTAATCCGTCTCAAAAGGCTGCTACTGATAACAATGCGTCAGATAGTAGTTTTGACAATACTTTTAATGAAAGCACCTTTAGTGAAAGCACCTTTAACGACAGCATCTCTAATGAGCGTGCTATTAATGAAAGCGCCTTAGACAACCGCCCTCTAGAAATTACCGCCATCAACGAGAGTGATGATCAAGGTTTTGTACCAGCAGCAGATACGATTTCGACCACTCAAAACAATAGCACTGCTCAGCTTACTGAAACCACTGCACCTAAAGCCGCACAGAAGACTGGTAAAGTTGATGTGAGTGATGAAAGTATTCAAGATAGTCTGCTGCGTTTAGCAGAGTTTTATGAGCTGACACCTGATACAGATGCCTCAACGTTAAACAATAGTGATAATGCTAACCAAGATATCATTCAAAACGAGCTAACACCTACCCCGCAAACCATTCCAAAAGTGGGTAAAAACTTACAGTTATTACCGAATGCCGTAGATAGCGCCCAACGCTGCGAAGGTCAATGGGTTTACCCAAAGAGCAACCCCAACTATCAACGCGCGGTCAATGAGGCGGGAGCAACCAATGGGCAGCCTGCGCCGAACTTAAATGATCTTCCGAATAATCAAGCGCCGCTGTTTTCAGAATCAGATTATGGTTATTACGACAATGTCGACTATGCAGAGCTGTCAGGCAATGTCATCATCAATCAGGGTACCCAGCAGATAGAAGCAGAAAAAGTCTTGTTAGATTTGAGCAATGGCGTAGCCGCCGCTCAAGGTAAAGTCATGTTTACTGACCAAGCGACAGGTCAGCAAGTATCACCTAGCAACGCACTAGATAGCAATGCGCCAAATCGCTCATCGAATAACCCCCAAGCCAATTTCACTGAAAAAGCATCAAAAGGCGGGCTTATTGGGGTCGCCGATAGTTTAAATTATAATACTGAAACTGGACAGTCAACAGCCAATGATGTGGCTTTTGCTAGTGTAGAACTGCAAGCTCATGGTTATGCCAAGCGCTTGAACAGACCGAATGACAGTCAATATGAGCTAGATGATGTCATGTTTAGTACCTGTCCACCAACCAATCGTAAATGGCAGTTTGATGCCAAAAGCATTGATTTAGATACCGATACAGGTCGCGGCGAAGCTTATAATACTACTTTCCGTATCGCTGACGTGCCTGTGTTCTATTTGCCTTACTTCAACTTCCCGATTGATAATCGTCGCACCAGTGGTTTTTTATTGCCGAATGCCAGTATCAGTAGTGAAAGCGGTCTTGAGGTTGATATACCCTACTATTTCAATTTGGCACCCAATTATGATGCCACGCTCAATACCCATATTTATACCGATCGCAATCCTATGGTGTCAGGCGAGTTTCGCTATCTGACCGAAAGTTATGGCGAAGGTATTTTTAATGGTTCATATTTACCTAATGACAAAGAGTACAATGACGAAGACCGCTCTAGCTTCTTTTATGATCATTATTGGTCATCTAAGAGCATTCCACGCTTAAGCGGTGATGCAAAATACAGCTATGTGTCAGATTCAGACTACCTCAATGATTTTGACACGCTGGGTCTATCAGACAGCACCATAAACTTACCACGCCGTGCACGTGTCAATTATTATAATGACTATGTTGATGGTGAATTGAAGGTAGAAACCTTTCAAACTCTAGACGCTTTTACCAGTAATGGCAAACCCTTAGAAGACAAAGATAAGCCTTACTCAAGATTGCCGCAGCTCAAACTCGATTATCGACTGCCTTGGGCGAAGAGCTTCGATATCACTGGTGTACACGATTCCGCTTATTTCAAAAAATCCATCGACGATGGCTCTGAGAATGAAAAAAGTGGCGGGCGAATTTATAATAAACTCAGCGCCGTTTATCCAATGGAAAAATCTTGGGGTTATATCAAGCCCAAACTGAGCTTGCAACATCTCTATACCTCTTATGATGAGGATAGCTTAGCCGACAACCAGTTGAGTGATAAAGACGGTAGCCAGTCGGTATTTGTACCGCAAGCCAGTATTGATGCAGGTCTAAATTTCTATCAAGCAGGCTCGCCTTTTGGCGCATTCGACGATACCATGGGTGGCTATCGCTTGCTGAGCCCGCGATTGAAATACACCTACTCGCCATATGAAGACCAAAACGATATTCCGAACTTTAATACGCGTATTGCCTCTATTAACTATGAACAGCTGTTCTCTGACAGTTGGTTTTTAGGACATGATCGCTTGCAAGATTTGCATTCGATTACTCCTGGTATCAATTATCGTTACATCGACGCAACGGGTGTGACACGTTTTGATGGTAGCATTGCAGAGCAGTTTTATATCGATAATGGACGTGTTACGCTTGATGATCAGCAACCTGTCTTCACCTCTTCATCTTCAGGGATGGTTTGGGATACCAGCACGCAACCTTACAACAACTTTTGGGTTGATGTTAGTGGCGCACTGACCAATGATTATGATTTAAATTATATTACGACTGAGCTGCGTTATCAGCCGTCTGACAACAGCTTGTTTAATGTTGGATTTGTCAAACGTCAACGTGATGAAAACACCGATCAGCTGCCACTCTCTGCTTTTACCGCATCGGCTGTCTTTCCAATCAATAACAGCTGGCGAATCTTGGCTCAAGGTCAATACGATTACAATCGTGATAAAGTTCTTGATTCGTTGGTCGGCGTTGATTACGAAGATTGCTGCTTTGGTTTTGCAGTTTATGGTCGTCGTTACTACAATGACTTAAATGTCAAAGACAAACCAACGCAAGCCATTATGGCAGAGATTAGATTGAATGGTTTGGGTAGTGGTAGCAGCCGCCTGACTCGCTTACTCTCTGATAAAATCTTGGGCTTTGAACCTGTCCAGACTGCTTGGAAAGATTAAGACCGTGCTTGTATAAATATTTTTACTATATATTTCATAACCCAGTTTGTAACCCTATTATGGTCAACCCTGTCTAATATTTGACTGTTAAAAGTATTAAATAGTGTTGACCAACTACCATCCGATGCGATGACATTGATGAGGAGCATCATGAGATTTTTTTCTTTACGTCAAACCAGCCGTGCTGTATTGCTATCTATGAGTGCTAGCCTTGCGCTTACATTGAGCGCCCAAGCTGCCACCGTTAAACCTGCAAAAGCACAAGCGCCTCAAGCAAATGCCGTGACCACGCAGAATAACGTCAATCGTTTGACGCCAGCCAATAGCACCGACGGTATTATTGCTTTAGTCAATGAAAATGCTATCTTAAAGAGCGATTTGATCGATGCTATCACCCAAGCACAAGCACGTGCACAAGCGGCTGGTGAACCAATAGCAAACTCAGCACAGCTACAGTCTGAGGTGTTAAATGCGCTCATATTGCGTGAGTTACAACTGTCCATGGTCAAGCGCGTCGGTTTAAACCCTGATGAAGCGGCTATCAATCAACGCCTTAGTCAAATCGCTCAAGCAGAAGGGCTGACGAGCATCTCAGCTTTGCAACAGCGTTTGGACGCAGCAAAACCTGGTAGCTATGCGGCGCTACGTGCGCAATTAATCGAAGACGCAGCCATTCAAGCCTTGCAACAGCGCCAAATCGGTAACCGCGTGCGCATTAGCGAACAGGATATTGATGCATTTTTGGCCTCGCCTGAAGCCAAGCGTTTAAACCAGAGTGAGTATCAAACGATTCATGTACGAGTGCCCTACATGGATGACTACAGCCGACTCTCAGAAGCCCAACGCAATGAGGCGTTAAAGGTAGCAGAAGCTCTGCGTACTCGCCTGCTTGCACCAAACGTTGATGTCGCTGAAGCGGTCGCTGCTAGCCAAGGCAACTATCCTATTCCGCTACAAGGTGGCGATATGGGCTTTCATAAAGCCGCGTCTCTACCTACAGAGCTATCAAGTGAAATTACCAAACTTGAGGTTGGTGCGGTCAGCGCACCATTAATAACACCTGAAGGTATCGATATCATCAAACTTGCTGACAAAAAAGCCAGCGACACTATGCTGATACCGCAGTGGCGTACTCGTCACATATTGGTAAAAGTTGATGAGCTACAGACAGATGCGCTTGCTGAGCAAAAGATTAATGATTTGTATGAACAGCTACGCAGCGGCGCTGATTTTGCTGGTTTAGCATCGACCTATTCAGATGATCCCGGTTCCGCTGGGCGCGGTGGCGATCTTGATTGGGTGAGCGAAGAAGACATGATTGGTCCATTCGAAGCCATGATGAAAAACACAGCGGTTGGCGACTATTCTGCTCCTTTCAAAACCCAGTTTGGCTGGCATATATTGAAAATAGAAGGCAAACGCCAACAAGATGTTAGCGATCAATATCGTCGCAACATGGCACGTCAAGCGCTTTATCAGCGCTTAGCACCGCAAGCCAAAGAAGACTGGCTACAAGAGCTACGCGCAGGTGCTTACATCCAAGTACTTGGCTAACTGATATAGGCATCGATAAGTCAAATCTAATAATGCTTTGTCAAAAAGGGTATGTGCTAATGCATGTATCCTTTTTTTATTGACGTTCATTTATGCGCTAAAAATAAGCAGAAGGTCATCTCAAATATATTGCAGCATGTCCAAACACAAGAATATCGAATAAAATTATTATAAGCATTACACACACAAAGAAAAGCCCCGAACCTAGGGCGATTGGTTCGGGGCTATGGCGCTTCATATTGTTGTTATTATTTCTTCCATGCTGACTCATCCTAAGTCATAAACAGTATACTATAAGACAGCGGGCTGACCTGTGCTTTTATTGATACTGTCTCAACACTGCATCCATGCGTATCCTTGTGTTGATGCAGGTATTGTAGGGTAATCAGTTTAATGCGACTAGAGGCTAAAGACCTTATTTAACGTAAGCATATGCTTACAGCCTTTTTTAACATTGCATCATACGATGGCTATAGTGTTGGCAGGCTATCAACCCTAACTTCTCTGCTCTTCTGCATGTTCCTTTGAGACTTTTTCACCTTCTTTTTTACCTTCTACTATTTTATTATCAGTCTCTTTTATATCTTCCGCTTCTGCAGTAGGGGCATTTTGCGCTTGATTGCTCTCCTCTTCTGGTTCGTATTGTAAAGTCGTCATAACAGGAAAGTGATCCGAACCTATCGACGGCATACGCCGAATATCTACCACCGTAAAGCAAGCACTATGGAAAATATGATCCAGCGCCCAACGTAAAAATGGATAGCTGACATGAAACGTATTGATAAAATGTCGACCAATACGCGGATCCAACAATCCTGAGATACGTTGAAAGCGTCGCGTGGTCTTTGACCATGCTACATCATTGAGGTCGCCTGCCAATATCGCCGTTTGCTTGTTTTCTTTGATGTGCTTGCCAACCATCAATAGCTCAGCATCGCGGGTAGTAGACTTATCCGCTTCCGTCGGACTCGGCGGCATGGGATGCAAGCAATACAACCAAATCACGCGACCACTTTGCAGGCGCAGTTGGGCATGAATAGAAGGTATGTCATCAATCATCAAGTACTTAACTTCAGGATCAATCAACTCAAGCTTAGAATAAAGATGCATCCCATACAGATTGTCTAGTGGCACTTTTACGGTGTAAGGATAATCAGCCTCGATTTGATGCAGCGCTTTTTCCCATTTTTCATCACTCTCTAGCGTAATTAAAATATCAGGCTGTCTTTGCTTCACCAAATCCACCAATTTTTGGGTGTCATCATTGGGCGTTAATACATTTGATACCATTATTTTTAGTTGATGCGCCTGCCCTTCTGGCTTGTCTTTTGCCTTTTGAACTTCTTTTTTCCATAGCTTGGTATAAGGCAATACCATCCTAAGCTGAAAGGCTAACGTAATGCTTAAGACGGTAAATAACAGCCACTGTCCCAGCTGCCACTCTGACCAAAAAATCAGCATACCAATCCAAGCGATGACACCCAACACCATGATCTGAATACGCGGAAATTCAACACCGCGCACCCACCAATTATCCAGTGGTATCCAGCCCCAAATCGTCACAAATGCGATGAACCCTGCTAGCCACTGTATGCTGTAATATAATAGTGAGAGATCCATAGTATGTATTAGCCGTCTATTGAATGATGAATATCGCCATGGTTTTAACTGAACTGACGTTAGCTGTTTACTTTAGCATTTCAGAAGGTTATCGCCTACTAATGAGCATGGATTATTCGTTAACCGCTATAAAACATTACACTTTTAATCCGCCCACCATAACCAATACTACGGGCAAATTTTATTTTTAGGGCTATCTACTTGTGTCGAGTGAGGCATCGCCACTATCGCCGTTAGGTTAATAACTTAAAGTTATACTGAACATCATTAATAGTGTATGAAAAACCACTAAAAACGGCCAAAACGCCTTGCTTTTTATGGCTATTCACGGCATTGTTATCGGCTGGCAATGCAACAATTTATGGTAAAAAGGATTGAGTTTCATGAGTAATTTAACAGTAGGCTTGGTAGGCTGGCGCGGCATGGTCGGTTCAGTATTAATACAACGTATGACTGAGGAAAAAGATTTTGACGGTATTACACCCGTGTTTTTCTCAACCAGCAACGCAGGTGGTGATGCCCCAAGCCTTGATGGTATTCATACCGGCCAATTAAAAGATGCTCATGATATTGACGCGCTAGCAGCTTGTGATGTCATCATTACTTGCCAAGGCGGCGACTATACTTCGCAAGTCCATCAACCGCTACGTGATAGTGGCTGGAATGGCTACTGGATTGATGCGGCAAGCACCTTGCGAATGGAAGATGACAGCATCATCATTCTCGATCCAGTCAATCGCGCCGTTATTGACAGCGCCCTAGCCAATGGCAAAAAAGACTTTATCGGTGGTAACTGTACCGTGTCACTAATGCTCATGGCGATTGGTGAGCTGTTTAATAAAGGCTGGGTAGAATGGGTCAGCGCCATGACTTATCAGGCTGCTAGTGGTTCTGGTGCTAACAACATGCGCGAATTAATCGCTGGCATGGGCGTGCTACACGATGCGGTCAAAGACGAATTGGCTGATCCTGCCAGCGCCATCCTTGAGATTGATAAAAAAATCGCTCAGACTCAGCGCTCAGATGATTTTCCTAAACAGTACTTTGGTGTGCCACTAGCAGGTAGCTTGATTCCTTATATCGATGTTCAGTTAGAAAACAAGCAATCCAAGGAAGAATGGAAAGGTGGCGTCGAAACCAATAAAATCCTTGGTAACGCAGAAGCCGATAAGATTGCTATCGACGGTATGTGTGTGCGCGTTGGCGCGATGCGCTGTCATGCGCAAGGCCTTACCATCAAGCTCAAAAAAGACATTCCGCTAGAAGAAATCGAAGCAGCACTTAAAAACAGCGGCAATGAGTGGTTGGACTTGGTCGAAGACGACAAAGAAGCGACTATGAACCGCTTAACGCCAGTAGCAGTGACTGGTACATTGACAGTTGCACTAGGTCGCTTGCGTAAGCTCAATATGGGCCCTGAGTATCTAGGCGCGTTTACCGTTGGTGATCAACTGTTATGGGGCGCAGCCGAGCCGCTACGTCGTATGCTTAATATCATCCGTGAGCAAAAAGACTAAGTTTATTTTCTTAAAAAGTCAGTACAAAAAAGACAGCATTTGCTGTCTTTTTTTATGGGCGTACCATTTCCAAAAATTTGAATAGCACGGCAAACAGATGCAAACACTACTTATAATAAGCTTAACAAATGTGACAACGCTCATCTTATACTTTAAGGCTAGTATTACTTTAGCTTGTAAGCAATCATCACTTCATTACGGCGCAAAAAAGGCAGCGTCCAAGGCGGATTATAACGTGCCAGTTCAGGCTCGCCCGTTATAGTCAAATTTTGGGTTTGCATCCAAGATTGTAGCTCTTCCGTTTTAGTCGCTACTTTTTTACTGCCTGCCAACCCTGAGAACTTAATCACACCGTACGCCTGTGCTGGCACCTCGGTAATCGTGATGTTTGGATTATTTGGCTTTGGCAGTGTTTGCATCGTATATTGACTGGGCATAGTAAATTGTACACGCCACTTACCATCGTCTTGCTGCATGCTTACTGGTGCTGTCATCGCAATTTTTTGTGATTCGCTATCACTCTTTTTGTTATTAGGCTGCATCGTAACAGGCGCAGTCATGCTAATTTTACTACTGCCGCCAGTTGGCGCTGTATTATTGCCAAATATATAGTCGGCTAACACTTTAAACCCTTCGCGACTGGCGGAGTCTTGGTCACCACTTACCAACGTTTGTGCCACTAGCTGCTTATCGTAACGACGCAGCTCAAAGTCATCCATTTGCGACAACACTGTATAATCCGGCTCTTCGGTCGCCATAGCTGCTCCTGAGGTTAATAATGAACCACTTAATAATAAGTAGGTTGCCTTTTTCATAGTATGTCTCCAGCAGTTAAAACATCGCTTAGCAATGGTTACTGTCTCGCCATTATGATTTCTACTTTACCAACTACTCATAAGTACTGTCTGTGTCTTTTGGTTATGACAAAATACTATTAACTAAAAGACCCATTTATCAGATATATCAATACCTCATAAACATCCATGTCCAAAAAATCGCTAACAATGCTATAATTATCGCCATTTTCATAGCTTACATAGCGGTTATCATATGCAATTTGTTTTACATAAAACGGCCAGCGGTGACACGCGTGCGCGCCGTGGTACGGTTCATCTCAATCATGGCGACGTGCAAACACCAGCGTTTATGCCTGTCGGCACTTATGGTACAGTCAAGGGCATGCTGCCACGTGATATTGAAGCCATTGGTGCGGATATTATTTTGGGCAATACCTTTCATCTATGGTTACGTCCAGGTACCGAGGTGATTGATAAGTTTGGCGGCTTACATAAATTTATGCATTGGGATAAGCCTATCTTGACTGATTCAGGTGGTTTCCAAGTATTCAGTCTGGGCGCCATGCGTAAAATCACCGAAGAAGGGGTCGACTTTAAATCTCCTATCGATGGTGCAAAAGTTTTTCTGTCGCCAGAAAAATCCATGCAGATTCAGTACAGCTTGAACTCAGACATCGTCATGCAATTTGATGAGTGTACGCCCTATCCTGCGACTCATGACGAAGCTAAAAAGTCATTAGAGCTGTCATTACGTTGGGGACAGCGCTGTGTTGATGAGCACAACAGACTGGGCAGCACCAACGCATTATTTGGCATTATTCAAGGCAGTATGTATCCTGATTTGCGTCAGCAATCACTTGAAGGCCTGCTCGATATCGGCTTTGATGGTTATGCCATCGGTGGTCTGTCGGTTGGTGAACCAAAAGATGAAATGATAGATGTCCTAGACTACCTCCCTGATGATATGCCAGCAGATAAGCCACGCTATCTGATGGGCGTTGGTAAGCCTGAGGATTTAGTTGAAGGCGTACGTCGCGGTGTCGATATGTTCGACTGTGTGATGCCGACGCGTAACGCGCGTAATGGTCACTACTTCGTCACAGGCGATGCAGACAATGCTGGTGTGGTACGTATCCGTAACAGCCAGTATCGCAATGACGAAGGTCCATTAGATCCTGAATGCGACTGCTATACTTGCCAAAATTTTAGCCGTGCTTATCTCTACCATCTTAATAAGTGTAAAGAGATGCTGGGTGCTCAATTAGCGACTATCCATAACTTGCGCTATTATCAGCGTTTGATGCAAGGTATCCGTGATGCCATTGAACAAGACAAATTTGATGAGTTTGTCAGCGAATTTTATAACAAACGTGGACAAACAGTACCTGAGTTAAATCTACGCTAATCATATTTTTGCAATTGTCATATCTATAAAAAGGGCTTAAGAATTATCTTAAGCCCTTTTTAGTGTGTTGCTTTTATTATTTCTAGTTAATCAGTACTAGCCCATTAACGAGGTTACAAATACCACGAGCACGGCAATTGGTGCTACAAACTTAGCAACGATTTGCCATAATTGCCATGCACCATTAGACAGACCAAGCTCTTGCTGAATACTGCGTTGATCCATTTGCCAACCAACGAAAATAATTGCAGCAAGACCAGTTAGCGGGAGAAGAAATTTACTGGTAATTTTATCCAATGCATCAAAGATACCGTTACCCATGATAGTAAAGTCAGACCATAGGTTAAATGATAGTAGTGCCGCAACACCTAATAGCCAAATCACTGTACTGGCAACAATGGTTGATACCGTACGACTCATCGGTGTACGCTCTTCTAAAAACTCAACGGTTGGCTCAAGCAATGAAATTGATGAGGTAATAGCAGCAAAAGTAATGAGTAAGAAGAACAATGTACCAATGATCGTCCCTGCACCCATGCTACCAAAAGCGATCGGTAAGCTGACAAAGATAAGACCAGGACCCGAAGCAGGGTCTAGACCATTGCTAAAGATGATTGGGAAGATTGCTAGACCAGCAGCCAACGCAATAACCGTATCTAAAATCACAACAGTACGGGCGGTTTTTAGTAAGTTCACTTCACGACCCAAATATGAGCCATAAGCAATCATAATACCCATACCAATAGATAGGGTGAAGAATGCATGACCCAATGCTGCAAGCATCACATCGCCAGTCAACTTGCTAAGATCCGGTGTAAATAGATAAGCCACTGCTTCACCAAAACCACCGTTTATTACGTTATAACCAACGATGACGAACAAAATCACGCCGAGTAGTGGCATTAAGACTTTAGCCGTGGTTTCGATACCTTTGGTCACACCAATACCGACAATCAAAGCAGTAATAGCCATAAACACGGTATGCCAAATCGTCAACGTCCCTGCTGAAGCCAACATAGCATCAAAGGTCGCAGCGATAGAATCACTGTCTTGACCAATAAAACTGCCTGTACCTGCTTTAGTAATATAGTTGAGTGCCCAACCACCAATCACACTATAAAACGATAGAATTAAGAAACCACCTAAAATACCTGACGCGCCAATGATGCCCCAACTGCGCGACTTACCTTCACTTGCTGCAACATCCGCAAAAGTGTTGACTGGGTTCTTTTGCCCACGGCGACCAATCAGCCATTCAGCGACTAGAATCGGAAAACCTACCAGCGCGATACAGAATAAATAAGCGATAACGAAAGCTGAACCACCGCTTTCACCGACCATATAAGGAAACTTCCATATGTTTCCCAAACCAACTGCTGAACCAACCGCTGCCAATACGAAGCCAAAACTTGAGCTCCACTGTGCATGTTCTTGTTTATTAATAGCCATTTTTTCCGTCCTCGTGCTTCAATTAACATCACTGATAATCTTCCTTGATTATCATAAATAGCCATGAGAAATATCAGGCTATTCAATAAACACCTCAATGTGAGGCGTCCAGCAACATTAAGAAAGAATTGTTTACAATATCGTAAAGGCTCAGTTTCTGCTAAGCCACCAAAAAAGTCAAGCGCTCATAAACATAAAAAGCCATAACAATTGGTTATGGCTTCTGGTAATTTCATCTATAACTGACAAGAGTTTGGCTAATTAAAAAAGGCATACTATATATGATTTTCAGCAAAAGCCAATCGCCGTTCTAGCGCACCACACCACGACGGCTTTTTTGTAGTGAATCAATGAGCAACTGGATTTTCGGCTCTTTTGGTAGCAGCTCATTATTCAAAACTTCAAGCGCTTGCACGGTCGTCAGACCAGATCTAAAAATCATACGATAAGCTTGACGCAATACCTCAATTGTCTCTTTTGACCATCCTTTACGACGCATGCCTTCCACATTGAGACCATGAGTCGTTGCTGGATTGCCAGATACCATGGTAAAGGCTGCTACATCTTTTAGGATCAGACTTGCGCCTCCAATCAAGCTATAGTCATCAACCGTACAAAACTGATGAATACCTGAATTACCGCCAATGATCGTGTGATTACCAATAGTCACATGCCCTGCAACGCCAACATTGTTGGCCAATACATTATGATCGCCAATCACACAATCATGAGCCACATGAGTGTTCACCATCAGTAGATTATGGCTGCCTATTTTAGTGAGCTCACTATCTTGTGCAGTACCACGGTGTAAACTACAGGCTTCTCGAATGGTATTATGATCGCCAATCTCAAGCCAAGTACGCTCACCAGCATACTTTAAATCCTGAGGATCTTCGCCAATGCTCGCAAATTGATAAAACTCATTGTGTTGACCAATACGAGTCAATTTGGTAACAACTACATGGCGATGCAGAACCGTGTGAGCGCCAATAGTGACCTCATCACCGACGATACAATACGGACCAATGATAGCAGTCTCATCAATTTGGGCGGACGGTGAGATGAGTGCTGTTGGATGGATCTGACTCATAATGTGGGCCTTTGTATGATCTGATGCGAGTAAATGGTAAAACAAATACAGCCAATTTAGTTTTATGAGAAAACCTAAGCATGGCTCTGCTGTTAAATGCGAGTGTCAATTATAATGCTTATGACCCGCTTTGACCTAATTCTTTAGACGCTTTGTTTAAAGAATTAGGTCAGCTACGAGGCACAATGGCTATTAGTAAACGTTATTGTTCTTGGCGAGCAATCATTATTTGCGCACTGGCAGCTAACTCATCGTCAACATGTACAGTACAGTCAAATTTATAAATACCGCGCTTCTGCATCACTGTTTTAGCACGAATAGTCAGCTGATCACCAGGAATCACTCGACGTTTAAAACGGACTTTATCAACACCTGCAAACAGATATAAATAACCATCTTCTGCGGTCAGACCGGCACTGATAAATCCGAGCACGCCTGAGACCTGAGCCATGCACTCAACCATAAGTACCCCTGGCATAATCGGCTCATCAGGAAAATGACCATTGAAAAACTCTTCATTGATAGTCACATTCTTAATACCCGTAATGCACTCACCAGGTGTGCAATCAATAATCTTATCTACTAAAAGAAAAGGATAACGGTGTGGCAAATAATGCTTTAACGTATGATAAGTTAATGGCAGCGTAAGACCTTGCTCAGCTAAGCTTTTCATTTCTTTATCATTCAAAATATCGATATCGGTGCTGCTCATAATGGTGCTTCCTTGCTATGTTTCAAATCGCTATGATTTTACTGTGTTTGTATATATGCATTGATATTTTCGCTAATCACGCCCAAGCTGACGGAAGCGTACAGCTGCCCGTCGCCAGTTAGCGGTCGGCATAGCAGCCGTTCCAGAGGAGTATGAACCAGCGGTTTTGATAGATTTGGTTACCATGGTCATCCCAGATAAAGTGACATCATCTGTAATCTCAATATGACCTGTGATACCGACCGCACCGCCAATAATACAGCGCTTGCCGATACTAGTGCTGCCTGCAATACCCGTTTGAGCCGCGATGGCTGTGCCATCACCGATACGCACGTTATGAGCAACTTGTACCAAATTATCAATAATAACGTGATTGCCAATGATAGTATCATCAATGGCACCTCGGTCAATGCAAGTTTGACTACCAATTCGCACATGGTTGCCAATTACGACCCGTCCTAACTGAGCAATACGCTCCCAGCCACTGGTACTAGGATCTTTGGTTGGTGCAAAACCAAAGCCTTCTGCACCCACACTGACACCCGCGTGTAACCTCACATGATCACCAATGACACAATCATGCCCGATCACCACTTGTGATTTAATAACGCCGTCAGTACCAATAGTCGTATTTTCTTCGATCACCACATGCGCCGCAAGTGAGCTACGCGCACCAATTTGCACATAATCGGCTATCACACAAAAAGGTCCGATATTCACCTGCTCACCAATGACAGCACTATCAGCAATCACAGCGCTAGGATGAATACCACCAGACAGTGACTCACGAGCAAACAACTGGCTAGCACCAGCATAAGCTAAGTATGGGCTTGCGACGACTAACGCTATCGCTGTGGCGGGCACTTGGTCGCGATATTCTGCAGTAACCAATACAGCCCCTGCCTCGCTGATAGCCAGACTAGAAATATAATGAGAATCGGCCAAAAAGCTTAACTGATTATGACCAGCCGTGGTCAAACTACCAATACTGCTGAATTTTTGACGTAACTGTTCAGCGCTGATTTCAGCCTTATTGGTGATGGGCTGACGCTGCTCAATCCGAGTGATAAGTTGCTCAATCGTTATCATAGTTACTATTAATATAAATATTATTATGAATAAGACAATCGCCAAGCTGAACAATCACCTTGGCGATCTACTAATATCTAACAGATGCTGCGTTCATTCAAGTAACTGCTATGGTTAACGGCATGAACGCAAACAATCATGCTACGTTAGAACGTATTACCAATCTGGAACTGAACTTTTTCAGTTTCATCGCCTTCTTTATCACCAATAGGTACAGCATAACTTAATGAAATTGGACCAATTGGCGTATACCAGGTTATACCTGCACCCGCACTAAAGCGCATACTATTGTCTTGCGTCAACAGTGGTACGCCCGTATCAGTACCGTCATTAGGATTGATAAAAGTACGATCTTCCTTATCAGTCGTATCAAATACTTGACCGCCTTCAGCAAACAATACTGGACGCACTTGATCTGCCCAATCGCCCTTAAACGGCATTGGCAAAATTAGCTCACTACCGAAGCTGACTAGCGCATTACCACCGATGTCTTCGTCTTTGTAACGCACATCATCATTTATAGCATCATAATACGTTTGTGATTTTGGCCCAAGGGTTGAGGCCTCATAACCACGTACAGAGCCATAGCCCCCAGCATAAAAGTTTTCATAAAATGGCAAATCATTACCATAGCCAAGCTTAGTATAACCGCGTGCTACCCAGTCTTTGTAGAAGGGATAATAGATGTTGCCGCTATAAACAAGTTTTTGATAGTTGGTATCACCCAAGCCAATGGTAGCATCGACCGTATGGCTCATACCTTTGGTCGGGAACACTGGACGATCTAAGGTGCTATAGTCCCAGCCAAATAGTAGGTTATAAGTATTGTAATCATTTTTGAAGCCTGTGCGTCCAGAAGCCTCATTTTCATCATTGACAAAGTTCTCAAACGTACCGCCATCATCAATAATTTGCTGAACGTTTGATACACCCAAGAAACGACCACCACGTACTGACGTATTATCAACGTTCAAGCCCGCACTAACGCGTTTGGTTTCATCAACAGGATAACTGTAGTTCAGCGTCGCACCATAAGAATCGGTGACATAGTTACTGACGTTTCTATCATCGTATTTCGTTTCACGATAATAGGCACTAAGACCTTGTGAGACGCCGTTTTCGGTAAAGTACGGATCGGTATAACCCAAACTATAAGAATCACGGGTTTCTGAGCGTGATAGTGCCGCTTTCACACGGTTACCTGTACCCATAAAGTTGTTTTGTGTTAGATCTAACTGGAAAGTCACACCGCCGCTTTGTGAGTAACCCGCGGCAATCGTTGAGCTACCAGAAGGCTGCTCTTCAACCGTATAATTGATGTCTACTTGGTCTGGTTGATTCGGTACGGGCTTGACATCAACGTTGACAGCTTTAAAGAAGCCTGTACGCATCAGGCGTG
This sequence comes from Psychrobacter sp. PG1, assembly GCF_014897815.1. Lineage (GTDB taxonomy): Bacteria > Pseudomonadota > Gammaproteobacteria > Pseudomonadales > Moraxellaceae > Psychrobacter. The sequence continues at coordinate 379,315 of NZ_JABUZG010000084.1, forward strand.
TCCGTGACAACTGGATTTTGTCACTAGTTGCCAATGCGCCTTCTAATTGACGCATTTCTCGGCGCAGTACTTCGTCTTGAGTTTTGATGTTACCAGTAAAATTAATACGACGAACGTAAATAGGACGTGCAGGGTCGATGAAATAATCGATATCCACTACTTTGGTCTCGTCATTGATACGTGGTACTGGTCTCACCTGCGCCAAATAATAGCCTTCATTACCGTAACGACTCTTAAGTGCCGCGGTGGTTTCATCGAGCTTGGCTTGCGAGTACTTTTCATTGGGTGCAAAAGTTACCAACTCTGTTAGTTCATTGTTCTCAAAAGTCGGCTTACCTAAGAAATTCACTTCGCCAAACTGATATTGTTCGCCTTCGCTTAGACTCACTTCGATAAACACGCTGCTCTTATCTTCACTGATGTTGAGCACCGCATTATCTACTGCAAAACGCACATAACCATCGTTTTGGTAAAGCGCTTTTAGATTCTCTAAACTGGCAGCCAGTTTTTCTTTGGCATAACGATCAGACTTTGACAGCAGACGTGTCCACGAAGACTCTTTTACTGCAAAAACGTCTTTGATTTCTTCATCACTAAAGTGTTTATTGCCAATGATATTAATATCGACCACTTTGGCAGGTTTGCCTTCAACAAAACGCACATCGAGCTTGACGCGATTGCCATCAAGTAACGTTTGATCAACCTCGATATTGCTGTTGTAATAGCCTTGGCTGATATATTGCTGCTGTAGTTCATTGGCGACGCCTTGTAGCGTGGCTTGTTTCAGCACATTACCGACAGACAGACCAGCATTGTCTAGCCCTTGCTCTAGCCCTTCTTTTGGAATGAGCTTATTGCCCTCAAAATTGACTTCAGCAATCGTTGGGCGCTCAACGACATCAAACCGTAGCTGTCCACCTTCGACACGGCTTTGAATATCAGCAAAATTTTCGGTCGCATAGAGCGCCTTAATACTGGCTGCCAAACTACTGTCATTCACCGTATCCCCTACCGAAATAGGCAGAACCGGATAGAGGCTATCGGGGGTTAGACGTTGCAAACCATTGAAACCGATGTCAGTGACTACAAATTCTGCAGCCTGCACTGGCATACTCATCATCGCTACAACTAACGGCAACCCTGCCGCGCTCATAAATAAAGGCGTACGCATAAACACTATCCGTCAATAAAAAACTTGCTTAAGTTAAGTTAAAAAGCCCATATTGTCTAGCCCATTTCGCATGAAATTTAAGCTCACACGCGGGAGACTCAGAACACTTTATATAAAATGCATCACAAAATAAACTAAAAATTACGATTAGTACAGAGGCCAAGATACAAAGCCTGCTACCTATTATGGCAATAATCAGTCCATGATAGGCGTAAAACCATTAGTATCTCGTGCCTTATCGATCATATTAGCGATTCAATAGTCAAAACAGCCGACTGATATCATTACCAATTGCTAACACCATGAAACCTGCCAGCAAGAGTAAACCGATATTTAGTCCAATCATTTGCACCACTTCTGAGAGTGGCTTACCACGAATCAATTCAATAAGATAATATACAATATGACCGCCATCCAATACAGGAATGGGCAAAAGATTTAGTACAGCAAGACTCAAACTAATCAAAGCTGCCGTCGATAATACCATCTGCCAACTAATATCAAAACTCTGTTTGGCCACTTTGGCGATTGTAATCGGCCCTGACAAATTGTCTAAACCAATCATGCCAGACAGCATCTTGCCCATCGAGCTTACCGTCATGACGGCTAACTGTTCTGTCTTTTCAAATGACTTTACCAGTGACTCACCAGGGCCATAAACCACGGTAGTCTTATAAGCGTCAGGAATAACTATTTCGGACTGTGCCACCATAGCACCAATTTGCCCATAATCGTTACCCAAATTGTCTTTTTTGCCTTGCGGCATAATCTGAATTTGTACAGGATTACCATCACGCAATACTGTGAAATTAAGCAGGGTTTCAGGACTATCGCGGATGATACGAGTGGCACTGATCCAATCTTTAATTTGTTGATCATTGATAGCAATAATACGATCGCCTACTTTTAGACCTTGGCGACTGGCGGCACCATCAGGGGTCAAATCACCTACTATCGGTGCAATATCTGGTTGCCATGGCAGCATACCAAAGCTGGTCAATGCATCTTTACCTTGCGCGCTGCCTTGCATAAACTGAGTTACGGGCGCTTGATAAGTTTTGATCGCATTATCAGCTTGTGTCTCTGATTGCAAAGTAATACTAACATTATCTGTCTCACCCATCCGTCCAGCAAGGCGATAGTTGATGCCTTCCCACGTTTGTACCTCATGACCGTCAATCGCAACGATTTTGTCGCCAACTGGCAGCTGTGCCATGGCAGCAGGCGTATCAGGTAATACCTGCCCAATCTTGGTCGCCAGCTGCTCCGATGACGTCATAAACAACACCCAAAACAGCGCAATAGCAATGACAAAATTCATGATAGGGCCAGCCGCAACAATCGCAATCTTTTTGAGCGGATGCTGACGATTAAATGCCAGATGTTGCTCAGCTTTTGCTACCTCGCCTTCACGCTCATCGAGCATTTTGACATAACCACCAAGTGGCAGGGCCGAAATACGATAATCAATACCACTTTTTTTGCTCGTCCAGCCAAAGATTTTGGGACCAAAACCAATAGAATAGGTCAATACTTTAACGCCGCAAAGACGAGCGACGATATAGTGCCCCCACTCATGTAAGGCAATGAGCGGACCTAAGACAAATATTGCCGCAAGGAGCGTTAATAAAAACGTCATGATCTTTTCTCAGTATAGTTTCTTAGCATCTTTTATTAACATCATTTTTTAACGACGCAGCTGTTGATACATTTACATCAACTTTGCCACAAGTTTGTCCGTAAGGTGACGTGCTATATTATCAATTGCCAGAATATCTTCTATGTCAGCCATTTCGTTTACCGGTGGCAGCTGTATGTCATTCAAAGCCTGTTCGTTGATATCAGCAATGTCAGTCAGGCGAATTTTCCCAGCCAAAAACGCCGCCACGGCAATTTCGTTGGCCGCATTTAAAACAATCGTCGCTTGCGTGCCTGCTTGCATCGCCTGTCTTGCCAAACGCAAACACGCAAATTTTTGCAAATCAGGCTCAATAAACTCCAAGCCGCTGAGCGCATATAAATCCAGTGGCTGCGAGCCGCTATCGATACGGTCAGGGTAACTGAGCGCATGGGCAATGGGCGTTTTCATATCTGGACTGCCAAGCTGCGCCAAAAAGCTACCATCGCTATATTCTACCATTGAGTGAATGATACTTTGTGGATGAATCACCACATTTATCTTATTTTCAGGCAAATCAAACAAATGACAAGCTTCAATCAGCTCAAGCCCTTTATTCATCATCGTTGCTGAATCGACGGATATCTTTTGACCCATTGACCAATTTGGATGTTTGACCGCTTCAGCGACGTTCGCGTGCTGCATCTGCGCAAACGATTTTTGCAAAAACGGCCCACCAGAGGCCGTTAACCATAGCTTACGCACGCCGTGGTTTGGCTGATGAATTTGGGTATTGTCCTGCTGAATAGCCAGTGGTAAACACTGAAAAATAGCATTGTGCTCAGAGTCAAGCGGCAGCAAAGTAGCGTTATGCGTTTTGACGGCAGTAATCATCACTTGCCCTGCCATCACCAGCGCTTCTTTATTCGCTAGTAAAATACGCTTACCTGCACGAGCAGCGGCTAAAGTAGAAGGCAGACCAGCTGCGCCTACGATCGCAGCGACAACGGTATCCGTCTGCGAATCAGTGGCAATATCGACCAGCCCTGCTTCGCCGCCTACCACATCGATGTCAAGACCTGCCGCACGGAGTCGCTGGGAAAAATCATCGACTGCGGCGGTCGGTACGCTAACGCGCTTTGGCAAAAACTGCTGGCAAAGTGCAAACAGTTTGTCTAAAAGGTGATAGCCTGACAGAGCGTAGACCGTGTAAAGCTGTGGTTGCGCCGCTAATATTGCTAACGTGCTATCGCCAATCGAACCTGTCGCGCCTAGTACGGCGATGCGTTGCGTCATAACCATCGGTGCCTGTAAATGATACTCTAAAAAACTAAATAAGAAATCGACAAAACGTCTGATAAATAAGAGATGGACGATATCCAGTGTATTGATTAGTCACTCATCTCAACTACTATAATTAGGGCGTATCATCGTCTATGAATTATTTTTTCAGTCCTAAACCACTATCAAACCTAACTGCTGTATCGCCCAAAAACCAAGCGCAAATATCGGTGTGGCAGAGAGCAGTGAGTCGATACGGTCAAGCACGCCGCCATGCCCCGGTAAAATCGTTCCTGAATCTTTGACATCAGCGCGGCGCTTAAGCATCGACTCAAATAAATCACCAAGTACCGAGGCTAAAATAGTCAAGGCTGATAATGCTACAAATGCAACTAACGGCACACCTGTCAATTGCAACTTAAATACACTGATGGCAATAACCACGAGCAGACCAGTGACCAAACCACCAGCCAGCCCTTCCATACTTTTATTGGGTGAGACGTTCGGTGCCATCTTTCGGCGACCAAGCTTACGCCCCACAAAATAAGCGCCACTATCTGCACACCAGACTAAGAGGAACACATAGAGCAACCACCATGCTGACAATTGCCACAAATAAAACATCGCCGTAATCGATGCGGTCAATATCACCGCACCCATCAATGCCAGTTTTTTGCCATACCAATTGGTATGAGTCGGGAACACTCGCACCCAAGACAGCGCCATTAGCCATATAGCCAGTGAAGCCACCCACCAAAATAACCATGTCACTTTAAACATGAGTGATACTAGGGTCAACACCAAAACCAATAGCACAAACAGCGCAGGATGACGCCACTTAGGCATCAGCTTAGTCCATTCGTGAGCGGCGATAATAACGCCAATCGCTAATAGCGGTGCAAATAAAACAGGGGTTTGGCTCGCAAACATTGCAATACCAACGATAATAACGAGAACAACTGCCGTCTTAATTCGTTGCCACATACTTATTGAGCCTTATAATAATGAAAAACGCATGGTCAAAACGTGCATTATAGCAGCTAATCTACAATAGCCCACTAATAGCAGTTGACGCTTATTGACGCGGTTTATTATTTCACAAACAAGCAATATTAACTACTTATACGATAGCGGCTTTGTAAGAGCGTTTTCCTTTACAAAATAACAGGCAAATGCTTAACACCATTAACGACTTGCTTGCTCTATCACTATCTGCTCACTGGTTTTGCCAAAACGGCGCTGCCGCTGAGCGAACTCTTTTACCATTGCTGCCAACTCATCAGCTGCAAAATTCGGCCATAATGTCTGGGTAAAGAATAGTTCAGCATAGGCTGACTGCCACAATAAAAAGTTAGAAATTCGGTATTCACCGCCCGTGCGTATCAGCATATCTACTGCTGGTGCATCTGCTAATTGCACATAGTTACCGAGCAATTCTTTATTAATATCATCAGCACGTAACTGACCAGCCTCTACTTGCTGCGCCAGCTGTTTTGCCGCATGGGCAATATCCCATTGCCCACCATAACTGATAGCGATAACTAGAGTCATGGCTTCAAAGTCTGCTGTTTTCGCTTCAGCGTCCGCCATTAATGCTTGCAAATCATCACTCAGCTGACTGCGGTCACCAATAAAACGCAGACGAATACGATACTCATTCATGCGTGGTATTTGCTCGTGAATAGTCGAAGCTAACAGTTGCATAAGTAGTGCCACCTCACTGGGCGGGCGTTGCCAATTCTCACTAGAAAATGCAAATACCGTTAATACCTCGATACCCGTATTGACGCAATACTCGACGATAGGATCGAGTGCATCTTTGCCAGCCACATGCCCTTGGCCTTTGCCCAAATCATTGGCTTTACCATAACGATTATTGCCATCCATGATGATAGCGATATGGCGTGGAAGAAGATCAGGAGCCAAAACGGCTGAAGTGGACATAGGCGAAAGTGCTTATTGTTAAGGTAAAATAATAATAACGGCTGCGATAACGATTAGAAAGCGTCATAACCATAATTCACAAACTTATCATAAACCTATCTATGGGCGTGATTTAGTTTGCAAGATAACGCTTATAAAATACAGACTGTATCCGATTGATATAACATTGACGCTATTATCGGTACCATCTACACAATAATAAGCAGCCAATAGTACTGACAAATTGGCTGCTTATTATAAGGATATGACATAACGGATTTTTTCTAAAATGATCGAAAAACCAGTGCTTTACACGTCCATCAAGTCAGTTTCTTTTTTGCTCAAACGTTTATCGATGGTTTCGATATACTTGTCAGTGATTTTTTGAATATCATCACTCGCGCGGCGCTCGTCGTCTTCTGAGATCTCTTTTTCTTTGGCCAATTCTTTGATGTCATTCATCATGTCACGGCGAATATTACGGATAGAAACACGGCTACTTTCTGCTTCTCCACGCGCAAGCTTTTGCATATCGCGGCGTGTCTCTTCTGTCAATGCAGGCATTGGCACACGAATCACATCGGCGGTCACTGGGTTGAGACCCAAATCTGCTTCGCGAATGGCCTTGTCAATTGCTTGTACCATGGTACGCTCGAATGGCTGAACCATGAGCGTACGTGAGTCTTCAACGTTGACACTCGCCACTTGATTCAAAGGTGTAGGCGACCCATAGTAGCTAACCATCACGCCTGACAACATACCCGGATGTGCGCGCCCTGTACGGACTTTGCTAAAAGTGCTCTCAAGCGCTTCCAGTGTTTTTTGCATGCGCGCTTCGCCGTCTTGCTTAATCTCTTTGATCATTAGATATCCTTATTTATCGCTATCGATAAATCATTCATTTGTTAGTAAATATACGGGTGTTCACTATTAATTATTAGCGACTGTAGTTATTAACGACCAATCTAAGTTTAATGACTGGTATTCTCGTATTAATATTTAGGGCGTTCAGAGCGTTTAAAGTATTCAGGCAAATCAGTGATAAACGCGTGTGCCTTCATTTTCGCCCATAATGACGTTTAATAATGCATTAGGCTTGGTCATATCAAACACTTGTAGCGGCACGTTGTGCTCACGGCATAAGGCAATGGCAGTTAAATCCATCACGCCAAGTTTTTGCTCTAATACTTCATCAAAAGTTAAACCATCATATTTAACTGCATCGTCATGTAAGCTTGGGTCTTTGTCATAAACGCCATCAACTTTGGTGGCTTTTAAAATCAAGCCAGCTTCGATCTCGATACCGCGTAAGCAAGCAGCCGTATCAGTGGTAAAGAAAGGGTTGCCCGTACCAGCAACAAAGATACATACTTCGCCATTTTTGAGATAGCGAATGGCATTGCGACTGCTATAGCTTTCGGTCACTTCACCAATTGGCAAGGCTGACATCAGGCGGGTTTTAATATTGCGGCGCTCAAGCGCATCACGCATCGCCAGACCGTTCATAACGGTTGCTAACATACCCATTTGATCACCAGTCACACGACCGACTAAGCCTTCTTGTTGCAACTGCGCGCCGCGATATAAGTTACCGCCGCCGACCACGATACCGACTTGAACACCAAGACCACGCAAATGGGCGATAGACAAGCTCATCTTATCGAGCACTTCGCTATCAATTCCCATCTCTTTGCCACCAGCTAAGGCTTCACCAGAGAGTTTCAGCAAGATACGAGAGTAACGCGGGTTTTTGTCAGACATGAGGTCACCTTGTTAGCATTAAATTATAATTAAAATGAGCGGTAAAACACAAATAGAGTTTGCCTTCGAATTTACTCGAAGTGTCATCACCGAGGTACTATGTAGCAAGCACCGCAACTGATGACAAACGTGTAAAAAGGCTAAATTGCGCTAATTGTAGCAAAAACTGCCCGCGATTGGGCAATTTTCACTCGTATATTGTAGTGACTAATCAGCTACAGTGACTGCTTAGCATTTGTAACTGGCAAACAAATCATATTCGCTAGCGTCATCAATCGTGACCGTTAGGAATTGTCCGACTTTAACTTGAGCGGTAATCTCATCGACATAGACATGACCGTCAATCTCTGGTGCGTCAGCATAGCTACGACAAATCGCAACGCCCTCTTCACTATCAATTTCGTCGACCAATACCATCAAGGTTTTACCGACTTTCTCTTGTAGCTTTTGCGCTGAGATGTCTTGTTGCAGCGTCATCAAACGCTCATAGCGCTCTTGCTTAATCTCTTCTGGCACATGATTTGGCAGGTCATTAGCCACTGCGCCTTCGACTTCTGAATAGGTAAACGCGCCAACACGATCAAGGCGAGCTTCTACTAACCAATCGAGCAAGCATTGGAAATCTTCTTCTGTCTCGCCAGGGAAGCCCACAACGAAGGTTGAGCGAATGACGATATCAGGGCAAATCTCACGCCATGCATGGATACGCGCCAAGGTGTTTTCGCTATGCGCTGGGCGTTTCATCGCTTTTAGGATGCGATGGCTAGCATGTTGGAACGGAATATCGAGATAAGGCAGTAGCTTCTTCTCGCCCATTAGCTCAACCACTTTATCGACATGCGGATATGGATAGACATAATGCAAGCGCACCCAAATGCCTAAATCATTTAAGGCTTGGCACAAGTCATAAAACTTCGACTTCAGCGGCATACCGTTCCAAAAACTGGTCTTATATTTCAAATCCAGTCCATAAGCAGAGGTATCTTGCGAAATAATAAGCAATTCTTTCACGCCAGCATTTTTCAGCGCCAGCGCTTCATTCATCACACTGTCAATCGGACGTGAAACCAAGTCTCCACGTAAGCTTGGAATGATGCAGAAAGTACAACGATGGTTGCAACCTTCTGATATTTTTAGATAAGCATAATGGCTTGGCGTCAATTTGATACCCGCTTCATTAATCAAATCTATCTTTGGATCATAACCAGCGTCCTGACTGCGGTCAGGCTTGGGCACATGCAGCGAAACGGCTCTAATGACTTCATCATAAGCATGAGCGCCAGTTACAGCTAGCACGGCTGGGTGCATTTCACGGATTTTGTCCGCTTCTTTACCCAAGCAACCAGTAACGATTACTTTACCGTTTTTGCTAATCGCTTCGCCGATGGCATCAAGCGACTCTTGTACCGCAGACTCGATAAAGCCACAGGTATTGACCACCACTAAATCAGCGCCTTCATAATCGCTCGCCACTTGATAACCATCACGGCTAAGCTCAGTGATAATGCGCTCACTATCGACCAAGGCTTTTGGGCAACCTAGTGACACAAATCCAATCTTTGGCGCTGCACTAACTGGCATCGTAGCAGTCGCATTGGCAGTCATTACATCACTACTTTGGGCTACACTACGGTTTTGATTGTGGTTGGCTTTATGATGGTAAGGTTGGTTAGTGTTTGCTTGACTAACATCTGCCTGATTGTCTTGTGCTATATTTGGTTTGGCAGGATTAAAAACGGTGACAGTGTCTTTTAACATAGGATCTGTTGGTGTAGAAGTTGACGGTGAAGTAGTAACAGTCGTATTAACCGACTCGGTAGAAGTGTTGGGCATGGCTGACCTTGCTAGAGATAAATTGGCTGTGCGCATTGTACGTTTTTTTTGCAAAAATCGCCAGTTTTGCCGCTCTATAGTGTTGATTTATGGTTAAATATTATATCGCGTCTTCTTTTATTCTAGGCAATAGCCATGACAACCCATTTGACAACTGTAAAACCGACACCTGACTTAGCATTTATGTCACAGCATTTGTTCACCGCTATTTTATGGATCAATGATGATTTATCGATCACTTGGCTAAATGCCCAAGCCGAACAACTACTCGCTATTAGTAGTGGACGCTTACTGGGTCAGTCTATATTGACCCTGCTTGCATCCGAAGCATCCAAAGCGTTGAAATCAGCCGATAGCAACCATGACATTGACAACCATGTAACTGTCGATAAAAGTAGTGGTGAAGATACTCATGAACAAACTTGCTCTTTAAAAGAACGATTTCAGCAAGCAAAGCAGTATCAACAACCCTTTATCGATCATGATCACCTTATCAGCACACCGCTAAATGGTAATTTATCATTCTCAGTTGATTATAGCGTGACCCCTGTCATTTATGAGCAGCAACCTTATTTTATTATTGAGATGTGGGGCAAGGATCGCCAAAGTCGTATATCAGAGGAGCAACGCCAACAGCAGCAATATAATGTTGCCCGTCATATGCTGCGCTCGGTCGCTCATGAAATCAAAAATCCGCTTGCTGGTATTCGCGGGGCGGCGCAATTATTACAGCGGCAATTCATCAAATTCAGTGACACCTCGCCTCTTAATAGTGCTCCTCCTGCTATTATTGGTACAAACCCTATGGTAAACCCAAATAGCCATCTGCAAAAAACGGCTGAAAAACTGCGTAATTATACTGATATTATTATTTCAGAAACGGATCGTCTAACCCACCTTATTGGGAAATTCCTTGGCTCCAATCAATTACCAAATTGGCAAACGCTAAATATCCATGAGCCACTGGAGCATGTTTTATCTTTGGTCGTCAATCAATATCCGCAAGTGACGCTACAGCGCGATTATGATTTGTCACTGCCTGAGTTATGCGCTGATAAAGATCAGCTAATACAGGTGTTTTTAAATCTGATTAATAATGCCTGTGAATCGATGACTGAGTTTGAGCAAACGCTGCAGCAAAGAGAGTTGTCCGAGCCTAAGGCGCAACAACCTGTCACTTCACAAATGAGCAATAACGACAGCGCCAGTTATAAGCCAACGCTGCACATTCAAACCCGCATTGCCTTTCAACATACCATTGCTGGGCAACAGCACAAGCGAGTGCTACAAATCAATATTGCCGATAACGGTTCAGGCATTGATCCAGCATTGATCGGACAGATATTTTTCCCAATGGTGACCAGCCGTGCCGCAGGGACGGGGCTAGGATTGTCTATCGTGCAAGATATCATCAGTCATCACCATGGTATGATTGACGTAAGCTCCCAGCAATCAAAAAACCTTAACGACAGTGTCAAAAATAATCATAACCATCAACACACCAGTTTTACGCTGTACTTGCCTTTCAATCAGCCAGCGCACCATGCTTAAAACAGCCAGCACCCAAGGCTTAGAAACCATGACCTAACCTATGAAACAATCACCCTGAATCACTTGCTTATTAGGCCTGATAAATGACTGCATATAATGACCACGCCACATCTAACAGCGACAATCAAGGCTCTGCCCAAACATCAGACAATCAAGAGTCTGATAAACGAGAACCTGATAATCAAGCTACAAAAGTAACGGTCAATAATGCGCCCGATGCTAACCCTGCAACGTTATGGCTTATCGATGACGATGCAGCCCTGCGTTTGGTATTGGCAGATACTTTTGAAGATGCAGGCTTAAACGTTATTAGCTTTACCCAAGCGCAAGCGGCGTGGACACGCCTCAACGATATTTTGCAACAGCAGGAATCAGCCGCTCAGTTGCCCGATGTGATATTGACTGATATTCGTATGCCCATGATGGACGGGTTGTCTTTTAGTGATTGGGTACATGAGCATTTCCCTAAGCTTCCCATTGTCATTATGACGGCGCATTCCGACCTCACCTCTGCTATTAATAGCTATCAAACAGGTGCTTTTGAATATCTGCCAAAACCTTTTGACTTAGATGATGCAGTCGTCACGATTTATAAAGCCATTAATTATCAACCCAATATGTTGGCAGCGGCGGTAGCAAACTCAACAGCTGAACCTGCTCCGAAGACCATTACCAAAAATCCATCAAATACTTTACCCAATATGCAGGTAAAACCTGATACCAGACCCAAGCTTGCTAACAAGGCTACTCTGGTCAGCAAAACCAATAAAACATCCAGCCCTAAAATCAAAGTTAAACCGGTCATCAGCGTTAATGACAATCCAAGTGGCATCATTGGGCAATCACAAGCGATGCAGACGGTGTTTCGTGCCATTGGCAGACTGGCACACTCACCCATTACTGTCTTGATTACTGGTGAATCAGGTACGGGTAAAGAATTGGTCGCCAGTGCGTTGCACCAGCATTCACCGCGTCACCAGCAACCTTTTATTGCCCTCAATATGGCCGCCATTCCACATGATTTGATTGAATCTGAATTATTTGGTCACGAAAAAGGAGCGTTTACTGGTGCGACGACGACGCGACAAGGGCGTTTTGAGCAAGCGGATGGTGGAACATTATTTCTAGATGAAATTGGCGATATGCCTTATAGTACCCAAACTCGGCTGCTACGAGTACTGGCCAATGGTGAGTTTTTTCGCGTCGGTGGACAGCAGCCGGTCAAAGTGAATGTACGCATCATTGCCGCTACTCATCAAAACTTAGAAGAACTGGTCAAACAAGGCAAATTCCGTGAAGATCTGTTTTATCGCCTCAATGTAATTCGCTTGCCCCTGCCGCCATTACGGACACGACCTGAAGACATTCCAGCATTAGCCCATTACTTTATGCAGCGCGCTGCTGAACAGATGAATAGTGCAGAGAAACAGTTACATCCGACAGCGCTACACATCATGCAGGCTTTTGAGTGGCGTGGCAATGTCCGCCAACTTGAGAATGTCTGCCTTTGGTTGACCGTAATGGCCACAGGCGACACCGTGATGGTGGATGATTTGCCACCAGAGCTGCTAGAAAACATCCCATCTAACCTAGAGCCACATCTAGAACAAGACTTGTATAGTGAGGATACAAATAACCAAAACCATATTACACAAAGTCAGCTGACCTCTAACATTACCAGTTGGCAGCAAGCGCTGGCTGTTTGGGCTAAGCAATCTCTACAAACAGGAGAAACCGATATCTTGCAGACGGCAACCCCTGAGTTTGAACGCGTTTTATTGACGGCAGCGCTCAACCATAGTGGTGGCAAAAAGATCGCTGCTGCTAATTTACTCGGTTGGGGGCGCAATACCCTGACACGTAAATTACAGCAATTAGATATTTCTTCAGAAGAAGGACAAAATAATCGTTATTAAAGGCGCAAATTCATAAGACTAAATATCATTAATATCAATAACTTATAAATATAAGTGAAAATAAATGATAAATATTCAAAAATAATTGCAAATAGGGGTTGCCAAACGTTTCAAACTCTATATAATAGCCAACCACTGAGACGCACTACCGAATCAGTTAACTGTCTATATTGTGTTTGAGTTTAAACGCTAATAATGATAGAGTAACGGAAAATGGGGCTGTGGCGGAATTGGTAGACGCACCAGATTTAGGTTCTGGCGCCGCAAGGTGTGAGAGTTCGAGTCTCTCCAGCCCCACCATTTTCGGATAGTACATCTTTGACCAAATATCAAAGCCTGCTTTTTAGCAGGTTTTTTTGTGTCTGTTCTTTTTGTATTTAGAGTGTGGTGGATTTATATTTTCCGATTTATTTTCGTAGAGCCATTACCTGGCAATATTTTCTAAATCTAAAAGTATCTGCTCCATACTCCGATACCTTCTCTCCACCCGCTTTGCCAATGCTTTATTAATGATACCTTGATAGTGACTATATTTTAACGGCAAGGTTGGAATAGGCTGTTGGTAATGCTGAATCGCCCATGCTTTTAATTTGTCATTACTGTTAGCACTTATCTGAAACGGTCGCTTGCCTGTTAGTATTTCAACCATCATGATACCGAACGCATAGATATCACTTTGTACTGTTGCACTCTGTCCCTGCCAGCGTTCAGGGGCAAGATACGCAGGTGTACCAGCAGGACTTGCCAAAATTGGGGCGTTAAGACATTCTGCTAAGGCAAAATCGGTTAACAATAAATCAGCCTTGATACAGCTATCATCCACATGATTTGGCAAAAAATCATCTAGCAAAATATTGCTAGGCTTAATATCATTGTGTAGCCAGCCAGCGCTATGTAGAGTGGCGATAAGGTGCGCAGATTGCACCATAAAATGATGCTTTCGTTGAGAATTTAATAACGAATGATTTCGAACATTAAGCTGAGTTGCTAAGCTACCACTGGGATAATATGGCATGGTGAGTATCGTCAGCTGCGAAAACTGATCTAGTACCTGTACCCTTAGAGTTTCATAAGCGAGCATTGGCGGAGCAATAGCAAAAAGACTGTCTTGAAATCTATTTTGATTGGCTGATAAATTATTGATAGATTTTAGAACACCGATTTCATGGGTTAAGCCAGCCAAATTTTGATTGCTAGCAGCCGTTAACTGCCATTTAATCATCACTCGACCAAATTGTGGATGCTGGGCACGCGTCAAGCCTTGAAAGTCATTCTCGTTATTCTGAGCTTGCTGGCTGATGCGCTGATGCGAAATCTCGCTATAATTCAAGCTTGAGAATAACGTAGTCAATGTTGGCAACATTTGCTGCGCTTGCATTTGTAATGCTTGTTTTGCACACGCTTTTGCATTAGAGGAATTACTGGCACTATTTTTCATGGTAAAGTGATACCTCTATATAGCTAGTATGCCGAACGTCATTTTAATTTTTATGAGCGACTGAGTATTATGCCCCAATCCACTAAGCCTGTTACGAATTACGCCCTACCCGACCATTTATTGGATTTACTCGGACAGTATCTACAAGAGCAAGTCACGCCAACTATCGAGATTGACCCTGCACAGCTCGCCTATCGCTGGGTCGGTGGTCATAATGGACATTTGGAGCCATTGGCAGTGAACTTATTTTTAAGTTTAGATGATTTGCACGGTATCGATACCCAAAAGGCAAAACTGGTACAAAACACACGGCAATTTCTAAAGGGCTATCCTGCCAATCATGTCTTAATGACAGGGACACGTGGTGCTGGCAAATCATCGCTGATTCGGGCATTGCTACAAGCCTATCATAGTGAGGGACTGCGCATTATTGAAATTGCCCGTGATGACCTGCGCGTGCTTGATAAGATACGCGCCGCCATTAATGCACTGCCGACCAAGTGTGGTTGTCACTATGTGGTGTACTGTGATGACTTGGCGTTTAACGGTCAAGATGAAAGTTATCGGACATTGAAAAGCGTATTGGACGGCTCGCTAGATTCGGAGCAAGACAAGTTATTGGTTTATGCGACCAGTAATCGCCGTCATCTATTGCCCCAGCTAATGAAAGACAATGTCAATATTTATAATGGTCAAACCGATGAGGTTAATCCTTATGAAACCATTGATGAGACGGTATCGCTGTCTGATCGCTTTGGGCTTTGGTTGTCCTTTCATCCAATGGATCAAAATACCTATTTACACATCGTGCGCCATTATTTATCACTTTCGCCAAACCGCCATCTAGATAATGCAAATGACGTTAAAGAAAGTAATAATAAAGAAAATAATAAGACGCTACCTGATAACGTTAGAGCAGCAGCGCTACGTTGGGCATCAGAGCGCGGTGGACGTTCAGGACGAGTGGCTTATCAGTTTAGCCGCTACTGGATAGGACAGACACGATTAGCAGCTGAAGACAGTCCATCGTAAGCTTCATTAAAAGTTATTTTTATGATGACACTCAGTGCTTAACGACCGCGTGCAGAGCCTAGATACTGCACGTGGTTATTATCAGGTTTATCTACCAATTCAGCTGCACCATTGACTATATATTGGTCAAAATCTGCGGCTAACCATAGATTACCTTTGTAAACGCTCTCAGCATCCAAGCGAATGTATGCCATATTTGGTGTCTTGCTATTAGGATTATCAAAGCTTTGATAACGAGCGCTGAAGTGAGTCAAAATTAGATTATTTACGCCACTTTTTTCTACAAAACCCGCCACCGATTGCGCACTACTATGCATTGGATCAAACTCTGGATTTTTGCCTTGAATTTTAGTCAACACCTCATGCGTATATGTTGCTTCATGCACCAATAAATCCGTATCAACCAACGCCGCAGTGAGACACGCTGGCGTATCGTTATCACCAGCCACCACTACTCGCGTTCGTGACAGGTCATCATTGACATAATCACCTGCACATAATTGCTGCCCCTCTTCAGTGATGACATCGTGACCTTGCTGCAATTTACCCCATAGTGCGCTTGCAGGAATACCTTGCGCCAGCAGTTTATCCGTATCAAGCGTGCGATGATGGATAGTCTGCGTGATACCAAATGCATGAGAAGCAACCCGATGTGATAGCAGCGTGATATCAATATCAAGCTGATGCTGGTCGCTTAATAGGATATTCACCTTGTTTGTATCACTTTGCTCAGATAGCACCTCTTCAATCGCTATAAAATTAAGAGCAAAGGGTAAATACAATTCCGTGGTTAAGGTAATGGCTTCAAGCAATGTCGCGATTGCTTTTGGAGCAATGAGGGTCAGCGGCTCACGGCGTCCTGACATGGCGGCACTCGCCAACAACCCTGGTAACCCATAGCAATGATCGCCATGCACATGGGTAATACAAATCGCTTGGAGCTGATGCAAAGAAAGCTTGGTATGCAATAGCTGCTGCTGCGTGCCTTCACCGCAATCTATCAGTAGCCATGGACGCGATTTTTTATTTTGATTGGCATTCTGTGGTTGATTGCCTTGCTGTGCGCCAGATAAATAAGGATTCAAGCATTCAATCGCCAGTGCGGTCACATTACGCTGTTTGGTTGGCACACCAGCAGAGGTACCCAAAAAAGTCAGCTTCAACATAGATTACCTCTCTTACACATGATACTTATCTGCTATGACAATTGGCACATCATGGTTTTTTGCGCTGCAACCATCTGCCCACCATTGGCCGTACATTCACTGACCATATTGGACTCATAAGATTTCCAGCCGCCATAAAAGCTGGCCACACACAATATAACCACGAGCAATTTTTGTGACCATGCTTTAATAGATACCTGCTGATGGTTCACATTGTCAGCAGTAGTATCAAGCGCTGGCTTAGCAGCAATGCCAGTATCAACATCAGTATGCTTGTTATGCGATTTATTTAAGTCTGTCATTTCTTATCCTAAAAAAGGTTTTGTCTATGAATAAACAAAACCCTTCATTTTAATATTAAATTAGTCATTTATGAACGATTAAATCCGCCGCTTTTAGAACTTCAAACGACCACCCTTTTCTTCTGCACGCTTAAAGGCATCGCGCTCCTCACAGCGTTTTAGCCAAATTAAGATATTGGCATATTTACTGCTATCTAATCCTGTACCAGCATTAGCACCCACAACCGCAAGATGCATTTGTATATCAGCGGCACTAAATTCAGCCCCTGCAAACCAATGGTTGTCTTGCAAATGCTGCTCCATCATCGCCAATATAGCATCCAGACTTTTGCTTATCATATTTTTTTCGACTTGGTTACGAATGCTTTTGCTCACAGGCTTGATGAGCATGGGCGACTGCTCAACCACTTTGGTAAATACCAAACGCATGACCAATGGCGGCATCACTGATGCTTCAGCGAAATGCAACCAAAACGTGTAAGCCTCCCACGCCGCTTCATTATCATCCGCAGGCTTGAACTGTTTCTCGCTATCATAATGCTTCAACAAGTATTCGATTATAAACCCTGATTCGATGAGCACACGGTCATTTACTTCTAACATGGGTGCATGACCGAGCGGATGTATTTTTTTTAAACTGTCAGGCGCACGGTATGCTTTATTGCGCTCATAGCAAGTCAATTGATAATCGACGCCAAGCTCTTCTAACAGCCAAATAATACGAAATGATCGCGAATTTGCTAAATGATGAAGGTGTAACATAAACCATCCTAGTTATAATGTGAATAAGTTATCGTGTGAATAAGTCGTAATATGTATAGTTGGTGCCACGCATTCTATTAATAAACGTTGTTAAGCGTGGCAGCAATGCTATCGATAATAGCGTAATTAATGCCTCTTTAACACAGAAACTGTGTAGAGTAATGACGAAAAACATTGCCCGCTCAGTCAAGTCTATATCGACTTGCTGGCAGGCGCTACTTTGAATGCAGCTCTTCAATTTTGCGTGTCATCTTATGTATTTTTTGCTGATACTTTCTAATTTTACGGAAACGATGCGCGGTTAATACACCTTTAATACGGCGGTTTTTCAGACGGCGACGTGGCGGGAAGCTACCCACTTGTGGCTCATTATAACCATGCAAACGGTCATCACGCTTACGTGCCAAGTAACCAAGCGCACTATCCACAATCATCATCAACAGCGCGACAAAAATCATGCCGTACATAAATAAAGAGCCTCCCTCATCGATACTTTGATGCAAAATCGTGATGGAAAATATGAATAAAAATATCGGCTCAAGGTAGCATAAGGTGCCAAATAATGAGACGGGCAGCTTTTGGCTGGCAACCATGGTCAACGACATCGCAGCCGTACTGATAATGCCTAACAGTGGCAACAGATACCAAAACTTATCGGTAGATATCGCCAGCGCAAACCCGCCATTGAGATATAAAGCAATCAATACCACTGGCGTCAATAAAACAAGGTCAGAGATAAGCCCTGTGATCGGCGGCACTGCCAATTTACGACGCAGTAGATAATAGGGCGGATAACCCAAGCAAACAAATAAAGTCGCCCAAGAAATACTGCCGTACTGAAAGACATCATAAGCAATACCTGCGCCTGCACAAATGGTGGCAATCCATTGTAACAAGCTCATGTCTTCGTTATAAAAAAACCGACCAACCATAATCATAATCATTGGATATAAAAAGTAACCCAATGTCACCTCAAGCCCCAAATCATTGACAGGTGCCCACATAAATATCCAGATTTGCGCGCCCAATATTGGTGTCGGTATGATAAATAAAAACCATTCTTTGGGCGACTTTAGGGTTTTGAGATAATCAAAAATATGCTGCCACTGCTTAAGCACACTAATCAGCAGCATCAGACTCAATAGCATCATCAGTACGCGCCAAGAAGCGACTTGCGTCCCTGACAACGGCTGCATCAATAGACCAAATAAGAATAGCAATGAATATAAAAAATTTGCTGCCACTGCAGCGATGGTACCTTGCGACGTTTGATTCGTGGTGAGCATAACGACAACCTTGAAAAATGAGCGCACGTCCTTGGCAATTTTAGAAAAAAACAAAAGCCTCCGACGCGGACGTCGAAGGCTTTTTGATCTATAAACTCTGTTATCTACAACATAATCATATAATATTGAGATAAATACTTGGAATATATCGTGTTTATCTTGTGGTCGGTATTATGTCAAAGTCAGAATAGATAAGCAATACACCTGCTTTACTAAAGCGTTCACCTACCCATTCAGCATCTTACTTTGCACTCAACTGCTCGATTTTTTGCTGTATTCTATCCATCTTTTTTTGATAGCGCCGAATCTTACGAAAACGATGCGCGGTTAAAACCCCATCAATACGCTGATCTATGAAACGACGACGCGGCGGAAACCCGCCCACTTGTGGCTCTCGATAGCCATGCAAATGATTGTCACGGCGGCGCTTAAGATAACCTCTTATACTATCAGCGATCATCACCAGTAACGCCAAACTTACCATACCATACATGAACAAAGAGCCGCCCTCATCGAGGCTTTGACTTAGAACAGTGATGGATAAAACAAACAGCAGCATAGGTTCGACATAGCTTAGCGCCCCAAATAATGATACAGGTAATTTGCTACTGGCAATCATGGTTAAGGACATCGCCAGTGCACTAAAGGCTCCTAGCAGTGGTAATAAATACCAGAACTTGATGTCCTGTGCTGCCGTACTAAAGCCGCCGCTAAAATACAACATAATGAGCACCACTGGCGTTAACAAAGCCAAGTCAGACAACAGCCCTGTGATAGGCGGCACAGCCAGTTTACGCCGCAATAGATAATAAGGTGGATAGCCCAAGCACACAAACAACGTTACCCAAGATACTGAGCCATATTGAAAGATATCATAGCCAATACCTAAGGCTGCACATAGCGCGGCCACCCACTGCAACGCACTCATATGCTCGTGATAAAAAAATCGACCAAGTACAATCATCACCAGCGGTAATAAAAAATAGCCCAAGGTGACATCCAGACCAAAGCCATTGACTGGTGCCCACATAAATAGCCAAATTTGACCACCCAAAATCGGTGTGGGCAAAATAAATATCAGCCACTCTTTCGGAGTTTTTAAGGTTTTGAGATAATCAAAAACGTGTTGCCATTGCTTGGTAAAACTGACCAACAATAGCAAACTTAGCAGCATCATGAGCACGCGCCATGAGGCTACCTGCGTACCTGTCAAAGGCAGCATAAATAGCCCAAACACAAACATCATCGAAAATAAAAAGCTCGATGATATCGAAGCAAGGGTTCCTTGAAAAGTTTGATTGGTCGAGAGCATAACAACAGCCTTAAAAAATAGAACTTTATGGGCATTATTTATAAAAAATTAGAGCAGCGGAAACTTAGAGGCAGACTCTAACAATAGATGACGTACAGAAAAAAATAAAAGCCTCCGACGATAACGTCAGAGGCTTTTTATAGAACAATCATATAAGACTAGATCAAAAAGCTAACTACTGAGACATTTATTCGTCGTCTGTGTTTTCACCGTCTGTACTATCAACATCTAATTCATTGTCAGTAGCAATATCCATAACGTCATTCGTTGCTGTGTTGCCAGTAGCTGCATCGATATCTATCTGCTCTTGACCTGCCACATCAAATGTACCGTCTTCTCTCATGGCATCAACCAGCTCATCGTCACCTTCTTCATGCTCAACACGCGCCATAGCGACCAGCTTCTCGTCTTTTGATAGACGAATCAGCGTCACACCTTGCGTATTACGACCAGAGCTAGCGACATGCTCAACGGGCGTACGAACCAATGTACCTTTATCAGAGATTAAAATAATATCGTCTGTAGAGTCAACCTTAGTGGCTCTTACTAGCGCACCATTACGCTCACTGGTTTTGATAGCAATTACACCGCCGCCACCACGATTCTGGGTATTGAACTCATCGATATAGGTACGTTTACCAAAGCCGTTTTCACAAGCAATAAGGATTTCGCGTACATCATCTTCGATCACCACCAATGATTTTATCGACTCATTAGCCGCCAAACGCATACCACGGACACCTTTAGCCGTACGACCCATCACACGCGCATCATTTTCATCAAAACGAATGGCTTTACCACTGGATGCAAACAACATCACTTCTTGGCTACCATTAGTGATACGAGCACTGACTAGCTTATCGCCCTCTTCTAGTCCAACCGCAATCAAGCCGTTCGAGCGAATATTGGCAAACTGCTTAAGCTCTACCCGCTTCACCGTACCATTGGCAGTTGCAAAGAACACAAAAGGTGGCTCTGCTTGCGTGCTGTCGTCTAATAGTTCATCATCCCCATCTATTAGAGCATCTGTTGACGCCTCACCTTTTACCGATAACTCTTCCACTATTTTCGGAATTGGCAGTATCGTAGTGACGGTTTCATCAGGATTTAAGCCAATTAAATTCACTAATGGACGACCACGAGCACCGCGACTGGCAATCGGCACTTCAAAACCACGTAAGCTAAAGACACGACCGCTATCCGTGAAGCACAATACGGTAGCATGCGTTGAGGTCACCACCAAATGATCAATCACATCATCTTCTTTCATTGCGGTTGCAGACTTACCTTTACCGCCACGTTTTTGCGCGACATAATCGTCAATCGGCTGAGTTTTTGCATAACCAGTACGCGAGACCGTCATGACAACCGTCTGTTCAGGAATCAAATCTTCACGGTTAAAGTCAGTACGTGAGTCAATAATATCGGTACGGCGCTCATCACCAAAGTTATCACGAATCTCAATCATCTCATTGGAGATAATGGTCATTAGCTTATCAAAATCACCAAGAATAGACTCTAAATGAGCGATTTCACGTAGCAAATCCTGATATTCTTCGGTCAATTTGTCTTGCTCAAGACCCGTTAGACGATGCAACTGCATATCTAAAATCGCGTTGACCTGCTCAAGTGATAAGCGATAACGTTCTTCGCCCTCAATCAAGCCAAATGGTGCTTTAGGATCTTCGCCTTCGATATAGTCAGGACGCACAGATTGACTACCAGCAGCAGTAAGCATCGCCACCACGCTACCTGAACCCCACGTATTATTTAATAAGCTTTCACGTGCCAAACCACGGTTTGCAGAGGCTTTAATTGTTGCAATAATCTCGTCGATATTTGCCAATGCAACGGTCAAACCTTCGAGCAAATGACCACGTACGCGGGCTTTGTTTAACTCATAAATCGTACGGCGTGTCACCACTTCTTGGCGATGACGTACAAAGGCGGCAATCAGCTGACGCAAAGTTAATAATTTTGGCTGACCATTATCGAGCGCTACCATATTGATACTAAAGCTTGATTCGAGCGGCGTTTGCAAGAACAAGTTATTAACGATAACTTCAGCTGTCTCACCACGGCGCAAATCAATGGCGATACGCATACCATCTTTGTCAGACTCGTCACGAATCTCGCTAATACCTTCAATCTTTTTATCACGTACGAGTTCTGCGATACGCTCAATCATTTTGGCTTTATTAGATTGATAAGGTACTTCGGTAAAGACAATACGCTCACGATCGCGGTTGACACCCGTATCACTCATGGCTTCAATATGATAGCGACCACGGATGTGCAAACGACCTTTACCCGTGCGATAAGCATCTAAAATACCAGCGCGACCATAAATGATACCGCCTGTAGGAAAGTCAGGACCTGAGATGTGTGACATCAACTCTTCAGCTGATACTTGCGGGTTTTCGGCATAAGCCAAACAAGCATTAATCACTTCTGTCAGGTTGTGCGGCGCCATATTAGTCGCCATACCAACAGCAATACCAGTCGCACCATTGATTAGTAAGTTTGGAACACGCGCTGGCATGACGCTAGGCATACGCTCAGAACCATCGTAGTTGTCTTCCCAATCAACCGTATCTTTGTCTAAATCAGCAAGCATCTGATGCGTCAGCTTGGTCATACGTACTTCGGTATAACGCATGGCAGCCGGAGGATCATCATCGATCGAACCAAAGTTACCTTGACCGTCAACCATCGGATAACGCAAACTAAAATCCTGCGCCATACGCACAATGGCATCATAGACCGCACTATCGCCATGTGGGTGATATTTACCAATGACATCGCCGACGACACGTGCAGACTTCTTATATGGCTTATTATAGTCGTTAGATAGCACGTGCATGGCGTACATCACACGGCGGTGTACAGGTTTGAACCCATCACGCACATCAGGCAGCGCACGCGAGACAATCACGCTCATCGCATAATCCAGATAGGATTGCTTTAGTTCCTCTACGATGCCAATAGGACTGACCGATTCGCTCATATACACTCCTTCACTCACATTGTTTTTCTAATGTTGACACGTTTGTTCAAGATACTCATGGGTTATACAAAAATATAGCTGCATCAATGCGCAGCTACTATCAGAATATAGACCCTAAAAAAGCACTGTCAAAGGTGCAAAACAATAGGAAAATAGTGATACGGTTTTTGTTAAAAATAATGTTCAATTAAAGAAGCTATTTTAGCACAAATTTGCTGATTTAGGGGCGTCTGGCTGTTATTAAAATTAAGCAAAACAGCTGATTAGCGGTTTTTTTCACTTTAATAACAAGGGTAAAAACAACTTTAACGACATACTTGTTTTGATTGACTGATTTTGCCGTTTTTACAAACAAATTTACCATCTTTTGAGCAGTGAGATACGCCGCCCATTTTGCCCGAACAAGGTGTATTCTTAGCCTGTGCTTGACTGATCGGAGCTGTGATAAAGACACAGGCAATTAGTGATAATATTATCGATTTCATATTTTTCTCTTATTGATGATTAAATGATATTCATGAAAAAACTGCATCCAGTGGATACAGTTTTTTCGATAGTCAGGCTATTTTTTATGGTTAAAATGACCTCTATTAAGCAGGTTTAAATTCCTGATTAAAGAACTCACGTGTGGCTTGCGTACAAGCCGTACTGACCAGACCGCCGTGATAGTTGCCCAATACAGCAACGCTTGCAGGTATGCCTTGCTCTGCTCCTGCAGCTACTACGCGTTGAAGATTTTGAACAAAGTTACTTTGAACACTTGCTACTACAGAATTAATATTCCATTGGTTCATGGACGCCTGTCCAATAAGTTGAACATTAGAATTATCAGGACGATCATTAGCTGTCGTCGCATCAACATCTAATACTGTCACGTTAACGGTAAGGGCTGGATTTTGTGCGACACTCCCTTGAATAATAGCAGCCATTGAACTGGTATTTAGGTCATAAAAAACCGTTGGATCTTGATTGCCACCACATAGCAGAGTTGGCATTTTTGGTACATACCCACGTAGATCATTGGCTTTTAAGGCTTTTCGCAAGTTGTTTTGTGGATTGGCTGCTGGTAATGCTCCTGTCATCGCGATTAGGCTATCAGGGTTCTGTAATGCATCTGCGACATAAGCGGTACGGAAGTCTGTTTTGATCAGATAGTTATCATCCGCGAAGCCAATAGAGGCAAAGGGAACGGTAGGCGCTGGTAGAAGATCAAGCGTAGGATTGTTTTCAGGATCTTTTTCAAACAGCGCATTATCAGGCAGTTTATTAGCAGCGACCAACTCACCAAAGCTCAATAAGCTTGGTAATTGTGTGTTTGCATAGTTGGCAGTGAATATATCAGCAGTACTATTATAGACATTGCCATACGCATTTTGGAGACCAGATGCTAGTAGCGGTGCAAAACGCGATGCGCCGATATTGACGTTACCCGAAAATATTGCATCACCGAACGCTGCCAGTGCATAAGGCCCTGATAAAGGTGCAATGGCAGTGACAGGCTCATCATTTTGCTCGAACATTCTTGCAGTTGCCATCGCCACATGCCCGCCCTGTGAGTAACCACTGATAAATAACTTACCAGAGTCATCAAGGTTGGTGTAGTCAGGATCATTAGCGCGCTGTTGTCTTGCAATGATGGTACGGGCACTGTCTAATGCATCAGCCATGTCAGTGGCTTGTTGTTCAGCCACAAGGTATGGATGGTAATCAAGATCAGACTCATCATAACCAGCATAGTTTGGTGCAACGACGATGTAGCCTTGAGCGGCAAAGTTGGCAGCGATTAATGTCGCCTCACCAGCTGCTGGATTTTGAGGATTGGCGACTTGACTAAAATCGTAGCCTTTGTCCGTAGTTGTGCCATGGGCATACAGCAAGATAGGTCGATCGCCTTGACAGTCAGCACTGTCGCCACTTGGTAGCATCAAAGCTGCTGTCGCGTTGGTACGCTCACCCGCTGCCCCTACTGTCGGATAGCTAACTTTTTCGATTTTGATATCGCATTTGGCATCAGGGGTTGCCGTACCATCAAGACCGAACTGGGTATTTATTTGCGCGGTGTTAAATGAGCTGATTGATTTAACTGACGTCGCAGAGTCAGAGCCTATGACAGCATCAAAGTCATTGTCATCGCCACAACCGACGAGCAGCAAGCTACTGGCAATAGCGACGGATAATAGGCAGCGCAGCATCACAGGCTTGCCCGTCATAATGGATACTGATTGATGGGTACTGCTAGATGATTTGTTATTTATAGCGGTAGTAGATTTAGATACGATCATGGTTGCTGTCCTTAGCGGTGGTAGATCAGACGTTTGCTGAGAGTCCTTGACAATAAAAAATTTCAGTATGGCAGACTCTTTTTATTGAACGGTTTTTATTGAATACAGTGAAGTATCAGATATTTCCAATAAAACTTACTCAATAATTGTTTCTTAAACCTTACTACTTATACCGTAAAATATTGTGAAAAGCTACTGGAAAACAGGTATTTAATGGCATCTTTGACGCTATGGTAAAGCTAGTATTGGCGTCAAGCCTAGCTTAGATTTTGTCTTTGTTGTACGATGTTCCAAAATACCATCCTAATACAGATAGCGCTTTATGCAAACCAATAATGAAAGTATCAAAGAACATGACAACCAATCGGCTGATCTGACACAACCAATCGACGCATCAGGCGATATACGTGCCGATCGTAGCTTCGATGCGATTGCGGATCATTTTGAAAAAAAGGTCTACGGTGGCTTAAAAGGCGATATTCGATTGGCGGTGCTACGCCGTGATATCTTTGAATATAGCGCGCAAATGAGTGAAAGCCTTGGGCGACCTTTACGTATTTTGGATGTGGGTGCAGGGCTAGCACAGATTGCAATAGAGCTGGCAGCTCAAGGTCATACATTGGTCATCAATGATATCTCAGCCAACATGCTAGAAAAAGCGAAAGCGAGTGCCGCGCAGATAGACGAAGACCTGAATATCACATGGTACGTTTGCCCCTATCAGGAGCTGCCAGAAAAGTTGGGTACAGAAAATAGTGAAAAGTTTGATTTAATCATGTGTCATGCGCTGCTTGAATGGTTGGCAGAGCCCGCTGCGGTGATGGACTTTTTTGATCAGCAATTAGCGGATAATGGTGCGCTATCTTTATGCTTTTATAACCCAGCAAGCTTTGATTATCGCAACCTAATCATGGGTAATTTTAACTTACTTGATAATACAGAATATAAGGCTGATAACAAAAAAAGCCTCACGCCCAACCATCCTGTCGCCAAAGAAGAAGTTGAATCTTGGTTGACTGCGCATCATTATCAGACCATACGCACCAGCGGTCTGCGCGTATTCCATGATTATGCCCCGCTTAAGCGTGGTGGACACAATGACCCAGATGCCGTGATACGCATGGAGCTGCGCTACTCGCAATTAGAGCCGTATAAATGGTTGGGACGTTATTTGCACATATTGGCAACGCGATAAGCGTAAGTGCAAGCACCTGTTTTTTGGAGGGAGTTTTAATCAATATAGTCACCGCAGTTTAAAACAGGTATAAAGTAGATACAAGGCAGCCAAGCGTAAATAGCATGCTGTGTGCATGTCGCGAGGTTAATTTCCTAATCATTTATAAATGCTTTGATTATAACAACTATTCTGTCTCATCAACTCTCTCTGACCTATCATACTCTGACCAAGTCGTCGCATTGATGTCTTTTTCATCAAATACCACGACGTGCTCTAAGATAGGTAAAATACCAATCTGTGACCCAATCTCGTGATTATGGTGACTGGCGACTAAAGACAATACCGTTTGCCCGTCGTCAAGTTGCAAGCGATATAAATAGTTGGCACCGCGAAATACGCGTCCAACGACTAAAGCGGTTTGGTTGCTCTCATCGTCATGAATGATATCATCAGGGCGCACCAACACCTTAATCGGTGTGCCATTAGGATAATCGTACTCGCAATACTGTGGATACCCTGATTCATCATACACTTCCATACGTCGATAAATATCGCCTAATGCCGTCTCAACATGGCCTTCTTTGATGATGCCATCTATCATCGCACCTTCGCCGACAAACTCAGCGACAAAAGGACTGATTGGTTCATGATATAGCTCACTTGGGGTTGCCCACTGTACCAGTTTACCTTTATGCATCACCCCCACTTTATCAGCCAGTGCAAAGGCTTCGTTTTGATCATGAGTGACCAATATTGCCGTGGTATTGGTGCGTTTAAGAATATCACGAACATTCATTGCCAATGATTCACGTAGCACCACATCTAGATTAGAAAACGGCTCATCGAGTAGTAATAGTTTTGGCTTTGGCGCTAATGCGCGGGCTAGTGCCACCCGCTGCTGCTGACCACCTGACAGCTCATTTGGACGTTTGTCAGCATGCTCAGACAATTCAACCAGCTCTAGCATCTCAGCGACACGGGCTTTTTTGTCAGCGGCAGACCATTTATTCAGACCAAAAGCGATGTTTTTTGCCACGCTCAAATGCCCAAATAACGCATAGTCCTGAAACACCATGCCCATACCGCGTTTGGCGGGTGCTACTGCATACGAGTTGCGGTCAGTTTTATCAGTAAGACATTGATTGTTTAAGAGAACCGTACCATCACGGCTTTGTTCCAGCCCTGCAATCGCTCTTAGTGCCGTGGTCTTGCCGCAGCCGCTATAACCCAAAAAGCAACCAATCTCGCCTTGCTTCAATTCCAAAGACAAACCATTGACGATAATCGTATCGTCATAACCGACGATTAAATCTTGCACACTAAAATAAGGACTAGTAGCCGTATCTGCCTCAGTATTTGTCTCAACATCTTGGCTAAAGGCACTACTTTTTTCTAAAGACTTACTAGGCTGGGCGGGCGGCGTCTTAACTTGAGCAACTGGTAATTTTTTTATATGCTCCAGTCTTGCCTTGGCCTTTATTGACTTGGCATTGATTGATTTAGAGTCTGCTGAGCCTTTCATTGAATCAGTGTACATAGACGGTACCAGTTAGCTATTAGTAAATAAAACCCATAGATAAAACAGTGAAAACAATCATAAAATGGAGCGTTATCGGATAATGCAGATTGACTCTAAAAATACATTAACCTTGCTTATCGCTTTGACGCAATAATATCCAAACAGGCAGCAGCCCAACCAGCACAATCAATAAACTGGGCAATGCAGCTCGTCCCCACATGCCTTCGCTGGTCATCTCAAACACCCGCACCGCCAGCGTATCCCAGCCTTGGCGACGCGTCATTAAGGTAATCGGCATCTCTTTCATGACTTCAACAAACCCCATCAATAGTCCAGTCAATATTCCTGGACTAATAACGGGCAACATCACTTGACGCCAGCGCTGATAAGGACTGTCACTCAGTAATTTGGCAGCCGCTTCTTGATTGACCGTTAGTCGCTGTAGCTGTCGATCAACTGGCTGAAAACTCACCGTCATAAAACGCGTCGATAATGCCAATAGCATCACAATCACACTGCCTGATAATACTTGCTGCGTGGTAATCCCAAAGACAATCATTTGGTTGTCTAGCCAAGCAATTGGGATAAAGATGCCCACTGCCAATACTGTACCCGGCACCACATAACCCAAATTTGCCAAAGTAGTCATGAGCTTGGTCAATTTATCAGGATACTGCCGCTTAATCCACGCAATGATAATCGCCAAAAAGGCAATAAAAATCGTGGTCATGCTAGCAATCATGAGGCTGTTGGTCACAAAATCAATATAGCGCGCATCAAAATCTTGGCGAAAATTCAATGCCGTCCAGTAGATGAGCTGCAAAAATGGGATTAAAAAAGCGCCAGCAAATACCAAGGTACACAGCAATGTCATGCCCAATTTCGCAGGCGTGCTGGCATCAAAACGCTGACTGCTGCCTTGAGTCACATTATTGCCGCGCTTGGTTTGCCAATACTGCTCAAACAATACCACAATAAAGATCACACCGATGAGCAAAGCTGCCAATTGTGCCGCAGTGGTCAAACTAAAGAAACCAAACCATGCTTTGTAAATAGCCGTGGTAAAGGTATCAACATTAAAGACCGACACGGCACCAAAATCTGCCAAGGTCTCCATACTGGCAAGCAATAGTCCGCCAATAATCCACGGCAAGGCTTGTGGTAATGCCAACCGGAAAAACACGCGGCTACGGCTTAAGCCCAGCATTTGTCCCGCTTCAATCGCTCGCCTTCCTTGCGATAAGAACGCTTGACGCGCCAGCAAATAGACATAGGGATAAAACGCTAGGGACAATACCAAACCTGCTCCCCAGACATTACGGATCGAAGGAATCGCTGCATCAAAGCCTAGGTCGCGCAAACCTGTCTGTAATGGTCCACTAAAATCAACAATACCAATGGTGACAAACGCCAATACATAGGCAGGTATCGCCAGCGGTAACATCAGCGCCCACGAAAAAAACCGCTGTCCAGGGAAGCGGTACATACTGGTTACCCAAGCAAGCGCGGTGCCAATAGTGCCAGACACGACTGTTACCATCAGCAATAAAATCGCGGTATTTTTAAGCACTTGCGGCAGCACATAATCTGCCATGTGCGTCCAGATATCGGCAATTGGCTGCGTCCAAGATAGCAACACAATCAAAATTGGCAAAAGCATAAACGACGAAATCAGTCCTAAGACTGATTTTGAGATAATACGTTTACGGACGGCGTGGTCTTGGCTGACAGTCTGCTTTCCATCAATATTATGATTATCCATATTGTTGGCATTAGCACTATCATTAACTGTATCGTTTTGACGTGCAGACGCGTCTGGCGTTTTGATCATATCATTATTACCGTGTCATACGCATAAAGACCTTACAACATTATACCAAACTCAAAAATACGGCTAAAAACACTGTCCGCTTTGAACATAAAGACTATCATTTAGCCTATCAATCTTGATACTCGGGGTTGATAGGCATTGTCATTTTTGAGAATGATATGACTGTCAATACCTTATTTATAGCCTGCTTTGTCCATCAACTGAATGGCTTGGGTTTGTAGCTCACCAAACTTTTGCACATTGATATCGTCTTTTTTGAATTCACCCCATGATCTGAGCATTTCTGACTCATCAACCCCTACTTTTACTGGGAATTCTTTGTCTGAGCTGGCATAAAGACCTTGCGCCTCATCAGAAGACAACCATTCTATCAGTTTAAGCGTACCCTCTGGATTGTCTGAACCTGCGACCACACCAGCACCTGAAATATTTACGTGTGTACCAGTCGTGCCTTGGTTTGCCCAAAATATTTTCACAGGGAAGTTAGGTTTTTCATCGAGCAGACGACCGTAGTAGTAACTGTTGGCAATGCCCACTTCACACTGACCAGCAGCGATGGCTTCTAGCATACTGGTATCATCGCTGAACACGTCAGTAGCTAAGTTAGCGACCCAACCACGGACGATTTCTTCGGTTTTCTCTTCGCCCAAATGCTCCATCATACTGGCCACAAGTGACTGGTTATAGACTTTTTTAGAGGTACGTAGGCATAACTTGCCTTTCCATTTTGGATCGGCTAAATCTGCATAAGTAGACAATTGGTCGGCACTGACTTTACTTGGGTCATAAAAGATCGTACGAGCACGCAATGATAGCCCTGTCCACTGACCTTTTGGATCACGATATTTGGCAGGGACATTTTCTTCTAACACAGTAGAGGATACTGGTTGCAACAAGCCTTGCTGAGCGGCTTGCCATAAGTTACCCGCATCAACCGTGAGCAGCATGTCGGCTGGCGTGTTCTGACCTTCAGCTTGCAAACGCGCCATGAGCGGACCTGTACTATCTGTGACCAGCTCAATCTTCACACCCGTCTGTTCGGTATAACGGTCTAGCAATGGCTTAATCAACTGCTCATTTCGCGAAGAATAAATAGTAATCGTTTGACCACCTTCACTCGTAGCACCATCATTAGCAGCTGGTTGCTCAGTAGCCGCCGCTGATGTCTCCGCCTCCACGCTCTCTTCTGTTGTAGATGAATTGCTACAACCAGCCAGTCCCAACATCATGCCAAATACGGCAACAGGCAAGATAAGCTTAGTAGAAGTTAGGTTAGCGCTAATGGCATTCAATGACATGGTTTTCCCCATAATGATGCTACGAAAAGGTGAGATAAATAGATGAGATGACAATAAGATAAGACGGCGCTAAAGACCTCTAACAATAAGGTTCAATCACGCGATAATCTCTGAAACAACATACTAATAGAAATGAGATTAATTATCAATACATTTGTTTAACTCAGAAATGCACCGATAATTTGGCTCAACTGTCACTTTCTAAGTGATAAATTTATAGATCTTCATGGAGTAATGTATAGATTTTCTAAGTGATGGCATGTCTTAATTATCTTTCAATGATCTGCTGATTCACGACAGCAACCATTGACCTAAAATCACATTGACGGCGGCTTCTGTACGCAGGATACGCGAGCCTATAGTGACTGCCGCGCAACCTTGAGTGGCGAGCAGTGCTATTTCATAATCAATCCAGCCGCCCTCGCTACCGATACAAACCAGACTTGGTAATCCTAACGATGGCGGCTGTTGTAGATACTGTGTAAAGGATAGCTCACTATACGGGTGCGCCACGATGGCTCGATTGGTTACCAAACCTGCCAGCTCATCTTCCACGAATGGCTTAAAGCGTTTTTGTAAAGTGATACGAGGCGCTATGGTGTCAACCCCTTGTTGCAGCCCTTCTAATACAAACTCATCAAGGCGCTCAAGCATCGGACTTTGCCAATAGCTTTTTTGCGTGCGATAGCTATTAATTAGGATAATATCGCGCACCCCAAGCGCGGTCATATCCATGATTAAGCGGCGTAGCACTTTAGGACGCGGTAGTGCCAACACAACGGTCAAATCTAGCTTTGGTGGCGGCGCAGTGGTGAGCTGAATATCACGCAACTCAATAGCATCAGAGCGGATGCTCTCAATCACAGCAGTGCCCAAATGACCGCCCATTTGACCGATTTTCAGCGTATCACCAACTTTTGCTGTTAGCACTTTATTGACGTGATTTATTTGTGATAATTCATCAATATATGCCGCATCCGAAGAGAAGTTTTCAATGGGTAATAATAAACAATTCATAGCAGCTCTTGGCTTGGTTGTTGAATAGCATGCTGCTCGACAACCTCTTTAATCATGGTAAATTGGCGGGTCAGTACGGCTTGCTGTTGTCTCGTCATTCGCGCGCCAGCTTGCCCTGCTTGTTCCGCTACCTCAAGATCACTGAGCCAAGACACTAGCTGCTGATAAATGAGCGCTACATCCTCTTTAGCGGCAGGCTTCTTACGAGAGGATTGTTGACTCGTATCATCATTAGTAGTAGCCGTATTAACAGTAACGGGACGATAGAAAACATTGTTTGGCTGATATAACGCGCCGACCTCCGCCAATTTATCTACCACGCTTTGGCAAGACTGCGTATAGCGCCCCATGAGTACAGGCGTTGCCACACTCGCTGGCTCAACGGGATTGTGCCCACCGACATCTACTAATGAGCCGCCGACCAGTGCCACATCTGCCAACTTATACCACGCCATCAGCTCACCCATGCTATCAGCCAGATAGACTTGTGTGTCTACATGAATGCTATCTTCTGCACTACGCCGTGCCATTGTTAATTCGGACGCTTGAATGAGCGCTGCTACTTCATCAAAACGTTCAGGATGTCTAGGTACAATGATAAGCAGCGCATCAGCGAGCGCGGGATGAGACAATAGCTGTTGATGCAGTGACAATGCCGTCTCTTCTTCGCCACTATGGGTACTTGCGGCAATCCAAATCGGTCGACCAGCGATATTCATCTCTTTTGCTAATGTAGACTCTTGGACCGATTCAGAATATTGGTTTGGTACGCTAGAATTTTCTGTATAGTTATCTTCTATATCAGCTTCTATATCAGCTTCTATATCAGCTTCTATATCAGCCGCTTTATCTTCAATTTGAGGCGTATTAATTACCCATTTGAGTGAACCTGCGACACGAATTTGCGCGCTATTCGCACCCAATTGTCGAAAGCGTTTCGCTGAGTCGCTGTCTTGGGCGATAATCAAAGTCAGATTTTTCATCATACTGGCACTGACCGCAGCAATTTTTTGATAACTTTTAAAAGAAGACGCTGACAGCCGACCGTTGACCAAGATACTGGGAATATGGTGTTCGGATAATTTGGTTAGGATATTTGCCCACAGTTCCGTTTCTACAAACAGAGCAGCGATAGGCTTGACATGCGCCAAAAAAGCCTCAATCACAGTTGGGCTGTCGACAGGTACGTAGCTATGGCTCATCCGACCTTGAGCAATATCATCGGCGAAACGGCTAGCACCGCGAGCAAAACCTGTCTGCGTGGTATTGGTTAACCATATTTGATAGCCATCTGCCAATAATGTATCTAATAATGGCGCGACGGTATTGGTCTCGCCCAATGACACCGCATGACACCAAATAACACCTTTATCGGTTTGCGCATTAGTCACTTTAGCCACTGGTCGCGGCGGATATTGTTTGCCAAAACGCTGCGCCACTTCTTGTTGATAGTTGTCGCGGTTGTGTGAGCGTTGCCAAACTTGCAGTCGATATAGCGGCTTAAGTAAGCCAATGGCGCACTGATAATACAAAGGCGCAGTATAAACAGTGCGGCTGGGCAACGATACTGGGTCAGTCGCTTCTAAAGCACAATCAGAGGATATAGGAGAAGATGGCATAAAGTTGCCCAGATTAGTAATGGCTTAAATAATATAGTCAATTCACTATAAAAGAGTGATGGCATTAACCTCGTTTGCAGTATCACCTATACATCTGCACTCGGTTGCCTTTTACCTCTTTAAATTAAATCGACTATAGTAAGGTGACGGTAAAAAATGCGCCAATTCTACCTGAATTTAGCGATTAACAATACGCTTTACAGCGTGTTGCCATAAAATATTTTAGACAATAATTAGAATCAATATTGCCACTACGAGTATGGCGGCGAATAACAACTGATAGCGCTTCATGCTATGTTGCTCTTGTTTTTGTGTCGTTATCAGCGCTTGTGCCTGTTGCCATTGCCCTACTACGCTCGCCGCTTCCGCGTGTCCATTCTTTGCTGCTTGCTCTAGCCAATATTTGCCAGTGTCTATATCTTGCGCCACGCCGACCCCTTGGTAATACATCTTGCTTAGTAGGCGCTGCGCACGACTGTCATTTTTGCTGGCTGCCTGCTTAACCCACTCAACCCCTGACGCTGTAGCAGCACCCTTATCAACCGTTAATCCTTCACCAAGTAACTCATACATTGCCAAATGTAGCATGGCAGCGCTATTACCCGCATGCGCCGCCTCTTGTAGTGTTAATAGCGCTTGCTTTTTTGTCGCTAAATGACTCTCTGAAAAGCGCATTTGCGTGCGCGGCTGACTTTGCTTGGCAATATGCTGTTCTAACTGCTCTAGCACTTTATGGGCTTGCTGATATTCGCTATTGCCAGCCGTTTGAACGAATTCTATGCTATCCAGCTCTACGAGCAATTGCGTAAAAATCGCGGGCGTTGGCAATTCTTGAAGAGAAGGCACTAACGATGGTAGTGGCTGCTCTAATACCCTATTTTCTGAGGTTGTATGAGGTTGCACTGTTTCTGATTTAGACAGCACAGGCTTAGTTTGGTTCTCTTGCTGAGACAGGTTCTGAGATTCTGGCACAGCATGTGGCGTATGACTCAACCCTTCTTTTTCTAACGGTTTCTGACTATCAACCGTTTTAATGTGCTCTACACTAGCGCTTGTATTTGGTGTGCTGATATTAATGACTGGCGTGATCGAATTAGCAACGTGATTGTCGTGCGCATGTGGCAACCTTGCGCTAACCGCTTGATACAGACCACTCGCCACTTGACCGCCTTGTACCGCCTCAAACGGCCGATCAATATGACCAAATAGACGCATCCCTATCGGCTCTAGTGCAAAAAACAATGACGTAACGCTATTAGCATCAGCCGACTGACAATAGACAACCGCCAGATGTTGATAAAAATCATCGGTTGTCAGAGCCAGTTCAGGATAGCGCTTATGTAACTCAAACTGTCCATACCAATGCGGCGTACTTTGCCATTGCTGTGCCAATACTCGCCCTGCATAAAATGCCAAAAATACCATAAAGTTACGATAGCGTTCATCGAGCAATAATGTCTCTTCATGCCATCGACCAGTTTTAACCATCTCACGACGTATGTGCGACAGCAGCGTATCGACTCGCTGTAAGCTGGCCAATGACTCATCTAAGATACAATCATGAAGCTCGCTCTCGTAAGCAATGCCACCAGCGATAGGACGATCCGCTAGAAAGTCTTGCCAATAGCCTGCTGCAATATAATCAAAGGGCGTTAGAGGTGATGCAGACGATGCATACATAGACAAGCGCATCCTTTATCGGGATAAATTAATAGTAATAAAAATAAGGTCATCATGGCACTAAACTGATATCAGTCGTTTACCTTATCCTAAAATTGAAAATGCTACAATAAAGGACTAAATAAGCGTACCACATTATCAAACAAACGCTCTGCACCATGGCGCTGTTGCCACTGCTCTAAACTCAAAAAACGGCAACTTTGTAAGTAGACTTCTTGACAATCAGCCACTTGAGCGACCATCTCTGGTGTATAAATGGCCAAGCTCACTTCCATATTTAGATAAAAACTGCGCATATCGATGTTTACAGTACCAAATAAACAATAATCATCATCGATAACCACTGTTTTGGTATGCAATAAACCACCCTTAAACAAGGCAATCGTCACGCCTGCCTCGAGCAGCTCTTGATAATAGGCTTGTGACGCATGCTGTACAAGAAATGAATCCACCTTTTCAGGGACAATCAGTGTCACCTCAACCCCACGTTTGGCAGCGATCGTTAATGCTCCCGAGAGCGCCTCGTCAGGTACAAAATACGGTGTGGTAATACGAATGCGTTTATTGGCGCGATGAATAACGGTCACCAATGTATTGTAAATCACATGGGCAGTCACTTGCGGTGCGGAGGGTATCAGCTGCGCCAGCACCCCTTCTACCATCGGCATCTTCGGTATCACAATCGATGTCGAGCCAATATTTGGCTGCTTATGATAGTCGATCTCACCAGCCAATACCTTTACCCGACTGTTTAAATCATTAATGGTTGGGTTCATCACATATAGTTTACGAGTATAGCCATTTACTCGCTGATTGAGCGCGTCTAGATTGTCGTTATTTTCCGCACCAATATCCGTGGCCACCACGATCGCCATGGCGGTCGTAATACTAATAGAGTGTTGACTGGTCGTGCGTATCGCCACATCGATCCACTGTCCAACGTTTTTATTTTGTTTAAAAAATCTTGGATCGACCAAGTTAAAGCTACCGATATAGCCAATGTGCTCATCAATCACCACAATTTTACGATGATTGCGCAAGTCAGAGCGCTTAAATAGCGTTTTAAATAAACCCACTGGTAGTGACTGATGGACAAAGACACCTGCTTTTTCTAAAGTACGATGCGCGCTACTATTAAAGAAACTAAAGCTGCCCACGCTATCGGCCAATATATGACACTCAATACCACGCTGCGCTGCCGCTGACAGCGCCTCTATCACCTCTAGTACTTGTCCTTTAGGATAAACAATATAAAACTCCATCAAGATAATACTCTGAGCGGCATTGATATCTTCGATTAATCGCTGAAAGATAGTATGAGGATCCGTCAATAGCTGCATATTGTGATTAGGAAACACGCCCAGCCCCGTCCAACGCGTGCCTATTTGACTGACACCGCGGTAGTTGGCTGACAGCAGCTCTTGTCCTTGATCAAAAACCAAATTCTCACGCCGTGCCATATCATCCATCAATAAGCTTGCTTGGTCTACCCGTTGACGATAGCGCCGCCCTATCATCGGCTCACCCAATAGTATATAAGCGATGAAACCAAAAAGAGGCAAGGTATAGAGCACAGCAATCCAAGCAATAGATACACCGATATTGCGCTGCACTGACACAACACGTAGCGTCATTACTATCATGAGAACAATATGCAATACCAGACCCAAGCCTGCAAAGTCTCCCCAAGACCAGGTCGTAAAAGTTTGTTCAATAGTGGAATTTTCTATGCCCGCCTCCAACAATCAACATAAAATAAAGCATGAGTCGTAAAACACCCTCAATAGTATAGTAGTTTTTGACCATCAAACAATGACTAACCATAATAAGTTTTTATGCAGCAACCTTAGTAAACACGTGCCTTAGACTACTATTAATAATAACTTTCAGACAGTATTTTCAATTATTTTTCAAAATAGTTAAAAAACTGTTTGACAGCCATGTGTAAATCTATATAATACACACCCACAGCAGCAGAGCTTAGTGACAAACTTAGAGCTCAGTTGATGTTGAATAAATTGCTTAGCAATTGTTCGAAGGGTGATTAGCTCAGTTGGTAGAGCGTCTGCCTTACA
>NZ_JABUZG010000069.1 GCF_014897815.1 Psychrobacter sp. PG1
AGCAAGTTATCCATTGCTGAGCCATCCTGACGGGTAATATCAGGAACATAGCGGCTGTATACCCGAAACAGCATCTCCGTACTACTGTGACCCATTTGCCGCGCTATCCACTCAGGGTTCTCACCAGCAGCGAGCCAAAGCGTCGCTGCAGTGTGCCGAGTCTGATAAGCACGCCGATGTTTCAAACCGAGTAGGGCAAGGGTTGGCTTCCACACCCGCCGATTCACATTGCGGTACTCCATCGGATTGCCCTGTGAGTTGCAAAACACGAACTCTGACTTACCGTACGTACGCGTCTTCTGCTCTAGTAGAGCGTCATACACTAACTGTGACATTGCAATATCGCGTTGTGAGCCTAACGTTTTCGTTGGACCCATCTCCCCATTCACTAACGCACCGCGTATACTGATCTCACGCCGATCAAAGTTAATGCAGTCCCACTTGAGCCCATCGATCTCACTGGTACGCATTCCCGTAAAGAAGCGAATGGTATAGTAAGGCCTATAATCAACGCGGACATGCTTTAAAATTAGCCATACCTCAGCAAGTGTAAAAGGATTCACATCCGGACGAGCTTGTTTGAGATTCTTAATGTTTTTATAAGGCATCTCAAAGTCATGGCGATCTGACGCTTCTTCTAGTATCATACGAAGAAGTATCATGATCTGATTGATTCGTGCTACTGACAGACTTGACTGACCATCTTTACCGTAACGAACTTTGGCGAGAGAGCTACGGAAGGTCAGCAAGTCTGGTTTTTTTATGGCATGTACCGCTTTACCACCAAACTCAGGTAAGAGATACTTATCTAGAATAATCTTTATTTTTTGCCGATAGCTCGGTCGCCATTCAATCTTCCTCTCCTCATACCAAATATCGACAAACTGCCTAAAGGTAGGGTTGCGACTGATACAAGCTTCCGCTCTATCAACCAGTGCTGTCATCTCTTTTAAACGCGTACTCTTCGGAAAGTAGGTGCCATAGTCAAAGATGCCTAGGGTTATTTCTGCTTCCATTTTTTTCAAAACAGTCGCTAATTTTTTTCTGTTAGCTGGGTTGTCTTCCAAGCTAGTCTTTTCTCGACAACGTATACCTAGGTAGTAGAAGTCGGCAATTAGTTTGCCAAACCGTCCTTGTATAGTAGCCATAATAAACCTCCTTCTATTATTGAAGTGCCATACCGTTAATAGCGCTCATCACCGGCTTACACATATCCTCTTCGATACGCTCCCATACATACAGAATCTTACGACCACCAAAAGGGCGTATGTAATGAATATTCTCAATCAAAACAGTGTCCTTAAGTTGGTTACGGATAGTACGTGCATCGTATTTGATACGATCGGCTAATTCTTGAGTAGTGAGATAAGTCTGTGACATAATAGTTCTCCAGTCAGTATTAAATAGTTTTTAATAAACACTTTGTTGTTGCCAACGAGTACTATATTATCAGAAAAGTAGTCATTGGCAAGTACTTTTTACTTACCAATAAGGAATTTATTGTGATTTCATGTAACTTACCTGTTCTTTTGGCAGAAAGAAGGTTGCGTGTGGCAGATTTAGTGAGAATGACAGATATCAGTAAATCGACGCTGCATAGGATCTATAACGATGATACGACTAGAATTGAGTTCGATACTTTGAGCAAGCTATGTAATGTATTAGAAGTAACGCCAGGGGATATTTTGAAATACGTTCCAGATGAACTTGGTGAGGACGACTCTTTAGAAGAGTAAATTAACTGTCGCTATAGGTGATAGGAAATTTCTAGCTAAAGGTTTACTAGAGCCAAAAGATGCTTACGAGGCTTAATAAATTTTTTATTGTTAGGTTGTAGTCATCGCTTTTTAAGTGAAGACCAGTAATAAATACTATAAATTTGAAACGTATTTCCAAAAACTAAGCATCTGAGAAACACGTTTTTTGCTGAATTGAGATTGGGTTCAAAAATTAGCATAGGGCCAAATTTACTAGGTTAGGTGTCATGATGATTTTTGAACCAAAAATAGCTAGGTTGTGGTCAGATACGCATATGCAGTTTTAGGGCAGGGCACGGTTTGGGCACCAAATGGGCACCGCTCCGAAAATAGGCTCTTTGATTGAGTAGCTAGACTTAACTGAATTAGAAAAGATATTTCGGAATCTCTTCTACAGGCCTTAAAAATCGGACAAAAAAAAGCCTCACTGTTAAGTGAAGCTTTTTAAGTATTTGGAGCGGGAAAAGAGATTCGAACTCTCGACCCCAACCTTGGCAAGGCTCGCGGACTAAAATTATAGAAATGCATATTAATAGATTATAAGCTACACCATATGGTATACATGTGGTGTAGCTTTTTTTATTATCTCAATGTATAGTGTAAAAAAGAACAGTATTACTTATATCACACGTTTATAGTCACCATGATTTTATGGTATTTTGACACCGACTAAAAAATTGTTAAATCATATTTTACTCTCCCCTAGTAGAGTTGTCCAATGTCTATACGTGATATTTCGGATTTCAAAGCCAGCTACTTTATATGAGTTACAAGCTAAAGGTGCATTATGGAAAAAAGTCAAAACCTACCCAAGCCTAGTACTCAATATGCTCGTTTATCTCCTAAAGACTTTTTAAATTTGTATGTACACCCTGAAGCTAAAACAGCATATAAACTCTATGTAGAATATTTTCCACTGGCTCGTATAGCTAACTCAGACGATCAAACTGTAAATCTTGATGTTTGGTACGATGGAATAGGTTTCTATTTTTACAAAAATTTTTCAGCACAATTGCGAATGACTAATAATACCGCTCTCTATGTTAGGAAGCTTCAACCAACTATAAGCTCAATAAACCTAGAGTCATGGAGGTATGTTTTAGAAGAGTTCTTAGATCTAAATCCGTTAGATGTTAATATCTATAACCAATTAAAGGCTCAGATGCCAAAAGATATTCAACGCAAGCTGTTTGGTAAATTGATGACGATTGAGGATGTTTGCCGAAGAAAAGGTATTTATAGACATCATTTTGACTATCAACATGCAAAACAAAAATCCCCAATTTTTAGGATGCCGAGCTTTCAAGAGCTGATACAAAGGAATGTAAATGAAGATTGATATTGAGCGCGCTACTGATGGACTCATTCCTAATTTAGTCGGTAACCACCAAAGCGTTAGGCAATGCTTTTTAACTGTGGCTGCAATGTCAGGCCAGGGTTTTATGAGTTTATCTTTACCAGAGACAGAAAAGGATTTTGTTTTATCAAAAATAGAACTCAAAGCCATTTATAAGAGTTGTACGGGTAGATTAACAAACGATCATTTCAGAGTAACAGCATTTATAGGTTCAACGTACCATCTGAAAGATTTGGATATCAGCAATCCAGCACCAGAGTGGCTTTGGATATCCAAACTATATCAATTACTACTATATTGTTCAGATCGTGAATTAGTGAACAGAATTACTGAGATAACTACTTTTGCACGTTTGTGGATAGTACAAGGTAGTTCTTATCATCGCTTATGGCAAAAGTGTGTAGAGTTGCAATCTAAAGACATAG
Organism: Psychrobacter sp. PG1; assembly: GCF_014897815.1. Taxonomy (GTDB): domain Bacteria; phylum Pseudomonadota; class Gammaproteobacteria; order Pseudomonadales; family Moraxellaceae; genus Psychrobacter. The sequence continues at coordinate 3,540 of NZ_JABUZG010000069.1, forward strand.
CCACTACATTCGACAATATTGATGCATATAAGCAATATCTCGACAAGATTAATAGTCCTGACCTCAATCAGTTTGCTAAAGTTCACAGAGCATTAAAATTTGTGCTGCACAACAAAAATCGTATCGAGCGGACTTCCATAAATGGTCGTAAAAGTAGGGTAACACGGCGGGTTGATGACGAAAAAATTGAGTACATTGCGTTTAATGATGTCGACGATGATAGTGATGAGTTAATTAGTGTCATCGAGTTTTTAAAAACTGATAATGATATTGATGTCGTGCGCGAGAAATTAGATATTGGATTACCAGATTTTACGATACTCAAGCAAACATCACTACAAGCGCATGAAAAATATTCTCCGCAACAGATTTACCATCGTACGCGCTCAAAGCTGCAGCATGCCAATAAGAACGAACGTCTTATTGGCAGTAATGTTAGGATTCTACCTTTATTCGCATTACAAAATATTTTTGCGTATCTATGGCAGCTTTTTGAGGAATTATCATCTAGTCATGATAGAGATAAAAAGAGAGTAGTTAGTTATTTACTACTGTCAATGTTAACTGGGAGGTCAGTTTTCCAGTTAAGTGAGGATGTAACAGGTAACACTAAGCAGTATATTAATTTAAATCGTCGGAACAATAGCTATCATTTGAACATTATCTTAGACATCACACCTCTTAGGCTGCGTACTCAGGGTATCCAGCAAATACTAGCCAATCGTTTGCTTGAATGTGACATAAGTCTTCCTGAGCAACTGGGTGAACCGCCCCGACTATATCGGAGAGTGATTTACTTGA
>NZ_JABUZG010000008.1 GCF_014897815.1 Psychrobacter sp. PG1
ATACGGCATTGGAACGGAAAGCCCGTCCGACAGCCATATAATTATTAACTTTCAATATTAAGATTATCTATAAATCTCTTCTGCTTTAGGCATCCAAAGCCAAATACAATCATCGGTTACGCTTACTTCTTGCTTTAAGCCATCTTGTTTCTCTACAAAATGGCTCTTCTTAAAAGATTTTATAACCTCAATAGCATTGGTTGTATTAGGATCATACATAACACATTCAGATTTTTTATCACTATAAGAATAACCATCTTTGATATAAGTCGTCTCTATAGCAAATTTCAAAGACTTATGTTTGTGAACTTCATAACGATCATATACGAATAAACCAAACCCAAATAATATTGCTAATAACACTGCTGCCATTACCAATATTATTATTATATTTACCATATTCATAAAGCCAGCTATAAGCTTATCACCATCAATTTTTTTCATAGCTTTTCCTTTTTCTCTCTTTAAATAGATTTAAAATTAAGCAAAAGCTATGTAGAGAAATTCACAAAAGTTGCATAGCGCCATTTCACTTCAAACTGCTTATTCTGACCACTTCCTTTCCAGTACCCATGAAAATGACCGCGCCTAATATGAGGCTTCACCTTGTAAGCAAAAGACTTCTCACCTTCAGGCTTACCCTTAGCTACCCAATCACGGTACTGCCTCACCTCTCCACCCAGCCGCTTTCCAAGCTCTCTAACCACTGGCGTTGAAGGTGGCACAAACCTACCTGATTTTTTATTGATCGCCACACCTGTTTTTTTAATGTCTTCTCGGCTAATTGGTTCGCCCTTAATATTACTGATATCAGGCTCTTCTACACATAACCATAAAAGCATTGAAAGCAAGCTCATAAGCAGCCGCTTTGTGGTCTGCATGTCCTTCTTAGCTCTTTCGTTGTCTTTTTTATTGTTATGAATAAAATCCCTAATAAAAAGCTTCTCATAAGCTTCTTCGACCGTTAAACCATCATCAATCAAAAGTCTTATCGGCTGATAAGTGTCGTAGATAGTATCTGTCTTGCCTTGAATATTTAAGATGATATTTAATACAAGTTGGTGATTGTCATTAGCATCATAATCATAATCTAGCACCGCCCAAAAACCATCACACACCACGCTTTTATTACCCTCTGTTCTAAAGGTAACTGCCTCTTTGGGCATGTCAAAATAAACACACCAATCAGGCAATCTTTTAAAAATATTACTTGGTGTCGCTTCAGGAATTGGTGATCTGATAATGTCTTCAAAAATATCAGGATCAACACGATACACCCCTAAAGTATTGCGCCATGTGCCAAATACATGCAGCCCCCAAAAGTAAGTTAATAAAGATAGCTGCCTTTCATCAGTGTGGCTCACCACCTTATTACCCATACCTCTACGCTCACGCTCCATCAAAAATATGGGCGCTATGGTATATATCTCAGAAGACGGACAGAACACCCCATCCTTAAACTTATGCTTAAAATAAACTTGCTGCATGTCTTGATAGATTCGCTTGGTATTTTTATAAGTCTTATTAAAATCTGTCAGTTTTTTATAAGCAGATAACATATTATTCACCTTCATCATCAATCCTTTGGCTGTAGCTCATAATAAGGGTGCTGATCTGTAACAAGTAAAAACATCGTCCAGCATTGCAAACTAGGATTTTGCTTGTTGTTCTCATAGTTTGAAATGATCGTTTTACTGTTCAGCGATAAAACATCAGCCATTTTTTGACCAGTTAGCCCCGCCTTTTTTCTAGCCTTCTGACGATCAACCCCCAAACTTGGCGGCTCTATAAGCAAATTGCCAAAAAACTCTTGGCGCTGAGACAGCTTATAATTGGGGTGGCTATTGGTGATCAAGCTAAACAGCGTAAACGTTCTAGGATCAAGCGAAAATTCACCATTCTCAAATCTGCTCACTATGTTCTGATCAGACCAGCCCAGCGCCGTTGCGATGATTTCTTGGTTTCCTGATCCAAAATTTTTTCTTAGACTTTTAAAAGCCTCTCTATCACCATCAAACTTGATAACAACTTGTTTTTCTTGATTTTTCATAATTATAACTTATGTATAACCTTGTTGATATAAATATAACATTTTTAGAAAATGTTTTCTCATATAAAATAAAAAATTATCGTCATCATTAACTATGGCTTTTTTCACATCTTGCTTGAACTGATAAGGGATCACATCTCATTTGGATTAAGACGCAACCATGACGGTTGCACCTCTTCCAAGACACTAATATGATTAGTGCTAAACATTAGGCTTCCTTACTTTCAATCATATCTTTGCAGATCTCATAAACGCCTTTGCCGTCAACAGTTTTGCCATTTTCAATGATTTCAACCAAATAATCATTCATCCAGCCAAGCGCCCCAGCGTTATCAAAATGACGGTAGGCGCTGTTATCAACCCTATTCGTTTCATTATCAACAATATTAAGATCAAAGTTGCCGTCACTATCACGCCATGTCTTGACTGTAACCACTACAGTTTTTTCCTCAAATCTTGTGTCGTCAGTTGGTACGATAACGCCATGAACGATAAAGTCTATGCTGGCATCTATTGATCCGTCTTCGTTTTTAATAAAGCCGTTTGCATTTTCAACAAAGCTAAAGTTTGATAATTTATGACCTGAATCATTAGCCCCATACCCGAAATACTCTTCAATAGTTCGGATGGTATTACTTGGAATGTCACCAAAATCGGTACTATGGCAATTTTCTGTGATTAGCTCAATCAAGCCCCCTGAATACTTTTCGCCGTATCCTTCAACCATTTGGTGCATGTCATCATACTGATCACAAACATCGCGCCACCACTCATAATCTTCTTGCGCCATTTCATAATCTGCATAACCCACAAGTTCAAGACGCTGATCATCATCACTAATGCGCTTAAACTCACCATCTACAGTGTATTGACTAATCAGCGTATCTTGTTGATCCAGTGCAATATTAAGGGGTTTAACTTCTAACGTTTCAGTAATTAAAATTTTCATTTTCTTCGTCCTATCATTTTCTTTAATTGAGATAATATTATATAACGTATATATAACTTTATCAACCTTTTATTAATTTACTGCAATGCGCTTATAATCTCCTAGATCCTGATACCGATATGCATAGCCCTTATCAATAAAATCTTGATCCGTTCCTGTAAAATCATGCTCCTTGCTATACCAAACTTGTTCATGTCTAAATCGTCCTACCTTTTTATATCCCTTGCTGACTACATCATTAGGTAGCTGTACCTTGCCTGTTTGAAACATATTATCCACCTTCTAACTTTGCCGCTAATACCCTAACGGCTGGGTGGTCAGCACCTTGCCGACCTCACACCCTATCTACACCGCTTTACTCTGTTTATGTTTTATTTTAATTCTCTCGTACACAATAAACGACATAGGTAATAATATAATAATTAGCATAGCTGCAACGGCGGCTAATAAGCCATAAAGCTCTTCGATGTTACTATGCAGATAAACCAAACACACACCCACCAAACTACTAGCTATAAAAGTCAATAACGCCATTCCCTTATAGCTAGGGTTTTCTTCTATAAAATAGATCATTAGAGACGAACATACTAAAGAAAAAACAAATACCATAACTTTCACCATAATTATTAGATTAAAAACAGTCAGCACCTTGCCGACCTTGTATATAATATTATATAACGTATGTATAACTTTATCAATAAATATTATTATTTATTTTGCGTCAACGCAACAAAAAAGCCATTAGAATTAACTAATGGCTTTTTTCTACCTTGCTCTTTTTAGTCTAGGAATTTATAGATCATTCGCTGCGCTGTTCTCGCCTCTAATATCTCTTCTGGACTATCTGATTTTTTAACGATTAAACTTAAGCTTAAACTAACTCTATCTTTGGTTTCATGGTACAAGTTCACAAAATGATCTCTTAGCTCCTTTTGTGTTTTCCAAGCCATCACATTGATAGCAAATAAGCTAACAATCAACCCAAACAATTCACCACTTAGGTAGCCCTCTGAATAATTATCAGCATTAGCACAAAAATACACTTCCTTGTCAGGGTACATAAAAAAGGTATTAGTAAGACTATGCTTGCCTAGATCGACAAACTCCCAATAGCCGCTATCATAATCATCACTTAATTTTCTTGCATAGTTGCAAACCACATTCTCCATGACAACACTAGCCGATCCGTTACGGCACATATTAGCGAAAAATTCCACCTGATTACTTTTAATGATTTTACGATCTATACCTTTTGGTAATACTGCTGGTTTTTCTTTTGTAGGCATTTCTAATTCTTGGCTACGTGCTTCGTCTGCTTTTGATATAGTCATCTTAAATTCCTTAGCTTTGCCGCTAATACCCTAACGGCTGGGCGGCCAGTACCCTACCGACCTCATAAAACCTATTATATATAATATGACTAACATTTACAAGTGTTTTTTTGCGTTGACGCAACTTTTATTTACTGCTCCTTATTTAGTGTATACGCCTCTCATTAACTCTCTACTACTATCACCAGCCTAAACCCTTATCGCTGCTTCTGCGCCCTCTCACTGGCTCTCTGAGCCTACCTTCTCTCCCCTTCTTAAACCTTTACGCCCTCCCTGCTGGTCGAGCTATTTTTTATTTATTTATTTTCTTTTTATTGGTGTATAACGGTTGCATAAGTTAGTCATATTATATATAATATTAGGTACAAGGTCGG